>CAZGUD010000001.1:0-492955 GCA_964528915.1 uncultured Occallatibacter sp.
GCGTTAAGCCCAGCATTTCCCGCCGGTTACGGATTGTCTGTCCCAAGGGCTTCCTGGGATCGGTGATTGGAACGTCCACTCACCGATGTTTTCGGTTTCAGCCTAGCGAGTACATAGTATATAGTCTATATGACTGAGAAATCTACCCTTCAGAACATTCGCGATAAATTATCGCCTGTGATTGCCGAGTTCGGTTCATGCCGGGCCGTTGTGATGGAGGGGGCGTTCGGGAGCCTGCCCTTTGGCTGGGAGCCGCGACTTCATGGCCCGACGCCTTGCCATCTGTCTGAGAATATCCATCACGAAACAAGACCTTCACAATGCCACTTGGGCGATCATAAGGCGAACTCATGCCTTAAATCCACTGGGAAGCCACGCTTGGTTGGGAGGAGCTCTTTTTTCCAACCCAGCCGAAATGGGCGCATCGAAATCCGGCGCGCCCGCACACTTTGAAGGCGCAATCTCAGGAAATGGGCCACGGTCGAAGCGAAGTATCGACGCCGACCCCCATCGGCAGTTGCAGTTGCATTGGTGGGCGCTGCTCTTCAATCCGCTTCATAAAACTCCGCACATACTCGCTGACCAGCGGCGATTTGTTGTTTGCCAGAGTGACCAGGTGTATGTCGAGACGAATATGCGGATCGACAAGCGGTATGCACTTGAATCCGTTATGAACTACGCGTTCGGCGCCCGCGGGCGTCAGCCATGCCAATGCCTGATCGTCCGTCAACAATGCAATGGCTTGCTCCTCTTGACTCACGAGATGGCGTATGCCCACGGCTCCGGATTCCGCTTTCGCGCGCTGCAGAATCAGATCATGCAAATGGTAGTGAACGTTCCGACTGAAGAATACCCAGGGGTAAGGCAAAAGCTCTTCCAGTCTGACCGAGGCTCTCTCCGCCAGCGGATGCGCCTTGCGGAACGCAATCATGAACGGGTGTTTCGCAATGCAAACCGACGTGATCTGGGCATTCGACGGAGGCGAAGTGACCATGGCAAGATCGAGTTCGTAATGTTGGACCAGCGCCAACAGCTCAAGAGAATATGCCGTTACGATTTCGAGCGAGAGGTTGCGGAAGAGGCGCAATTCGATTGAGCGCAACATTTCCATCAGATACAGAGGATGAAACGACGAAACTCCGATGCGCAATCGATGAGATTCGTTATGTTTGGTCTCGTGCGCTTCGTGCATGGCCCTGCGAAATGCCTGGATAATCTCCATCGCACGCGCAACAAATGCGCGCCCGGCACCAGTGGTGACGACACCGCCATTACCACGCTCGAAGAGATGCGTCTGAATTCGACGTTCGATTTTCTTAAGCTGTTGGCTGAGAGCAGGCTCCGTGATTCCAAGGCGTTTGGCCGCCTGGGTCATATTGCCCTCTTCGTGAAGAGCAACGATGAGCTCGAAATCCCGGATTCGGAAATGACCTGCCGTCATGCCTTATGCACCTCGGCGCACACCGACCCCTGTGCATCACCAAGGCCAACCGGGCGGTCCGATCACTTGCAGAATCCGCCACCCGGAAAAGTCGGACAAGTAAACTTCCGCGTGTACATCGCGTCCACATATATTGGCTTGGACACGGCCGCTTCGATTTTGTTTCTCTCCAGTCAAAATAATTCTGTCGCTCCCTCCTGCACAGGGTTCAATCGGAGGATGCCCCCGCACAGAGCCGATCGGGCAGGCCGCCAACTCAAAAACTTATCGTCAACTTTCAAAAAGTTATTGGACAACAGGACTGCTCCTGAAGCAGGGTAGCGGAAAGGAGCGCACGGAAACTCTTGGCGCTCACGGTAACCAGAGGAGGTCAGATGATTCCCCGTCCTGACAGACTCGACGAGCCAACAGCAGTTCCGAAACACCCTCCTGTCTCCGAGGCTTTTGTGCCGGAGCCGTTGCTGGACACGGATCAGGCGGCAGCCATCATGCGCATCCACCCCAAGACTCTACAAAAGTTGGCACGGCGCGGAGTGATTCGCGCCATACAGATTGGCAAAGTCTGGCGTTTTCGCGCATCCACCCTTGAAGAGTGGATTCAGCAAAAACTTGCCGGTTGATTGAAATCACATCTCGACCTCTGCCCCGTCTGGCGGTACTCTGGAATCAGTCGTCCGTTGCCGCCTGAACCAGGAGGATTCATGTTTAGGCGAACACGGTATCAACAAGGAAGCGTGCAACGCGAAAAGCGGCGGCAAGGGCCGGATGTTTGGATCTATCGATGGTATGAGGTTGGTTCTGACGGCGAGAGCAAGTATCGCAAAGCGATTGTCGGTTCCGTATTGACCTTTCCCACCGAGGCCGTTGCCCTCAAAGCAGCTCATGCGTTGCGCATCGACGCCAACCAACAAACGCCGCAGGCAGAGGGTGGGCCAAGTACGATTGCCGAACTCGTAGCGCATTACCGGTTGAAGGAATTGGCCGGCGAGCGCAACGGACGCAAGGCATTTTCCACGTGCGCTGGCTATGAGTGCTATCTGGACAACTGGATATTGCCGCGATGGCAGGATCACAAGTTGGACCAGGTCAAGCCTGTCGCAGTGGAAGCATGGCTCGACAGTATTAAGCGGGCAAGAGGCACACGGGCCAAGATACGGAACATCATGAGTGCGCTCTTTCATCACGCAATGCGATACGAATGGTTGGATTCCAACCCGATCAAGCTCGTGCGGCAGAGCGCGAAACGAGAACGCACACCAGACGTTCTGGAACTTGAAGAGCTCCGACTCCTCCTCACCAAACTTGAACTTCGGGAGCGGACGCTGGTTCTCCTAGATGCGGCGACGGGACTTCGCGTAAGCGAACTCTTGGCGCTTCGCTGGGAGGATGTGGACTTCAAGGCTCTTGAGTTGCGCGTGACCCGATCGATTTGGCACCAGGTCGTGGGCGATTGCAAGACCGAAGCCTCGGCAAAGCCGGTTCCTCTCGACAGCTACATGGCCGAGGACTTGCTGCGCTGGCAAAGGATGAGCCCATACCCAATGCCCAGCGATTGGGTTTTTGCCAGTCCGACCATGAAGGGGAAGCAGCCCTATTGGCCGGACAACTTGATGAAGCGGTACATCCGGCCGGTGGCACGCAAAACCGGTATCCAGAAGCAAGTCGGTTGGCACACCTTCCGCCACAGCTTTGGCACTTTGCTCAAAGCGAACGGCGAAGATGTGAAGACCGTCCAGGAGCTTTTACGGCACGCCAACAGCCGCATCACGCTGGAGGTCTACACGCAAGCCGTGACCTCGAACAAGCGCGCCGCGCAGAGCAAGGTTGTAAAGATGATGGTTCCAAACATGGGTGGAGTTCAGATGCAAGCACCTCTTCAGGCAGAGCGGTAGGGCAAGACAGAGACCGCAGATCAGAGGCCGGATTTCACTGTGTTTGGAGATGTGGGCAGAGGTCGTGGGTGAGATGAGGTTTTTCTACACCCAGATTTTGGAACGGGTTCAGGCTTATTGCACCTTTATCGAACCCGAGACTTCTGCTTTTTTGGGGTCACCCATCATCCTAGGTGCTTTAGAATGATGGCGGGGACGACGGGGCTCGAACCCGCGACCTCTGCCGTGACAGGGCAGCGCTCTAACCAAACTGAGCTACGTCCCCAGAAGCAAGTTTGACCACCAGGAGATAGAGGCCGTTTTGCGGGGAAACATTGCGTTTCCCAAGCCTTGAAGTCCGGGGCGCATGCCCGTCACGAGGCGATGCGATCTTGCTGCTGCAACAGTATTTGAGTGTAACAGAAATGCCATGGGTTGTGGGGCGCGCAGCGGCTCGGTTTGCGCTCAATCCGAGAGTGTAGCGTCCGGTTCCCGCTTAGAAACGTCTTTCAACACAATTCCAAGGCTTCAACGGTCTTTACTCCCGGCGCCTCGGGCTTGCGCGGTGGTTGAGGCGCCTCAGGCTTGCGCAGTGGTAGGAGTCCAGGTGGCGTTGCGGACTGCGCGGCTCGAGGATACGTAACCCATGTCCGCCGAGATGCCGCGCACGCAGGTCAGCAGATGATTCGCGATCGAAGGCAGCTTTTGAGCGGTAACGCGGAAAGATGGTCCGGAAATCGAGACGGCGGCGACAGGCTGGCGCTGGGCGTCGAGCAGCGGCACTGCGATGCAGCGGAGGCCTTCTTCGAGTTCTTCGTCGTCCACAGCGTAACCGCGGCGGCGAGTCTTCTCAAGCTCGACGCGCAGTGCTTCGGGAGTGGCAATGGTGCGATGCGTAGGCCGCTCGAAGCGGATGCGGCGAATGACTTCAGCGGCGCGCTCGGGAGGAAGGAAGGCCAGAATCGCCTTGCCCACCGAAGTACAGTGCACTGGGTTGCTGGCGCCGATGCGAGTGATCATGCGAACCGAGCGGGCCGGCTCAATCTTGTCGATGTAGATCACGCGTGCTGCTTCAAGAATGCAGAGGTGCGCGGTCTCTTCAGTTTCCGCAACCAGGCGGCGCAGGTGAGGCTGGGCGCGCTCGCGGAGATCGTACTGCTCAATGGCGCGGTTGCCGAAGTCGAAGAGCCGCAGACCAAGGCGGAATTTGCCGTTGGAGGTGCGCTCCACCATGCGGTGACGCTCGAGAACCATGAGGAAGCGGTGCGCGGTGCTCTTGTGCAACTGGAGAGACGATGCGACCTGGGCGAGGCCCAGCGGGGTCTCGCTCTCACCGAGGAGATCGAGCACAGCAAAAGCTCTGTCGAGTGCTTGAACTTTGTACGTACCGTGCGGAGCATTGTCTCGCATATTGACCCGTGATTCCACGATTCGAATCCCTGATATAGGTTCTCAGAATATGGGATTCCAGTCAAGAAACAGTTCCGCCCCCGAATCGCCGCTGGGAGAGGCTCTCTCTCTGTTAGGACGAACCAAGAAGAGATTTAGTTTGAGCAGCGGATAAAAGCTGGCGAAAGTGCGCCACTTGCGAATGTAAGCCAGTCGGAAATCAGGCAGGGATAATGTCGCCTTCCCCTGGCGCGAGAAAGAGATTGGCCTCAAGACCATGCTGGCGGTCGTAAAGGTCGCGGTAACGGCCATTGAGGGCATAGAGCTGAGCGTGATTGCCGCTTTCCACGATGCGGCCATCTTCGACCACGAGAATCTGGTCGGCACGGCGGATGGTGGAAAGCCTGTGAGCGATGACGAAGGTTGTGCGGCCCTGCATGAGCTGCTGCAGCCCGGCCTGGATCATCGCTTCAGACTCGGAGTCGAGCGAACTGGTGGCTTCGTCGAGAATAAGCAGGCGCGGCTCGGCCAGCAGGGCTCGAGCTATCGACAATCGCTGGCGCTGGCCTCCGGAGAGCTTGACGCCGCGCTCGCCGACGATGGTTTCATAAGTCTCGGGAAAGCGCTCGGCAAACTCATCGACGCGGGCAGTTCGACACGCGAACAAGAACTGTTCCTCAGACGCGTCGGGGCGCGAGAACATGATGTTTTCGCGGATGGTGCCGTCGAAAAGGAACGAGTCCTGGAGCACCACACCTAGCTGGGAACGGAATGTGTTGAGGTCGACGTGGGCCAGATCGATGCCATCGACAAGCACCTGCCCCTTGACGGGCGTGTGAAATGCACACAGCAGGCTGATAATGGTCGATTTGCCTGATCCGGATGAGCCAACAAGGGCGGTAACAGTTCCCTGGCGCGCCTCAAAGCTGATGCCATGCAGAACGGGCTTCTCGGGAGTGTAGGCGAACTCGACATTTTCGAATCGTACGTTGCCCTCGATGGGCGGCATCTTGATGGACCGGCCCGGAGTCTTGTTCTCCTCGAGTTCCGAGAGTATCTCCATGGTGCGATCGATTCCAGCCACAGCCTCAGTGAGCTGCGTGCCGATGTTCACTACCTGAACAACTGGCGCAATCATGAATGCCAGAAACATGGTGTACTGGATATAGGTGCCGTCGTCCATTTGGTTGTGCAAGGCCAGGCGGCCACCCAGCAGCATCACCAGCCCACCCACCATTCCCAGTACGGTAGTTGCCGCCATTGACATCAGGCTGGTGGCGGTAAGCGAGCGCATGACGTTATCGAGCAGGCGCAGCACGCCGGTCGTGAAGACACCGGCCTCGCGATCTTCGGCGTGGTACCCCTTCACCACGCGCACACCGCCGAGCGATTCGGTCAGGCGCCCGGTAACTTCACCCGTGATTTTGGCGCGTTCCCTAAAGATAGGCCGAATGGTTTTGAACGCGTACTGAAGGATGAAGACGAAGACGCCGACAACGGAGAAGACGATAAGGGTCATTCCCGCGCTGCGGTGAAGCAGGAAGATGAAGGCCATGGCCGCGGTGAGCAGTCCACCGACAAACTCAACCAGGCCGGTGCCAATCAGATTGCGCACGCCTTCAACATCGTTCATGATGCGCGAAACCAGCAGACCAGTGCGGTTTGCATCGTAAAAACTGACTGAAAGCCGGCCCACATGCTGCTGCACCTGCTGCCGCAGTTCGGCGATCATGCGCTGCGCCGCCTTTGACAGCAGTTGGGTGTTCAAAAACGAGGTAATTGCCTGGACGAAAGTGGCGGCGAAGACGGCGATCACCAGGGGCATGAGCCTGTAGCCCTGGTGCTGCCTGAGCACCAAGTTTACAAACGGCCTGGAGACAAACGGCAGCGTGAGACCAGCAACACGATTGATGGCCACCAGCACCAGTCCGAGCAGAAGCAGCCATTTGCGCGGACGCACCAGTTTCCAGATCTCAGGCATTGCCTTGCGCAGATTCGCTTTCTTCTTCGGCGGGTCTTCACCGCCGCGCGCACTGCGGCCGTGGGGCGAGCGCTCAGCGCGCATACCCATGCCCATTCCTCCGCCGCGCATGGTCGACATGCGTTATTCCGCCATCTTCTGGCGAGCGTCGATGAACGACCGCACGCACATCATGACGTAGATGAACAGCAGCGCCGCCATGATGAGCTGAGCGCCGATGGCTTTCATGTCTGGATCTATCCCGAGCGACCGCGCATGGCCGTATGCGTGGATGGCGCTACCGACCGCGCCGAGGAAGCCCAGCAGACCGATGGTGACATTGATGTGCATGAAGAGCTTTCGGCGGCTCTCAATCGGGCTTTTGGCGAGATATCCAAAGACAACCAGAGGCAGACCGAAGTAAATGGGAATGAGCGCGGTGGGATGCACGCTGCCAGTTCCCACGTAGGCGACGATGCCCAGAATGAAGAGAAGCGCCCCGAAAAAAACACTTATCCTTGCCACGAGAAACCTCCAACGACAGTGTACAAGGGGGCGGCTTCTAGCCTCTAGCTTCTAGAACTGGTTGCATAAACCCGGCTTTGAAAGGGCACGGCTTTAGCCGTGCCGCAAAAGCCGCAAAAACTCTGGGCTTTAGCCCCTGAGGGACGATTCAGGGTTCCATAAGGCATATTTATGCAACCAGCTTCTAGCTTTCAGCTCTCAGCTCGCGTTTCCATAGGACATGCGAACGCAAGAATTAAAGTAAAAGCGAAATTTCTGTGGGCCAGGGGGCCTTTAGTACGCCGGTCAGAAAACCAGCGTTACCCAATCCCTATTCCCTGTTCCCTGTTCTTTCACCGCTGTATGCGCGCAGAACCGCCCTTGGCGAAGGCTCGCACCTGCTCGAGCGTGGCCATTGTGGTGTCGCCGGGGAACGTAGTGAGCAAAGCGCCATGAGCCCAACCGAGCTTGAGGGCTTCTTCAGAGCTCTCGCCGTTCAGCAGGCCGTAAATAAAGCCAGCCGCGAACCCGTCGCCGCCGCCGACGCGATCGATCACATCGAGCTCAACTGTCGGCGCGGAGTAGGTCTTGCCGTCGACCCAGGCTACAGCGCTCCAGCTATGGTGATTGGTTGAATGGACTTCGCGCAGGGTCGTAGCAACAATTCTGGCCTGCGGGTGCTTCGTTGTGACCTGCTCGATCATGCCAAAGAAGATTGCGGGATCGAGCTTGGACTTGGCGTGAACGTCGGGACCGGGGATGCCCAGTCCTTTCTGCAGGTCCTCCTCGTTGCCGATAAGGACATCGACATTCTCGACGATGGTCGCAATGGTTTCAACGGCGTGATCGATGCCGCCGGAAATCTTCCATAGCTTCTCGCGGAAGTTGAGATCGAATGAAGTGACGGCCCCGGCGGCCTTGGCGGCTCTCATCATCTCGGCGGCGAGGGGCGCGGTAGTGGGGCTGAGCGATGCAAAGAGGCCTCCGCAGTGGACCCAGCGAACGCCGCCGGAGAAGATGACCTTCCAGTCAAAATCGCCGGGCTTGAGCTGGGCGGCGGCCTCGTTGGCGCGGTTGTAAAAGACGACGGGCGGGCGGACGCCTGCGCCGCGGTCGCTGTAGACAGTGGCCATGTTGGGGCCGGTGGCGCCATTGTGCTCGAAGTGCTTGTAGATCGGCTTGACGCCCATGGCGCGCACGCGTTCCGCGATCAGGTCGCCGATCGGGTAATCGACCATGGCGGAGACGATGGCAGTGTTGAGACGGAAGCAGTCAGAGAGGTTGGCAGCCACGTTGTATTCGCCGCCGCTCACGTGAATCTGGCACTCGGTGGCCTTGCGGAATGGGATGATGCCGGTGTCGAGGCGGTGAATGAGCGCGCCAAGGGCGAGGAAGTCGAGTGCACCGGTTTGAGGGATGTTGACGCCGTTACTCATGGCTTGTTCCTTGCTTGCTCTTCAACCTGGAATTCATCGAAAGTGAGCTCATCCGGCGTTCGCCTCCAGCTTCTTTACATCCGCAAGCACATTGGCGGGGGTCCACTCGTTGCCGGGATAGAATTGCGCCACTTTGCCATCGGGACCAATGAGCGTAGTTGAAAGCGTGTGATTGATGGTGTCGTTGTCACCCGGGGTGATGCCGACATCGAAGTACTTGGCCATTTCAACGATCTCCGCCTGGGTACCAACCGCAAAATCCCAGTGGCTGAACGCGCTCTTGGCATCGCTGCCGATATACGCTGCGCCGTAGGCGCGCAAACGCTCAGGTGTGTCGTGTTCCGGATCGAAGCTGACCGAGAGCAGATGGGTCTTGGCATAGAGCGCGGGATTGGCCGAGAGCTGTTGATTGATAGTGGCAAAGTTGCGCGTGACCCGCGGGCAAAAGTCAGGCAGCGGACAACGCGTATAGATAAAGGTGATGAGCACTGTTTTTCCGCGGAACTGACTTAGATGGATTGCGCGGCCATCCTGATTGCGCAGCTTGAAGTCGGGCACCTGGTCACCGGGCGCAGGCACGTGATAGAAGGCCGTTGGTTTGTAGTCAGGCTTGCCCTGCGCGATAACAACGATATGGTCGAGAAGGATGTCGGCGTCAGGATTCTGCGAGACCAGCACGTCGGCGGTGATCACGTCGCCGGGGTGCAGTTCGCTCAGGATTGAAGGGTCCTTGAGCTTGTAGGGCATGGTCATGGCTTCCATAAAGCCGGGGATGGCTTCATGGTCGACCGTGACTTCGCCCGTGGCGTGATTGGTGTTCATCACTTTGCCGCGCAGATGGTAGACCTTGAAGGCCGGCGACGCGGACGATTGCTGCGTGGGACTGGGCGCCGAATGGCAGCCGGAAAGAAGAAAAAGAGCGACGGCCGCAACTGCGCTGAAGTGGCGGATCATGATTACGAGTGTATAACCGTGGACCGGCCCACTTGAAGCAGGCCAGACAGGTGGCAGCAGCAAAGCCGGGCAGCGTATAACGCAGGAATGGGAACACAGAGCAAAGCAGGGCTGGCAGCGGGAATCGACGCTTGGCTGCGCGGTGGCGGAACCGTGGTTACGGCCAGCGAACGCAGCGCGAGAGCCATTGCGGCGGCCTTTCATCGGGCCCGCCAGGCCGAAGGGCTGACCGCGTGGCCTGTTCCCGATGTGAGGGACTGGCAGGGCTTTGCGCTCGATGAATGGCAGAAACGGAATGGCGACGCGCGCATGGTGCTCAATCCCCTGCAGGAACAGGCGCTGTGGGCTGGAATTGTCGAAGAGCGTCACATCGAGGCTGCGAGTTTTCCAGGTACGCTGCATCGTTTGGCAGCGATGGCGATGGAGGCGCATCGGCTGATTTGTTCGTATGCGCCGCAGTATCTGGCCACAAAGGCACGGCGCGCATGGCAACAGGACGCGGGAGCCTTCAGCGACTGGCTGGCCGCATTTGACGAAGTATGCCGTACGCGTGAGTGTGTGAGCGCGGCTCGGCTGACAACGGAATTGGCTGAGGCGCTCGCTCAAGACAGCACGGGACGGACTGAGTTGTTGCTGGCAGGGTTCGACCGAATTCTGCCGGCACAGCGAACACTGCTTGAGGCGTGGGGGCCTTGGCGCGAGGTTGAGCTGGACGAAGCAACGGCGGACGTTTCGTTTTATGAAACTGTGGACACCCGTGAAGAGATGGCCGCATGCGCGATGTGGTGCAAACGCGAGTTGACGTCGAATCCAGCAGCCAGGCTGCTGGTGGTAATGCAGAACGAGGCCAGGCAACGCGGCGAAATTGAGCGGGCGCTGCTGCGACATGCGGAGCCGGGAGGTTGGCGCGGGATTAGCACACCTTTATTTGAGTTTTCGCTGGGCGTACCGCTGGCGCAAACTGCCTTGGGACGAGGGGCGCTGCTGACGCTCAAATGGTTGAGCGAGGCGATTACGGAAAACGAAATTGACTGGCTGCTCTCGACCGGGCAAATCGCGGCAAATGAGGACGAGACGCGCGCACTGACCGCGTTTATGCGGGGATTGCGGCGGAGAACCTTGCAGCGAACCGCGTGGAATCTGGCCGAATGGATAACGCAACGTAGGGCCGGAACTGTTCCCGACGCGTGGATGCAGAGGTTGACGCAGGCAAAACGCGATCTTGAAAATGAGATGAGGCAGGCGCGGAGCCCACGGGATTGGGTTGAATTGGCGCAGAAACTGCTTGAGACAACGGGCTGGCCCGGCGGAAGGCCGCTGGGCAGCGATGAACACCAGGTCACCGAGCGGCTTAAGCGCGTAATGGATGATTGCGCGTCTCTGGGCTTTGACGGCGCGCGCGTGCAGTGGCGGGATTTCGTGGACGCGCTCGAGAGAGCGGCAGCGCAGGCGCTGTTTGCATCAGAGAGCAGAAATGCGCCGATATTGATCGCAGGTCCGGCGGAAACGGCTGGGCTCGCGGTCGACGGCATCTGGTTCCTGGGCGCGAGCGAAGATGCGTGGCCGGCAGCCGGAACTACGCATCCGTTTTTGCCCATCGGTATGCAACGCGAGGCGCGGATGCCGCACGCCGCGGCGCAGTTTGACTGGGAACTGGCGCAGGCCATGACGGCGCGCCTCCTGGCATCGGCGGCGCAGGTGAACTTCAGCTATTCGCGGCAAACCGACAATGTGGAGGCCAGACCTTCTCGGATGATTACGAAAATTACGGGCGCGCCGCGCATGCTGCCTGAGGAGTTGCGCCCGGCGCGTGAGGGAGAGGCCGCAACAGAGAGATGGACCGATGTGAGTCGAGTTCCCTTCCCTGGCGGCAAAGTGCGCGGCGGAGCCGGCGTGCTGACTTCGCAGTCGCAGTGCCCGTTCAAGGCGTTTGCCTGCGCTCGCCTGGGGGCCGAGGGATGGGACGCGGCAGAGGCCGGACTGACAGCGGCGCAGAGGGGCAAATTGCTGCATGCCGTGCTTAAGCTGGTGTGGGATGTGAAGGAGGGCGGAGTTGGAAACCACACCGAGTTGATGGCGATTGCCGATCTGGGCGCGTTTGTTGAGCAGCGCGTGCAAAGAGCGATGGCTGAAGAACTGCGCAATGGCGAGCGCGAGGTGATGCCGCCAAGATATCTGGAACTGGAGCAAATGCGGCTGACGAAGCTGGTATCCGAGTGGCTGGAGTATGAGCGCAAGCGCGTTGAGTTCACCGTGGTTGGAACCGAGGTGGAACGGGAGCAGCAGATTGAAGGGCTTGATCTGCGTCTCCGCATGGACCGTGTGGATCGGCTGCAAGACGGCAAGCTGCTCGTGATTGATTACAAGACCCGGATGGTGGACAAAAAAGCGTGGGATTTGCCGCGACCCGACGATGTGCAACTGCCGTTGTATGCGGGATTCGCGCTGAATAACGACGCGGAGTGCGGCGGGCTGGTGTTTGCAAAGATTCGCGCAGGCGAGTTTGAGTTTGATGGACGCGTAGGGGATGCCAAGGCTACTTTGCGGCCTGACGTAAGCCCGAACAGCGCGCTGGCGAAAAAGAAGCTGACCGAGCAGGATCTCGACGCGTGGCGAGGGTACATCGAACAGATGGCGCGGGATTTTGTTGCGGGCGAGGCAAACGTTGATCCGCGCGACCGGGAAAAAACCTGCGAGAAATGCGGACTGCAGACACTGTGCCGGATTGCGGAGTTTGCGCCGGACGAGGACGAAGGCGAAGCAGGCGACGAGGCCGGCGATGAATAACTCCGCGATGCGAACGCTCCCTCCAGATCAGTCCGAACGCGTGCGCGCACTCGACGCAGAGAAGAGCGTGCTGGTCAAGGCGCCGGCGGGCTCGGGCAAGACCGATCTGCTGACGCGCAGATTCTTGCGGCTGCTATCGATGGTGGACGAGCCGGGCCAGATTGTCGCGATCACGTTCACCAAGGCTGCCGCAGCGGAGATGCGTCACAGAATCCTGGCGGAGCTGGAACGTGCCGCGGAGGGGTTGAGTAACGGCACAGAGGAAGATACCGAAGGCGGATTCGCAATGGCGAAGTTGGCGGAGAGTGCGCTGGCGCGTTCAGAAACGGCGGGATGGAAACTGATCGACTTGCCGGCGCAACTGCGCATCATGACAATCGACGCGTTTTGCCGGGAATTGGCGCTCCAGCGACCGCTGCTCTCAGGACTTGGAGGAGGACTGGAAATCGCCGAGCATCCAAATGAACTCTATCGCAGGGCGGCGCGGCAGACGCTGAACGCGATTGAAAGGGCCGATGCGAGGTTGCGCGATGCGATTGAGGCGTTGTTGCTGTGGCGCGACAACAGTTGGCAGGACGTGGAAAACCAATTGGTGGAGATGCTGGCGCAGCGCGACCGCTGGATGCGGGGATTTGTGCTGGATCGCGAGCCGAATTGGGAGGAACTGCGGCAGCGACTGGAGCGGCCCTTCTCGCGCGCAGTCCGTGAGGTACTCACGCGGCTCTGCGAAATTCTGGATGAGGTTCCCGGGGCATCCGACGAGATTCTGGCGCTGGCGAGATTTGCATGCGCTCAATGCGGAGGTGCGGCTCATCGGGCGCTGGCTGAGCTCGTGGACTTCCCGGTGGCCCCATTTGACGACGCCGAAGAGTTGGAGACTGCGCGTGAGGCCTTTCAATGCCTGGCGGCGCTGTTGTTGACCGGCGACGGCGCCATGCGTAGGAGAGTTGACAAAACACTCGGCTTCCCTGCCGACAGCAAGCAGGAGAAGGCTCGGATGATGGCGCTGATCGCGCGGCTTGGAACACTGGATGGGTTCGAAGCAGCGCTGTGTAAAGCAAAGGATTTGCCTCCAGCCCGATATACCGATGACGACTGGCGGATTGTGCAGGCGTGCTTCACGGTACTGCGGCGCGCGTCGGCTGAACTGAAGGTGGTCTTCGCCGAAACTGGAGCGGCGGACTACACAGAGGTAGCGCAGATTGCCGCTGAGGTGCTGAAGGGCGAAGAAGGAATCCCGAATGAAGGCGCGTTGGCTGCGGCAGACAACATCAAACATCTGCTGGTTGACGAATTCCAGGACACCAGCCGAAAGCAGCATCGATTGTTGCAGCGCCTGATTGCGGCATGGCCCGATCGCGCGGGGCGGACGTGCTTTGTGGTCGGCGATCCTATGCAGTCGATCTACCTGTTTCGCGAGGCCGATGCGGAGCTGTTCGGTCGCGTCGAACAACTGGGGCTGGAGATTGAAGACGATTTGCCACTGGAGTTTAATACGGTTCAGTTAACGGCAAATTTCAGGACGGATCGGGAGCTGGTAACGACGCTGAACGCGACGTTCGATGAGGTTTTCAGGACTGATGACGGGAGCGGCGTACGGTTTGCCAGGGCCGAGGCTGCGCGCAGCCAGGGCCATATGGCTTGGGCGGATGCGCCGGGCCCGCGGATGCAGCTGCACGCGGAGTTTGTGCCCGCGAGAAGCGGTCGAGGAGATAGCAGCGGCGACCGTGAACGCAAGAAAGACGAACGGGAGGCCGCGCAGGCGCGGCAAACAGCGGAGATTGTAGAGCTGATCCGCGCGCACCAGGAGCGGATTAAGCTAACGCGACAAAGTAACGCTCAGAACTCTGCAGGGGAAAAAGAAAAATATCGCGTCGCGGTGCTGGGCAGGACGAAGAAATCTCTTGCGGCTATAGCAGCGGGGCTCCGCGAGGCAGAACTTCGCTTTCGCGCTGTGGACTTGGAGCAGTTGAAGGACCGGCCGGAGGTGATGGATGCGCTAGCGCTGGGCCGCGCTCTGATGAACAGCGAGGATCGCGTGGCGTGGCTGGGCGTGTTGCGTGCGCCGTGGTGCGGATTGGCGCTGGAGGACCTGCACACGATGGTGAGCGGCGACGATGAGGAACTGATTAAGGAGCCGGTTCCCGAACTGATGAAGGAGCACGCAGAATTGCTGAGTGAGGATGGTCAAGCGCGCGTGAGGAGGCTCGTCCGCGCGCTGAGCGAGGCACCGGCACTGCGGTTCGCGAGGCCAACAACGCAACTGGGCACGTGGCTTGAACAAATCTGGTTGAGCGTGGGCGGAGCGGCGTGCACAGATGCCGGGAAGCGCGCCAATCTCGACTTACTGTGGCAGACGCTGGATGGGTTGCCGGAGGGCGAGCAGGATTTTGTGGGACCCGCGCTGGATGCGGCGCTCGAAAAACTGCATGCGATACCCGACTCTGACGTAGATGCCGAATGCGGCGTGCAGTTGATGACGATCCACGCATCGAAGGGGCTGGAGTTTGAAGTGGTGATCGTGCCCGAACTTCAAGCCCCGACCCGAAAGGGCAAATTCGAGATGCTGTCTTGGCTGGAGCGAGGCGTACTGGCGCCGGAAGAAGCGGAAGAACCGACGGAGCTCTTGATTGCGCCGTTCCAGGCCAAGGGCGCGGAGCGAGGCAAGGCCAAGGCGTGGGTCGATCGTGTGCAACATCAGTGCGAGCGCCAGGAGATGCGGCGCATCCTTTATGTGGCGGCGACGCGGGCGCGTGAAGAACTGCACTTTTTTGCGCGGGCCGAGTACAAGCAAGGCGCAGATGGGTTTGAACTATGCGATCCGCGAGAGAGTCTGCTTGAGACGGCGTGGCCTGCGTTTTGGATAGAGATTGAGCAGCAGTTTGCAACGTGGAAAGCGGATCGGGAAGGAAGCGTGGAACGTCTCGCCGCGGAGGCGGCGGCTATCTTCGAAATGCCGCTGAGAGAGGTTGCGGAAACAGTAGATCGCAAAACGGGCCCGAAGAGATTGCCGGCAAACTGGAACACTACGGAGGGTGAAGCCGCGATACGCGTGACGGAAAACCCGATTAAGGGAACCGGGCGGTTGTACGAGCGGCATGAGGGTGGGTTGCTTTCACGGGCGCTGGGGCGCGCGGTGCATCTGCTGCTGGAGCATGCGGCGTTGCTGCGCACGGCGCGGGAGTGGGATGCAGTGCGTGCGGCTCTTCAGAGATTGAGCCCGCGAGTGACGGCTGAGATTCGTGCCGCAGGAATCGAGCGAGGCGCCGCGGCGCGGATTGCGGAGCGTGCACTGAGGATTGCGATTGAGGCGACCACGGAAGTGTCGGGGCAGTGGATTCTGGATTCGCGCGCAGAAGCTCAAAGCGAGGTTCGCTGGACCGGGGTTGCCGGCAGCGTAGTGCGAAGCGTTCAGGCGGACCGGGTGTTCAAGGCCGGCGATAAGCCGCTGAGCGCGAGCGGCGACGTGTGGTGGATTGTCGATTACAAGACCGCACACGAAGAGAATGTGAACCTGGCCACACTGCGCGGGAGTTTTGCGCCGCAGCTTGAAGCTTACGCGCGTGTGCTTAGAAACTTGCATGGGCCGGACACGAAGGTGTGTGCCGGGTTGTACTACCCGAGGGTGAAAATGCTGGATTGGTGGGAAATTGGTTAGCTCCCAGCCTCTAGCTCCTGGCCTCTAGTTCGAGCCAGCCGATCGCTAGAATTCAGCGAGGTTGACGTCGGAAAAGCTAGAAGCTTGGAGCTAGAGGCTAGGAGCTAGCATTACTGCAGGTTCGCCATCAGGCTGTCGAGGGCGGACTTGGGCGGACGCGTCAGCGACTCGGGCAGCGTGGACAGCGGCTCATCGATTAAACCCAGTTGATCGGTGAACGTGGGCTTCTTGGTGTCGATGTAGAAAACGCCGGTCAGGATTTCTTCCTTCTCGTGCGCTTCCATCAGCGTGCGGACCGCATTGGCCTTGTCGGTCGGGTCGTAGTCCTCAAGCAGCTTGCGCAGGCGCAGGCTGGAGCCGTCGTGCATCTGCACGTCATATACCGAGCCGGAGTCGTAGTCGACCTCGATGTCGTCGAAGCTGGCCACAAAGCCGATCTCGTTGATGGGCTCGTCGTTTTCCTGCAGGAACTTGTAGCTCTTGGTCGATCCTTCGTGATCGTTGAAGGTGACGCAGGGGCTGATAACGTCGAGCATCACAGTTCCCTTGTGGGCGATGGCTGCCTTCAGCATGGCCAGCAATTGCTTTTTGTCGCCCGAGAACGAGCGGCCAACAAAAGTTGCGCCGAGCTGGATGGCGAGGGCGCACGTATCGATGGCCGGCAGATCGTTAATAACGCCGGTCTTGAGCCTGGAGCCGATATCGGCGGTAGCCGAGAACTGGCCCTTGGTCAGGCCGTACACGCCGTTGTCTTCGATGATGTAGATCATGGGAAGATTGCGGCGCATGAGGTGAACAAACTGACCGATGCCGATCGAAGCTGTGTCGCCGTCGCCGGAGACTCCGAGGGCCAGCATGTTGTGGTTGGCCAGCATGGCGCCGGTGGTGACCGAGGGCATGCGGCCGTGTACCGAATTGAACGAGTGCGACCGGCTCATAAAGTAGGCCGGACTCTTTGAGCTGCAACCGATGCCGCTCATCTTCATCACATGCTCGGGCCGAACTCCCATTTCAAACATGGCGTCGATGATGCGCTCAGAGATTGCGTTGTGGCCGCAGCCGGCGCAGAGCGTCGACTTGCCGCCGCGGTAATCAACCACGGGAAGGCCGATGTGATTCAGTTTGGGGGATTGTGCGGTTGCCATGATTTAGAGGCCCTCCTTGGTCGCGAACTCTTCTGTAATGGTGCGGGCGTCGATTGGCAACCCGTTGTAATGCAGAATGCTGCGCAACTTCGCTACCTGATCGCCGGGCAGATCGAGCTTGAGCAAACTCAAGAGCTGAGCATCGCGGTTCTGCTCCACCACGTATACACGCTCGTGCGAGGCTACGAAGTCGTGAATCTCGTGCGCGAACGGATAGGCGCGGATGCGCATGTAATCCACGTTCGTCTTGTACTCATCGCCGATCTGATCGAGGCATTCGCGCAACGCGAAATCTGTTGAGCCAAAGGCCAGGAAGCCGATCTTCGAGCTTCCGTCCTTAACGGCGATAGGCGCGGGAGCCAGTTTGCGGGCGCCATCGAACTTGCGCGAGAGACGCTCCATCACCGCCTGGTATTCACCGGGCTTCTCAGTGTAACCCGCGGCGTCGTTGTGACCCGAACCCCGTGTGAAGTACGCGGCCTTGGGATGGTTGGTGCCAGGCAGAGTGCGCCAGCCGATGCCGTCGCCATCCACATCGCGGTAGCGCGCAAAGCCGCCCAGGCGCTCGAGATCTTCGGCGGTCAGCACTTTGCCGCGATCCTGCGGCTTTTCGGGATAATCAAACGGATCTGACATCCAGTTATTCATGCCCAGGTCAAGATCGCTCAGGACGAACACCGGGGTCTGCAGCCGTTCGCTGAGATCGAAGGCGGCATAGGCGAAGTCGAAGCACTCCTTTACTGAGCCAGGCAGCAAGACAACGTGCTTGGTGTCGCCGTGCGAAAGGAACGCGGTTGAAAGCAGATCGGACTGCTGGGTGCGCGTTGGCATGCCGGTAGCAGGACCGGTGCGTTGCACGTCGAAGATGACACCGGGAATCTCAGCGTAGTAGCCGAGGCCTGAGAACTCGGCCATCAGCGAGATGCCAGGCCCCGATGTTGAAGTCATGGAACGTGCGCCGGCCCAGCCTGCACCGAGCACCATGCCGATGGCGGCCAGCTCGTCTTCAGCCTGGACTACGGCGAATGTCGCCTTGCCCTCGGGCGTGACGCGGAACTTCTTCAGCAGGTCGGTGGTGGCCTCAATCAGCGAGGTAGAGGGCGTGATGGGATACCACGCCACGACCGTCACACCGGCGAAAACCGCGCCCATGCCGCAGGCTGCGTTGCCGTCGATGATGATCTTGCCCGCGGTCTGGTTCATCCGCTCAATGTAGAACGGGTCCTGCTTGGTGAACGTGGACTTGGAGTAATCGTAGCCGGCCTTCACAGCCCCAAAGTTGAGGTCGAAGACCTTCTGCTTTTTGGCAAACTGTTTGTGCACGCTCTTCTCAATCTCGGCCAGGTCCATGTCGAGCAACTGCGCCACTACGCCGACGAAAATCATGTTCTTGACCAGCTTGCGCAGCTTGGCTTCTGGGCAAACCGCGGCGGTGAGCTTGTCGAACGGCACTGGATAGCAGACCACATCGTCGCGGTACTGCTTGAGGTTGAAGTTTTCGTCGTAGATTGCCACGCCGCCCGACGGCAGTGCCAGAACATCCTCGCGGGCCGTCTCGGGGTTAAGTGCCACTAGGACTTCAGAGCTGCGCTTGCGGGCTACGTAGCCATCCTTGCTGGCGCGAATCGTGTACCAGGTGGGCAAGCCGGCGATATTTGAGGGGAAGAGGTTCTTACCGCTGACGGGAACCCCCATTCCAAAAATGCTTTTCAGCAGAACGCTATTGGCGGATTGCGAGCCGGATCCGTTCACCGTTGCTACGTTGATGCTGAAGTTATTCACTACGCGCAGAGATGCGCTGATTTCACCCTGCTCTTGACCCAGGGCGAGGTCTCCTGTCGCCATTTGGCGGGATTCCCTTCGAGTAAATTGTGGCGAGACGTCCGTTTGACCTTCTCAATGAGACGGCAATAAGTCGCACTCCTATGTGATTATAGTCACCTTGCAGGTATCACGTGCCGCATTCGCGACACAGCGGTAACCCGGTTGAATACGAGGCGGAACGATTCCCGGGAACGAGCATCTCCGCGGGCAGAAGCAAAGCGGTGCAACTAATAGAATTACCACCCTTTAGCTAGACTTTCGTTGGTTGACAGGCGCCAAATCCGGAGCTGGCCTGCATTTCTGGCAGCAGGCGCGAAACGCGCGTCTGAGTGCCCTTAAGTGAGGCTTAAGTGCCCTTAAGTGAGCTTAAAGAGCCTCTAAACCGGGCTTATCTGGCCTTATCTGTAGTTACTCACAAGTAAATAGCCGATCCTGGTTTCCCTTTGTTTTCAATTTGATGCGTTCGTCTCAGCCCATTTCCAGCCCACTAAAAAGGGGGGAGGGGGTGGGGGTATTTACGGTAGGGTGCAGACCTGGGACATTCCTGACAGATTGAATCGGGGCTCGCAACTCGATCGAAGAGCAAACAGATCGGCATAAGAATAGTGTGCGCCGGGAAGGGGTAATTGGATGCAAAAGAAGCGAGGCTGATGCGGGGCTGAAAATCCGCACATGGATGTTGAGTGTGCTTGAATTCGCTCCAGGCTCCGGCATTGCCGCGTTACACTTATCCGCGTTTGTTTGAGCCGGCCTCCGCGAGACATCAAGTAAGGACGCGTAATTGTGAATGGGAACGGCGTGCGAACGGACGAGCAGGGAAAGGGACGAACGATGAGCGAAACTTCAACCATGGAAACGGCGGCACAATCGCTGCCCGAGAACGCTTACAAGCCCCTCAAGAAGGGTGAGACATACAAGCCGCTGATTGGCGCAGAGGTAAGTCGGCCTGAGCTGACGCTGCGGGCGGTGTTCTGGGGAGTGCTCTTCTGCATTGTTTTCTCGGTGGCGTCGGCGTATTCAGCGTTGAAGGTTGGCCAGGGGATGGAAGCGGCCATCCCTATCTCGATTCTCACCATCGGCCTGGCGCGGATGTTCAAGCGGCGCTCTACGCTGCTTGAGAACGTGATTATCACCGGAATTGGAGCGGCATCGGCCGCCGTGGTGTCCGGCGCAGTGTTTACGGTGCCCGCGCTCTACACGCTGCATCTCGATCCGCATCCCGTGCAGACGATTTTTATCTGCCTGGCCGGCGGCTGCTTTGGCGTCCTGTTCCTCATTCCGCTGCGGCGATATTTTGTGCGCGAGACGCACGGACATTTCCCCTTCCCCGAGGCGACTGCAATCACCGAGGTCCTGGTAACGGGAGAAAAAGGCGGATCGCAGGCACGGCTGCTCTTGCAGGCCACGGCTGTTGCCGGCGTTTATGATTTCCTGGTCACTACTTTCCATACCTGGAAGGAGTATCTCGATTTCCAGTTCATACCGATTGTGAAGACTCTGGCAGATCGCGCACGGATGGTTTTCAATTTTGACGCGGTCAGCTTTGTGCTGGGTCTTGGTTACGTGATGGGGATTCGCAGCGCGATTGTCTTCTGCGCCGGCGGCATCTTTTCAAACTTTGTGCTCACGCCGCTCTTCTGGTTTACGGGCAGCCACATGGCTGCGGCGGTCTATCCGGGAACAGTTCCAATTGCCCAAATGACTGCGGTGCAGATCTATCGCAATTACGTTCGATTTATCGGCGTGGGAGCGATTGCCTCGGCTGGAATTGTTGGCGTTCTCAAATCGCTGCGCGTCATTGCCGGGGCATTTGGAATTGCGCTCCGCACCTTCACCTCGGGTAAAGTCGAATCCCAGGAACGCACCGACCGCGACGTGCCGATGATCGGCATCCTGTTGGGGATTGTGATTGGAGCAATTGCGGCCGCGATGTTCTTCTCGCGGTTAAACGTTTCGTGGACCGTGCTGGCGGCAGGACTGGCGTTGATGATCTTGTTTGCGTTCTTCTTTACCTCAGTGGCCGCAAACGCGATTGCCACGACTGCGAACAATCCGGCATCGGGCATGACCATGCTCACCGTCATCATTTCGTCGGTGGTTCTGCTGAGCTTTGGCCTGAGCGGAACAACGGGAATGTTTTTTGTGATGGCGATTGCAGGCATGGTGTGCACGGCGCTCTGCTCGTCAGGCCAGTTCATCACGGACTTGAAGGCCGGCTACTGGATCGGATCGACGCCCGCCGCGCAGGAGAAGGTCAAATTCCTCGGCGTGATTGTAGCGGCGGTAACAGCGGGACTGACGATTGTGCTGCTGGCACATAGCTACCAGTTTGGCGAAGCCGCGGCGGGCGATGCGCGACAGGTGCTGGCCGCGCCTCAAGCATCGATTATGAAGGCGCTGGTGGTGAGTTTCATGAGCCGGCAGCCGGTAGCGTATATGCTCTTCGGCATTGGCGTAGCCGTAACCGTCATCATGGAGATGCTGGGCAAATCGTCGCTGGTGTTTGCGCTGGGAATGTATCTGCCTCTGGGTTTGACCACGCCGATCTTAGCCGGCGGTTTCTTGTCGCACCTGGTGCATCGGAAAGCGGAGAAGACAGACGGCGAGCTGGGCAAGCAGATTCGCGAGCGCGGCGTAATTCTGGCCTCAGGATTGATGGCAGGCGGCGCGCTGGGCGGTGTTTTGGGGGCGGCGCTGAGGCTGTTGCCGAGTTATCGCGAAGATTGGGTTCAAACCCCGTTCTATGGGAATGATGCAATTTCGCAGATCGTTTCGGCGCTTTTGTTCATAGGGGTATGCCTCTATGTCTGGTTTATGACATTGAAGAAAGAGAAGGTGAGCTGATGGATGCGGCCGGTAAATATGTTGCCGATGCAGTGTTGGGCATCGATACGTTGTGGGGCGGCGATGTTCTTTGCCCTTCGGGGACAGGCAGGTTTATTGCGGATTCGTGGTTCAGCGATGAGCCTTTGCCGCAGGCGTATACGCATGAGGCCGCCGCAAAGTTGCGGCAGGCGGGCGGCGTAGGCGGAAAAGATCTGGATGGCGCGGTGATCGATGGGTACGTGAAAGAGATCGATCTGCGCGGCGCAATTGCCGGGGTTCGCAAAGAGGCGGGTGCCGCAGGCGGGCTGCGCGCAGCCTATCTCGATGGGCTGGCGGTGTGTCTGGAAACGATGTTTGACCTGGCTATGGAAGTCACAGGCAAGGGCGAGCCGGTTCCCTACGCGCGGGCAGTTGAAGCCTCGACGGCCAAGCCGCCCGAGCCGTCGCAGCCTGCGGCGAAGCGGCAGAGGCTCGAAGAACTGCTGGGACTTGCGGGCTACACCGCCAGTCTACTCGACAATGTCGATGCGTGGCGTCGCGAACGCGTGGTTCCCATGGCGTCGGTAAAAGCGTTCGGAGCCGCCGTGATTGCGTACTTCGACCAGTTGAGCCAGAAGAACATGTTGCCGTATCTGCCCGCTGAGTTGAGGCCCATTCCGAGAGCCAATATCGGCTTTTTGCCGATCAAGGACGCGTGGTTCTCAGGCTCGATGAACTATATCGGCCGCGCGCGCAACGCCGACGGAAGCCCTCAATACGAAGCGTCATACGAAATCAATGCGTCGTTGCAGATCACCTATCCCGAGTTTGAGCAATTGGTGAGCCACGAAGTTGTGCCGGGGCACGTTACCACGTTTGCATATCTGCAGAATCTGTACGTGCGGGGCAAGGCGGAATTCGAAGCTTCGGTGCTGACCATGAATACGCGTGCAGCGACGTTGTTTGAGGGTATTGCGAACAACGCCATCCTGATTGCCCATGGAGTTACCGAAGTGGAAGACCTGCCCGATGAGGACTTGCAGATTGGCGTGCTGCTGGCGCTGCTGCAAGACGACGCAAAGAATCAATCGTCGTATATGACCTGGGGAGAAAAGCGTGAACAGGCCGAAGTTGCGGCCACACTTCGCAGAGATTTCCTGGTAACGGAAGAGCGCGCCAATAAACTGTCGGGCGCGTGGGGACGACATCCGTTGCTGGGACGGATGTATCTACCGGCGTATCGCGCGGGAACTGACAAAGTGGCAGCGATCAGGCGCGCATATCCGGCGGAGAAGGCGCTGCCCGCGATTTATGGATGCGACGGGCTGGTGGATATTCATACCATCGATCAGGTTTTAAATGGCTGAAGGGCGAATGCCTCTTTAGTGGCAGGGCGCCGCAACTGCAAGAACGTTATACTTCATCAGAATCCAGGGGAGAATCAGTCAGCACCATGCCCGCTACTGACGCCTCGCGCGCCCGTGTTCCGCACGCCTCTGCCGCCCCTCTCATCATTTTCACCATCTCAATGTTCCTGAGCGCGGCTCTTCTGTTTCTCGTGGAGCCGATGATCGGAAAGATGCTGCTGCCGTTGTTGGGCGGAACTCCCGCCGTGTGGAATACCTGCCTGGTATTCTTCCAGGCTGCGTTGCTGGCCGGGTATTTATACGCCCATGCGGCGTTGCGATTCCTGGGACGCAGAGTCCAGATCATTACGCATATGGCGGTGTTGCTGCTGCCCCTGCTGATTGCGGGAATGCTGCCGCCGCATGTGCCTGCGGGATGGGAGCCGCCCGCCGCGACGAACCCGGTGGGATGGGTGCTGCTTGTGCTGCTGGTGGTGATCGGGCTGCCGTTTTTTGCGCTGTCGGCTACCACGTCGATGATGCAACGCTGGTTTGGCGATTCGGGGCGCGCGGACGCCTCCGATCCGTACTTTCTCTACGCGGCAAGCAATTCAGGAAGCCTGCTGGGGCTGCTGGCGTTTCCGCTGGTAATGGAACCGCTGCTGCGGTTGAGCCAGCAGAGCCTGCTGTGGAGCGCCGGCTATGCGACCTTTGTGGTGATCACTGCCGTTTGCGCCGCGATGGCATGGAGATGGGGCGCAAGGAGCGCGACCGCAGGAGCTACGAATAATGGACCGCAGGGCGACACCCAGCCGCGATGGAGCAAAAGAGGTCGATGGATTGCGCTCGCCTTCATTCCATCGAGCCTGATGCTTGGCGTTACCACGGCGATGACGGCCGATGTGCCGGCGATTCCATTGTTCTGGGTACTGCCTTTGGCCGTGTACCTGGTCAGCTTTGTGCTTGTCTTCGCGAAGAGACCGCCCATCTCGCATAACTGGATGGTCAAGAGGCTGCCGTTTCTGATTCTGTGCGGCATTTGCCCAACCCTTTCGCAGGGAACTTTTTCGCTGCCAATACTTTTGATCCTGTATCTGACGGTATTGTTTGGATTGGCGCTTGTCTTTCACGGCGAGCTGGCGCGGAGCAGACCCGCCGTGGTCAGCCTCACCGAGTTTTACCTGTGCCTGTCGATCGGCGGAGTGCTCGGCGGAGCGTTCAATTCCCTGCTTGCGCCGGTCATTTTCAAAACCGTAATGGAGCTGCCGCTGGTGCTCATATTTGCAGCGGCTATGGGGCCGACACTCGGCGCCGGTTTCGACACCGGGGGCAGGTGGGATGCGCGGAAGGACTGGCTGCTGCCCATTGCGCTCGGGGTTTGCATGGTATCCGTAATCCTGGGCCTGGCGCATACCGGCATCAAGCCGGGCCACGTTGAAACGACGCTGGTGTTTGGCTATTCGCTGCTGTGGTGCCTAAGTTTTGGCAGACGCAGAATGCGCTTTACGCTTGGGCTGATGGCAATGTTGATGGCCAGTTGGCTGTATGCGCCCTATGGGCATCTGCTCAAGGCCGAGCGTAGTTTTTTTGGTGTGTATCGCGTGCGCAACAGCCCCGATGGACGGTTCAGGCTGCTCTATCACGGCGCCATCGCTCATGGAACGCAGAGTCTTGACCCGAAGATGAGTCGCGAGCCGCTGGCCTATTACACGCGCAGCGGTCCCGCCGGCGCGGTGATGACTGCGGCGCAGCAAAAGATGCCGCATGGTGACTGGGCTATTGTGGGGCTGGGCGCGGGAGCGATGGCCTGCTACATGCAGCCGGGCCAAACCCTCACATACTACGAAATCGATCCCCTGGTGGCCGAGATTGCCGAGGACCCGCAATACTTTACGCTGCTCTCGCAATGCGACCCCGACACAAAGATTGTGCTGGGCGACGCGCGGCTGAAGCTGAAAGATGCGCCTGACTCCAAATACGGACTAATTGTGCTCGACGCCTTCAGCGGCGACTCGATTCCGATGCACCTGATAACCAGGGAAGCGCTTGCGCTTTACATTCAGAAACTGGCGCCGGGCGGACTGATCGCGTTTCATGTTTCGAACCTCTACTTCAACCTAGCGCCGACGCTGGGCAACCTGGCTGCGGATGCACATCTGACCGCGCTCGTGGGCAACGACACCGAGGTTAGCCAGGCTGAGCGCGACGCCGGCAAGCTGCCGTCGATCTGGGTGGTGATGGCGCGCGATCCCAACGACCTTGCGCCGCTCTACGCCGCGCCGCATCAGCGATTTGCGTGGCAGCCGCTGAATGGGCAACCCAACGCGCGGCTCTGGACTGACGACTACTCGAATCTGCTGGGAGTAGTGAAGTCGTTCAGCGCGACACACTGAAGGCGCCCCAGATCTCAATATAGAGATCCCCACCCCAACGAATAGAAATCATTCGTCGGGGACCCGGAACCCGGGGCCACCCATTCTTGTTTCAACGCCGCTTACTTGTTCGTAGTCGCGGCTGGCACCGACGCACGCAGCGTGACTGCCTTGGTGGTAATTACCAGCTCAGCAGGCTTCAGCGACGGCCCCTCCCAGGACTCCTTGTCTGCCTTGATGTGAATTGTGCCGGCCTGTTTGGTGGATTGCAGAAGCACCTGGGCCAGGCCATTGAAGAGAGAACGTTTGGGTTCCTTGTCGCTCTCCTGGCAATTGGGGTCGCCGTTACCAACGCCGATCAGATTACCTTCGCCTGAGACGTGGAAGTTGATGGGATACTGCGCGGTCGGTACGGGACGACCGTCCTTGTCGAGTGCTTCGACTGTGATCGCTGCAACATCTTCGCCGTCGGCGTTGATCTCAGTGCGGTCGGCGATCAGCCGGATCGCAACTGCCTCGCCAGTGGTTTCGCGCTTTTCTGTCAGCACAACTTTGCCGTCTTTGGTGCCGCGCGCCTCAATGGAACCCGCTTCGTAGCGGACCTTCCACTCGACGTGGCCGAGATGCGGAACATTCTTCGAACCCTGGCTCTGCCCATTGACGAATAGCTCGACCGAGTCGAGATTGGAGTGTACCCAGATCGAGATCTCCTCGCCTTCCCTGCCCTCGAAGTTCCAATGCGGGAAGAGATGAAGCACTGGCTCCTTACCCCACCAGGACTTGTAGTAGTAAAAAGTGTCCTTGGGGAACCCGCACATGTCAATAATGCCGAACTGCGAGTTGATCGAAGGCCAGCCATAGGGAGTGGGCTCACCGCGATAGTCGAAGCCGGTCCATGCAAACCCGCCCGCCTCCCACTCGCGCGTGCCGTAGAACGTCCACCAGTTCTCCGCCGTCTCGCCCCAGCCCGGCTGGTTGGTGTCGTAGGCACTCAGTGTGTTGCGAAGCTTGTCAGTCTGGTACTCGCCGCGGGTCGAGATGGCGCTTGCGGTTTCAGAACCGTAGATAGGCCTCTCGGGATGCTTCTGGTGGTAATGATCGGGCGAAGGAAGGTTGTAGTTGAAGCCGATGATGTCGAAGGCGTCGGAGACTCCTTTGGAATTGTCTCCGTTGACGGCCGCCGAGACCACCCGTGTCGGGTCGAGTTCGTGGCACAAGTCGACCATAGTGCGCGCGATCTTGGCGCCCTCCTCGGCCATAGGGCCCTGCAGTTGTCCTTCTTCATTGCCAACCGACCACAGAATGATGCAAGGAGAATTGCGATAACGCTTGATCATCACCGCAAGCTGCGCCATGCCTTCGGGACTGGAACTCATCTGGCGGGTCTCGCACATCATCATCAGGCCAAGTCGCTCGCAGGCTTGCACCCACTCGGGCGTGGGCATGTTGTGCGAAGTGCGGACTCCGTTACAGCCCATCTGCTTCAGCACAGCAGCGCGGAAGTATTGCAGACGATCAGGCAGCGCGGCGCCCACGCCGGCGTGGTCGTGGTGGTTACAGGTGCCCTGAATCTTGATGTTCTGACCGTTGAGGAAGAATCCCTTGTCGGCGGTGAACTTCGCGGTGCGAACTCCAAAGGTGACGTTCTCCGCATCCAATACCTTGCCGCTTGACGAGACGCTGACCACTGCCGTGTAGAGGTTAGGGGCGTCAGGCGACCACAGCGCAGGTGAAGCGAGCTTCGCTGTAGCGGTAAAGCTGGCTGAGCCTTCGGCGGCGACGGATTGCGCAGGCGCCTCGGCGGTTCCAACCTCCTTCCCCGAGGGATCGAGGATTTTCCACGAGACTGAAGCGTTGGCGGCAGCGCGGCCCTGATTCACAACCACCGTAGACAGGGTGAGCGCAGCAGAGCCCTGGTTGACCTCAGAGCGCACATAGCTTTCCCACTTGCCCAGGTGAACCGGGTCAGTCTTGGTGAGCCACACGTGCCGATAGATGCCTGCGCCCTCGTAAAACCAGCCATCGCCGAAGCTGGCATCGACGCGAATGACGATAAAGTTGCGCTTACCGACGGCGAGGAAATCGGTGATGTCGAAGTGGAATGGCGCATAGCCATGGTCGTTACGGCCGATGAAGCAGCCATTCACGAAGACCAGAACGTCGCGGAAGGCGCCGTCGAACTCGACGCTCACGCGGCGGCCTGCGTCGGAGGCCGGGATGTCGAATTCGTGCCGGTACCAGCCTACTGAGGTAGCAGGATAGCGGCGGCCAAGAGGCTTGAAGCCGTGAGACGCCTGCTCGTTATCCCAGACAAATGGGAGCTCCACCGCCCAGTCGTGAGGAAGGTTGAGGGTACGCCACTTGGAATCGTCGAAGCCAGCCTTGGCAAAGTTGAATTCGCCGGTCTTTGCGAAGTCTCCTTGCCCGGTTCCGAACCCCAGATCCTTGGCAGGATCGGTTCCGTTGCCGAACATGAATTTCCAGCCGAAGTCGAATAGAAGCTGCTCGCGGGGGCCGGCGGCAGAACCGGCTGCGGGAGCGGCGGCCTGCGCGTCAACAGCAAGACGAGCCGCGGCGCGGGCAAATGCAGAACGCGAGGCGAGAGTGGCGGCCGAAATGGCCAAGCCGGAACGAAGAACATTACGGCGGGAGATACCAGGCATGAAGTTCCCTCTTTCGAGCGGGATTTGCGGCTGGCGACGGTGCGGGGCGTGCAGCCAGCAACATCGCAATATAAATGAGCCGACCGCGCTAAGTAAACGATTTCAGAAATATCCCCAAAAGTACTTTCGTGCCCACGCGTCGCGGGGCGTGAACAATTATGATATTGAGATAAAGCGAAGTACGGGCGCGGAGAGATGGCCGAGTGGCTGAAGGCGCACGCTTGGAAAGCGTGTTTAGGGGAAACTCTAACGTGGGTTCGAATCCCACTCTCTCCGCCAATGATCTTCTATATTTCTCAATCTAAACATAATCAACAGAAAACAATAAACTTACATTACTTCCCTTTTGTCGCCCTAGTCGCCATTGTCGTGCCAATTCCGTCCATTTTCCTTGTTTTGCACGACAAAATGCCACCTGCACGACAACAGATTACAGGCGCAGAAATGCCCCACCGGTTTCCCGATGGGGCTTGCCAGTCAGCACCTTAATCTCGGAAATTGGACTCGAGCTGGGAGAGCCGCTGCTCAATCACGCTGAAGCGGATGAGCTGGTTGATGCCGTTCATCACTTCGTTGAAGCGCCGATCGATGTGTAATTCGAAGCAATCCAGACTTGCTTCAAGGGCGCTGACGCGCTTTTCGATTCCATCCGAGTTTGACCTTGATGGCTTTAACATCAAAAGCGATATTCTGCGCCGTACTGTGTATGCCTTCGACGCTCGTAACGATCTTCCCTGGATAGGTGGATTGGATTTGTAGAACTGGCCGACTTTTCCTCTCAAAACCTATCCGGAACCATTTCGACTGAAAGTGCAGGCGGAAGGCGAGGCCCAACTCGACGGCGGCAACCGTCGCGGGGCCAGAACGCGCGCAGGAACAAAAAATGGAGCATGGACTTGGTTGCGCAGCGGTCGCCAATTGGTTATTGCATCTGCATTCTGACCGTGGTCGATCAGGTCCCTCGTGAATACTTCGCCCTGCACGCACATTCAGCTCGCAGCAAACAGAGAGAAAGGATCTGCTTTGACGTGTGGTGGAGACATTTGGCCGCCGGGGTCACTGCTGCCCCTCTAAGCTCGATAGTTCCCGATCAAGCGGAAAACTCACCGAGATGCGGGTGCCTTTTCCCGGTGAGCTCTCCGCACGGATTTGTCCTCCATAGAATGTGACCAGCGATTTTGCAATCGCCAAACCCAGTCCGAACCCTCCAGTCGCTCGCGTGCGCGAAGAATCGGCGCGATAGAAACGCTCGAAGATGCGCGTCAGGTGGGCCGGTTCAATGCCGCAGCCGTGGTCGGCCACCGTAACATTTATCAAGCCTGAATCAGCACGACATGCTACTTCGACGACTGATCCGTGCGGACTGTATTGAATGGCATTCTCCAGAAGGTTAAGCCAAATCAACTCAA
The DNA here is from genome assembly GCA_964528915.1 of uncultured Occallatibacter sp. Lineage (GTDB taxonomy): Bacteria > Acidobacteriota > Terriglobia > Terriglobales > Acidobacteriaceae > Telmatobacter. The sequence goes on from CAZGUD010000001.1 coordinate 29,565, forward strand.
GATCTGCGATTTCGGCGCGAATCATGGATTGTTCACTTACGCTGAAATCGATGCGAATCTCCTTGTCTGCAGCACATTGCGCCAACTTTGCGATTGCTGATTCGCAGGAGGACGCCAGATCGATAGGTTCCAGCTGACGCTGATGTCCGACGGCAATTCGTTGTTCGGCGCGGGCCGTCTGCAGCATCCGGTTCAGAAGGCTCTCCAAGCGCTCGCAGTCCCGGCCCATCGCCGTCAGCCCGCGCACGTAATCGACAGCTTCCTGAGGCTTGGCTATCAACATTTGCAGCGTAGACTTGAGGATCGCCAGGGAGGTTTTGAGTTCGTGTGCAGCATCCCCGACGAATTCCCTCTGCCGCGTAAAAGCTGCCTCCAGGCCGGTCAGAACAGTACTCAATGCGTCGATGAGCGGCTGCAGTTCCTCAGTCCGGCGCGCCGCGGCAGGCGGCTCAAACTTCCAATGCTCCACAGAAATTGCTCCAGCTGCCACCGCGAGATCACGCAACGGCATCAGCGCCTTCCGAATACTCCATATCGCCAGAACCATGGTCGGAATCAGTACCGCCAGGCTTACGACCCCGATGATCCCCGCCAGCTCCCGCATGGCGTGATCGAGCCCTCCGGTGGAAGCGGCGTAGACCACCGTTAGTTTAGGCAACGGCTGAGGGACCCCCTCCTCCGTATCGAGAATGGCTACATCGCGGAGCACAATCGCCCGGTAAGACTGGCCGCTCCATTGGAAGTTCCAGAAGCGAGCGCCCGCTGGAATACTGGCAAAGATCTGTGGGTCCAACCCCGCTGTGTGCCGCTCAAAGTCCCCGTGATCGCTGGCTACCGAAAACAGATCGCCGTGCCCGCGATGTTCCACCGGGGGAACCTTCGCCGCGTTAAAGAGCAACCCTGGACTTCCATCGTCCGGGTAATAAACCAGCGCCGCAATGCTCTCCGCGCGCCCCTGAAGAGACACGTCGAATGCGCGCCGGCCATAGTGGCGTGAGAACGCAGTCGCGATGACTACCAACCCGACTGCCAGCAGTAGCTGCGAGACCACGACCGCAAAAGTCAGCCGCTTCTCAAGAGAAAACATCTTCATGGCAATTCAATCTCGCCGGTAGCATTTAGCTTGGTCAGTGTCGTCCCCCGGCTACTGGCCAATTCCCTTAATCCCATCCGCCGCGCTCGCCACAGCCTCGCTCTCACGCCGCAGTGTGTAACCCAAACCGCGCACGGTCTGAATCAACTTCTCACTAGCCACGCTGTCGATCTTCCGTCGCAGGCCGGAGATATACACCTCGATCACGTTGCCGAATTTCTCCCAGTTGTAGTCGTAGAGGTGCTCCAACAATTCTTCCTTCGACACCAAGGCGCCGCGCCGCATGGCCAGGTATTCCAGCACGCGGTACTCCATCGCGGTCAGCACTATCCGCTTGCCGTTGACCTGCACACATCGCATTGCGGTGTTCACCTCAAGTGGACCGGTCTTGATCACCGGAGAATGCTCTCCCTTCCCGCGGCGCAACAGAGCTTTGCACCGAGCTACAAACTCGCCCAGGTCAAAAGGCTTGGTCAGATAGTCGTCGGCGCCGGCATTCAGCAACTTGGCCACTTCCTCTTTCTCGTCCCGTGCGGTCAGCACCAGTACCGGGGTGTTTCTGCCGTCGCCGCGCAGCTTGGTCAGCACCTCCAGCCCGTTCAACCTAGGTAGCATGAGGTCGAGCACCAGCAGGTCGTAAGGATTTCCGCCGGCCATAAATAAGCCCTCTTCGCCGTCTGGCGCAATGTCGACTGCGCACAATATGTTGTTGCGCAGGATGGCGGCCACATTCTGCGCCAACCGCTCCTCATCTTCGACCACTAATACCCGCATGACTACCAGTCTAACGACAACTCGGACAAATCGCTGAGCGCCGATGGGCAGGAACCACACAATCAGTGCAGCTACGCCGCACCCTCTGCTGTTGCTTCATCTCTGTTTCGCGTCAATAGATAGTACACCAGCGGCGTAATCACCAGGCTCAGCACCATCGAAATGCACAGCCCGCCAATGACCGCAATGGCAAGCGGCTGCAGCATCTGCGAACCGGCGCCCATGGCGAAGGCCAACGGCAGCATGCCACAGACAGCCGCCAGTGCCGTCATCACGATCGGTCGCAACCGGCGCTGCGCCGCGTGCATCATGGCATCGCGTGCAGAAGCGCCCTCGCCCCGAAACTTCTCATCCGCATCGAGCAGCAGAATGCCGTTCTTCGCTACGATGCCGATCACCATAATGAGCCCCATGAATGAAGCCACATTGAATGTTGTTCTCGTTATGAGCAGTGCAAGGATCACACCTGCGATAGACAGCACCGAAGATGTGAGAATAGCGATGGGCGCTTCAAAATTACGGAACTCGGCGAGCAGCACCCCAAAAACCAGCGCCAGCGCCAGCAGCAATACCTGCAGCAGATCGTGGAACGACTTCTGCTGATCTTCGTACTGCCCGCCATACTCAACGCGCACCGACGACGGCAGATTCAGCCCGGCGACCGTCTGCCTGACGTTCGCCACCGCGGTGCCCAGATCCGTTCCCTCCAGGTCAGCCGTTACGACAATGAGCCGCTGCAGATTCTCGCGCCGGATCTCATTCTGCGGCGGCAGATCTTCTACCCCGGCCAATGAGCCCAGCGAAGCCGTGTGGCCCGAGGCGCTATTGAACACGGTGTTCTTGATGGCATCGAGCGAGGCGCGATGTTCATCGGCTAGGCGAACGCGAATCGTATACTGCCGGCCGTTGGCGATCAGCGGAGCGGAAATTGGAATCCCATCCAGGATCGACGTCGCGTCCTGCGAGGCCTCTTCCGGGGTAAAGCCCAGCCGCGAAGCCACATTCGGATTGATCTGGAAATTGGTCGCCGGTCCGCTGATCGTGTTCTCAATTCCGTTCTCCACGTCCACCACGCCAGGGATCTTCCCAATCGCATCGCCCACGCGCGGCCCAAGCTGCGCCAGCATTTGTTGATCACTGGAGTAGAGTTTTATTTGGATCGGCTCGGGTGCATTCGAAAGGTCGTTGATATTGTCCTGCAGAATCTGGGTCAGTTCGATGTCCAGTTCTGGTTCCGTCTTCTTGATCTCTGCGCGCGCGTCGTCCATCACCTCCCATACGGAGCGCCTGCGATGGGCTTTCAATCTCACGGTGAAGTCGCCGCGATTGCCTTCCGTAACGGCCGCGTATCCCAGTTCCAGGCCAGTGCGGCGGGATGTGCTCTCCACTTCCGGCATGGAGTGCAGAATCCGCTCCACGTGGTCCAGGATGCGGTTGGTTTCAGCCAGCGAACTACCCGCCGGCGTGAAGTAATCGAGGATAAATCCGCCTTCGTCCATCTGAGGGAGCAGATCGCTGCCGAGCGACTGGTAGCCAAACCACGTGCCTGCGGCCAGCAACACGCAGATGCCCCCCACCCACAACGGCTTGGCGAGTGCCCAATCCAGTACCCTGTGATGAGTCTTGAGCACACTGGTAATCAGCTTGCCGGTCTTGTGAAGATCCTGGCTCCCGCCTGCAGAACTACCGCGCTCATCTTTCAAGAGGACATAGCTCAACCCTGGGGTCCAGGTAAGCGCCAGCGCCAGCGACGTCAGAAGCGCCGCTGTCATGGTCACTGCCAGCGCCCGGAAGAACAGTCCTGTCACGCCGCTTACTGAAACCAACGGGAGGAACACCACTACGGGCGTGATGGTTGACCCGATCAGCGGGACTGTGAGTTCGCGGAACGCCTTGCGCACCGCTTCGGCGCGTGATTCACCTGCATCGCGGTGCATCACAATGTTCTCGACCACTACGATCGCATCGTCAATGACAAGGCCGATGGCCGCCGCCAGCCCGCCGAGTGTCATCAGGTTGAAGCTCTCGCCCATGAGCCACAGCACGCCGATGGTGATGGCAACGGTGACCGGAATCACGAGGCCGGCAATAAGCGACGATGTCCAGTCGCGCAGGAACAGGAACAGTATGATACAGGCCAGGACGAGCCCGATGAAGATCGCGTCGCGCACGCTGCCAATCGCGTTGCGCACTAGCTGAGATTGATCGTAAAACGGCTCCATATTCACGCCTGGCGGCAAAGTCTTGCGCAACTGGGCCACCTTCGCGGCGACGGCATCGGCCACTGCCACCGTATTGCTCGTCGGCTGACGCATCAGGCTCAACAGCACTGCGTTCTTGCCGTTGGCTGTCACGCTGGTGAAGACCGGCAGGGTGCCATCTTCCACCGTAGCCACATCGCCCACATGTACGGGGGCTCCCGCGGGCGTGGTCTTCACTACCAGGTTGCGGATGCCATCGAGATCGTGCACTTGCGCGCCGACCAGTCCGAGAATGAGCTGATGGTTCGCCTCATAGAGTCCGGGCGAGTCCACGACATTCGAAGCCTCGATCGCGCTCGCCAAGTCGGGTACGGTTACGCCCGCGTTTTGCATCTGGGCGAGATTCGGGACTACGTGAAACTCCGGTACCTGGCCTCCCTGCACCAACACGGTGCTCACGCCCGCAGTGCGATTGAGGGGAGGTTTCAGATCATAGGTGGCAATCTCCCAGAGGCGGGTCAGCGGCACCGTGTCCGAAGTAAGGCTGTAACCCAGGATCGGAAAACTGGCGAACGTGAGCCGCTTGGTGGAAATGTGCACCGTCGAAGGCAGCGTCTGCTGCACCATCGACAGCGCCGCATCCACGAGTTGCAGCTCCGTGATCATATCCACGTTCCAATCAAAGAAAAGGCTCACCTCGGCGGAACCGCGACTTGTCGTCGAGCGCACCGTTTCAAGGCCGGGAACGGAATTGACCGCGTCCTCGATGGGCCGCGTGATGGTCACCTCCATCTGTTCCACCGGCATCACGCCGTTGTCCACCGCGATGATGACGCGTGGAAAATTGGTCTCCGGGAAGACAGAGATAGGCACCTTGAATGCGAGATAGACACCTGCCGCCGTGAGCATAAGAGCGAAGAAGAAGACGGTGCGGGTGGCACGCGCCAGCCAGAATGACTGGTCGCCGCTTTCAGGTGCGTTGGCTTGGCTGGGCATCACTTGTCGTCCCCGCCTTTGTCTGCCCCAGCGGGCTTGCCGTCCGCGTCGTCGCCAGCCTTGCCAATCTTCACCTTCGTGCCAGGATCGATTCCGTACGATCCGGTCGTGATCACCTGCTCTGAGCCATCTAATCCGCTCAATACCTGAACGTCGTCGCCATCGGTGATGCCCAGTGTTACCTTCTTCTTCACCGCGGTGCTATCGGGACCGACAATCATTACGCTCTTGCTGCCATCGTCGCCCGTCAGCACCGCCGACTGTGGAATCTTCATCGCGTTCTCAACGGAGCGGCCCGTGATGGCAACCTTCACCGGCGATCCCACCTTTAGCTTGCCGCTGCGGTTGTCAATCTTCAGCCAGACCTCCACTGTCGTGCTTCCCTGATCGAGCGCGGGGCTGATCATCGCCACCTTTGCTGGAACAGTCTCGTCTGAGCCGGGCAAATGAATCTCAGCATCAGCACCCACCTTCAACTGCTGCGCCAGCGCCTGTGCGATGTGCTCTTTTGCCAGGAGCGTGTTTGTTTCCATGACCGTGATCAGCGGCGCCCCTGCCGCGGCGGTTTCACCTGCAAACAGCGGCCGGTCGGTCACAAATCCATCGATGGGACTTCGAATCTGCGAGAAGCTCACCTGGGCCTGCGCGCCTTTCAGCTTGCCCTCGGCCGAGGTCAGGTCACCCTGTGCTGCTTTCAGTGCGGCCTCATGCGTCACTGCACGCATCGACTCCAGATGCTTGAACGCAGCATCAAAAGCGACCTGCGCTTGCACCAGCGCCGCTTGGGCCGTGTCAAGGTCGCGGCCTGGGATCGCTCCCTCAGCAAAAAGCTGCTTGCGACTGTTCACGATACTCTCATTCAAATCGAGATTAGCCTTGGCCTGCGCCACATCGGCTTCAGCCTTAAGCTGGTCCTCGGGGACCTGTGCCTTGGTTGCCGTGGCATAGGCCGCCTGCGCCGCCTCATACGCGCCCTGGTTGTCCTGTGCCGCCGCTGCCAGATCAGCATTCTCGAGTGCAACAAGAAGCTCGCCGGCCTTCACCCGCTGTCCGCGCTCGACATAGAATTTCTTTACCGGCGCAGCGATCTTCGGCTCGATGGCGGCCTGCGCAATCGGCGCCAGGACAGCATCTGCCATGATCTTCTCAGACATATCGCCGTGTTCTGGCTTCTCTGCCTGCACCGTTACTTGAGCCTGAACCTCTGCTTCCTTCTTGCAGCCGTTCAGAACCAAAGAGAGCGCCAGTACGCCCATTGCCAGCATGCTTAACGCGGTCCCATTCCGCCTTAAATTCGTTCTCATCGTTTTGCTCATCCTGATAAAGGGACTCTACTCGAATTCCAAAGCTCTCACTCTTACATCGTTCCGGTCAGCGTCTGGAGAGCGGCGAGCGCGGCTTCGTACCGCACGCGGCCGTCTTCACGCGCGTTCTGCGCGGCAACGTACGCACCCTGCGCGTCCACCATCTCCAGCACGGTTGCCTCGCCCCCTCGATAGGCCAGCTTGGTGAGCCGCAAACTCTCGGCGGCGGTGTTCACACTAAGATCCAGCGATGCGAGCTGGTCCCGCGCCATTGCCGCTTCGGAGTATGCCTCGTCCAATTTGGCGATCAGCTGCCGCTGCTTGGCCGTCAGCGCCACTTGCGTCGATTGCCGCCGAATCTCGCTCTGTTTTACACGCCGCTGGGTGTTCAGCCAGTCCCAGACGGGAATGTTGAGCGTCACGGTCGCTGAGTAGCCGAGATTGTTCACGTGGTCTGGCCCTGGCCCAGTCGTGGCAAATTGCGGGGCGTCGATACCGTACGTGAATTCCAAGCCGAGATCGGGCAGATACGCGGCTCGCGCCGCCAGCACATCCGCGTTGCTGGCCCGCAACGCTTCAATGGCGCTCTTCAAGTCGGCATTGTTTTTAGCTGCCGCCGTATAGATATCCTCGCGCGAAGCCAGCACCGGCGCAGCATCGGGGGCGCTCAGCGTGTAAGGTGTGCGCGGATCGGGAAACAGCAGCACGCCCAGTTCCAGACGCGCTTTCTCGGCTGCGACTCGCGCATCGCCCAAATCGCGCTGTCGTGATTGCTCCTGGAGCTGCGCCTTCACCACGTCGGCATGTGCCGATTCGCGAGCCTGCTCGCGCTGACCGGTCAGCTTCGTGAAGTCCGCAGCTTCTTGACCCGCGCGCTCGGCGACCGCCAGCTTGTGATCGGCCGCCAGCGAGCCGTAGAAGAGCGAAACCACGGCCGACACCAGTCCGCGCCGCGCAATCTCCTGCTCCGCCGCGGCCTGCGCCGCCAGTGCAGCAGTGCGTTGAGCGCTGGCTATGCTCGCCAGACCAATCGTCTCGGAAACCGCACCTTGGCTCACGTATTCACGGGGTGCGTTGTTGGCGATGTAAATGGGGGTGGGTTCCGAAGATCCTGGCGCTGACGACGACTTGCTGTAGGGCCGCTGCGGCTCTGTATAGAGAACTGAATTGTTGTACGTCACGCTGGGTAGCAGACCAGCATAGGCGATATTGCGATCTAGACGCGCGGAACGCCCCTCCGCCACCGCCGCCGCGTAGTTCGCCTCGCTGCTCTGCGCCCGGTGGATTGCCTCTTCAAGCGTGATCACCGCCGGTGGCTGCGCCGCTGCTTGATTACTCTGCCCAGCGGGCCCTTGACCGCTGGAGCCCCTTGCCGCTGCCAGCAATATCGCCGCAAGGGCCACAATTGCGCGTTTTCCATGTACTTTCATTTTCAGATTGACATCATCCTTAATCGAGCGCGGTTCTGTCCGCTCACGCAATCCCGCTCCTGCGATCTTTATGCCAAGGGTGGCGGATCAATCCCTGAATGAAGACTTAACGTCACGCAGGCAATCGGCTTCAACTTAGCCTCCGGCGGGCTTTCGCTTGCCGGAAAACCACTCACTGGCCAACCTCGATGATCATGAATGTATCCGGTTTGGGCTGTGGACGGGCGTTACCCGCAGCGGGAAGCATCTCCGCCGCAGGCAGGTACGACTTGTGAGTGATTTCGTCAACGCCCATGGTGCGCGCCGAGGCCGCCGTCTTCACCATCTGCACAACCTCCCATTTGCCGCCTTGCATGCTCGCCGTGGTGAGAGTGCCATCGCCCGCGCTGGCGTACGCCACGCCCGCGTCAAACTTAGTGGCATCCACGCCCTTGCCGATCGGAAGCGAGTCCACCACCGCACCCGTATCGGCGTTCATGATCACCAGCATCTGCGGGTTGCGGCAGCCCACGAATAAAAGGCGCTTGGCCGTATCCATAGCCATGCCCACCGGATGCCCGCCCGGCGTGACCGGCCAGCGGGCTTCGACCTTGCGCGTCTTCAGATCGACCTTCGCAACCATGTCTTTGTCTTCGAGATTAATGTAGACTTTGCCCGCACCATCAGCAGCCAGAAACTCAGGTCCGCCGCCTAATTGAATGGGCGAATCCATCTTGCCAGTCTTCGGGTCGATATCGGGCCTGATCGTCATCAGCGCATTGCCATCGCCCGACACCGCGAGAACTACTCTCTGCTTAGCGTCATAGATGATCCCATCGGCGTCAGGCATGGCTGCAATCTTGCCCAGCACGGCGTAGGTGTTCAGGTCAAATATGATGATCGCGCCCTGCCCACCGCCGTCGGTGATAAAGCCGCGGTTAAGTTCCGGGACGAGAGCCACGCCATGCGAACGAATCTGTCCGGGAATATCGCCAAGCACCTTGCCCGTATTTTCGTCGATCGCCTGCGTATGCGTGCTGCGGGTAACAAACAACCTATGGTTCGGCGCATCCACTGTGACGTAATCCCATCCGCCGGGGCCACCCACATGGAAGGTGTTCAGGACTTTCCAGGAGGTTTGGGCGGATGCTGGAAGAATGCTGGCTGCCAGCACCATCAAAATTTGGGCCAGGAAGTTTTGGGTTTTGCGCACGCTGCTTCTCCTTACAGTCATCTGAGTGGACTCGGTTCACACCTGGTCTTCCAGGTCAGAACCTGGTTGCCGGGCATCATCTCAGACTGTTCGTTCTTATTGTTGTCGATGAAACCTTAGCGGGACCTTAAATCCCCTGGTTTTATGATTCCAATTGACGTCAAGATTTCGAAACATCAGGCGCTCAATTCCCTTCAAGGATTCATCGCAATCACGATGGCCGCAAATGCCGAGCGTCTGAGCGCGCGCAACGGGGATCCGATCATCCTGGAGCTGTAGGCCTCCGGATAGCCACTCGAATATACTTTCGAGTTTTCTTTGCATTTCTGGGATGCCGGAATTGGCTGCGGACGGTTCTTGGCTTCAGATTACTCAGTGGAAATCTGCATCTTTCTGAAGTCGACAGTGATTGGAAGCGCCTGCGAAATTAGATCAGACCCGAGGATGCCCGCTGCCCATTTGCTGTTTCCGGTATTGACTCCGAGGAGAACCGTTGCCGGTGAAAGGACGACGCTCTTCCCAAGAAAACGATTTACTGGAGGAGATAAGATTTTTAATTTCTTTCAGCGTGGAAAGCGCATTTCAACTGTTTCCTCGACAACCTTCTTTAGTTCGCTATCGTTTGGTAGAAACGTTCTCGCTCAGTTCCCTCTCCAATATTTGCCCGTTCACTCTGGAAAAACCATACAGCCGGCGAACTCATCCTGGAACTCCCGATCGGCAGCCAGGCTTATGTGCCGAATGTTTTGCAACGCAATATCCTTATCAGCAAGCAGCATCATCCTGGCGCCGAGCAGCGCCGTATTGCCTGCTGCATGCACAATCGCCGCCGGAGCCTCGATCAACCCGATGCGAATCGCGCTCCCGATCTGAACGTAGTTGCCGAATGCGCCTGCCAGATAAATGCTTTCTACAGCGCTGAAATCTGCGCCAATATCTTTCAACAGCAGCCGGAATCCCGCAGCAATCGCGCCCTTCGCAAGTTGCAATTGGCGAATGTCCGATTGGTATAAAACCACTGGCTCCGCCACCGGCAGGATTCTGTCGTCGCGCGTAATGCGTCCTGAAGAGTTGATGGCGCCGACGTTTAGCCCCGCTGCCACCGCATCCACCAATCCGCTGCCGCAGATACCGCGCGGCGCAACTTCACCAATCACCGACGCCTGCAGTTCTCCGTTCTCGAGCGCAACGTGAGCCACTGCTCCGGTTACCGCGCGCATGCCCATGCGAATGGCGCCGGCCTCGAAGGCCGGCCCCGCGGCTGCGGATGCGCAAACGATTCCGTTCCGGTTACCGATTGCGATTTCACCATTGGTTCCAAGATCGACAACCGCCTGCAGCCCATCGCTTTGGGCGATGCCTGTAGCAATGATGCCGGCCAGAATGTCTGATCCAACGAACCCACCGATGCAGCGGGCAAAACGTATTTTGCAATTCTCAGCAAGGTCCCAGCGGAGTTCGCCTGCTGCAAAACGTTGTTCCTCCAGATGGGGTGATTCGAAGGGCACATGCGCAAGAGGTTCAACGCTGAGGCCGGCAAACAGGTGATGCATAACAGTGTTGCCCACAAGCAACACTTCGACTATTTGTGCCTTGCGATTGGCTGCCAGGCGATCCACGAGTTGACCGAGTCCGTGGCGAATTGGAGTGGTGACGTCCTGGCCTTCCAGCGCCGCGCTGATGCGGCTCATCACGTCGGACCCAAAGGCCGCTTGGGGATTAAGCATCGTCTCGAGGCCGAGTACATCTCCCGTCGCGAGGTCGATTAGTTGAGCGGCAATCGTCGTGGTTCCCACATCGATCGCAATGCCGAGCCCCGACTTGGTGCCGGCTGCCTCATGCATCGGCCGCTCCGTCGCCGTGCCAGCCAGAATCTCCATGTGCCACTGGCCGCACTCGAGCATAAGCGGAGACTCGGCGCGCGCCTGGCAGGCAAGACGCCATCCTGCGGCGATTTCATCCGGCGTGAATGCGGCACTGTCAGCGTCAGTAATTGGGAGCGAGCCCGAGATCAGACGAACTCTGCATCCGTTGCATTCACCCATGCCGCCGCATGGGAATTCGACACCCTGGGCAGCCAGGTTGGGGACCAGCGAGCCGCCTCGAGATATGTCGAATTCAGCGCCCACCGGCTCCAGGCGGATTCGGACTCGATCGGCTTTCATAAGGCTTCCATAATCGTATCGCCGATATTCGCGCGGATGGTAGCGCCAGGCGGAACGACCAGAAAATCATCAGCGTCCCACGGACCATTCACCAGCCGATCGAGAATCCTCAGCGAGCCGGCAACCTCATCGAAGGTCCATCCCTGATCGGAGGCTTCTGAACGGGCCTGGTTGCGGCTCGCGTCGTCTGACGGAATGCCCGTCGAAATGTATGTCAGCCCGGAATAGTTCCGGCGAAAGGAGGAAAACTGCTCGTATAAGTAACGGCCGTTGTCATCCCCGTATTTTGTAATGAATTCTTCCAGGGTGCTCTGCTCGCCGAGAACACTCTTTTGCGAGGCGAACGCAGGTTCCAGCTTTAGATCGGGCGTCTGAAACTCGACCCAGCCCGGTGAGCGGTAATAGACGCCGGGATGGTCTTCAAAATAAGTAGCGTACCGGTGACGGTCTCCCATGAGCACACCAATGCAGTCGTGGGCGCGAGGCAGTACAAGTTGCGTTTGAGCGGCGCGTAATCCCTCGGTTCCGCGGCCGCACAACGCATAGCCGAGCAGGATGGCATCATAGCCGAGCGAAGCTGCTGCGTCGATGCGCTCCTGCAAGGGAGAACGCATCTCCACACCCAGTGAATGGAGTCCCATCGGGATTAGCTCGAGATCGACACTGTGCACAGTGCGCGCGAGAATGTACTCAAACTCGCGGGTGAAGACCTGGCACGAGATGGCTTTCAAGCGCATCGAGGGGGGTCCAGCTTTCAATTCGATCTACATTCCGTAGCTGGGCTTATCGTAAAGGCCGCCGTACTGCTCTTCCAGGGAGTCTACGAGAACCGCTTCCTCGGCCGGTAGTTCATCCAGCGAGGCTTCAATCCGCGCAAACCACTGCTGCTCCTTGCGTGAAAGATGCAGTTTCTCCGCCTCGACTCCTTCTTTAAGAAGATCGTAAGCGGCGCGCCCGGCGGCAATCGTCTGCCGGTAAGGCGTGTCCTCAGCCACGATAGCCTTCGCGATGCGCAGAGTGGCAGCGGGCGAAAGCACCGCGGCCTGTGGGCTCAGCCACTCATCCGATGCAGTCATCCAATCGCGCAGGTCCAGCGCTCCGCCGTGGCTCGCAGCGGCGTTCATCAGGCGGCAATCGTAAGCCAGCAACTCAGTGAAAACTTCAGGCGCATTGCCCGAAAGCAGGCGAACGTTCTGAACCGATTCGTTGCTCCATAGATCGCACATGGCCGCGGCAATATTGCCCAGCGGGCTGAAGTGGGCGCAACTGGCCGACTTGCCTTCCATCGATATCGGCATGCCTGTGATTGCTTTCATCACCGGCCCTTCGTAGGCGCAGTCTTTCGACGGTCCAAGCGCACCCTGCTCGAACGCCGCCAGGCTGCGCACGGCACTCATGGCGCGCACCACCGCCGCAAGCACTTCCGGCAGCATCTTCTGATGCGCCAGTTGCATGGCCGTGTTGGCGAATCCGCATGCGGAGTCTGCGCCGGGAATCACGCCTTTGTTCGCCGCACAAATCGACACAATTCTGCTCCACAGCCATGCAGTATCGCGCGGAGCAAGCACGCCAAGCGCGAAAACAATGCCCGAGAAATCTCCGTACATGAGCGCCGGGTCATGAACTTCTTTGCCGCCCACCGACTCGATCGAGAGAATGTCTGCACCAGCCTGGGCGCATAGCTCCAGCGAATCAAAGAGGCGCTGCGTGGGTTCACCGGTGCGCATCAGTGGCGGCTTCAACTGATCGCGGATGTCGGTCGGCGTCACGCGTAGTGCGCACGGCAGTCCATGCTTTTCGTGACAGGCAACAAGATGTCGCTTGAGAATCGAGGTAATCTCCGCGCCCCACTCCGGCTGCTCGGTCATTGCCGGCAGGAGCTCAAACTCCAGCACGATGCCTGGCACGGCAAGTGCGACTGCGCGCCGAAGGATTTGTGCGGCCATTTCCTCGTAATGCGCCTTCACTTCGGGCCACGTGGATTCCAGAATGGAAATCGGCGGCAGTGTGAAGTTGACTTCAGGAAAGACGGTTCCCGCGCCTATAGTAAGCCCCAGCCCACACGAGAGGGGATGCGGGCATACCCCGTAAATTAGTTGATCCTCGGTGGGAATCGCCAGCGTAGTGGACCTTTGAATCGTATCCGCAATCGTCATGCAGCGCTCGCCAGCAGACTCTTCACCAGGCCAACCGCAGCGTTGGCATTCTCGCTGTAGCCGTCGGCGCCTATCTCCTGGGCATATTGCATCGTCACCGGCGCGCCGCCGATCAGAACCTTGACTTGTGTGCGAAGCCCCGCGGCCTTCAATGCATCGATGGTCAGCCTCATTGCCGGCATGGTGACGGTAAGCAGTGCAGACATACAAACAATATGTGGTTTCCGTTCTTCCACGGCCGCAACAAAGCTCTCCGGCGAAACGTCGGTACCCAGATCGATGACCTCGAACCCGCTGCCTTCCAGCATCGAGGCCACAATATTCTTGCCGATATCGTGGAGATCGCCCTTCACCGTTCCGATAATCACGCGCACGGCCATCTTCTGGCCTGAAGCGGTAAGCAGCGGCTTGAGGATTCCCAGGGCGCCCTTCATGGCCCGCCCAGCCAGAAGTAGCTCGGGAACAAAATACTCCTCGCTCTCGAACAGCCGGCCCACCTCATCCATGGCAGGAACCATCGTTTCCTGGATGAGATCCATAGGTGCAACTCCTGCTGCCAGGGCCGCTTCGGTCGCGGTGAGAGCTTTCTTGGCGTTCCCATTCAAAATCGCTTCGTAAAGATCTTTCGACTGCATCATTTCGATTGCCTCGCGCTACTCTCGGTTGCCTCGTTTTTACATCGGAAAGCCTGCACCGCAAGTGTCTTGGATCACCGTCGTTGGTTTCGAACTCACTCTTCACCACTGTTCCAGACTGCGAATCGCTGCCTTTCCGACCTCTTTACGCGGAACTCAACGGGCAGTAGGCAGCCGGCATTCAGCAGGGCAACCTGGACCCCAAAATCCACAGGGCGCGCTTTTTTCGCTGAAATTCCTATTGACATTCATACCGGCTCGGGATACTTTGTCATCCAGTCATCTATATGACTGTACAAGCTAGCCACCAATTGACCTGGATCTACCTGATGGGCAGCCCTGCGTAAAGGCCGCTTTCCCTCGTGCGCAAGACTGTTCCGCTCTTTAACAGAACCCCGGCGACTGCGGGCCATCCCGGAAGACATGCATCCACGCATGGCTCCAGGGTCTGAGGAGTGCCTGAGTGAACTTTGCGAATGGGTATCGGCGGCTTTCTGGAAGATACAACACTACAGCCAAGAACAATTTTGAGGAGGACAGGATGAGAATGATTCGCAGTTTCCTGCCGGTTCAGTGTTTGCGCAGGCTTTGCGCAAATCATAGGCAAACGCTTGGAACCCTGCTTGTGTTCGCTATGCTGTTCGGTTTAGCGCCCGCCTTTGCCCAGACCATTACGGGTACCATCCGCGGCACTGTCACCGACCCATCGGGGGCGGTGGTTGCCGGGGCCACAGTTACGGCAACGAACGCGGCGACCAATGTTAAGACCGGCACCGTCACCAATCAGGACGGCGACTATAACATCCAGTTTCTGCCCATCGGCTTGTACACCATCACGGTGACCGGCTCCGGTTTCAAGACTGCGTCGATCGGACCGTTCACGCTGGAGATCGACCAGATCGCCAAAATCGATGCCAAGCTTCAGCTCGGGAACACTTCCATTACTGTCAATGTTGCCTCCGATGTCTCGCCAATTCTGCAAACTCAGGATGCGACCATGGAAACGACCATCTCCGGCAACACAATGTCATCCCTGCCGCTCAACGGGCTCAACTTCCAGACGGCGACCCTATTTGTACCGGGCGCAGTGAATCCGAGCATGGCGTATATGGGCAGCTACGACGGCAACGAGCGCGACGTCGACTGGCTCGGAACGCCCTCGTTCAACGGCGACCGCGGGCAGGCCAACAACTACATCCTTGACGGCGTCGAGATGAACGAGACCCTGAATAATCTCGCCGCGTACAATCCCGCTCCCGACGCCATTGGTGAGATGCGGGTGCTTACCGGCAACGGCAACGCGGAATTCGGAAACGTGGCCGGCGGCGAAATCCTGGTCGTCACCAAGGGCGGCACCAACAAGTACCACGGCAGCCTGTACGAATACTTCCAGAGCAACATCATGCAGGCCAACACCTGGGCCAACGGGTTGAACACCCCGGTTACTCCGCTCCAGTCGAATACACAAAATCAGTTCGGAGCCACCTTCGGCGGCCCCATCAAGCACGACAAGCTATTTTTCTTCGGCGATTACCTCGGCTTCCGCTACCACTCCGGAGGCGCGGCGTTAACCACCGTGCCCACTCAGAGAATGCGCACCTGCACTCCAAGTAACGGCGTCACAACTTGCGACTTCTCTGAGCTGCTGGGTTCGCAATTCGGCAACATCCAGCTTTATAACGTGCCGGGGGCGCCGGGCAATGGCGGTTGGTCGACCGCGCAGCCCTACGCAAACAACCAGATTCCGCTCGTCAACCCGGCGGCTGCATACCTGTTCTCCAATTCAAAAGCCCTGCCCATGCCAAACCACCAGCCCGTACCCGGCGATGGCGATTACAACAACTACCAGGGATTCACCAAGGGCCAGACCGTAAACGACCAAGGCGATGCCAAGGTGGATTGGAAGGCCAGCAGCAGGGACGCTGTAATGGGCCGCTACACTTACGGCAAAGCGTTCGATTTCTATCCTGTCGCGCTCACCCCGGTAAGCTTCCCGGCCAACAACTATTACCCCTTTCAGAGTTTCGTCGGCGACTACGTTCACACCTTCTCGCCCACGATGATCAACGAATTCCGTCCCGGATTCACCCGCGAGGTCTGGAATCAGGGCGTACCCGACGATCCCGACGGCCTGTTCGGTACCGGCGGCGACCAGAAAATCGGGCTCCCGTATGCGAATCAGCCTTTCCCCGGATTCAGCGAAATGTATCTTAGCAGTTGGGAAATGAGCCCGGGCACCGTTGCCATCGTCACCCAGTTCCACGAGAACAACTTCTTCTATGGCGACAGCCTTACCTGGCAGCACGGCCTCCACACCTTGAAGTTCGGCGCGCAGATCGTCCGCTACCAGCAGAACGAATACTATTCCGGCAACGGCGGCGCGCTGGGATCGTTCAGTTATACCGGCGAATACACCCAGAACCCTAACGCGTGCTCCTCTTGCCTCGGTTATGGGCTGGCCGATTTCGTCATGGACCAGGCCGCTAACGCGAACATCGGCGGTGTATCGGGTGACGACGGGCAGCGCCAGTATCGCGACGCCTATTACGCTCAGGACGATTGGAGAGTGGCGCGCAACCTGACCGTGAATATCGGCCTGCGTTACGGTTACGACCAGCCCATCTACGAGGTACACGACAAGGAAGCCAGCGTCAACCTATCCAATTGGAGCAACGTGACCGCGGCGGGCATCGAGTTCGCGGGTAAAGACGGCAACAGTCGCGCACTGTACAACCCCAATTACACAGAGTTCATGCCACGCCTTGGCTTCGCCTGGCAGGTCGATCCCCGCTTCGTTGTCCGCGGCGGTTACGGAGTTACCGACGACCTTGAAGGTACCGGCCTCAACTGGCGCATGAACATGAATGCGCCGTTCCAGGGCAGCTTTGTAGCCTCTCCCACTCCTCCCTCCCCGACCAGCAACGGCCAGGCGCCCTTGCCCGTCGAAAACGGCTTCAGCCTCGGTGCCGGCGCTCTCCAGGTAAGCTACTTCAACTACAACGCCTGGGATCCCCACCTCAAGGCGGCCATCGTGCAGCAATTCAACCTGGCCTGGGAAATGGAGATTGACTCAAAGACTTCGCTCCAGGCCCGCTACGTCGGCGAGCTTGGCCAGCATCTGATCACGCCAACTGAGGCCGACGAGTTCACCACCTCCGCCTCGGGAGTCCTGGCTGACGGCGATTGCAGCGGCACCATCGCACCCGCGGCCCCGGCCTGCGGCCTCGTCGGAAACTGGGGAAACTTCCAGGTCACCGAGTCCGAAGGCTACTCGAACTACAACGGCTTGCAGGTCACGCTTCGTCGCCACAATGCCAATGGACTCGAATACAACTTCAACTACACCTGGGCAAAGGGAATGACCGACAATGCCGGATTCTATGGCGTGGCCGGCGTCAACGAGCCCTCATCCTTCTTCCAGGATTTCCGCAATCCTCATGGAGACTACGGTCCGATTGGGCAGGACGCCCGCAACGCCTTCAATGGCTACTGGGTGTATGAATTGCCCTTCGGCCGTGGAAAGCAGTTCGGCGCAGGCATGAGCCGGTTGGCGGATGAGGCCGTCGGCGGCTGGAAGCTTTCCGGAAGTGTCATCATGTATTCCGGCTTCCCGCTCACCATGGGCTCCTATGAAAACTACTACGTCAACAGTTGGGCCGCGCATGCCATGCAATTCCGGAAAATGGGTGTTGTGCACCGGACCACTCAGAATTGGTTCGGCACCGATCCCTCGGCAACGCCGTGCCTGGCCACCGACGCGAATGGCAACACCATTGATAATGGCGTCTGCGCATACGGCGGCGAATCGTATACCGGCTTTGGTGATGCGCAGAACGGCTCCGAGCGCGCCCCGGGATTCCGTCAGGTGGACCTGGCCGGGTTCAAAACTTTCAAAATCGGCGAATCGCAGACCTTTGAGTTGCGCGGAGAAGCATTCAACGCCCTCAATATTGCCAGCTACGCGCCGCCCAATAACAACCTGTATTCTCCCCAGTTGGGCCTGATCACCGGCACCAACTCCTCGCAACGGATTATGCAGGTATCCATGCATTACAAGTTCTGACCGCGGCTATATTCAACCTTCAGGCAGGAGGATTGTTTCTCTGAAACAATCCTCCTGCGATTGTTTTCTGCCGGGGTCGAACCATCGTCATGGCTCGATGCCTGGCCGTTTTTATGGCTTAAAGTTCAAATTAGTATGATTGCCGCAAGGAAAGTACTCAATGGGCTTGAACGCGCTGGATCTGGGAGTTATCGCCGCATACCTTGTGGGAGTCACACTCTTCGGCCTGCACTTTCGGCGCAAGCAGCAAACCCTGAAGAACTATTTTCTCGCCGGCAAAACTATCCCCTGGTGGGCAATCTCGCTGTCCATCGTGGCCGCCGAAACCAGCACACTCACCGTTATCAGCATTCCCGGAATGGCCTACGACAAGGACTTTCGCTTCCTGCAACTGGTGATCGGTTACCTCATCGGCCGCGTGGTGGTAAGTCTCATCTTCATCCCGCAGTACTATCGCGGAGAATTGGTTACTGCGTACCAATTGATGGAGCGCCGTTTCGGCCAGAAACTGCGCGGCCTGACCGCCGGACTGTTTCTGGCTACCCGGGCCGGCGCGGAGGGTGTGCGTGTGTTTGCCGTGGCCATCGTTGTGCGCGTCGCGCTCGGCGCTCTGCTGTCAGGGCTTAGCGATTTTCAGCGCGATTTCTGTGCCATCGCAATCGTTACTCTGCTGACACTCATCTACACATTTGAAGGCGGCATGACAGCCGCCATCTGGACCGATGTCGTGCAACAGACAATCTATGTCACCGGAACCCTGGTAGCCTTCTTTACCATCCTGCATCTGGTGCCCGGCGGATGGGCTACGGTCCGCACGGTAGCCGGCCAAGCCGGCAAGTTCCACATCTTCGATCTCACGTTCAATTTCACCACCACGTACACCCTGTGGTCGGGAGTGATCGGCGGAACTTTCTTGACCCTCGCCAGCCACGGCACCGATCAGTTGATTGTGCAGCGGCTGCTTTCGGCGCGCAGCCAGCGTCAATCGCAGGTCGCTCTGATTCTCAGCGGAGTCGCGGTCTTCGCCCAGTTCTCGCTGTTTCTTACTATCGGCGCCATGCTGTTTGTGTTCTACCGCTTCTTTCCACCGGCCGCCGCATTCACCCGCACCGACACCATCTTTCCCGAGTTCATCGTCAACCACATGCCCCACGTGGTCAGCGGTCTGCTCATCTCCGCCATTCTCGCGGCCGCCATGTCCAACCTGAGCGCAGCGCTGAACTCTCTCTCCTCCACCACCATCGTCGACTTCTATATGCGCTTTAATCCCGCCTCCACCGAGAAACGCCGCGTGCAGCTTTCCCGGATGGCCGTGGCAGGATGGGCGCTGCTATTGTTTTGCCTGGCTCTCGTTGCCCGCCACGGCGGCAAAGTCCTCGAAATTGGCCTGTCGATCGCATCCGTAGCTTACGGCGCGCTGCTGGGAGTTTTTCTGCTCGGCGTTCTGACACGCACCGCATCGGAGCGCGGAGCTATGGTGGGCATGATCTGCGGCTTCGCCCTCGATCTCTACTTGTGGCTTTGCACCCCCGTATCCTTTACCTGGTTTGTGGTGCTGGGCAGTGGCGCTACGTTTCTTATCGGTTATGTAGCAAGCTGGCTGATGCCGCAGTCTGAGCGGATCTACCGTGCCGAGGAAATGAAATGCATCTGAAAGATCTGAAGACAGAGCGCCGCAATCGGGCGACCGAGAACTTCGATTCCATGACGTCTTTCGAGATGGTGCAGGCCATGAACCGCGAAGATGCGGCCGTCCCGCGCGCCATCAAACGCGTATTGCCTGAGATTGCTCACGCTGTCGACGTTATCTGCGATTGCTTCAGGAAGGGCGGCCGGCTGATCTATGTCGGCACCGGAACCAGCGGACGAATCGGCGCGCTCGACGCGTCGGAATGCCCGCCGACTTTTGGCATCGACGTGGATATGGTCCAGTTTCTGATCGCAGGCGGCGAAAACGCCCTTGTCCATGCGGCGGAGGCCAGCGAAGACTCTGCCGAACTCGGCAAAAGCGATATGGCATCGCGGAAACCGGGCAAACGGGATGTGGTGGTTGGCCTTGCCGCCAGCGGCCTTACCCCCTACACCGTCAGCGCACTAGAGCACGCCCGCAAAAAGGGAGCGGCCACCATAGCAGTTACAAGCAACCGCGGCTCGACGCTGGGTGAGACAGCCGACATTCGCATTGAAGTTGAAGTCGGGCCTGAGGTGCTGGCTGGCTCTTCGCGGCTCAAGGCTGGCACCGCGCAGAAACTCATTTGCAATATGCTGACTACCAGCGCCATGGCTCGCATGGGATATGTCTACAGCAATCTGATGGTCAATATGCACCTGACCAACAAGAAGCTGCTGGAGCGGGGCATCGCGATTCTCGAGTCGCTTGCCGGAGTCGATCGAACCATAGCCGTGGAAACGCTTGAGACCGCTGAGATGAGCGTACCGCTGGCGCTGGTAATGTTGAAAGCCAATGTTGGCAAGGCCGATGCGGCGCGTAGGCTGCGCAAATCCAAAGGCAACGTTCGTAAAGCAATTGAAGGTTGATATGCTCAAGTCTCCGATGCCCAAAGCGCCGACGCAAATGCTCGATGAAATCGCGAAGGCCGCCCGCGCCTCTATCAGGTTGGCAAGCGGCAGCCCCGCATTCCTGACATCCGATCAACGAAAGTACCGCCGATCTCCAGACCGGCAGTACGGAGGGTCTCCCGACCCTCCGGCGACGCCGCCAAGCCATCCATTCTTTTGTCTCGCTCGTACATTGAGAAATGCAGGTTCTCTGTGTGCCATCGCCCTTTGCGTGGCCCTGCTTCCGCCATCAGCAAATGTCGCCGTGGCGCAACTGAGCGTTCCCAACGCGGACTTCGTCGTCGCCAAGCCTGTCGCCGATATGTATTCCCAGCCCAAAGCCGACAGCGACGTGGTATCGCAGGCAATCTACGGCGCCGGCGTGCTCTCTCTCGAACAGCATGACGGGTGGTACAAAATCCGCACGGCAGACGACTACACCGGATGGGTCGCAACTCCCGATTTGCTGCCCCTCAAAGACCGCCCGTATGCTCCCGATGGCAAGCTGGTCGAAGTGGCCGGCTTGAGCGCCAACATCTATCGCGAACCCGACGTAACTCGTCATGCTCCGTTGTTGCTGCTGCCCTGGGAGGCGCGCCTGGAGATTGCTCCCGGCGCCGCAGACGGCAGTTCCCGATGGATCCAGGTTCGGCTTGTCGATGGGTCAACCGCCTGGGTGCAGCGCGGCGACGTCAGCTCAAAATTTGTTCCGCTCACGATTGACCAAATGCTTCAACTGGCGCACCGGTTTCTGGGCGTCACCTATACCTGGGGCGGAGCCAGCAGCTTTGGTTTCGATTGTTCGGGGTTCACGCAAATGCTGGTCCGGCAACGAGGCATCGAGATGCCGCGCGATGCCAAAGTGCAAGCCGTTTGGAGCGGCGGCCTTCCAGTGGATCGAAAAGATCTCCAACCCGGCGACCTGCTGTTCTTTGGCGCAAACGCAGCCAAAATCACCCATACGGGAATGTACCTGGGCGGCGGCATGTTCATCCACGATACGACCCACGACCATCCCGGAGTGCAGATCAGCCGCCTCGACGACATGCCCTGGACTCAACTTCTGGTGGCCGCGCGGAGAATCAAATAACCAGGCCATCGAAATGAATCGGAGGAAGAAATGAATCGACGCGATTGTTTGAAATCTGCAGGAGCTGTTGCTGCTGCTCTGCCTTTGCAGGCGTTTGCCGCGCAATCTCAGCCTGGCCATCAGCCGGCTGGCGGGCCCGCTACAGTCCAGTGCAATCTCAAACGCCTCACGTTGCGCCATACATGGACAACGACCATGTCTTCCAGCGAGTACCGCGATACTGTCCAGGTGGAATACCGCCGCGACGGCGTCTCCGGCCATGGAGAAGGCGCACCCATCATTCGCTACCAGGAGTTTCCAGCTACGGCCATGCAGGCAATCGAGGCCATCGCGGGGCAAATCGGCGTCGGCGATCCATGGATGTATCAGAAGTTTCTCGCCCAGGTGCGAAGCGCTCTCGGCGAACATCAACATGCCGCGATGTCTGCCGTCGATATCGCCATCTTCGACTGGATTGGCAAAAAGCTGAACCTGCCTCTCTACAGGTTTTTCGGTCTCGATCCTGCCGATGCGCCTCTTACCGATTTCTCCATCGGCATCGATACGCCGGAAATCACCCGTCAGAAAACACGCGAGGCCGCGGACTTTCCGATTCTAAAAGTGAAGGTCGGCCTCAAGACCGATGAGGAGACCATTGAGGCTGTCCGCAGCGTATCCAACAAGCCCATTCGCGTGGACGCCAACGAAGGCTGGACGGACAAAGAAGAAGCTGTCCGCAAGATCAACTGGCTTGAAACCCAGGGCGTGGTTTATGTGGAACAGCCCATGCCCGCCCACATGCTTGAAGAAACAAAATACGTGCGCAGCAAAGTTCACCTGCCCATCATCGCCGACGAAGCATGCACGGACATCGCCATGATTCCGCGCCTCACTGAGGCTTATGACGGCATCAACGTAAAGCTCGACAAGTCGGGCGGCATTCTCGAGGCCCTGCGATGGATTCAGGTAGCCCGCGCCGTAAATTTGAAAGTCATGATCGGTTGCATGGTCTCCAGTTCCTGCACCGTAACCGCCGCCGCACACCTATCTCCATTGGTCGATTACGCCGATCTCGATGGCAATCTCCTGGTAGCCAACGATCCCTGGCGCGGCGTGCGCGTGGATAAAGGTAAACTGCTGCTTCCAAGCGGTCCGGGGCTGGGCCTGATCCGGTCGTGACTTGCACCTGGGCCCCTGCAGGTATCGGACAAATCAATGGACGGTATTGCTTACCGTCGATAAGCTGATGACAAGAGATTTGAAAAATACCAGAATCAAGAACCGCCCGTGATCTTGAGGTGGACCGCACCGTGGATAAATCCGGAACGTTGACAAACTCGGAAAGAAAGCCGATCCAGTCGATGCTGAACCGCGGAAGCGGCATTCCCCTTTACCACCAGATTCAGCAGCGGCTGCTCGAACAAATACAGTCAGGAGAACTCAAGCCGGGCGAACCATTGCCGTCGATTCAGCGCATCGCTGCCCGCATGGGCGTCAGTCAGATGACGGTCCGCCAGGCCGTCCGTGCACTGTGCGAAACAGGAGTGATTTACAGCCGCCAGGGCAAGGGCACATTTATCTCCGGGATCAAACTCGAGAGAGACTTTCGCTACGTTCTTTCCTTTAGCGAAGAGACCATCGCCCGGGGGGCCAGACCCAGTTCCAAAACACTTTCGTTTCACATCCAGTCACCGGAGCGCGAGGCAAAAGAGGCGCTGCGGCTCACCGACATCGACCAGGTCTACTGTCTGCGCCGGGTCCGGTTCGGAGATTCCGTTCCCATGGGAATCGAGTCAAGTACCTTGCCGGTTGACCTCTGCCCGGGGCTCATTGAAGTATTCGATCCCGCGACCTCACTTTACCAGGAGTTATCGGAGCAATACGGAATCCAGTTGATGGTGACGGATGAAGTCATCGAGGTGGGAAAGGCGAAGCCGGAAGAAGCGATCCTGCTGAAGATCGCTGTCGAGAGTCCGGTGTTCCTGTTTACCAGGATCTCGTATCTCGAAGACGGCACGCCGGTGGAGTTCGTAAAGTCGGTTTATCCCGGCGACCGGTATAAAGTCGTCAACCGGCTGATGCGCGTCAAGCGCGAGTTGGTTGGGCCGCTGCCATCAGCGCCAAGACC
Source organism: uncultured Occallatibacter sp. (assembly GCA_964528915.1). Taxonomy (GTDB): domain Bacteria; phylum Acidobacteriota; class Terriglobia; order Terriglobales; family Acidobacteriaceae; genus Telmatobacter. The sequence continues at coordinate 53,330 of CAZGUD010000001.1, forward strand.
GCCCGGCAGTGCCGCCGGATGATTGTGGGGCCGCGCGGGAAGCTTCGAAGTCATTGGAGAACTACTCCCGTGTCCTGAGTCTAAAGCTCGCATCAAAAACAAGTGGTCATCCTGAGCGGAAATTGGCGCGCGTTTTGCGCCAATCGTAGTCGAAAGCCTGCCCTGAGCGGAGATTGTCCGCAGCCGCGGACGATCGAAGTCGAATGGGGACCTGCATTTGTTTTTTATCGAACTTCGGATTCACTACTGTAACCGCGCGGAGTACCTTGAATGAGTCAACCGACCCTGGAGCCACATCTATGAGTCAAGTACGCCATCGCGCTTTTTACCTCTCTGTTCTCCTGCTTGGGCTGCTGTCTGCCGGCTCGGCGCAGCAGGTGAGTTTCCGCATTACGCCACTGCGTCCTGTAGCCGAGCTGCGCGCGGAAGCACTCGAGGCACAGCCGCCTCACGAGCAGGGAACTTTTCGCAAACCCGATCTCGTAGAGCTGGTCACGCTCGACCCCACCATCAAGCTCGATATCCGCTATGCAACCAGCAACGATTTTCTCGGCACGCCCGTATATACCCAGGCGCGCGCCTTCCTTCAGCGGCCGGCGGCTGAAGCCTTAGTCCGCGCTCATCGCGAGCTCAAAGCTCTTGGATACGGACTCATCATCCACGATGGATATCGCCCGTGGTATGTCACGAGAATATTCTGGGACGCGACGCCCGACGACAAGAAAATCTTTGTCGCCAATCCCGCAACCGGCTCCAACCACAACCGCGGCTGCGCCGTGGACCTCTCCTTATACGACTTGAAAACCGGCAATGAAGTTGTGATGCCCAGCGGCTACGATGAAATGTCCGATCGCGCTTATGCCGACTATCCAGGCGGCACACCCGACCAGCGCGCCCGCCGCGCCCTGCTGCGCCAGGTCATGGAAAAACAGGGCTTCACCGTCAACCCTGAAGAATGGTGGCATTTCGATTACAAGGATTGGAAGCAGTATCCGATATTGAATGTGAAATTCGAAGATCTTGGGCGCTAATCCACATAGGCCGACAACCGGGCAGGAGTGACGCTGCGATTAATCTGCATTTCTCACAGCCGACCGGATAAAGCAGGGCCGATCTCCACAGGTCGCGGAAAATGGCCTCCGGATGCAGTCTTGTATCAGGGCACGAGTTTACTCGTGCCGATAAAGGCTTTAAAAAGGTGCGGGCTTTAGCCCCTGAGGGACGAAACGTTCATCACGAATCTGCTCCAATTCGATCCACCAGCGCGGGTCAATCCACCAGAGCCCGCAACCAAATTGGCGCGATGCTGCTGCTCAATGGACGCCGGCCGCAACAGCCGTCAATTCCGGCAGCTTCCAGCGCGTAGCAAGCCGCACATACGCCGCCTCCGGTAGCTGCACCAGCAACGGCTTGCGCGCCGGATCAAGCCACAGCATCAGCGCCTCAAGATTCGCCTGCGTCATCGCGGTGCATCCGGCCGTGCCCTGGTCGCTGCTATGCCATATATGCATAAACACACACGAGCCCCCACCGGGCATCGGCGCTTTCCTGCCCGGTCCAGCAACCGTGCCATTGTGATCCACAACGATTCCCCAGCGGTACGACTCGCCGGTATTCCGCATATGCTCCGAGCTATTCCAATCCGGAGCCACGCTCAAGCGATCCACGACCCGGTTATAGTACTTCGAACCAGCATCGTCCACGCACTCGATTGAAGGCGTCAGGGTCTCATACGGGAGCTTCAAACCCGGCAGCGGTTGCGCTGCGTAGCCGAACGCCGTGCCCAGGTCAAAGATTCCGGCTGGCGACTTCCCGTCCCCTTCCCTTTTCACGGGTTCCTGCGCAGCACGAACGCCGGCATCCGTCGCAGCCAGGCCGATTCCCCACCCCAGCCCATTCTTTCCCACAACAATTGCGATCGGCTCGCCCACGGGTCGCCACGCCGCATTCGCAGTGGCGCGCTCAAAACGCTGCAACCGCCCTTCCACCACGTCCCAGTTGGATGTAGTCACCACGATCATCTGTGTGGAATGCGCAAAGGCATCCGCCTCGGCAGCGCGAGCCAACGCCGCGGAAAACGCCAACCCGCCAGTGAGCATCAGTAAACTAACGAAAAAGCGAACAGACCTCATCAACAGCAGTGTAAGTTACCAGCGCGATTCGCGCACCGGCTAACCGTCTCCGCAACCAGACATCCAATGAGTTCCTTTGATTCCCTGCGGGATGTCCTTTGCTCTTTGCCCTTACTGATCACTGTTCACCGATCACTGACCACTGCCTTATTCGCAGAAGACGCGCACCTTGGTGGTGTTGCCGTCTTTGCCGTCCACGTCGACGGTCAGGTCTTCGAGTTGGTCGATCAGCTCTTCCAGGTTCTCAGGTTTGATCTGCGAGAGCGTGATAGGCACGCCGTGCTTGATGAAGGCTTCATCGAGCTGGCCATGCGCTTGCGCCGGAATGAGGCTGGCAAGACGCACGCCCGCGCGCAGAAACTGCATGGGCACGCGTACATTGACCGTCGTAGGGCCTTTCATGCCGGTCATTTCCTGATCGGCCTCAACCAGCACGCGGAGGTATTTGGGACGAGGCTTTGCGCCGGCAGCTTTCTCCGCGTTGGTCGTGGCGCTGTTGCCACGGCCGATCGTTTCCCCTGCCGTGGGCGCTGAGCCCGGTTCGATCGCCGCGAGCAACCGTTCAGCCTCATCGGCGGTAATCTTTCCGGCGGCGAGCATCTCAAGAATCTGGCGTCGGCTCTCGTTCATTGGTTCCCTCCTGATAGCGTTGCGACTTGCGCGATGGCGTAATTGAACGCGTGCGTCCATCCATTGATCGCGGGCCTGAATAAATGCACCAGCCCTGCAAGCGCGTGCGGTTGAAGCCCCGGCAGGGCATGAAGGTGCACCAGCCCGGCGCACAACGCGCAGCCGGCCAGCAGCCACCAAATCTCTCCATCGCTCGAGCACGCGGCCAGCAGCCGCTCCGCCTCGGCCGGAGTAATGCGGCCTTGGGCCACAAGCCAAAGAATTGCGCGGTGATTGCTATACATGGCAGACCTCACAAAATTCTCACTTGCACTCGCGTGCCATCATCGGCGACGACGCGTACTTCGATTCCCGGCAGGCTGCAGATGATTTGCCAAAAGACCGCGATGGCGCGCCACGGGTTGATGCGAAAGCCGAGGCAGACGCCCACGATCGTGACAAAGATGATCGGCGAGAGCAGAATGGCCGGGATCCACAACAGGAACAGCGGCAGCCAGAGGCGCGGCATGCGGTGGTCCGGCCTGTTAATCTCGATCACTGCCAGGTTCGGGGTCACTTGAGCGCCTCCAATATGCTGATCGCTTCCTCGGCCGAAATCTCACCCTTCTCGAGCCTCCCCAGCACTTCGTCGCGCGAGGGTGAAGGGTCAGTGTCCACAAACTCAAACTGGCTCGATATCCGGTTGAGACGTGCCTTGATGGTTGGGTAACTTACGCCGAAGGTCTGTTCCATCTCCTTGATGGAGCCATGGGATCGCAGAAAAGCCATTACGAAGACCTGGTCCTCCAGGCTGAGCAGGGCTAGCTGCGGCAGCGTAAACTCGCCCTCAACCGCGATCTGCTTGCCTTGAATGCGTACCCGCTCAATCACCATCGGGTTCCCCTGCGCAATCCGAAGCAGATCCTGCCAATCTGAAGCCGGTTTCGTCTGTGCGTCATTTCGTTCTTGAGTCATGATTATTGATCTCAAGAGAGACTGTAGTTAAGTTTATTAAGTTTGTCAATATTATTCTTGAAGTTTTTAATACATAATCGATCTCAAATTGAAGAATAACCAATTTGATAGACCTCCGGAACCTGCCGGCCAGAAAATCGGGAGGCAGACGCCCAGCAAGGTGCGGCCTGGGAATAATGGGAGCGCACCGGGTCGGAATCAACGCTGGCGCTTAGCGGCTTGAGCTTCCGCTCTTCACACTCGCCCCTGTGTTAACTTTGAAAAAGCGGCATTCTGCGAGCTCGTAGCTCAGTTGGTAGAGCAACGCCCTTTTAAGGCGTGGGTCCTGGGTTCGATTCCCAGCGAGCTCACCACGCACCTGCGGCCAGTCATCAGTGCGCCGAGCCGATCAACCATTGGTCGGAATTGGGCCGCTTCAGTCACGAAACTTCCCTTCTCCAAGTCACAGATTTCCGAGAGCCTAGCGGCTCTAAATCGCCGTCAACCCCTCGGCCAGAAATGCGTCTCAGAGCAGGCGCGCAGCCGGTCTGCAGCGGATTCCGGCGTGATGTCGCGCTGTGGCATGCCCAGCATCTCAAATCCCACCATGAATTTGCGCACCGTGGCCGAACGCAGCAGCGGCGGATAGAAGTGCGCGTGGAAGTGCCACTCGGGATGCGCCGCACCGTCCGTCGGCGACTGGTGAAATCCCATCGTGTACGGGAAGCTGGTCTCGAAGAGATTGTCGAAGCGGGTCGTTGCGCGCTTTAGTGCGTCGGCCAGTGCGTCGCGCTCTTCCGACGAGAACTCCGGCATTGCGCCGGCGTGGCGGCGGCTCAACAGCAGCACCTCAAACGGCCACACCGCCCACCACGGCACAAGTGCGACAAAGTGGTCGTTGGCAAAAACTACCCGCTCGCCTGCGGCTAGTTCTGTTGCAGCGTAATCGCACAACAGACAGCGGCCGGTGCGCGCCCAGTGTTCGCGCTGCGCCGCAGTCTCGGCCGCCGGCTCATCGGGAATGAAACTGGTGGACCAGATCTGGCAATGCGGGTGCGGATTGCTCGCGCCCATCATGGCGCCGCGGTTCTCGAATATCTGCACGTAATCAATCCAGTCGATGCTGCCGATCTGGTCGAATTCGGCAGCCCACGCATCCACCACCGGGCGAATCTCTTCACGGGTCATCCGCGCCAGCGTCAGGCTGTGGTCGGGATGAAAGCACAGCACCTTGCACAGCCCGCGGACCGCCTCGGCGGCAAGCAGTGGAGATGACGATGTTTCGGGCGCGGCGGGCAGGTCAGGCAGCAATGCGGAGTAATCGTTTACAAACGTGAACACATTTTCGTAGGCCAGATTTTCTGCCCCGCCCGCACGCTTGTTGCCTGGGCATAGGTAGCACTCCGGATCGTACGCCACACTCGATGGCACAGTCTTCTGCGCCACTTCGCCCTGCCAGGGCCGCTGCGTACGATGCGGCGAGACCAGCACCCAGCTCTGCCGCAGCGGATTCCACCGCCGATGCGGATACTGCCAACCATTGCTCATGAAACGATTGTAAGTCGGCGCAGTGGAACCATCTGGTGACTTTCCGCTTCCAGTTTTCAGCGGGTGCCCCGTACAAGTTCCGCTTGTGCGGGATGCGATGCCGCCCCCCAGACGGAACTCACCTCACGGCACGACTCCGCTCACGGCATCAAATCGAAGGCCGGCCGCAGTGTGCCGTCCATGTAAAACGGCACCGACGCGTGCTCGTGGACGATGCGCCACTCGCCGTTCTCCCTGTGCAGGCACACCGTCTCGCGCATCCAGAAGCTGATCGAGCCTTCCGGGCCTTTCTTGATGCCGGTGAGGCGCAGAAAGCCGTGCGCAAAGGCGTACTCGCCGCTGATTGTCACTTTGAAATCGCGCGGCTCCAGCTCTATGGGAGTCGACCACGAATCGAACCACGCCTGTTTCTCGGCCGGGTCGACGCCGTGATGCATCAGCGGAGGCGCAAGGTTGAACACGGCCGCATCGGAGGCAAATACCGACACAAACTTGTGCGGGTCTTTGGTGAAGAGCGCTTCGCGCATCGTGTCGATGACGGCGTGGATGGCTGCTTCGTCCTGAGATGCGAAAACGGGCGCGTGATATGCGGCGGCAGACATGGTGAAACCTCCTCGTGTTTGGCTGTGGCGGCGCCGATACCGCAATGGATATTGACAGATTTCTCAGTAACTGGCCGATTTAATTCCTGACTACGCGGTAGCGCACATGGGTTGCGAACGGACCGTCGCTCGCCGAAAGTTTGTCGAGGCGGATTCCGTCGGGAAGAGCGCCGAAAAGCCGCACGCCGCCGCCCAGAAGATACGGCGCAATGTGGACCAGAATCTCGTCGCAAAGGTCCGCCGCCAGCGCCTGCTGCCCCGGCGATGCACCGCCGAGCTTGATGTCCTTTCCTCCAGCAACCGCGCGTGCCTGTCGGATCGCGCTTTCGATGCCGTCGGCAACAAAGGTCAGGTTCGATGGTCCGCGGGGATAATCGGCCGGCGGGTGGTGCGTAAGCACAAATGTGGGCGCGCCGTTCACTGGGTGGCGACCGCCCCAGCCTCTAGCGATCTCGTAAGTGCGCCGCCCGAAAATAAACGCACCGCTTTCCTCAAACATCTGATCGACCTGATCGCGGTTGGCGCCGGAGGCGGGACGAAATCGAGGATCGCGATACTCATCCGGCCCTCCTGAATACCAGTCAAAAACATGCATACCGCCGTGGCGTCCGAGTGGATGGTCATTGCCGTCATCGGGACCAGCGACGAATCCGTCGAGCGACATTGACATATCGATAACCACCTTGTTCATCACGAACCTCCTTCACTCTCCGGAGAAAGATTGGATGATTGGCTTAGTTACCCTGCCTTGCAGGCGCAGCGAACTATGCAGCCGGAAACATGATCTCGGTGATCGACTGTTCCTGAGGTGTGGTGCGCGGGTCGGTCACGTAACTCTCTATATTGAATCCGTCACGCAACGGGATTTGTTTTTCCGCGACAAGCTCGAACGCACGACCCGTTGCCTGAGGCAATTGGCTGTACGGTCCGTGTAAAACAAATCTTGCGTATTTGCCGCCAGGAACTTCTTCATAGCTGAGACCTTCGGGGATGCTGGCCGGGCGCTCTGCCAGAATGTATCCGGCGCGGTAGATATCGGGTCCGCATTTGTACAGCGCGCAGGCGCCTGCAATCTGGCCTGCCTGTGCGATCTGGCCTGCAAATTTCTCAACCGCCTGCCACGTCCCTGGTGCGATCGAGGGAATGTTGCCGGCTTTCTCAAGAAACACATAGTGAAATGCAGGCCGTGTAACAACCTCCGGCTCAGTGAGATTAATAGTCGAAGTCATATGAACCTCCTTTGCAGCATTGGACTGCTTCTTGGAATGTTGTGGGGGAATTCGATTTGCACACAGCGTTATCGCCCGAAATCCGCAGCCTCATACTCTGGACGAATCTCGATTTCCGAATCCTCCGGCATAGGATTCGGGCAGCGCTTCAGCCATTCAACCGCTTCGTCCATCGATTTGACTTCCCAAAGCCAGTAGCCCGAAACTTGCTCCTCGGTCGGGCTGAAAGGACCATCCAGAACGATTCGATTCGCGCCAGAGAAACGCACTCGCTTGCCTTTGGATGTCGGCTTCAGGCCGCCGCCGCCTTTCATGATGCCGGCCTTGATCAGTTCTTCATTGAACTTGCCCATCGCAGCCAGCAACTCAGCGCTGGGCATCGCTCCACTCTCACTCTGCTTGCTGGCCCTGACAATTACCATGCACTTCATTTTCATTTCTCCTTGGGATTTGAATCGCGAGATTGAATAAACAGCAGCTCGACATACAGGCGAAGGTGATCGAGGCAATCCGCCGCAACCTGTGCGCTGTGCTGCGCCTTGGCCAGAATGAAACTTCCCTGGATCACAGCTTGGGTATAAAGCGCGAGGCTCGCCGCCGTCCATTGGCCATGAACCGGGTACTTCTCCATCGCCTGGGCCACCAGCTCTTCAACATTTCGTGCGTGAGACATGATGAAGCGATCGCAGGCCTCGCCAATGGCGGGATGAGTTTCGTAGGTCTCCTGCACCATGGTTCCCAGCAGGCATGTGTATTCCGGCAGTTCGCCCAGCAGTAGCGATTTGCGGAAGTCAATGTAGCCGAGCAGCCGGTCGAGGGGATCCGCCTGCTGGTGGTAGGGAGCGGATGCAAAAAGCCTGTCGGCCATGGAAGAAAAATGCTCGGCCGCGGCCAGCGCCAGCTCTTCCTTGCTCTTGAAGTGGTGAAAGAAGCTGCCCTTGGTAAGGCCGGCCGCCTCGCAGATGTCTTCAACGCGCGTAGCGGTGTAGCCCCGGGCGCGAATAACGTAAAGCGCCGCGTCGAGCATCCTGGTCTTTGATTCGTGTCGGACTTCGGAAGCAATCATAGAATACCAACCAGTTGGTATGTAAAATACCGGCTAGTCGGTATGATGTCAAGACCCTACCCATTGTTTTTTCCACAACCTTGACCAACATCTGAGTCTAGTGTATTAGTTCAGTAGACACTTTCTATGCACCTACGCGTCCACTTCAGTTCCGGCGTTCCAATCTACCTGCAGCTCATGGAGCAGATCAAGCACGCTGTAGAGACCGGCGCCGTCCGCACCGGAGAACAATTGCCCACCATTCGGAAGGTTGCAGAGGATCTGGCAATGAACCCTAATACGGTCGCGCGGGCCTACCGGGAACTGGAACGCGAAGGTGTGATCGAAGTGCGGCACGGGTCGGGCGCTTTTGTTGCCGAGGTGGGAACAGGACCGAAGACCGCGGCAATTGCCCAAGCCAGTGTGGAATTGCGCCGGGCGATCGAAGCTGGAGCGATGCTCGGACTTTCAGAGCCAGAACTGAGACGGGTATTTGAGAAGGAGCTTTCGCGCATAACCGGCGATGACGGTGAAGTGGTGAGTGGCTCGGTCAACGGGTCGGCGGGGGGTTCGGAACCAGGAGGAAGCGGTGAGCGAAGCAGTGGTTGAAACACATGGCCTCTCAAAAAGCTATGGCGATAAAGCGGCACTGCGCGGTCTTGAACTCAATGTGCCGCGCGGCTCTATTTATGGATTTCTCGGCCGCAACGGCGCAGGCAAGACCACAACGATGAAGCTTTTGCTCGGGATGCTTCGGCCTGACGCCGGAGAGTTCAGCCTGTTTGGCGAAACGGTGAGCTCAGAGGCTTCGTCGGTTGCGGCGCGACGTCGAATAGGTTTTGTCAGCGAAGGCAAAGACCTCTACAGCTTCATGACGGTTGGCCAGGTGATTCGGTTCACGCGGCCATTTTTTCCTGGCTGGCGTCGCGAGCTTGAAGACAGGTATCTCCAACTCTTCAGGTTGCCGCTGAACCAAAGCATCATGAAGCTCTCAAGAGGAATGCGCACCCAGCTCATGATTTTGCTGGCGATGGCTCGCGGTGCGGAGCTGCTGGTGATGGACGAGCCGACCAGCGGTCTCGATCCCATCATGACCGAAGAGGTGCTGCAGGCGCTCGCCGATCTTGCGGCCGGCGAAAATGTCACCATCTTTTTCTCATCGCACCAGCTCGCTGAAGTTGAGCAGATCTGCGACCACGTGTGCCTGATCGACGACGGGCAAAAGGTTCTCGACGGCGTGCTGGACGACCTTAAGTCTCAATACCGGCGCATCGTGCTGGTCTTCGATGCAGCAGCGCCGGCAGGGCTGGCCGGCCTGAAGGGCGTCGATCATCTGCGCCGGTCGGGTAGGACCGCATCGCTGCTGGCACATGCGGATGTGGAAGGCATTGTGGCCGAAGCACGCAATTTCGCGCCGCTATCCGTCGACGTTTATCCGGTAACGCTCAAGGAGTTGTTTTTTGATCATGTGAGGGGGCAATAATGCTCTGGTTCAAGGCTTGGCTTGAGACTCGTTGGCGCTTCTGCTTTATCGCCGCATCGATCTTGTTTGCATGGGCCACACCACTGTGGGCTCCGCTATTTCACCTCCGGGCGCCGGCGGGAGTGCCCGAATCGAGGCTCTGGCTGGCGGTTCACGTAGCCTCGGTCCTCCTCTACATCTTTGCGGCGATCTTCCTGGCTGGTTCCGGCATCAACTCTCAAACCACTTACGCGGCAACGTCAGGATTTCATCCCTCCATGTTGTTCACTCTGTCTCTGCCTGTTACCCGTCGGCGGCTGCTGCTGGTGCGCGCGGGGCTGGGTGCTCTGCAAACCAGCGTTCTGGTAATCGTCATGGCCGCCTACACTCTGTTCGACAGACCCGAAGCCACGACTGCCGCACAATTGCTCACATACCTGGCGCGAGCCATAGTATGCACCATGCCGGTATATGCTCTGTCCACGATGCTGGCCTGTTTGTTCGATGAAATGTGGCAGTTTTACGGCGCATTCATGTGCTGCGTTGCAGCGTTCGTGCTCCAATCCAGAATCCCGGGGCTTTCGTCGCTGAGCCCTTTTCGCGGCATGAGCCTGATCTCTTATCCGATCGCAGGTCCCATCCCCTGGGCTCCAGTGATTTTTTCCCTGGCCCTCACCGCAGTCCTCATGTATGCGTCAACGCTGATTGTCCAGCGCAAGCAGTACTGATCCGCATTTCTCGCCGGACGGCAAGAATCGGTATCGCCAGAACTGGTTGCATAAACCCGGCCTTGAAAGGGCACGGCTTTAGCCCCTGAGGGATGGTTCAGGGTTCCATCAGGCATATTTATGCAACCAGCTCTAGTCCCTACGCCGGCGCCAACCGCTCCATCGGCGGCAGTTTTGCCAGATACCGCTTGCTGAATTCGGTCGCATAGTGGTCCAGCAAACTCTCCACTCGTTTCGAATCCGCGGAGCGAACGATCAGCCCGGCATGATGATGCTTCTTCACCCTCACCACGATCTCAGGCTCGTTGAATCCCGAAGTATCCGGCTCGGCGGTCTGCGCCAGGCAAAGTACGCTGCCGGCGTAATCCTGCGAGGACTCGGGAAGCGTATACGCTTCTCCGCGTAGATTCGCGACCTCTATCTTGGCCCACTCATGCCATAAGTTGATGCCCGTTCCCACTTCCACCAGGTCGGCGATAAACGCCCCTCCAACGCGGGCCGCGATCTCAAGAAAGTAGTAGCGCCCGTCGGCACGAGCGCGGATGTACTCGGCATGCGTGACTCCGCGAACCATGCCGAGGGAAGGCGCGAGCTGCGCGTTCAGTTTGGTGAGTTGGTCCCAGTCCTCGCTGGCGCGGTCGACCGTGCGCGTGGTAAACACTCCGCCCTCGTGCATCAACTGCATCGGCGGCCGGCCATATTTATGCACCACTGAGAAAACCACCTTGTGCTCGCTCACAATCGAGTCCACATGGAAGATGTCTCCGGGCACAAATTGCTCGAGAAGATAGCGGCTTTGATTGTCTCCGAGCTCATCGAGCGCACGCCAAAGCTGCTCCGGCTCCTGAATCTTGCGAATGCCGACGGCTGAGGCTTCGGCTCGCGGTTTCAGTAGCCACGGCGGCGGCACGCGGTTCATGTAATCGCGAAGCTCGTCGTAATTCAGCACCCGGCAGAACTCGGGTACCAGAAATCCGTATTCCTTCGCACTGGTCCTCATGGCCAATTTGTCGCGATAATAGGCCGCAGTCGTGATGCCCATGCCCGGAACCCGCATGTGCTCGCGAATCTGGGCCGCGGTTTCGAGGTCGAATTCATCGAGGGCGATCACGCGATCGAACTTGCGGCCCCGCGCCATCCAGGAAACCGTATTCAGTATCTGGTCGCGGGTCAGGCCCGACGGCATCGTAGCGAAGTCCTCAATCGATTCCCGGGGCCAATCGGCATCGCGGAGTTTCTCGAGCGTGAGCAGGGTGCACTTGACGCCCATCTCGCGGCACTTCTTCAGAAAGTCGCTTCCCTTCTCGTAACTCGCCACGCAAAGAAACCGCTCAGTCTGCTCCGGCATCACGCCCCCATCTGAATCGTTTTCAATCGCCCGGTTGTACCCGATTGATCTGGCTTTGTGCGATCCCCTCGGGCACCCAGGATCGGGCCGCTTGGACCATGATTGAAGATAGTTCTACCATAGAGCCTGCAACTAAACTTGACAGCGGCACAGACGCCTGCACCTCGGGGTGCAGGCAAAGGAAGAGGAATGCTTTCAGCAAAGGTGATTGTCGAGCTGCAGGATGAACTGACCCGTCGCTGGCACCAAGCCGGCGGGCCCGAGCCTGAAGTTGCCGGGCCAGAAATCGCAGACGCATGGCTGAACGCGATTGAGGTGCAGCACCGGGCAAACTTCGATCTGTGGCATATCGAAGACGAAGCGCGAACCCCGGGGACGGCAGACGACAAGATTGCCGATGTAAAGCGCCGGATTGACCGCACCAACCAGCGCCGCAACGACCTAACCGAAGAACTGGATCGCGCGCTGCTGTCCTGGCTTGGGACGCGCGGATTGCCTCGGAGCGACGCCCCGCTCAACTCCGAGTCGCCCGGACTGATGATTGACCGGCTTTCTATTCTGGCATTGAAGATCTACCACACCCGGGAAGAGATGGAGCGAAAGAACGCGCCCGACCGTCACGCAGAGCTGAATCGCGGCAGGCTCGGGGTTCTGGAAGACCAGCGCCACGACCTGGCTCACTGCCTCGACGAGCTGTGGGCCGGCACCCTCGCCGGAACACGCCGGTTCAAGCTCTATCGCCAGTTAAAAATGTACAACGACCCCGAATTGAATCCCGCAATCTACGGCAAGAAACAGGGCTGACATCGAGCCTGCCTGCCCTCGCCAACAGCAGCCCATTGACGGATGCCGGGGTTATGCGTATAAAGATGGCTCAAGCCGCATTTCTCTACTACGATGGTTTGCTGGACAAAACCGGTAGATCAAGGCTTAATTGAAGTGCGCGCAACATATACCATGACGCAAGAGGCGAAATCCGCGGCGTCGAGCCGCAAACACAATTCTCCCTCGGCCAAGTCCGAAGGGCGTGTAGCCGCGTTCTTTCAGCACTACCAGGCTGCTGTTCAGTTGCTTCAGCAGGGCAAGTTTGAAAAGGCGCTGGCCGCTTTGGAGAAACTGCTCCCCGACGCACCCGAAGAGATCAAGGAACGTTGCAGGATGTATATCTCCACCTGCCAAAAGCAGTTGGACAAGCCGAGCCTGCTGTTCAGCACGCCCGAAGAGCAATTCGACTACGCAGTTTCGCAGTTGAATACCGGATACTACGAGACCGCGCGCGACCAGTTCAACCTGATCCTTGCCAGCTATCCGGGCGCCGATTACGCGTTTTACGGATTGGCCGTGCTGGATGCCATTACAGGGCGCGCACAGGACTGCTTGAACAACCTTGCCCGCTCCATCGAACTGAACTCGAAGAATCGGCTGCAGGCACGCGTCGATAATGACTTTCAAAGCATGGTGGACGACCCGCGTTTCACCGAACTGCTGTATCCTGAGATTCCGTAGATTCGTTTTAGATTTCTCACAGCCACAGGCTCTCACACCACATTGAATACCGCTTTCTTGGCGCAAGACAAAATCTCGCAGCCCGAGGCCGCAGAGCCCACCCCTGTCGTGGGCGCGCGGCAGTTGCGCGTCGTGGCAATGGGCGGCGGCACTGGCCTGTCGACTCTTTTGCGTGGACTGCGCCGCCACGTCGCGGCCCCTGGTCAAAGCGCAGCAGAATTGCCGGCAGTTTCTGACCTGGCAGCCGTAGTGACGGTCACCGATGACGGAGGCTCCTCGGGAAGGCTGCGCCAGGATTTCAACATGCTTCCGCCCGGCGACCTGCGCAACTGCATGGTCGCGCTCAGCGAAGAAGAAGACCTGCTCGCCCGTCTCTTCACGCACCGATTCCGCGGCGGCGACGCCCTCAAAGGCCACAACTTCGGCAATTTATTTGTCGCCGCGCTCACCGAGATCACCGGCGACTTTGCGCAGGCCGTGCAGTTGTCGTCTAAGATTCTGGCCACCAGGGGGCACATCTACCCCGCAACCACGGCCAATACCACGCTGGTGGCGCTGGTTGACGATGGGGAGCTGGTGCGCGGAGAAACCAACATCACCGCCAGCCGCAAGCGAATCGTTGAGCTCATGCTCGATCCACCCAACCCCTCGCCCCTGCCCGAGACGCTTGAGGCCATCGAACGGGCCGACCTTATCACCGTGGGACCCGGCTCGCTGTACACTTCGCTAATTACCAACCTGCTTGTGGATGGAATTCCTTCTGCCCTCGCCGGCGCTCGCGGATTGCGAGTCTTCATCTGCAACCTGATGACCCAGGCCAATGAGAGCCTTGGCCTCTCCGCCTCTGAACACATCGAGCGAATCTACGACCACACCCGCGCCCCCATCTTCGATTGCGCATTGGTCAACACAGCTCCCTTCTCGAGTGAGACGCTTTCCCGCTATGCCGCTGAAGGCGCGGCGCCCATCCTGCCCGACATCGAACGCATCCAGGCGCTGGGAGTTAAGTGCATCACCGGCAGCTTTGCCAGCGAGGAGACAGTGGTTCGCCATGCTGCAGCCCATGTGACGAATACCTTGCTTGCCCTGGGCCACTCCAATTCGACCGGCACAGGCGCGGCCCATTCGAGCTTCGACAACCAAAGCTGAACTGCCCTTCCTCAATCCCCGGCCCGCTGTGTCGTAATCTCCTCATTTCAGAAAATTTCACTTCCAAGACCCTTTCGGAACCTGTAAATTTCTCGCTCAGAAGCATAGAAATCTACGCGCGCAAGCGTTCGGGGAACTCCCCAGGGAGGATTTATGAGTAAGGGTCGAATTGGGATCGCGTTGCTTTGTTGCCTTCTGATTCTGGCGACGGTGGCGCAGGGGCAGTCAAAACAGAAGCCGGGCCTTTGGGAAGTAACCAGCCAGATGACGATGGCAGGCATGCCGCAAATGCCACAGATGCCTCAGGGAGTTCAGATGCCGGGGGGCGCCAGCTCGCCTTTTGGCCCGCACACCACCCAGGTCTGCGTTACCCAGGCCATGGTCGACAAATACGGCGGCCCGATGCAGAACCCTCCTCGCGGCGACTGCCAGACGACAAACGTCGTGCTTAAGCCCAACGGCATGACAGCCGACATCTCGTGCACCGGGCAGATGACGGCAAAGGGAACTGTGACGGCTACTTTCACCGACAGCAACACCTCCACCACCACAGTTCACATTGTCGGAACCATGCAAATGGGGCAGAACAGCCGTCCGATCGACATGACCATGCAATCGACCTCGGTCTATAAAGGACCCGATTGCGGCAGTGTGAAGCCGGTGACGATGCCCGCCGAAAAGTAGCGCGATCCTTCAGATTTCAACCTTCCACAGTCCGCTTGAGCTGCCCGCAGGCCGCGAAAATGTCGCGGCCCCGCGGCTGCCGCAGGTATGCCGGGATGCCTTCTCCAATCAGCCGCTGCCTGAAGTCTTCAACCGCATCCGGGGCGGGCATGGCGTAAGGTATCCCCGGACCGGGATTCCACGCGATCAGGTTCACCTTCGCGGGCAGCCCAGTGCGGCGCACCAGCCGCGCCACCTCGCTTGCATGGTCAGGCCGGTCGGTCACCCCGCTTAGCAGCACATACTCAAACGTCACGCGCTCGCGAGGGCGCAGACGAATCTTCTTCACCGCTTCAATTACGGCATCGATATTCCACTTCTTATTAATCGGCATGATCTGGGCGCGAACTTCGTCGTTGGGCGCGTTCAGGCTGATTGCCAGGTGTGGCCGTAAACCCGCCGGTTCCTCGGCAAACTGCTCGATGCCGGGCACAATCCCTGAAGTAGAAACCGTCATTCTCTGCGGACTTAGCCCAACTTCCTCAACCAGCAATCGAACTGCGGCCATGAAATTGGCGTAGTTCAAAAACGGCTCGCCCATGCCCATAAAGACCAGGTTGACGCGGTCGCGACCCACCTCGACCCGGTGGCGATCAAGCACACTTACCACCTGTCCGGCAATCTCGCCAGCCGTCAGATTGCGCTGCAGACCCAACTTCGCTGTAAGGCAAAACTGGCAGTTGACCGCGCAGCCCACCTGCGAAGAAACACAGATCGTGGCGCGCGACCAGGGCTTCGCCGCGCCCACCGAATCCGACGAAATTTCGAGTGCCCCATTCTTGCGCCACCGTTCCGGCGAAAGGGTGGGAGAGCAAGAGTCTGCGTCCGAGTCGGTTCCGTCGCCGGTTTCCCCGCCGTCCCCTTCCGGCATCCAGACCGTCTCCACCGTTTGCGGCTTTCCATCATAACAATCAACAAGATAGCGCTCGGTTCCGTCAGTCGACTTGAAGGTTTGCGCAATGCGCGGCCGGCCAATGGTCCATCCCAGGTTCTGCAGCCGCTCGCGCAAATCTTTGGGCAAAGTTGAGATTGAGCTAATTTCCGTAAGCCGCTGATGATAAATAGCATCAGAGAGCTGGCGGGCGCGATATGATGGCTCGCCCATCTTTCTGAAAACTGTAGAAAGCGCGGCCGCATCCAATCCGAAAAACACCTTCGGACTTCCTTCCTCCCGGGCTGCGGAGTCGAAGCGGACGAGTTGGCTCGATTCGCGATTCACGGCTGGGGTCAGCATAGAGCATCTTTCCCTGCTTGTGCATTCCATCCTTTCCCCGGATCGAAGCAGGCCTGCTAATCTCAAATTCTCTTGGCCCGCTCGCGCTTACTTGACCGAGTTCGCCTACAATCGAGATTCGAACGATGCCCATGACGACTGAACGCAATCTCCGCCGCACGGTTTTGCCCAACGGGCTGATCGTTCTTACCGAACGAATGGAGTATTTGCGCTCGGTGGCGATGGGGGTGTGGATCAAGTCCGGTTCCCGGTGCGAACCGGCCGAGACCAATGGAATCTCCCATTTTGTGGAACATATGCTCTTCAAGGGCACCCGATCCCGGTCGGCTCAGCACATCGCCCGCGAGATGGACTCGATTGGCGGCAACCTCGACGCCTTCACCGGCAAAGAGACCATCTGCTTCAACGTAAAGTCACTGGCCGAGCATGTGCCGATTGCGCTCGACGTGCTCACCGACCTGGTGCTGAACCCCATTTTTGCTCCCTCTGACATTGAGCGGGAGCGGGGCGTCATCCTCGAGGAAATCAAGATCGACGAGGACAATCCCGATGTGCTGGTGCACGAGCTCTTCACCCAAAGCTTCTGGAAGGGCCACCCGTTGGGCTGGCCGATCCTGGGCACCACAGAGACGGTGACTCGCCTCGATCAAAAGCAGCTTTTTACCTACCATGGCGATCGATTCCACGGCGGCAACATGGTTTTCTCAGCGGCGGGAAGCCTTGATCACGACGAGTTTGCCGCGGCCGTTCAGGAAAAATTCAAAGATCTGCCCGGCGGAGCGACCCTCCACGAGCTCTCGGCACCCGAGCCGAGCGCAAAGATTGTGCTGCGCAATAAGAAGTCGCTGGAGCAGGTGCAGATTTGCCTGGGCGTACCCGCGCCCCCCATTACCGACGACAATCGCTACGCGACGCTCATCCTGAATACGGTGCTCGGCGGCGGCATGAGCTCGCGGCTCTTCCAGACCATCCGCGAAGAGCGCGGCATGGCCTACTCGGTCTACTCTGACCTGAGCCCGTACCGCGACACTGGAACGCTGTGCGTCTACGCCGGAACCTCGGCAACGAAGGCGTTGAGCGTGGTCGAGCTTATTCTTGCCGAATTCCGCAAGCTCAAAGAGACGCTCCTTGCCGACGAAGAGCTGAATCGCGCCAAGGATCAGCTCAAGGGCAACATTCTGCTGGGCCTTGAGAGCTCCAACTCCAGAATGGCAAACCTTGCCCGGCAGGAGATGTACTTCAAGCAGTTCTTCACCGTAGACGAAATCATTGCCCGCATCGACGACGTTTCTGCTGAACAGGCGCAGACAATGGCCCAAAAGCTCTTCAGGCCCGAGAGTATCGCCGTCACACTGCTCGGCCGGCTGCAGGGCGTTAAGCTGCAAAGAGAAATGCTGGTGTGCTGAAGAGCAGCTATTAGCCCTCAGCTTTCAGTCTTCAGCTTTTTCGTATGGGAAATCGGAACATCCTTCAGGAACTTCTCAACGCACTAGAGCCGCAGCATCGTCCTAGGCACCAAGTAGCTGAGAGCTGAAGGCTGAAGGCTGAAAGCTGGCTGCGGCTGGGCTGCGGCCCGAGCGTCTACTTTCCATAATGCGTCCATACGGTATAGCATTTTCACGAATGGGCCGGGGCAATGGCCCGCTTAACGAGGCATTGAAACACATGATTCGCACGTCTTTACTCTCACGCCGCCGCTCCGCAACCAGCCGTTCTATGGTTGCCAATGGATTCACCCTGATGGAACTGCTGATCGTAATCGCCATCATTCTCATCCTGATGCTGATGGCCATTCCGACTATCGGCGTGATGAAACGCCACGCTAACGAAACGTCGGCCATCAACTCGGTTCAGGCGATTATCAAGGCGGAGATTCAGTACAGCGATTCATTCCCGGCCAACGGCTACGCATGCTCGCTTTCGGCGCTGGGTGGGGAGGCCGGCAGCGGCCCGCCGTCGCCCACATCGGCGGAACTGATCCAGTCCGACCTGGCCTCGGGTTACAAGTCCGGCTACATCTTCAACATCACCAACTGCACCAAGGTCACGGTGAATAATACCGACCGCATAACTGGATTTACGGTCACCGCCGTACCGCAGGCGCCGGGCAAGACCGGCGACCGCGGCTTCTGCAGCGACGAGAACGGCGGATCACCCAAGTACGATTCCACCGGCGGCACTAACTGCACCCAATTGCTGCAATGAGCCGGTTCCCTCATCTCAGGCGCGGCGCTGCCCTGCTGCTCGCCGCGCTGTCTCCAGCCTGCATTCTGTCTCAGCAAAAGCCGCCCGGCGCGCATGAGCTGGCCACGCGTGTCAACCGGCACTACGACCAGTTGCATTCGCTCAAGGCTGCGTTTACTGAGTCCTACGCCGGCATGGGCGTCCAACGCACTGAGAGCGGCGAACTGCTGCTCTCGAAGCCCGGAAAGATGCGCTGGGTGTACACCTCGCCGCCGGGCAAGGTCTTCCTGCTGGATGGCAAATACGCGTGGTTCTACACTCCCGGCGACTCGCAGGTGCAGAGGATTCCCGCAAAGGAGCTGGATGATCTGCGCTCTCCTCTGCGTTTTCTGTTGGGCCACACCAATCTTGAAAAAGAGATGAACGGACTGACGCTGGCGCCCGCCGGCAATGGCGAATTTGTGCTGAGCGGTGTACCCAAAGGCCAGGAAAATCGCGTTTCAAATATCTCCTTGACCGTGACGGCAGCGGGCGTTATCACCGCGATTGAAGTAAAAGAGACAGACGACGCCACAACAAAATTCATATTCAGCGGTGAGCAGCCGGATGCGGCTATCCCACCAAACACATTCCAATTCACGCCGCCGCCCGGCGTGCCTGTAGTAGATTCGCCCCCGCCTGTCTAGAACTGGCTGCATCAATGAGTTTTGAAAGGGCCCGGCTTCAGCCGTGCCGAAAGATGCGCATAAACACTGGGCTTTAGCCCCTGAGGAGTGGTTTAGGGCTTTGTCAGCAGAAAGAAGGCGCGGCAACTTATGCTGCCGCGCCCTCTGGTAAGTTATCTTGATTGGCTACTTGTGGGATCCGCCGCCTCCCCCACCGCCACCGCCTCCACCGCCACCGCTGGCGTGTGAGGCGCCACCACCTCCACCGCCTCCGCCACCACCGCCGCTGGCATGGTAGCTGCCCCCTCCACCGCCGCTGTAGTTGTGAGCCGATCCACCGGAATAGCCGGATGAACTGGAGTGAGTAGAGGAAGAAGTCGAGCCTCGCGAAACTCCGGGAGAATACGCACTCGAACTGCCTCGGTTAACGGACGATGAGGAACCGCCCCGATTCGGCGAAGTGTAAACCGGACGCCCCGGAGACGAATCGCCCCTTAAGCTCCCATCGTAGATGGTGAAGCTGGACCTGCCGATTGCAGTTGGCCCGCGACCGTCGCCTCCATTCCCACCGCCTCGCGCAATCACCGGGCGTATCGGCGCCACTGTGTTGCCGGCGATAGTCACCGGATCGTTGTGCTCACGAGATGGCAACGGTGTTCCGCCCGTGCGGGGAGTTCGGTTTACGACAATTACAGGAACAGGATGCCCTGGATTCGGCCCGCGTGGATTGATCGGCCGATGCGGCGGTCTGAAGCCGGGAGGAAATGACCCTCCGAACCGCGGACCCGGATAGTAGCCGCCCCCTGAATTCCACCAGGGACTGCAGCCGCCCCCGCCGGGGTTCCAACCCCAGCCGAAACCGTTGAAGTAGTTCCACCCGCCGCAGGAGTAAGGCAGGAATCCCCATGAATCGCATGGGACATAGATGTAGCCGAACTGCGGATACCAAACCCAGTTGCCGCACCCGTAAGGATCCCATCCGGAATCGGAAGCTTGAAATGGCGACCAGACATATCCCTGGCCAGGCACGTTGTACCAACTGCCATTCGCGTCCAGGTCGCTCCAGGCAGGGCTGCCGCTCTCAGGACCGTTCTGGCTGGGCGGCGCGAGTGTTGAAGCAGCGCCTACTGTCTCCGCAACCTGATCGCGATCCGTATTCCACGCATCCCAGGAGTCCGGATCGATTGATTCGTTCAGATCGTATCGGCTGCTGTCGTTGGCATACAGCGTTACGCTCTCGCCGCCATGCATGGCCAATTGCAGGCCGCCGTTGCCGCGGCTCAGATTGGCGTTACCCGACAAAACCGCCAGGTCGCCGGGAGGAGCGTCCATCCTGATCCTAAACACGGCATTGCCGCTCGGGCTGACGGTGGAGTCTCCAAAGCGAACTCCGAACTGACCGTCTTGGCTGCTGCCCTGGAACTCAAAATAGGCCAGGCCGCCGTTGAGCAGCATCTCCGCGTCACCGTTGGTTCCTTCCCCGCGCAATACGCTGAACGTCACCGTGGTATTGGGCGAGAGGCGCGCCACGCTGCCGTCTTCAAATTGAATCTCGGCACGGCCGTCCTGGGCTGTCGAAACCTGCATCCCCTCAAAGAGGGGCATGTTCACGGTGGCGCCTTCGGCGATAACCTGATCACCCTGCGTTACGCGCACCTGGCCTTCGACATAACTCAGGTGCACCGCGCGCGATGCGGATGCTGTGTCGTCGGCATGCACGGGCTGAGCGGCAACCAGCATCGCCGCCGCGGCGGTTGCAATCCAAAAGAAAATGGCGCCCCCGCGGCGCCTGTTGATGGTCTGCTTCTCAATTGATTCCATTGCTGCCCGCCTTTCTATCGCCCCCGAAGACGATCGTTCTATCGGTCCTGATGGCAGCCTACTACTTCCCCATACGATTGGACATCGAATGGGAAATAATAGTTGCTATGTTGTTGCTTGAAATTAAAGATCATGTTCCCGCCTGGGACAAAAGAAGACGTGCGCGCTTGCGAACCCGCTCCAAAACCTCGTCGTCTTCGGCCAGCCTCACCAGAATCTGGCGGATCGTGCAGATCTCCTGGGCACGGCCGCTGCCGGCAGCGTCCACAAGGTACTCCATCTCCTTGTCCAAGCCCAGCCGGTCATGCTGCAGCAGTTTCTCCAGCCGGGCGCCCTCCAATATCGTTTCAGTCACCGCCCCAAATGTCTCAGCCAGTTCTTCAATCTCTTTATCCTTCGAGTAGTTGAACGTGCACGAGCCCGTCCCCTCAGGGCCCGCGTAGCTGAATTTCTTCCATCCTTCGAAAGCTACCTTGAGACGGCTCTCGCAAGGCTCGTTGAACAAGTGGTGTTGGCGCGCAACCTCAAAGACGTGTGCGGTGAATCCGGCGCTCAACTGCACGTCGCGATCGACATTGGCGGCATCGACCGCCTCTGTGCCCTTTTCGGGCGTTTCGTTCATTTCCGATGTGAAATGCCCAGAACCGTCGGAATGAAGCGTGAGCGTCCAGTGGGAAGGATTCAGTTGGCTATCGGTAAAGTCCACGTGCATCACCGCATTTTGGTCGGCGCGCGCAGCCATAGATACTGCAATGGCCAGAAAAACGGCCGCGGCGATGATAAATGCCTTCATCGCGCCGCCCTCTGCGCCACTTGTCCCTGCGCTCGCAGGGTCTGAGCTGTGTGAATGTGGCAAATCGCTATTGCCAGTGCGTCTGCGGCGTCGGCTGGTTGGGGAAGAACTTCGAGGCTGAGCAGCCGCGCAACCATGAACTGAACCTGCTCTTTGCTGGCCATCCCGTAGCCCACCACGCTGGATTTGATCTTCAGAGGTGCATATTCGGCCACCGGTATTGACTGCCGGGCGGCAGCCAGAAGCGCAACTCCACGCACCTGGCCAAGTTTAAGAGCCGATTTCGCGTTCACTGAATAGAAGACCTCTTCGATTGCGACTGCGTCTGGACTCCAGCGTTCAAGTTCAGCTCTCAGTTCACTGAAGACCTGGTCGAGCCGTTCCGCTGTAGATTTCGTCTTCGCGAGCCTGATTGCGCCGAAAGCCCTGGGAATCAGGCGAGCTATTCCACCGTCGTCGTCAGAATCGACAACGCCATAGCCCGTCACCTCGGTGCCGCAGTCGATGCCAAATACCCGCATTCGGTCCAAGTTTAAACCATTGGCTGTAATATTGGCTGCGGTTCAACCGCCTCAGTTCCACGGGTTGAACCATCGCAGCCGGTGATCGTGTTGCTGTCGCGTTTTCATCCGAAACCTGCTGCCGATTTTGGTTCATTTCATAAAGTTTCACCTGACGCCGATGACAGTTGTGAACCGCTATTCGTATTTTGAGCATCAGAGACTAAAAGCGCGTCGTGGGGTCTAAGTGATTGTGACGGTCCCAATTCGAGAGCGAGTCAAGGACAGAGTGACGCAGTGGCTGCGGCAGGGAGTTTCGCCGCGCCGGCTCGCCTTGACGCTGGCTCTCGGTTTTGCGATCGGTTGCATCCCGGTGGTCGGCTTGCCCACTCTCGTCTGCGCTGCGGTTGCCCTGGCATTACGGTTGAACGTGCCGGCGATTCAGGCAGCGAACTACGTTGCCATGCCACTGCAGTTGGCGCTGATTGTGCCTTTCGTGCGGTTGGGTGGGCGCATGACTGCCTCAGCACCACATCCCAATACGATCGCGTTGCTCCGGCTCTCGCCCCTGCACATGGCATCGCAGCTTAGCGGGTTGGCAGGTCAGGCGCTTCTGGCATGGGTGTTGGTGGCTATACCAGCGGTTCTGCTGATTACCATTGCGTTGACGCCGATGCTGCGCAGGCTGCCGATGCTCGCCAATGTTCAAGCTGGCGACTGAGGCGTTCCACTACATCCACTGATAGCTCCCCTCGATGCAGCGCTTCGAAGGCGGCGTCGTAAACGTGATCGCATTCCCCTGCTCTTCGTTCAATTCCCCGCGTACGGATCGGGAACCGGCTGGGCGCTGTCGATCCACGCGCTGTAAATCATGTCGCGCAGCATGCTGGCGCCGGCGGCCAGCCGCGACGCGGTAAAAGTCCGCGACTCCGCCGTACCCGCGCCCACGAATCCCCCCGCCTTCTCAAGCTGGTACACCTTTTCGACGTAGGTGGCTGTAGTACGAAGGTAGTCAACGTAGGCGTCGAACATGTCGCCGGGAATGGCCCTGGCCGGCGTCATGAGCGGCTGAACATCGTTGGCATGGATATTCGCCGCGACGAATGGACCCTCGAAAAGGTGATGAATCTGGTGGCTGGTGGTGTAGCCGTTGGGATTGGGGCCCGTCCAGCCGTTGTATTGCACCGTCACGTGGAGCGGCTGCGAGGCATCGCCGACATAATGGCCCAGCCAGCCTGCATAGAAGATGATTGCGGCCTCGACCGGGGCGGTGTCCTGGCCGCCAGCGTGCAGCGCACGATATTGCCGCATTGCTGCCTTCAGCCGCTCCCACACCTCGTCCGCCTCCCATGGCTGCAGGCCGATCTTCTCAGGGCGCTGCCCTGCCGCAAAAACCTTGGCTTCAAAATCGAGCCGCCTGTGCGGAAGCGGCCCAAGAGCGTCGGCCAATTCGAGATCGATAAAGTGCTCGGGCGCCTGGGCCGCGCTCAATTCCGACTCAGCCGGCGAACGCCAGCGGTCCGGTTCCGGACCCAGATACTCAATCTCGTTTATGGCAGCGGGCGTACGCAGAAATGCAGGAACATCGTCTGGAAGAGTGGTGGCTGCCAGCCGGTTGATCATGCGATGGCCTTCATTCTCCCAGGCGTAAGCTGACGTTGGGAGCGTCGCCAAAACCACGGACGTAAGAACCAGAAATGCAAAACCGGGAGTGGGCTTCGAAAGACGTCGAGGCAACATGAAAATCAGTATAAGCGGGCGCGGTTCAGGCCAGAATCAGCGCGGAAATGCAAATCCAATTTGCCGGAATATGCGTCCTTGGAGCGTTGAACGGGCTGTCATCCGTTACTAAAGTCGTAACTCTCTTGTTTCGCCGCGATCGGTTGGGCATCGAATTTATGTAGTGAGATGGCTCTTGATTGCTTATACTTACTGCCAATCGCGCTAAGAATTAAGGTTATCGCGATAAAACCTCTGCATGTCCCTTGGGGGCTCGCGCCAGCGGCAAAGCCGGCGCCAAAGAGCACTTAAGGGGTAAATGCGTTCCAATTGTTCCCTGTTGAGCCTCGATTGATTCACAAACGCAGCATCGCGGAGTGGTGAAGGTGGAGGGAATGGCGAACCAGCCGGAGGAGACGCCGAAATTGGGATCTTCAGGGACCGCTGCGGCGCGCATCGGGGCTCTGATTCTCTGGCCTACCCTCGGCATCCTCGCGCTTCTCCTCTGCCTCCTCTCGGTCAGCCTGCGCATGACCGGCGGTCCGGGATACGATCCCATCCTGGTATTCGCCGCAGCAGTGGCCGCCACCGTCCTGGCATTGCGCCTTGCCTCAAGAACCCGCGCTGCCACATTGCCTATTGTTGCGGGCTCCGATACTCACAAAGACCTTTTGGATTCAGCCGGCCCCGCCATGGTGGCTGTGGGACTCGACGGAAAGCTGCTCTATGCCAACCCTGCGGCCGAGCGATTGCTGGGATACGACATAGCGGAATTCGCAAACCAGTGGCGCACGATTGGCATCCTCGGATCCGGCGAAGGAGCCCGACTGGTTGCCGAAATGGAAAAGCTGGCCGGGATGGACGGTGCGCCTAAGAACACTCCCGAAGAGCAGCTTGCCACCTTCATTGAATGCGTGCGCGCAGTTCCGCCCAGCAGGGTGCCAAGCTTTGATACCCAGATTATGCGCAGGGGTGGAGAATCTTCCCCTGCCACTCTCCACGTATCGGCGATTCGCGATGGAAACGGCGTGGTCACGGGCCTGGTCGCCGTGGCCGTGGATAAGACCGCCACCCTGCGGCAAGAGGAGACTTCGCGCGAGTCGCTCGAGCGCTATCGGGATCTGTTTGAGAATTCCACCGAGATGATCGCGACCATCAGCCCTTCGGGCCGGTTCCTTTACGTCAATCCGGCTTGGAAGCGGTGTTTCGGCCTCGACGATTCGGCCATGTTGAACCTGGAGTCGTTCGAGGACCTGTTCAGCGTTAGCGGGCGCAGCGAGGTTGCGGCGCTCTTCCGGCGGGCATTGGTTGGTGAGATCGTCGACCGCGCTCCATTAAGGCATCACACCCCTGACGGCAGGGTTCTGGAGTTTGAACTCAGCCTCAGCCAGCGCCAGAAAGCCGGCGATCCGCTGGCGGTGAGGTGTCTGCTGCGCGATGTGACGCAACAGAAACAGCGCGAGAACCGCCTGGCGCTGCAGATTGCCGTTGGCCAGATCGTTGGCGAAAACGCCTCTCCTGAAGTCGCTTCGATGCGGATTCTCGAATCTCTCTGCATCTCCCAGGAATGGGACGTTGCCATCGAGTGGCTCGTGGATGCCAAGGGGAATCGGCTGGAGTTTTCAACTGCCTGGGGCGCGCCCGGCCGCCGGCCTGAAGCGCTCATTCAGGAAAGCATGGGCCTGACGCTGGAACGCGGCAATGATCTGCCCGGCCTGGCATGGAAGGAGGGCCGGCCACTGTGGGTTGAGGATCTGGGTGCGGCCACTCCCTCTCCGCGGGTCAAGCTGGCGATGGGCCAGCAAATGGTGTCAGGCTGGGCTGTACCCGTCCGCTTTGGACAAAAAGTGCTGGCGGTGCTTGAGTTCTTCAGCCACTACCGTCTCCGCGAAGACCGTGAGGCGATGGCGGCAATTGAAACCGCGGCATCGACGCTCGGACAGATGCTGGCACGCACTCATGAGCGGGGACGCGCCGAAGAACTGTCGCGGCAGCAGGAAATCCTGCTCGACTCGGTTGCCGACGGCATCTTCGGCGTCGACAACCGGGGCATGATCAGCTTTGCCAACCCGGCGGCCGCGCGCATCCTGGGCGCTGAGGCCGAAGCACTCAAGGGCAAGGCTGTTCACGATGTGCTTCATGGCTCGGCAAGAACCGGGAAAAAATGCGGCGACGATTGCCTCTTGAAACGGAATACCGCCCATGCACGGGCCTCTGCCGGCGAAGACACGATCTTCAAAACGGATGGAAGCGCCTTCCCTGCCGAGTACGTTTTGACCCCCATCGCCAACCAGGGGCGCTTCGCGGGTTCGGTGCTTAGTTTCCGCGACATCAGCCAGCGCTATGCGCTCGATCGCCTGAAAGACGAG
Source organism: uncultured Occallatibacter sp. (assembly GCA_964528915.1). Classification (GTDB taxonomy): domain Bacteria; phylum Acidobacteriota; class Terriglobia; order Terriglobales; family Acidobacteriaceae; genus Telmatobacter. The sequence continues at coordinate 79,650 of CAZGUD010000001.1, forward strand.
TTTATTTCCACCGTGAGCCACGAACTGCGAACGCCTCTTACTTCCATTCGTGGCGCGCTTGGCCTGCTCTCGTCGGGAATTCTGGGCGATGTCAACGATAAGGCGGCAAACCTGCTGCGAATTGCGCTCACCAACTCTGACCGCCTGGTGCGCCTCATCAACGACATTCTTGATCTCGAGCGCATCCAGAGCGGCCGTGAGCCGCTGATGTTCAGAACCATCCAACTCGCCGAAGTGGCGAGGCAGGCCATCGATGGCATGCAGCCGGTAGCCGACGCCGCGGGCGTGCAGCTCATTCACGATACAACTCACGTGGAACTCGCTGCCGATCCTGATCGGCTGCTCCAGGTGCTTACCAACCTGCTTTCGAACGCGGTTAAATTCTCTCCGCCGAACTCAACGGTCTCGGTAATGACGCGGCCCGGAATCACCGGCGTCACCCTTTCGGTCATCGACCAGGGGCGCGGCATTCCGGCCGATAAGCTGGAGGCAATCTTCGGCCGGTTCCAGCAGGTTGATGCCTCCGATTCGCGGCAAAAGGGCGGCAGCGGTCTGGGCCTTGCCATCTGCCGCACCATCGTACTCCAGCATTCGGGCCGGATTTGGGCAGAGCGGAACCCCGTCCGCGGTTCAACTTTCCGCGTCTTTCTGCCTTATCAACCCGCGCAACCCGAGCCGGGCTCAGTTATTGAGCCTGAAGAACAGCCTGAAAACGGGGTTGTGCTGCTGGCCGGCATGGCAGGCGAATCGCACACTCGGATTGCGAGCCAGCTCACTCGCCATGGCTTTACGGTGATCGCGGCGTCAACAACTGAGGAAACCCTGGCGGCGGCGCACGACCCGGTGCAGGCAATTTTGCTCGACACCTCTCTCGACGGAATGAACGGCTGGGAGATTTTGCCCAAATTGCGCGGAGTCGACCCCGAAGGTCACACGCCAATCGTGTTGCTGTGCGTTGAAGGTTCTCAGGGAGCCGCTGATTTGCCTGAAGACGCTGAAGGACGCGTGACAGAGCCGGCCGAGGAAGATGCCCTGCTTGCTGAACTCGCCAGGGTGCTATGCGGCCCCGGAGAAAAGGCGCGCATCCTGGTGGTGGAAGACGACGTGGACCTGGCACACGTAATTGCCGGAGTTTTTGAACGGGACGGCATTGAAGTCAAACTGGCCCATACCCTTCTGGATGCAACCGACTGCTGCTCAAAATACGAACCGCATCTCATGGTGCTCGACATCGGACTGCCCGACGGCAACGGCTTCAACGTGGTTGACTGGCTCCGCAAGCGAGAGAATCTTGCCCGCTTGCCGCTGGTGGTCTACTCAGGACGCGATCTTTCCCCGGCTGAGCGCCGCATGCTTACGCTCGGGCCCACACATTTCCTGGCCAAGGCCCGCGTACAGCCCCAGCAGCTTGAAGCGCTGGTGCTTACCATGTTGCGACAAACGCGATTGATGGATGAAACAGCGTCGTCGGAACCCACAGTACCGAATTCGTAACCATTTAGTAACCTTCCCAGCCATCGACAAGCCTGCGCTTGAGCGCAGACAATGGATGCTGAGGAATATTCTCGTGATCCGCAAGGTCCTCATCATCGACGACGAAGACGACATTCGCGAAGTAGCTGCTCTCAGCCTTGAGAGTGTTGCCGGCTGGGAAGTGATTACCGCCGGTTCGGGCGCTCAGGGACTGGCTCGCGCCGCTGAGCAGATGCCTGACGCCATTCTGCTGGATGTGATGATGCCGGGGATGGATGGCCCGACCACATTCAAGGAGCTGCGCAAGAATCCCCTCACTGCAAAAATACCGGTGCTTCTGCTCACTGCCAAGGTGCAAAGCAACGACCAGCGCCGCTTTGCCGATCTGGGCGTCGAGGCGGTGCTGTTCAAGCCATTCGATCCCATGACCCTTGCAACCCAGATTGAGACCGCGCTGGGCTGGAGCTAAGGCGCACTGCATCGTGGACTCTTCGGACGAGAGCGCGACCCGAAACAAAGAAGCTGCGATTTCCGCGGCACTTGAACGCCTGTGGATTCGATTCCTTCCTGAAATTAAAGCGCGCGTAGAAATTCTTGAATCCGCGGCACACGCATTGGCCGCCGGGAAACTTTCTCCAACTCAACGAGAATCCGCAGCTAGCGCCGCGCACAAACTAGCCGGTACCCTGGGCACCTTCAGCCTGGCGCGCGGCACTGAGCTGGCGCGAGAGCTTGAGCAACTTTATGCCGGCGGCGAAGGGCCCAGCCCCGAACAGGCAGCGCAGTCGGCTCGCGAGTTGCGGGGAATGATCGAAGGGCGAGCTCCTGCTGGCGCGTGAGTCGCGGACCTTTCATTGCGGCATTTTTCGCGATCTTGACAATGTTGTCAAATTTGACTACGCTAGTGGAATAGCATCGGCGTGCGATCAATGGTCAGGCAAACGCGGCCGATCTCATGGATCAAAGCTGCACGCAAGGATTTCGAGAAGTTTCCGCAGGAAGCTCAGACAATTCGTCTTGCCGCCTTGACGATTGCCGCCGAGAACGGGAAAGCCGATGTCGCAAAGCCTATGAAGGGCCTCGGCCCTGGCGTTTTTGAAATCGCGCTCCCACTTCGTGGCGATGCATTCCGCGTAGTCTACGGGGTGCAGATTGGCCCCGAGGTTTGGGTAGTTCACGCATTTCAAAAAAAGGCGGCACAAGGGATCAAGACTCCTCAGCGTGAGATCGACCTGATTAAGAGTCGCCTGAGAGTTCTGAAGGAGATGTTGGGATGAAACGCGAAAAGATTGAGGTGGTGCGCGGCAGTGGCAATGTCTTCAGAGACCTCGGCCACGCGAGCCCGGATGTCGCTCAGCTAAAGGCATTGCTGGCTGCCGAGATTATCAAAATGCTCGACCGCAAGGCGTTAACCGTCCGCGCGGCGCATGCGCAAACCGGAGTAGCCGCTGCCGATTTTTCGCGAATCCGCAACGCGGATCTGGATCGATTTACGCTTGACCGGCTTGTCTCGATCCTTAACCGGCTCGGGACGAAAGTAGAAGTACGGATAAAGTTGCGCCCCATCACTACGGATGGTCTAGCGGCAATGGCTTAATGCTGTTCATCCCATGCCGGATGTTTATCGAATGCTTGCGGCATGGCCTTCGCAGGCTCCGCCCAATGCGCCTAGCCTTCGACCCTCGAAGGCATGGTTCTACACAGTGCGCCCTGCTCCCGACCAATTAAACTTCTCTAGGATGTACCCTCACGATCCATTCGCGCCGCAGCTCGACCTCACTTTCGAGGAGCCACGCAGCGCCCGCCGCATCTGGCCGGTGCGCGAGCTGGTAGCGCAGGTTCGCGAACTGGTGGAGCAGGAATACAGCGACGTATGGGTCGAAGGTGAGATTTCAAATCTTCGCCCGGCGCCCTCCGGCCACGTCTACTTCACCCTCAAAGATGCCGATGCGCAGTTGCCCATCGTGCTCTTCCGCAGGCAGGCCGTGCTGTTGCGCTTCAGGCCTGAGGACGGCCTGCACGTGCTGGTGCGCGGACGCGTGAGCGTCTACGAGCAGCGCGGACAAATGCAGCTCGTAGCCGAAACCATGGAGCCGGTTGGAGCGGGCTCGCTGCAGCTTGCCTTTGAGCAATTGAAGGAACGCCTCAAGGCTGAAGGTCTGTTCGAAGCTGCACGCAAGCGCCCGTTGCCTTCATTTCCGCGGGCAGTTGGAATTGTGACCTCCCCGACCGGCGCCGTGATTCGCGATTTCCTGAACATCGTCAACCGCCGTCACGCGGGCTTGTCAATCTTTCTTTACCCGGTGACCGTGCAGGGCGATTCAGCACCGGCGGAGATTGTGGCAGCCATCGAATCGCTCAATGACGCTGGTATCGTTGATCTGATCGTGGTGGCGCGCGGCGGCGGCTCGCTTGAAGATCTCGCGGCCTTCAACTCAGAGCTCGTGGCGCGCGCCATTGCCGCGTCAAAACTGCCTGTGGTCTCGGCAGTTGGCCACGAAACCGATTTCACCATCGCCGACTTTGCCGCCGATCTTCGCGCTCCCACTCCCTCGGCCGCTGCGGAGCTGATTACCGAGGCGCAACACAAAATCGAGCAGCGCCTTGCCGAGACATCGCACCGGCTCGAACGCGCAATGCGGTTTCAGCTTCTCAAGGCTCATCAGCGATTGAGTCGCTTGCCGGCTACGCGCACCGAGACTCGCATTTCTACCCTGCTGCACCGCTCTGCGCAAAAGCTCGATGAGTTGACCTTCCGCCTTGAAGGCGTGCTGGCGGCGCAAGTGCAATTGAGTCGGAATCATCTAGCCGATCTCGCGGCTTCGGTTTTGCGCCACGATCCCCGTCAGCAGGTCGCTCACGCGCGCGAACACCTCAACGAATTCCGCGCCCGCCTTGCACGCATGATCGAGCGGCGCATGCAGATTGCCTCGGCCAGCCTCGGCTCATTTGACGCGCGACTCCATTCGCTTTCGCCCCTCGCCGTTCTCGATCGCGGCTATGCACTTGTCATCGGCGCCGATGGCGCAATCGTCAAATCGATAGTACAGCTCGATGCGGGCGACGAACTCACTACACGAATCTCAGACGGCAGCTTTACCAGCCGCGTTACAGACCTTGCCCCGGACAAAACTAAACTTAAAGAAAACGAGAGACAATGACAGGCACGCGCAAGCTTTTTGGTACTGACGGAATTCGCGGTGTTGCCGGCGAATATCCCCTCGATCCCGCAACTGTTTATGCAGTGGGACTGGCGCTGGGCCACTCGTTGAAGAAAAAAGCCCTGCGAGCCCGGGTTCTGCTGGGCCGCGACACCCGCGAGTCGAGCCCCTGGATTGCGGCAACCCTGGCTGAGGCGTTGCGCCAGACTGGCGCCAAGGCTGAAAGTGCCGGCGTCGTTCCCACCCCGGCCGTTGCCTACCTGGCCCGCGCGCGAGGATTCCAGGCGGGCGTCGTCATTTCTGCCTCGCACAATCCCTGGCATGACAACGGCATCAAGCTCTTTGGCAGCGACGGTTTCAAATTGCCCGATGCGGTAGAACTGGCCATGGAAGATGAGATTCTCTTCCACGCATCGAAGGCCACTGTTCTCGACGTCAAAAGCCTTCCGCCTGTTGAAGACAATCCGGGACTGCAAAGCGACTACATCCAATTCCTTCGCACCTCGCTGCCCAACCTTTCTTTGGGCACGATGAAGCTGGTTGTGGATTGTGCCAACGGCGCGGCTGCAGCGGTTGCTCCCGAACTGTTCAGGCGGCTGAATCGCGACGGACGCGCAAAGGTGACGCTGCTGAACGTAACTCCCGACGGGCGCAACATCAATGCGAACTGCGGCGCTCTGTACCCCGCTTTCGTGGCCGCGGAAACAAAAGAGCGCAAGGCGACACTGGGCATCACCTTTGATGGTGATGCGGATCGCTGCATGCTGGCCGGCCCGCGCGGCAACGTCATCAACGGCGACACCATTCTGCTGATGGCCGCGCGCGACCTCAAGGCCCGCGGCCTGTTGAAGGGCAATGTGGTCGTGGCCACCACCATGTCGAACATGGGACTCGAAGCCGCCCTCAAACGCAGCGGCATAAGAATGCTGCGCGCGCCGGTGGGCGACCGCTACGTTCTTGAGGAGATGCTGAAGTCCAAGGCTGCGCTGGGCGGCGAGCAGTCCGGTCATATCCTGCTGCCGCATCTTGCCACCACTGGCGACGGGCTGCTGACGGCCCTCGTGATCCTTGAGCTGATGGCTCGCACCGGTAAGACTGTTGACGAGCTCACCGCCGACTTGAAGGTCTTTCCGCAGGTGATTGTGAACGTGAAGGTGCGCGAGAAGAAACCCCTGGCGGAGATTCCCGCTGTGGCCGCGGCGATCCACGCCGCAGAAGAAGAGCTCAGCGACACTGGCCGCGTGGTGATTCGCTACTCCGGCACCGAACCGCTGGCGAGGGTGATGATCGAATCCGAAAGCAGCGAAGCAATGAAACGGCACGCCGATGCGATTGCCGGGGCAATACGGAATGAACTTGGAATATGAAGCGAATTCCGGCGAATTCAGCGGGCGGTGTTGCCTCAAAGGCGCATAACATATTTGAACTGTCATCCTGAGTTGCGTCCGCCGCGTCGGACGGAGTCGAAGGATCTGCGGTTGTTCTTCAACGACTCCTCATGAGCAACGATGGCCGCAATTAACTACCACCTTGTATTCTCAACCTATGCCCCGCTACCCCGCCGGACAGACCTTGCTGATCGACGCCGACGACACGCTCTGGGAAAACAACATCTATTTTGAGCGCGCCATCGCGGCGTTCATCGGCTTTCTCGACCACCGTGATTACTCTCCTGCAAAAGTTAGGCAGACGCTCAACAACGTTGAGCGCGACAACATCCTGGCCCACGGCTACGGACTTTCGAGCTTTACGCGCTCGCTGGTCGACTGCTTCGAGCGGCTCAGCACCGAACCCGTAACCGAGGAAAAGCGCGAGCGCGTCCGCGGCTTTGCCCGCACCATCGCCGAACAGGAGATCGAGTTGCTGCCGGGAGTGGCTGAGACGCTGGCTGACCTGGCCACACGTCACCGGCTGATCCTGATGACCAAGGGCAACCGCGCCGAGCAGGCTGACAAGCTGGCCCGGTCCGGACTGGCCGAGCATTTTTCCGCAGTCGAGATTGTCGCCGAAAAGGATCCTCCGACCTACCAGGCCGTGATTGCGCGGCACGAACTCACCCCGCACACCTCGTGGATGATCGGCAACAGCCCAAAGAGCGACATCAACCCCGCCCTTGCCGCCGGCCTGCACGCCGTTTTTCTCTTTCATAAAGACACTTGGGTGCTCGAACACGCTGAAGTTGCTATTGCGCCCGAAGGCCAGAATCTGATTGAGCTGGATGCGTTTGTGAAGTTGCGCGAGCTTTTCTGAATTAGCCCAAGCACCACCTCATTTTCCTATCCGCCAATGCAGCAGCGCGGCAACTCCGACCGGATGGCTGCCGTAAAACTCGTGCAAGCGCGGCGGCGTATCGTAGACCGTTGCCTGCGCGCCCATCTCCACAGCGCTCCATCCACTCTTCCAGATTCGATGTGCATACCCTCCCGTGTAAGCCTGCACGCGGCCCACCACGCTCTCCTCAGGCGGAGCTTCAGCACCCAGCAGGTCCGTCGTCCGGTCGTCGTTCTCAATGCGTGTCCAGATCGACTGCCGCGCTCGCAATCGCATCTCGGCTTCAAACAGGTAGCCATTGGCATTCACCACGGTCCCCACCGTGTGATTGCGTCCCCACACGGCTGTCGCATCGATATCGGCTGCCGGCCAGTTGTGGTGCGCGCTCACTGATGCCGCCTGCCGCAGTACATCTTCCCCGGGGTGGAGCGCCTCAGGCGAATGCAAGTGGCCCACTGAATACTGCGCCATCCAATCGCGGCTGAGTGCAGCGGTTATCCGCGCAGACCACGAGTCGACCGACCCGGCTTCAATTGTCCAGCGATTCTCGCCCGGCTCGCGCCCGTGGAATCCTGAGGCTTCAATGCGCGCCGGTCCCCATGTCAGTCCCCCGGTCACCACATCGTAGGCAATGTGGGTCGAGTCCTGAAGATGATGGGCCAAAGGCGCCAGTGGATCGCTCTCAGCGCTCATGCGATGGGGAAACGCCACAGGCCCCATTGCAGGATCTCCGACAGGCGCGGCATAGATTGTGGCCACGCCCCGGTCGCCAACCTTCAGATCGTAGATGGCTGCCAGTTCCATGAAGAGATCGTGTGGGTGCTGGCCGTCAACAATCGCCTTGCCAAAGGCGGTCTCTCCCTGCTGGAAGAGCTCGGGATAGTAGCGTCCCGTGATGGTCGCCGGCTCCAGGCTCAACATGCTCACAAAGGTCCACTGGCCATGAGCCGTCGACCGCTGGACCATGGTCATCACCCAGTTCACGCTCAACAGCTTGTCTCTTCCGCGCGGCCCGCTCTGCTGCTGCTCAGCTACATTCACTTCGCCGTGCAGCATCTCCATCCATTTGCCGCTCATGCGCATCAACATCGACGGCGCGCTCGACTCCGGCTCCAGGCTGGTACCCGATACGCTGTGCTGCAACACATTATCCTTGAGCGTCTTTACGGGGCCGCCCATTTGCATTTGCCCGCTTAGATACAACGGCACACAAGCCTGCAGCGCGCCAAACCACATCATGAGGAAGACGGCACGCCGCATAGCGACATTCTAAGGCTGGCGCTCCCCAGGGCCGGCCCCTGGTCAACATGCGAGCTTATGTCCGCCTCGATGAAATCTTCTGAAATGGCCTGAAACATTGGCTTTACGGGTTGACCCGCCAGTATTACGGTCCTAAGATAGCCCTGCATTCAATCGTCAGGCCCGGTCTTGAACCGTTCCCCGGTCCCTATTGTCAACAGCCTGCCCCTGTGGAGCCCTATCGGATGCCGATCTCGAAAATCACGATGTGTCTGGGTCTGATTGCTTGCGCAGCCCTTGCCGGCGCACAGGCTCCGTCCCCCACCGTCTACACGGTTATCGACTCGGCGGGTAACCCAGGCTCACAAACTACGATCTACCGGAGCGGATCGAAGGCGCTCAGGATTACATTCCTGCCCGCCCAGGGTGCAACCCCAGCCAGCAAGACTTACAGCCTCTACGACATCGCCGCCGGAAAGAATTGGACCTGGAACCCCGACGTAAAAGAGGTTGGCTGCAGTGTGGGCACTTTCTCTGGCGACTGGGGCGACCCGTTCGCTCAAACCCCCGACTTCCTGACCGACATTTCGAAAGGGCAGTTCAAATCAGGCGGGACCGCCACCATGAACGGCTTTGCCGCGGAGCTCTACACCGGCAGCGAAAGCGGCGCCAATATTAAAGTCTGGTTCGACCGGAAAGACGGTCTGATCATCCGCGCCGAGGCCAGCATGCCCGGCGGCCAGCCCATGGTCACCACCAACATCAGCAAAGTCACGCTGGCGCCGCCGCCCATGTCGCTCTTGAATCTTCCACCTATCTGCGCCGGCGTTAAAGCGCCACCCACTCAGTCCGAGGTTTTTGCTGACGAGACCGGCGACATCGGGTCAAATTATGTGAGCGCCTACACCGGCCCCGGCTCAGCCCAATCCTGCCAGGTGGTCTTGCGCGTGGTTGACGCCAAATCCATTACGCCGATCGGCAACGTCCAGGTTGCTATTGACACTACTTACAATCAGAACGATCCCAACCCGCCGCACTACACCTACGGAGCACGTAATGACGGCAGTATGAGCTTCGAGGGCGGAGGGCTGCATGAGATTACCAATACGGTGCACAACGGCGAAGTTGTGCTCAATAACCTGCCGGCCTACTTCAACCTCGATGTCAACGTCGTTGAGCAACCCGGCCGCGTAAGCAGCTCCGGGTTGGTATACCGGCAGTGTTTTGCCCCCAAACAAGTGTTGCTCTGGATCGTTAAAGATCGCGGCAAACCCACCGAAAGCTCCGATGTGGTCTGGGTCAAAAGCGGAAAGTACGCGGCTCCCCCATCGCATTGAAGGTTTATAAATTAGTACTAGATTAAGCTTTATAGCCCTCCCTAAAGCAAGACCCGGCCCGGTTCGTGCAGCATGCACCCGAATCGGGCCGGTTCGCATTTTGAGCGTCCCATGCCGCCACAACGACCTATGAGAAACTGGAATAGTAGATGCTCTCCGGGCCGCCGGATTGGCACGGCCCAAAACCCGCTTCAACCCAGGTTGATCAGGGGTGTGCGGCATCGGCCGCACTGCGGCAGGAGTGCGAAAATCCACGAGCTTTCAGTCTCAGCCCTCAAGCGCAGCGCTTCCACGCGATGGTTCTGCCGCAACCGGCTGATGGCTGAAAGCTGAAAGCTTAAAGCTCAAAACTATGATCAGCGTTAGCAGTGTGACCATGCGGTACGGCTCCAAGGTGCTGTTTGAAGATGTAACAACCACCTTTACGCCGGGGCGCCGCTACGGACTCACCGGGCCCAATGGCTCGGGCAAGTCCACATTCATGAAGATTCTGACCGGCGAGCTTGAGCCGCAAAAAGGCACAGTGGTTCGCCCGCGCAAGCTGGGCGTACTGCGCCAGGATCAGTTTGCCTTCGACGCCTATCGCGTCATTGACACGGCCATCATGGGCAACAAGCCTTTGTGGGCCGCTCTTGAAGAGCGTGACCGCATTTACGAGAAGGCCGAGATGACCGATGAAGACGGCATGCGCCTCGGCGAGCTTGAGGGCGTGATCGGCGACGAGGATGGTTACACCGCCGAGGCCGACGCGGCCGTCCTGCTTGACGGCCTCGACATTCACGAAGACCTGCATGAGCGCAAGATGAGTGAGTTGCAGGGTGGGCAAAAAGTTCGCATACTGCTGGCCCAGGCGCTGTTCGGCAAACCCGAGGCCCTGCTGCTCGACGAGCCCACCAACTATCTCGATCTCGACTCCATCCACTGGCTGCAGGATTTCCTGACTAACTACGACGGCACGCTGATCGCCATCTCCCACGACCGGCACTTTCTTAACAGCGTTACCACGCACACCGCCGACATTGATTACCAGACCATCATCACCTACACCGGCGGCTACGACGACATGGTGATGGCCAAGACGCAGATCCGCTCCACGCTTGAGGCCCAGAATGCGCAACGCGACAAGAAGATTGCACAGCTCAATGAGTTCATCGCCCGATTCGCGGCCGGCACGCGCTCGAGCCAGGTCACAAGCCGCCGCAAAGAAGTTGAGCGCCTGCAGACCAACGAGCTGGCGCGCTCAAACATTCAACGCCCCTACATTCGCTTTGACCAGTTGCGGCCCAGCGGCAAGCACGTTCTGGAGCTGAAGGGCCTTACCAAGCTCTACGGCGACCTGAAGGTGATCGATGGCTTTACAGCCAACGCGCTGCGCGGCGAGAAGATCTGCCTCATCGGTCGCAACGGCGCCGGCAAGACTACCCTGATCAAGAGCCTGCTGGCCAATTATCCCGGCCTCGCTGAGCCTGGCTTCATCGTCGACGCGGGATCGGTCTTCTGGGGACACGAGGCGCAGATCGGCTACTTCCCGCAGGATGTGGGTTCGACCATCGACTCCGGAAGCGAGCCCAACCTTACCGTGGCCGACTGGCTGCATCGCTGGAACCCGGCCGCCCACGTCGAAGACATTCGCGGCATTCTCGGACAGATGCTCTTCAGCGGCGAAGAAGGCGCCAAGCCCATCAAGGCCCTGAGCGGCGGAGAGCAGGCGCGCCTCGCCTTCTGCAAGCTCATCCTCACCAAGCCCAACATTCTCATCTTCGACGAGCCAACCAACCACCTCGACCTTGAAGCCATCAACGCGCTCAATATCGCGCTGCAGCGCTACGAGGGCACAGTGCTGCTAGTCACGCATGACCACGACCTGATCGACGAAGTAGCAACACGCCTCTGGGTCTTCCACGATGACGGCGCCGGTGTTGAAGACTTCCAGGGCCCGTACGCGGAGTGGAAGGGCAAGCACAGCTAAGACAGTGGCCGGTGATCGGTGGTCGGTGGTCGGTGATCGGTTGTCGGTGGTCGGTGATCGGTTGTCGGTGGTCGGTGGTGAGAACCGTGTGTCCGCCGTCGCCTTCTGGAAGTCGCAATAAATAGCGGCCTGTCATCCTGAGCGAAGGTCGTCGCGGCGACCGGAGTCGAAGGATCTGCGGTTGCTTTTGGAAAGCCGCAAGCCGGGGATAAATTCCCGGCTTACCATACCTGTACTGAACATGATTTTCAACCTGCAGACCCCGCAGCAACCCGCATCGCGAAAGAAGCGCTGGCTCAGCTACGCGCTCATCTTCGTCCTGGTTTTAGCCGCGACAGCCGTAATGATGCTCTGCCCCTGCGATACTGTCGGCATTCACGACTACCACGCAATCTCCCTGGTGGCGCTTGCTGCCCTCATTGCACTTGCAGCCGCATACGTCTTGTATCGCCGCATGAGCCGCGACTCCGGAATCACCGGATTCCTGCGCGCCGCAATCGCCCTCGCCATTGTGGGAGTGAGCGTGTACGTTGAGCTCTTCGCGGCCCAGGAAATAGTGGCGTGGTTGGCTAGCCGAAAATAGGCTGAGCGCTTAAGATCGCAAACGAACGGTAGGCCGGGGATAAATCCCCGGCCTACCGCACCGTCCGCATTCTCACCTTTCAAATCGCGCTGGCACTGCGGGTAAGCGATTTTGTCGCAGCCCGACCGGTTCCCTGTCTCCACCCACGCTCAGAAGTTAAACCTTCCCGTAAGCTCCAAACTCCGCGGCCCCGCGCCCTCGGCCGTCTGCAGACCGGTGATGGAACCAAATCCGCCTGAATCCACCTGCATGTTCGGCGGTTCGTAGTTGCGGTGGTTGAAGAGGTTCGCCGCCTCTGCGCTGAAGACAAATCCGGTCTGCTCGTGGAACAGAATACTCTTGGTCAGTGAGAGCGAGAAGTTGTCTGTTCCGGGACCCACCACCCCGCCCACCGGCGCGTTGCCAAATCGGCCAATGCCAATCTGGTTGGGAGTGCCAAAATTTACCGCCAGGTTCTGATACGGAAACGCGTTGGGGTTGAGCCACTGCGAGGTATTGCGCTGGGGCGCGTACGGCGAGACGTTGGGCAGTTGATCGGTGCGCGCCTGCCCTACCGTAACCAGGATGTTGGTGTTGGCCGGATCGACTGTCTGCTGAAAAGGAGTGAGGAACGGCCCCGATTGCAGCACGGTGACGCCGGCAAGTTGCCAGCCCCCAACCAGTGCATTCAGACCACCGCCCTCATTCAGCCACTGCTGGCCGCGGCCAAAAGGCAGGGTGTACTCATACGTGGTCATGAAGCGATGACGCCGGTCGTATACCACGTTGCCGTAATCGAGCCGCGGATGAAAGCGATCGGTAAGGTAGCTGCCGCCAGCTACGGAATAGGCGCTGGGAGTAGCGCCGCCCGCATCCGACAAATCACGTGTGAACGTGTAGCTCGCGTCAAACGTGATTGACTTGCCGCTGTGCCGCGATACCTCCACGGTGCCGCTGCCGTAGTTGCTCACGTCGGCATTCTCCACGCTTTGAATAATGCTCCAGCAGGGATAAGGCCGCTGATCGTCAACATACGTGCCGCCATCGGTCACGCATGCATTCACAGCCGGTGCTGCGGGGCTCGCGTTGTAGTAACCATAAGGATTCGCCGGCACCTGGTTCAGGTCGACCATTGTCTCCAGGTCGCTGCCGTGGCTTCCAGCATAGGAAAGCCGCATGCCGATGCTGTGCGTCAGGTCCTGCTCCATAGTCAGATTCCACTGCTGCACGTAGGGGTCAACGTAGTGAATGGGAAACGCGTAATAGAATCCCGCCGTTCCCGTCGAACTTCCCGCCGCGGCGTTAAAGGGATTGGTGAAGCTTACCAGCGGCGTCACTCCGTCGGCCTCATAGGCGTTGTTGTAGTTGGCCACATAGCTCGCATCTACCGCCCAACCAGCCACCAGCGAGAACCCCAGCGGAGTTTCGATGAACCGGCCCCAGCCACCGCGTACCACCGTTTTGTCGTTGCCGTAGGGACGCCACGCGAACCCCAGCCGAGGGCCAAAGTCAGTGAGCTTGGTAAACCGCAGTCCTGATGGAATTCCGGCCTGTGAAGCAGTCATGATGGGCGTGGGAGAAATGGCCGAGGCCAGTGCCGACGACTCCGACGCCTCAGCCTGCGCACTCGGAACCACAACCGCGCCGGTCACTGGCCCCTCCGACGACGTGCCTGTATAGGAAGGATCGAACGTGGCCTGGTTTTGATGCGTGTCGCTTACGGTCGGGTGCAGCTCATACCGCAGTCCAAGATTGAGCGTCAGATTCGGCGTCACCTTCCAGTCATCCTGCGCAAACCACGCATAGGAGTAACCGAGACCGTTCATGGTGGGATTGTTGACCGTACTCACTTCGGTGTAGTCGGGGTATCCGAGTAGAAAAGCGGTGTACGGGTCGCCGATGGTCGTCCCTACCTGGGAAGAACTGTCGAAGACATACCACCCCGAGCGGTAGTTTCCGTATACATTGTCGTCGTGATCGCTGAGTCTCTTGACGTCGACGCCAAATTTGAACGTATGCCCGCCCGGTGACCAGGTCAGGTTGTCGAGCGCCTGAATGATTTGCCCGCGCTGTGTACCCGGATTGCCTGCTCCCGTCGACATGAATCCGTTGATCAACACCTGCGGTGCCTCGGACCACTGCGCATCGGGCTGCGGAACGCTGAATCCCGTCTCAGAAAGAATGTCGGAGGTGGAGTAGTACTGCGTCTCTGACGTGTGCTGTGCGTTGTAGCCGCCGCGGAACTCGTTCAGCACGCGCGACGTGATTACGAAGTTGTGCGCGAATGTGAGCCCCTCGTCGATCTCCGGAGTGTTGTACGCGCCCTGCAATGGGCTGCCGGCTTCGGCGCAATAGGTGAAAACGCAGGTGGCCGAAGGCGCAGTGAGAATCTGGCGGTTCTTGTATGAAAAGCGGGCGAAGATCGACTGGCGGCCGGTAAGCGTGCGATCAATCCGAATGTCGCCCTGGTTCGACGAGATAGGCGAAGGAAAGTTGATGGCGTAGTTGTTTGCGTAAGAGCCCGGCTCGCCGTAGTTGGGCGCAGGAAAAAGATACTGGAGGACGTTGGCGGCGATCGGAGAAATGGGCACACTCGCCGGGTTGAGCTGCGTAACGCCGTCGGGCTCGTAAATGGCGCTCACACCCTGGCCGTTAAGATAATTCGTCAGGTTTCCATTGCGCATGTCGTTAGATGGAACACTCAAAACGATCGGCGTTTGCCGCGGCAATCGAAGCGCCTCAAAGCTGGCGAAGAAGAATGTGCTGTCGGGCTTGGTGATGATGCGCGGAATACGCAGCGGGCCGCCCAGTGTTCCGCCAAAGTCGTTCATGATGATGCGTGGCTTTGATAGAGCGAACGGGTTGTTGGCATTGAATACCGTGTTCTCGTCGTACTCGAATACGCCTCCGTGGTAATGAATCGTCCCCGCTTTTGAAACAGTTGTGATATCGGCAACGCCCGAGAATTCCGCGTTGTTGTTCGACTCTGAAACGCGAATCTCCTCAATCGAGTTGAACGAAGGAAACATTTCATTCACCGGGCCGGAGTACTCGACTCCCACCGACGAGATGCCGTCAATGGTCACGCTCAGCAGCGCCGGCGTGGTTCCCAGCACGTCCAGGTCGCCGTTATCGTCGGTCTGCACACCCGCCTCGGTGGTCAGCGTCGAGATGGGGCTTGTGGAACCTGTGGAGCGCGAGTAAATGGCCACCGGCAGATTCACCAGCTCGTCGCCCTGCTTGGTCTCAGCCAGGTTTGAAACGTCGGTTGTGACCACCGGGATCGAGTCTTCCACAACCACAACCGTCTGGCTGGCGGCCCCAGGCTTCAGCTCGGCGTCAATGCGGCGAGTCTCGCGCGCCGTGATTTCAATGGGCGGCAACGACTCGGTCTCAAAGCCGGTGGCCGCAAATGTGAGCTGGTATGTGCCCACCTCCACATTCCTGAAGGCGTAGTTGCCCTCCGCGTCGCTGATCACTGAGTGCTTGGCGGTCGTGCCGGTGTTCACCAGCGTCACCTGCGCGCCCTGCAGCACGGCGCCGGTCTGGTCGCGCACTATGCCCAGAATGTCGCCGAAGGTGGATTGCGCCGCCAGCGGAACCGCACAGAATGCCGCCAGCACAGGTATCAGAAAGAGCTTCCGGCCCAATCGCCACAGAGAACACAAAGCGCAGGGAAAACCTTCCATCGCCACCCCTTTTAACTTGAATTTTTCTTTGGAAAGCAACGTCTGGTTTGTTACGGATTAATGAAAATCAATTACAAATTTACAGCCTTATCAAGCGCCAGGAACCGATTTTTTTGAGGAAAAATCGGGATCAATTCCCGAGCGCCACGCACAGCGGTTTGCAGGCCAGCTTTCTGCTCGCCTCAGAACCCGCCTATGCCCGCTTCTGAGCGGCCTCTTCGTACACCTGCGCATACTGCCGCGCCGGGCCTGCCCACGAGTAGTCCTTCTCCATTCCGTTCCGCATCAGGCGTTGCCACGCTTCCTTGTTTTGGAAGGCTGCAACGGCGCGGTCGATTTCCACAAGCAGGTCAACGGGGTTGTAGCCCTCGAACTTGAAGCCCGTGCCGGTGCCAGCCGCTTCATCCCACTCTTCGATCGTGTCGTCGAGTCCGCCCGTGGCGCGCACCACCGGCACGGTGCCGTATTTGAGCGAGTACATCTGGTTCAGGCCGCTCGGCTCGTAACGCGACGGCATCAGGAAGATATCCGCCCCGGCCTCGATTTTGTGCGCCAGAGCATCGTCGTACTTGATGAGCGCAGCAACCGTGCCGCGATGGCGGAATGCCCAGTCGCGGAAAAATTTCTCGTAGTAGGGCTCGCCGGTGCCGAGCGCAGTCACCACCACATCGCGCGTCATAAGATCTTCGGCGATATGCGCAACCATGTCGAAACCCTTTTGCGTAGCCAGGCGCGAAACGATGCCGATCACCGGCGTAGATGCAGGCACATTCTCGAGGCCAAAGGCATGCAGCAGATCGGCGCGGCACACATGCTTGCCTTCGAGGTCGTCAGCCGTGTAATGCGCGGCAAGGTTCCGGTCCACCGCCGGATCCCAGCGCGAATAATCCACCCCGTTCAGGATGCCGCGAAGATCGGCGGCTCGGCCTTTCAGCACCGGGTCTAGCTGCTCGCCGAATTCGGGGGTCTGAATTTCCTCAGCGTATTTGTGGCTCACCGTCGTCACCATGTCGGAGTACACGATGCCGCCTTTGAGAAAATTGAACCGGTCGTAGTGCTCCAGCCGATCCATCCTGAAAATCTCCCACGGAAAGAGCAGATCCTCGGTTGTGGTTGGCAAGAACTTCCCCTGGTACGCGGCGTTGTGAATCGTTAACACAGTCGACGTGCCGTGAAACGCCGGATCCGACGCATAGGTGGTGCGCAGGTAAACGGGTATCAGCGATGCCTGCCAGTCGTGAACGTGGAAGACGTCGGGGACACCGAGCTGCTTCGATGCTTCAATCACCGCGCGGCAGAACGTGCCGAATCGCTCGGCGTTGTCGGGGTATTCGCCGCCTGCGGGACCGTAAATGTCAGGCCGATCGAACAGCTCCGGCGAATCGATGAAGTAGAACTCGACGCCGTCGCGCTTTCCCCCATCGACCACCTCGACAAAGCGGTTGTAATAGCGAAATGGAATGGTAATCGACTTGATGGCTTCGAAGTGCATCGCGGCGATGAGCGGCCGCACGCGTGAGTAAAGAGGAAGGAAAACTGAAACACGATGGCCCAGGCGGACAAGTTCGCGCGGCAGCGCTCCAACCACGTCGGCAAGACCGCCGGTTTTGGCGAACGGTACGCACTCCGATGCGGCAAAAACGATTTCCATCAGGTTCTGCCTCCGCTACAAAGGCCAAGTCTACTATGATCAGGGCGGATTCAGTTGCCCTTTGAATCCCGCAGCTATTTGAGTCGTGGAAACGAGCATTGGTTTCACGCAGGATAAGCAATGATGAACATCGAGCTTTCAAAAGAGGCGCGAGCCCAGGCCATCGCCTCACTGCAGCGATACTTTGAAGAGAACATGGCCGAGCCAATCGGCCAACTGCCGGCCGGACTGCTGTTGAACTTCTTCCTCGAAGAAGTTGGCCCGGCGGTATACAACCGCGCCATTGCCGACGCGCAGACGCGCATGGAACAGCGAGTAATAGATCTGGGCGGTGAACTGTTCGCCGACGAATTCCAATACTGGCCACGCGTCGACGCCAAACGCAAAAGCCGCAAATGAACTCGAAGCCTTAAGGAAATCCGCCAATGAAAAAGAACTTTCGTCTTCTCTCCATTTTGATTTTTCTTGTCCTCTGTGGCATTTTCTCCGCAGCCAGCAAAGCCCCGCCGGCCGCGCCGCCCGCAGCGCCACACTCCTTTCGTGTCGAAGACGGCAAGTTTATGCTCGACGGCAAACCATTTCAGGTGATCGCCGGCGAAATGCACTATGCGCGCATTCCCCGTACCTATTGGCGGGCGCGGCTGCGCATGGCCAAGGCTATGGGCCTCAATACCATCACCACCTACGTCTTCTGGAACTTCCACGAACCTCGGCCCGGCGAATTCGACTTTACGGGCCAGCACGATGTAGCCGAGTTTGTGCGCGAGGCGCAGAGCGAAGGCCTCTACGTAAATCTGCGGCCCGGACCCTACTCCTGCGCGGAGTGGGATTGGGGCGGCTTTCCGGCATGGCTATTCAAAGATCCAAGCATCGTAGTTCGCGGCGCCGACCCCAAATTCACTGGGCCGGCGCGCCGCTGGCTGCTGCGACTGGGCAAGGAGCTTGCGCCGCTCCAGGTCGGCAATGGCGGCCCGATCATCATGGTGCAGGTCGAAAACGAATACGGCTCATTCGGCAACAACCACGCCTATATGGAGCAGATTCACCGCGACCTGGTGGATGCCGGCTTTGACAAGGCTCAACTTTATACCGCCGACGGAGCGGACGAAATTCCCGATGGATCGCTTCCGGAATTGCCCGCAGGCATTAACTTCCCTCCCGGCAACGCGCCGCAGGAATTCGCGAAGTTGCACAAGCTGCGTCCCCAGGGGCCTTTCATGGCCACCGAATGGTGGGATGGATGGTTCGATCACTGGGGCGACCATCACCACACCACCGACGCCAAAGCCCAGGCCGCTGAGCTTGAGTGGATTCTCAATCAGGGATACTCAATCAGCATTTACATGTTTCATGGCGGCACCAGTTTTGGCTGGATGAATGGCGCCAACATTGACGACGGCAAATATGAGCCCGACGTAACCAGCTACGATTACGACTCAGCGCTCGACGAAAGCGGACGGCCGTCGCCCAAATACTTCCTCTTCCGCGATGCCATCGCCAAGGCCACGGGAGTAACGCCACCACCAATTCCGGAAGTACCCGCACCCATCGCAGTGCCCGCAGTCGAACTGAAGCAGTCGGTCCCGCTGTGGCAAACGCTGCCCCAGCCAACCGCTTCAGAGCAGGTCAAATCCATGGAGGATCTCGATCAGGCCTTCGGCTACATCCTTTACCGCACCACGATTGCCAGCCCTGTTTCAGGCGATCTGGTCCTCGACCAACTGCACGATTACGCGGTAATCTTCGCCAACGGCAAACCGCTGG
Organism: uncultured Occallatibacter sp.; assembly: GCA_964528915.1. GTDB lineage: Bacteria > Acidobacteriota > Terriglobia > Terriglobales > Acidobacteriaceae > Telmatobacter. The sequence continues at coordinate 98,766 of CAZGUD010000001.1, forward strand.
GAACCCTTGACCGGCGGCTCGATCGGAACAAACTGCATGTCGATCTGACCGAACCCAAAACGCGGCTTGACATCCTCGTCGAGAATTCCGGCCGCGTCAATTTCTCCCTCGCCATCCGCGGCGAGCGCCAGGGCATCACGAAGCAAGTCACCCTGGCAGGCAAGCCTCTCACCGGCTGGCAAATCTACCCGCTGCCCATGAGCGATCCCACTGCCTTCAAATTCATGCAAACCGATTGCACCGGTCCCTGCTTCTATCGCGGCAGCTTGAAAGTGGACCATCCCGGCGACACGTTCCTCGACACCAATGGCTTCACCAAGGGCTTTGTGTGGGTCAACGGTCGTCCGCTCGGGCGCATCTGGAACATCGGCCCACAGAAGACACTCTATCTACCCGGCCCGTGGCTGCACCCAGGCGACAACGACGTGATTGTCTTCGATCTCGAGGGAAAGCCGGGTGGAACCGTTGATGGCAAGTCAGCGCCAATTCTTGACGCAACCGCCGCGCATTAGCAACTGGCAAAGTGGTACATCGCGGTAAGCAAAAGTGGCATAGCCAAACCTTGCCATCTCTCCGGCATAACTCGCATAATATCGACTTAGAGACATCAGCCACACTAATGAATTCAAGTCGCACGCAGGGGCGCAGCTTGGAAACGGAACTTCAAGTGGAAACAGGAACTGAAGCAAGCGTGAATGAAAAGCTGGCACTGGTCATACCCACTCTTCGCGAGTCTGCGAACATCCGCGCGGTGCTTGACCATACGCGCTCGGTACTTAATCCGCTGCAGATTCCCTACGAAATCATCGTTGTCGATGATGACAGCGATGACGGAACCGGCGACATTGTCTCCGCCATTGCCAGCGAAGATCCGCATGTGCGCTTGATCGTGCGAAAAGGCGCGAAAGGCGTAGCCGGAGCCACTCTCCTCGGCTGGCATAACACCGACGCCACCATCCTCGGCGAGATGGATGCCGATCTCCAGCATCCACCTGATTTGCTGCCTGCGCTGGTTGCCGCAATTCTCGAGGGTCACGACGTGGCAGTTGGAAGCCGTTACGCCGAAGGCGGCAGCCTGGGTGATTGGAATCTCCCTAGAAAGCTGGTCTCTGCCGCTGCTTTATGGGTGGCAATGCCCGTGCAGAGAAAGCAGATTCGGGTCAAAGACCCGACCTCTGGCTTCTTCCTGGTTCGTCGCCAATGCATCGATAAAATCGAATTTCAGCAAACCGGCTTCAAATTGCTGCTTGATGTTTTGGTTCGCGGCCGCATCCGCTCCACCAAAGAAGTTCCTTTCGCGTTCAGAGGCCGCGATCTGGGTGCGAGCAAAGCTACTTTTAAAGTGGCTTGCGAATATGGCGGATTGTTAGCCAAGCTTTATTGGGAACGATTTGGATTCCATCGGCGCACCGAATCCTCTGCGCGCGCCCGATAGCTCAACCACCCGCTTCAGCAAGCAATCCCGATTCCTCGACTTCTTCCCCAGCGAATGCAGGCTCGCTCACTCTAACCCGCGTGATAAATCTCAGAATCGCGTAAACGCTTAAAACAACCACGATCGGATCGAGCGCCCGCATGTCATATGGTTCCGGATGGGAAAAGTAATACATCAGCGGAAATACAAACAGAACTCCGCCATAACGAATCGCCTCGAACGGCTCCCCACGCCACGCTAAAAATAGTCCTGTCAGCCCCAACAAAGTGAATAGGCTGGCAAACGGAATGTTGGCACGGTCCATCGGTTCCTGGGCCAGATAGTCGCGATCGAAACTCCAATAACCTGTCCACAGGTAAACAGCGCGGCGCACGCACATCCATGCGTACCACGCCGGATGCTCATGAATATACGCATTGGCCTCCTGCGCCTTTTGTTCCATGTAGGCTACTTCGCCCATCCGGTTATAGTCGGCCAGTTCTTCCTGGTTATGCAGAGGATTCAGATCGTCGCTGGTCCAGCTAAGATTGTGCCCGTTGTTCCCCATCCAAAGTTCCAGCCCCATATTGCCGCGCATGGGAATAAAGCGATGAAAGACCATTGCGTTGCGAATAATCCAGGGCGATATGGTGGCGGCCACCATCAACGATGCCACTACACCGGGAAGCAACCAGCGCTTGCCTTCGCGAGCCAGCCGAAAGCAAGCCAGCGCCATCAGAAACGGAACCACTGCAAGCGCCGAAGGTTCTGCAAGACCTGTAAAGCCCGCGAGAAGACCAAAGCCTGCCCAGAGCCGCAGACGAGGCGACTCCTCCATTCCCTGCGCAAGATACAGCAGCCAGCACAGACCTAAAATCAGCAAATGCGTCGACCATGCCCAGGCTGCCGAAAAGTAAATGCCGTAAGGGAATAATGCCCATCCCCAGGCCGCCCACCAGCCCGCCCGCTCGCCAAAACTGCGGCGCGCCATAAGAAAAATTGGGATGCAGGCAAGCGAATTAATCAGGCAATCGAATGCATGAATCGCAAAGATCGAGTTGGCGGAATGCACTCCGAAGACGCGGAAAAAACCTGCGACAATCAGCGGATACATCGGTGGCAAACTTGCCGCGGGCCGGTCTGAAATAAACGAGCTGCCGAAGCCACGGCCCGCGAGCAGCGCTTCAGCCACGTTGCCCGGCTCCCAGGCATGGATGTGGTTGGCATCCATCAGGTCTTCGAATAGATAACGATTGAAAGGGACAATTGCCAGCCGGAGTATAACTGCGACCAAAATGACGAGAAACAACGCTCGAATGGTCGATGCCCGGTTCGAGTCACGGACAAAAGGGGGCGCTTGAGCGGGCATTCAGTTTCTATAGTGTACAGTTCGACGTACTTTTGAGTCCGGGAATAAATGTTGAATGAACCTTAAGCTGCAAACATTTCGATTGAATGAACGCGCATAACCGCTTTGGATCATAGCCTCCTCCAGATTTTGGCGACTCGAAAAATAACGAAGATTCGACCGCATTGAATCGAGCGTTGGTACTCCGGACGGCGTATCCCTTATCCTGATTCTGTAAACCCCGGAGGTCGACGGATGTTTTCCCCCGCCGTAAAAGCCCCCGTAGCACCCAGCGCCCCTGAACAGATTGCCGCCGCGATCGAAAACATCGGCGCACTGCACGGATTGCCCTTTGAAGATCGCATGTGGCTGGCCACACACGGGCGCGAAGTGTGCGTAGACTCGGGCGAGGTTCTTTTTGAGGAAGGCGCCACGGCCGATCACATGGTGCTCATCCTCAAAGGTGAGATTCATGTGCGGCGTCAGCACGGCGGCCCGGTTTCGCTTTTCATCGGGCGCACCGGGCAAATGACCGGCATTCTGCCCTTTTCGCGGATGAAGAGCTATGGCGGCCAAGGCTTCGCTGTCTCCCCGGTGTGGGCCCTGCTAATTGCGCGCACTGACTTTCCGGCCATGCTCGAGACCATCCCCTCAATGGCCCAGCGCGTGGTTTCTACGCTGCTCGACCGCGTGCGCGAAGTAACACGTATCGAGCAACAGGCCGAAAAGCTTATGGCGCTGGGCAAGCTGGCAGGCAATCTTGCGCATGAACTCAACAATCCCGCCTCGGCCGCACAACGCGCCGCCGCCACCATGGTCGAAGCAGTGCAGGCGAATCGCAAAAACCGCTTCAGGCTCATTAATCTCTGCCTTGATCGGGAGCAGATTCACGCCATCGAGGCTTGGGAAGGCAAGGTGCTCAATCGGCCTTTGCCCATGCCGGAGACAAACCAGGAGCCGGACGCCATCGACTATCTGAAGCGTGAGGAAACCATTCGCGCCTGGCTCACGCAAAAGGGTTTTGCGGAGGTCTGGGAGATAGCTCCAGAATTGGCCGAGCAGGGTGTAACCGTCGCCGACCTCGACGAGTTGAGCACAATAATCGGGCCGGAGGAGATTGGTATCACGCTCCAGTTCTTTGCGCGCTATCTCCGTTCGTCGCGTGCCGCCGATACATTGGTGTTCTCGACCGCGCGCATCTTCGCCTTGATCGATGCGGTAAAGGACTACTCCAACATGGACCGCGCACCGATCCTCGAAGTCGACGTGCCCGCCGGTCTCGATGCGACCTTGCTCATGTTCCAATCCCGCATGGAACACATTGTGGTGGAACGGGACTACGAAAAAGGGCTCCCGCGCATAAGCGCGTACAGCGGCGAGTTGAACCAGGTTTGGACGGCGTTGATTGAGAACGCGCTTGACGCCCTCGGTGACGAAGGCACGCTCCGAATCACCTGTCGCATGGAAGCCGACATGCTGCTGGTTGAGATCTGGGACACCGGGCCCGGAATTCCACCCGAACTCCAGGAGCGCATCTTCGAGCCCTTCTTCACCACCAAAGCTCCGGGCCGCGGCCTGGGACTCGGTCTCGATTACGCCATGCGCGTCGTGCGCAAGCATCGCGGACACCTGAGCGTGAAATCGGAGCCCGGTTCAACCTGCTTCAGGGTGCGGCTCCCCCTCGACCAGTTGCAGGCGTACTGAAAGGCAGCTTCTAGCTGCTAGCTACTAACTATTCACGCTGAAGCACCAACGGTCTGCGATTCGAATTCGCAGTTGCGTTCCGGCGCTTTGGCCATTGACACTTGCCAATACCGAAAGCCTCGCAGAACGGCTAGAAGCTAGCAGCTGTTTTTCAGAACGACACGTCCGCCGGCTCCGTCACTCTCATCACGCTCTGGTCTCCGGTCAGCCGCTTCCACGCCGCACGAATCGCCTCGATCTTGTCGCGGTTTTCCCCTGTGTCGGGGTAATCGATAATCAGCAGCTTGGTGCGGATGCGCTCCGGCGTCTTTTCCTCTTTGCCCTGCCACTGCCCGTACACGTCAAGAACGCTCAGGCCGTCTGGGAAGCGCGCTGTGACTTCCTTGTCGAGGAAGGCGCGCCACGCCGATTCGCTGATTCCCTTCCCGGGTTCGTCAGCCGGACCCAGGCCAAAATACAGCTTGGTGTCAACCCAACCAGTCGTGTGACCAGGATGAGCCGGATCGCCCGCCAGCGTAGGCGCAATCGCCTGCGTTGCGGCGGGCGAAGGCTGATGGGCGCAGCCAGCCGCCACAAGCGGCAAAACCAGCAGAAGTACAGCAACGCGAAGGCGCATCCAGTCCCCGCAACCTCAAGATTTAATAGATTGTCTCAATGATATTCCAGCGCGGGAGTCATAGTCCCAGGTCCCAAGTCTCTAGCGCCTGGTCCCTGGTCCCTAGTGCCTAGTCCCTGTTTCTATCATTTCTCCACTTCCACTCCGCGCCAGAAGGCTACGAACCCCCTGATCTTGCGAGCGGCTGGTTTGGGATCGGGATAGTACCAGGCGGCGTCCTGATTATCCTGCCCGTCGATCACGACGGTCATGTAACGTGCCTGGCCCTTCCAGGGGCAGCTAGAAGTGCTGGTGCTGGGTCGAAAATACTCTCGCTTCAGGCTCGTTTCCGGAAAGTAGACGTTTCCTTCCACTTCCTCGGTCTGATCGCTTTCGGCGATAACCTTGCCGTTCCAGATTGCTCTTGCCATGGCTGTTCCGTTATTTCTTTACGCCACAATGGCGGCACAGTACAGGTGAAAACGCCGCCGAGGTGACGAAACGACAGTAGCAGATGTGGCCGCCTGAGGCGAGCCACGAAAGCTCTTTCTACAACTCCCAGTAGCCCGATAGTTAAGAGAACCCTACTTGGCAGCCGCCACAGAATCAATGTGAACGCTCATGCTGGCAGCGTCGGAGGTAGCATGGACAACCACCTTGGCCCCGTAGAAATTTTTCACGGAATCGGGGTTGTCGATCTTCCATACCTGCTTCTTGTCCGCATCCACAAACACCGGCTTCTCGCCCTTCGAGATGCAGCCCTTGACGCAAGCGGTGTTGTCGCCCAGATGCTTGGCGCCGCATGCAGAGTCAGAAATATAACCGGTAATCTTCGTCGAATCAGCCGCATAGGCTGTCGTTAATGCAAGGGCAAAGACGGCTGCAAGTACACAAAATACTCGTTTCATTGAACCTCCGTATAAAGTTGGGGACCTTGAAATCAGTTACTATCATGCTCCTGCCGGGTGAATTGCACAAGGGATAGCCATAACGGGCAGTTCTCGATCAGGATTCCAGTACTTCGAGCGGCAGTTCCCCCGGGGTGTCGGCCGTGAGGGCGGCCTCTTTGGGGGCGCGCTTCTTCGACTTGTCCCTCTCAAACGTCCGCGTTTCTTCTACGCGCTTCTTGATACCTTCGTAGCGCTGGGCAGCCGACGAGAATCGCTTCACCATTTCGCTCGTCTTGATCAAAAATGTAGGGTTTTTCTCTCTGATGGCCTCGAGAATTGGCGCAAACTTGGCCAGAATGAAGAACCCTTCGGCATTCGAGTCCACAAACAGCTCGGCTGAAACCGCGCCATGAATCACCATGGCGGCAGCCATCTCCCAGTAGCTGATAACCTGCCGAACGAACGGATTATGCTTGTCGGCCGGGTTGTCGTATACGGCGAAGAATTCCCCGGCAGTTTTGGGCCAGAAGTCGCCCACCAGCCACGCCCGGGCCTTGCGCATCACTGCTTCAGTGCGCAGTTGGTAAAGCTTGATGATGATCTCGGCGTCGGCCGGGGTCGCGAGCATTCGTTCCATGGGTGTCTCCGATGCCCATGGTACAGGATTCAGCCGCGATCAGGCTGTGACACCAAGGGGTCAGGCGGCGGGAGATTCGGTCTTTGGCTCCGGCTTCCTGGTGCGACCGGTGGCGGCGCCATTGGCCAGCTCTTCGTCGCTATAAAAGCGTCCTGAACCATCAAGCTCTCCGGAGGCTAGGCGGCGGTCCACTTCCTCGAGGGCCTGATGAGCTGCCTCAAACATCTCCTTGGAAGTCATACTTTTCATTGGCCACCTCCATCATCTGCGCCCAGCGCGCCGAATCCAAGATCAATAACGGCTAGCCTTCGGACTTTTGGGCAACCAAGACTCGTCGCCTGTCTGAATTATCGTAGATTTCTGCTCTGTCCGCCACAGGCAAGTATAGGTTCAACGCATTCCAAAGACCCGTCCTGAATCTGCAGTAGATGGCCTCGGTAGGTATATTGTGGCCGCCCTCAGAGACCCGCCTTGCCACACGCGCGACTGAGTCTTCGGGGCGTGGCAGCCAGAAATAGAAAAATGAAATTCGCCAGCCTTGCCTTTTGCAATCATTGAGCATCGGGACATACGATTTGCCCGAACAGGTTGTCTATAGAGCGAAGCTCTCACCAATCGCGATCAGCCTGCGCATGTTGGCAAGCAGTTCCCTGCCAACGCTAAAGGCCGCTGAATCAGGGTTATTTGGCGATATTTTGCGTGCTATTTCGTCCGCATTCAAATACTCATGCAGTCGGAAGAACTCCGGTAGCATGATCCGTGCCGCAGTCGTCTTTCCAGCTCCGTTCGACCCTCCGAGTATTACGATGTCTTTCACTATCCTCGATCTGACGGCTTTTTACACCGGCAACAGCTCGCGCTTGTCTTCCTTCTTCTCCACAATCGGGCCGTGCGTTGCCGCGGTCGGCGGAGGAGGCGCGTCCCCGATGCGCTTGGAATACGTGCAGGCCACCTTGCTTTCCTCGGCTGCAGGTGCGGCCTTTTTGCCGCGGCGCTTGGGCGCTGCTGCCTCTTCCTCTGCGCCCTTCTTCTTGTTAGGGCATTCGAGGAAAATCCCTGACTTAAGCACCTTCTCAACCAGGTACGGGCTTCCGCATCGCGGGCACTTCTTCGCCACCGGTTTCAGGTTCGAAGTGAAGTCGCACTTGGGGTAGTTGGTACAGCCCCAGAACACGTTGCCCCGCCGCGCCTTGCGCTCTGCAATGTCGCCCTCGCCGCACTTGGGACACTTCATGCCTTCAATCAGATTCTGCTTCACGTATTTGCACTTCGGGTAGCCGCTGCACGAGACGAATTCGCCGTACGATCCCTGGCGCAGCACCAGCGGCTTGCCGCACAACGGGCAGTCTTCGCCGGTAGGCTCGGGCGGTTTCTGCTGCTGCTTCTGGCTCAGCTTGCGAAATGTCTTGCAGGGCGGGTCGGCGTTGTAGTCCGGGCAAGCCATGAACGGCCCAAAAAGCCCGCGCCGCATCACCATCACCTTCCCGCAGTTCTCGCAGTACTCCTCGGTGTCGCCGGCCTCCTGCGCCTCAGGCGTGTTCAGGTCCGGCTTGGCCGCGATGTTCTCCTTGGTGAATGTGCAGCTCGATGGATCCTTCTTGTCGTACGCCGAGCAGGCGAAGAACGTGCCGAATTTGCCCCACTTCAATACCAGCGGAGACCCGCATACCTCGCACTTCTCGTCCGTAACCTGCTCCATCCGCTTGATGTTTTCCATCTTCTTCGCCGCCACCTTGAGCTCATCTTCAAAATGGTCGTAGAAGCCGTTCAGAAGATCGGTCCACTTCTCCTTGCCTTCTTCAATATCGTCCAGCTCTTCTTCCAGCTTGGCCGTGTACTTGGTATCGAAAATGTAAGGAAAGTTTTTGACCATCAGGCCGCAAACCACCACTCCGATCTCGGTCGGGTAGAAGCGGCCACGCGAGCCCCCGTGCTTCACCACGTACTCGCGATCCTGAATCGTATTGATGATCGACGCGTAGGTCGACGGCCGCCCGATCCCGCGCTCCTCAAGCTCCTTCACCAGCGAAGCCTCGTTGTATCGTGGTGGCGGCTGGGTGAAGTGCTGCTCGGGCAGCAATTGATCCTTTTCGAGCGCCTTCACGCCATCCAGACTCGGCAGCTTGTTCGAGCTCTCGTCGTCATCGTCCTTCTTGTCTTCAGAAACCTCGTACACCTTCAGGAAGCCGTCGAAGCGCTGCACCGAACCGCTCACGCGAAAATCGTAAGTCTTGCGCGTCTTATCCGACACTGCGGCAATGTTGGCCGTGGTCACGTCATAGATTGCCGGCACCATCTGCGAGGCCACAAAGCGCTTCCAGATAAGCGAGTAAAGTTTCAACTGCTCGTCAGACAAGAAACGCGCGATCGATTCGGGAGTACGCGAGGCATCGGTAGGTCGAATGGCCTCGTGCGCATCCTGCGCATCTTTCTTGCCCTTGTACACGTTGGCCGTGGCCGGCAGGTAATTCTGGCCGAGATTCCTGGCAATCCACTCGCGGGCCGAGGTCAGCGCCTCAGGCGCCACGCGCGGAGAGTCGGTACGCATGTAAGTGATTAGGCCTGTCGTTCCCTCAGCCCCCAGGTCAACGCCCTCGTAGAGCCGCTGGGCAACTCCCATGGTGCGCCGCACGTTGAAGCCCAGCTTGTTGGCCGCGTCACGCTGCAGTTGACTGGTTATGAATGGCGGCAGCGGACGGCGCTGCTGCTCCCTGGCCTGGATCGATACAACCGACCACTTCGCGTCTTCAAGCGCAGCCAGCACCTGGTCCATCTGCGGCTTGCCAGGCACCGCGCTCGAGATAAAAGCGTCCTTCTCGTCTTTGTCTTTGCCGTTTGCCACGCGCACCGGTTCGCCGTCGATGCCCACGAACCGAGCCTTGAACTTCTTCTCGGCCTGGCGCTCAGGATGCAACTCCGCATCCAGAGTCCAATACTCCACCGGCTTGAAAGCGCCGATCTCGCTCTCCCGCTCCACAACCAGGCGCAGCGCCACGGTCTGAACGCGCCCGGCTGAAAGCCCTCGGCGTACCTTGTCCCACAGCAACGGAGAAATCTGATAACCCACCAGCCGATCGAGCACACGCCGGGTCTGCTGGGCGTCCACCAAGTTCTGGTCGATGTCGCGTGCGTGCTTGAATGCTTCCTGAACAGCCTTCTTCGTGATCTCGTTGAAGGTCACGCGCCGAATCTTTTTTCTCTCCTGCGCGTTCTTGCCCAGTTGCATTGCCAGGTGAGCGGCAATCGCCTCACCTTCGCGGTCCGGGTCAGGCGCAAGATAAACTTCGTCGGCCTTGGCCGCAAGTTTCTTAAGCTGGTCGACCACCTTCTCCTTGCCCGGCGAAACCACCAGTTCCGGCACAAATGTCCGCTTCTTGAGTTCGACACCAATATCGTTCTTGGGCAGGTCCATGATGTGGCCGATAGACGCACGCACCTCAAACCCTTTTCCCAGATACTTCTCGATCGTCTTCGCCTTTGCAGGTGATTCGACGATCACTAATGATTTGCCCGTTGCCATTCCTTAACCAGTTCCCTCTCTTCAATACCAGATGCGGCTTGACCTCATCAGGTACGAAACCTGCGGAAATCTCAACGTCTCTGATCCGCATCGGTTCGCGTTCCTGTTGGTACCTTCAAACCGCCCGCCAGGCCCGCCGCTCGCCGGCAAGAATAAAAATGGGCCTGCAAGTTAGGCACCCTACCATGGAACACCGCTTGATTTCCACTCCACCCCTCTGAATCCCCGGTTTTTGCATCCCGTTTCAGCTTGACCGCAAAGCTGCTCCGCGCGCTGAAGTCTTCGCCGCAACGCCTTGTTTCATCAGCCTTTCATCGCATCTGTCCCGGCGCGTGAACACCGTTGGACAGTTAGACGAAAGAAAAAATTGCGGGCCACGAAAAATCGAATCCTGGATTTTCGAATTCCCGAGAGTGCGCGCCGGCATTCGACTCTTCGGCCCCGGTGGCCACAATACTGCCTTCGCACATACTCCCGATTCACCAGATGCGCCGCCTGACAGGCAGAAATCGCCTAGAGCTGATTGCATAAATATGCCTGATGGAACCCCGAACCATCCCTCAGGGGCTAAAGCCCAGAGTTTTTGCGGCTTTTGCGGCACGGCTGAAGCCGTGCCCTTTCAAAGCCGGGTTTATGCACTAGAGAGTTCGCACGTAATTCTTGCCCGGCAGGCACCGGACGCGCCCTGCCATCTCCAACTCGAACAGCGCCGTAAAGACTTCAGACGAAGTCAATTGCGTCTCAAGCCGTTCAAGCAGTTCGTCGATCTGCAGGCTCTCGTCGCTGCGCAGCACCTCAAGCACCATGGCCTCCTCGGGGCGCAGCAACTGATCAGCCAGTAAGGATGCTGCAGCCTCCGCTTTGGATGCAGATGGCGCCTGAGCCTCAAGCTCGTTTCGCACCTGCGAAGGCAGATCTTCCCACACGTCCTCCCAGGTGGCAACCAGCTTGGCGCCCTGTTTAATCAGTGTGTTAGGGGTCCAGGAGCCTTTGTTGGTCACATTGCCCGGAACTGCGAACAGGTCGCGATTCTGCTCCGCCGCGCAACGGGCGGTTACCCGCGTACCCGAGTTCTCCGCCGCCTCCACCACCAGCACCGCAATGCTCACCCCGCTTAGAATCCGGTTGCGGCGCGGAAAATTCTGCGGCGCAGGAAATGTTCCCAGCGGAAACTCGCTTGCAATCGCCCCGCCTGAGGCCAGAATCTCTTCGGCGAGCTTCCTGTTTTCCTTGGGATAGACCACATCGATGCCCGTGCCCCAGATTGCCACCGTCGGCATGCGCGCCGCCAGCGCTCCCCGGTGCGCACATGAATCGATGCCCCGCGCCATTCCGCTTACCACCAGCAAACGCCGGGCAGACAGATCGCGGGCCAGCATCTCGGCCACGCCCGCTCCATAAGGAGTTGGATGCCGCGTGCCCACAATCGCGATCGACGGCCGGCTCAAAAGACTTACATCCCCGCGGACCCAAAGCACCGCCGGGGGATCGTAGATCTCGCGCAGCCGCTCAGGATATGACGCGCACCCGTAGCTCACAATCGTCGCTCCCAGCGCGCTCGCGCCAGCCCACTCCGACTCAGCCGCTGCCCGGCCCTTGCCGTCGAAGATGAACTGCGCAGCCTCGGCCGGAAAATTGAGCCCCTCAAGTTCCGTCAGCCGGAGCTCGAAAATGCGCGCAGCCGCGCCAAGTTTGTGAACCGCATCCACGATGCGTTTGGGGCCAAGGCCCGGCGCCAATGCAAGCGCCAGCCACGCAAGCTGGTTTTCGTCGAGCGTTTTTACCGGAGGCGCTAGTGCTTGGGTCTCTGCTGTCATTTGGCGGTAGCGGCCGCCAAAAACTCAGGCATTCGCTTCCTCGCAGGAAAACACGCTGGGGTGGTTTCATCGGTGACACTGCGCACAACCCCGCCTTCACCCGCAAACATTGCTCATTACCCGTTACTAACCTGGCACCAGATCCGAATCGAGTACCGCGGGTTGCTACTCTAATAACCGTGAGCCCCGAGCAAGACGACCGTATCAGGGTTGCAGCCATCAACTTTCTCAACCCCGCCCCACTCATGTGGGACTTCGAGCATCCGCCTCTCAATAGCGAGCTCGAGAAACGCTATTTGATCCAGCGCATGACGCCTTCAGAGTGCGCTGCGCGGCTGGCCACCGGCGCGGCCGACGTTGGTCTCATCCCCATTGCCGCCCTGGCCACAATTCCCCGCCTGCGCATTTTGCCGGGATGCACTATTGCCTCCAAGAGTCGCGTGCGGTCGCTGCTGCTGGTGCGCCGGGCAAGCCAGCCGGTCGATGGACTGCGCTCGGTGGCCGCAGACACCGCCAGTCGCACCACGCTGGCGTACGCGCGCATTATGTTTCACAAGTGGGGCAACGGCCACGTTCCCTTCGTCCCCCTCACCGCAGATCTTGACCGGATGCTGGCACTCGCCGACGCCGCCATCGTGATCGGCGATCCCGCCCTGCTCGCCCTCGAAGAACAATCGAATCGGTTCGCTCGCTCCCACGAGGAGCTCGTCTACCACGACCTGGCCTACGAATGGCGCACGCTCACCGGCCTGCCCTTCGTCTCCGCCGTCTGGGGCAGCGCCGCCCGCGACATCTCTTCCGACCAATCCATTGCCAGAGATTTCATCGCATCCCGCGATCACGGCCTCGCCAGCATCGATGCGATTGCTGCGGAGTGGACAAAGCAGCACCCCATCCCGGAAAGCACCATCCGCACCTACCTCGGCGAAAACATTCACTACGTGCTCGACGAGGAGATCGTCGACGCCATGCGCGGCTTTTTCTCTTTGGCCGCCGAGTTCGGCGTGCTGCCGGAGTACAACCTGCCAGCCGCCAACACCCTCACCGTACCGCCGGTCTCCTGATCGGCTGTATGGAGGGTCTCCTGACCCTCCAGCCTCGCTGTGAATTTCCACTCCCCCATTGAACCCTTTCCGTCGCTCCAGAATCCAATCCAAAACAGGAGAGATGGATATTCATGTCGAAGAAGATTGCATTCGTCACCGGCGGCAACCGCGGTTTAGGCTTCCAAACCGCACTTGGATTAAAAGACATTGGCAAGGTAGTGATTGGCTCACGCGACCTGAAGCAGGGCGAATTGGCGCTTGAAAAACTGCTCGCCGCGGGCGTCGATGCCGACGCGCTACAGTTCGATGTAACCCAGCCGACCAGCCACCAGGCCGCCTTCGACTACTTCAACTCCCGCTTCGGCCATCTCGATATCCTGGTCAACAACGCAGGCATCGCCGGCGGAGTTTTCCCCGGCGTGGGACCGGAGCACTCGGCCGCCGACGTGCCCCTCGCGCTGCTCAGGAAGGTCTTCGAGACCAACTTCTTTGCCCAGATCGCGGTCACCAAAGCGCTGCTCCCGCTGCTCCGCAAAAGCGAAGCCGGACGCATCGTAAACCTTTCCAGCATTCTGGGCTCGCTCACCCTGCATGCCACGCCCGGCTCACCTATCTACCACGCCAAATCGTTTGCCTACGACGCCTCCAAGACGGCGCTGAACGCCTTCACCGTGCACCTGGCCTACGAACTGCGCGATACAAAGATCAAGGTGAACTCAGCCCACCCCGGCTGGGTAAAGACCGAGATGGGCGGCCCGCAGGCGACGATGGAGCTCGAAGATGGCGCGAAAACCGCGGTTGCTCTGGCAACACTCGGCGACGACGGACCCACCGGCGGTTACTTCCACATGGGTCAGCCGCTGCCGTGGTAAGAAAACCGGCTTTCAGCTATCAGGGCGTTTTCTGAGATACTGTGCCCTCTTTTAGCCTCAATTCTCATCGATGGGATAACTGTCACATACTGTGGCGTACTGTGCGGGAGATACCCCCACCCCTGCCCCCCGCCACCCCCACAGTGGTTTCTGCATGCTCGTGATTTCATGACCGTTGGCGGCACGGGTCTAGCTTAAGTTGGCTCGTTTCAAGAATATAAATCTCAAAGTGGTAAAACCAAAGCACTTGCAGCGGAGCTGAATGAGCGTCAGTGCGGGTTGCCGCCGGAGAAGGCGTAGCCCGGTCGAATCACCTGCATTCAAGCTTAGCGAATCGACCAAGCAAACAAGCAAAAGTACTGATGTGGCAAGTGGCTGAATAGCAGTGAGTTGAATGAACTTCTGAAGGGGTTGGGCTTGACTGAGAGGTGGGTCGATCACCTGCATCTCTCAGAGAATGTGCGAGGGGCCGAGAGGAACGCAGCTTACCAATTCCCGGGGCGCTGCCGGGGCGTTGCGCTTTCGCTCACTCCCTCGGCAGCTACGGCGATGCGCTTCGACTTCCGATAGACGTTAGCGACAGCCAATGTCCAGAAAGGAACCAGATCGACTCCGGGGACGAACTTGCCGAGGAACGACGGCAGAAACTCCCATTGCCAGCCGAGAAGGCTGACCATCGCTACTGCGATCACAAGATCGAGCACGTCGTCGGCTGGCGAGCCGAAGCCCTCAACGAAAAATGGAAAGGCAATGAGCTGGAGAACGTCGGCGACCACCGCCAGCCCCATGGCGACCTTAAGCCGCCAACCAGCCTAGATGGTGACACCTGCGGGAGTCGTATATGCCTGCCGATTCCATTTTTTCACCTTTGGGCCGAGCGTGGAGCGATGCGGATTTTCTGCGTCTTGCCGGGATCACTCTTGACAGACTTGCAGATGTAATCAAAAATGATTACACTGCCGGGTGTGAACAGCCGCGAGTTGAAGCGACGGCTTGGGGAAGCAAGGTGCCAGGTTCGGAAGCCAGACCGGATCGCACCTTAAGGTGTTGTACCAAGGCCGCCAATCCATTCTCCATATGCACGGCAAGAAAGAGCTCCCGAAAGGCTTGGTTGCCGACATTTAAAAACAACTCGGCCTCAAGGATAAGGAGTAATCATGCGCGGCTATCCTGTGAAACTCCGCAAAGACGGCAACTTCATCACGGTTCGCTTCACCGATATCCCCGAGGCACACACCTTCGGGAACAATCGCGAGCACGCGCTAGAAATGGCGAAGGAAGCTCTCGAAACAGCGATGGAGTTTTATTTTGACGACCAGCGTCCGGTTCCGATGCCCTCTCAGCCAAAGCGCGGCCAGGCGGTTGTGGAATTGGCTCCCAGCGTTGCGGCCAAGGTTCTGCTGCTCAATGAAATGCTGCGTCAAAAGGTGCGCCCTGTCGAACTGGCGCGGCGTATCGGGGCTACGCGTCAGGAAGTGAACCGCCTGACGAACCTCAAGCACGCCACCAAAATCGACCGCATTGACGCGGCTCTCAGGGCATTGGGCAAGCGGCTTTATCTGGATGCGGCGTAAGCTCCGGTCTCAATCCTCCCCCCAGCTCATGTACGTGCCGCCACTAGACTTAGACGGGGGTTAACTGGATGTCGCGACCCGAAACCGAATTCGACGGCACTGAGGGTGACGTTCTGATCGCAGTCTACGAGTCTCCAGACGTTCCCTTCTCGACGTACACATTGACCGAGACGCTGAATCCTAACATCCAAGTCACCGCCCCGGAGTACCGCACCGCGTTTGCTAACGTCCGCAGCGCGATAGAGAAACATATCGTTCGCGGGTTTATTCGAGGCAAACGATCAAAGAACGCAGACGGGGTCTTCTTCCAGAATCTGAAATTGACCTACAAGGGAGAACAAGCTGCCATTCAGGAGCGTGAACGGCGCGCATTGCCCGGAAAGGTCAAACAGCTTATAGACGTTGTTCAACTCATTAAGGAGCGGCGTCGGGGTGACGGCGGTTAGGATACTTCGAGCACCAGCACGAAGGGGGAACGGCTCGTGAAAACTCAAGCGAAGTTTCTTCTGTCCAGTATTTTTGTCTTATTGCCCGCTACGGGCGTCCTGCCTCTCTATGCTCAAACTTGGTCCCAGTACAAGGATTGCGGGTTTCCGCCCGCCCTGAAGATGTACACCGTAGACTTGGACGGAAGGGTAAACGCAGCCACAGTCGAGGACCTGGAGAACGGACAAAACTGTCTTAATGAAAACCAAATACGGCTGAAGACGAGTGTTGAGGACCTACACTCTCTGCTGACAACCAACGGCGATCTTGAAACCGACATCCTGGACCTGCAGAACAAACTTAAACAAACCGAATTCGATCTTCACTCCGCCGAAACAAAGATTGAAACTCTAGAGAACAGGCTCACGGCAGCGGAAGATGAAATCCAAGTGCTGACGTTCGACTCCCGGGTACCGCCTCATCCGGCAAGCGGGAGGGCTACCGCTAACAAGCCAAAGGCCCCGGCTAGCATGCCCACGACGGAATGGGATGCTCAAGGCAATCCCATAAAGCCAGCAAGCAAGCCAAAGGCCCCGGCCAGCAAACCCCGGGCTCCGATTAGCAAGCCGAAGCCCCCTGCAAAAGAGGGTACGCAATGACGCCGACGAAGGGGCGCTGTGAGAGTGGACGGGCACGATTCCGGTATTTGTTAAAGAGATCTTCCGCGTGCGAAGGCATATCTGGAACAGGTTAGCATACTTTCGTAGTTTCTTCGCTCTGCCGATATAATCGAGTTATGGACTTCCAGCTCGTAACCCCCTACAAGCCCAAGGGCGACCAGCCCCGCGCCATCGAGGAGCTGATGAACGGCCTCGCCGCCGGAGAAAAGCATCAGGTCCTGCTCGGCGTTACCGGCTCCGGCAAAACCTTCACCATGGCCAAGGTCATCGAGCTGTCCAACCGCCCGGCCCTCATCCTGGCCCATAACAAGACCCTCGCCGCCCAGCTCTACCACGAGTTCAAGCAGTTTTTCCCGTCGAACGCCGTCGAGTACTTCGTCTCCTACTACGACTACTACCAGCCCGAGGCCTACATCCCCGCCGGCGACCTGTACATCGAGAAAGAAGCCACCATCAACGAGGAGCTGGACAAGCTTCGCCTCTCGGCCACGCGCTCGCTCTTCGAACGCCGCGACTCCATCATCGTCAGCTCAGTCTCCTGCATCTACGGACTCGGCTCGCCCGAGGCCTACTACGGCATGCTGCTCCTGCTCGAAAAAGGCCAGCAGATCAGCCGCAAAGACATTACGCGCCGGTTGGTCGAAATCCTCTACGAACGCAACGACAATGACTTCCGCCGCGGAACTTTTCGGGTGCGCGGCGACGTGATCGAGGTCTTTCCCACCTACGACGAAACCGCTTACCGCATCGAAATGTTCGGCGACGAAATCGAGTCGCTCTCCCAAATCGATCCTCTCTTCGGCACCGTCAAGCAGAAGTATTCGCGCCTGCCCATCTACCCCAAGAGCCACTATGTGGTTCAGCCCGAGCGCAAGGCCCAGGCTGTCGATTCCATCGTGAAAGAGCTGGGCGAATGGGTCGCTCAACTTGAGTCAGAAGGCCGCATGGTCGAGGCGCAGCGCGTCCACCAGCGCACCCGATTCGATCTCGAAATGATCAAGTCCATGGGTTATTGCCACGGCATCGAGAACTACTC
Source organism: uncultured Occallatibacter sp. (assembly GCA_964528915.1). GTDB lineage: Bacteria > Acidobacteriota > Terriglobia > Terriglobales > Acidobacteriaceae > Telmatobacter. The sequence continues at coordinate 116,325 of CAZGUD010000001.1, forward strand.
GCGCCACTTCAGCGGCCGCCTGCCCGGCGAACCACCGCCCACGCTGCTCGACTATTTCCCGCGCGACTTCCTCCTCTTCGTCGACGAGAGCCACGCCACCATTCCGCAGGTTCATGGCATGTGGTACGGAGATCAAAGCCGCAAGCAGAATCTCGTCGACTACGGTTTCCGCCTGCCCTCGGCGCGCGACAACCGTCCACTTAAGTTCGAGGAATTTGAGAACCGTATCCACCAGACCATCTACGTCTCCGCCACGCCCGGCCCCTACGAGCTCACGCGCTCCGCCGGCGTAGTTGTCGAGCAAGTCATCCGGCCGACAGGTCTGGTCGACCCGCAAGTTGAAATCCGTCCCGTAAAAGGCCAGATCGATGACCTGCTCGCCGAGATTCGCGACCGCGCCAAGCGCAACGAACGTGTCCTCGTCACCACTCTCACCAAACGCATGGCCGAGGATCTGGCCGGCTACTACACCGAGGTCGGCGTCCGCTGCCGCTACATGCACTCTGAGATTGAGACCCTCGAGCGCGTTCAGCTCCTCTCCGGCCTGCGCAAGGGCGAGTTCGACGTGCTCATCGGCATCAACCTGCTGCGCGAAGGCCTCGACCTGCCCGAGGTGTCGCTCGTGGCCATTCTCGACGCCGATAAGGAAGGCTTTTTGCGCTCGGCGGGCTCGCTCATCCAGACCATGGGCCGCGCGGCGCGCCACATCGAGGGCCGGGCGATTCTCTACGCCGACCGCGTAACCGACTCCATGCGACGCGCCATCGACGAGACCGACCGACGCCGCGCCATCCAGCGCACCTACAACGAAGAAAACGGCATCACGCCGCAGTCGATCATCAGCAAGGTCGACATGGGCCTGGCCCAGATTCTCAAGGCCGAGTACGGCGATGTTGCCATTGAAGAAACTGAAGGCTTGCCCGAATTCACCACCCAGGAGCAGCTCGACCAATACATTGCGAAGCTCGAGACCGAAATGCGCGAAGCCGCCAAGAAATTTGAATTCGAGAAGGCAGCCAAACTCCGCGACACCATCAAGGACCTGCGCACCAAGGAATTCCTTTTCGGATAATAATTAAAGCTGGCTTTCAATCCTGACTTGAAATGACACGGCTTTATGGCTTACCGATGAGTCCAGCGCGCGAAAGTTTTGTGTACCGCCCGCGGCGGAGCGTATGCGATTGCGGCTCCGTGTCGGCGCGTATCATTGGGCGCATGCGCCGCCCTCTATGCGCTTTTTTCTGTACGGCTTTAATGCTTTCCTGTTCCGCTCAAACCAGCACCCCAGTGAATCCTCCCGGCTTTGTCGCCATCGGTGAAGTCCTCAGCCTGAGCACCGGATCGGCAGGCACGGGGCTCTCACAATGGGATTCGAATGAGCCGTCAACAGTTTCGGTAGACCCGGAAATTCTTCATGCTGGGCGACGGACCGTGCGCATCGAGCAAAGTCCGGACGCCCCCAGGGCAAAGTCGGAATTTGGCAAAGTGATTCCCCTTGAGTTCTTCGGCAAAGAAGTCGAACTGCGCGGCTTCCTGCGCACCGAGGCGGTGAAAGGGGCCGCGGAACTCTATTTGCGTGAAGAACTGGACGGCCGCCTGATTACCTCTACCGGCATGGGCTTTCATCAGTTGAAGGGTACCCACGACTGGAAGGAATACTCCATCACCTTGCCCATCAGCCGGCTCGCGGGCCAAGTTTTCTTCGGCGTTCGACTGGACGGAAGCGGAAAAGTCTGGTCCGACGGCTTCCAGATCCTCATCGACGGCCAGCCCTACGTGGTGGCTCCGCCCCCTGGCACATTGGACTCAACCATCTCGGACAAAACGGCGGGCATCACCGTGGAGCAGTTGGTCAAGTCCCTGGATGCAGCCCACGGAAAGTCGGATACGGCGGTGGCGCGGCAACTCACCACCATCCGGCTCAGGGAGCGGCTGACCACTTCGAGGCTGGCGTCGATGAAGGCTGGATTGCCGGGTCCAAAGTCTCTGCAGGCACTGGTGGCGCTGGCCGACGCGTCGGCCTTTCTCGATCCTCCAGCGCCCGATCCCGCCGGCCCGCCCAACCCGGATCTGGCCGAGAAACGCCGCATTGTCGGCCTCGCCCTCGATTATCTTGAAAAGACAGTTCCCAAGCTGCCCAACTTCATGGCCACGCGCAATACGGTGACTTATGAGGAGACTTCGCCAAAGCCGGAGGCGGCCTCGACAGACTGCGAAAAAATCTCTCGCCGCGGACCTTGCATCCCGCAGCCTTCGCCAATGCCAAGTGTGCGGGACACAGAGGAGGAGGTCCCAACCTGGAGCCACAAGGCGGACTACACTGCAACCGTCCTCTATCAGAATGGAAAAGAGGTCGTGGATAGGGAGGCGGAGCAGTCAAAGAAGGTGAAAGAGGAAGACAAAGGCCTGGTGACCTCGGGAGTTTTTGGCCCCATCCTGGTGACCGTCATAGGAGACGCCGCCCGCAATGGAATGACCTGGAGCCATTGGGAACAGGGTGCGACGGGGCAACAAGCGGTTTTCAATTATGTGGTGCCCGAAGCGGGATCGCATTACCAGGTGGCCTATCCGTCCCCTGACAAGGACGAACCCAATCCTCTTGTGCGAACTACGGGGTATCACGGACAGATCACCGTCGATCCGGCCACGGGCAGCATCATGCGCATGACGTTGCAGGCGGATCTTGAACCCGGCTATTCCATCCTCCGCGGCGACATCATGGTGGAGTATGGTCCCGTCGAGATTGGAGCCTTGACCTACATTTGCCCGGTGCGCAGTGTTGCCGTCTCGAAAGTGTGGAATCCGGACATCGTTTGGATCTTGTACACGGAACAGGGCACCTCGATCAAAAGACCTTTCAAGTCGATGAGGGTCTACAAGACGACTCTGAACGACGTGGCATTTGAGAATTACCACGTATTTCGCACCGAGGTCCGCATATTGCCCACCGACAATTCCCCGTCGCAATGATCGATGGATGGCAAGCAAGCTGTGAACAAGCCTCGCTGACACACGCGATAGGCTCGGCAGAAACGAAAATCTGCGCGAGAATCTGTGCCCCATGTATCGCAGTCTTTTCGCGATGAGTGGGCCTGGCATTCATTGCGGGGTGCCCTGGTCCGGGGTCCCCGCGGACAGGTCTTCGTCCGTGGGGTGGTGATTCCTCGCACCTGGGGACCGGGGAGACCACGAACCCCCACCGCACCCCCAACGCCAGCCATCAGCCATACGCCCGCAATTGTTTCGAGCGCGAGCAGGAAACGATCGAGTTGGTCGCATTGGTGTGATCAATGGGCTTGTGTCTCTATTGCGCGCAGCCTTAATATGCAGACGCAAATTCAACTGGAGATTCGAAGGCCATGAGAGGTCACGGAACCCTTCCAGGGATCAGCAAGGCTATCCTTGCGCTGATACCGCTTCTAATAGTTGAAGCGCTTTCAGGCTGCGGCTCCTCGTCATCATCCGTGAATCCCCCTCCTTCAAATCCAGTGCCTACCGCAATCTCGCTCTCACCGACGACTGCGATAGCCGGGGGTGCTGGATTCACGCTTACGGTAAACGGCAACGGGTTTATACAGGGTTCAACGGTGCAGTGGAATGGCAATAACCGCACCACGACCTATTCATCTGTAACGCAACTCACGGCTGCCATCTCTGCCACGGACATTGCGACCACAGGAACAGCAAACGTAACGGTAGTGAACCCTGCTCCAGGTGGAGGAACATCTCAAACACTCACCTTCGCTACCAACAATGCAGTTCCATCCATTACTTCGCTTTCTCCGTCGTCAGCCGCTGCCGGCGCACCGGCATTCACATTGACCGTCAACGGATCGGGCTTCATCTCTGCATCAACCATTCTGTGGAACGGCAACAGCCGCGCCACTAGCTATGTGAGCTCAACCCAGCTGACCACCGCCATAAGCGCAACTGACATGGCTGCCGGACAGAACGCGGTAGTCAGTGTTGTTAATCCGCCTCCCGGAGGCGGTCCATCCGCAGAGGCAGTATTTGCGGTCAATACTCCGGCTCCAGAAGTTATGTCGATCTCGCCATCATCTGCGGCGGCAGGCAGCGGCGCATTCACCATCACTGTAAATGGGAGCGGCTTCTTACCGGGATCGACCGTCGAGTGGAACGGAAGTGTCGGGCAGCCTCCAATTCCAACGACCTGGGTGAGTGCGAACCAGCTTACGTCGGCCATTCCCGCCGCAGACATAGCGTTTGCCGGAGATGCCAGCGTTACTGTCGTCAATCCGGGACCGGGGGGCGGCATATCGGGTTCGGTTCCGTTTACAATTACCGGCAGCATACCGAGCAACGTGAGTTTTGTCGCGCCAAACGGCAGCGATACCAATCCAGGAACGATTACCGACCCGTATCTCACCATCCAGAAATGTGCATCCACAGTATCCAGCGGGTCCATCTGCGCCATTCGCGCCGGCACCTACCGCGAAACCGTGACGCCAAACTCCGGCATCACAATTACCTCGTACAACGGCGAGCCGGTCACCGTCGACGGCTCCGACCCTGTGACTGGCTGGACCCTGTATCAGGGGTCGATTTACAAAACGAATGTGACGCTGCTCAGCGGAGACGCAAACCAGATTTTTGTTGGAAACCAGATGATGACCGAGGCGCGATGGCCCAATGGCAACGATCTCTTCCATGTAAACTGGGCCACACTGGGCAGCGGGACGACAGACACCGAAGTGGTAGATCCAAATCTGCCCAATATCAACTGGACCGGCGCCAAGATTCACATCTGGAGCGGCACCGATCCCTGGGACCCGTTGACCGGCACGGTTACCGCGTCTTCTACAGGCCAGCTCACGTTCACGCTCGATGGCGCCGGAATTCCGCCCTACGTTGAGCCCGTTCCCGGCGGCTACTACTATCTTTATCGGTTCCTCGGCGCACTCGATGTGCCGGAGGAGTGGTTTTATGACTCCAGCGCGGGCGTTCTCTATCTGTGGGCGCCGGGCGGCGTCAATCCCGGATCGCTTAACGTGACCGCCAAGCAGCGGCAGTTCGGATTCGATTTGAGCGGCGACTCGAATGTCACCATCGAATACGTCAATCTTTTCGCCACCACGATCAACACCGACGCATCGAGCACAAACAACACAATCAACGGAATCAATGCGCAGTACGTATCGCAGTTCACCGATCTCTTCGATACGCCCGGATGGGCAGCCTCAAACGAATTCACGTATACCTCGACCAGCGGAATCATCCTGGACGGCACGGGTAACGTGTTGGAGAACAGCGCAATTGCATACAGCGCGGGCAACGGCGTTGCACTGGTGGGAAGCAATGACACCGTAACCAACAATCTGATTCGATATGTTGATTACGCGGCGAATTACTGTTCCGCAATCACCTTCTCGACAAATGTGGGCGCCAACAACGAGGTCAATTACAACACCGTTTTCGCGGATGGCCGATTTGGCATCGACTTCATGAACGGCTTCAATGAGGACATAAGTTACAACAATATGTACTCCGCGATGATGGTTTCCCGCGATGGAGGCGAGATTTATGCGAGCATCTGGCAATTTCAGGGTTCGGCCGCGGGAACGGTAATCCACAACAATTGGTTTCATGACACGCAATCGCTGTTGCCCGGGGCCGCGGATGATTATCCGCTTCCCGGTGTCTATCTGGATAGCGGCTCCAACGGATTCCAGGTCGACCAGAATGTTTTCTGGAATGACGAGTACTCAAGTGTGCTTCTAAATTTTGCCAACCCCGGAATTACATGGCCGAACAACAACCCTGTAGAAAACAACACGATTCCCGACGTCAACAGCACGGCCTACATATGGTCCAATCTGAGCACGCCTTGCGGAACTACGGAGCTGGTCAACAACCTTGTGCTTGTGCCAGTGCTTCAAAGCGGCTCTGTTGTGTGCCCCGCGACCAACAACGGCCCAATGGCTCCGGGCGCCACGCAGATGAATTCGTCGGTTCAGGTTGGCTGCAATTTCGCCGGCTGCACTTCAGAGGGCCCGCCTGCGATCTCTTCGGGTTCAGTCGCCCCAACCATCGCCGTGCAGCCTTATAGCATGAAAGTCGCGGCCGGCCAGCCGGTGACTTTCACCGTCACCGGAGCGGGGTCACCAACTCTGACCTACCAGTGGCAGAGGAACGGCTCCAATATCACGGGGGCGAACAGTGCCAGTTACTCGCTGCCGTCCCCGGCATCAATGGCAGACGACGGCGCAGTTTTCACAGTGACGGTCAGCAATGGCAACGGCGGTGTGAATAGCTATCCGGCGGTGCTGACGGTTGAGTGAGGAATGGCGGTTCATTGCAACTGGCGCCATTGACTCTACAGCAAAAACCGGTTCCCACTTATGCGGACCCAAACCCGTACCCGTCCCCTTCAAACCAAAATAAAAAAAGAGACGGACTCACTTGCCGGGAATTAATCCCCTTTGGCGCATCATGAACCCATGAGACAAGAGTGGAATGAGAACGCGGCCAATCGAAACCAGACGGACGGATGGCGGCGATCCCTCGCACTTGGGGACCGGAGAGACCGCGCTTCCCACCCCACTGTTCCTTTATCCTCAAAATCCCCGCAGAAACTGTGCAGCAGTAGATCGCATCAACAGAATCAACAGCTTGCAGCAATTCCACCGCACAGAATCTGTACAGATCCACACAGAATCAGCCCAGATCCGCGCTGATTCTGTGTAGCTGTCGTGCCACTAGCTCTTCGGCGTTGCCGGTGCAGCATCCGCCTTCGGCATGTCGAAGATCGCGGGATCAATGGTCGGGTTCACTACTACCTTGGTCACTGAAATCGTGAGCTGGAACTGCCCGCCAAAATCCACCCCGATTGTCGATGGAACCAGGTAACCCGTGTCCGTCTTCTTGTAATCGCTGTAGTTGGACGTAATGTCCACATCCTGATCCTGCATCTTGCCTTTACGGACCGTCGATCTGAGCAGGAAAGTGGCAGCGTCAATCACGTAAGTCGTTTCCTGGTTGTCCTTGGTTGTCAGCTTGATCTTGTAGGTATCGGCGTCTTTGCCCAGCAATTCAATCTTGCTGCCCTTGGCCGCGTAGTCGTAAAGCGACCCACCTACATAAATCTGTTCCTTGCCTGATATGTACTGATCGTCAGGCAGCGGCGTCGGATCGGTGATGCCGGCCATCGGATTTACCTGCCATCCACCCTTGGCCGTGTAAACCTGAACAATCTTGGAGTCGTTGAACGTGGTCTCGTTTTTGTAGCCTACGCCGTCAACAACCACCGTCGTGCCCGGAGCGTCGTTGCCCATCACCTGCACCGACGTGTCCATCGAGATCGACTTCACCTTCCCGATCGCCTCTTTTCCACCGATGGCATCCACGTACTTGGCCACCACTTCGTCAGCCGTGAGCGTTGGCGCTGCCGCTGGAGCAGCAGCCTGCGCAGGCGCTTGAGGAGCTGCCGGCTGGGCTGCCTGCGCCATAAGTGAAACAGTACCTGCCAGAGCGAAAAAAACTACGATGCCGCCGATGATCTTCTTCATATCCGCACATTCACCTTTCGCGTGCCTCAAAGGCACGTTTGTTCTTGCCGGAACAGTGTAGCCTAAGACCGCCCAGAACGTAATGCCTCCGCTGCCGTTGTTCGGGATCTCCCCGATCGAGCCTGAGCTTTTGAGTTGGAGATTGAAATCGCCACCAGGATTCGCGATCCCATCAACACCGATTCATATTTGGGGAGTGACAACCATACTCAACTCCCCTGACTTGCATCTGATCAGGTGTACCCGCATATCCGCGGGCCTTATATATACATGCTATTAACGATTGAAGAGCGGGATTCAAAGACAAGTGAGATTCGCCTCGAATCAAGAGAGGCTCGAATCTTCTGGGGCGAAATTGCCCCTTCTCAACACTTTGCGCAGATTTACCAGAATGACGCCGCACTGATCGATACTCTCACCGGTTTCGTGGGCAGCGCCTTGAACTCCAACGAGACTGCGATCGTGATCGCCACTGCGGAGCATTTGAGAGCTCTGAGGATTAGCCTGGCTGGCTTCGGGGTCGATCTGGGACGCGCCACCCGCGAGGACCGGTTTGTAACGCTCGATGCGGCCACCGCCCTCACCAGCTTCATGGTGGCAGGAATGCCCGACGAAGGACTCTTCAACAGTTTCGTCGATGGTCTGCTACGCCGTGCCACAGCCAATGGCCCGCGGGTGCGCGCATTCGGCGAGATGGTTGCCCTGCTTTGGGCCGACGGATTGCCTGCGGCCACTGTCAGGCTCGAGTTCCTTTGGCAGAAGTATTGCGAGCGGCATTCGTTTTCCCTCTTCTGTGCCTATCCCAGATCGGGATTCACCAGGGATGCCTCAGAGTCGGTGGCCGAAATCTGCGCCCTACACTCGCACATCATCTAATTTGGCCGCTGGGCCGCCGCCTGATAAGTCGAACCGGCCTTGGTATCAACCTGCAACAAAAAGCCAGCCGCCCGGGCAACAGTTTTCACCAAATTGTCATCTGATCCGACTGTGGCCCAGATCAGTTCTGTGCTGACAGGGTCGCGGGGCCCCGGGGTTAATGAGAACAATTCTCTTAGTCGATGACGATCCGCTGCAGGCGTTCGTACGCGTGTCGGCGCTCGAAAAGCGCTTTCACGATGTGGTCCGCGTGTCAGACGCTGCAGAAGCCCTGTGCCTGATTGAAGAGCCTACCTTTTCGAGCCGCCTGGGCCTCGTAATCTCGGGCCATCACCGGCCCGGGTTGGGCGGCCCGGAGTTCGTAGCCGAACTGCAAACCCGCAGACCCAACGTACCGGTGCTGGTACTGGCCACCGGCAACGAAATCGCCACCGATTACGGCAAATCTGGCATTCGCTTTGTGCCCAAGCCCGCTGGCAGCGACGAGCTCGTTGAAATTGCGGGCCAGATGATGAACGGAAACGGTCGATAGCCCCTCATCGATCACGACAAGCCCGGGATCAGTTCCTAAGCATTTCTTTTGCGCGCCAATCGCGTTAACCCTTGTCACCTCTCTATTAAGAGGATCGAAGCAGCGTTTGCAAGGCGTCCCGGCTCTCGGGAAAGCATCAGTCCTTTGGTGTGAGCCAAATCACAAGCAGACCTCCTATGATGGTAGAGAATTAACTCGTCCCCGTTCCTCAAGAGTGGGCATCATCCTGGAGTCCTAAATGGCAGCATTCGGTAGTTTTGCGCTTCTGATTGCGTTGGCGCTGGCGGTCTACAATCTGCTCGCCGGCACGGTTGCCCTGCGGCTGATAGCCACGGGCCAGCCGGCGCAGATTTCCCCCGAGCGGCTGGCAGATACTGCGCGCCGGGCTGGGATCGCCGGATTCATCGCGGTCACCGGTGCGGCCTTCGCTTTGCTTTGGGCCGTCTTCACCAACGATTTTTCCCTCACCTACATCCTTGAGCACTCCAACCGCGCTCTCAACCCTGCTTACAAATTCGCCGCCATGTGGAGCGGCCAGGAGGGTTCGCTGCTCCTGTGGGCGTGGCTGCTGGCCGTCTACGGTTTCGTGCTTCGCCTTCGCCACAAAACCGACGTCAAGCTTTACGCCTACGCCGGAACCATCCTGGCCGGCGTGCAGACCTTTTTCCTGCTGTTGCTTTGCTTCCCTGCCTCGCCCTTTGCGCTGCTCCCCGCCGTCCAGGTTACACATCCCTTCGGCGTCGGGCCGGCGGCACTCTTTGCTCTACAGCAGGCGGGCGTCGTCCCAATGGACGGCAACGGGCTGAATCCGCTGCTGCAGTATCCCGAGATGGTGATTCACCCGCCGATGCTTTACCTCGGTTATGTCGGCTTCTCGGTTCCCTTTGCCTTTGCGCTGGGCGCTTTGATGATGCGCTACCCCGGTGAAAAGTGGATCAAGATCACCCGCACCTGGACGCTGGTCACCTGGCTCTTCCTCACTTGCGGCATCTTCCTCGGCATGCACTGGGCCTACGCAGTGCTTGGCTGGGGCGGCTACTGGGGCTGGGACCCGGTTGAGAACGCCAGCTTCATGCCCTGGCTCACCGGCACAGCCTTCCTGCACTCGGTAATGATGCAGGAACGCAAGGGAATGATGAAGAGCTGGAACGTCTGGCTCATCTTCTCCACCTTCCTGCTCACGCTGCTCGGCACGCTGCTTACGCGCGCCGGCCTGGTAAGTTCGGTGCACGCCTTCGCGCAATCCTCCATTGGCACATGGTTCGTGGTCTTCATGGGCGTAGTGCTCGCGGTTTGCATCTTCACCTACATTTACAATCGCCATCACCTTCAGACCGAACATCATCTTGAGTCGCTGGTGAGCCGCGAGTCCAGCTTCCTGTTCAACAACCTGGTGCTGCTCACGGCCTGCTTCGTCATTCTGTGGGGAACGCTCTTTCCCATCCTCTCGGAATATGTCGTCGGCAACAAGGTAACCGTCGGAGCGCCCTGGTATAACCGCGTGGCCGTGCCCATCGGGCTCTTCCTTGTCTTGCTTACCGGCGTGGGGCCGCTGCTGCCCTGGCGCGCCGCTTCACTCAAAAGCATCAAAAAGAACTTCGTCCTTCCGGTGGTTGCCTTGTGGGTGACGGTCATCGTTTGCCTTGCGGTGGGTGTCAGGCCGTGGACCGACGGACAATTCTCTTCGGGCAACTTCTACGCGCTGGTTGACTTTGCAGTTTCGGCCGCGGTACTCACCGCCATCATCTCCGAGTTTCTGCGGGGCGCAGCCGTCATTTCGAAACAAACCGGCCGCAACCTGTTTTCATCTACCTGGCTGCTCACCCGCCGCAACACGCGCCGTTACGGTGGCTACCTGGTGCACATCGGCGTGGTGATCGTGGTCATCGGCCTGGCTGGCTCGGCCTTCAACCGTAACGTCGAAAGCGAACTGGCCGTCGGCGACCACTTGAATATCGGTCCCTATCAGCTCGATTGCACAGGCTTCACGCAAGACTCCAACGCGCTCTATAACTCCGAGTACGCCATGCTGAATGTGTCAAAGGGCGGCAAGTACCAGTTCCAGATGTTGCCCGAGCGGCGCGTCTATTTGTCGGAGGGTCAGCCGGAGACGATGGTCGCAATTCACTCCACCATCGGATGGGATTTGTACGTGGTCTACGAAGGCACAAACCCCGACACCGGCCACCCCATCATCAAGGCAATCATGAACCCGCTTGTAAGTTGGATCTGGGCCGGGCTTGTGGTGATGGTGCTGGGTACGTTTATCGCGCTGGTTCCAAGCCTGACCCCGGCAACGGCGGCTTTGAAAGTACCGGCTGCGCGCGTCATTCCCGTAGAGCCCATTTTCAAAGGAGGCGATTGATGACGACTCCATCGCGCTTCACTTTTTGGACGAGATTTGTTGAAGTTGCGGTGCTCGCGGTTGCTGTCTGCTTTTCGCTTGGAGCAAGCAGCCCAAGCTCTCGAATCAGCGACCTCGATCACCGGCTGATGTGCCAATGCGGCTGCGCGCAGTTGCTGGGCGAGTGCGATCACGTGGGCTGCCCCGATCGCGACAAGGAGCTTGCCGAACTGAGTGCCGACATTTCTTCAGGCATGAACGACAAGGAAATCTTTTCGGCTTTTACCGCCAAGTACGGCGCTGTTGTACTGGCTGCTCCAACCACGCATGGCTTTGATCTGGTGGCGTGGATCGCGCCGTTTGCCGTATTTGCCGCCGCGCTGCTGGGTACCATCTTGCTGGTCCGGCGCTGGTCGGGGATTTCAATCGTTAGAGCGAAGGCCGCCGCGGCAAGCGCCGATCCGGGCGCGATCGACCCGGCCGAGCTTGAGCGGCGTGATCGCATCCGTCGCGAGACTGGAATGGACGGAGGAGGATTTGAGCAATGACTGAGACCCAGGGAATAGTTGCGGGATTCATGCTGCTGATCACACTGCTGGTTTACACCTTCTGGCCTGAGAATGCCTTTGCCAGCCAGAAGGAAAAGACGAGGCTCGATTTTCTACTCGAGCGCAAAGATCAACTCTACGAGAACCTGCGCGATTTGAACTTTGAGCACCGGGCTGGGAAGTATCCGGAAGAGGACTTTGAGGTGCAGCGCGCACTGCTTGAGAACGAAACCGCCGTGCTGCTGGCAGAGATCGACCATCTGCAAGTGTAAAAACAGTGGTCAGTGATCAGAAAACGCCGGACGGCGCGTAACAAAAATTGAGAGAATACGACAGACAATGAAATCGACCAAAATTTTTACAGCCATCTTTGCATTCAGTCTCCTGGCCGGTGCGGCCGCGGCCCACGCAGCGCCGGTTTCAGGCACCGTAACCGACAAAACCACCGGCAAACCCGCCGTGGGCGACACCGTGGAGCTGCTCGATGTGCAGGCGGCGATGGGAGCGGTTGCTCACGCCACCACCAACGCGCAGGGCCATTACACATTGAACGGGCCGGGAGCTGGTCCATATCTGATTCGCGTAACGCACCAGGGCGCGCCTTACTTTATTGCTGCTCCCCAGGGCGCAGGGCCAGGCGACGTATCGGTCTTTGATGTTGCGCAAAAAGTGCAGGGCGTCTTCATTGAAGCCGACATCATGGAGATGGAGACCGATGCCAGCGGCCAGCTCAGCGTAAGCGAACGCTGGCTGGTACATAACACCAGCACGCCCCCGACCACGCAATGGAGCAAGCGCTCGTTTGAGATTGTGCTGCCCGACGGCGCACAGGTTACTGACACGCAGGCGCAGCGGCCAAGCGGACTGCCCACCTCGCTGACTCTCGATCCCGACGGCCCCAAGGGCCACTACGCGTTCAACTTCCCCATTCAGCCCGACGACGGCGACAAGGATACGCAGTTCCAGGTGAGCTACACGCTGCCTTATTCCAGCGGTAAGCTCGACTTCAAACCCGTGGTCACGCTTCCGGCCGATAACGTTGCGGTGATCATGCCCAAGTCAATGAGCATCACCAGCTCCGATTTCAAGCCGGTCAACAGCGACCCCGGCGTACTCACGTTCCTCGCCAAAAACGCCACCCCAGGCAAGGCTTTGGCCTTTACCGTATCGGGGACCGGTTCCCTGCCCCGCGAGCAGCAGGGGGGGCAGGGCGATAACGGCCAGCAGGCTGCTGCGCCAACCACTCAACCCGGCGGCGGAATTGGCGCGCCTATCAACACGCCGAATCCGCTCAGCAAGTACACCTGGTGGATTTTGGGAGGCCTTGCGATCGTGCTGATTGCGGCGGCCGCATTCCTGCTTCGCAAACCGGCAGGAGCGGTAGTAGTCGGGCCCGCGCAGGTCGCAGTTCCGGGCCAACTGCCCGCGACCGCATACGCGTCATCGCCCGCAAACAGAAACGTCGCGCTGCTCAGCGTCCTGAAAGACGAGATGTTCGAGCTCGAGAGCGAGCGTATCGCGGGAACGCTCTCAAGCCATGAATACGCCGAGCAAAAAGCCGCCCTCGAGATTGTGTTGAAGCGGGCGTTGAAAAAGAAGTAGCCAACAGCCAGTAGCCAATAGCCAGTAGCCACTCGTCGACTGCTGGCGATTGGCTACTGCTACTATTCCCTACTCCCTATTCCCTGTTCCCTGTTGTATTCTTCCCCAATGAAGACCCTGCTTCGCACGCTGCTTTATCTTGCGTTGATCGTCTGGCTCGGCGCTGAAATCTTTTTCCCCATCGTCGCAGCAGTCACCTTTACAACGCTCATGCCCGACACTCACGCCGCCGGCACAATCGTTGGCCACCTGATCCGCATTCTGCATGGCACGGGAATGGTCTCAGGCGTGATTGCGCTCGGTCTGCTGGCGCTGGCTCCGGCATGGAACATCTACAAGCCGCGTAACGTTCTGGCGCCGATGATTCTGGTGGTGCTGATGATGCTCTTCACTGCCTATTCGCAGTACGTCATCATTCCTGCCATGGATCGCGACCAAATGGCATCAGGTGGCGCGATCAACACCAACGATCCTGCAAACCCTTACACCGCGGACTTCAACAAGCTCCACAACCGCAGCGAAGATGTGGAACTGGTTATTCTGCTTCTGGGTTTGGGAACCGTGGTGACGGTTGCCTGGGCTGAAGCGCACCGCGATCTGCACCAGTAACTCGGCAAGCCTCAGCACGTTTTCTGCAACGGGAATACGGCGGCGGCCTCATGACGACGATTGGCAAGGGCAGCACTCCGCAATCATGCAAAGTCTCTGACGCGCCTCCGCCGACGCTCGCCAGGAAGCTCGGAATTGCGCCGGCCACCAGGATCAAAGTGATCGGCCAGGTTGACGACGAGTCTCTGCGCAGCGCAATCGCAGATGGGCAGATCGTTCCGCGAGGCAAGGCCGACGTGATTATCGCTCGCGTGAACACGAGGCCTGAACTTGAGGGCGCGTTCGAGAGGTCGTTGAAGCTGGTCCTCGCTGGCGCGCATCTGTGGATTGTTTATCGAAAGGGCAAAGGTCACGCCATTAACGAGAACGACGTGCGCGAAACCGGGCTCGCCGCAGGCATTGTGGACGTGAAGATTGCTGCTGTTTCTGAGCTGTTGACCGGACTCAAGTTTGTGAGGCGCAAAACAGCCGTTAAAATATAGCACCATTTTCTCTGTTCTCTTTTCTCTATTCTCTGCTCCCATTTCTCTGTTCTCCGTTCCCTGCTCTTGTATCATCGAAGAGGCCCGAGCGTGCGTTGACGCGCTGTGCGAGGCCGCAACGGAATCATTTATGAAGACTGGCATAATCGGCCTGCCGCAGGTAGGCAAGACTTCGCTTTTCAAAATTCTGACCAAGGCCAAGCTCGAGGATCGGGGGTTTTCCCGCGAGGCACACATTGGCGTGGCGCGCGTGCCCGACGAGCGACTAGACAAGCTCTCGGCCCTCTATTCGCCCAAGAAGACCACGTTTGCGCAGGTGGAATATGTCGATGTGGCCGCAATCGGGCAGGAGGCGCTGAAGGAGACCGCGTTCCTGGCCAATCTGCGCAACGTCGACGCGCTCATTCACGTGCTTCGCGCCTTCGAAGACGACTCGATTCCGCACGTGGGGCCGATCGATCCCCTGCGTGACGTGAAGAACGTGGAATTCGATCTGATGGTCAGCGACCTGACGCAGATCGAGAAGCGCATCGAGCGCGTGGAAAAGGATCTGAAGAAACAGCGCACCGGCGAACTGGAGCGCGAACATGCGCTGCTGCTGCGGTCGAAGGATGCGCTCGAGAAAGAGCAGCCGCTGCGCGAGTTGGAGATGACTCCGGAAGAGAAGAAGCTCATCCGGGGCTTCATGTTCCTATCGCAGAAGCCTATTCTGTACGCGCTGAATATCGGCGAGAGCGCGACGCTCGGCGACGATCTGGAGTCGGCGGTTGCGAAATTCAAGCTTGAAGATCTGGCCAAGCGCGAGAACTCGGGCGCGACGGCAATCTGCGGCAAGGTTGAAGCCGAGTTGGCGGAGATGGACGACGCCGAGGCCGCGGACTTTCTCGATAGCTACGGGTTGCGCGAGAGCGGTCTCGTAAGGTTGATCAGGAAGAGCTACGAGTTGCTGGGGCTGATCAGTTTCTTCACCGCGGGCGAAGACGAGTGCCGCGCGTGGACTGTGCCCTTCGGCTCGAAGGCTCCACAGGCCGCGGGCGCAATCCATACCGACCTTGAGCATCACTTCATCCGTGCGGAGACCATTCGCTGGGACCAGTTGCTTGAAGCAGGCTCAGAGGCCGCGGCTCGCGCCAGGGGAACGTTGCGCCTCGAAGGCAAAGAATACGTCGTGCAGGACGGTGACGTGGTGCACATACGGCATAGCGGATAAAAGAGCTTCTAGCTACTAGCTTGTTTGTGCCTGATACGCCTGGGAGTCCACAGAACCATAAAGAGGCGTTACTGGCTTTCGCTTTCTGTCTTTCGGCTACTGGCTGTTGGCTACTCTTTATTGGCTGTCTTTACCATGCTCATGACCGCAATCATTCTCGGCATCATTGCTTCGCTGGCTGACGTAGCCGGGGGCCTGGTGCTGGTGCGCGCCCGCGGCGTGGAGCGCTACCTGCGTTATTTTGTCGCACTGGGCGCCGGATTTCTGATGGCGACCGCGATCATCGAGATGGCGCCGGAGAGCCTGAAGATAAGCCCCCACTGGGGTCCGGTACTCATCATGGCGGGCTATTGCGCCGTGCACCTGCTTGAGCACACCATCAACGCCCATTTTCACTTCGGCGAAGAAACCCACGCCCACGAGTTTGTCTCGCGCCGCACCGGCTACTCAGTGCTGATTGGGCTGAGCGTGCATGCGCTGTTTGACGGCGTCGCGATCGGGTCGGGCTTTGTCTTGTCGAGCGGCCTTGGATGGTTGATTTTTCTGGCCATCCTGCTGCATAAAGCCCCTGAAGGTTTCACCATGGCCAGCGTCATGCTGGCCAGCGGCCGCAGCCGCTCAACGGCCTTTTACTCGGCTGTGGCGCTGGCTTGCGCAACCCTGGCAGGCGTACTGCTTATCGAACTTGTCCCAAGCTGGATTGCCGCGGGACTGCCGGTTTCAGCGGGTGTGGCCATCTACGTGGCCGCAACCGACCTGTTGCCCGAAGTGAACCGCGAGCCGGGAATCCGCATGGCGCTAGTATTCTTTGCCGGCGTGGCTGGATTCCTGCTGCTGCGGACGCTGCTGCCGGCGGTCTAGCTCAATCGCTGAACAAGCCGCCCGCATGGGTCGCCGCTTCCGGGTTCGAAAACGAATCGGATCATCGAATACTCTCAGTTCTATCAATGAGTTCTGGCGGCATGCTCGAGTACTTGTTGAATATGTACGTCCACCTGTCTGAGCACGGCAGGCGCAACGGCGCAGGCATCGGTCTCATAGGTGAGCAGGGGCATGCCTTGCTGAATGCTGAGTGGCTTGAGGATCGCCTCTGAAACCCTGAAGGGCAGACAGTTGAATGGCCCGATCAGGATGATGCCGTCGTATCCTTCGTATTCGGCGTTCAGGCTCCTGCCGACTGTTGGAGTAATCTCGCCGAAGATCTGCGGCGAAACGTGTTCAGAACTCTTCTCGAACACGGCTTCAAGATCGTTTGGCCTGGAGACCAGGAGGCCGGTCTTCGAAAAGATTTCGCGGTAGTGTTGCTCGCTTTTTCGTCCCGACTGATATCCCCACCATTGCTGCAGATACTGTTGTCCGTCAGGTTCGAGGATCCTGGTGCATGCCTTTGCCAGGGCGAAGCCTCCCGGCTTGAGGCCCCAGTGGTTCGCTGTTCCCCTCATGCCGTCGTATGTGACATAGAGAAAGAGGTCAGTCAGGTCGACGGGCTTGAGGATGATTCCGCGCGCCGCATAAAGATCGCGAACGCCGTCCATGAAGAACGGGCTGAAACGAGCGAAGAAGTCACCTGTAACAACTACTCTCGGGCAGTCCATGGGATCCCTGGTTCGCGGCAGCGCGGCTAGACTGTCGACGAACGCCGGAAGTCTCGCCGAGAACTCGTCGAGTGTTCTGGCCTCGGCCCGGAATCGCTTCCACTGCTGTTGGAATTGATCGATACTTCCCGGACTACCTGGGCTGCCAGGCCTGCCGGGGATGCCCACCACGCGCAAAACATGATCGATTTCGACGAGGATATCCGCCAGCAGAACTGCCGGCGAGAGGTTTTTCATCAAGACATTGGGCTCAAATCCCATGTAGTCGTTTTCTTTTGCGGGACTGACCATGAACACATCGGCCAATCGATGTTCGGCGATGAACCGCTCAAAGTAGCCCATGTATGCTTCGCTTACGCAGGGAGCGCCGCCACGCAGCATGTGGAAGCCGACAATTTCGCCCGGCTTGCGATCGCGATGGATTTGGAGGAGTTGCCCGATCGACAGAGGCAGCGGAAGACACTCGCGGCCGGAGGTGTGCTGCAGGCCCAGATCGAGTTGGCTGCGATCGATGGGAACCACGCTGCCGGCGTGCAAGCCCAGCCAGCCGAGAGCCATCGCGGCGGACTGCGCGTGATACTCAGAAAAGTTGAGGAAATGAAGCTTGACCCGCGGGTCGGAGAGAGCAACCCGTTCGCCATTCGAAGCGATCACCGCGCCGCCTTTAACCAGCCGGCAAGGTGTGAAGGGCTTGTCGACGCTGGGTTGAGCCGCGTGGTAATTCTCGACGATATCGAGAAAGGCCTCAAGGCGCGTCTGCACGCCGGCATCGGCGGTGTGGGCATCGACTTCGAGAATCAGGTACGGCTTCGATCCCAGCTCGGAGGCCAGCAATGCATGGGTGAATGCATCGATAGTGCAACTGAAGTTGCTGATGGCAAGGAGAAACAAATTAGGGTGCCTCTTAGCGAGCGCCGCAGCATTCAGTATCTGATTGGCGAAATGCCAGGCGGTGGGACCGGCGCCAGCCGGCACCAGGCAATCGGCCGGAATGGCAAACACGCCCATGCTGGAGAGCTTTTTGCCGACTGACTGCGAAGCCTCAGGCGTGTATGCGTTATAGCTGTGCCCAGCCAAAAGAATCGCCGGCTTGCCTGCGGCCAGTGCCTGGGCGAGGGCTTGCCGGCCCATCTCGGTCAACGCACATTCGGCTTCAGTTTGAGCGGCTACGGCCACTGCCCAGGCCTGGCTGGCCAATTCGCGTGAAACTCCCAACTCGCGCACGGCGATCTCGGTCATTGCCGCACTGGGCGCGTATCCGCCTGTGAAATCCAAAACCGGCGCAACGAAGTGCGTATCGGGGAATGCCTTGGCTAGAAAATAGGGACCGGCTTGGGTGATCGGACAAAGGTACGAATCTTTGCAGGATTCGTTTTGAGGCATGCGCGCCACCTGGGGCAGAAAGACCAGGCGCACACCGTGTTGCGCCAGATCCATCACGGCGCCGTGTGCGATCTGCGCGGGCAGACAGAAACCGGATTGCGACTTGAGATCGCCTCGCGGGTCTACGCCCGACAATACAACCTCCATGCCAAGTACCGTGAAGAAAGTCGAATAGAGGGGGAACAGGGAGTGAGTGGTGAGCGCGCGGGGAATGCCGATGCGGGTTTCCGCAATCTGGGGCTTTCCATTTGAATAACCGAAGGATTCCTCCAGGAACGATCGAGCGGCTTCAAGCGCTGGCCCAACGTCCCAATATGCAACGGCCTTCGGCTCCTGTTTTGGCGACACATCCAGGTGCCGTGGGACGCCGTAGATAACGGCTGCCCGTCGCTCCACCAGGTCGGGGGCAGGCACAACACGCGCTTTTCTCTTCCACACGCTTTCGAACAGGCTGCATCGGCCTCCGAAGGGAAACCGTCGTCCATCCACTTCAAAGCGCTCAATGCTGCAATGCATCTTGCAAGCGTGGCATGTGAATCGGCCTACGATATTCATTTGTGCGGCCGCGAGAGTCTCGAGATCGGTGGCAGAGCCCAATACGCCGGCTTTTCGATCCAGGGCGAGCAATCCTACGCCAAGGGCTCCGAGCAGCTCCGGGTTGGCCGGAATCACGATTGGCCGCCCAACGCGCTGAGCAAATGCATAAGCGACCGCGCGATTCAGGGCCACTCCACCTTGCAGCAGCACCTTGTTCCCCACCGGGCGCTGTCCCTTTACTTTGGTGAGATAGTTCTCGGCGATGGCGTACACCAGGCCGGCGAGAATGTCGTCGCGCCCCTGGCCTTGCTGTTGCGCGATGCGGATGTCGGAATTGATAAACGCGGCGCAAGTCGTCTTGAATTTCACGGGCGAGTCAGCCGCCAGCGCGATGTCGGCAATCCCGGCGACGCCGATGCCAAGATCGCTCTGCGCGCTTTCTTCGAGAAACGATCCGGTGCCTGCCGAGCAGGCGTTGTTCATGGCATAGCCGATGGGCACGCCATTGCGCAGGTAGATATACTTGGCGTCCTGGCCACCAATTTCGAAGATCGTATCCACGTCCGGGGCAAAGTGGGTTGCGCCGGCGGCATGAGCTGAAATCTCGTTGTACACCTGTTCGGTTCCCAGGCACGCGCCGACCAGTTCGCGGGCCGAGCCGGTGGCGCCAACGAGGCCCACAGGGCGGTTGCCGACTTGATCGATCAGCGCCCTGAGGCACTGACGAACCGCGGCGACGGGATCGTCGCGAGTACGCGTGTAATGCGAAGCGACTAACTCTCGCGTGCTGGCATCGAGCAGGACCGCTTTGGTGGTCGTCGAGCCTGCATCTACGCCCAGGACCATCGGCTCAAAGGGCGGCGGTCGAATGTCTGGTGCGGACATAACCTGCACCTGATCCTGAAAACGATGCAGCGGCGGAAGCGTTTCAAAGATCGGCAGCGGTGAGATGTGCGGGGATCTGTGGAGTGGATGGTCGCGCGTGAGCAGCGCACTGCCCCACGCTTCGAACCACTGGCTTTGAGGAAGCACAATCAGCTCAATGGCCGGGAGTTTTTCGCCGAGCGCCGCAACCAGTGCGCCGTTACGCGTTACGCCGCCGATTAACAGCACGCGCCGCAGCGAGGTCTGTCCTCGCTCGAGCAGCGCAACTACTTTGGCGGCCATGCTGTCGTGCAGGGTCTTCAGGATGTCAGCGGGAGTGGCTTCGTGGCGATTGAGTTTGTGAGTCACATCGGATTTGCAATGCACCGTGCAACGCGAAGCAAGCGGGACAACCTTTCCGGAAGGCGAGAGGCGGATCGCTTCGTTTATGTCGAGGCCCATACGGCCGATCAATTGAACGAAAAACTCACCGCTGCCCGCCGCGCACTTGTTGTGCGACAAAACATTGGTGACCCTGCCATCGGTGAGCGTATAGACCAGGAAGGATTCGCCGCCCAGCGATACTACTGCGTCAAATCCGCCATTTCCACGTTCGCGCACTACTTCCAGCAATGCCCGTTGGATAGCGGCAAATTCAGAAATGTGGCCGAGATGACCGGATACGCCGAAATATTCAGACCCTGCGAACTCGGGTTGCGCGATCAATTGCGCGAGAATTTCCAGCGGACGTCCCCGATGGGACATCACCCTGGCCGTTATTTTGTCACCGGTTTCGACCGCAACCACTTTGACCGTCAGTGCGCCGATGTTGATGCCAACGTAGGACACGACCGCTCGGTTCTGCGGAAGCCAGGCGAGAAAGCCCGGCGTGGAGGCGGGACCCGGAGATCGGATCGTCTCAAGTCCGCATGCGAACAACCTTACGCGCAAATGATGGAGAAAGAAAGCTGGTTTGGAGATTTAGGGGACAACCGTATTCCCGATGCCTGAATACTATCTGCGACGAACCTGCCAGGGGTGAGAACATAGGAGAGTACCGTATCTTATCGCGCCGGATTGAGCACCTGAAAATGACGCTTCAGAGGTCGAGGAACCAGCAACTTTGGAGAAGGTTCCTGATCATCCTTTGCTTCACCCTTCTCGGCTTCGCAGTAATGGGCTACCACCCTGGGCTGGAGGACGACGGCATCTATCTCGCTGCCGTCAAAGCCGACCTGAATCCGGCTCTTTATCCCCACAACTCAGACTTCTTCCGTCTCCAGTTGCAAGCCACAATCTTTGACAGCTCGATGGCCGGTTTGGTGAAGGCCACGCGCATTCCTGTGGCCTGGGCGGAACTGCTGGGCCAGCTACTGTGCATCTTCATTATTCTTTGGGCGAGTCACAGCATTGCGCGACGAATCTTCAAAACCGCCCCGGCGCAATGGTCGGCAGTGGCCATGGTGTCAGCCATGCTCACCCTGCCGGTAGCGGGAACCGCGCTATTCCTTGTCGACCAGCACCTTCATCCGCGCACAGTTGCAACAGCGCTCATTCTTTTGGCTGCGGCTAAGATTTTCGAGGGCAAGAAGAGGCCGGCGATCTTTTTGCTGGCGCTGTCGGCACTTATGCATCCCATCATGGCCGCGCTGGGGATTTCATTCTGCGTGTTTCTGGCGTTGGCAGCAATCCAGCGTGTGAATACCTGGATGGAAAAACGAGGGTCAAGCGTTCGAGGGCGCGAACCGGCGCGAGCCGGCGCCACCTTCGCGGCCGCAGCGCCGCTGGGCTGGGTCTTTACCGGGGGCAGTCCCGGGTGGCAAGAGGCGTTAAAGGCGCACAGCTACTACTTCATCTATCAGTGGGCCTGGTACGAGTGGCTGGGCGCAATCGCTCCGCTGGTGCTTTTCTGGCTGCTTTGGCGCTGGGCGCGGCGGCGCGGCGAGAAAGTTCTGGCGCAATTCGCTTTGGCCGTCTTCGCTTACGGAGTCTTTCAGCAGGCGGTTGCACTGGCGATTTTGCCGCCCCTGGGTTGGATGAGACTTACGCCACTGCAGCCCATGCGGTATCTGCACCTGGTTTACTTCGCCATGGCGCTTGTTGGCGGCGGACTGCTGGGAGAGTTTCTCTTGAAGAAGAACACTTGGCGATGGGTTGTCTACCTGGCGGTGATGAACGCCGGAATGCTGTACTGCCAGGAGGTGCAATTCCCTGCCAGCCGCCATTTGGAACTGGCGGGGCTGGCCCCGCGCAACGACTGGATTGAAGCTTTTGACTGGATCAGGCAGAACACACCGCAAGATGCTTATTTTGCTCTCGATCCACACTATCTCGATGAGCCAGGCGAGGACTATCACGGATTCAGGGCGCTGGCCGAGCGCAGCTCACTTGCCGATGCGGTTAAGGATGCGGCGGTTGTGACCCAGATCCCCAGCCTGGGTGGAGTGTGGCTTGAACAGGTAAAGGCCCAGCAAGGCTGGTCACGGTTTCAGATCGACGATTTTGAGCGGCTCAAGCAGCAGTTTGGCGTGGATTGGGTGCTGGTAAGCAATGCTGCGCCAGCCGGACTCGACTGCCGCTGGCACAATCGCAGGCTGGCGGTGTGCCGTATCCCTTAATCGCGCCGAAATCTTTTGTTCGCGGTATTTTGCACGATTGACCATTATCCGCGAGAATGATTCTGACACCTTACTGCCGTTGCGGAGCTCCCAATCATGCTTAACTTTACCCAGCGAACAATTCTCGGCTGCCTGCTCATAGCCGGCCTTGCTGCTGGGTTTATCTCGCTCACTCACAAAGTGTTATCCGCAGCCGGGTTGGCGAGAATGAGTTACGTATTCATCGCCGCAGTGGTACTGGTTGCGGCTTTGACCGCATTCTTCACTCTTAAGCCCATCCATAATCTGGCCCGCGACGCCCACCGCATCGCCCAGGGGAATCTTGAGCACAGGGTGGAATGGAGCAGTCGCGACGATTTCGGCGTGATAGCCAGCGAGTTGAACCGGATTGCAGTGCGTCTGCGTGAACTCCGCGACACCGAGGCCGGGCGGCGACAGATGGAATTCCAGCTCTCCGACGCGGTTTTGCAATCCATCTTCGAACCCATCATTGTGACGGACAGCAAGGGACACGTACTGAAAGTGAACCAGGCTGCCGCCGAGTTGCTTGGCGAGGCCGCGACCGACCGCATGGCGCTCACCACCACTCCGGGAGGAGACAAGATTTTGAGCGCCATCCGCGACGCGGTGTCGATGCAGAAGCCGGTGGCAACCGAGGACGAAGCATCGGTGCTGCCTATGCGATTTGGGAATAAGGAGCGCAGCTACCGCATGCGCACCACGCCCATGCGCGATTCGGAAGGCCGCTTGCTGGGCACCGTAACCACGCTCGAGGATGTGACCAGCCTGCAGGATACCGACCGCTTCAAAACCCAATTCATCGCGGTCGCCAGTAAGAAACTGCGGGACCCGCTGCTGCAGTTGCGCCGCGGGCTTTACGCCCTGGGGCAAGGATTCAGCGGTGAACTGCTGCCGTTGCAAGCCGAATTGGTGTCGACGGCGACCAGCGATGCCGAAAAACTCAGTGACCTGATGACCGACCTGATCGAGGTGGCGGAACTCGATACGGGCAAGCGCGTAATGAAATTCGAGCGGATCAGGCCGGCCCAGGCTCTGATTGGAGCGCGCGACCGATACTGCGAAGAGGCGGCGCAGAAACACGTCCGGATTGAGGTAGTGGCGTACGCCGACATGGCGCCGGTAAAAGCCGATCGACCCGCTCTGCGCTCTATACTCGACAATCTGCTCTCGAACGCCCTGCGCTACACCCCCGAGGATGGCGAGATACTGCTTGCCGCGGAAGAGACCAAGGACTTTGTGCAATTTACCGTGCGCGATACAGGCCGGGGCATTGAAGCTGAACGTCTGAGTTCAATCTTCGACCGGCTGAATGCTTTCAGCGATAAAGGGACGGGACTGGGCCTGGCGCTGGTGCGGCGGCTGGTTGAATCCCTGGGCGGGCGAATCGCCGTTGAAAGCCGCCTCGGGCACGGTACTACGTTTAGATTTACACTTCCGGTGGCCGCCGTTGAAGAAGTCCGCCATCCTGTCGAGGTGGGCTGAGGTATGGCCGAGATCGTCCTTGAGAAGAGCCAGGAACCCGCCAAGCTGCGCATCTACCTGGGCGCCGCGCCCGGAGTGGGCAAGACCTATCACATGCTGAATGACGCCTACCTGATGCGTCATCAGCAGAACATCGACGTGGTCATCGGCCTGGTTGAAACGCATGGACGCAAAGAGACTGAGGCGCGCATCCGCGATCTTGAGGTCATCCCCCTCAAGCCAATTCCTTACCGCGGAGTGACGCTGAAGGAAATGGATGTGGACGCAATCGTCGCGCGCCATCCGAATACGGTGGTGGTTGACGAACTGGCACACACCAATGTGCCGGGAAGCAAGAACCGGAAGCGTTACGAGGATGTGCTCGAGTTGCTCGACGCCGGCATCAACGTGATGACGGCGGTAAATATTCAGCATCTTGAAACACTCAACGACGCCGTAACCCGTTCGGCAAACACGGTTATCCGCGAGACCGTTCCTGACAGCTTTTTGAAGCGCGCCGATGAAGTAATGAACATCGACCTCACGGTGGATGAGCTGCGCACGCGCCTGAGATCGGGCAAGATTTACGCGGCGGAAAAAGTTGAGCAGTCGCTGGCCAACTTCTTCCGCAAAGGCAACCTGAACATGCTGCGCGAGTTGGCCCTGCGCGTGACTGCCGAGCAGGTAAGCAACCGGGCATCGGAGTATCGCCGCACCCAGGGACTGGAGCAGGCGCCCATCCCTGAAAAAGTAATGGTCTGCCTCAGCACGCGGCCCGGAACCGAACGCCTGCTGCGGGTTGGCGCGCGCATTGCCGGCCGCCTTTCGACCAACTGGTATGCGGTTTATGTGAGCAAGCCCGATGACAAGGGCCACAACGATCCCGAGGCCTATCACCGCCTCGAGGAATACCAGAAGATGGCGCGCGACCTGGGCGCCAAGGTGGTTTCGCTTACCGACCGGAATATCTCCGATGCGTTGATCCGCTTCGCGCAACAGGAAAACATCAGCCATGTTGTGTTCGGCCAGTCGGCCCGTTCGCGGTGGGATATCCTGTGGCGCGGCTCGGTGCTGAACCGCTTCCTTTCTGAGGTGCGCGACGTTACTGTGCAGGTGGTGCCGATGCAGAAGCCGCTGCGGCGCGGGCAGTAAGTCTCCTCCGGCGGAACCGGCTATTGCATCATTGTTCATCCCAACGGCCTGCCATCCTGAGCGCAGCGAAGGATCTGCAGCTGCTCTTCGCTCGCCGAAGCCCGCAATACTTGCGGATTGACGACAAAACGGGAGTTGGGTGGCGAATCCTAATCAAGAAGTTGATAAACAGTGAGTTCGGCCCCATTCTTAAGCCAAAGCAGATAGTCCCTCCCCTTCACCGTAGTTAGCTCTGTGTAGGGCGGATTATGCCTCATGTCAATTTCGCCGATTTCCGTATGAGTCTTGGCTGAAAACAAGACTGCAGTCAAGCGCGTAATCACCCAACCGCCGAAGATGTCGTCGTGTCCCTCTTCGTCCATGCCAATCCCAAACTGCTTATCAGGTGTAAAGTCAAGAGTTTGCGGGCAAACTTCAGCCTTTGGGACTTTGCAGACGTAGTCGGAAGATATTTCAGGAAATTGCTTAATAAATGACTTGTTGTACTCGCGCAGCGATATCGAATGCAGGTCTTGCGCACATTCATTGACTGTGACTGCTTCAGGAATTTCTCGTTCGCTGAGGTCATATGAGATGTCATAAATGCACTTTGGCCCGGCATGGAGCGAGGGTATATCAAGTTGTATAAACTCTCCTCGTTCCTTTCCTTTGGACGCACTGCTAATGCTGGATACTCGCATGCGACCTTCAGAATCCATCCCTACTTCCTGGTATTCAAGGAGATTGAAATCCGTTGTGTGAGTGAGATTAACTGCTTTGAACGCCGCAAGGTCAATGACGCTTATGATGTTGTCGGATTTGGCGTCACCTACAGCTCTGCCGTGTGACCGCTTCTGCCACCTGGCGCTTCCCGCGCATACTGCGAAAGACCCGTCAGGAGTCACAAATATTTGGGCATCCAGCTCGTCCAAGTCGTGGGCATCATGCGATGAAAAGTATCCAGGAAGTTGCAGATGGTCAATAATTGGTTTCTCTTCGCTCCAATCGCGTATTCGATATAGTTCCCACACCCCGTTGCTTCGAGGAGAAAAGTACAAGAAGTCGCCTGAAGCTGTTAGCGCATGAGCCTGTACCCCGAACTTGCTAAGGACATTGCCGAATCTCCACTGAGGCTGTTTGGGGCAAAATGTAATCTGTCTGACAAGGCGGATTTCAGCATTTGACGCAGATGCAACTAAGAAAAGAAAGGCGAGAACAAATCCGCCACGAATCCCGCTCCACAATTGCTGATATCTGAACATTGCAGAATTGTACTCCGCCGCCCGATTGACCTGATGAGTGTCCGTAGCGCACGGATGACGGGCAATCCGGACGATGCCCCGGGTGTAATTCCCGTATAACCGCCAACTCGTCAATTGCTCGTCGGTAAACATTCCGCACGCCTCCGGCGCGACGGCGGTGCCTCCGCCGCCGACTCATCTTGTGGCAGGATTCTCATATATCGGGTGGCACAGTTGCCTGCATTCGGCCACGCGCAATCCCGATTCCTCGCTGGTCATTTCCCTGCTCAAAAACCACAGAAATCTTGTGCCCCACGTTACTCCTACTCTATTATTACGGGAGCCGAACTAAATCGATAGCGCCAACCAAATTCCATACTTAAACTACCCCGGGAGGAACAAATGCGGCCAGAGCAGTGGGAGACATTCAAAAAAGCAGTGCGCCGCGAAAAACTGGATAAAGTTCCCATGGCGCTGATCATCGACAGCCCGTGGATTCCTGGATACCTGGGAATCAACCACATGGATTATTTCCTCGATCCGGAACTGTGGTTCCAGTCGAACCTGAAAATCATGGAGGAATTCAAGGACATCATTTTTGTGCCGTCATGGTGGATGGAATACGGGATGGCCGCCGAGCCGTCGGTGCTGGGCGCGAAGATCAAGTTCTGGCAGGACAATACGCCGAGCGAGTACCACACGCTGTACCGGCTTGAAGACATCGACAACTTTCCCGAATACGAAGTCGATGCCGACGCATTCGCGGGCCTCACGCTGCACCGCATCAAAATGGCCAGGCAGCGGATTCTGGATGCGGGTTACATTTTGCCCATGGTGACTTCGCGCGGGCCGTTGTGCACAGCCGGATTCGTTCGCGGCACAACGGAATTCATGATCGACCTGGTTGAGAATCCCGAGGGCGCGCACAAGCTCATCGATCTGTGCACACGGGTGGTGATCGACTGGCTGAAGGCGCAGCACAAGGTGATGGGCGATACGGTCGAGGGCATCTTCGTGCTCGACGACATTGTGGGGTTCATCAACGAAGATTACTACCTGGAATTTGCGCATCCGTATCTGAAACGAATCTGCGACGCCTTCCCGAAGGACTGGGTGAAGCTCTATCACAACGACGCAGAAGTGGACGCTTGCCTCGATCATTTGCCCGACACCGGCTTCAACGCGCTGAACTGGGGCAAGCAGAGGCACATTACCGAAGTGAAGCGGCGCGTGGGCGACCGCATGTGCCTGATGGGCAATGTGAACCCGCTCGAAATTGGCGTACGCGGAACTCCCGATGAAGTGAAGGACGAGACGCTGGAAGTGCTGGAAGGTTCGGGAGGCGAAGGAATCATTCTCTCGGTGGGCGGAGGCACCAGCCCGGGAATGCCGCGCGAGAATATCCTCGCCATGCTTGAAGCGCTGGATGAATACAACGCGAAACGCGCCGCGAATTTAGCTACTGGTACGGTAGCGACATAAGCTTGGTCTCCCCGGTCCCCAAACGCGAGAGACCGGGGGCGCCCAGCGTAGTTGATTGAAAGGTCCACCCAGGAGAGCCTGATGCCCGATTATGCGCTTATGAATCAGTACCTGTACGAGGGCAACGCCAACGAGGTTGAGCGCCTGACGAAGGAAGCTCTCGCCGAAGGGCGAACCGCGCAGGAGGTGCTGAACGATGGGCTGATCGCGGGCATGAGCGTGGTGGGCGAGGATTTCAAGCACAATATTCTGTATGTTCCCGAAGTGCTGATTGCGGCGCGCGCGATGAAGGCCGGAATGGCGGTACTGAAGCCGCTGCTGACTGCGAAGGATAGCGTGACCAGGCCCAAGGGCGTGTTGCTGATGGGCACGGTGCGCGGCGACCTGCACGATATCGGTAAGAATCTCGTTGGCATGATGGCCGAAGGCGCGGGATTTGAGCTACACGATATTGGCGTAGACCAGAGCGTGGAGAAATTCATGGCCGCAGCGGAAAAATGCAAGCCGACCATCATCGGCATGAGCGCGCTGCTGACCACGACCATGATGTACATGAAGACCGTAATCGACGGATTCAACGCGGCGGGACTCACGCACATCAAGATGGCGGTGGGCGGAGCACCGATCAGCCAGATGTTTGCCGATGAGATCGGCGCGGATGGCTACGGAGCCAATGCTTCAGCCGCGGTGGATTTGTTTTTGCGGCTCGCGGAACAGTCATAACCGGCAGGTAATTGAGTGGCGATATACAAGATTCTTTACTGGCAGGAGATCCCCACCCAGATCAAGGTGGAGGACGATGAAGACGACCTGACCGTGATGCTGGACGACCGGTTCATGAAGCTGATCGACATTCTTGCCGCCAAGCGCGGCCTGCAAGACGCAGACGACTACCTTGCGCAATGGAAGTGGAGCGAGGAAGAAGATCGCGAGGGATCGGCGCACGAAGTAGCCGAGGCCGTAAAGGCTGAACTCGAATCGAGAGTCTGGTAGGAGTTCTCCGCGGATGGCCGTTACTCTCACGATCAACGGAAAGAACGTCGCGGCCGGCAGCGGATTGTCGCTGTTTGACCAGGCTGAATCTCTTGGCATCGACGTGCCCACCTCGTGCCGCAAGCAAGGCAAATGCAAAGAGTGCATGGTTGAGATTGTCGAAGGCATGGATTGCCTTTCGCCGTTTGCCGAACCGGAGCGCCATCTGAAGGGTAAGTTCAGGCTCTCGTGCCAGACGTATGTGACTGGCGAGAACGGCCGTGTCCGCTGCCACACCATGCGCCGTGGCCACATGCGCATTGAGAGCGGAGCAGAGGGACTGCCCGTAACAGGTGATGGATTCGAGCTCGATCCCGCAGTGACGCGCGACGGTGACCGCATTCTGATCGATGGCGTTGAGATCGATCGCTCGAACGGGCCGATCCACGGAATTGCGATGGACCTGGGCACGACGACCGTGGTGCTGCGGCTCATCGATCTTGAGAGCGGGCGGATCATCGCAGACACTTCGTTTGAAAACCCGCAGCGATTCGGCGGCTCTGAAGTCATGTCGCGCATTTCGTATGACACGGACCATCCGGGCCGGCTGTTGATGCGGACCATCGCCGGATATTTGAGTCACGCAATTGAAAAGTTCCCAGTAGATCCGAGGAGCATCTACGAGATGGTGGTGGTGGGCAACTCCACCATGCGCGACCTGTTTTTCTGGCAGAGCGTGTATTCGATCGGGCAGAGCCCGTACCAGTCGATTACCGAGATCGAGATGGCCGAAGGCAAGCGCGCATCGACGAGCCTCACGCAGACGGGCCAGCACAGCCTGTTGCCGATTCACCCGGGCGCGCGCGTGTACGGCGCGCCTATTATCAGCGGGCACGTGGGCGCCGATGCTGCGGCGGGCATGCTGGCGACCGGCCTGGCCCATGAGAATCGCAAGATCGCGATCATGGACATCGGAACGAATACCGAACTGATTGTGGGCAACAAGGATCGCATTCTCGCGGCTTCGTGTCCGGCAGGGCCGGCGTTTGAAGGCGGCGCAATCGCCTGCGGAATGCCCGCGCTCGATGGCGCGATTGAAGCGGTTCGCATCGATGACGAAGGCGAATTCAAGCTGGGCGTAATTGGCGATGTCAAGCCCGAAGGCATTTGCGGATCGGGGCTTATCGATGCACTGAGCGAATTATTGCGGACAGATCGGATGAACGAGCGCGGCCGATTCGAAGACGATTTGCATCGCATCGACATATACAAGGGCGAAGAGCAAAGCGTGTATCTTCTCGAAAGCGATGTGAACGAGCTGGCCCAGGCCAAGGGCGCGAATGTAGCGGGATTGCACGCGGTCTTTTCTACTTATGGAATTGATTTTGACGAGATCGATGTTTTTTATCTTGCCGGCGGATTTGGCCGTCACATCAATGTTGACGCCGCAAAGCGAATCGGGCTGGTGCCAAACTTGCCGGAAGAAAAGATTGTGCGCGCAGGCAATACAGCGATCGAGGGCGCAACCATCGCGCTACTCTCGATGAAGAAGCGGCAGGAGCTGGAGCAACTGGTGAAACGGGTCGAGCATTGCCGTCTTGAAACTCATCCGCACTTCTTTGAGTTTTTCGTTGAGGGTTGCCAATTCAAGGTTGTGGAGCCGATCCCATGCGAGAGGTGATGGATACGATCGAGCTGGCCGAGAAAATCTCCAAAGTCGATGTGCTCGATGAGGAGTACGCGCGCTTGCTCGGGTATCCGCGAGGCTTTGTTTGGGAGGGTCGCGCACGTGAACTGGCCGAGTGGGCGCGCGAATGGTATGCGCAGCACGGACGGCCATGGATCTACGCCCGGCAGGCAGAAAGCTTCGAAATCAGCGGAAACATTATCAACGTCGATGGAGTGCAATTCACCAGCAGCCGGCTGCAGGCACCGCTGGAGCAAGCTGGCGCACACTCCGTCATCCTGGTGGCGGTGGGCGCGGGCCCTGAAGCTGAAGAAGAAGCTCGGCGGCGCTGGGCCGACGAAAAACCAGATGAGTATTTCTTCCTGGAGGTGTATGCATCGGCAGTAGTAGAGCGCCTGGCAACAACGGTGGGCGCCCGATTGTGCGATTGGGCCGAGCAGCGCGGGATGGCTGTTTTGCCGCACTACAGTCCGGGATACTCAGAATGGGACATTGCCGAGCAGCCGCGATTACTGGAGTTATTGAAGCAGACACGAAGCGTGCAATTCCCTTCCCCGGTCGAGGTGTTTGATACGGGGATGCTGCAACCCAAAAAGACCCTGCTCGCGGTATGCGGGTTGACCGCACATAAAGACCGGCTGGAGCGGCTCACCAGCTTGGTTCCCTGCGAGAGGTGTTCGTTCGGGCCGTGCCAGTACCGCCGCGCACCATTCCGCCGCAGCCCGCGGCCGGCGGGCGAAGTGGTTACGACGCGTTCCTCAGTGCTGAATCACAATGCGGCCTACAGTGTGAATCGCAAGGCGCTGGAGCGCTGGACGAAAGAGCGGCTCCAATTGCGCGTGAATGACGACGGCACTGTGGATGCAGAGTTTCGCTATGACGGCACCACCTGCACCAACATGGGCCGGCCGCTGACATTTTTGTACAACGTGCAACTGGGTACCAGCACCGAGGGCTACCCGATCAGAATGCAGCAATGCGCTCCGGCGCCGGGCGACGAGGGGCATAAGCTGATGTGCAAGTTCACCGAGAATGAAGACGCGTTGATGGGAGCGATTGACGGCGAGAAGCCTCTGGCGGGTGAGAAACTTGATGCGGTGCTTGCCTGGCGGCGAATGCCTTCCGCTGCCGGTTGCTATTGCGAATCCACAAGCCGCGAGCACAAATGGGGACTGGTGTTCGAAACTATCCACTATGCTTTAGTGCAGAAAGAAAGAGAGCTTGAATGACGACCAAAGCACTTCTTCAAGATGTGATCAGGCAGCGAACACTGCTTGGCGACGGAGCCATGGGCACGCAACTTATGCTGGCAGGGCTGGAACAGGGCAACTGCGGCGAGGAGTGGAATCTCGCCCATCCGGAGCGTGTGCTGGCCATCCAGCGGCGCTACGTCGAGGCCGGCTCCGATTGCCTGATTACGAATACCTTCGGTGGATCGCGGATCATGCTGAACCGGCATGGACATGCCGATCACGTGGTTGCGATCAACAAAGCCGGTGTGGCGATTGCGCGCGAGGCCTTTGGCGAAAAGAGTGGGTACGTGCTGGGCG
Source organism: uncultured Occallatibacter sp. (assembly GCA_964528915.1). Lineage (GTDB taxonomy): Bacteria > Acidobacteriota > Terriglobia > Terriglobales > Acidobacteriaceae > Telmatobacter. The sequence continues at coordinate 148,596 of CAZGUD010000001.1, forward strand.
ACATCGGCCCATTCGGAGGGTTGCTGGCTCCTTTTGGAGACTTCACCGAGGAGCAGGTACGGGACGCGTTTGACGAGCAGGCGGCAGCACTGGTTGAAGGCGGCGCGGACGCGATTATTGTTGAGACGCAGACCTCGCTCGAGGAATTGCAGATTGGAATCGAGGCAGCCAAGAAGGCTGGCGCGCCCTGCATCATCGGCTCGATGGCATACGACGTTACGCTGGATGGTTCGACGTTCAGAACCATGATGGGTGTCAATCCGGAGCGCGCGGCAAAGTTTATGGAGGAGCACGGCGCGCACATTGTGGCGCTGAACTGTGGCACCGGGATGGAGATGGAACGTGCCCTGCAGGCAGTGAAGCGCTACAAAAGTGTGACCAGCCTGCCGGTGATGGTGCAGCCCAATGCGGGCAAACCGCGCCTTGTGAACATGAAGATTCTGTACGATGAATCGTCGGAGCAGATGGTAAAAGGCGTAGTGCCGCTGCTTGAGGCAGGCGCGAATATTATCGGGGCCTGCTGCGGAAGCACTCCCGATCACATCCGCGCGTTTAGAACGGCGATGGATGAATACTTTGAATCAAAAGGCAGCATAGCCCAGGGAGCGGCGCATGAAAGTTAAACTCTGCGATCTGAATCCGGAAATGGAAGAGAAGCTTCCGGCGCGCACTGATGACAAGTCGGGCATCGGCGTGCACTATGTTGACGCCTACATCAAGCCGATGAATGTGAAGCTCGAGGACGGCACCGCTGTTCGTTGCAAGCGCCGCGGGCTCAAAGTCACGCTTTCGGCCGGCGGCAAAAAAGGCGAAGGATTGATGCGCCGGTTGAGCGTGAGCCCCGATCCGGTGGTGATGCTTGATGCCGCGCTACAGGAGGCGGCTAAGGCGGCAGGAGTTGAGCTGACTGTCGAGTCGGGCGCGATTTACATCGCGCTGTAAGAGTGGTGGGATTCAGAAGAGTTCTTCTTGAGTTGAAAAGAACCATCCCTGAGGGGCTAAAGTCCATACAGTTTATTGAGATCGGTTTCGGCACGACTGAAGTCGTGCCCTTTCAAAGCCATACATTCACGCACGTTAATGAAAGTCGTGCGAGCGCACTTCGACTCCCGCACTCGCAAGCGGCGTCAGCCGCGCTGCTTTCACATGAATCACTCCGTCCTGATTCTGTAATGCACCTTCCACCAGCAGAAATTTGCTGCGCGTAACCACCAGGCGGTTGCGCTCGTAAACATCGGGAGTCACGATCACGTTGGCGATGCCGGTCTCGTCTTCCATCGAGAGAAAGATGAATCCCTTCGCAGTTCCCGGCCGCTGTCGTGCGATCACGCACCCGGCCGCGCGCACAAACACGCCGTCGCGGCAATTGCGCAGATCGTGCGACGACAAGATGCCTTGCGCGCGGAGTTCGGCGCGACGGTAGTGCATGGGATGCCTGCCGAACGTCAGCCCGGTGCCTGAATAATCGGCGACCAGGCGCTCCTCAACAGTCATCTGTGCCAGCGGCAGGCTTCGATCCTCTTCGCGCAATCCGCTGCACTGCTGGCTCAATAGTGGCCCCTCTGGCCTGCCCGCCCACTCAACCTGCCACAACGCGTCTCGCCGGTGGGCCACATCGTCAATGCGATTCAGCGCGCCGATCCGCGCCAGCAGCGTCAGTTCCCTGCGGTTGAGCTCGGGCACTCGCTGCGCAAGGTCGCCGGCTGAACGAAACTCGCGAACCTGACGCGCCGCAATCAATGCATCCGCAGCCTGCTTGCGCAGACCCTTGGCGTAACCCAGCCCCAGCCGCATGGCCAACATGCCATCGGGTTCATGCTCCACCGTGCACTCCCACTCCGACACCTGGATGTCGATGGGCTTCACACGCAGGCCGTGCCGCTGCGCATCTTTCACCAGCACCGCCGGCGAATAAAAACCCATGGGCTGATTGTTGAGGATGGCGCAAGTAAATGCGGCCAGGTACTTCACCTTGAAGTACGCCGACGCATATGCAATCAGCGCAAAGCTCGCCGCATGCGATTCTGGAAATCCATACAGCGCAAACGAGCTGATGTTCTGCACAATCGTATCCTGCGTCTTGGTGTCGATGCCATTGGCCGACATGCCGGTACGCAGTTTCGATTCCAGGTTCTTCATTCGCTCCCAGGAGCGGCGCATCCCAACTGCGCGCCGTAACTCTTCGGCCTCGGAACCCGAAAAATTGGCAACCGTCATGGCAATGCGCAGCAACTGTTCCTGAAACAGCGGCACGCCCAGCGTGCGTTTTAAAACCGGCTCGAGCGACGGATGCGGATAGGTGACCGGCTCTCGCTTCTGACGCCGCCGCATATATGGATGCATCATCTGCCCCACAATCGGCCCAGGGCGAATGATGGCCACCTGCACTACGAGATCGTAGAAGCGCTCAGGGTTGTTGCGCGGCAGCGATGCCATCTGCGCGCGGCTCTCAATTTGAAACATGCCAACCGTATCTGCCTTCTGCACTACGCGATAGATTTCGTCGTCTTCAGGCAATTGCGCCAGATCAACACGTTCGCCGTAGTGCGCGGGAATAAGTTCCAGGCAATCCTTGAGCACGGCCATCATGCCCAGGCCCAGCAGGTCAACTTTTATGATGCCAAGATCCGCGCAGTCCTCCTTGTCCCATTGCACCACCGTGCGCCCGGGCATCGAGGCACGCTCCAGCGGAACGACGTGATTGAGTTGGCCCTGGCAGATGACCATGCCGCCCGAGTGTTGCCCAAGATGCCGCGGCAGATCCTGAATCCGCATGCTCAGCTCAAGATATTTGGCGATGCGCGGATGCCGGATGTCGAAGCCCGCGTGCTGAAACGAGTGCGCCATCGTATCGTTGGTGCCGCGCCACTCCCACTGGCTCACCAGGCCGGAGAGACGGCCGAGAGTGTCTTCATTAAAGCCCAGCGCCTTGCCCACTTCGCGCGCCGCGGACTTGCCGCGATAGCAGATTACGTTGGCCGTCATGGCCGCGCCCAGCTCGCCATAGCGCTGGTACACGTACTGGATCGCCTGCTCGCGCTGCGCTTCTGAAGGCAGATCGAGATCGATGTCTGGCCACTCGCCCCGGCTCTCGCTTAGAAAGCGCTCGAACAGCAGCTCCATGCCGACGGGATCGATGGCCGTGATCTCAAGCGCGTAGCACACTGCCGAGTTGGCTGCGCTGCCGCGGCCCTGCACCAGGATGCTATTGCGTTTGCAAAACTGAATGATGTCCCAGACGATGAGGAAGTAACCTTCGAAGCCAAGCTTCGCAATCAGCAGCAGCTCATGCTCAACCTGCTTCTTCGCGCGTTCCATCAACCCACGATCGTTCTTGGGCCCGTAGCGCCGGTCAACCCCCTCATAAACGCGCTTGCGCAGAAAACTTACCATCGTCTCTCCCTCGGGTACTGGATAGCGCGGGAACTCGTAGCCCAGATCGCTCAGCTCGAAGTTGAGCCGCGATGAAAGCTCGATGGTGTTTTCTACTGCACCGGGTACGTCGCGAAAGAGGGCGGTCATCTCGCGCGCCGTGCGCAGATGCCTCTCGCTGTTCACTGCCAGCAACCGCCCTGCGCGGTCCAGCTCAGTATGATTGCGAATGGCGGTAAACAGATCGAGAATTTCGCGGTCGTATGCGGTCGCATAACGAACTCCATTGGTGGCTACGACCGGCAGATTGAGAGAGCGTGCGATGCTGATCGCGGCCTGATTTCTCCATTCCTCTTCGCGTTCGCAATGGCGCTGCAGCTCTACATAGACATTGTTGCGGCCGAAGATGCGCGTGAGCTGCTCAACCACATCGCGTCCTGCACCTTCTCCACCGTGCATCAATGCTGCGGCGAGCGGGCCCTCGTCACCGCCCGTCAAGCACACAAGCCCTGCCGCATACTGTTCAAGATCGTCTAAGTTTGCCGCGCCCTCCTGCTTGTTTGCTTCGCGCATCTTGAACTGCGTGATGAGCTGGCAGAGATTCTGATATCCAGCGCGCGATTCTGCGAGCAAGGGAATGCGCGCAGGCTCGGGCTTCGACTGGTGCGGCAACCACACAGGAGGCGCGAGTCGCGGCCCGAATGAGGAGACAGCGATTGCCGCTCCTATATGCGCACGAACACCCGAGCGCTTGCCACTGGTATGAAACCGCGCAGCGCCGTAGAGGCCGTTGCGATCGGCGATGGCGATGGCAGGCATCTCAAGCTCGGCGGCGCGCTCAATCAGCGCTTCAGGCGATGAGCCGGCTTCAAGAAAGCTGAAGGCGCTGGCAGCGTGCAGCTCGATATACCGCTCAGTCATACAGCGCCGCCACCTGCCAGGCGCCGTGCATCAGGTCGCGCACCACGCAACAGCACAACAGCGCTCCTGCTTCAGCGTGCGCTTCAGGTCGCGCTTCAATTTGCGCTACAAGGTCCCACTGCTCGTGGCCCCACAGCGTCTGCTGCCACCAGTCACCCCCGGCGAGCCATGGACCGTAGGCGCGCTCGACTGTGTAACGCTGACCGCGAAAGCTGAATCGCACCGGCCGCCTGGCTTCGAGCGTAACGGTTATATTCTCTGCCGGGCGCAGTTGCCGCACCGCGCCGCGCAGATGCCCTGGCGCTGCAGTTTCTGCATCGTCCGCCGGCACAGCAAAGCTCTCCATTCTGAATCCATCGGGCGCATGCGTATCCAAAAGCAACGCGCGCCCCACATTCTCTTCGCCCACAATGGCGCGGATGCGCGCCAGCGTTACGTCGAGCCGCGAGGCCTCAGGCAGTTGCGGCGAAAACAATCCGAGCTGCACCTTGCTGGTCGCTCCCGGCTCCGCGTCGAGCGCGACAGTGAGCACGGCAGCCGGCGGCGGATGCGCCTCAAGATCGAGATGCAGCAGCTTGATCCAGAGCTGTTTGTCATTGGCCGGCAAGGCAGGCCGCACGGTGCGCGCGTGCGTTCGGCCGCCGTCAAGCTGCAATGTGACTGTGACCGCTGCCAGCGCAACGATGCGCGCTTTGGCCCGCACAATCAACTGCTCAAGCATCGCGCCGATAACAAACAGCAGCGAGTCGAGCAGTTCGACGGGTGAATCCAGCTCCACGCGCTCTGCCAGCGTGAACTGCGGCTCGACTGGCTGAAAGAGATGCGGCAACTCGCCGCGCGCGCGCTGGCGTAGTTGCTTCCCTGCCTGCCCCATGCGCGCAACCAGATCCTTTTCAGGCAGTGCGGCAAGCATGCCCAGCATGCGGATGCCCCACAGCATAAATGTCTCGGCCTGTTCTTCATCGAGATCGAGGACGGCGAGCGGCAGGTCGCCAAGCGCTGCCGCCTCCTCGCCGGCGGCAACAACCTGCACCGGGTCGCGCCGCGACAAACCTTTGGCAAGCGCGATAGCCGCGTGAAAGTTGCTGCTCACTGCAATCATGGCGTCAATGCCGAGCGCGCGGACCCGAGCCAGCAGATTGTGGACCAGCGCGAGCGGCGGTCCAAACAGCAGGCTGGTTCCCGCAATATCGATGACGCATTGGAATGTACTGCCTGCGCTCAACAATTCAACGCGCGGAGAAAAGCAGCCCGCGCATTCAAGCAGCGCAGTCTTCGCCGTATCCTCTTCCGCACACGAGCGCGTAAACACTGTAACCGCGGGAAAAGTAGCCACCTCGACCTTGGTCATGCCGTGCTCAACGCCCAGTTCGCGCGCCTTGCGATTGACCGCACAAACCATCTGCAACGGCGGATCGCCATCCATTACCACGCAGGCCTGCTCTCTCAAGCCAGAACGCAGGCGCAACAACGCCTGCGCAGGAAACTCGGTTGCGTAGAGGCATGCATAGAGTTCCACTGGCGCCGTCATCGCACACCTGCCCATGCCGCGCGGCTCTGCCAGCTTGCTACGTTTGCTCGCTGCACAGGCTTGCGCAGCGGAACAACATTATCCTGCGCGCCGGTAAACCGCCGCCGCGCCACTTCAACGCTGTGCGACATGCCTGTGAACACGGTGGGCACATCGCGCAGAGCATCGCCGGGTTCAAGCTTCAGCGTCAGTTCCGCGCTGCTCTTTGCGCAGCCATATTGCGCCAGCAGCAGAAGACTCGCCTGCGTACTCTCTGCCGCCGCCCGGTAGCGAAACCATGTGGCCAGAGGGATGCGCGAGGCAAACTCCGGCGCCAGGCTACCAAGGTCGAGCACGATGACGCTGAATCCGCCGCCTTGCAGCAGCAGGTCGGCCGCGCGCAGCGCCTGGTCAAGCCGCTCCCACGGCTTACCCGCCTGTTCGCGCAGTCCAGTCTTTACATACCGCTGATAACCACTGCTTTGAGGGGGGACGGCTGGGTCCCCGCTGGGTCGTGTGCAAATTGAGTCAGGAGTGTTTTGAAAGGGCACGAATTCATTCGTGCCAATACTGCCACCAAAATCAGAAGAGGCTTTAAGCGGTTGCGAAAAAATTCGCGTTTGGGGGCTTTGTAACAAGGGCACGGCTTTAGCCGGGCCAACAGAGCCCATTGAATGGGTCGGGGCTTTACAGGCTGCGGAAAAACTCAATTCCGATGCCGTTTTGAAAGGGCACGGATTTATCCGTGCCGATAAGTCCAATGGAAACGGCCCGGCTTTAGCCGCCGAGGGATGGATTTCTTCGCAACCAGACAGAGCTCCGAGTTTTTCCGCAGCCTCTTTAGCCCCTGAGGGATGACTTTTCTGCGCGCTCACACCAAGAATCGATCCATCGCGCCTCAGCGGCTCGGCACAGCGTGGTGCAACATTCGGTTGCCATGTGGTCTCGGGTTGCAGCAGTCCGCTCACCGCCTGCGCCATCCCCTTCACCTCGCGCCGCGGATGCCCTCCGCACCCTCCTCCGTGCAGCCCCTTGATTGCCGGCTTGGGGACGAGATATTGCTGAGGCAAACTGAACCTCTGCCCTGCCTGCGCCGCTACTGTTTTTCGCACTCCGCATCGCACCCAAAGCAGCCTCCTCAGGTCGACGCCGGCCGCTGCAGTCGAAGCTGGATCGAGTGCGTCCGACACATCGAGCCACGCGCACACCCTCCCGGCCTGGGTCATTCCGGCCACAAAGGCCAATGCAACCGAGGTCCGTCCCGAGCATTCCGGGCCAATCAACTCGGTAATCGCGCCCACCGGCAAGCCGCCATGCAGCGCCTCATCCAACTCTGCAATTCCGGTAGCCGCAACCGGCCGCACCATTCTGGCTGTCGGAGTAAGCGCAGCCGGGATCCTGGCGGCGAGTGCCGATTCAACCTGCAGCCGGATTGCGGAGGCGGAGGGCATGGCAACTACTTTCGCCTTATATTCGCCTTTTTAGTTACAGCCTGCAAGTCCCCTTGCACCAATACAAGTGCAAACTAACCGTAAATAATTGAATATTTTGCGTTTATTTTCCGCTCGGAAGATTTGCCGGTCACTCTGTTTCACTATTCAACTGCCCAACTGTTTCTCTAGACTTGCAATCATGTGCGGACGATATGGGCGGCGGGCCGACAAGCAGCGGATTGCGGAGTGGTTTCGCACCCACAATACCGACGTATTCGACGAAGAATACTACGAGACCAACGAGCGATCGTTCACGCCCTGGCACGACATTCGCCCGCAGAGTACGCAGCCGGTGGTTCGCCACGACCGCGAAACCGGCGAGCGCGTGCTGGCGCTCATGAAATGGGGACTGGTTCCCTACTGGTCGCAAACGCCCAAGGTCAACTTCAGTTCCATCAATGCAAGGTCAGACAAACTCACCTCGAGTGGCGCATGGCGCGAACCATGGAAACATCGGCGCTGCCTGATCCCGGCCAACGTCTTCTACGAGTGGGAGCCGCTCACCAAAGAAGAGGAGAAAAAGAAGGTGAGAAAGCCGTGGGCCGTTTCGTTGCCTGATGAGCGCCTGTTTGCGTTTGGCGGCATATGGGACCGCTGGAAGGGCAAGGACGAAACCCACAACGAGATCGTCTTTGAGAGCTTCAGCATCATCACCACCGACCCCAACGAACTGCTGGAGCCGTTCCACAACCGCTGCCCGCTCATCATCGAGCCCAAAGATTATGAGCGCTGGCTTGCGCCGGTCGAGCCGTCGCATCTTCCCATTGACCTGGTGCGGACCTGGCCTGCCGATGAGATGAAAGCCTGGCGCGTTAACCCCGACTTGAAAAGCGCTGCACAACCGGCTGCGCAACAAACACAATTATTCGGGGACGAGACCGCTCCACAAGCAAAATAGTTATGTTGCGAGAGGCGCTGTGAAGGGCTTCGCCAGCGCGGGCCCTGCCGCCAGTTGGATTTTTATGCAATGCAGAGCGCGGTATGGTGACCCCGGGAAGACTCGAACTTCCGACACGCAGTTTAGGAAACTGCTGCTCTATCCACCTGAGCTACGGGGCCACTTTTACAATCAATAGCTTACACGTTTCGCTTCACCCACCAACCGCACAGGTTCTATTCAAATTCAGGCCCGCCATGAACGCGGTGAATGCCTGAATGGAAGCGAGACAGGCTATCACAACAAGATACCAGCGTGGGTTCATTCATCGCGAGAAGAGAGCATTCGGGCATCGGCATTCGCCCTGGTGACGGCCCGCGCCCATCCCTCCGAGCTACTGGCAGAGTCCGGTACCCCTTCAATGCCAAATACGATTACGGCACTGCCCTGCACTCAGAAATTCACCTTGCGGTTGGGGAACCACGTGATCTGAATATCGGTGGTGGTTACGGTCTGCTGGCCGGTCAAATAAATGGGCGCCGTCCAGTGCTCCATGGTGAAGTTGCCATTAATCTCAATGTCCTTGCCTATGCGCTTCACCACCTGGAAGCCCACGTCGTTCAGCGTAGTGCCGCCGTTTTCGAGGCAGGGGGCCTTTACCGTGCACGGAACGGGGCTGGTTACGTTTGCCACACTTGTTGAGCCGGGGATGAAATCCTTGGCGGCTTTCTGGTTGCGCGCGTTCACCTGGATCCACTCGTTACCGCTCAGGTGAAAAGTCAACCACGCCTGACCTCCCATGTCTTCGCGCCCGATCCAATCGCCGAAGAGTTGGCCCTGGTTGGTATAGCCCTGGCGTTGAATTGTTTCGTAGTACATAAAGTGGCCATATTCCCGCATCGCAACGGTCGAAGACACCGGGTCAGTGGTTGCCGCTTCGACGCGCAGGTCGAGTTTGGGAACCAAGGGAAAATGCGAGAGATAGATGCCGGGTCGCATCGCGGCGCGGCGAGGCGCGTCGATTGGCGATATGTCGTCGTGCACCTCAGAGTCGGTATACACTGTGAGCCATTTGCGAAGGTAAGGCAGCCGGTAGGAAAAGTCGAAAGCGCCGAAACGCGCGCCAGGATCGTCGCGGCCGCACTTGTTGCCCGGGCAACTGCCGGCCGTCACGCTGAAGAAGGTTCTGAAAAAGTCTCCGAATGTGACCGGCGAATGGCCTTCGCCGCCCCAGATCACGGTTCGCTCGAAGCCGAATTCCAGGTCGCGGGTCGGCCTGAAACTGAGCTTCTCCACGTGAACCCAGGGATCGCCGGCATTGATTACATTAGCGAGCTTGTCGGACGGCGCAGCCTCGTAGGCCGCGTTCGGCATGTAGTTGTGGCCGCGCAACGCGCCCACCAGAAATTCGTACCGGAAGGGACCGCTAAGCCGGGAGAGCCCGGGAACGTGGAGCGGCTCGACGCGGTTAATCTCAAAGCCATAAATATTTTGAGCGTTGTTGGAATAGGCCATGCTGGCGCCCTGGGCCGGTCCCAGCCATTGGTCCTGCTTGCCGAAGGAAATAACGTGGTTGAGCACCTGGCCCGAAACGTAAGCTTCAAGGAATCGCCCGTCAGCGGCCGAGGCGATCGGGCCGGCGGGGATGGTGGCCTGATTGTAGGGCAACCCGTTGGCTGGATTGAGGTAGAGGACCTGGTCGACTGTGGAAAGCCCCTGGGCCAGGGCGGGCGAATATCCGGTGGCTGAAGGCGCGCCTTGGAATTCGCCGCGAACGTAGAGAGCGAAGCGCCCGGCCGTGATGAATCCGCTGGCGCCCGTGTACTCGTTGAATCCACCTTCGAATGGGCGGCCATAGTCGTTCACAATGGTGGAACCCAGGTGATAGCTGTCTCGCAGCGGCGTGCCGGAAATGCTTCGAACCCTGGTATAAGCCGATTCGATGCGGGTGTGTCCCTGTCGGGCGAGGCAGGGGCCGCTGGTGTCGGCGTTGAGAAATTGATCCACGGCCTCGTAAATGTCCTCGGCTTCGCCGGCCCCGGTCTCCTTATCGTCTTCGGCGTCCTGAATCCCCACGCTGGCCTGTTCAAGCATGTGTTCCACGCTGGCGCGCGTCCAGGGGCGCAGATTGATATTGATGTCGTCGACGTAACCCAGCGAATAAAGGCGCAGCATGGCCGGATAAATCCAGCTATCGACGGGGATATAGGGTGAGCCGAGTTCGGCTGGGGCACAAACGGGCGCGGGGCGGCTTGGATCGCCGGGCACTTGGCCGGAAGCGTTGGATGCTTCAGGCTGCTCCGACTGGAGCGACGTCGCGCTAACAATAAACAGGGCCGCAACCAGGATCGTGCAGGGGATGGCCAATGCCAAATTGAGACGCTTGCCCAAATTCATACCCTCACTCTATCACTTTGACTGTATTGACCATGGGGGTGAAACGACCAGCAAGCAGGCGGATATCGACGTAAACACTATGAACGGCATGAGGTGGTCAATTCTGATCAGATTTCTGCGCTCAGAACCCTCGATACTGTTCTGGTTGCGCTCTGCTTACGGCTAATGTCTCTAGGTTTTGCCTGGACGAGGCGGCGTCCTTGCCAGCTTGCCGTGCGGAACACCTTCGGCAGAGGCTGGGTGACGAGATTCGATGAAGCAAACATCCCGATCCGTTGTTCAAGTAAGACCGGGCTCTGGCAGCCTGCCTGCCTTCTTGCCCGCGGCTTTAGCGCGCCGGCACAACAAACCGCAGGTGCGCATCGGTAAAGAGGCATTTCTGCTTGAAGCGATCCGCTGACAACCGAAGAGGTGCGGTCAGAAAGAATCTCTGGCGCGATTAAGCGGCCCAATCACGCCATGGCATCCGCATCTACCGGGTCGAATATCGGAAGTTTTTTAACACTAAGCAATGAATGGATGGCGAAACAATGACAGCAACATCTCAAACGACCACCTTTACTCCGCTTCACGACCGCATCCTGGTTCGCCGTGTCGAAGAAGGCGAGACGATCCGTGGAGGCATCATCATCCCCGACAGCGCCAAGGAAAAACCGCAGGAAGGCGAAGCCATCGCAGTTGGAAAAGGCAAGTCCAACGATGAAGGCAAGGTCTTCCCACTGGACGTCAAGGCCGGCGACCGCATTCTCTTCGGCAAGTATGCCGGCACCGAAATCAAGATCGACGGCGAAGAGTTCTTGATTATGCGGGAAGAAGAAGTTCTGGGAATCGTGAAGAAGTAGAGATGCAGCTTTTAGCTACTAGCTTCTAGCTCCTAGCTACTTGCTACTCGCTACAAGCTTGCCACGGCGACCAACCGAAATCGATCGAAGCAGCACAGGCTCAGCTAAGAGCTAACGGCTAAAAGCTAACAGCTATCAGGAGAAGAGAAATGGCAAAACAGATTTTGCACGGTGAAGATTCCCGGAAGGCGATTCTGCGCGGCGTGAACACGCTGGCGGACGCAGTGAAGGCGACCCTCGGACCGAAGGGCCGGAACGTTGTAATCGAGAAGAAATTCGGTTCGCCCACCATCACCAAGGATGGGGTGACGGTAGCCAAGGAGATCGAACTAAAGGATCCGATGGAAAACGTCGGCGCCCAACTGGTAAGGGAAGTCGCGTCCAAGACCAGCGACGTGGCCGGCGACGGCACCACGACTGCGACCGTCCTGGCCCAGGCCATCTTCCGCGAAGGTGTGCGGACGGTGGCGGCTGGCGCCAACCCGATGGCACTGAGGCGCGGCATCGAAAAAGCTGTGATCGTGATCATCGGCAAGCGCGACAAGGAGGGCAATTGGACTGAAGGCGGCGCCCTTGGTAAGTTGTCAAAGCCCGTGGAAGAGGGTTCGGTGGCCCAGGTGGGCGCCATCTCGGCCAACGGCGACCTGGAAATTGGCGAAATCATCGCCGGAGCGATGAAGACGGTCGGCAAGGATGGCGTCATCACCGTCGAAGATTCGAAGACTGACCATACCTTCCTTGAGACTGTGGAGGGCATGCAGTTTGACCGCGGTTACCTGAGCCCCTACTTTGTTACCGACCCCGGACGCATGGAAGTGGTACTGGAGGAGCCCTCCATCCTGATCTTCGAGAAGAAGATCGGCAGTATGAAAGATCTGCTGCCATTGTTGGAGCAGGTGGCTCGAGGCGGCAAACCGCTATTGATCATCGCTGAAGACGTTGAGGGCGAGGCGCTGGCTACCCTGGTTGTGAACAAGCTGCGCGGAACGCTGAATGTGGCAGCCGTCAAGGCGCCCGGCTTCGGCGATCGCCGCAATGCGATCCTGGGCGACATTGCCGTTCTGACTGGCGGCCAGGCCATCACTGAAGACCTGGGCATCAAGCTGGAAAACGTAAAGCTCGAGGATCTGGGAAAGGCCAAACGCGTCACCATCGACAAGGACAATACCACGATCATCGATGGCGCCGGTGAGCCGGGCAAGATCAAGGGCCGCGTGAGCGAGATCCGCACGCAGATCGAGAAGACCACATCGGAATACGACAAGGAGAAGCTGCAGGAGCGGCTGGCCAAGCTTGTGGGTGGCGTTGCCATCATCCAGGTTGGTGCTGCAACCGAGACCGAATTGAAAGAGAAGAAGGCTCGCGTTGAGGACGCATTGCACGCAACCCGTGCGGCCGTGGAGGAAGGGATTGTCCCTGGAGGCGGTGTAGCCCTGGTTCGCGCCATACCGGCGGTCGACGCCCTCATCAAGACGCTCGATGGCGACGAGAAGATCGGCGCACAAATCATTCGCCGCTCACTTGAAGAGCCGCTGCGGCAGATCGTGGCCAATGCCGGCGAAGAAGGCGCGGTCGTTGTAGCCAAGGTGCTCGCATCCAGGGAGCAGAATTACGGATACAACGCTCTTACCGGCGTATTCGAAGATCTCGTCATTGCGGGCGTAATCGACCCGACCAAAGTTACCCGCACGGCACTCGAGAACGCCGCCTCGATCGCAGGTCTCCTTCTCACCACCGAGGCCCTTGTTGCGGAACTGCCCGAGGCCCAGACTGCGGCCCCAGCCGGCGGCTATGGTGGTATGGACGGCGGCTACTAAAACAGCCGCACGCAAGCACCCGGCGCCGGCTTAGCAGTACAAAACCAATGGCCCCCAGTTTCGGCTGGGGGCTTTTTCTGGTAATTACCCTTTCAAAAGCGGCCAGCACAGAGCTGACGATATCGAGATGCCGATCGCTATTGCTATGCGGGGATATGGGAAACTTCGATTGTTCAATTTTGAACAGACTACGCGTCGAAATAGGGGTATCAAAGGGATGACTGTGCCATTCTTCCCATGGCCCGTCAGAAAAAACTATCAAATCTGGAGGTATCCATACCTCTGACAGTCGTACTTGCGGTTGGCTTGGATTCGTTGATTCTGACAAGCCAAAAACCAGTCTGGCAATCTGCCGGATACCTGGTCAGGTTCGCAAGTTCGGTCAGGGAGGCAATGACTCACTTCCGGGACGGTGATTTCGATCTGATCCTTTTAGGCGATTCCATCCCGGCCGACAGCAGGGAAAGACTGACGTACTTGATTCGAGCATCCGGCTCGCGGATACCCGTGGTTCGCCTGACCGACTCTTCCAGCGACTGCGACAGTTTTGCAGACGCAACCATCAGGAATGAGCCTATGAGGCTGATGCAAAACATTGGAGAGCTAATGGACAAAAAGGGACGTAGATGCTAAGCGCATTCGAAGTGCGGCGGGAACACGCCGGCTGGTCGCGCGGCACAGAAGGATTCTTTAAAGGCTTTTGCGCCAAGACGCGGAGCGACTTTGAATCGCTCGCGAAGCACTTCAGTTGCCCTGACGCAACAGTCCTTATCTGCGAAGAGCAGAAACCAACCCGCATCCTGTTCCTGCTTGAAGGTGAAGTAAATATCACAATGAATGCTTCTGACGGCAGGCGATTCTTACTCGAGGTTGCAGCAGCAGGAGATACGCTGGGGATCAATTCTGCCATTTCCGGCGATTCCTCTGAGATACGTGCGGAGGCGAGGTTTCCTTGCAGGATCGCATCGCTGCAGCGTCAGGAATTTGTTGAGTTTCTCGCGCGTCATCCCATCGCCGGTCAAAATGTGGCGCTGGAATTATGCCAGCACTACTCTCGAGCCTGCGAGAGATTGCGAGTCTTTGGCCTCACATCTTCCGCAATGGGAAAGCTTGCCCATCTTTTACTGGAGTGGTGCAGAGAAGGTCAGCAGACAACCAGCGGTATCGAGATCCGGTTCGCGCTTACTCATGGAGAAATCGGTGAGTACATCGGAGCGTGCCGTGAAACGGTCAGTCGTTCTCTTGCGGATTTTAAAGACCATGGCCTGGTGAGACTGCGCGGCTCAATTCTAATTGTCACCAGTCGCAGGGAGCTGGCAAACTACGCAGGCATCGATTACATCCCGGATCGGGACGAACCGGCGGCGTAATACATCAACAGAAGATGCAATATGGGGCCCAGTTAACGGCGGGCCCGGGAGTCGGACGCCCCTCGACATAATTCCGCGAAAATGGCTCAATGACACGTGGTTCCTATTGCTCAGACAGGCGCCTATCGCGCGGCTAAAGTAAAGAACGTAAGGATAGATAAGCAAGACCTCCCGACAGTGTGAGGGGCAATCAAGAGCGCAATCCAAATCCTTATGGTGGCTGCTGCGGCCCCATGATCTCACGCGGCTGCAGAGCTTCCCACGCACTACAGATAACCGCAGACACCTTAAGGGGGTCACATATGCGCGCACTCAAGACTCTTCTCGGCACCACGGTATTGCTCGCGGGCCTGGCCATGGCGCCAGCGGCCCAGGCGCAGCTTGTGGTTAACATCGGCGTTCAACCAGTCTGTTCTTATGGCTACTACGGCTATGCGCCTTACTCGTGCGCGCCCATGGGCTATTACGGACCGGGATACTTCTACAACGGCATCTTCCTGGGCATGGGCCCATGGGGCGGCTGGGGCTATAGCCATGGCTGGGGCAGTCATCGCTTTGTGAGCGAAGGCGGCGGAAGCTACCACGGCGGACCTGGCCGAGTGTCTTATCGCACCAGCGGCGGACAGGCGCGCGGCGGCGCACAAGTTCGCGGCAACGCAGCGGTTTCCCGCTCCGGTGGAGCAAAACCCAGCGCAGCCCGGCCCGCTGCTCACGCTCAAGCTTCCCACGCCAGTGCACCGCGCGCATCCGCTGCGCGTAGCGGCGGCGGCGGTGGTGGACATGCCGGCGGCGACGGAAAACGTTAACCACTTGCTGCTGAATTAAGCGGCGGGATGGGCGACAAGCGGCGGGATGGGCGACAAGCGGCGGAGCATACCTGCTCCGCCGCATTGTTTTTTCAGAAGCGATCTCGGAGCGCGGCTTTCAGTTTGGGCTATTGAATCGCGGCACGTACAAAAATCAATAAGCGCCTGTTTAACTGAGCGGGATTTCGCCGGATTCGGCAGCCTGCGCCGCTGAATCCATTGCCTGCGACAACTTCCGCGTCATCACCTGGAAGTGATAGCCCATGACTGCCAAGGTCATGGCCGCGCCAAAGCAGCGGCGATACCGCGTTGCCGCCTCCGCAAGAAACTTCCAGTAGCTCCAGCGGTGGTGGCCGAAAACTCCCTGGCGAACGATTGAATTTACGAGAGCGCGCAGGTTAGCCCGCGTCATCCATGGTTCAGATTGCGACCGCGGCCGGCTTATCGCCTGCTCTCCCGCCGCGCGCCTGGCCATCTCCGGGTGGGCGCGGTTCAGGTAAAGCTTCACGCGCTCATAATAGGCTTCACAGTTATAGATTCTCTTCATCACCTCCTGGTAGCCCTCTAGCAGCCGCGCTGAATCCATGCGCGGCAAAAAGTTGAGCCTCTCACAAAAAGTGTTGTTTCCGCCGCCCGCGTCTACAATCCGGCCCTCCTGCCGCAAGCGCCGGAAGAGCTGCGTGCCCGGCATGGCCTGCAACAGCCCGACCATGGCGATGGGAATTCCGCTCTTCTGGATGAACTCGACCATCCGGTCGAAGATATCTTCTTTATCGGTGTCGAAGCCCAGAATGAAGCCGCCCATTACCTCTATCCCGTAGCTCTGGATCCTGGCCACGCTCTCCAGCAGACTACGCCGCGTATTCTGCAGCTTGTTGCTAGCAATCAGGCCCGATTCATCCGGCGTCTCTATTCCCAGGAAGACCGATTTAAAGCCCGCATCCTTCATCAACTGCATCAATTCGGTATCGTCGGCCAGGTTCAGCGACGCTTCGGTAATGAATTCGAAGCCCGCTGCCACCTGCGTGCGCCACTCGACCAGCGCGCGCAGCAGTTCCTTTGCCCGCACCTTGTTGCCGATAAAATTGTCGTCCACAATAAACACTGCCTCGCGCCAGCCCGCCGCGCGGAGTTGCTCCAGTTCCGCCAGCACCTGGGCCACAGCCTTGGTCCGCGGCCGTCGTCCGTAAATCTCGATAATGTCGCAGAACTCGCAGTTGAACGGGCAGCCGCGCGAGTATTGCACGGTCATGGTCGAGTAGCGATCCATCTTGATGAGGCTAAGATCGGGCAAAGGGCTGCTCGCCATCTCTGGCCAATCTTTGGCTTGATAGACGGGCCTGGCGGTCCCCTGTTCCAGGTCCCGTGCCAAGCCGGCAATCAGGCTCTCAGCTTCGCCGATCACTACGTGGTCAGCCTTCAGTTCAGTCGCCGCAATACTGCTGGCGATGGGCCCGCCCACCACGGTGCGCAACCCGCGGGCACGGCAACGCTCAACGATGGCCACCAGCGCCTCGCGCTGGATGTGCATGCCGCTCACCATCGCCACATCTGCCCAATCCAGATCACGGTCGCGCAGCCGCTCCACATTGGTGTCCACAAGTCGCTTCTGCCAGACCGCAGGCAACAGCGCCGCAACGGTCATCAGACCCAGTGGAGGCTGCGCGGCACGCTTGCCCAGAAACTTGAGGGCATGTTTGAAGCTCCAATAAGTATCGGGAAACTGCGGATAGATCAACAGGGCGTTCATAGGCCGCTTCTCCAGAAAGAAGTGCGCCGCGCACACGAATCTACAGAATGGGCTGCAGTTGGTTCCAGCGCAACGCAAATGAACGCGGCTGCGCTCCGGCGCACCTCTTCATAAATAGATTCCGCTGCCGGGGCAATAGAAAACTGTACAAAATAGATCACTTTTCTGCAAGAGTGCGGGTTCTCAGGCCTGAGGCTCTCGGAGTCTCAGAGGTGTGCCGGTACTCCCGGGGCCCTTGCTGCAATCAGAGCGCGCTTCGGCGTCCGGAAAAGTCAATCACAACCGCTCCCGCCCCCTGTAGCCAGATTGCGTTCCTGTATAAGGCCTTCCAGCAGGTTTAAAGCGCCAGAACCTCTTGAAGGCGGCTTTCCTCGGCCAAGACAAGTGAAGTGCGCCTCTGTATTTGTCGAGCATGGAGCGTCACTTTGGCGATCTTCAAGCCCAGGCAATTTGTAATGTGTATCGAGCCCAGCTCGGCAGCATTGAAGCGGCCGTTCACCCTCTTAAGGGCGTTGATCAATGCCCGGTGGATGGCAGTTTCAGGGTTGCTTCCGAAGCCGTGGGAAGACCGGGAATCCGTCATCCACATGAAGTGCCAGCCTGCGCGGCGAATATTTGCATCCAGTTCCGATGCAACGCCCCCCACCGCTAATTCCCAGCCTTTGCAATACGGATCTCTGCAAATTTGGAATTGATCAGGCAGTACGCAACCTTCGCGAAGGAATACCGTGTGCAGCTTCATGCTGGCCGGCTTCGCGAAACTATAGAGGCGTCGGTGCCATCGATATCCCCGGCAACCGGATCTGCTTTGACATCGATAAAGGTGGTCGCGCTTTTCGCCTTGAACGTACGCTCGATCCGCGCGCCGGCTTGGCTCAGGGGCCCTGACCGGCCGAGCCTCATGGCTCGTCGCGCAGCAAAATGCTTATCAACATCGACTTTCTTGATGAGGCTCATGGTCGCTCCAATCGTTCTGTTGCTTGCTTGAACGTTGCTCGTCTGGAGCGAAGCCTGGAAAGCTGAAGGCGAGAAGAAGAATCTGTGATTGCTCTCTCAAGCATACTCCCCAGGCATTTGAATGCGCCTGCAACTCTGCATCGCGCACGCTTGTCAAATTCGCCCGAGAACCACGAGTATGACAACAATGAGCAGGACGACTCCTAACCCGCCAGTGGGAAAGTAACCCCAGTTTCTACTATGTGGCCACCGCGGCAGCGCTCCAAGCAGCGCCAGAATCAAAAGTACAATCAGTATTGTTCCAAGCATGATTCTCTCCTCTTTTTTCCCGTGCAGCCCAGCATCCACTCACCCGCTGCGGCTCTTCTGAGGCCGCAGCAGGTGTGTATTCGCAGCTACTGCAAGCTTCCTGTCGTTGCATTCACCGGGTTACCAATCGCGTCGCCCGATACAACCAGTTCCACTCTGCGGTTCTCTTGCCTTCCTGCCGAGTTATCGTTCGAGGCTACCGGCAGGGTATTTCCAAAGCCCTTTGAAGTAACTGAATTCGTCGCTACGCCCTGTTCGACCAGATAATCGCGCACCGCACCGGCGCGGTTTTCAGACAGCTTTTGATTCATGTCGTCGCCGCCGACATTATCTGTATAGCCGCCAACCTCGATGTTGAGGGATGGATAGGCGATCAGGATTCCGGCCACCTTGGCCAGCTTCTCCCTTGCGCCCGGCTTCAGCGAATATTCGCCCGTATCGAACAATACATCGGACATGCTGATAATCAGGCCGCGAGCACTATCCCGTGTTTCAAGGATCTTGTTCAACTGCTCAGATAACTGCGCGCGCATGGCCGCTTTTTCACTATCCGCATTATGTTCATTCAACTGCGCCTGTTGCGCAATGGCCCTGGATCGATCGGCGTCGGCCTGAGCCGCGCTGACCTGCGCCGTCGATGCTGCTTGATTCGCAGCTAAATCGGATTGTGCCTGTGCTGTGGCGGACTGTGCCTGTTCCTTTTGACGAATCGCTTCATCGGCTTGTGCCTGAGACTGCGCCTGTGCGGTGGCCGAAGCCATGCGATCGTTCGCCGCGCGGTCCTCGTCAATCTTTTTGACCGCGACCTCGCGCGCATCTTCAGCGGTCTGCACGGTCTCGCGCGACGTTGCAATCAACTGCTTCCTGTCGGAATGCCCATCCGTGGCGTACCCGTCGGCGGTGCTCATTAACTCCGAAGCATGCCGATAACTCTCGCCGGCGTACTGTTCGGCTCCTTCTGATTTCGCGATCCGCAATGCGTTGCGCGCTTCAAGAAACTCCAATGGCAGCTTGGCATCGAAAACCACGGGATCGAACTTGTAGCCGGTAGGAATATATCCGCCGCGTTCCATCAACTCGTATTTTGCGTCGACTGCCTCGCTGGTTCCCTTGGTGTCTGCGCGAACCACGTTCTCAAGCACTACCGCGTTGCTGGGCTGGCGAACCGCGAAGTAGGGCTCCGCAGTGACGATCAACGCGAAGGCCTGGAGATCGGTGGTGGCAGTCAGCTTGCTTCGATCGTTGTCCCCTACCAGCACTTCCCCAAGATTCGCTGCGTGGCCTTCAGGCGATATCGCCCACAAGACATAAGTTAGATACTCGTTTCCGAATGTTGTGGGGCTTTGCAGGTTTCCGAATTCAGCTTCGACCTCCATGGTGCCGCGCTTGCTGCGCACCTTGGCTTTTCCGTCGGCAGTGGGCAGCAGGGATGTGCCCGCAAAATCCACGTCGGTGACGCCGCTACGATGCCGGTAGTTGATTGCATTGACTGAGCGACTGATTACCACCACACGGAATGTGGACACCTGCCCGACGGGTTCGACAACAACGGTTGCCTGCGAGTTGATCTG
Source organism: uncultured Occallatibacter sp. (assembly GCA_964528915.1). GTDB lineage: Bacteria > Acidobacteriota > Terriglobia > Terriglobales > Acidobacteriaceae > Telmatobacter. Next base: position 168,588 of record CAZGUD010000001.1, read on the forward strand.
GGCAAACGCGCCCACGCTCAATGTACTGCTGATGACTAATAAAGCTATGCTTCTCACGAAATCTCCTGCAGACAACTGCCTGCCGTATTTTGTTGTATTGCGTTCAATGTAGTAGTTAGCTCCGCCGGATTATCTGTCGCGGCGTTTCAATGTCCGACCTTGAATTGGGCGAGATATTGGAGCCCGCCGGATATCCTCAACAGCCACACGACTAAGACAATCACAACGACCCCATTGAGGATGCCCTTGATTGTGCCCTGCATCGGTATGAACCGGTTAATGAGCCAAAGCAGCACTCCTACAACAGCGATGATGATGACAACGGTGACTAATGGCATGGGATACTCTCCAATCGAAGTGCTGATGCGATGGGCTGGCGGAGAAGGTAACAGACAGGCTTGCGGGGAATCACGAACCTGTCTGTCTAAGAGAATGTTCCGGCGCTACTTCTTTTCGGGCCGGGACTCTTCTTTGGGTGCGGCTGCAGCGCGTTGCGCAGGTGCAGCGTGTTGCGCAGGCGCCGCGCGTTGGGCAGGTGCTGCGCGTTGCGCTGGCGCCGCTCGTTGTGCAGGCGCTGCTCGTTGTGCTGGCGCTGCCCGTTGTGCAGGCGCTGCGTGTTGCACTTGGGTGACATGAGCCACGGGTGCGACATGCGCCGCAGGTTGTTGCCGAACCTGGGCCCTGGGCGCAGAATTAGCCGCCGGCCGTGCCTGTGTTCTCGCGGCTGCAGGAGCGGCATGGGCCGCCGGCCGTGCTTCAGTTTTCGCAACCGGGGCGGCATGTGCTGCGGGCCTGGCTGCTGCCTTCGGCGCCGCCTTTTCAGCCGGCCGTGCTTGAGTTTTCGCGGCTGCGGGCGCGGCATGGGCCGCCGGCGCAGCGTGCGATTGTGTCGCCGGCCTTGGTGCAGCCTTCGCGACAGGCTTTGCGGCCGGAGCTGCCTTTTGTGCGGTCAACGGCCTGGCCACTGCCGGGTTTGCCGGGTGGCCGCCGTTGGCCTTGGCATACGAGGTTTTGTCGGCCTTGGCTGCCGACTCGTGCTGCGACTGAACCGCGGTTGGAGGCGTCTGCTTCTGGTGCGACACCGCCTGCTCGGCAGCCGTCGGCGCGTGTTGTATGCCGCCCGGACCACCGTTGTACGCTACATGATTCGGGTTGGCCACGATGCCGGCTTCTACGATTGTCCGGTTCACATACGTGGTGTGAATATAAGTGGTGTTCACGCTGACTACCGCCGTGTTGTAGGCAAAAGATCCGCCGCGCCATTCGCCGCCGGCAAACCCGATGCCTCCGAATCCGAATCCGTAGTTCACACCGCCGTAGTAGCCTACGCTCTGGCCCCAGTAGCCGCCATGAAATCCGTACTGGCCGCCGTTCCAGCCCCAGTATGGAGGCGTCCACAATGCGCCCATGTAAGGTGCCGGCACCCACGCGCCGGGTACCCAGTAATAGTCCCCATCGCCGTCTGAATAGGCCCAATACCCCGGTGTCCACATCAGGTTTGGCTGAGGGCACATCGGCTGTACATAAACGGGCAAGACCGGAGGAGCAAAGCCAACATTTATGGAGACACTGAACTGAGCGTGAATAGAAACTGCGGTAACCGATACCAGCAGAGCAAGCAGGAGTAAGCGCACATTGCGAAAAGGTTGCATCAGAAGAACCTCCTGGTTCTTACAAGCTCGCTCCACCGGGGGAATCAAATTAATTCCGACTGCGGCAGAGCTTAGGAGCTACCTGACCAGACTAGTCAGAATGCTTTGCCGAGTCTGATCAATTGAGCACAGGAGAGTTATCCCGCGAATTATTCGCGTCTTCGCTTCTATGGCTTCGATGTTGGGCCTGCGGGAGGATCGACCGGCTGCTCAGAAGCAACTCCAGCAGGAATTGCGGCGGCGATTCCAGTGGGTGCAGCGGCCGGCGGTTTCGCGTCAACTGGAATCTGGGTACCGGCTGGGAAGACAATAATCTGGATCGAACCCCAATCTGAATCGGGGTTTGCGCCTGTCTGCTTGCCCACACCCAGCGTCTTAAGCTGGCTGTCGTCGAATCCGAAGTTTTCAACCAGGTATTCGCGTACCACCATCGCTCTGGCCTCGGTCAGAACGAGATCTTTCTGGGTATCGCCATCCATGCCTGTGGAAACTTCAACGACCGCAACTCCGAATGAGTTCTCCGCCAGGAACTCGCCGGCGTCCTTGAGAACTTTCTGATTCTTCAGTTTGGCGGAGTCGCGGCTATCGAATATCTGTTTGCCCGCGTAAGTAAACGTCTTTTGAGGCGCACCCAGCGGGAGCCGCACGATTTTGTTCGCGGCCAGGTCCGCAGAATCTTCGTATCCGCGCTTTTTGAAATACCCGCTCAGAAAGAAGTTGTGTTTCAGGGCTTCCATATTCTCCTGGAAGTCCGTCACTCCGCTCTGCGCCTGCAGCATGGTTGCATTGAGAGTAGTCGTGGTCTGTTCCGCGTTGTTATAAAGCTGCTTGTCGTTCACCAGGGCGCCCACAGTTCCCTGCCCCGAATCGATCTTGGCGGTGATCGAGTTAATGTGTGCGGTCGCTAAAGTAGTGTTGTCAATGGCTTGCTTGCTGCTGTCCATAATGCCGTTCATCTTTTGCAGCAGATCCGCCATTTCGAGCGGCGGATTGCTCGCGATGGTGTCGCCATTCTTAACATCGGCTTGTCCCTCAGATCCAAACGATATGGACACGTACTGATTGCCCAACAGTCCCTCGGTCAGAATCGAAGCAACGGAGTCCTGCTTGATATTCGCGTGCGTTGACTTGGCAAGCTCCATCATGACGGTCACCTTGCCTCCTGGCTTGCCCGGCAGCACGATGTTGGTCACTGTTCCACTGTGCACTCCGCCCACTTGAACGTCTGCGCCGTCGGCAAGGCCAGCCGCGTTATCGAATTGGGCATTCAGTTTGTACGTGGAGCCAAACAGGTATTCCTTGCCTCCGATAATGAAGACACCCGCGGCCAGAACTGCCAGAGTCACAACGATGAAAGCTCCCAGCCTTGCTAATCTCGACATACATCCCCCTGCTACTGACTCAGAAATTCCTTCACGAACCCGATGCTGCTTTGTTGAAGGTCGTCAAAAGTGCCTTCAATCACCACGCTGCCTTCATTCAGCAGAGCTAATCGTCCAGCAATCGCCTTGGCGCTATGCAGATCGTGAGTTACTACAATGGACGCCATCTGGCGTTCTCTCTGGAGTTTGAGAATCAACTCGTTGAACTCTGCCGAGCTGATCGGATCCAGGCCGGCCGTCGGCTCGTCGAGCAGCAATATCTCCGGCTCCAGAGCCAGCGCACGCACCAGGCCCACGCGCTTTTGCATGCCGCCAGAGATATCTGAGGGCATCTTCTCGATGTCGCCTTCCATGCCCACTTCGCTTAGCAATTGCCTGACGCGATCGTTTCGCTGGGCCTTCGAAAGGTCTCTGCGATGATGTTCCATGGGAAACGCAACGTTGCCGCCCACGGTGAGCGAATCGTAGAGAGCTGCATGTTGAAACAGGTAGCCCATCTTCTTCCGGATCTCTCCCATCCGGTCGATCGCCAGGCCGGCAATGTCCTGGCCATGAATGCACACCGATCCCGAGTCAGGTCTTTCCAGACCGATGATGAGCCTCAGCAGCACGCTCTTTCCGGTGCCGCTGCGTCCCAGCACAGCCAGCGTTTCACCGCGGTTCACGCTCAGGCTGACTCCGTTCAGAACCCGGTGCAGTCCGAAGGTTTTATGCACGTTCTCGACCGCGACAAACGGCACAGCATTATCCTGCTGAGTGTTTCCTGACCTCATCGCATTGTCAAAAACAGTTGCCATATTCGCTTCGCGTACGCTTCATGCCACGGTTAAGAAAAGAAAACGAGAATGAACTTCACCATCACAACGTCGGCCAGGATAAGGAACAGCGAAGCCAGCACCACCGAGTTGGTAGCTGCCCGGCCCACACCCGCGGCGCCTCCGCTAGTGCGCATCCCCTGAAAGCACGCGATGAGCCCGATGATGAGGCCATAGACAGCGGTCTTGAAGGTAGGCGGAAGAAACGCGTTGAAAGTGGCGCCCCTGAAGCCGTTTGAAATGAATTGATGAAATGAGAGGGGCTCAACCAGCGCTTGCGCAAACCAGCCACTCAGCAAGGCAAATGCGTCGGTGGCCAGGGTCAAAAGTGGCAGCATCAGTATGCAGGCCAGAATTCGAGTCGCGGCCAGCAGCCTGTAAGGGTTGATCGCAGAAGCCTCGATGGCGTCGATCTGTTCGGTCACTTTCATCGATGCCAGTTCTGCGCCCATGCCGGCGCCCACGCGCCCGCTCACTACCAGGCCCGTAAGCACCGGACCCATTACCTGGATCACGGAGTAGACCAGAGTGGAGGAGAACATTGATTTGGCGCCGAATCGGCTCAAGCTGTAGCGAGCTTCGAGCGAGATGATAACGCCAATTGCGGCACCCGCCATTACCACCAGCGGAAAAGACTTCGACCCAACTTCGTCGAGTTGCCGAATCAGCTCGCGCCATTCAAATGGTGGCGTGACTGCCGCTTTGACAACCTGCCAGGTGAAAACTCCCAGGCTGCCGAACCACTCGAAGAACCCGTTGAACAGTCCGGCGACGGGGCCGAAAACAGCACGAACGGGGACATTGTCCCGCACCGGAAGCGCAGGGTTCAGGTTCGCATTTGCTGTGAATCCACGGCCGCTCACCGGTTCGGTCCCTGAATAGGCGAGCCGTGCGCATTGTTCAGATGCATCCTCGAAATCAAAGCGTGAGGTCCGCTATAGAAAAACTCCAGAGCAATGTTGCCGCCCATATATCCCAGCAGGCTGTAATTACCCATTCTGAATGCATCCTTCGCACCGAATCGATTCGGATACCATCCGTAAACCGCAACCATGGAACCTGCATAAGGCGCCACCAGCGCGGAGAATGAGAAGACGCGATGGCCGTCTTCGCCGCGGCGATCTGTCAAGGTTGAGATCACAGCGTGGCGTAACCTCGGAATCGGGCCCCTGCATTCACATCGGTAGTACAGCGTGTCTTCCTTGAAGGCTTCCGCCAGCCCGTAGCGCGTCGTCGTGCCGACAGCAGAGATGCCGAAGTCGGAACCGAATCTCCGGCCGAAACCCTTAAGGCCCTGGTTCCACTCCGGAGGAGAATTGGTCAACTGGTTGATGCCGGCTGTGGCCGCGGCGCCGACAAGTGGATAAGGGCCAAACGCGTCGAAAGCGTAGTTGCTTATCTTTGTCCTCTGCGTCGGGCGTACATAGGCCAGGTCCAGCGTCGCTGAAGTCGTAGTTACCGCCGTTGCCGAGGAATCTTCAGAAGAGAACGATGCTTGCGATCTTGCTGTCACTGTCAGTATCGCCATAACGGCACCGACCAACACGAAGAGCATCACACGGCGAAACCTCGCTCTGGGAGATTCACAGACGAATTGATCGGCGCGCCTTCCCGCCAGACCCGCACGGAAGATCGACACGAATTGCTGCTCCGATATCCAATTGGGTGACCTCACGTCTTTCCTCCGCCTGGCACTGCCCGTCGCAGCCGTTGCTGGGGTTGCAAATTGACTTAAGCGACTCGCAGCTATGCCTGCGAAGATACTGGCAGAGCGGAGACACCAAAGGATGGTCACTATTGCTCGCCATCGAATGACGTTGGCACCCGCGCCGCACCTTCCTACCCGAGAGGAATCGACGGCAAGGAAGCAAATGGCGCGCGAGGCAGGTGTCTAAAAGAGAACAGTTTTTGGGCCGGCGGAGAGAGGACACTTTAAGAAACCCGCCGCTATTGCGGCTCGCCAGGGAGCCCGTCATGTCCGAACCTCGTGCTTTTCCTTCCATCCCTACCAGGATTTTGTTGCCCATCGACTTCAGTCCATCTTCCCAGGCAGCTTTGGAAATGGCCGCCGATCTTGCCAAGCACTTTCACGCCGAACTCCATCTTGTGAACGTGATCCCGATGTTTCCCGCTTCAACACTTCCTGACTTCATTCCCGAAGCCAAATTCCTTCAGGATGCAAGATCGCTTGCGGAGCGCAATCTGGCGAAATGCCACACAGCTCTTGCTGCCAGGGCCGTGAAGGCAATCTCCAGCGTCGAAACCGGAAACGACGTAGCCGGAAACATCATGGAGGTAGTTGACCGCGAGCGCATCGACTTGGTGGTGATCTCCACGCACGGCATCTCCGGCTGGCGTCCGATGGTCTTCGGGTCGATTGCCGAGCAGGTCATAAAGCTGGTTCAATGCCCATTGCTGCTTCTACGTTCAGCCAAGCCTGACGCCGGCGGGGAGATTCCGGCCGGGCGCTCTACGCAATGGTGGTAGAGAGAACAGCGGGCAGGTGATCAATTTTGAACGTGAATCCTGTTTTCATTCAGCTCTGGCAGTGCTTTTCGGGGCCACCCTCGAGATAGTCCTTCCCGATAGAGCAAAATTGATCAGACTCCCAAACCGGACCCGGGCGATGATAGACAGAGATTGATCGTAATTGCGGTTAAGTCCAAGGCAATCAGTGCCCGGGTTGCGCCCGCCCTCATGAGTTTATCGAGGCTGCATCGCTGGCGCCAGGCTGCGAAAGCTACCATGCTCTTTCTGTCGCAAGCATTGCGTCCCTCAATTTTGAGAGATTCGCAGCAGTTTCACAGGCCCCTGTACAGGATTTCCGCTTGTCTGGCATGTACGGTTCACCACCCCGCAGTCTGTCTGCGAAGAGGTATTTTTTGAAGAAACATATTGAGCCAGAATTCGACTGCGTCGCCTTTCTTGCCAACGCTGGAATCGGACGCGCGATCGTCGAATTGAAGCCGAAGCAAACGTTTTTTTGCCAGGGAGACATTGCGAATTCTGTGTTTTATCTGCAAAAAGGCCGCGCAAAACTAACCGTGGTTTCGCAGAACGGCAAAGAGGCCACCATCACGCTCCTATCCGCTGGCGAATTTGTCGGCGAGGAATCTCTGGCGACAATCGTCGGACTACATTTGGCATCCGCCACTGCTCTGAATAACTGCACCGCGCTCAAGATCAGCAGAAGCGAAATGATCCGGGTGATGCATGACGAACCGGCCTTCGCAAACATATTTCTCAAATTTCTGCTGGCTCGCAGCATGCGAACCCAAGCAGATCTTGTCGATCAACTCTTTAACTCCAGCGAGAAACGCCTGGCAAGGATTCTCCTGTTGATGGCGGAATTCGGCAAGCCCGGCGAATCCGATGCCTCCATTCCGCCCATTACCCAGGAAACATTGGCGGATATGATTGGGACCACCCGTTCCCGGGTCAGCTTCTTTATGAATCGCTTTCGCAAGCTCGGCTTCGTCAGCTACAACGGCCGCATCCAGGTGCATAAGTCGCTGCTCAATGTAATTCTGCTCGATCAATTGCCCGACGAAAACGCAAAGAAGCCGGCAATTCTCCGCGTTGAGCAATCCGCTTCATTCGCGAGGCCCCTAATCGTTGGTTAGAAACCTGAGCAACGCCGGATGCACTTCCACTTTGCCGTTGTAGTCGATAAATCCGCGGCTCCTGAAGCTGTTCATGAAATAGCTCACCCGGGATCGCGTAGTGCCAACCATTTCAGCAAGCGTTCGCTGGCTTACCTTGAATAGGGCCGGCTCCGATTCTGCGTGCCGCCCCGATCCGGCCATCAGCAGCAATATGCGGGCCAGCCGTTTTTCGCTCGAATTGAATATCTGGTCCAGAAACTCCTCTTCGATCCGTCCTATGCGAATGAGAAGATGGGAAATGAACAGCTTGGCAAACTCCGGCTCGCGGTGAATGATGCTGACAATGTCTGTCCTCATTACCCTCACAATCGTAGTGGCCTCAATCGCCGTTGCAGTTGAAATCCGCAACGACTGTCTCGTCACGCATCCCTCTCCGAAAAAGTCGCCCTGGCGCAGAATGGCGATAACCGCTTTCTTCCCGCTCTTTGACGTCACCGTCAACTTTACATGGCCGCCCCGGATAAAAAACAGCGCATCGGCTTTGTCTCCCTGGGAGAAGATAGCCTGCTTGTTTCGATATTCATGCGTGCTGGTGGGCGTATCGATCCGTTTGAAGAAATCGATGGGGATATGCGCACTTTGCTTTTTACCCGCCATAGACAGCCCCTGTGCAGAAAGTCCTTCAGGAATTCTTTAGACTAATGAATCAAAGCGTCCTAAGCTGTTCAAGATTGCTCATTAGATTCGGCTCTGACCCGGTGGGGATGGGTTGCCTTTTCCGGCTCAAGCAAGCAATATGAGCAATTTTGATCACTATTCCTGGCCGGAATCTGCTAAAGCTGATTAAAGGGAACCTGCGGCCCGGCACGACCCCGCTAACTTGATGCTGTGTGGCCGCAGCCATTCACCTGATTAAAGAGGCGGAGATCCATGTCAACTCTCATTGCAAAACCACAACCGGATGTCGCCTCAAAGCCAATCGACCTGGTGCAGCAAGAACCTGAGGAATACAACTGGGTCTTCTTCACCGTGATTGTCAGTTTCCACCTGGGCGCCGTGGCTGCGTTATTCACCTTCCACTGGTCTTCGATAGTGGTGTTTCTCGCTCTGTGGCTGGTGAGCCAGAACGCCGGTATCGCCATCAGTTATCACCGCCAGCTTACGCATCGCAGCTTCACCACGCCCAAGTGGCTGGAGTATTGCCTGGCCCTGTGCGGAGCGCTGGCGCTGCAGGGCAGCCCCATCTACTGGGTCGCCGTGCATCGCCTGCACCATCAGTACACCGACAAGCCCGGCGATCCGCACTCACCCCGCGATGGCAAATGGTGGTCGCACATGGGCTGGATTATGCGCGGCGCCCTGCACAACGAAACTACAATGCTCTCTCGCTACGCGCCCGACCTTGAAAAGGATCGGTTCTATCGTTGGCTCTCGATCTGGCATTGGCTGCCCATTACGCTCACTGCCATCGCGCTGCTGGGTTGCGGTGCCGCCATGGGCGGGTGGCGCCTGGGAATCTCGTGGGTGCTATGGGGAGTCTTTCTGCGCATCGCCATCGGCTTCCATGTGACTTGGCTGGTTAATTCGGTAACTCACATATGGGGCGCGCGCCGCTTCAATACCCACGACGATTCGACCAACAACTGGTGGGTGGCCTTTTTGACCGGAGGCGAAGGCTGGCACAACAATCATCACGCCCACCCCACATCGGCCACTCATGGCATGGCTTGGTGGGAACTCGATTTCAACTACTGGGGGATTCGCCTGCTTGCCCTGCTCGGTCTCGCGAGAAACATCAAAGTGATGCGTCTAAGACCGTCGCGGTTCAAACTCGAACAGTAACTTGTTGCAATAAGTAAGTAAGTTAAATTCGCGCCCGCATTTCGCCCATTTATGGAATCGTTTCCCGTAAATTATTGATTATTCTCGGTCTCTGCTGGTTAGGTAACTGCCACTCTGTCTATCCTGAGCTGTGTCCACGTTCATTAAGGCCGCACTGCATCTCTGATGTGTGCCAAAAAAGTGTTTGGAAACTGCCGCTCGATTCCGTCTCAGCTTGAATGCAGACAACTTAGTTATCGGGTCAGCTCTTTTTCGCAGCGGGCGGCTACTCGCCGAATTATTCTCGCATCCAAAACATAGACTTCGTCTGTAAGGAAGCATATGCGTTTGATCCCACTTCAAAAAGCACGTCTGCTGCGAATTCTCTCTTTATCGGCGGCCGCATTACTTCCAGTTCATGGATCGCTCTCGCTCGCTCAATATGCGACCGGATCGGGATCTCAAACACGAGCTGCCGCGCCCGGCACTCTGCCTGATCCGACCAAGCCCGAAGTTCAGCCGCGCCTTGACACCGATCGCGATCCAATCCCCTCGCCAGATCTTGAGGTCGTTCCGCATCCCGAAACCGCATCGCAACCTGGCTCGGGTGCCGACAATGGACTTCAAAAACGGCAAGACGGCACTTACGTGTTGCACGCCGACGTCGATGAGGTTTTGTTGAACTGCACCGTAATTGACGAGAAGGGGCAAACGGTCAACGATCTGCATCAGCGCGATTTCAGGGTTTGGGAAGACGGGGTTGAGCAGACCGTCAACTCGCTCCAGCGCCAGGATCAACCGGTTTCGATGGGCATTCTCGTCGATGATTCCGGATCGATGCTCGACAAGCGTTCCGCGGTGAACGTAGCCGCAATGCACCTGCTCAGAGCGTCCAATCCCGGGGACTCGGTCTTCATTGTGAACTTCGCCGACAAAGCCTATCTTGACCAGGGATTCACCTCCGATCTTGTTGCGTTGAATCGTGGATTGTCCCGCAACGATCCCAGGGGCACCACGGCCATGTATGACGCGGTGGCGGCTTCCGCCGATCAGTTGGCGCAGCACGCAACGCAACGTAAACAGGTGCTGCTGATCATTACTGACGGCGCAGACAACGCATCGGAGCTCAATCTGGAACAGACCGTCCGTCGCGTGCAGAATCTTGCCGGACCGGTCGTCTACACCATCGGGCTGCTATTCGATGCCAGCCAGGCAGAAGCGCAACGGACCAGGGATGCCCTGGAACGGCTGTCACAGGAAACGGGCGGCGTGGCTTACTTCCCTTCCTCTCTTGCCGATGTGAATACTGTTGCCGGGAAAGTGGCTTACGACATCCGCAACCAATATATCGTTGCCTATCACTCCAGCAGGCCCGCAAACCTGGGAGGCTATCGTTCGGTGCGCGTCGAGGCACGGGCACCCAATCACAGCAGATTGAGCGTGAGAACGCGCCGTGGCTATTATGCCAAGGCAGTTCTGCCGGCTCATACTGCGCAAGCAAACCAATAATTCAAGAGTCTGCGCCGCTGCGATTGCGATTCGCCGGAAACTCGGGTTCGCTATCTCTTCCCTTCATTTCCGGCAAATGCAACAGCGGCCACTCCTCGAATGCCTTCCTGCACCCGCACGCAACGTGTGAATAGCGGCTGACTTGTTCACGCTGGATTCAAGCGGCTCGGAGCCAGTTTCGTTTGCCTGTATCTATGGCCTTCCGGAACACAATCTTGGTGAGAAGACTTGTGACCGGAAATCTGCGGCAAATCCCGGCGCAGATCGGCAGTCCGAAATGACCGCAAATGAAAAAGCCGAAGCTGTTTCGCTTCGGCTTTTTGTCGCGAGACCGCGACGGAGAACTCAGTGCAAGTGGAAGTCTACATCGATAATCATTTGCACTGCCACCGGATGTCCCTGGTACATCGCCGGCCGAAATCTGTATTGCTTCACCGCCGCGACCGCCTTTTCGTCCAACCCATTACCAAGGTGGCGAACCACATGAACGTTTTGCGGATTTCCCTGGGGGTCCACAATAAGCTGGATGGAAACCGTTCCCTGATAGTTGGCGCTTCGTGCGCTCTCGGTAAACTCGGGAACGACAGAATGAATAACCACTGGCGCACTAACACCGCCACCGACACTCATCACGCCACCGCCGAATCCGCCGCCGCTTCCAGGGCCCGCTCCAAGGCCATGTCCGATGCCAATGCCGCCGCCGGCGCCGCGATCAAATCCCGAACCACTTCCGCTGCCTTGCGATGACAGCACCACCTGCTGCGACTGCGGCACACCAAAGTTCGGCACGTTGGAATTGTCCGGAATCTTCACCTGCATCGTTGGCTCAACCGGAAGCATCGGGTGTTCGAGCCTCGCGATCTGCGGCGGAAGAGTTTGAACCCGAGCGATTTTTGGCAAATGTCCTCTCGTCGGCTCAATCAATTTATGTTCACCGCCGCCGCCGCCACCGCCCTGAACCTTTGCCACCTGCATTACAGGTGGAGGAGGAGGATCGTACAGCGTGAAGTTTAACGGCGTCACCGTTGTATTATCGACGCGAACAACAGGTCGATTCATGAATCCCAACCACAAAATCCCAGTGATTGCCACGGCATGAACGATGAATGAAACGGCTTTCGAGGTTGGATCGCGTTTGAACTCAAGCGGACTTGTGCCCTTCCACCAGATGAGTTCCTCGCGCGCATTGCCAGTTGCCAGAGGACGGGGGCCCATCGGTGCAACAGATCCCCAGCTCAATGAAGCCGCTCCCTGCACGTCGACAGCGAGCGATGATCGGTTATAAAGCTCGGCGCTCTGCGGCTCAACCATGGCGTTAAATGCAGACTGACCGCTGCGAAAAACCAACTTCGGATTTTTTGATTCCGGAATGCTCATAATGTTTGGCCGTGACTTTCAACTTAACGGCCTCCTCTCTTTGTGGTCCCTGACTTTCGGCTTTCGCAATCAGTTGATCTTTTCTGTCAAAAACGAAACATCCGGAGAACGAACTACCAGATGCCTTTATCGCTTCCAGTGAGTTTGTATCCGAGCGCAGCGGCAGTAGCCAGCCACGGCAACAAGCTGAGCCGTGCGCCATTCTGCAATTCGCCCCTTTTCAGAACACCCGCCAGTTGTGACCGGTAGAGACCCACAGATTGCGGCATGATGGGGACGCGTAAAAAACTGTTCCCGTAGTAGACCGTTTCGCCGCCGAATCGAGCCGCGTCCTTGACAAACTGTGGAAGCTCCGGCCCCGTACCACGGTAGTTCTTCACATAGTCGGAGACGATTTTGAGATAAGTCGCGACGCCTTCCCAGATTCCTGCCTGAGTCGCTTGGTCACGGAGTGCTTCGTAATCAACCAGGCCCGCATCTATAATTTGGGCGCTATCCACCACATCGCATAGCCTGAAGAAGAAATGCCGGTACATCCGCTGGAGGGTCGAGATCATGACGCGATCGGCAATCGATGCGATACGAAATGTCTGGCTGTAAATCTGCATCCGCATCGATCGCTCGACCAGAGAAGATGCAATCGCAGCCTGCTCGCCGGTCTGCCCCAGTCGGCCGATGTGTATTTCAATTGCCTCCGGCAATCCTGGAATCATGAAATTCCACTTGCAAGCCAGCCTGTCTCCCCAGCTTCGCTGAGCAAGCGTTGCGTGAAACTGTTCCGTCATGAATCCGCAGATATCACTTGGGTTTGAATTTGTATATAAATCCAGATCGCTGCCTAAATCGGGCCAGTGATCGAGCGATTTGATGACTACAACGTTGTGGCCGTGCTTCTCAAGAGACTGACACACCTCATGCAGGAAAAGTATGGCGGTGCGAATGCGCGCTTGTTCCGCATCAAACGTCTCCCGCGCCAGCTCGATGCGTTCAATATTGCCGCTGCCTTCATCCTTTGACTCAAGAAGAACACTCAGGCTGCGGACAATCACGTGATTCAGGTGAGCGAGTTCAATGAAATGACCGAACTCCTCATGGCTCAAATCGAGCAGCTTCCGTCTCAGCTCGATTTTCAGATCCTGCGGACCCAGCAATAGCTGAGAGAGCAACGCCATGGATTTACGCATCGATACTTGTTTGTCTATATCCGACATGAATTTACTAAGCCTCTTTAATTGGGAGTCTGCGGCACCGTCGGGGACGAAGGTTGTTGCGGTGCAGGCATTACCCCGCCGCGCGGCGTTAATTCTATTGGCGCCGTTTGCTGGTGGCGCTGCTCACTATATATTTCCAGTGCACGGTCTACGCTGCCGTCACTGTCCGCGGCCACGTTGAACAGTTGCCTTCCTTCCGCAGTGCTTTTTGTTGCCAGCCCTACCCGCGCGCTTGCGCCCATTGACTTGGCAGCTTTCTCGTAAAAGAACTGCGCCGTCTCCAGATCGCCATCCATCTCGGCAACAAAGCCTCGGTTGTTCAACGAAAACGCGCTGGATGGATCTGCCGTATAAGCCTGAAGAAAAGCTTTCCGGGCAGTTGCCCAATCGTTCTCGTTCATAGCGGCCACACCGCGACGGTTGTACCAGGCCGCTTCTGAGTAGTTGGGGTTTCTGCTTCCTATAAGATGCTCAAGGCGTTTGGCGCTCGCCGCAGCCATCGCACTTACTCGTTTTCCTCCCCACATAGGATCGTTCGTAACGATCACTGCTTCGCGGGAGTCCTGACTGGCAACTTCGTTGTAATATCTGAGCGCGGCTCGATAGTCTCCGGTCGCTTCACTCGCAACTCCGAGATTGTTTAATGTGAATGGATTTCGGGGATCGGCGACCTGGGCCTGCTTCAGCAGCGCAAGGGCCTCAACGCCGCGGTGTTGCGAGATTAGCCGAATGGCTTCCAAATTCAAATGATTGATCCGCATCGGACTGTCCTGAAGACCATCGATCGCCGCCGTCATCGGCTTTCCTTTAAGCTCCCTCACGTTGCTCCGATCGATAACGGCATTGCAACTCTGCTCCGAGGCCAGCTCGTAAAACTTTGTAGCGCGGTCGAGCTGTCCCTGCAACTCGGCAACGTAGCCAAGATTATTCAGGGTGAATGGGTCGGCGGGGTCGTAGAGGTACGCCTTCAGAAAAAGAGCCTCTGCCTTGTCGAACTGGTGCTTATTAACTAAATCGACACCGTCTCTATTCAGTCTTTGTACAAGGCTGAGCCTTCCATGGAGAGGAACTGTGATCGCAATCGTGCCTCGATCTCGAGACCAGCCCAAGTGGCCGGCAGCGGAGATCGATGCTGCGACAACCATCAGTCTTATAACGCTTTTGGTGACCATGGGCTCTCTCTTTTATTAGTTAGGCACGCTTATATCGATCCTGTATGCGCCGTGCGCGATGAACAAAATTGGCACGTTATGTTTTTAGATGCGCTTTTCCAAGGAGTGTTGCTCTAGCGATAACACCGCAGGCTACCTGAAACGCCTTCCGCGTCATCAAAATGAATGGCTGATCATTTTTGGAGTTGTAATATGTCTAAATTCCTTTTTACGGTCACACTGGGCGCTCTTGTCCTCACGCAGGCGTCGGCAATCTACGCCCAGTCGTCCTTTCAGCCATCTGTAAAGTCGGATGCAGTGCCTGCAGATTTAGGCGGTATCCCTCGGCTTCCCCGAGGTAAGACAACCATTTTCGGGGGTGCGATCCGGAATTTCGACCCCGTGCGAGACCAATTCATGCTGAATGTTGTCGGACAACGCCCTATGCGGGTACTTTTCGACGAACGCACCCAGGTCTTTCGCGATGGTTCTAAGATCAAGTTGCGTGATCTCGGCCCCGAAGAGCATGCCTCAGTGCAAACAACTCTGGATGGAGACAAAGTCTTCGCAGTCAGTATTCATATCCTGTCTCAGTCGGCAGAGGTCGAATATGAAGGCAAAGTGGTGAGCTATAACCCATCTACAGGCGCTCTGACCATCGACGCCAGTGCATCTCGCGAACCATTCAAGGTTCTCGTTTCAGCGAATACGCAGTTTTCACGTACCGGCCAGCACGACTTCACTTCAGTTGCATCCGGGCCCAGCGATCTAGCACCGGGAGCGCTGGTTTCCATCACATTCCGCTCGCGCGAACCAGGTCACGCGGTCGCCAGCATGATCACGGTGCTGGCTGTTCCGGGTAGTTCGTTCTCCTTCAGCGGAAACGTTGCATCAATCGATCTCCACTCAGGATTGCTGGTACTCGTAGATCCAAATGCACAGCGGAGCTACCAGATTCTGTTCCGCTCAGCACTCTTTCCTCAAAGCAGTAATCTGCATCCTGGGGATCACGTGTTGGTAACAGCGACTTATAACGGAACCACCTTTGTGGCCTCTGCGCTTGCCGCAAACTGACCCCGAATTTGTTCCCAAGACGCTGAGGCATTCTTGAGGTGGCATGGGCTCACCAGACAGGCGTTATTTTCTAAAACGGTGCATTCAGTCTCTGCCCGCATTTCTCCTGCCCCGCCCTGCGTATGGCGTTGACCTCCTGAAGTCATTGGAGTCGCCGACGCAATACCGCACGCCAGCAACGCTCGAGCGTTTTATTGATCCGCTTCCGATTCTGTCGAAATTGACACCTTCTGAAACACATAACGGCGTGGAAACATACCACATGCGCATGTCGGAGTTCAGCAGCCCCATGCATTCGCAGCTTCCTCCGGCAAGGCGATGGGGCTACGAGGCGCAATTTCCGGGCCCGACGATTGAAGCAGTTCGAGGCAAGCCCATTGAAATCTACTGGCACAATAATCTTCCTGTTCAGCACATATTTCAGATCGATCCCAACATCCACGGCGCAATGCCGCCGGCGCCTGCGGTTAGAACGGTACCTCATCTTCACGGCGCACGCACCCGCTCAGAGAGCGATGGATTGCCCGATAAATGGTTCGCTCCAGGAACTGCAGCGCATTACTCCTACTCAAACGATCAGCCCGCTGCCACGCTCTGGTATCACGATCACGCAGTAGGAATCACTCGGCTCAATGTTTATGCAGGCCTGTCAGGGTTCTATCTTCTGCGTGACGACGTGGAGCGCAACATGGAATTACCGGCGGGAGACTATGAGATCCCGCTCCTGGTTCAGGATCGTACGCTCGACGAGAACGGACAACTCGTATATGCGCCGACCTTTGACGATGGCATGCCGCTGGCTCCGGGCGCCTGGGGCTCAGAGTTTTTTGGGCAGCTTCCTGTTCTCAACGGAGCAATCTACCCTTACTTGAACGTCGAGCCGCGTCCGTATAGGCTCCGTGTCCTCAACGGATCTAACTCACGCTTTTTCAACTTCTATTTCAATCTGGCCAAGCGCCCAACAGACATACCCGCCCTTGTGAGTTTCCATCAGATTGGGACAGATGGCGGTTTTCTGCCCAGACCCGTATCGCTCAGCAAAGTGCTGCTTGGGCCTGCTGAACGCGCAGACCTGGTCATCGATTTTTCTGAGCTTGCAGGAAGGACTGTAACTCTGTCGAACGACGCGGCTGCTCCGTATCCTGGATGGAACTTTGCTACAGCCCGACATGCGCAGTTATACGAGCTCATGCAGTTTCGAGTGTCTCTTTCACTATCCGGCAAAAGCAAATCCGTCGACATGACCACATCCTTTTCCTTGCCTCCATTGAATGCGGATGAAGCCGTCTTAACCAGGGACTTTGTGCTGTCAGAGCAAATGGACGCGCAGGGGCACTCGGTCAGCATGCTGATCAACGGCAAAAGATACGATGACCCGGTGACTGAATCTGTGAAGCTTGGCTCAGTCGAGCAATGGCGCTTCATCAATGCCACGGATGACGCCCATCCCATGCACCTGCATCTGGTGCAGTTTCAAATTCTTCACCGGCAAGGCTTTGATATTGGCGCTTTTCGCGGCGGCAAGCTGCAGCTCATCGGCAATCCACGGCCGCCCGCTGCCAATGAGGCCGGCAGAAAAGATACGGCGGTGGTCAACCCCGGAGATGTGCTTACAATAATCGTCCGTTTCGAAGGTTACACGGGCAAATACGTGTTTCACTGCCACATGCTCGAGCATGAAGATAACGACATGATGCGCCCGTACGAAGTTGTCCCTTGATCTTAATCAGGCCCCATTGCTTCGCTCGTCATTAAGCAACGTCGAGATCCGTGATTCTGGGCGTTGCGACATTTCGCTAACGTCCGCACTGTGCTGCGCAAGGCCGCGATCTCTGGGATCGACTGTTCGACTTGCAGCCGGCGCCGGCAGCCAGGGCTTTTCTCTCACTCCCGCCTTGTAAAGCGCCCGCTTGCACTTCTGAAGCTTGAACCAGCGAAGATAGTTATTGACGACATTGCCGATCATCATTTCCAGGCCTGCCACAAAATTCTGCTCGGCCATCTCATATTCAAGCTCTGGAGATTGCAATATGGCGATCAGTTGTTCCGCAAGATCCGCGGCATCGCCCGGCCTGTAAAAGCGGACCGCCATATCTTCGTCGTCGACCATAGCCCTAAAGTCGGGAAGATCGGCGCAGACAATCGGGATTCCGAATTCACAAGCCTGATGAGCTGGACCGCTCGAGCCAGTGGCAGAATCATACGGAATAGCCACAATCGACGTTGACGCGAAGAGTTCTGGAATTTCCTCTTCAGGGATATATCCCCGAAATTCGATGGGCAAACCTGCCGGCTGAGCGTCGCGTATCGATTCCCAGTATCCCGCCTTTGTGTGATGATTGGCGCCCCCGACGATCAATCGAGCATTTGGAACCTTTTTGAGCACAATTGGAAACGCCTCCATCAGCGTCTCCAGTCGCTTGTAGGTACCCCAATGCCCGATTGCAAGGATGCGCTTATCAGGATTGCCGCGCATTGTAAAGTCCGGCTGCGTGGGAACAGACCCAAAGGTTCCGTGTGTCGATAGCAGAACATTTTGAGCGAAGTATTTCGTTCTCAACGTGCGATGGTAGGCCGACAGAAGCACTGAGATGGAGTTAGCCTTCAGCAGTGCCCTGGTCGTAAGATTTGCGCCAATTCGAAACAACCGTTCGCGCTTGACTCCTGCGCCGGCAAAGTCCACATGCTCCAGAATGTGATGCAGGGTGATATGCGAATAAAATCCCGCGGCGCGCGTAAGTGCCGGCGCGGAAAGTCCCGCAAACGCAGCGAAGGGCTTCTCCGGCGTTGCAAAGCTTGAAAAAACGAGGTTGTACCAGACGACATCCGGCTGCAGTCTGCGAATCGTCTGTAGTAGACGCATCGGGGTATCCACGCTGCCGAACTTCCAACAGCGGATCACATTGAATCCCGGCAGTTCCGGCTGTTGGGTCGCCGCCAGCGGATTTCCATCCTTGTCGGTGGCGAACGCGTAGTCGGTCAGCTCATCGGCTAAAATGGTGAGCTCAATTTCTGGATTCGCCTGAAGTTCCCGCGCAATATAGTATGCGTACTCGTTCAACTGGCGTCCACTGGGAGGAAAAGTAGCAACTAAGCAAATCTTCATTATGGTCCCTTTTGATCTAAAACACGCTGATTTCTATATACGGCCTGAATTGCTCATTTCTTGCTGCAGTAAAATTCATGAAGGTCTCCTGCTGGAAGCCCGCAGAAAATCGGATCGGATACTTGAGATCGATAGGTCCAGGTTCATCATTGAATTTACGGCGGAACGGTTTGGCATAAGACACGGCAATGCCATTCTGGGTTGCGTCATATATATGAAAGCCCCTGGTGCTGGAGTAGGCGCTTGAGGCTTGTATTTCCCAGTTCCGTTTCGGCGAGAAGTCGACTGATCCGGCTGGGCGCAGGTTCTGCGCGATACCTGAATTCGCGCCGACAGTGCGCCATGCGCGCACATCCTCCGCAATAGCACGGATACTCAGCCGATCAGAAAACCGGCGCTCAATTCCTGCATACGACGACGTGGTGTAATCCTCGTAACTGACTGGTGAAAACAATTGATCGCCCATACCCCATCCAGTAACCAGGGCAGTCTTTCCCCACGGCGCCCCCACGCGGAAATCCAGTGCGGCGGTCAATAGCCGGGAATGTAGATTGCTCTCAGTAAATGGGCCGGACTCATGGATGACGTTTCCACTGAATGAAACCGCATTGAAGAATGTGCTCGACGATACATAAACGAAAGTGCGGAATAGATTCTGATTCATCTGGACCGGGGATTCGCTGTCGCGACGTACTGTGCCTTGCACTCCGCCATTGAAAACCAGCACGTTGCTTCCCATGTGAACCGCTGGATTAATGCCTGTGTTAAACACATAGTCTGTGGTGTTGCGATTCACAATTGAATTGGTTGCGGGCACCGAAATCTGGCCCTGAGCATTACGGACCTGGAAGAATCCACCGATGGTGGGGAAATTCGCCAGATGCAGGTGGTACGCTTCAGTCGATTGCGTCTGAACCGAAGAGCGAGGGGGCGGAAGAAGCGACGTGTCTGTGCCTTGGACCGGCTGAGTCGCGTCCAACTTCGAATCCAAAACATAAACTGTGCTGTCTTCGAAGATAGGCTGCACCGAGAAATCGGCGAGCAGGCTTATGTTTGGTGTGATCCTCAATCCTTCGTCAGCTCCTGCCTGAAGCATGCTTTGCTCAACTGTCTGATCGTCGCCCGCGGCGTTTGAAGCCTGGGCAAAGGCAGTCAGCGCCTGAGCATTCTGATGCTCCTGGCGATAAACATTCGCCTGGGCGAGCAGATATTGATAATCCGAAGCGCTGTCGCTTGCGGTTCTAGCCGCAGAGAGTTCTGCCGCGGCTCTTGCGGTATAGCCCATGGCAAGATCGTTGTTGGCAAGTCCTATGCGGACCTCCGCATCCGGTGCGCCCGCCAGCTTTGCGCGATGAAGGTAGTCCTGCGACAGCTCATACTCATGGGCCGAGCGGAATACATCCGCCGCAGCTATGAACTGGCCGCCGGTTGGCTGTTTGGCTTCGCCCGCGGCAGCCTCCATCCAGGCCAAAGCTATCTGCCTCTGCGCGTCCTCTGAGTGATTCTGTTGCGCCATCAACTGGCCGATTGCAATGCGTACGCCCACACGATTACTACCCGACTCTTCCAGCGCTTTCCGGTACTCTTCCATCGCGGCTCTCTGGTCACCCAGAAGGCTCAACGCTTGTCCCGCGGAAACAAGAACTTCGGTCTGCTCGTCGGGAGAAAGGGATTGCATGTGCTGCTCTGCCAGCCGAACATTCTGCAATGCGTGATCTTTCTCATCCAGGCTCGCATAAGAGCGCGCCAGTAACACATAGGTGTTTGCGTTGTCAGGGACGTACTTTTGCGCAATCTCCAGTTCGTCGATCGCTCCGCGATACTGCCTCTCAACAAGCAGCGCATTGCCGAGCGCGAGGTGAAGACCGCCGTCATCCGGGGTGAAGTTCAAGGCCAGGCGGTATTCGTCAACGGCCTTAGCCATCATGTCTTGCCGGCCATAGGCGGTCGCGCGAATCACATGAACATCTCTCGAGTCACCCATTGCTTTTTCTGCCAGGTCGGCTTCCTGCAGAGCAAAGTGGGGCTTGTCTAAATCGAGATCCGAATACGCCAATCCAAGGTGCGCCTCACCGTTGCCAGGCTCCCTGGCAATGGCTGCCTTAAAGTCCTCTGAAGCCAGTTGTGCTTCATGCAGATCATTCAACATGTACCCGCGATTGACATATGCGGTAACTACGTTCGGATCCCTCTTGAGGGCCTCGGTGAAATCTTCACGCGCCTCTTCTTTGAGTCCCTGGTGCTTGTGCACATAGCCTTCGAGCAAAGGTATGTCTGCTTCCTGAGGAAGCACATCGCGATATTTGGTAGTCAACGCGAGTAGCTCATCGTATTTTTCGAGATGCAGCAGATCGTATCCCAGATAAACTACGACATCACGGTCTTTGGGAAGTACTTTGATTGCCTCTTCACCGACCTCAGCCGACTGCTGATATTCGCCGTCGAAGCTCAGATATCTTTCTTTTTCGCGCAGGACCTGGGGCTCGCTTAACATCGGATCCGTAACACGCTTCATCCACTGTCCAGCGAGTTGGATGTCGTGAGCCTCGATCCCGGCATTGATTCCCCCGGCGACAATCAATGCAACCGTAGGCGCTAAGGAATAACCCTTGCTGTAGGCTGTCTGGGCAGAGTTGAAGTCACGCTCGGTTGTGTACAGGTCGCCGAGTGCTAGATAGGGAACGTACAGCGACGGGTCGATCTGCACCAAATGTTCGAAGTACTTTTGCGCATCCTGATTGCTTCCTGCCGCTCGCGAAGCGTACCCGGCTGCAATCAGGGCAGACCTGTTATCGGGATCGACTGCGAGAATCTTCTTGAATGCAGAAAGTGCATCCTGGGTTCGACCCATCTTCAGCAGGATGTCACCGCTCAGTTGCAGGTTGTCACGGCTGGCCGCATTGATTGCCAGCGCGTCGTCGATGTCGGTAAGAGCGCCGTTTGTATCACCGGTACCGAGCTTTATCGACGCGCGCAGCCTTAGAAACGACTCCCGATTGGGCCCCGATGCATCGACCGCCCTGATTTCACTTTGCGCCGTCTGAAGCTCGCGCTGCGCGCTATCTTTATCGGAGGTCGCCTGATAGAGAGCCATCAAATCCATGTGCAACTGAATGCCATAGAGCGGACCCTCAGCAGGATTCTGCGGCAGACGGGCTATTGCGGCACTATATTCCTTGATGGCGTCCGCGTCCTGGTCCCGCAACTGCGCAATCTCTCCTCGGATTGCGTGCAGTCGATAATTATCGGCCTCAAGACCCGCGGCGCGCTTGAGGAACGGATCGGCCCCATCGATCGAGCCGGACGCGATTTGTGCCTGCGCGGCTGCAAGTTGCAACCCCATATCTCCATGCGCTGAGTTCGCAGCCTGCGAATAGAGCGCCGCCGAGTTCCTAAGGTCGCCATTGAGCTGATAGGTGTAGGCAAGCTCTGCGGTTACATCGGGCCTCGGGTTACGAATCGATTTCAGTGCCGCAATAGCCTCTCCGTACTGGCCCATTTCGCGATATTGACCTGCCAGAGTTCTCTGGACATCGGGATCATTGGGAGCGCGCCGCTCCGCCAGCTCTATGTAATGGTTGGCTTGGTCCGTCTGCTTGGTCTGCTGGTAGCAAAGAGCCAGCAGGAGTTCGGCGCGCGCTCCCGGCTGAATCGTTTCGGCTTTTTCCAGCGAATCGATGGCATTCGCGTAATCTTTCGCCCGCAAGTACATATTGCCGAGCAGCACCAGGTCGTCTCTGCGTCTTGGATCGGTTGTCGTCACCTGCTTCAATAACCGCTCCGCATCCGCGGTGCGCCCCATCACGATGTCGCATTGCGCAAGCCCAGACAGACCTTCGAGCGAATTCGGACTTAGCTTAAGACCACGATTGTAGGCATCAACCGACTGCTGATATCTCATGTCGAGCCGGGCCGCATAGCCAAGCAAGAACCACAACTGAGGGTCGTTGGGTGCTGCCTGCGCCGCACGCTGTGCATAGTCATATGCCTGAGCGTGATCTCCACGCTGAAGCGCCAATTGCGCAGCCCGTGCCAGCCGCGCATTCTGAATGTTCGAGCCCCAGCCAAGTTGCTGATCGGCTGGCTGACCCTTGCCGGTCTCCGCTTGAGGGCTTTTACTGCCGTCCTGGCCGAGCTGGTAGGTTTGCGCGTGTATAGTGCCCGTTAACGCACCGCACACGGATAACATCAGCGACAGCATCACTCGAGGTACAGCTTTCAAAGGGTTTCACCAGGAGCGGGAATTTTCAAGCACTCCCTTATGATGCCCAATCTGCCATTGCTGTTGGCTATATCAAAACGAAGAAGCAATGTGCCGCAAAAGGGTTGTTATGACTTGAAAAGAAGGTTTGGCCAAGGCAACCATAACCCCCGCTTTCCAATCGTAAAAAGTAGTTAGTGTAACTTTCATTTTGTCTTTCATCTTGTCGCTGTCATTGAATTCGCATTGCGGGGGTCCAATGTGAGGTTTTTGACAGTAACGCTTACCACGCTTGCAAACACAATTGCAGAACGTTAAGCGAATTTACATTCGCCTGAATTGAAGAGGTAAATTGTGGATCAATCACCAAGGCTCGAGTCGTCGCCACAGCCCATACCCTTTTCGTATCTTTTTTTGGTTGTTGTCGCAGTTCACCTGCCGCTCCTGATGATGAAGTTGCCCTTGAAGTCGTACGACACGAATTTCCATATCTTTTTTGCCTCACACTATCTTCACCATTGGTTCGATCCCTGGAATGCGAAGTGGTACGCCGGCTTTTCGCAAACAACTTATCCCCCACTTCCGCAACAATGGACAGCACTGCTTTCGCATATCTTTGGTTTGGACCTGGCATACATGGCGGTTCAATTCACTGCCATCCTGCTGCTGGTGGTCGGAGTGTACCGGTTTTCACTTTTGTGGGTCGGTCCACGTGCAGCGTCGATTGCGGCGCTGGCAGCCGTTTTCCTCGGCTCTGAAAGCTTCCTTGTTTACTCGGCAGGACAGTTGGGCACAACCTTCGCTGCGCCGATTTATCTCAACGCGCTGCCATTTCTATTTGAATGGGTCAGGCACGGCAACTGGCGCGCATTCGTAAAAGCAAGTTGTCTATTCACTGCCGCGGCGGCAGCCCATCATGCCACGCTGCTCTTTGGATCGATTTTCTTTGCATTGCCCGTGCTGGCACTTGCTCTTCTCGATCGTGAAGATGGAAAGCGGCTCTCTTTGTCAGCCTTCGGGGTCCGTACAGCGACCATCGCGTTGCTGGTCGGGGGCGCAATTGCAGTCGTATTGCTCCCATTTTGGATCGCTCTGATTCACTATCCTGTGACACAGACGCCGATTCCGCATCCCAGCCGTGCGAACTTCATCTTGAGCCCACAGTGGGGCCTCAACTACTTCGTCGTTCCCTATGGCGCTCTCATCCTGGCACTCCCCTTCATCTTCATTCGCGGGTCTATGGATAGCCGTCTCCGTCCCCTGCTTTTCGGATTCTGGCTGGCATTCCTGCTTGGTCTGGGTGGAACGACTCCGGTAGGCCACTTCTTACTCGGACGGGCTTTCGATGTCTTGACAATGGAACGCTTCAGTTATTGGGCAACTCTGCTCGCGCTGCCGTTTGTTGGACTCCTTGCTGAAGAGTTGATCGAAAGATTTCATGCGCGCGCGGCGATCAGCCTTGCGATTCTGGCCACATTCAGTTGCGCGTTGGCCGTAGCGTGGTCGACCTATCGCCCCGCGGATGCCGAAGACTTCAAGGTAGATTCGGTTGCGGCATGGCTCAACCGTGACGGTCACGATCAGTACAGGTACGTCACCCTGGGATTCGGAAATAAACTGTCCCGGCTGGCGATGATGACGGACGCGGGCACCGTTGATGGTGAATGGAATTCAGGCCGCATGCTGCCGGAATTGACTCGCTACGGCGGAGGCGCGCTAACCAGTGCGAAGTACTTTGGCACCGCGGGTCTCGACTCGCTTCGCGCCATGCTGACGGATAGCGATCAATACGGATTGAAGTGGGTTTTTGTCAGAGATCGGTATTATGACCCCCTGCTTGCCTTCGCAGGCTGGCGACCAGTCGACGCCCTCGAAGATAACACGATCGTGATTTGGAGCAAAGACGGCGTGCCGCCGGCGACTCCGGTAAACGCGCCGCAGATTCCTCCGCACTGGCAAGGACTCATGTGGGGAATTCTTCCGGTGGGCAGCAGCATTCTCGCGATCATCGTGCTACTGATTCCTGAAAAAAGAAGAGTGCGTGTCGCAGTGGAGCGCCCCATCTCCGCTGGCGACGATTTCATGTCCGGGAGGCTCGCGTCATGAACAAAGGGGGACTACTCGCCGTTTTCCTGATGGCTGCCACCATAGCCCTGGTGGTGGCCGGAACCTTGTGGCCGATACCCTCCGCGCTGGCGTATGCGGGCAACCAACACCTGTTGCAGTCTTCGTCGACTCCGGAAGAGGCCGTTGGCAACCTGGGGGAAGCGATACGCGAACGGGCGTTTGAAAAGGCGTATTCAAGCCTGGCGAACAAGGCCCAGTTTACCGAACCGCAGTTTGAGCACGACCTTGGCGGCTATTATCCGAGTCTGCTGACATATGCGACGCTCGACCATTTCGACGTGCGGCCGCTTCGCTCCTCCGCCAGCGATGCTGACGTTCAGCTCAAACTGTATTGGTCTACTGTCGTTGGCATCGCCACCGTCAACCGGAATGTTCATGTGGTCAAAAACGGCGCTGAGTGGCAGGTTGTGTGGCCCATTGAAAAACAACCCGTGGTTCCACCCCAGGTTATCCCCGTTAATTATCTGCGATGGGATGTAATCTATCGCGGCGCCGGAGACGACTGGGGCACGCAGGATGTTGAAGCACCGCATGTGCGCATCGTCGATATGCACCCTGTCCAGCGCGCCGATGGCGTATTTATCCTGGGCGAACTACTGAATGAAGACGTAGTGCCGGCATACGTATCGGTATCGGCAACGCTGCTGGCCAAAGATCAATCGACAATTGCGACGGGAAGCAGCTTTGACAAGATCTCGCATCTTCTGCTGCCCAAGCAGGTGACTCCATTCCTTATCCGGTTCCCTGATCGATCGCTTTCCGGCGTGGGCAGTATTCGCATGACGCCCTTTTCGACCCTGATTTCAGCGTCGGCAGACCCGGTAATAGAGATTGACGATGAGCACCTCAGTCCGGCCCCCGACGCGTCTCTGTCTGGGCAACTCATCAACCAGAGCGGTCAGACTGTGAACGTCGCACACGTGCTTGGAACGTTCTATGACAAGAGCGGCAATGTTGTGTGGGTTGCAGATCGATACGTCGATACCGCGCTGCTTCCTCAAACCCCGGTTCCATTCAATATTCACATTCCTGAAGACCTGGCTCGGAAGATCAGCACCCAGCGCACCATCGTTGCCTCGTACAGTGAGGTAGGCGCGCTGTGAAGTCGAAGCTCACATTTCTAGCATGCACCCTGCTCATCGCTGCGCCAGGCCTGCTCTCGCAAGATGGACACCTGCAGGCTCCTAAATCAATCGCAGCCGGCAATGGCTTCTCCATACAAACCAGCGGAAGCGGCAAAGCTACCCTATATATTGTGGGCCCCAATCAGGTGTTGAAGCGCGAGGTCGAGCTCGGGCAGCCGGTACCGTTCGCATCGGGTACGCTCCATAATGCCGGGCACTATCTGGTGATTCTCAAGACAGATGGTTCAGTCGACAAACGCGAGCTCGACGTCACGGCTGCGAGTAACGCTTCTGAACTGACGTTTCTCGCCAGGCCTTCCCGTCTGCCCGTAGGTCTTCACGACGGCATAACCGGAGCTGTGTACGTCTTTGACGCGTACAAGAATCTGATTACCGTCCCTGCGTCAGTGTCTTTCGAACTTACCAATCCAGCGGGTGCCGCCCAGACGCGCGTTGTGCAAACGCACAATGGCGCAGCATTCACGGCCATGGATTCGACTCAGCAACAAGGCGCAGACAAATTCACCGCACGATTAGGCGACGTTACCAACACCCGCATCGTGGGGCAGGTTCCAGGCGATCCTTGTGGGATCAAGATGTCGGCAAAACCCTCAGGTCAGCAGATCCAGCTTGTAACCGAACCGTTGCGCGATTGCAGTGGCAATGCGGTGCCTGATGGAACCATTGTCACTTTCACTGAGACCTACGATGGCGCTGAGACTACCGTCGATGTGCCCCTCAAGCGCGGCATAGCACAAGTAGACATGCCCGTCCACCATGGAGCGCTGCTTACTGCAGCCAGCGGAGTTGTGCTCGGAAATCAGATTCGCTGGGAGGGACAATAATGTTGAAGTCATTGAAACGACTCCTTCCTGCGCTCTGTGTACTTGCATTTACGGGGGCGAACCATGCAGCCGCACAGGCAAACGTGCGCATCGAACCACCAGTAGCCCAACAAGGGGCGCGCATATTAGAAGAGCAGACCGCATCAGCTGCAATTCGGGATTACTTGCAATCATGGAAGAGTTTAAGTGCAGCGCTCGAACAAAACCGCGCAGATTTGCTCAACCCGGATTTTTCAGGGACGGCTCGAGACAAGCTTGGCGAAACGGTGCAAGAGCAAGACGGAGCCGGCCTGAGCGCGCAATATCAAGACAGTTCGCATGACATCCAAATTGTTTTTTATTCGCCTGAAGGATTGTCTATCGAGCTGACCGATACAGTAGAGTACGACATGCAGGTTATGGATCATGGCAAGTCCATTGCGAACCAGCACATGCGTTCGCGCTACATCGTGGTATTAACCCCCGCTGAGGCGCGATGGAAAGTACACGTCTTCCAGGCGATGAACTAGTGACTGCCGAATGACTTACGTTGCCGGCGGGACCAAAGCAAGACACGGAATGAAAAAAGATAGAAGAAATAGGGTTGTCGAAATAGATAAGTATTATCGAATAAATTACCTGCATAGGAGCTAACAATGATTTCGGTGGTTGTCCCCATATATAACGAAGAAGAGCTCGTCTTAAGATTTCACGAGGCTGTCGCCAACTCCATGCAAGGTGTTGTCGACGATTGGGAAGTTGTTTATGTAAATGACGGTTCGAAGGATTCGTCTCTCGAGTTGCTCAAAGGACTGCAAAACCAGGATCCACACGTTGTTGTGGTAGATCTCTCTCGCAATTGGGGGCACATGGGTGCCATCTCAGCCGGGCTTCAGACAGCCCAGGGCGATGCTGTGATTCTGATGGATGGCGATTTTCAGGACCCCCCTGAAGTCCTTCCGCAATTTATTGACGAGTGGCGCAAAGGAGTCGAGGTTGTGGTCGGCGTGCGCCGCAGCCGGCAGGAGAGCCGCAAAGTTCTTGCCGTTCTCTTCCCTCTTTTCTATCGCGTTTTGGGTATGCTCTCTGACTACCCGATTCCTCTCAACGCCGGCATCTTCGGCCTGATGGACCGCAAAGTTGTCGATTCAGTCAATGCGCTGCGGGAAAGAAATCGCTACCTGCCGGGCTTGCGGGCATGGGTCGGCTACAGCAACGCCATTGTCTACTACGATCGGCAAGATCGCCTGGCCGGAGACGGCAAGCTGTCGTTCATCAGCCGCATCAAGTACGCCATGGATGCGATCACCAGTTTCAGCTACAAGCCGCTGAGACTCAGCTTCGCGCTCTTTTGCTTCTCCAGTTGCCTGGCATTGATGTTGTTTGTAGCGATGCTGTTTTCATCCAGCGCGGTCGCGGCTACCGGCCTCGGCGTGGCAGGCGCGGTGTTCTTTGTGGGCAGCTTGTTGCTCCTTTCAGTCGGCCTGCTGGGCGAGTACGTAGGCCGCGTGTACGATGAGGTCCGTAGCCGGCCGCTCTCTCTCATTAGCGAGGTTTACCGCGCCCAGGTCACGCTCGCAACACAGGCTGGATACATCGCGGTTCAGAACGGCAGTTTCGCGGTGCCTATCCAGATGCAGAGCCAATCCAACGCTTCCCGGGCAGCATAACAATCTGACCCCCCTTTCGCGGTCACTCGAAAGGGGGTTCCCTCCAAGGTTCCTTCCCCACGCCGCATCTATAATCTCCCCAACTAAGTCTCGAGTGCCTGCCAAGCGCATAGCGTCGTTGCTGACGGGATTTCACCGCAAACAAAGACGGGTGTTAGTCCTCCTATAGCCTGCAATTTCGAGGTGCTCGACTGTCCTCAGAAACTGCGGGCGGCCTCTTTTGCTCCTTTAAAAGAAGGCCACATAGCCGGCAATATCGGGGCAAGTCGGCGTTGAGTTTTAGAGATATCCAGCCTCCTATTTAGAGGCGCTGGAGGAACTGCAACTCGGAATTCCTGGCTCTATCGCTGTCCCCTCTTCATAATCGTTCCAGGTCTCAATCATCATGAACGGAATGGCATTATCGGGAGGGAAGTTTTTATGCCACAAATTCAACGTGTCCTGGTACGTCTGCCCACAACGTGCGGAGATATGACGATTCAGGCCCCACGACGCTTTGCTGTCATCGAAGCTGGCCCATGCGCCGCCGACGATGATCTTGTCGGGATATTTTGAATCCATTGTTTCGTAGAAATTATCCAGATATTGCTCGCCCCAGTTACTACCATCTGCAGCCCAGCCCTTGTCACCCGGATTGATCCAGGCATAGAACCCATCGAACGCCTCAGAACCTGCTCCAGGCAGATTCTCGTATATCAACCACGGCTTAGGATCCCATTGATCTACCGCCGCGCGCACCTTTTTCCAGTCGGTGTGTTTTCCCGTGGGGAAAATAAAAAACACTGGCCGCCCCTGATACGTGAGATAAGCCTGATGACCGGGCGCTTTCGATGAAAGATACGTATCGTGAAACATCGTGAAATCAGCGATCGCTTCGTCAGTTGCTCCATCGTCCTGGTTCGTCTCGTCGTACATCATCGCCACTTTAAATGAGTTCTTCTCAGAAGCCGCCTGCATCAGGGCGTAACTTTGGTCAATAAATGGCTCGCGATCGCCATACCAGTCAACAACAAACGCAGAAATGCCCATCGCTTGCGCCTGATGAATCTGCTGGCTTATGGCTGCTGGATCGTGCGATGAATAGCCAATTGAAATGTGCCGCGGATGTCCGAACCACGCCTCGTAGAGAGCAATCACTTCAGGTGAGTTACCAGTTGCGCGGTATTTCAGTGGGGATGGCTGCGTAGCACCGTGTCCCGGACAACCGCGGGGCAGAAAGAGGGCAAGAAGTATCAAAAGGCTTAACCGATTAAACATAGCTCTAAAACTTAGAAGCCCGGGCAAATAGTCAGGTTGTCAACCGAGTAGTTTGAAATTGCGCCCCGGCCGCCAAGACGAGTCACCGTCCGAGCAGCCAGAATGCGGGTTTCCGCATCGGACCATATGTAGCCCATCTCAATGATGCGACTGAATTAATCCTTTTCCCCGACACTCTGAAATGGAGCATAAGTGAGTGGTCAATAATCCACCTTTCAAGCCCGGCACACTGCGGCAGAGAATCGTCTCCGGAAGCGTCATTCTGCTCTCGGGTTCCGGACTTACTACCGCAATTAATCTGGCTTACAACGTCGTAGTGGCCCGTTACCTCGGCCCCCAGGGCTACGGCCATGCCACGGCAGTTTATACGCTTCTTGTCATCCTCTCGGCTGTCACGCTCTCTTTTCAGATTGTCACTTCAAAGGTTGTAGCTCAGCAGGCCTCTATTGAAGCCAAAGCCGCGGTTTATCGCGACCTCCACCGTAGCGCGTGGGTATGCGGCCTCCTGGCTGGCGCATTCATTTATTTATTCCGAGACGCAATTACAACTTACCTTCAACTTCCGGATACGAGTCTGGTCGCTCTTCTCGCAATAGGAACGGCCTTCTATGTCCCTCTCGGAAGTCGTCGCGGATATGTGCAGGGAATCTATGGATTTTATCGGCTGGCATTCAATCTCGCGATTGAAGGCGCGGTACGGCTGGGCGGATCGTATCTCCTAATCCAGCTCGGTTATGGCGTTCGCGGCGTTGTTGCGGCAAACGCCGGTGCCATTGCCGTCGCCTATCTGGTCATTGCGCCTGCCCTCAGAACTCCCGTGGCCAATCCTCTTAATTTGCTGCATGCGCTGCGCGAAATATTTCAGGCCGTCGTTTTCTTCTCGGGGCAAGTTCTCATAAACAATTGCGATATCGTCCTGGTAAAGCATTTCTTCTCTGCGGAAATGGCCGGCATTTATGCGGCAGTGGCGATGGTAGGTCGAGTCATTTTTGCATTTTCCTCGGCCGTAGTAAATACAACGTTTCCGCTGGTCGCCGGTACACATCATGAAGACCGAAAAGATCTCAGGGTAATTGCAACGTCGCTGTTACTGGTGCTGCTGATTGGATCGGGATTAGCTCTGAGTCTTCTCTTCGCTCCATCCTGGCTATGGACAACTCTATTTGGATCTCGATTCAGGATTGCAGGGGACTATAACATCTCGTCGCTCCTGGCGCTCTACGCCATCACTACTGTCATCTATTCGCTCAGCGTCGTTATTGTGACCTTCGAAATGTCGTACAAGATCGCCAAATCGAGCTGGGTGCAGCTGGCTTTCAGTTGCGTTCTGATCGCAGGGATCTGCCGCTTTCATGCTTCCCTCCTTCAGGTCATTATTGTCCAGTTGGTGCTGCTGAGTGTTCTTTTCATATTCGTGGCCATTCCGTTTCTCATCAGCTCTCTCACCGACCCCAAAGACATGCTGAAACCAGAAACATACCGGCCTATCAGGCTCATACGGCACATCACGGAAGACGAAGTTATTGCCGAGTTCCTGAAAAGCGATTTTCATTACCCCGCTTTTCGTGACTATTACGAGTCCTTCCGCGGCATAGTCGCAAATCCAAATCTTCACGATGCCAGTGAAAATGCCAAGCGCCGGGCTCTTTTGTTCATTCGACATTTGTCCTTGTGGAAAGAGATCCCTGCTGATACTCGGTGGTATGAAGCGGAACTCACCTACGAAGACTTGATCAACGTCAGGGCATTTCCACGCGCCCAATGGCGCAGACCGGCCCATGGCAATTTTTCAATGACCAAAATTGTTGAAGGGGTCCGCAATCGTCAAAACACACTGGACGATCATTTCCTGGCTAAGATCACCGCCATTAGTGATCGACTCGCAGAAGACAATGCCAGTTTCGGCTCGTTGATTCTGATTGGGCTTAACGAAAACGAACCTCTCACAGTCCTCGACGGGAATCATCGCCTGGTTGCCGCTATGCTTGCGGCGCCGGATGGCCTGCAAACGCTCAGATTCATATGCGGACTATCGCCTCGAATGATGGAATGCTGTTGGTACAACACGAACCTGGGAACTCTCTTCAGCTACGGCAAGAACATTTTGCTCAATATGATACGCAAACCCGAGGCCGAACTTGTACGCCTTCTCGAGGACGTCTCGTAGCACAATACTAAGAACTCAAGATAGGACGGCGCTTAATGATTCGAGAGCGAGAAGTTAGCGTAAGACAGTTACCGAAGACCTTTGTCGCCAGGCAAATATCGGCCTTCTTTTCTGAGATTAAGAGTTGTCTCGATGTCGATCGCCCTTGCCTCGTGATCGACTGCGCACAACTAGCACAGATAGATAAGCAGATTGTCCTTTGGCTGCTTCTTTGTCTTGAAGAGGCAATGAAAAGAAATGGCGATGTACGACTCGCCGGCGCTTCGCCCCTGGCTAGAGCTGCATTGAAAGCGGCCGGCGCCGATGTCCTGTTCAGATGTTTTGACACGACAGCGGATGCGGTGGCGAGTTTTCATCGGCGAGCTATCAGTTTTCCATCGCGCGCCAGCACACAGTGCGCCAATGAGTCCGCTGCTTGATGCCAGGCGCACGGCGACATCATTGAGACATGGCTAGTCACAGGCGCGCGGTATATCGGAGGCTGCATCAAATGTTATATCGGTCGATTGTAAAACGCTTCTTCGCCGCATTACTCACAATGCTATTGGTAATTCCGGCAGCACGGGCAGTTCCAGTACCACAGCAGTCAGCCACCTCTTTACCCAAGGAGCCGGATTCACAGCCGGCTCAGATCCAACTGCAGAGTTCCGCTCTTCCAGATGCTCCGTCACCACAAGTGAATCCTCAGAATGCGCAACCGAACACATCACAATCGGCCACCGAACAGCAGCAGAACACTCCTGCATCCCCAGTCGGCACGGCTGCCGCACCTGCGGAAGAACCGGTAGGGGCAGCGGGATCAAGGCCGGCCGGGGCCGTTATCGCTCCGGCAAAACAACGTCGCGTACACACATTTCTGATCAGCATCGGCCTAATCGCTGGGGCGGGCATCGCGATTGGAACTGTTGCGGCGCTGTCTCACGCCAGCCCCAGTCAACCTCACTGAAGCCACACCTCTGCGGAGAATACTCATGCCTGCGCGCGGCACAACACGTCCCGTCACTCTGGTAAGTTTCTCCGGTATCGATGGCGCCGGGAAAAGTACCCAGATCAATGCACTTTGTCAACGGCTGCACAAGATGGGCGTGAGGGTCACACTCATTCGATTCTGGGACGATGTCTCCAGGCTGAAAGCGATAAGGGAGTCTGCCGGGCATAAGTTATTCAAGGGAGATAAGGGGATCGGAACACCCGAAGCGCCAATCACTCGGAAAGATAAGAATGTCCGTTCGTGGCCGATGACCTGTATCCGCCTGGCCCTTTACTTTTTTGACGCTCTGTCCGCTCGCAGTTCAGTCAACAGGGCGCTACGCTCCAATGCCGATGTCATCATTTTCGATCGCTATTGTTACGACGAGCTGGCAAATCTAGACTTGCACAATCCCTTGTTGCGTAGTTATGTCGCCCTGCTATTGAAGATTGTTCCAACCCTTGATAAGAGCTTTTTGCTTGATGCTGAACCATTGCACGCGCGCATGAGAAAGCCGGAGTACCCGCTCGACTTTGTCTACGAAAACCGAGCAGCCTACTTGCAGTTGCAACAGTCGACCGGCAGATTGACCGTTATATTGCCGAGCAGTGTCGAAGAGGTTGAACGATCGATCTGGCGGCACATATTAGAGAGTCTGCATTGGCCGTCGAATGCCGGCGAAGGTGGCGCTCACTCTATTGACATTCAGTACACAGAAGCACACGCACTGGAAGGGCCACCTATCCGCCCGGCCGCCTAAATCAAATTCTCATGGCCTCTCTTCACCACCGATAGACTGTCAGCTCATCGAGATATACAGTTGACGATCCACTCCCTGAGGTGGCTCCATCAACCTGGAAGTTGGTAAGGAGAGTAGGAGCCCATCCAAGCGCAAATGCCGAGGGCACCGTGGCGTTAATGATAGACTCCGCGCCATCGAACCAAACAGACTTGTATGTTACGTTGCCATCGCTGTCGCGCGAGTAACTGACTTCAACATGATGCCAGGCGTTGGTCTTCCAATTACGCGGATTGCATGAAGCCGTGGAATGCAGCCATCTGTCTACAGGAATCAACGGACTACCGATGTTCGCCGTGTAGTCCCACGTCCCGGTCCATCCATCGCACTGAAATCCAAAGATGACCGTCTCGCGATTGGCCATAACCTGATTCATGTCCATTTCCACGTTGGCGATGTCACTCGAAGGGCCGGCGACGTAAATCCATGCATCGTACAGGAAATTCGTTGAAGTTGTGTCGTCCCCAAATGATGCGCTGTAGCGCTCATCCCCGTAACTGGAGTACACAGTTGTAAATTTGCGCGAATTCCCACTCATGGATGGCGAGTTAGAGAGGATAGTGACACCATTGGCGCCGCCAGACTGGCTGCTGTCTACACCCGCATGCCAATTTGCCAGCGCCTGAATGTTGCTCACGCTGATGGCATTCGAAGCGATAGCAGGAGCGCTAGTCAGGCTCGTTGTCACGGGGTCAACCGAAATTGCAACGTCGGTAACGCACACAGCGCCTTCATTGCCCCATGCCTTAACATGCACAGTGTGCGAGCCGGTCGCGGCCTGCACCTGGGCATTTACAGACGAACTGTCTACGATCGTGGTATCTGAGCTGTTGTCGAGGGAATATCCCATCGCTGAAATATTCTGCGACGAACAGGCGCTCGCGTTCGCAGATAGGTTAAAGGGAGAGGTAACTACTGCATCGTTCGCGGGGCTTGACACAGTTACTGCTGCCGCCGCAGGAATTACCGACATAGTAAACGAGAGGAAAAGAGTGGAGATTGTTTTCACGGTGGTCTTTTGATCCTTTCGGCCGGATAAAGATGGGTTCTGCTTTAATGAACACGTGGCCCGAATCGCCCCTGGAGTGCGTTAGGAGCTTCGTGCAAATTCTCTTTCCAAGTGGTGTATTTTCTAGCCCTTTGTTCCTGTGAAACGGTTTGTAACTTTTACGAATTTCGAGTTATGCATTTCTTTGCAACTTGCGCCACATTTCTTTTACTTACAGGCGACATCTTCATGTCAGCCCGCATCTATACCATCAACAGGGATTAGGGTTGTACTAGCCGAAATGTAGTCGTGTATGACGTGAAGGTCTGTGATTTGCCTCACGTCTGCACGACGCCTTGAAATGCCCCGATTTCAGCATTCATGGCTTTTATGCAACAGCTTGGTCTTTGCTGTGGGCTGTAACAAACAACGCGACGCTGTGCAGTCGCGTTGCGGCAACCTCTATATCATCGAGAGCCGCGCCCCGCCTCGCAGCGGAAACGGAAGCTACTGTTCTCGCTTTTGTCTGGTTGGAATCAAAGAGCCCGGTGAAACACGATCCAACACACTTCTTGCGACCCTTGGAAACCTTCTAGAAATCAACTAATCAAGTGGAATACTTGAGCGATGATACAACGGTTTGGGTTTTTCTCAATCACTTTTTTAGAGATTTTTTGCTGACGAATGAGCAGAAACTGTATCGAATGTGCGTATTAGCAAAAGGCGCTTTAATTACATGCAAAGCTTCAAGTATCAATAGCTTTTCAATCTCGTTTCACACGTCAGCCCCTTCACATTCTCAGGCGGTCTCACTTGTTCGAAAAGGTTTCGAAGTTTTCCATGCACTTGGCTGCACGGGACCCCTTCCTCCGCATCTTAAGTTTTGAGTGAAGCGTTTTTCGGCCACTCGACAACAAAGAATGCATGAAAGGCTGCCATGCTCTCGAGCTTGTCGCGCAAACGACTCTTGTTTCTCGTTCTCCTTACATTTCAATTGGTTGCGTTGTACCCATGCGCATTCGGCGCGTCATGCACTACCCAATCGCAAATGACGTCGGCGCAACGTGAGTCTCTTATAAATACTGTGCGCATCATGGCGATGCAAATTCAGGTTGGGGATGCGCAAGGCCTCCGTGCATTAACAATTCCTGCCGTGGCGGCTGACTTTGGCGGAATCATGGATTCAGTGGTCAGGCTGAAACCGCTGATACAGCAGGCTGCGATAACTGTCGATACGCTCTACATTCTCGATGCTTCGACCGATCCCGCAGCCGCTCAGAGAACTGACTTCTATTGCGGGTCTCCCGTCGTGGTGCTGACCTTCGCCGATCTGCCTCCTGGCACTTACGCTTTGGCTGTCGTTCATGCTACAGGTGTTCCTCAACCGCACCAGTTATCGCTGATCTTGTCCAAGACACATGACAATCGCTGGATGCTTGCCGGCTTTTTCGATAAGCCAATGACTGAAGCAGGCCATGATGGTCTCTGGTATTGGGTTTCGGCACGTAAATTTGCGCAGGCTCCATCAAGCTGGGCTGCCTGGTTCTACTATCGCCAGGCGGCGTTCCTTCTCGATCCACTCGACCTGATGTCCAGTCCCAACCTGCAGAAGTTGCAGCATGAAACCGACGACGTGCATCCGGGCGGACTTCCAGTTACCGACACGTTGACTTTGAAAACACCTGGCGAGGCTTTCGCCGTAACTGCGATTGACACAACAACGGAATTTGGAGGCGCGCTGGATCTCGAGGTGCATTACACGCCCGATGCGGCGCAGGCCGCTCAATTGCGCGATCCAATGCAGGCACGTAAACAGGTCACCGAAATAATGCAGGCGCTGCTCATCCAGCATCCCGATCTTCGCGACGCTTTCCATGGCTTATGGGTCCGCGCAGACCAAGGGACGAATTCCCTGTTCGCCTTGGAGCTGCCGATGGATAGTATCGTTGCATCTCGCACCTTGCCGAGTGCGGTCGCCTCCCCATCCCAGCATGTAGCTGTCTTCCCTCCTCAGCCATAGACATCCCCTGACGCATCATCCCGGGCAGCATGCCATCATCTGATGGCGAATTTGCGCACTATGCGCCACACTCGCGCTGATTGAAATGGAAAATTGGCTGCACATCGAGAGAAATTGCTTTGAAGCGGTTTTTGATGGGATGAAGGTATGCCCAGCGCCTTTACATATGCTCCTTTGACCGCTGCTCCTGACCATGCTTTATTCACACCCGCAACTTACTTTTCGCCGCTGCCAATATTAATCACGTTTTCCTGATATTTTGGGCGCATCGAGCCTTGCAAAAGGTTGCCTGCCAAATGCCAACTATGTAAGATTACTTTCAGTCGAAGCGACTGATTGCCTTTCGGTCAGAACAGAACGCCCGCGACGTGATTCCTGAAGCTGCAGAATCCGATCGTGCCAGAACTTTGTTGAAAGAAGCAGGCCGAGAACGAAGTTGAAATCTCTACTTCGACCGGCCCTTCATCAAAGAGGTCTGCTGAGTTCCTTGAATCGAACGTTCGCCCTCGTTTCAGGCTCTGAACAGCCCAACTGAAAAACTTATGGAATGCCGGTCTGCCCCGTAAATGTCGCAGGCAAATAAAGTCTGTGTGTCTACGAGAAACGATACCGTATCAGTCTGCGCACAATTGCTTGATCGCGTGCGCGTTTTGATCACTGAGTCCATATGCGTCTTGTTCGACCAACCCGATACGGTGCGCCGAAGGCTCGATCTCTGCGCTCCGGCTTGGCTCAAGCTGGATTAAGTACCACCATCCCCCCCACAAAAAGGTATTGTTAAATGCGAATAGTCAAGATCCTCTCCCCTTTATATTTGATGCTAATTATCAACATATCGTCGGCATTGGCACAGACCACGATTAGCAGTCCCACCAATAACGAGCAGGTTTCTTCTCCATTTACTTTGGATATGACAGCGAATTCATGCTCCTCGAAGCCGGTCACTGCGGTCGGATATTCGCTCGATAACAGCAGCCAAACTTCTTCGTGGAATGCACAAAGCATCGATGGCCCGGTGGGCGCACCTAGCGGAACGCACACACTGCACGTGAAGGCTTGGAACGACAGTGGGGCCGTGTGCGTGACCGATGTTACCGTCGACGTGGACGCGGCCGGCACCTCTTCAAGTGGCGCATTGTCTGTGGTCCCATCCAACGAGACTAAAGTGAGCAGCATTCAGGCACTCGACAACTGGGTAGCAATCCACGACGGGGGGACTCCCGGTTCATCGAGTGGATCCATGAGCATGAGCAGCAATCCATCATTAGCTGGCGCTTCAAAACTATATGCAAACGAGTTCAACGATTTTGGAGGCGAACGTTATTCGGTACAGTTTGCCGACGATGTGAACGCCACTGGCTTTCTTTATGATGGATGGGTTTACATTGCCAACAACGCCAGTGGCTTTTCAAACCTTGAGTTCGATCTGGAACAGACGATGGCCAATGGCGAGACGGTCATCATGGGATTCCAGTGCGATAGCTGGAGCGGAACGTGGGATTATGCCGTCAATGGCGGGTCACCGACAAAACCGAACGATACCTGGGCGCATTCTCACGCTTCGTGTAACGTGCACTCCTGGGGAGCGAATCAATGGCACCACGTGCAGATTTACTACACGCGCAATGACTCAGGGTGGGTAACTTATAACTCTGTTTGGCTCGACGGCGCCCAGCAGAACCTGAACGTAACGGCCTTCTCCGGCTACTCACTCGGCTGGGGACCGGCGATTGTGACTAACTTCCAGATCGACGGCGCCAGCAGTGGGACAACCTGGGGCAATGTGTATCTGGACGAACTGACCGTATACCGCTGGTAAGGTTCCTCACAAGGCGTTCGATTGGGCCATCCCTCGAGTGAAGTTCATGCTTGGGGGATGACCCTTTTCGGCGAAGTTATTGGACCATCGCTGGGGAGGTTGGATTCCACCTCGCGCCCGGCAATCTCTGAGAGCGTCAGGGCTGAAAGCGACTGTCTCCATTACCCGGCATTGGCCAAGCAAGTCTTTCCGGAGGAAATCGCGATCAGCTCTCCTTTTCCATTGAAATCCCGGTGCGCATGAGCATCTTAAGAGCACTAACCATCGGTCGTGCAGGTCACGGCCCGGCGGAGCTTTGGGCCTCCGACTCCTTTAAATATTAAAGTTATCCCCTTTTTTGTCGCGGCCGGAAGGTGGTATCGAACTGGGCGAAAACCCGGACGCTGGAGTCCAGGGGACCGTAGCAAATACGGCTGGCCTCAAGTCGTCTCCCGGCCCATCAAAACAAATCCCTTCTCGGCAGACAACCCATTAGACCGTCGGTGCATCTTTTTCCTTCATCTCGGGGTGGGCATTTGGGGATGCGGCCGACTCCTTGATTGTTCCTTCCCCTCCCTTTTTCAGGAGTCAAAAAACATGGAAGCAGCGGTTGAAGAGCCCGTTGGCGGCCCTAAAGGCCAGGAATTCGCACCGAATGGCAACCAGGTTCCGGAGTTCGCGACGCAGGAATACTTAACCGCGATTCTTGAAAGCCTTCAGACCATGAAGAATGGGGACTTCAGCGCGCGCCTGCCCGGCACGTGGACTGGATTGCCCGGCAAGATTGCCGACAACTTCAACGAAATTGTTGCGGCTAACGAACAGATGGCACTGGAGCTGAAACGCGTAGGCCAGGCAGTCGGTAAAGAAGGCAAAACGCGTGAGCGAATCCGCATGCAGCAGCGTCGTGGTGCATGGGATGGCATGGAGGTTTCGGTCAACACCCTGGTAGAAGACCTGCTGCGCCCTACTACCGAAGTCACGCACGCAATCGCGGCTGTAGCCCAGGGCAATCTCACGCGGACGGTTCGGCTGGATGTGGATGGACGCCCGCTGGAGGGCGAATTCCTGCGCTCGGCAAATATTGTCAACACGATGATCCAGCAGCTCGGCGTATTCACCGAAGAGGTGACGCGCGTGGCCCGCGAAGTGGGCACAGACGGCAAGTTGGGTGGACAGGCAAAGGTGCCGGGCGTGGCCGGTACGTGGAAAGATTTGACCGACTCAGTAAACTCGATGGCCTCGAACCTCACTGGCCAGGTAAGAAACATTGCTGAAGTGGCAACAGCCGTGGCCAGCGGCGATCTATCGCGCAAGATTACCGTCGATGTGCGCGGCGAAATTCTGCAACTCAAAGAAGCCATCAACACCATGGTGGACCAGTTGCGCTCCTTCGCATCGGAGGTAACGCGTGTGGCGCGCGAGGTGGGTACAGATGGCAAACTCGGCGGGCAGGCCGTAGTGCCCGGCGTCGCCGGCACCTGGAAGGACCTGACCGACTCAGTTAACGCAATGGCCGGCAATCTTACCGCGCAGGTGAGAAACATCGCCGAAGTCACGACGGCTGTGGCCCGCGGTGACCTTTCGCGCAAGATTACGGTGGACGTGAAGGGCGAAATCCTCGAACTGAAAGACACCATCAACACTATGGTGGACCAGTTGAACGCATTCGCAGGCGAAGTAACGCGCGTGGCTCGCGAAGTGGGCACCGAAGGCAAGCTGGGCGGCCAGGCAAACGTGCCCGGCGTGGCTGGTACATGGAAAGATCTTACTGACAACGTGAATTTCATGGCCGGTAACCTTACCGGGCAGGTTAGAAACATTGCCGAGGTAGCAACCGCAATTGCGAACGGCGACCTTTCGCGCAAGATCACTGTGGACGTGCGCGGAGAGATTCTTCAGCTCAAAGAAACGCTGAACACGATGGTGGATCAGCTCAACCGTTTCGCCGGCGAAGTAACACGCGTGGCCCGCGAGGTGGGAACCGAAGGCCGGCTGGGCGGCCAAGCCAACGTGCCGGGCGTTGCGGGTACCTGGAAGGATCTTACTGACTCGGTGAATTCGATGGCCGGCAACCTGACGGCGCAGGTGAGAAACATTGCCGAAGTAACCACGGCCGTGGCACGCGGCGACCTGTCGCGCAAAATTACCGTCGATGTGAAGGGCGAAATTCTCGAGCTCAAAAACACGATTAACACCATGGTGGACCAGCTCAATGCGTTTGCCGGCGAAGTAACGCGCGTGGCCCGCGAAGTGGGCACCGACGGCAAACTCGGCGGACAGGCTCAGGTTTCGGGTGTGGCCGGCACATGGAAAGATCTCACCGACAATGTGAACTTCATGGCCTCGAACTTGACCGGCCAGGTGAGAAACATTGCGGAAGTGGCAACCGCGGTGGCCCGCGGAGACCTTTCGCGCAAAATCACCGTGGACGTGAAGGGCGAGATTCTCGAGCTCAAAGACACCCTCAACACAATGGTGGACCAGCTCAACGGGTTTGCAGGCGAAGTTACGCGCGTGGCTCGCGAGGTTGGCACTGACGGAAAGCTGGGTGGCCAGGCACAAGTACCAGGCGTGGCCGGAACCTGGAAAGATCTTACCGACAATGTCAATTCCATGGCCTCAAACCTGACCGGCCAGGTGAGAAACATCGCGGAAGTTTCAACCGCCATTGCCAACGGTGACCTCTCGAAAAAGATTACTGTAAACGTCAGCGGCGAAATCCTGTTGCTCAAAGAAACCATCAACACCATGGTGGATCAGCTCAACCGGTTTGCCGGCGAGGTGACCCGCGTTGCCCGCGAAGTGGGAACCGAAGGACGGCTGGGTGGCCAGGCGAATGTGCCCGGCGTCGCCGGAACATGGAAGGACTTGACCGATTCGGTAAACTCCATGGCCTCAAACTTGACAGGTCAAGTGAGAAATATCGCTGAGGTTACAACCGCCGTCGCACGTGGCGATCTGTCGCGCAAGATTGCGGTGGATGTCAAGGGTGAGATTCTCGAGCTTAAGAACACGATCAATACAATGGTGGACCAGCTCAATGCGTTTGCCGGCGAGGTAACCCGAGTAGCCCGCGAAGTAGGCACCGATGGCAAACTCGGCGGACAGGCTGTTGTGCCGGGAGTGGCCGGAACGTGGAAGGA
The DNA here is from genome assembly GCA_964528915.1 of uncultured Occallatibacter sp. Lineage (GTDB taxonomy): Bacteria > Acidobacteriota > Terriglobia > Terriglobales > Acidobacteriaceae > Telmatobacter. The sequence continues at coordinate 210,382 of CAZGUD010000001.1, forward strand.
CTTGACCGACTCGGTGAACTTTATGGCTGGTAACCTTACGGCGCAGGTAAGAAACATCGCCGAAGTTGCGACAGCCATTGCGAATGGCGATTTGTCTCGCAAGATTACAGTGGACGTGCGCGGCGAGATTTTGCAGCTCAAAGAAACGCTGAATACCATGGTCGAGCAGCTTCGATCATTCGCAGCCGAAGTTACGCGCGTGGCGCGCGAGGTAGGGTCGGAAGGCAGGCTCGGCGGTCAGGCAAACGTGCAGGGTGTGGCCGGTACCTGGAAAGACCTCACTGATTCAGTGAACGCCATGGCCGGCAACTTGACTGCCCAGGTGAGAAACATTGCCCAGGTAACTACGGCCGTGGCGCGCGGCGACTTGTCGCGCAAAATCACAGTCGATGTGAAGGGTGAAATTCTTGAGCTGAAAGACACCATTAATACCATGGTGGATCAACTCAACGCGTTCGCCGCTGAAGTTACCCGCGTGGCGCGCGAAGTGGGCACCGAGGGCAAGCTCGGCGGCCAGGCGCAGGTTTCAGGTGTAGCAGGAACGTGGAAGGATCTGACCGACAACGTGAACGTGATGGCCGCAAACCTTACTGAGCAGGTGCGCGGCATTGTGAAGGTGGTAACTGCAGTCGCCAACGGAGTGTTGACGCAGAAGCTTACAGTCAATGCCAAAGGCGAAGTGGCGGCGCTGGCCGAGACCATTAATAACATGACCGACACACTGGCTACGTTTGCCGACCAGGTAACGACAGTAGCTCGCGAGGTTGGCGTGGAAGGACGCTTGGGCGGCCAGGCCAATGTGCCTGGCGCTTCCGGCACGTGGAAAGATCTGACCGGCAACGTGAACCTGCTGGCGGATAACCTGACCAACCAGGTACGCGCCATCGCCGAAGTTGCAACCGCCGTAACCAAGGGCGATTTGACCCTGTCGATTCAAGTTGAGGCGCGCGGCGAGCTTGCAGAACTCAAAGACAACATCAATACCATGATCGACAATCTGCGGCTCACGACTGACCGCAATACTGAGCAGGACTGGCTCAAAACCAATCTCGCGCGGTTTACAGGCATGTTGCAAGGCCAGCGCGACCTGGGTGCTGTAGGCCGCATGCTGCTCTCCGAGCTGGCGCCTCTTGTTAATGCTCAGCAGGGCGTGATTTATCAGATGGGCGGCGGCGAACCATCGGCAGATTCCGGAACGCTCGTATTGCTTTCCACATTTGCTGACACACCCGAGGGCTACGTGAGCGAAGTAAGAATTGGCGAAGGCCTCGTGGGTCAGTGCGCATCAGAAAAACGGCGCGTTCTGATTACCGAGATGCCCAGGAAGACTGCGCCAATACGGTCCGGCCTGTTCAAGGCCCCGCCCAAGAACGTCATCGTGCTGCCGGTGCTCTTCGAAGATCGCGTCAAGGCAGTGATCGAACTGGCCAGCCTGGGCTCATTCACCGCATCGCAGCTCGCATTTCTCGAGCAGCTCACCTCGAGCATTGGCATCGTGCTCAACTCCATTGAAGCTACCATGCAAACCGAGGGCCTGCTGAAACAGTCGCAACAGCTCGCCGCCGAATTGCAGACACAGCAAAAAGAACTGCAACAGACAAATGAACAGCTCGCACAGAAGGCTCAAGAACTTGCCGAGCAGAACTACGAGGTGGAGCGCAAGAATCAGGAAATCGAGCAGGCGCGGCGTGCTCTCGAAGAGAAGGCGCGGGAGCTTGCGCTCACTTCGAAGTATAAGTCCGAATTCCTTGCCAACATGTCGCACGAGCTTCGCACGCCACTCAACAGCATCCTGGTGCTGGGCCAGCAACTGGCAGAAAACCCGGACGGCAGCCTTTCGCCGAAGCAGGTGGAATTTGCGCGCACCATTCACGGAGCCGGAACCGATCTTCTCAACCTGATCAGCGACATTCTCGATCTATCGAAAATCGAATCTGGCACAGTGTCTGTCGAGGCGGAAGAGGTCTTCTTCAGCGCCGTGCTTGAGGCCATCGCCCGCCCATTCCGGCACGAAGCTGAGAATCGAAAGTTGTCCTTCGATGTCACCTCCGATCCAAAGATGGGCCGCAGCCTGGTTACCGACTCGAAGCGCTTGCAACAGGTATTAAAAAACCTCCTCTCCAACGCTTTCAAATTCACTGAGCATGGCACAGTGACACTCACCGTTTCCCAGGCAAAATCCGGCTGGAGTTCGGATCATCCAGTTCTGAATGGTGCGGGCTCTGTAATTGCCTTTGAGGTGAGCGACACCGGCATTGGCATCGCGCCGGAAAAGCAGCGCATTATCTTTGAAGCCTTCCAACAGGCCGACGCCGGCACCAGCCGCAAGTTCGGAGGCACCGGCCTTGGACTCGCCATCAGCCGCGAATTGGCCAACCTGCTGGGTGGCGAGATTCAACTCAGAAGCGTGCCTGGTCAGGGAAGCACATTCACGCTATATCTGCCTCAAACCTACGTGGGGCCTGCCGTTCCGCCAGTTTCCAAAACCGGTGAGAAAAGTGGAGCTGCATCCGGCACAGCCACCTTCCTCACTACGGTAACTGTGGCTGAACAGGAAGCGAGGGTCGAAGATGATCGCGCTCATCTCGAAACCGGTGACAACCTGCTACTGATCATCGAGGACGATCCGCACTACGCCCGTGTGCTATGCGACCTCTCGCACGACAACGGATTCAAGGTGTTGATTGCGAACACTGGTTCCGAGGGCCTGGCGCTGGCCCGCGAATTTCACCCCACGGCAATCTCGCTCGATGTTTTCCTCCCCGACATGCTCGGCTGGACCGTGTTGAATCACCTTAAGCAGGACCCCGTCACCCGCCATATTCCGGTTCAGATGCTTACGCTCGATGAAGACAGACGGCATGGCCTGTCGCGTGGCGCGTTCTCCTATGTCACCAAACCCTCCAGCACGGAAGAGCTCCATGCGGCGCTGGCGCGAATCCGGGACTATTCGCAGCGGCAGCGCAAACGGCTGTTGGTGGTTGAAGACAATCCGGCAGAACAGCTCAGCATTCGCGCACTGCTGGGTTACGAAGACATCGACATCGAAGTAGCTTCATCGGGCCGCGACGCGCTTTCGGCGTTAACAAATGGAGCCTACGATTGCATTGTGCTCGACCTCCGGCTGCCGGATATCAGCGGCTTCGAGGTGTTAGCCCAACTTCGCGACGACGCAGACCTGCAAGATATTCCCGTCGTCGTATTCACGGGAAGAGAACTTAACCCGGAAGAAGATGCCCAACTGCACTCACTTGCACGAAGCGTGGTAGTCAAGGATGTTGAATCGCCCGAGCGGCTGTTGGATGAGACTGCGCTCTTTCTTCATCGGGTCATTACCGACCTTCCACAGGAAAAGCAGAACATGCTTGATCGTCTGCACCGGTCGGACGATGCGCTTGCGGGCCGCAAGGTGCTGGTTGTCGATGACGATGTGCGCAACATTTTTGCTGTCAGCAGTGTTTTAGAAAGGCGCGGCATGACCGTGCTTTCCGCGGGGACAGGACGGGAAGCGATCGAAACGATTGAGTCAACTCCTGATCTGGCCATCGTGTTGATGGACATCATGATGCCGGAGATGGATGGATACGAAACTATGCAGGTGATCCGGCAGAACCCGGCATTGAGGCGGCTGCCCATCATTGCCCTTACCGCGAAGGCAATGAAGGGTGACCGGGAGAGATGTCTCGAGGCTGGCGCGTCAGAGTATCTGGCAAAACCGGTCAATACCGAACAACTGCTCTCTGCGTTGCGGATCTGGCTGCATCGGTAATTGCTGGTTTTGAACTGAGCTTGTTTTCACGCAGCGCTGGCTTGGCGAATGTGCTGCGGATTTGCAATTAGAAATGCGATCCAAGAGCTCGTGCAGCGAGGAGAAATAGCGATGACGGCGGGCGACAAAGTCAACATCCTCATGGTTGATGACCAACCAGCCAAGCTCCTGAGCTACGAGGTCATTCTTGCCGAACTGGGCGAAAACCTCATCCAGGCTCGTAGCGCGAGCGAAGCCCTGTCCATCTTATTGAAGACCAACGTCGCCGTTGTTCTCATGGATGTAAGCATGCCCGATGTGGACGGGTTTGAACTGGCTGAACTTATACGGCAGCATCCTCGCTTCCAGCAGACCGCAATCATCTTCATCTCCGGCGTACACCTTACTGATTCAGACCGGATCCAGGGTTATCGCCGCGGCGCCGTCGATTATATTTCGGTTCCGGTTGTTCCCGAGGTTCTGCGCGCAAGAATCAGCGTGTTTGTGGATCTTTACCGCAAAACCCGCATGCTGGAGTCGCTCAATAAGGAACTTGAGCAGCGGGTAGAAGACCGCACTGTGGAGTTAAGAAAGAGCGAAGCCGAATTCAGAATGCGTGCAGAACTGCTTGAGGTTGCCTCCGAAGCTATCATCATGCGCTCAATGGACAACGACAACATCGAGTTTTGGAATACCGGAGCCGAGAATCTCTATGGCTGGCAGCGCGATGAAGTTATGGGCAAGGACATGCATAAGCTCTTGCAAACGGTTTTCCCGGTCCCGCGAGCGGAAATCCTTCAATCTCTTGTGGAACGCAGGTCCTGGCAGGGCAATCTGATCCAGACTACCAAGAGTGGCGCTCAAATCGTGATTGCATGCCGGAAAACTGTCAACCAGGAGGGCAACGCCGTCCTGGAGATTGGCCGCGATATCACCGCACAGCTACGGGCTGAAGAAGCGCTGCGCGAAACCGAAAAGCTGGCTGCGATGGGCCGCGTCGCCAGCATTATCGCGCACGAAATCAATAATCCACTCGCTGCCATCACCAATATTTTCTACCTGCTGCGCGACCATCCGTCACTCAGCCCGGACGCGCACGCGCTTGCTGAAATGGCCGAGCAGGAACTGCAACGCGTAAGCCATATTACTCGGCAAACTCTTAGCTTTTACCGGGAGTCGAAGCATCCCATATCGATTCAAATCGCGGAACTGCTCGATGACGTGCTAGGGCTGCAGCAACGTGCTCTCAGCTCCGCCGGCATTTCCATTCACAAGGAGTACTCGTCGGTGGCGCCTGTGAATGGATTCCCTGTCGAATTGCGGCAGGTATTTCTCAATCTGATTGGCAACGCGATACAAGCGATGCCCGGTGGTGGAACCCTTGGCATCCATATTCGCGAAGCCACCGATTGGACCAGAGATCGACGCGGCATTATGATATCCGTCATCGATACTGGCAGCGGCATTCAACCTGCGGACGCAGCCCAGTTGTTTCAGCCGTTTTTCAGCACCAAATCAACAAAAGGCACGGGCCTGGGCCTGTGGATCAGCAAGGGCATTATTCAAAAGTACGACGGACTTATTAATTGCAGAAGTTATCGAAGCAAGACAGGATGCGTTACTTGTTTCAGAGTATTTTTCCCGACTAACAGGAGCTTCGATCGCAGTTTCATGGGCAATGAAGAGTCCACTCACGCAGAACGCAAGGTGAGTGTGGGCAGTCCGGGTTAATCCCGACGCCCTGCCAACAGAGATGTTGAGCTGCGTAAAATCCAGGTTATCTGAGCGCTCGCAATTCGACAGAGATGGACGGAAGCACCTGGTCCAGCTTGCTGAATTCTTTCCATGGATCGCGCGTGAGCCTCGCCCTCCATCCCCTAAAGCTCGCGACATTGAACGAAGGCGCCTTGGGTTTATCCAGTTCCTTCCAACTGATCGGAAGAGCAACGGGAACGCCTGCGCGGGCTCGCGGAGAAAATGGCGCCACTGCGGTTGAGCCGCGATCGTTGCGAAGATAGTCGAGGTATATCTTTCCCTTCCGAGCCGACTTGGTCATCTTAGTAATAATCAGGTCCGGTGTCTGCTGTCCAGGTGGCGAACGCAATCTCGGCCACTAACCCTGGTTGAACCCATTGCGCGTTTCGCCGTGATTCAGCAGGAAACGCCACAAAGTGTGAGTTTTTAACCAGCAGCTTGTCGAGCTTATCGCGCAAGATGCGCTTTTAGCTTAATTCTGCTCTGGACGCTGCAGGCCCGGGAACCGTGGGGACATCAAAATTGCTTTTGAATACAACGAAGATCGAACACGCGTGCATCAAATTGCATAGACAATGCTGAAGGTTTTTGTCTTGCCGTCGTGGCAAGTGGACGGCCGAATTTTCAGTTTATTTGGAAGCATGAACAGGGGCCATGGCCGTCGTTATTTGGGTTGTTACCTAAGGGGCCACGTGATAGTCGAAAACCGAGAGGAACCATGAGAAAAGTTGCTGGAAACCGCCGGCCCATCTTCCCCCACAAGCGAAAGGTCGATGGAACATTTGAGTCGTTCTGTGGTGAGTGCTTTTCAACCGTCGCTTCAGCCGATGCCGAGTGTGAGTTGCAGGTGGCGGAGGATGCTCATGAGTGCAAGGGACTCAATTTGTCGAGGGTTCTTCGACCTAGCGATCGAGATTAGGATCGATCGTCGGACGGTTGGTTCTCCGACCATAACCTGCGCACTTCGCGCCTTCCCAACCCCCGCACAGTTGTGTGCCAGGCATCAGCAAAGGAGCCTCTGACAAGATGCAAAGCAGCAGGGGAATTGTTTTTGTCGTCGACGATGAGGTATTGATCGCGAAAACTCTGGCGATGATTCTCAACCAAACGGGCTTTGCAGCGAGCGCATTCGAAGATCCTTTTCGTGCCCTGGAAGCCGCTGCTGGCGGATTAGTGCCCGACCTCCTGATCACAGATGTGATCATGCCGGGGATGACCGGAATTGAACTCGCGGTTCAATTCCAAAGGGAGTATTCCGGATGCAAGGTCCTGCTCTTTTCAGGACAGGCTGCCACTGCAGACATGCTTGCAACCGCCAAACTTCATGGACACGACTTCGAAGTTCTTGCCAAGCCGGTCCATCCTTCCGACCTCCTGGCTAAACTGCGCGATCTCACTGAGAGCAGTGCCAAAGAGGCCTGATTCAAACTCAATGATCTCGATTTGATCTGCGATCACCCCACCCCACCGAGCGATCGGCTTGATCCCCTGTCGGCAAGGAACGCATTTTGCTGGGCCTGCTCATTCTGAGAATCATCCGTCTTAATTAGCATTCAACACTCGTGGAATCAGTTATTTGAAAGACATGGAGGGGTTCCAGGTTGGACCGAACGGTTGCGCCCGAGCTGCACGATAATACCCTGTGGCCAATCGCCCCGTTGCATAACACGCGCGTTGAAATGCGTGTAATGAAAGCGAAATTATTCCTCTAATCTTAATCTGTACTGAGACATACGAGTTTGATATGCTGCACCCAACATTCCTCTGAAGGAGGGGACCCGTGAGACGGCTATTGGTGGTTGAGGACCTTGAAAAAGATCTCAAGCTCGCCGCACGGACCGCTGAATCGCTTGGAATAACTGAGATCGATGCTCGTACCACTTCGAGCGCGGCCCGAACTTATCTTGAAAATGCGCTTGATGGCAGTGGTCCCAAACCGGATGGAATTGTCCTGGATCTGAATCTAGGGTACGAGAGCGGGTACGAATTGTTGCGGTTCTGGCATTGCACTCCGGAATTGTCCAAAATCCCCGTTCTTGTTTGGACCGTACTGGGCGATGAGCAGCGCGAAATGTGCAAACTTTTCAAGGTGAATGGCTTTGTAGCCAAGTGGGAAGGCGAAAAAGCCTTTCGCGAAGCCCTGGAAAATTTGCAGTAAGTCTCTTCCCCCGTAAGCTGTTTTCGAGCTTCCCCCTAAGAAATTTTGATCGGATGTTTTCTTGGCGGTCAGATTCTGCATCCCAAATAGTTGATACAGAGATGCAGCTTCTCCCATCATTCGTTAACCCGCCGAGATCCCCGACAGAAACCCGACCCACAAATCAACGGAATAAGAAACGAGGCTGACAGGAGATCGTAATGAACGAGCTAGCCGAAATTGTCTCCCAAAACGAAGAACGGATCCGCACAGAGTGGATCCGGGATATGGGGAAATCCACCCAGCGAAGCGACCTGATTAGTAAAGCCGAATTGGAAGAACAGTGCCGCACGCTATTGAATTCCACTGTGGCAGGCATCAAGACCAGTGGTCCTGCCGATATTTCCGGCCCTGGCTGGGATACGGCCCGCGATTTGCTGCAGGAGATTTCGACGTCTCGCGCCCGCCAGGGATTCTCGCCCTCAGACGTGGCGACGTTTGTGCTATCGCTCAAGCAACCGCTTTTCTCAGCCATCCGGCGTACGCTTTCCGGCAGTCAGGATCAAATGTTCGAGATAGTGTGGACGGCGACGGAATTGCTGGACAAGCTGGCGCTGCTCACTACCGACGCATTCATTGCCGCGAGAGAGGAACTGATTTCGCGGCAGCAACAGGAACTCCTTGAGCTCTCAACGCCGGTGGTGAAGCTTTGGGACGACATATTGGCGCTTCCAATTATTGGCACTCTCGATAGTGCGCGCACCCAGGTGGTAATGGAGAGCCTGCTTCAAACCGTGGTGTCGACCAACTCCAAGTTCGCCATTATCGACATTACCGGCGTGCCTACCGTGGATACCCTGGTTGCTCAACACCTGCTGAAAACGATCACGGCCGCAAGACTCATGGGCGCGGAATGCATCATCAGTGGCGTGCGGCCACAGATTGCGCAAACCATCGTACACCTGGGAATCAACCTTGAAGATGTAGTAACCAAGGCTAACCTCGCGGATGCATTCGCTCTTGCATTGCAGAAAAGCGGCCGGAAAATTGTCCGCGACGGGTCGGTTCAGATAAGCCCGATGGGCAGACTTTTTGCGAAGCGGGAGGAGTAATGGAACGAATTCCGGTTCTTCGCATGGGCTCTCTTTTGTTGATCACGATCCAGGTCGACATGCACGACAAGCTCGCAATGCAGTTGCAGGACGATGTAACGCAGCGAATCTCAGAATGGGGATCGACCGGCGTACTAATCGATATCTCATCGCTTGAGATTGTCGACTCGTTTATCGGTCGAATGCTTGCCAATATCGCCGCAATGTCGCGGGTATTGGGAGCAGAGACCGTGGTCGTTGGAATGCAGCCGGCAGTAGCCATCACGCTTGTCGAATTAGGTATGTCGCTGCCCGGTGTGCGCACTGCATTGAGCGTAGAGGCTGGTATGGAGCTCCTGTTTGGGGCAAGCGGCCCTACGCAGTTTGGAATGGCCGATGAACGTTCTGAAGCGTGAACTTGTCCCACTGAGGAATTCGAACGACATAGTGGTCGCCCGGCAGAAAGTAAGGCAATCGTCCATTGGGCTTCGCTTTAGCCTCGTTGATCAGACCAAGCTCGTGACTGCGGCAAGCGAGCTGGCGCGCAACGCACTCGACCATGGCAGAGGCGGCGAAATGACAATTGAAGAGCTCGCCAACGGTTCAAGATCGGGCCTGAGACTGATTTTCGAGGACCGGGGTCCCGGAATACCAGACATTGCGCAGGCCCTCACCGACGGTTTCACAACTGGGTCGGGCATGGGGCTCGGCCTGGGCGGCAGCAAACGCCTCGTCAACGAATTCAGCATCGAATCAGAAGTGGGGAAAGGCACAAGGATCACAGTTGCTCGATGGAGATAGTGTTCACCGAATATGTGGCTGTGACCGACGAAAGCTCGGTCGGCAAGGTGCGGCGGACTGCGCAAGTTGCGGCCCAGCGGCTCAATTTCGACGAGACCCAGTCGGGAAAGCTCGCGCTTCTTGCTACTGAAGCCTCACGCAATACGCTGATTCATGGCGGCGGCGGGCATTTGATTTTTGCTGGCTCCGCAACCGGCGCCCATGCGGGTGAAGGCTCAGTCGTACGCATCCTTGCTCTCGACAAGGGCCCCGGGATCGCCGACATTGCAAATGCGATGAGCGATGGCTATTCCACGGCCGGCACCATGGGCGGCGGCATGGGCGCCATGAAGCGGATGGCGAATACGTTGGAGATATTTACCGGCCAGGGCGGCACCATCGTCATGATTGAACTGGGTGCGGCCACGCCATCGGGCACGCTATCGATAGCCGGAATGGCCGTGCCCTATCCGGGCGAAACCGTTTGCGGAGACGCCTGGTGCAGCCACCAAACACCAGAGCGCACGCTGGTTTTACTTACTGATGGGTTGGGTCACGGCTATGGCGCGGCTGAAGCGGCTCAGGAAGCGCTGGCAACTTTCAGGCAGCGTTCGAGTCTCGGCCCGGGCGAAATACTAGGCTACATGCACGATGCGCTTCGCAAAACTCGCGGCGCTGTCGCGGCCATTGCGGAGATTCGACCAACCGACCATAGTCTCGCCTATGCGGGTGTAGGAAATATCTCAGGAGTGGTACTCAATGGAAACAATTCGCGAAGCCTGGTTTCGCACAACGGAACGCTGGGAATAACGGCGCCCAGGATTCAGGAGTTCCGCTCCACCTGGTCCCCTGACGATGTACTCGTATTGCATTCTGATGGGATTCTTTCGAAGTGGGACCTTTCCCCTTACAGGGGATTGCTCGCACGGCATCCGGCTGTGATTGGCGGAGCCTTGCTTCGCGACTTCAGGCGCCACCGCGACGATGCCAGCGTAGTGGTTGTGAAGGCAGGTTGACAATGGCTGAACCCATCCTCAATCTCTCCCTGATAACCGAGCGCGATGTGGTTCACACGCGGCAGAGAGCTCGCGAAATTGCTGCTGAACTAGGCTTGGATAATCAGGATCAGATCAGGCTGGCGACGGCTACATCGGAAATTGCCCGCAATGCCTTTCGCTATGCAAGGAACGGCAAAGTCACATTCTCTCTCCAACTGGAGCCGCCGCAACGGCTCGTGGTGACGATCTCCGATTCCGGCGCAGGCATTCAACATCTGGATCGGATTCTTGCGGGGCAGTACAAATCAGCGACCGGCCTCGGCATGGGCATTATCGGCACAAAGCGCCTGATGGATGACTTTCATATTGAGACATCTGCCAGCGGCACTGTTATCCGCATGGCAAAGTTCATCCCTCAACACCGCGACACTTGGACTCTGCGAACTGCCCGGGAGCTTTGCCGCAAGCTGCAAAGACGTTCCCCTGAGAACCCTTATGAGGAGATTGAGCAGCAGAACCAGGAGCTCCTGAAAACGCTGCAGGAACTGCGCGCTCGCCAGGAGGAGCTGGAGCTACTGAACCGCGAACTCGAAGACACGAATCGGGGCGTGGTTGCACTGTATGCCGAACTCGATGAGCGTGCCGACTATCTGCGGCGCGCCTCTGAATTGAAAACCAAATTCCTGTCCAATGTCTCGCATGAGTTCAGAACGCCCTTGAACTCCATCGTTTCCCTGGCTCGCCTGCTCATGGACAGAATGGATGGGGATCTCACTCATGAGCAGTTGAAACAAGTGAAATACATCGAGTCGTCGGCTCGAGATCTTCAGGAAATGGTGAACGACCTGCTCGATCTCGCCAAGGTGGAAGCCGGCAAGATTCGAATTCGCTCCAAGCGCTTTGAAGTTCATGAGCTTTTCAGCGCATTGAAAGGAATGTTGAAGCCATTGCTGGCCGACAATAATTCAGTCGACCTCATATTCGAGGACGCGTCCAATCTATCCCCGCTCCGTACCGACGAAGGAAAAGTATCGCAAATCCTGCGCAACTTGATTTCCAACGCGCTCAAATTCACCCCCAACGGAAAGGTCACAGTCTCGGCGGAAATGCTGGGCAACCGGGATGTCCTCTTCACAGTTTCAGATACAGGCATTGGCATCGCCGCCGAACATCACGAATCCATCTTCAAGGAATTCAGCCAGGTTGAAAACCCTCTGCAGGAGAGGTATCGCGGCACCGGTTTGGGCCTCCCGCTGTGCCGAAACCTTGCGTTGCTTCTAGGCGGCAGCATCTGGCTGGAAAGCGAACTCGGCCAAGGCTCGAGGTTCTTCGTAAAACTGCCGGCTGTGTATGTTGGAGAGGCGAGCCGCCCCGACGACTCAATCGTGTTGCCTGCACCGGAATTTCATCGCACCCCGGTCCTGATTCTGGAGGATGACGAAGAGACCGCCCATCTGCTCGAATCGTATCTCCGCAACTCCGAGTTCCAAGCGATCCTCACCTCCACCGTTGCGCAATCCGAAGTTTGGACCGCCAGGCATAGCCCGGCCGCCATTGTGGCCGACATCTACCTCGGGGACGATCAATCGTGGGGATTCATCGCTCGCCTACGCGAGCGCCTGCCGGAATTGCCGATCATTGTCACCAGCGTCCATAACGAGCACGAGATAGCTATCGCTCGCGGGGGAAACTCATTCTTGCCCAAGCCGGTTGAACGCGATGTGCTTATTAATGAACTCCGTCGCCTTACTTCGAATGTGGGAACGCGACAGGTCCTCCTGGTCGACGACAATGAGGTTGCCCGATACATCCTTCGCGACCTGCTCAATCAGCCCTGGCTTGATATTCGCGAGGCATCGAGCGGTAACGAGGCGATCGCGTCGCTCAACGAGAAACTCCCCGATGCAATGATTCTTGACCTCCTCATGCCCGACATCAGCGGATTTGAGATTCTGCGGCAACTGCGAGCGCAGCAGGCAACCCGGGGACTGCCTGTACTGATCTATACGTCTAAGGTACTTTCTGATTCGGAGAAGGCACTTTTGGATTCCTTGAACGTGAGGGTTATCCGCAAGGAGGACGTTACCACGCGACTATCGGCACAACCTTTCCTTGACTGGATTCGGACCGTCGGGCTCGCTCCCAACACAGTGGAAAAGCAGCCCGATGCCTGACCTCAACCCTCCCCGCATCCTGATCGCCGATGATCGTGAGGACAATCGGTACATTTTGTCGCGCGTACTGAAGGGGGCCGGCTTCGATTGCGTGTCCGCGAAAACGGGATACGAAGCACTGGAAGCGTCGCTCTCTATTCCTGACGTAGTCATCCTTGATGTAAACCTGCCCGACATTTCAGGTTATGACGTCTGCCGGAGAATCAAGCAGAACCCCGGCACGGTATCCATCTCGGTTTTGCAGATATCTGCGTCCTTTGTTTCCGCTGACGACCGCGTACGCGCCCTTGAAGCCGGAGCAGATGGATACCTGCTTCATCCCATCGATCAAATGGTCCTGGTGGCCACTGTGCGGGCATTGTTGCGGTTGCGAAGAGCCGAAGCCCAGGCGCGCAAGGCCGCGGATCAGTGGCAGTCGACCTTCGATGCCCTGCATGAGGGCCTCGCCATTGTCGATTCCGATGGCCGCCTCATTCGATGGAACGCTGCGTTTGCACAGATCTGTCAGCCGAAGGTCCAGATTGAGGAACACCAGGACGCCGCACAACTGCTCCAACTGCTGACTGGAAGCAGTGATGCGATTCGGCAGAAAGCTCCGCAGTCCGTTGCAGAATTCACTATTGCCAGGCGAACCGTGCAATTGCTGATCAATCCCGTTTACACGCAAAATGCTGAAAGAATCCTGATGCTGACGGATGTTACCGATCGCAAGCTTGCCGAATATGCTCTGCGCACGGCAGAACGGCTGGCCGCGACAGGCAAGCTGGCCAACGCCATCGCCCACGAAATCAACAATCCGCTGGAGATACTTACCAACCTTATTTATCTGGCGCAAAGACCTTCTTCATCAGACCAGGCGACTCATGAGTTATTGACCCAGGCAGCAGGAGAACTCGATCGTATTGCGCGTATCACAAAGCAGTCGCTCGCCTTTCATCGGGACTCGCAAACGCCCGTGCTGATTGACATTGGCAAACTTGTCTCTGAAGTCGCCGCTCTTTCTGAGCGGTCTGCCGCACAGCGGCGGGTACGGATTTGCTGCGCCGCGAACCCTTCTGTGACCATATGCGGCTTTCCGGGCCAGTTGTCTCAAGTGTTCAGCAATTTGATTCGGAATGCGGCCGAAGCCGCTCCCCCGGGAACGGATGTTGTTGTTCGTGTCAGACCCAGCCATCGCGGCAGTCGGCCCGGCGCAAGAGTTGCCATTCATGATCGCGGACCCGGCATCCCGGAGGAAATCAGAGAAAAGCTTTTCGATCCATTCTTTACAACCAAGGGGCTCAAAGGTTCCGGGCTGGGACTGTGGGTGTCGAGAACAATTCTCATGAAGCATAACGGGTCCATCCGGTTCCGCTCATCGGCGCGTGGCATTGCTACGGGGACAACGTTCGAAGTATTTCTCCCGACACACGAGCTGGCGATGGGTGCATAGGGGGTTATCTTCAAACCTTTCCGTCTAAGATGGTCGGCGCCCTCAAAAGCATCCCGCACTACCGGTCAGATCATCTAACTCAGAAGAACAGAGCGGCAAACGTGTGATTGCAGCTCACTCTCTTTCCTGCTCGCGCAACGGCCCAACCGATTCTGCCGATAAGCAACCGGGCGCGAGTGGAGGGCAAACCGGACTCCCCAAGCATCGATCCTGCGCCTGTTTCTTGTAGCCCGACTATGCCGCGATCCCCATGCTCTTCCTATCGACTTCAGCTTCATGCTGCCTTCAACTTCGATGATGCCGCCAGGATCGCCAGATATCTCAAGGATCTGGGAATCTCGCACGTCTATTGCTCGCCTTACCTGCAAGCGGCAGCAGAAAGCATGCATGGCTACGATGTCGTTGACCCGCAGACCGTGAACCCGGAGTTGGGCGGGGATGAAGCGCACTCGCGATTCTGCTGCGCGCTTGAATCGCTTGAAATGGGCCAGGTACTTGATATCGTCCCCAACCACATGGCCGCGCGCCCAGAGAACTCCTACTGGTGGGATGTGCTGGAAAACGGCCCATCGAGCCGATTTGCTGAGTGGTTCGATATCGACTGGAACTCTGCCGAGGTGAAGCTTCAAAACAAGGTGCTGGTACCCGTGCTGGCAGATCAGTACGGGTGCGTCCTGGGCGCCAGACAAATCAACGTCCGCTATGACGGCCGATCGTTTCAGTTACGCTACATCGACAACTCTTTTCCTCTGGCGCCCCATTCGCTCGCAATTCCATTAAGCATGGCGGCGAAGTACGTAAACGCACCGATCGTCGGCTTTATTGCCGATAGCATGGCACGACTTCCCTCCCCTGACCCAACGGATGAAGAACTACTGACGGCGCGCCATCGCGACAAGTTGATTCTCTACGAGCTTCTGGAACGCGCCGCCAAAGAGGACCCGAGAGTCGAGGCGGCCATTACGCGTGCAGTCGATGTGCTGAACGCAGACCTCGACACCCTCGATTCATTGCTCAATATGCAGAATTATCGACTCGCGTATTGGCGCACGGCCGACCAGGAACTGGGATATCGCCGCTTCTTCGACGTCAATACTCTGATCGGTGTGCGAGTCGAGCGCCCGCGGGTTTTCGCTGCAACCCACTTTCGGATTATGGACTGGTTGAGGAAAGGCATACTCGATGGAGTGCGAATCGATCATCCCGACGGTTTGCGCGATCCCAAGCTGTATTTTGAGCGGCTCCGCGCCGGATCAGCCCACGCCTGGATTGTCGCGGAAAAGATCCTGCAGCCCGAGGAATCGTTACCAGCCGACTGGCCGATCGACGGCACCACCGGATACGACTTCCTGAACGCGTGTAACGGTCTTCTTGTATTTAACGACGGGCTGAATGAGTTGACGGAGATATACACAAACTTCACCGGCGAAGCCGTTCAATTTAACTCGATGGTGCATACCAAAAAACTGAACGTAGAGCATGAGGCTCTAGGCAGCGATGTGAACCGGCTGGCGCAACTGTTTGTCGAGATATGCGAGAACAATCGCGATCGCCGCGACTACACACGCGCCGAGATCAGGCGAGCTATTCGTGAAGTGGCAGCAAGCTTTTCGGTATACAGAACATACGTGACGCCGGGGCGCGACGAGGTTACCGAGGAAGATATAAAGCAAGTCTCGAATGCCGTGGCTTTTGCGAAAACACAAAGATCCGATCTTTCCCCTGACCTTTTTGACTTCATTTGCGACGTGCTCACATTGCGTGCGCGCGGCAACATTGAAACGGAATTTCTACTCCGCTTTCAGCAGTTCACCTCAGCCGTGATGGCAAAGGGGCTTGAGGATACAGCATTCTATTGCTACAACAGGATGATCGGTCTTAACGAAGTGGGTGGCGCCCCGGAGCGGACCGGAATGACTCCAGACGAATTCCACTCATGGTGCGCAAGAATGCATGCCGGCCATCCGCAAACGATGAACACGCTTTCAACCCACGACACCAAACGATCGGAAGATGTGCGCGCACGATTAGCGGTGCTGACTGAAATGCCGGGAACCTGGCGCTCGGCTCTGCACCGGTGGTCGCGAAAGAATCAGCAGTTCAAAACCGGACAATTCCCCGATCGCAACACAGAATATTTCCTCTATCAGACACTGGTTGGTGCGTGGCCTATATCGTTGGATCGCGTAACAGCTTACATGGAAAAGGCCACCCGCGAAGCCAAGCAGCACACGAGTTGGACGCAACCGAACCAGGAGTTCGAGGACGCACTGAGGTTCTTTATCGATCGCATCCTTGCTTCAAACGATTTTGTTCCGGAGCTCGAAGCCTTTGTCGGAAAGGTGCTGCAACCTGGGCGAATCAACAGCCTGACACAAACTCTTCTCAAATGCACGGCGCCCGGGGTTCCCGACACATACCAGGGCAGTGAAATATGGGATTTGCGGCTCGTCGATCCAGATAATCGTGGTCCAATCGATTATGAACTCAGACAGTCTATGCTCGCGGAACTCGCGGCCGGCATGAGTGTCGAGGAGATAATGAAGCGGATGGAAAGCGGGATGCCTAAACTCTGGGTGTTATTTAAGGCACTGCATTTACGACGCGACAAACCTGAATGGTTCGACAGGAGTGCCGCGTACATACCGCTTCCGATTGAGGGATCGAAGCACGCGCATTTGATCGCATTCTCGCGCGGAAATTCGGTCGCGGTCCTTGCCCCGCGGTGGACTGTCAAGCTTGGGAGCGGGTTTGGTTCCACTGCCGTCGACTTGCCGCCTGGACGTTGGACCAACATATTCACCGGAGAGACAGTGAATGGTGGAATGATGCGCGCTCAACATGTGTTTCACAAATTCCCGGTGGCACTCCTGGTGCGCGACGGAGGAACGGACAATGCACCAGTTTAGAGTTTGGGCTCCGTTTGCGGGCCGGGTGTCGGTTCAATCCGGTGGCGTGTCACAGGCCATGCAAGGGCCCGATGATTGCGGTTGGTGGCGTACTCAGGTTGAGGTTGCTGGGCCCGGAACGGACTACGGCTTCCAGCTCGATGACGATCCCAAGCCATATCCCGATCCGCGCTCTGAATGGCAACCGAATGGCGTGCACGGACTATCCCGCATCTACGATCAAACGGCATTTGAGTGGGCCGACGCACGTTTTCAGGCGCCGCCGCTGGCCAGCGCAGTCATCTATGAATTACATATCGGGACCTTCACGCCTGAGGGGACATTCGACTCCGCCGCCGGCAAACTCCCTTATCTGGCCGAGCTAGGCGTGACACATGTTGAACTGATGCCTGTGAACGCCTTTGAAGGCCGCCACGGCTGGGGTTACGACGGTGTAGCGCTCTTCGCCGTTCACGAACCCTATGGTGGACCCGATGGCCTGAAGCGCTTTGTGATTGCGGCACATCAGGCGGGACTCGCCGTGCTGCTCGATGTGGTCTACAACCACTTTGGACCGAGCGGTAATTACACCGGAAAGTTCGGACCCTACATTATTCCTTCGCACCAGACGCCCTGGGGCGGTGCGGTAAATCTTGAGGATGCCGGATCCAACGAGGTGCGCCGTTTCTTTTGCGACAACGCCTCCATGTGGCTGCGCGACTTCCACATCGATGGATTGCGCATCGACGCGGTGCATGCCTTCGTCGACCGCTCCGCCATTCACTTTCTCGAACAGCTCGCAACCGAGGTTGAAGCGCTGCAGGCCGCCCTCGCGCGAAAGCTCGTACTGATCGCCGAAAGCGACCTCAACGATCCTCGTGTAGTGACGCCGCGTGAAGCAGGAGGCTTCGGAATCGATGCACAATGGAGCGACGACTTTCACCACGCGCTTTTCACTGTCCTTAACGATATCGAGAGACAAGGGTATTATGCGGACTTCGGCACGCTTGAACAGCTTGTGATAGCTCTGGAGCGGGCATTCGTGTACGACGGCATCTACTCCCGTTATCGACGCCGCATCCATGGCCGACCAACCTGCGGCCTGTCGTCTCACCGCTTTCTCGGATACATTCAGACGCATGACCAGGTGGGCAACCGCGCCGTTGGTGATCGGATCAGTCGCACTGCAGGTCTGGAGCGCGCCAAAATTGCTGCTGCCCTGTATTTGCTCAGTCCATTCGTCCCAATGCTTTTTCAGGGCGAAGAGTGGGCGGCATCGACTCCATTTCTCTACTTCGCCGACCACAGTGACCCCGAATTAGCGCGTGCAGTATCCGAAGGGAGAAAGAAGGAGTTCGCCGCATTTGGATGGAATCCCGAATCAATTCCCGACCCTGAGATTCAAACAACTTTTGACGCTTCTAAGCTGAAATGGGAAGAGGTAAGGCTGGGCGATCATGCCGAGATGCATTCGTGGTATCGGGCATTGATTCGCCTTCGCCGCACCACGCCATGTCTTAACGATGGAAATCCCGCCAATCTGCACGTAACATTCGAAGAGCAGGCAAAGTGGCTGCGCATGGAACGCGGAACCGTGACGGTCATCTGCAATCTCGGCGAACGGGAACAGGTTTTCAGAGTCGCTGAAGCAAGCCGCGTCGTAATTGCATCGCAGAGCACAATCCAAGTCATTCAAAATAGGTTGGCCATGCCAACCGATTCCGTTGCCGCGGTGACAACTTACCCGTTTAAATAAGTTCGCGCACGGAGTCGTGCAGATTTGTCATCATGATCCTCGACCGGTTCGGCTCTCCTCGAACCAGCGCTTCAGCGAGTTTCAGCGCCTGCGATGCCTTGATCTTTGCCGGCATGGGCGGGCTGAACTCATCCACAACTGCCTCGATAAGCATGGGACCATCATGACTCACCACTGATTCAAGTTGCACTCCGCATCGCGCCGGATCGTCGATGTGTACAGCTTCAATACCCGCACCGCGCGCGATCGTGGCAAAATCGGCAGGATAAAGATCGCAGCCATATTCTGGATTGCCAAGGAAAACCATTTGTTCCCATTTAATCTGGCCGAGAGTGTTGTTCTTGATCACGACGATCTTGATGTTCAATTTATAAGCCGCTACAGTGATCAACTCACCGAGAAGCATGCTCAAGCCGCCATCGCCGATGATGCAGTAGACCGGTCGATCTGGATATGCCACGGCGGCAGCGATCGCGTAAGGCAGGCCGCAGGCCATGGTGGCAAGATTTCCTGAGCAACTATGCTTCTGTCCGCGAAGCGCAGGAACGTAGCGCGCCCACCAGGTGGTGATCGTGCCCGAATCTGAGGTGACGATGGCGTTGGCCGGAATCCGCTTGCCAAGTTCCCAGCCCACCACGTCCGGCTTCATGGGTTTGTCGGTCCGCGTGCCGCGTTCTTCCATCAACTTCTGCCATTTCAACTTCCCTTCCTGGGCTTTGTTCAGGAACTCACAGCCGTGCCGGGTCAACATCGGAATGAGACTGCGCAGGCAAGTTCTGGCGTCGGCCACGAGCGCTACATCCGCGGGATGGCGCAGACTTACGCGTTGCGCGTCGAGCTCGATTTGAACGCACTTCACCGTTCCGGGTTCGGGAAGAAATTCGATATACGGAAAGGAGGAGCCCACGATGAAGAGCGTGTCGCAACGCTCGAGTGCCTCCTGCGAGGGCTCAGTGCCCAACAACCCGATGCCGCCCGTTGTATACGGACTATCGTCGGGAACTGCGGCCTTGCCGAGCAGCGCCTTGATGATCGGTGCTCCAAGGATTTCGGCAATACGTTCCAGTTCATCAGTCGCATTCAACGCTCCCTGTCCGGCAAGAATCGCGATCTTCTTGCCTCGGTTCAAAATATCTGCTGCGTGCTCCATATCAACCTGTGCTGGAAGATTCTCAGGGCAGGCCGGCATAGACGACGTATGATGCAGAGGATTGCGCGGGGAACGGCCTTTCTTGATTTCCTCCACCTGCACATCCACCGGCAGCGTTAAATGCGCCACTCCCCGTCTCGAAAGTGCGGAGCGAATTGCAAGATCCGTCACGCTCTCAATGTGCGCGCCGCTCATCACGCGCTCGTTGTACACAGCCACATCGATGAAGAGCTTATCGAGCGCCACGTCTTGCTGAGTGAAAGTCCCAATCAGGTCGCTATGCTGGAGGCCTGTAATGGCCAGGACCGGCGCTCCGTCCAACTTGGCATCGTACAAGCCGTTCAACAGATGGATGCCGCCTGGACCGGAAGTAGCGATGCAAACGCCCAGCCGGCCCGTGAATTTCGCATACGCGCAAGCCATCAGAGCGGCAGATTCTTCATGGCGGACATGAATAAATCGAATCTTGTCCTTCTGCTTGCGCAGAGCTTCAAACACACCGTTAATTCCATCGCCGGGAAGACCGAAAATGGTGTCAACTCCCCACTCCATCATTCGCTCGACAAGCACGTCGGAAGCATTCATCGGAGAACTCGCTTTGAATCCCTTCTTTGCCCGGAGTTATCCGGGCATGTTAGTTCAGGCTGCCTTTCGTGCCGTCGGATATATCCGCTCAGCCATAAGTGCAAGCTCCTGATTTGCGCGTTCTTTTTCACGGAAAGACTGATCGAGCAATTGAGCATCATGCCCGAGTTCCAAAGCCCGGGCTATTTGACGCAGGGCTCCATAGCCGGCCATCTCATACTGCTCGATGCGTTGCGCCTCCGATATCAAAGCAGCGTCCCTCACCGGCATATGTGAAGCGTCTTCGACAATGTCTTCAAGTTCGTCGAACAGCGAGTAGACAACCTTGCATTTCAAAGGGTCTGCTTCGCCTGCTGCACGATTGAGAATTCCCCTCAATCGGCCGGTATGCCTGTGCATTTGCTCTATATGTTCGCGGAACAGGTGAACCAGATCGGGATCGATGGCAGTCTCCGCCATCAGTGGCGCCTTGATGGCAATCATCTCTTCGGCTGAGAGGAACAGGCGCAGCTCCTTCACGTAAAGTGCCTGCAGATCCGGAAGTTTTTCTATGAGCATTTTCATAGTAGCCCCGTATTTGCCATCGAGAAGCTCGCCCGCATGGAGCAAGCCGTCGAGTCAACTGGTCAATCCATTCAACTCGGCGGCTGGCCCTTCATCCGATTTCTCAAACCGCAGGCAATCCCTTTCGACAGCAGTGAACTTACATTGAAGAAGGAGCGATAATTGCTCCTCCAGTTAGGCCGCGCGCAACGCGCGACTGTTTACATTGTGAGAAATCTCAGTTAGCTTCTTGTCCGCCGCCTTCTCCTCTTCCAGAGTTTCCTCGAGAAGTCCGGCAATCTCTTGCTGGCTAAGATTTTCAGCATATGAACGCACGCTTCCATACGCCGCCATTTCATAGTGCTCTACGCGCTGCGCCGCCGAAATCAGGGCCGCGTCGCGAATGTCGCCAGCCTGCGTTTCACGCAGCACCTCAGCCCCTTCGGCGAGGATTCCCTTCATCCCGTCACAAGTCTTGCCTTTCGGGCTCATGCCGAGAATCTTGAAGACCTTGTCGAGCCGCTCGACATGGCCTTCAGTCTCTTTCAAGTGATGTTCAAAGGCGCTTTTCAAATCCGGTGTCGATGCAGCTTTAACCAGTTTTGGAAGTGTCTTTGTAATCTGTGTTTCCGCTGAATAGATATCCTTTAACTCTTCAACGAACAGGTTCTCGATTGTCTTTACATTGGACATGTTTTTTGCCATGCTCCTCGGAGATGGATAACTTACCTGTGCTGCTGTGATGCATCGGCTAAGGTGGCTGTTGCTCTTGGGGTTGCAGACAGGATTGATCGTAGAGACAAGAGATAACTGCAAGTCCGGTGGGCGACCCTGCTGGCGCCGCGCGCATCTAGACGGAGCATGATTGAGAAACTCAAATCCGGACAGTATAGGTTGTACTCGAAAAAGAAGAACTCAGAAACCGGCAAACGCCGCAACCTGGGAACCTTCGCAACACGCGAAAAAGCCAAGCAGCACGAGCGCGAGGTGCAGTACTTCAAGAAGCACTGAAGACCAAAGCTCCTTCCGAACTTTTCGGGCCCCCGGTCGCAATCGGGTCACGGGTGCGGATACGGCCGCAAAAGAAACGGGGCAAGTTAGTGGGGTAAGTTAGACCGCTGCCTGCTTCAGGAACGGACATCTGTCCGTCGGGCAATGGCACAGAAGTGAACAACGCAAGCCGCAAGTGGAGGGATTATGCCGGATAGACAAACTGTTGAGAAAGCCGAGCGCGATTTGAAAGAAGGGAAATCACCGAGTACCGCGGCGGGTGAATTCGTCCGTCAGGAGATTGAGCATGTTCGGCAGGGCAAGCATGGGGTGCGGTCACCGCAACAGGCCATCGCCATCGGGCTAAGCGAAGCTCGCCGAGCGGGGATCCCGCTAAAGCCTCCAGCAGCCGGAAAAACTAGCAAAGAGACGAAGCAAAAGGCGGAGCGAGATTCTAAGAAGGGTCGCACTTCTCCACAGTTGCACGAGGAAGGTTCAACGCCAGGAGGGCGCTCACGCCTGAACGCGATGAAAAAGGAACCGAGTAACTCGGTGAGTCATACAGCGCTTTCGCGCCAAGCAAAAAGCGCAGCCAAAAGACGGAGACCGTCCGCCGGAAGTTAGTGGTAACCTGCGGCGACTCAGGCCCGGTGGCGAGAGTCGCAGATGCGAGCGTCCTAGCCCCCGAGCGGCTTTGCGCACTCGTTATCATTTGATTTTCAGACCGCGCTCACCCAGTGTTAGTCTAGTGGCAGCATGGACCGGCCGAGAATCCTTCCCTCCCTCCTCGTCGCAGCATCAATCGCCACTGCCTTGGTTCAGAGCGAAGCGCAGACGGTGCGGGAAGTTACGTCTAGTCAGCCGAGCGTCAAAGAGAAACATCCGATAGAACGTCCCGTGCCGTTCTCTCTCGCGGCAGATAACGGCACTTATGCCATCGAGTTCCGAACCGCCGACCAGATGACTCGGAATGACCGTGACCTGGAGGCGGACGCAGAATTATCGATCAGCGAGCATGCCAGATTTGCAGGCTTGGAATTCGGCCAAGGCAATTGGAGCTATGAACAGGTGGTCTGCCCGGCACTTCCGAATCACTTGTTCCTGCGATTCACGCGCAACAACGGAAAAGGCGACGTGAGCATATTCTCCGCTTCGATTCCACGCAACGGTGAAGGCCGGGTGCGTATTATTCCGATTCTCAAGCGGAGCTATTCGCTATGGTCGCCCGCGCCCATCAACGCAATTACCATTGCGGCCTTTAATCGCATCCGGACGGAAGAACATCCGGACTCGGCGCCGGGTTGGTTGGGGATAGGAATGTGTTACGCAGCCCTGGCCGGAGGATCTCCACAGGCGGCCCTGTCGGAGTCGGACACCCGGAAGTCGGCTTCTACCGTGGCTATGCCAGCTAAATTGGAAATTCCGGAGCGCGGCAACGTCGCGCTTTCGTTTGCGGATGTGGCCGCTGCTCCCAGGCCGATGGATTGGACCATGATCTTCAATAGGAAGGGCAAATTGTTGAAGGCGAGCCACAAGCCGGCTGAATTAATCCCGGCAAAGGTGATTCACCCGGCGCCGGTTGTCCTAAACGGCTACGTGGCTGTATCTGCTCTGCAAACTCCCCAGCCCGCCCCCACCAATTAATTTCTTTTCATTCTGGGTTGATCGGGTCGGCTAGCGGCGGATTGAATACGATCAATTGTTGATTTCGGGATGACGCCGCTGCCCGCCGGATTTAACGGGTATCCGCGCTCCCTACCGTTCCAAGGTAGTATGTAATTGATTCAGAAATAGTTATCAGCACACGCATGATGGTTGCAGTGGCCGAAATCAGCTTCGATCGTCACTGCCGGGACCTTCGCTGCCCCCTCACTCGAAGCCAAAGACAAATACCGAAGTCACACATCTGCGGTGCATTTGTCTCACATTTGTCTTGCATTTTTCACGGCGCAGTAATACGATCCCTTTTAGTTAAGGCTGAGTTTTAAATAAGTGCGTGCCCTCTGACTTCTCCGTCTGGCACATTGGTCAAACGCCTTTGCAATTTCCCTATAGCGCTCTAAGTGTCAATCCTGCGGCTTGGGGTTGAAGGGGGCGGAGCCTGTCTCAAGTTCATCTGCGATTTTCCCACGCCTGCAGAAAACTCTAAGCACCATCCCTGTCTTCAATGACTGCCCGCCCTGTCGTCGCAGATGATAGGCGCTCGCCAGAATTTCCGCATTGATTTCAAAACAAACATGACAGTCCAAAAACCCCGATCCCGGACAATCAGTATCAGGCTCTCTGAGGACGAATACTCCTCTCTTAGAAACCTGTGTTCTCTGACTGGTGCGCGTAGCATATCGGACCTGGCGCGAGAGGCGATGTACGCCCTCCTGAATGGCTTGAAAGCAAAAGACGCGCTGAGTATCAGCGTCGATGAATTTCACGCTCAAGTTAGAAGACTGGATCGCAAGATAGAGCAGCTTGAGGCAGGCATCGCGTCAACAAAGAATTACACTAATACTGAGAAAGATGGTTGATTCAACGGTTTGATGTCTGGCTTGCTACCGACGAGTCAGCGAATAACAAGAGAGACCCTGTCTTGATCGTTGAGACCCTTGTAGTTCAATTAAGTTGCCTTTGTATTAGGTGGAGTACCCGACGCAATGATTGACATTCATTCGCACCTGATATACGGAGTGGACGACGGATCGCCCGACCAGGAGTCTTCACTGGCGATGGCGCAGATTGCCGCAGATGAAGGCATCACGCACATTGTCTGCACTCCCCATGCAAACAACCGCTATCCTTATCCGGAGTCGCTCATTCTCAATCGTTTGGCAGAGCTGCGCGAATCGCTGAAGGGGGTTATCGAGCTAAGCCTGGGCTGCGATTTCCATCTCAATGCGGAAAACATCTTCGACGCAATAGCCAACCCTTTGCGATACTCCATCAACGGCAAGGGGTACCTGCTGATCGAGTTTCAGGATTCACTCATCCCTCCGTCTATCAGCGACGCACTGATCGAATTGCAGTCAGCCGGCTACACACTGATCATCACGCATCCTGAAAGAAATCACGTATTTCAACAGAAAACTGCTTTACTGGCCGAATTCATGCGGAGTGGTTGTCTCCTCCAGGTTACATCCAGTTCGCTGTATGGACGATTTGGGAAGACCGCCCAAGCATTTGCCAATGAACTGCTGGTCCGGAACTGGATTCATTTCATCGCAACCGACTCCCACCACGCCCGTTGGCGTCCTCCACATCTAAAGCAAGGCTTTGAATACGTGACAAAACTGGCTGGTGAAGAAACAGCGCATCGACTGTTTGTTACCAACCCACAAGCGGCTATCGATGGACAGGTTTGGCCCGCGCAGCCCCAACCTGTAGGACTGTGGGAAGAACTGCCGCTCAGATTCGATGCAAACAAGTATGCCAGTACCTCCAAGCCGGCAAGCAAGAGAATAACTCACACGGCGACGGACAAAGATAAACCCAAGTCCGCTGGAGGAAACTTTTGGAATCGGCTATTTGCTCGATAGGTGCTCCCAACTTGACAGGCTCTCTTCGGCTTGTTGACCTTCCTGGTTGTTACATCGGAACGTCCACACTGCCAATCTTCAGTTTCATTCCCGGCAGATTTCGGATCCCTTCTTCGCCTCTATTACTAAGTGCTTGATCTCTCCGACGGCTCCCCAAGGCGGACTCTTGGTGGGTTGAAATTCTTTATATCCCTCGTAAGCCCTCGAATAACATCTCCTTCGTTTAATACCCCTGCCATGGAGTAACACATGCACCTGATGATCGTAGGTACTCGGGGCATTCCTGCCACGCATGGCGGCTTTGAGACCTTTGCTGAGGATTTATCTTTATTCCTCGCAGCCCGAAATCATCAAGTCACGGTTTACTGCCATGCTCACAAGCATAGTGAACGGGCCGAAGACATTTGGAATGGCATCCATCGTGTTCTAATTCCGGCCGCTGCAAATCCCATAGGAACGGTACTCTTCGACTGGGCTACGACCATGCACGCCTCTTCGAGGGAGGGCGTGGTGCTTTGCCTTGGCTACAATACTGCGGTATTCAGCTTGTTATACAAATTCCGTCACTTACCAATCGTAATCAACATGGACGGCATCGAGTGGAAACGGGACAAGTGGGCTCTGCCGCAACGGCTTTGGCTTCGCTTGAATGAGTGGGCAGGAGCACGGCTTGCAAATCATCTGATTGCGGATCATCCCGAAATCGCTGCGCATCTTCAGAGCCATACCTCCCGCAATAAGATTTCTGTCATTCCTTATGGAGCCGACGCAATAACCTCCGCGCCTACCGAACCGCTGTCCAGGTACGAACTCAGCCCGAACAGTTACTACCTCCTGATCGCTCGACCGGAACCCGAGAATTCCATCCTGGAGATCGTACTGTCTGCTTCTTCAGCGCATGTGAATGTGCCACTGGTTGTATTGGGAGACTATTCGGGTGAACTCCGCCCTTATCAACGGCAAATCCTGCAGGCCGCGGGACCCAACCTCAAATTCATTGGCGCAGTCTATGACCGTGAGATTGTACGAGCTCTCCGATTCCACGCAAAAGCATACATTCATGGTCACCGCGTGGGCGGAACCAATCCATCGTTAGTAGAATCTCTTGCAGCAGGCAACCCAATAATCGCTCATGACAACCGATTCAATCGCTGGGTGGCTGGTGAAGGCGCCCGATTCTTTCGTGACTCTAGCGACTTGGGCCAGATTTTGCGCTCTCTCGAGGGGGATCCGAGTCAGCTTTTGGCAATGGGTGAAGCCAGCCGTAGACGTCATCGGGAAGACTTTACACAGGAAAGAGTTCTTTCAGCCTATGAAGTATTACTCACCGGCATAGCTGCCAATACTGGCGAAAGACTCCCGATAGTCACCGCCGAACAATCCCCGGGGTCCTGATGACTGCTCCATTGTGTTGATTTTGTGTGTAAAGTCCGAGTAAGTTGTAACCCGGAATTTGCTCTGCATTCAGTTCATCAATGGTAGATTGAGCGCGCCTGATTCACTTTATGCTGTAGACGCTCATCGCCTCCTGAACCATGACAACGCCAGGTTGGGACGCTTCAACGGGATACGACATAAATGCCTTCATCGATTCTCTTTGTTCATCAAGGCTATGAGCTCTATGGTTCAGATCGCACGCTAATTCAGTCTGTGCAAGCTGTAGCATCCCATTGGCCGCAGGCACGGATCACTGTTCTGCTTCCTCGCGACGGGGACCTTCGAAAAGCATTGCTGGCTATAGTCGACGATGTGCGCATTGCAAATCTCGCAATATTACGCAAGAGCAATTTAAGAAGACTGGATTGGCGCGATTTGCGTAGCTTCGTAGGGAAGGTACTGGAAGCGCGCCGCCTGATTAAGGAATATGACCTGACTTACATCAACACCGTTATGGTGATGGACTATATCATTGCCGCGAGTTTCGCTCGGCGGCCCCGCATTGTGCATATTCATGAGATTCCGACAGGGTTGGCCGCGGTATTCTTTTCAGCTTTGTTAACTCTAAGCGGCGCGTTTTTGGTCTTTAACTCGCATGCGACTAAAAACAGCTTCATCGTGCCATTCTGGCAGCGAAAAGCAATTGTGTGGAATGGCGTCGCGGGGCCATCCGCATTGCCGACTGCTTCATTGCATGCCAAGCTGAACCTTCTTCTCATCGGACGCTTCAACTCGTGGAAGGGGCAGGATGTGCTTATTCGCGCAGCGGCGCACTTACCCCCCGAGCTTCGCGCTCGGGTTAACATTCGCCTGGTCGGCAGCGTTTTCGACAACCAGAGCCATTTTACTGATAGACTCGCGCAATTAATCGAGCAGAACGACCTCTCGGAAGTTGTTGAAATACTTCCCTTCTCTCAGGACCCATATCCGCATTATTGCTGGGCCGACGCGGTCGTTGTGCCATCGATAAATCCGGAGCCCTTCGGTCTTGTAGCGATTGAGGCGATGGCAGCAGGCCGAAGTGTAATCGCGGCCAACCATGGCGGGCTCCCCGAAATCGTTGTGGATGGCGTGACCGGCACATTGGTCGCACCCAATTCTATCGAGTCGTTGGCGGCTGCAATCGCTGGTTACATCGAGGATCCCGGACGTGCCGCCGCACAGGGAATTGCGGGACGCAACCGCTTCGTTGCCGAATTCGATGAAAGCCGCTTTAAACTGAGAATCGTTAACACAATTGCGGGGTTGGCAGATCCGAATCCGGCCTGAGCGATGTGCGGCCGAAGATCATCCAATTGCCGCCCGATTGCTTCAAGTGACCGGAGTGTAATGGACTAATACCCGATCAAGCGAATAGCCCTTCAGCCGAGCAAGCTGAAATCGTAAAATGTGACCCGGTTCTGAATTACCCGGCAGGCGTTTTGGGGACCAGTTTAGAGGGGTTCCACGGTAAAATTGCAATTGCCTTCCAACGACAGGAGAAATGATATCTACTCGACCGACAAGAACGATAATCTAAGCGATCGACCTGAAAGCTGGCAAGCAAGCAGAGAGCACTCGAGCCGCGTCTTTGACGCTGAAGATCAAGTGTCTCTGAGAGAGATCGCAATTCTTCCGATCAAGAGGAAGAAGATCGTCATTACCAGCGCGCTTCTCGGCCTCCTTATAGCGATCCTCGTCACGTTCATGACGACTCCCCGATACAGAGCTACCGCCACAATCGAGCTCAATGAGGACAAGACCGGGGGAGTTAGCGCGCTATCCGACCTGGCCTCCATGGCAACGGGCGGATCCGATGAGCTGAAGGTCAAGATTCAAACCGAAACCGCGGTGATAGAGGACGACTCAATCGCCTTGGCCGTGATGGACAAGATGGGTATGCTCCGCCTTGCTAAGCAAGGCTGGTTCAGCAAAGAGCAGGGGCCCCTCGTAAGCCCGGATGCACTGCCGGCCCTTCGGCGGGAACAGCTAATTCAACAATTCGAGAGCAGTCTAAAGGTCGGCGAGGTAGGAAACTCACGCCTCATTGCCATTACTTACACAAGCACGGACCCAGTCCAGGCTGCGAACATCGCAAACCAGATCATCACCGAGTACAAATCTTATCTGCTCAACTCGAACTTCAGTTCATCGAGGGAAGTGTCGCAGTGGCTTGCTTCTCAGTTGAATGGGCTTTCAGATCAAGTGACCAAATCCGAGCAGGCCGTAGCAGATTATGAACGGACCCATAACCTTTCAGCGGCAATGCCGGGCCTCGCTTCGCTTGGAGGCGGAGGTGGAGGCGCCATCGCCTCTTCATCGGGATCCGGCGGCGGTAGCGCCGGTGGAGGCGGCGGAGGCGGTGGAATGCGTATTCCGGAGCTGGAACGCCTCACTGCGTTGAACGATGAAGTGACGCAGGCTGAAGCCCAACGCATTGCCGCTGAGGCTATCTACCGTTTAACTGAAACGCAGAATCCTGACGTAATATCCTCGCTGGGTAGCAGCTCTCTTCCCGGCCTTTCGTCCTCGACCGTCATATCTCAGGGTAATGGCTTGGATTTCCTCAATGTGCTTCGTGGACAGGAAGCTACGGCAAGGGTCGCTTATGCCGATGCTGCAACCAAGTATGGCGCAAATAATCCTCGCTTGACCGAGATTGAGAATCAGCTTCACTCAATCAATGAACAGATTCAGGCCGAGATGGTGAAGATCAAGCAGCGTGCGAAGAACGATCTCACGCTGGCGCAGGAGAATGAGAAGGCGGTGCAATCCGCCTTTGAGTCGCAAAAGGCTATCACCAGCAAAATGAATGACGACGTTGTGCAGCTCGGAAATCTGATGGAGCAGGCGCGTTCCAGCCGGGAGCTGTATGACCTTTTGTATGCCAAGTTGCAGGAAGCTAACATCGACTCGGGAAGCAGCGCTGTAAATGTTACAGTCGCCGACCCTGCACGCCCTCCGGGCAAACCCTGGATCCCCAAAAGGACTCTATTCCCGGCAGTCGGTCTATTCAGCGGTCTTATTTTCGGTATCGGTCTGGCTTACCTGTTGGAGAGCCAGGATGATACGTTGGCTGACAGTTTCCAGGTTGAAGAGCTGGCGCACGTACCGGTTCTCGGTATTGTCCCGTTCCATAAGAGAGATATGAAAGCGCGGGCCGAGGCCGGATCGCTGGCTACAGAATTGAGCCCGTTTATTATTGATCCGGCCGGCGCCACTGCGGAGTCATTTCGCAGTTTGCGTTCCGGCCTCACTCTTTCTGGAGTCGGGCGTAGACTGAAACTCCTTTCCATTACCAGCGCCTTGGGAGGAGAAGGTAAGTCTTTCACGACCTATAACCTGGGAATTGCCTTTTCCGCCACGGGAATGAAAGTACTTATCATTGACGCCGACCTTCGACGTCCCCAGCAACATGCCCTCTTTCGCGTGCCCCGAAAGGACGGCCTGTCGAATCTGCTTGCCGGTCTTGGAACATTCGACGATTTCCTGCAACCACATTCCGCTGTGCCGAACCTATTTCTGCTGACTGCAGGCCAAAGCGCTCCGCTCACCTCTGAGCTTTTGGGATCGGGAGAAATCACCAAGATTCTGCAAATCGCTCGAGAGAAATTCGACTTGGTGCTTATCGATAACGCGCCTGTTCTGCCGGTCGCAGACCCGATTCTTGTCGCCGCTCAATGCGATGGGACGATCGGCATATTGCGCTCGGGGCGAACTTCTCGAAAGGCGTTGCGCCGCTTCGTCCAAATTCTCGCCAGGAACCATGTCCATCTTCTCGGCTTGGTGATTGAAGCGGTCGAAATGTCTCCCAGCGAGTATCGGAGCGTTTATGGATATAACGTGGAGAAATATTACGGTGAAAAATAAACTGGCTTCCCAACAAGGTTCCTTGCTTTGGATTGGCATCGCACTGCTTCTGGCCGTGGGAGCAGTGCCCGGGATCGCCCAGATAGCCGGAAGCATGTCGACCCAGTCAATGCCCGGAACATCCAATGGCTCGGTTCCCTCCACTGGCAAGTCCGGGACGGGCGTTCAAGGCATGGCGCCGCTTGTCCTTCCCAAGGACTTCTCTCAACTCCGAATTGAGCCGGGAGACTTGCTAAGCGTAAATGTCTACGACACACCCGAGCTCACGGATGCGTATCGTGTCGACCCCGACGGAAATCTGACCATCCCTCTGTGCGGCAAGGTCAAGGTCCAGGGACTGACTGCGCCAGAGGCCGCAAAACTGGTTGAGACTACTCTCAAAGATGACCAGATACTGGTCCGGCCGCAGGTAAATGTCGACGTTCAGCAATATGCCGGTGAATATGTCACGGTCCTCGGCGAAGTGGCTAATCCGGGCCGGATAACAGTTATAGCCCCTACAAAGCTCAGCGATATCCTTGCCCAGGCTGGCGGCACAACCGCTCTGGCCGGATCGCGGATCAAGATTCGCCAGGGCGCGGATGACTCTGCGCCAGAGACAGAGGTGCATTACTCCCGCACCGAGAGCACACGCGAGACCGGAAACATTTTGATGCGGCCAGGAGATACCGTCATTGTTCCGCGCGCAGGTATTGTCTATGTCTTGGGCGCAGTCTTCCGTCCTGGCGGATACATAATGCAGGAAGATGGCAAGCTCAATGCAGCCGAAGCATTGGCAGTGGCCGGCGGAACGCTCGTGCAGGCCAAGACCAGCGGCCTGCGCGTCATTCGCCGCAATCCCGATGGAACCGTGCTCGACTTTTCTCTTTCCTACGATGGCATCGCAGCCGGAACCCAGGTACCGCTCGAGCTGCAGGCGCAAGACATTGTCTACGTCCCAATGAGCAAGCTCAAAGCATCCTTGTCCGATGCGACTGGAATTCTCTCGGCGGCCACCTCGGCTGCCATCTATACAGCTCGCTAACCCAAGCGCGTTGCCCTGCGATGCATCGGCGAACTGAACCGCGTACCTTGCTCTAAAGCCACTGTCCATTGAAGTGCAACCCTTGATAGGGGCATTCCGGAGATAGGATGACGGTCAAAGTTACTCTCTGGAATCGGCTCAAAAATTGCCTGCTTCGACAATTTCTGGGACGAGAAGTTTGGGCGTTGGCCGACCAGGCGGTCGTCAGCGCCGTTAACTTTCTCACCAATGTGATGCTGGCCCGATTCATGGGCCTGCATGAGTTCGGCATATTTGCACTGGCCTGGATGTCCGTTATCTTTGCCAACAATATTCAAAACTCTCTGATTGTTGCGCCCATGATGAGCGTGGGACCTAAACAGGAAGAGAAAGACCGGGCTCACTATTTCGGCGCTGTTTTTTTTCAGGAGCTGGTTCTTGTCAGCTTCTATTTCGTCCTGACCTTCGCCGTCCTCAGCATCTTCGGCAACCATTTTAGCCATACCGAGCTTCGTCATCTGGCCGCCCCTTTGGCAGTGGCCGCGTTTGCCTACCAGACCCAGGACTTTATCCGCCGCTATTTCTTTGTTACTCGCCAGAGCCCTCGCGCGCTCGCCGATGACATCCTCAGTTATCTCACCCAGGTCCCGCTTATCTTTCTGCTTTATAAAGCCGGGCTCCTCAACAGTGCCACAGCGCTCTGGGTGATGGCCGGAACTTCAATCTTCGGAATGGTTGTGGGATGGTTCTGGGTAGAACCGATCCACTTCAGTTGGGAGTGGATAAAGACCATTTCGCGCCGGCACTGGAAAATCTCCCGTTGGCTCGCTGGATCATCTCTGATGGGCTGGACCTCAAGCAACCTCTTCATTGTCGCCGCACCGGTCTATTACGGAGCCGCCGCGGCCGGCGTTCTCAAAGCATCACAGAACCTGATGGGAGTGGCCAATATCTGGTTTCTGGGGCTCGACAATATCGTTCCCGCCGAGACGGCACGCCGCCTTCATGAAGGGGGAATTCATTCAATGCTCGCCTATTCCCGATCCATCGTGTTTAAGTGGGGCGGCTTCACCCTCCTATTAGCGTTGGCCGTGGGTGCAGCGCCTGGATTCTGGCTGCGGATGATCTATGGGCCGCAGATGGTCCAATATGGTTACGTCTTGAGGCTATATGCATTGCTTTACCTCATTACATTCATTGGTGGCCCGCTCCGCGCCGGCTTGCAGGCGCTCGAGTTTACCGTGCCTGTCTTCTGGTCTTATCTGGCCATGACTGCGTTTGCAATTGTCTTTGCGTTTCCTATGGCCAAGCGGTTGGGACTAAGTGGATCTCTGTTAGGCATTTTGGCGGCGCAAATTCTGTTTCAGGGTATCGTCGGCGTATCGCTGTTCCTGAAATCCAGGTCGGTCGCCAGGCAAGCTACTCTTGCACCCTGATCTTCCTTTGCCAAAAGTTCGGATGGCCTATCCAGGAACAAAGCATGGTTGCGGCTGAAAAACCAGATGTAACTTCTGGTTGAAAGGTAAATGGATTTGAGAATTCTCATCTCAGCTTACGGCTGCGAACCGGGCTTGGGCTCAGAGCAGGCGGTCGGCTGGAACTGGGTACTGCAGATTGCACGTTGGCACGAGGTCTGGGTCATAACTCGAGCGAACAACCAGCAGCCGATTGAGAAGGCGCTGGCCGCCAAGCCCTTGCCAAATGTTCATTGGATTTACTACGACCTTCCGCGCTGGGCACGTTTCTGGAAAAGGGCTGACCGTGGTCTTTATCTCTACTACTACCTTTGGCAGATTGGCATTTACTTCGTCGCGAAACGGCTCTGCCGGAATGTCCGGTTCGATTTTATCCATCACGTGACGTTCGGGACCTTCTGGTCACCCAGTTTTCTTTCGCTGCTTCCGGTGCCATTCATGTGGGGCCCAGTCGGTGCCGGTCTGCCCGCCCCCAGACCCTTTTGGAAGGAATTTTCGCTGCGAGGAAAAGCCAATGAGTCTTTGCGGGCAATGGCCTTGTTCCTGGCGCGCCTTGATCCCGTCCGTGCCAGGACTGAAGATAAAGCCCGCTTGATCCTGACTGTTTCGTCCGGAATCGCCCGCAAATTCACTCGCGCAAATCAGCATAAGGTAGCTTTGTTTTCCGGCGTGGGATTCGGTCCCGGTGAATTCGATGGGCTCGATTGCTCAACGCAAACCCGCTCCGGCCCCTTCACCGTGCTTAGCGTCGGAAGACTGGTTCATTGGAAGGGATTTGCCCTCGCTATCAAGGCCTTCGCCATTTTTCATCGGGCGTTTCCGAACAGTCAACACTGGATTGTCGGAAACGGTCCCGAAAAAGCGAAACTGGTTGACCTCGCCGCTTCACTGGGCCTTTCAAAATGCGTCCATTTCATCGGCACCTTATCGCGCGCGGATTACTTGGCTCGTCTAAGTTCCAGCGATGTCCTGCTCTATCCCTGCCTTCACGAACCGGGCGCTTTTGTGATTATCGAGGCCATGGCCGCTGGCAAGCCGGTCCTCTGCTTGAACCTCGGCGAGCCGGCACTTCTCGTCAATGAGAAAACAGGCATCAAGGTTGCAGCCATTGAGCCCCATCAAACCGCACACGACCTTGCCAACGCACTGGCCGGGCTCGCACAAGACGCCTCTCTCTGCGAACGACTGGGGCAAGCCGGACGACAACGTGTTCAGGAACATTTCCGGTGGGATCAGAAAGGCCCCTTCATGGCCGCATTTTACGATCAAGCTCTGGCCACTGAATAAGTGCTTGCGTTGAACATCACTGCCAGGTGTAGCGACTAGATGCGCTATACCTGCGAGCTGTAACAGATTCTTGTGGCTGGGCTATGCTCCCTGACCAGGGAGAAATGGAGACTTACACCTGAACCGTATATTACACCGCAGGGAGTTGCGTCGATGCCAATCTCTATCCTGATACCTGCTTACAACGAAGAGCGCTATCTGGCTGAGGCCATCGACAGTGTGCTCGCGCAAACTTACCGGGATTTCGAATTAATTATTCTCGACGACGGCTCGAAGGACCGCACCCTCGAAATCGCTCAAAGCTATGCGCAGCGCGACTCCCGCATTCGCGTCGAATCGCATGCGAATGTAGGTGTTGGACCGACGATGAATAGAGGCTTTTCCATGTGCTCGAACGAATGGGTCGCCATACTCCAGGCAGACGATGTGATGATGCCCATGCGTTTCGAACGTCAGTTCGCCTTCCTGGCCGAACACCCTGAGTTAGATGTAGCCGCCGGCTGGTGTAAACACATCGATGGCGAGGGAAAAGTGATTGGCAAGGGTGATACTCCCCTAACCACGCATGAAGCTGTCAACCAAATCTACGCAGCCAATGAGTTGATCGCGTTCAATTGTTCAACAGCGATTGTCCGCAAGAGCGCTGTACTGGCCGTCGGTGGCTATCGCCCTCAGTTTCGCGTCAACGAGGATGCAGACCTTTGGGTCAGAATGCTGGAGAAAGGTTACAAAATCCTCATTCAGCCTGAATACTTCGTTAAGTACCGCATCCATGCTGGCTCGGTCTCAGTGGCGCGGGCGCGATTTATTCGCCAGCAAGCCCGCTGGGTAAAGGACTGCATGATACGCAGGCGCCGCGGTGAATCCGAGCTCTCGTGGGAAGACTTTGTTGCCATGCGTAAGTCGCTTCCCTGGCTCGTTCGGCTCGATGCGGAACGCAGGGACACGGCGAAGGTTCTCTATAAAACCGCTACTTATCAGTTTGCTCAGAAGAAGTACTATCAGGTTTTGCCAACCGTCCTCGCTTCCATGATGCTGGAACCTGGTTACACAATCCGCCAGATTACATCGAAGCTGTCGTTTCGTCGTTCCTAGAACTGGTTGCATAAATGCAGTTTTGAAAGGGCACGGCTTCAGCCGTGCCGCGAAAACCGCAAAAACATTGGGCTTTAGCCCCTGAGGCATGTTCCAGCCCCCTCAGTCATATTTATGCAACCAGTTCTAACCACTTATCCCTTGGGAACCCGCCAAAAGCTCTGCTGCCGCTCGAAAATGGATCGTATAAATGCACAAGTCAGAATCCGTGAGCTCTCCTCCCTTCCTGTCGCAGCCCGCACTTCCGTTTGGCGAATTCCTCATTTCCATGTTTGAGGGGTTTCGCGCTAAAGGCGTAACACCATGCCTCATGCGCAATTATGAGGGATTTCCCGACAGTAACATCGGTCGCGATATGGATTTCCTCATTTCTCCGTCACAGTTGTCCAACGCCATCCGCGTGCTCGGTTCCATTCCTGGCACTCGCATCGTCGGCTATATGGAGTATCCTTCCGTTGCGTTGGTCTTCTTGAGCGGAGTATCTCCCACACCACAACTCCGCGCGCTGGAAATCGATTTCACCTGGCGCCTGGATTGGAAGGGGCTGCAGTTTCTTGACACGGATGCAATGCTGCACGCGGCGACCCGGCACTCAGCCGGGAATTTAACTTTCTCTGCGCTTTCATCAGCTCACGAGGCCATCATTTCCCTGCTCACATGCCTGCTGGTGGGAGGGTTCGTGAAGGAGAAATACCTTCCCAAGGTGCAGCGAACGTTTGCAGGCGAGAAGCAGGCAATAGTGAACGCCCTGTTGCCTCAATTTGGACCGCGCATAACTGCGCAACTGGTGGAATCAGTAGTTACCGGCAATCGCAATAACATTGTCGCGTGCGCAAAACCGCTGCGAGCGTCTTTAGCCCTGCGCAGTTTCATGCGTAGGCCGCTGCAAAGCACTTTAGCCGTTATTCGGCACTATGCTGCCGGGTTCGCAGGTCACTATTCACCAAAGAATCTCGAAAGTATCTGCATACTGGGCGCGGATGGTTGCGGCAAAACAAGAGTCATCGATGCCCTGATTCCCATGCTGCAATGCTCCGCTTTGGTAGTGGAAACAAACCACCCCAAACTCCGTTCATTTGTAACTCGTACAAAGTCGGAAACAAGTGTGCCTCTTGATAATCCCGTGGCCGGCACACGCGCAAGATCGACTTCGATAGCATTGCCCTTTATGTGCCTCTTCGAAGCGTGGTGGAGGCAAGTCAAGAGGCGGCTCAGCCTCACTCTTCGCCTGGTTGAAAGCCCTTATCATGACCTGGCTATCAATCCCCGGCGGTATGGGTACAGGGCGCCATTATGGCTTGCGCGCCTGATTGTCAACCTGCTGCCCTCACCCGATCTGTGGATTCTGCTCGATGCTTCCAGCGAAGAAATTGAAACACGGAATCCACATCTGGAACCGGCGGAAGCTCAAAGGCAAGCTGCTGCATATCGCACGTTCGTCGAAACAAGAAAGACATATGTCGTGCTGGATGCACGCAAGCCACCGGACAGTCTCGCCGAAGAGGCCTATATTGCCATTGTGGATATGCTCGCACTACGTACGGACAAGATTCTAAAATGCCGTTTGTCTGAGTTATAACTGGCTAACTGTCGGTGGGCGGTTGTTTGATTCTACGACTCGATCTAAAAGTAAAGCTCATTTTTCTGCCGTATGCACTTACAAAGTCGACATGTCCAGTGCCTGCAGCTTCATGATGACTTCAACCCGTTGAGCAGAACTACAACAGACGATTCCGGGAACATTACGAATTGAAAATTGTCCTTCTTGGTCCAGATGGAGCAGGCAAAAGTTCCGTGATCGCGGGCTTGATGGAAAGATTGAGCCCGCCCGGTTATGAGGTCAAGCGACGTCACCTCAAGCCGCAGCTGGCGATGCCACGGCTTCGCGATAACCCGAATAGCATCGTGGTCGACCCGCATGGCAAACCCCCGCGGGGAGTGTTTCTCTCCCTCGTCAAAATATTGGTCTGGCTTCTGGAAGAGTGGTACGCCCGTTTCTTTATCGAGAAAAGACGGACAATCCTCATCTGTGATCGCTATTATCACGATCTCCTCGTCGATCCGATCCGGTATCGATTTGGGGCACCGATGTGGACAGCGAGACTGATCGGCTGTCTGATGCCGCGGCCAACTCTCTGGATCCTGCTGAATGCTCCAGTGGACGCGTTGCGGGCGCGTAAGCAGGAAGTGACGCCCGAGGAAACAGCGCGACAATGTGATGCATATCTGGCCTTTATTCATAAGCAGCGGGCGTACGTTATCGTCGATGCTTCCCAATCTCTGGATAATGTGATTGCAGATGCTGACCGTGCCGTGCGCATGAAAATGCTCAGTGGCCGAGGCAATCGTGGATGACATAACAGGCCTCTACACAGTTGATGATGGGCGCGCGGCAACACACCTGGCTCTTTTCTGGAAAGGACGACTGCGCTATACCGTTCCTCGCGAACCTGCCGCGCAAAAAGCCTGCTGGGAACTCTTCCAGCCAGGCCCGCTCGGCATTCCTCTACGCGCCATGACGCTGGTCCCACGTCTACTCGGCGCTGTTCGCTGCTCTGAGGACGAGAAATTGGCGTTCATCAGGAAAACGATTGGCGAGAAGGCAGGCTTATCCTGTAGTCGGAACGGAGCCCCGGGACCTTGGCATAAAGACACAATCATCTTCATGGACGAAAGGACTCAGCCACTATATGTCGCGAAGGTGGGTGTGGGAGCTGAAGTAAGTGCCCTTCTGCTGAATGAGGCACAGTGGCTCAGCGATATGCACCGGCAGGAATCGCTCATAGACCACATTCCCAGCCTCGTCGCTCATCGCTGCGATCCAAACTTCAGCTTCGTCGCACAATCGGTACTTCTTGGCGGCCTCGATTTCACTCTTGGCCCAGTACACATTGAATTCCTGCGCAAACTTCAGGCGTCGTCGCTTCAATCGATTCAATTCCAGGATTCTGCGCTATGCAAAACACTTCACTCGCGTTTGGATGACTTATCCGGTTTACTTCCACAGGAATGGTCGCGGCGTCTTGAGGTGGGCATGCGGCTGATCGAGTCCGCGTTTTTGGGGGTGCCAATTCAGGTTGTGGCCGCACATAACGACTTCACCCCATGGAATATCCGGATAGCAAGTGGCGTCGCAAAGATTTTCGACTGGGAATATGCCGCCAACGAGCAACTCCCGCTGTTTGACCCTTTTCACTTTTGCCTGGCTCCGATGGCACTCAAAAGCGCCCCGACTGCACGCATCCTTCGCACAATACACGAGGTGATCGCACAATGTCAGCAATCGTTTGGGATGGAGCGGTGTTACAAACCAGAGGTCCAGGCGTTGGCTTACATGATCAATCTTTGCACTCTATATATGTGGGCAGACCGGGGAACCTGCAACTCGCATCCATCCTTAGTCAGCTACGCCCATGTCATCGATCGCATTGAATCCACTTCTGCCTCATGACGCTCGACGATCTCGCCCATACTTTATTGCCAAGATTCACTGTAACTTCACAATGCTAAGGTGCGCATGAAGATACTCATAACAGGCGGAGCAGGGTTTATCGGAACTCATGTTGCTCGCTCGTTGCTCCGCATTGGCGCCGAGCTGACAATCCTCGATAACTTCAGTCCGCAAATTCACGGCCGCTCACAATCTCTTGCTCCAGATATCGCGCCTCATGTAAATCTGATCGTAGCCGACATTCAGGATCCGCTGGCGGTGTCGCGAGCTGTCCGCGGGCAAGATGCGATCGTGCATCTCGCGGCAGAGACCGGCACCGGGCAATCGATGTACGAGATGGTGCGCTACGAGAAGGTAAACATCGGTGGAACTGCTAACATCCTCCAGGCGATTGCCGAGGATTCAAACAGGAGCGTGCGCCGCTTCGTAGTTGCATCCTCCCGCGCGATTTATGGTGAGGGCTGTTACCATTCCCCATCGCACGGCATATTCTTTCCAGGCAGCCGTTCCGTTGAGGATATGCGAGCAGGACACTTTGAGTTTTTGCATCCGGTCAGCGGCGAAGTATGCACTGCACGACCAACAAGAGAGGACGCGCCGCTCCACCCTACGTCCTTCTATGGCCTTACCAAGCAGGTTCAGGAACAGATGTGCCTGTTTTCGGGCGCTACGATTGGTTTCTCGACTATCGCACTGCGCTACCAGAATGTCTATGGACCCGGTCAATCGCTCAAGAATCCTTATACAGGCATTCTCGCAATCTTTTCGAATCAGGCCAGGCTTAGCCAGCCGATTTACATTTTTGAAGACGGCAAAGAGAGCCGCGACTTTGTTTACATTCAGGATGTTGTTGATGCCACGGTCGCTGCCGTGCTCCATCAAGGCGCCGAGTGCACAGCGCTCAACGTCGGCAGTGGCATACCTATCTCTGTTGCCGAAGTGGTTAACGACATTGTTTCCTTTTTCAGAAGCAGTTCTCATGTTTCTATAACCGGAGCGTTTCGTCAGGGCGATATTCGGCACTGCTTTGCCGACCTGGAGAAGGTCAATAAGGTGCTGGGCTTTACGCCGAAGTGGAGTTTTCGTCAGGGCGTTACCAAATTCCTCGAATGGGCAAAGACGCAGGAAATCGAGCAGAGCGCATATATTCACTCTTTGCAAGAGATGAAAGAACGCGGGCTTTACCATGAGTAACTCGGGCACAATTGGCGTTGTTACTGTCACTTATAACAGTGGGCAAGTGCTCGACGGCTTCTTGCATTCCCTCATTGGGCAGACGCGCAGCGACTTCATCTTGTACGCCGTAGATAATGCCTCACGAGACAATACCTTAATGCTGCTAAAAGCATGGGGCGATACAAGGTTGCGGATGATTCCCAACGAATCCAACCTCGGCGTGGCTGAGGCGAATAATCAGGGTACCCGAGCTGCTCTTGCCGAAGGTTGCAACTTTGTGCTCTACCTGAACAATGACGTTGAATTTGAGCCGGACACTTTCTCAACCTTGGTGGCTGAGCTAGATGAACATGGCTGCGATTTGCTTGCGCCCAAGATTCTGTTTGAGGATGGAGTGCATATTTGGTCAGCCGGCTCAACATTCAATGCTCTCAAAGGCTATCTTGGTGCTCATATCGGAGAAGGAGAAATTGATTGCGGGCAGTTCGATATGCCAAGGCTCATAAGAAACGCGCCTACTTGTTGTCTTCTGAGCCGCGCAGCAGTCTTCGACAAGATCGGCATGATGGACGCAAACTATTTTGTCTATCATGACGACTCAGACTTTCTCTTCCGCGCTTGGCGGGCTGGACTTACGATGTTCTATACGCCGCGCGCGCGTATTCTCCATAAAGTTAGCTCACTTACCGGAGGCTCTAAGTCCGTTTTTACTATCCGTTACAATGCTCGAGGCCATGTGTACTTTATGTTGAAGAATCTTGGCATCGCGCGATGCTTGTTCTATCTCCCGGCTCTGCAATTGCGCATGGTGATGAAAGTACTCTTACGCTACATAAGTTGGGATGAGTTTGTGGTGCGAGAACGTGCGTTTATTGAAGGCATTTCAGTTTGGTTATCCAGGCAACGACGCCAGACCACCTGAAACTGAATACGCCTCTCCCGCTGGGCAAAAGGGAATCGATAAGGCGACTCAATCACATGGAAGACCATATATGAGGCGGGCCGATCAAGGACGGTAACGAGTTACCGGCTAACGTGCCACAAACACTCACCGTTTTCGCAAGCATTCTTTGCTCATTGCACTTTACCTCGGGAAGCGTGGAATTGCAGGAATTCTGACTCGAAAAACGAGATTCCAGTCTAAGTGGCCACTAGGTCCTTGAAATCTGAAGGCTCAATGAAACCCACATCCAAGCTAAACAACCTACAAGTATTGCGAGCGTTCGCGGCCGTCAGCGTGGCGTTCTACCATACGTATTACCTCTTGCCTGGCATGCAGCGATTTGGCAGCTTTGGGGTCGATGTTTTCTTCGTGATCAGCGGGTATATCATGGCCCGCATTCTCCACAAGAGTCCAGATTTTTTCCTGCGGCGAAGGATCATTCGAATCGTTCCGCCGTACTGGTCGTTTACGTTTCTCACTTTCGCGATCGCGGTTGTTTCCCCCCAACTGCTCCACACGACGCGCGCAGACGGAGTTGAGCTGGTGAAAAGCCTGCTCTTCATTCCCTATGCAAAACCTCTACCCGGCGGCGGCAAAGGGATCCTGCCCCTGCTCAGCGTGGGATGGTCGTTGAACTTTGAGATGCTCTTCTACCTTTCCCTTGCAGCGGGACTCCTGATCAGCCGAAAGAAAGCTGTCTGGGTCGGCGTTGGCTTCGTTCTGGCGGCCCTCATGACCTCGTTCGCTTTTGCTACCCGCAGCGACA
The DNA here is from genome assembly GCA_964528915.1 of uncultured Occallatibacter sp. Classification (GTDB taxonomy): domain Bacteria; phylum Acidobacteriota; class Terriglobia; order Terriglobales; family Acidobacteriaceae; genus Telmatobacter. The sequence goes on from CAZGUD010000001.1 coordinate 252,418, forward strand.
TTGCGAAGTTTTTCGCTCATAGCAACATGCTCGAGTTTATCTTCGGAGTCGTCGCGTACTACATTTGCCGGGAGATTGGTGCATCACGCGCCCAGCGAATGCGAATCCCCGCACTCTGCTTATGTCTCGCCAGCGCTCTGGCCCTTATCTGCCTTCAGGGATTGTTGCCCGAAACTTTCTCGCTTGCGGCGCCCAGCGCCATTCTTTTCGGTATTCCTTCATTTTTTCTGATTGCCAGCGCCACGATTCTATCCATGGCAGGATGGGACACCAATGTTTCGTTTCTGATTCTGATTGGGGATGCCAGTTACATTCTTTATTTGGTCCACTTCTTCTGCATCTATGGTGTTGATCGAATTCTCGCCGCGCGGTGGCATTGGCTGCGGGTTGCGGCACCGATCGGCGCGATCGTGGGAATCAGCCTCTCCGTACTTGTCGCGATCGTACTCCACTTGTTTATTGAACGACCCACATTGAATGCCATGCTGCGCAAATTCGGGGGCAATCGTCCGGCAACAGAGCTTCCTCCAGTCCACGTGGCCGGTTAAGCCGCTTTCGGAAAATACCTTACCGTTCCGGAGAGGGGTCGCAGCGACCAGTTATCCGAATCCAAGACTCTTGTGATAAAGATTGCATGGCCCTCTTCAGCGTAATAACTTGCAATGCGCCTTGCTGTGAAGCCCGTCGCGACACCAGTTCTCAGGGATATAGGCAACCACATGACTCTGTCTGCACCATCGATGGTGAACTCGACGTACGCATTGCCTAAGAAGATTCCCCAGTTGGACCGTTTACGCGGCATGGCGATTCTTTCAGTGGTGATCGTCCACTCGATTCATTCCGGACCATTCGCTGCAATTGCACGGCAAGGCTGGGTTGGAGTGGATCTCTTCTTTGTTCTCTCAGGGTTTCTCATTACTGGAATCCTGTGGGACACCCGTGACGATAACAAGTACTTTAGTCGGTTCTATGGTCGGCGCATTCTGCGAATCTGGCCTGCCTATCTTCTTCTCCTGGCTTTTGTGTTTTGCATCATACCGTTTCTGAAGTTGGTTGTGGGCAGGCGCCTTCTGGAGATTCCGAGCGAGAATGTTGCGTCCTGGCAGTACTTGCTGATGATACAGAATTTCCTCCCTCAGAAGCTTGCTTCTTCATCCTTCCTTATTGCTACTTGGTCTTTGGCAGTCGAGGAACAATTCTATCTGGTCTGGCCGCTTGTTATCCGGTACGCAGCTCGTGGCTTTGCCTTGCCGGGCCTCATCATTTGCTTTCTTTGCGCCCCGGTCGTTCGTGTTGTGGCAACTCACTACGGTATCTCTCCGGTCGCAATATACATGAACCCGCTGACTCATGGCGACGGCCTGCTCTGTGGAGCGGCGATTGCGATCTGGATAAGGACGACAACATTGAAGCGGCGCACGTTGATGCTGTCTGGCATTGGTTTATTGCTCGCAGGTCTCCTTCTCTTCTTGCCAATTCACCCCACCGAAAGCATGAGTCATCATTGGTCTCCTTTTGTGTTCACCGGCATCGCACTGATCTCGACGGGGTTGCTGCTGGTCGCTTTGGTTTCCGAGCACACGGGCCACGTTCTGCATCGTTTTGTCTTTATGAATCGGCAACTCGCCTTCTTTGGCTATATTAGTTACAGCTTGTATCTCTACCACATTGTTGTTCTTCGATTTGCAGGCAGCGAAAAACTAATTGCGAAACTAGATCGCTGGCATCATCCCGATCTGACTGCGACGCTTATGTTGATGTTCGGTATAGGTCTCAGCATTTTGCTGGCATGGACTTCAAGGGTTACCATCGAGGCAGCCGCCCTTTCCAGGAAAGGTCTGTTCGGTTAAGTAACACGACCTGATAAATCCGCTCTAAGCATCGAATACGATATTCCAGCTTAAAATAGGAGTGCGATTAGGTACTATAGGCGCGCTGGAATTCGGCGGCTTCTAAACAGGATAGTCGATGAACGCTTGTGGAATAAGTTCAAGAAACGTGGCAGCGATCGCAAGCGGCAATATGTGTTGAGGCGGATCACTCTTGACGGAAGTTTCAACTGGTTGCCCAATTCAAATCGTGGCGTTCACCTAAGCGGATGATTCGCGATCTAGATTTGCTCATAGATATCCGGAGGCCTGAGACCCGGACGGGCTCTTCACAAAACAATCAGGCCAGCGGCTATGGCCACCGAACTGAACTGGGACAAAGGTAAACAAATGACGCTGTCAGCACCATCGATAGAGAGCTCGGAACATGGATTACCTGCGGTCCGAACCGAAAGGCGTCTCTCGTTCCGGGATTTCCTTTTACGGTATCCAGTCTTTCTCCTGGCCTTTGGTCCTCCGATATTCAGACCACACTCGACTTACGCCGGGTTTGATACCTCCCAGGCACATTTTGACATATGGAGCATTTTTCAGGTTGGCTGGCTCTTTGCGATTTCCGCTCGCGCTATAATCCGTCTGGGTTTCGCACAGCAGGTCGTCATTCCCAGGCAGATTCGATCCGTCTTGAAGTACTTCTTCTTTCTTGGCTTGCTATTCACCATGTCCGTGGCTTACTCGCCCGGCCGCGCTGTCTCGGCGGAGTTCAGCTTTATATATTTCCTCAGCTTCATCTGTATCGTGGAGTTTCTTGTCGATGCACACCAGAATCCGCCAGATTGGTTGCAATGCATTTTCAGACTCAGACTTATCATGACCGTTCTGCTGGCTCTGGTCCTTATTTTCCTCATAATCAAACCTGATTTGGTGATGAGTTATGTGGAAGGCGCTGGAATTCGACTTCTGGGCGGCGGAATAGCTTCGATGGGCATCCTTGGCCCAGTCATTGCAATCGTCTCAGGATACAGTTTTCTATATTCCCTGGAACCCAGGGGGCGCTCCGCCTTTTTCCTCTTGGTCGGAATGGCCGCAACTTTCGCGACGCAAGCGAGAGGGGCGGAAATCGCACTCTTGCTCGTTCTAGCACTCCTGGTTTTTCAATGGACAACTAAGAACAGACGCTCCTTGCACCTTCTTCTCGCCGCATGCATGGCCTTCATCCTGTTGGCTGGCGCATTCGCTGCAACTATCGGTGCAGATCAGATTTGGAAAAAGTTTAATCGAGGCCTGGACACTGAAAGCTTTCTTACCGCCAGCGGAAGAACCATCTACTGGCGTGACGTCATTGTCTATAGCGTGAGTCACCCGCAGGGCATGGGCTACATCGCCGGCATACGCCGCCAGCATTTCGGCATCTACGCGGGGGTTCTGCAAGCAGATTTGAACGGCGTCGGTGGGACTGACAACTCCTATATGCAGGCGCTTTCCGACGCTGGATGGCTCTCTCTCGGGGTTTATCTCATCCTTCTGGGCAAAACGTTGTCATTCGGATGGCGGTTCGCAAGGAAGAAGGCACGAGATATAGACGCGGACGAGCGCCGAGTTTGGCATGCGTTGCGCTGCGCAATCCTTATGTTTCTTTACTGCCTCGTCGCCCAGATGGATGGCTCGAATTTTGTAACACCGCTTCACCAGGAGTATTACACGCAAAATATCCTCATTATGTTGATTCTAGGAGCATCGTCCGAGATGTTATTTCGCGAGCGCTTCCGAATTTCGTTGCAATCGTCACGCTTCTAAGCGGCGAACAACGAGCCACTGCTTCCACCGGCAGCATTCAAGTGATTCAACAAGAACTGCAGTTGCTTAACCTCCGATGATCTCGACTGGATCAGCGCGGCTTGCGGCGGCCACAATGGCCTGCCCCCACCAGGCCGCGCCGCAAGAGATGCTGGAAACACCTCTTAAAGTGGATTGTTTGCAGGCGCTACTCTGGCTCTGATGGAAAACACAAACAGAATGCATATGACTCCTCGCGGTATGTTGCAATCCCGTCCGGCGCGCATTGCCGCATATGTATTCATTGTCGCCACAGCGCTTGCGGTAATCATTCCTGTCAATCCAGTGATGCCGAGCCGGGGACTCGATCGCTCCTGGGAGTTCGGCATGAACGAGGCTGTTGCCCGCCACATGAACTTCGGCGAGCAGATCGTATTTACATACGGTCCTTATGCTTCAATCGTCACACGGATGTATCAGCCCGACACCAGCACGAGAATGATGCTGGGAAGCATCTTCCTGCTGGTGTCTTACCTAGGCGCGCTTCTGTATCTCGCGCGCGGAAGCAAGCTGGCCTTCGCGCTCCTTCTGTTCGTATTGTTTGCCGCATTCGGCGGCGGCGCGGAACTGGTGCTCCTCACTTATGCGCTTCTCCTCATCGCCTGCACAGTCAAGTATGTAAGCGACAATCACACGTCACTTGGCGCGCGCTCATGTTGGCTGTTCCGGGCCGCGGTCCTTGTGCTGTGGGCCACCCTCGGCCTGCTTCCGCTCATCAAAGGGAGCCTGATACTGCCGTGGGCTGCAGCGGTTGCCGTGCCTCCAGTGTTGCTGGCATGGCGCCACCAACTGAAAGCTGCCTTCGCACTGGTTGCCATACCGCCTGTTTCTACGTTTCTGCTGTGGATCGTTGCGCACCAGTCTCTCACGGCATTGCCGCACTATCTGCGAGGCGCGCTTTGGCTCACCTCCGGATATACCCAAGCAATGTCCACATCATGGCTCATCTTGCCGGCGATCGTGGGAGAGGCTTTGGTCGTTCTCTTCCTCGCGGCTGTTCTGCTCATTTGCTTCTCCATTGCTCGCGCCTCCGTGCCCGGTTTCTTTGTCAAAGCTGTATGGGGACTTACATGCCTTGCGTTTCTGTTGGTGATCTTCAAACACGGGTTTGTAAAAGCGGATGACATTTACGGCGCGTTCTCTTCGTTGGCCGCGCTCGCTTTGATCGCCGCAATGCTTGCCACAGACAGATATATTGCCTGGGCCAGCGCACTAGCCATCGCTCTTACAGTGGCAACTTCCGCGATGCATGATCCGGAGCTGGCTCGAGAGGTCCACGAGCACTTCGGCCCTGGAGTTACATGGAGCGGTAACCGGCGCGATGATATCTTTGCCTTCTGCGTGAAAAGGGCCGCGCCGGCCTACCTGCACACCACAATTGGAAGCGGGTGGCAGACTTATCGCAATGCATGGGAAGGACTTCTCATTCACCCTGAGCGGAATGATTCTCTGAAAGAGCGCTTTGATCGCGCCGAAGATGAGATCCGCACCAGCTACGCGATGCCTCATCTCACAGGCACCGCCGATATCTATACCTTCGAACAGGCCATCGTTATCGTCTCCGGCGCCCAGTGGGATCCCCGTCCTGTACTGCAGAGTTATTCGGTCTACACTCCCGAACTGATTCGTCTCAATGAACAGCATCTCCGCGGTATCGATGCTCCGCAGTGGATTCTCTTCGACCTTCAGGTGATTAACGGAATGCTGCCGTCGCTCGATGATGGTCTGAGTTGGCCGGCACTGCTCGATAACTACAGCTTTGTTTCTTATGACGGCCAGTTTGTGCTGTTGCAGAAACGGCCCACCATTAAGACAACAACAACGTACGATACTATCCTCGATACCAGATGCCAAACCGGATCCTCGGTTTTGGTCCCTCCCGGCGACGGGCTTCTGTTCGCGGAGGTCGACCTGCAGCCGACCCTTGCGGGCAAATTGCTCGACACTTTTTTCAATCCGCCTCAGTTACGCATCTTCCTTCACCTCGCCAATGGCAAAACCGAACGCTATCGGGTTGTTGCAAACATGATGCGTACAACGTTTCTGCTTTCTCCCGTTGTTGAAAACACGAGCGGCTTCGCCGCGCTCGTCTCGGGCAGCAAGTCCGATTCCCCGGGCCAGCGCGTCGAGTCATTTTCAATTGAACCCGTGTACGGCGGGTCGCACTTCTGGTCACGCAGTTTCCATCTGACGCTCAGACAATATTCCGGAAGATAACTGCCGCGTTTCTTTTGGGTGAAATCACATTACGGTTCTCCGTTCGGCAGCGCCTCGGCAGGTAGAAGCATGTGTGCACTTTGTCTTCACTCCGGCACTTCGCCGGCGATTCCATTTAAGATCGCAACTTGTAAGGAGCAATCATGAATAGGATGCGCAATGTTGTAGTTGTTGGTGGTTGCGGCCACGTGGGCCTGCCTTTCGGCATGGTGCTTGCCGACCGCGGGCTCGACGTGACTCTGCTGGACGTGGACAAAACCAAGGTGGCCTCTATCAATGAAGGCCACATGCCATTCCTCGAGGCCGGAGCAGTCGAACTGCTGCCACGACTGATCGGAAAGTCACTCCGGGCTACGACAGATCCGGAGTGCCTTCGCAATGCTGAGATCGTGATTTCGGTCATCGGCACCCCGGTGGATGAGCACCTCAATCCCACGGTAGCAGCGCTTTATCGCAGTCTCGACGACCTCATCCAGTATGTGCCGGAAGGCGCGTTGCTGGTTTTGCGAAGCACCCTTTATCCTGGTGTGACCCGGCTCATCAAGGACCGCATCGATGAGAGGCATCGCCAGATTCATGTCGCCTTTTGCCCCGAAAGGATTGCAGAGGGAAAAGCAATCGAAGAGCTTACCAGCCTTCCTCAGATTATCTCCGCGTTTGAACCTGTCGCGCTCGACAAGGCCCGCGAGCTCTTTTCTCGCATCGCTCCGTCTCTCATCGAATTGGATCCGCTTGAAGCCGAACTTGCCAAGCTCTTCACTAATAGCTGGCGCTATCTCAACTTCGCGGCTTCCAATCAGTTCTATATGTTGTCTGAGAGCTATGGGCTTGACTTCTACCGTATTTACAATGCAGTTACTCAGGATTACCCTCGCATGCGCAGTTTTGCACGTGCGGGATTCGCGGCCGGTCCGTGCCTGTTGAAAGACACACTCCAATTGTCCGCGTTTTCCAGCAATAACTTCTTTCTTGGACATGCCGCAATGCTCGTTAACGAAGGCCTGCCTAACTTCATCGTGTCGCAACTCCGGGCGGAGGGATTATCAAAGAAGACCGTCGCTATTCTTGGCATGGCCTTCAAGGGTGACTCGGACGACAATCGCAGCAGCCTGTCTTACAAGCTCAAGAAGTTGCTTCAGGTCGAAGCCAGGACCGTTCTCTGTTCTGACCCTTTTATTGCTGATCCAAGGTTTGTTACTCTCGAACAGGCTGTACATCAGGCTGACATTATTATTCTTGGCGCCCCGCATTCTGCATACCGCGACTTGCAGATTCCGGCTAACAAGAAGGCTATTGACGTCTGGGGCTTTTGGCGCCAGAACAAACACCATGCTAGCGTTGCTGCGGAGGGCAAATGAAAGTTCTAGTTACCGGCGCAGCCGGTTTCATTGCGGGTTACCTTATTCAGGAACTCATCGACAGCGGTTATGAGGTTGTAGGCCTGGATGACTTCAGCAAGTACGGACCCAGCCACAAATCCTACGATAGCCATCCACGCTATCATTTCGCCGAAGGCGATGCCAAAGACGTTGAACTGTTGAAGGAATTGCTCGCCGATTGTGATCATTTTGTAGCAGCGGCGGCGATGATCGGTGGGATTTCATACTTCCACGAATTCGCTTACGATCTGATGGCCGAAAATGAGCGTATAACGGCGAGTTCTTTTGATGCAGCCATTCACGCCCATAAGAACAACCAGCTTCAGAAGATCACTGTGCTCTCATCGAGTATGGTTTACGAATCCACCACAGAGTATCCCACTCCCGAAGGCGCTGAGCAGAGGTGCCCTCCGCCCAAATCCACTTACGGCTTTCAGAAGCTGGCCACTGAATATTTTGTTAAAGGTGCGTGGGAGCAGTATCGCTTGCCTTTTACGATTGCGCGCCCATTCAATTGCGTTGGAATCGGCGAGAAGCGAGCGATACGCGACGTTGACGTTTACAGCGGAAATGTGAAATTGGCCATGTCGCATGTTGTTCCCGACCTCGTGCAGAAAGTGCTCAAGGGTCAGGACCCGCTGCACATTCTCGGCCAGGGAAACCAGGTGCGGCACTACACCTATGGCGGCGACCTGGCCCGCGGAATCAGAATTTGCATCGAGCATCCAAATGCGCTCAATCAGGACTTCAACCTGTCCACCGCCACCCGAACCACTGTTCTGGAACTGGCACAGGTCATCTGGGACAAAGTGCATAAAGGCTCGAAACCCTTCCGCGTAGTTCACGACCCGGCCTACGAATACGACGTGCAGGAACGCTCGCCCGCAGTCGATAAAGCAGATCGACTCTTGGGGTATCGCGCCGAGACGCCACTGAATACTATTCTCGACGAGGTCATTCCATGGATCGATGAACAAATCACGGTGGGGCAGATCTAGTGCATCGGTCTCGCTAATGTAATTTGCGGTCTCGGATTGAACTGTCGTTAAGTTGAATTCTTGAATCTCTCAACCAACCGTTAAGCTAAGGTATCGAAGTTTAACACTAGACATCCCATGGATACGGATGTGGTTTAGCTCCGATGTGTGGCCTTGTAGTTAGAACCTTTTGGGCCCGGCAAAAAAGGGAGAGTATTTAGTGACAGCGTTCGAAACACAAACTTCGCCCAACGATTTGACTATCGTCATTCCCGTCTACAACGAAGGCGCGGGATTCGAGGATTTGTGGACCCAGATAGACACTTACCTGCAGTTTCCATTCCGCGCCTTGGTCGTCTACGATTTCGATGAAGACAACACCGTTCCAGCAGTGCAATCAGTGATTGCGCGCGGCGAAAAGCGGCTCAGCCTGGTAAAGAACAACGTGCGGCGCGGAGTGGTGGGCGCTCTGCTCACTGGTTTTCACGAGGTCGAGAACGGACCCTTGCTGGTCGTCATGGCCGACCTCTCCGACGACCTGGCGCAAGTCGGCCGGATGTTGGAATTATATCGCCGTGGCTATAACATTGTGGTCGGCAGCCGCTATATGAAAGGCGGTCGCATCGTGAATGGCCCGGTGCTGAAACAAGGGCTTTCACGCATGGCTGGAGTCAGTTTGCATTGGCTTCGCCGGATTCCTACGCATGACGCCACCAATGCATTCAAGATCTACGATGCCGCCATGCTTAAGCAATTTACCCTTGAAAGCCAACGCGGTTTTGAATTGAACCTTGAGATTACAGTCAAGGCATTCTTGGCCGGTTATCGCATTACTGAGATTCCTTCGGTATGGCGCGACCGTACTCAAGGCAAATCCAAGTTCAAGCTCTGGGCTTGGCTTCCACATTACCTGCGCTGGTATTTCTACGCGTTTCGACCTCGAAGCAAGGCTTAGAGCCGCTCACTCCGTGAACGATAATTCGACTCACAATGACGGAAGCCATGCTCCATTCCTGCGCGGATCCAAGATAACTTCGGCTCGCCATCATGAACTTATCGCAACCGGAAAAGAAAAAACGTCAGTGAAATCCCTCCTCCTTTTCGCTGCGCTGCTCTTGAGTGCCGATGCGCTCGGTTCGTCCGCCGGCCCGGTGACAACCGTGAATGCGTCGAAGCCTAACGGCATTGCCTACGAGAAGGCCGGTGCCCCGAATGTTTTGGGCGTCGGGCCCACCTACGATGTGACGCAGTTCGGCGCGGCTGGGACCGGCTACGCGACCACAGGCTCAGTCAACGTTTCCACGAACCCAAATCTGATGACCGCGGGCAGTGCCTCGGGATTTGCGACGGGACAGTTGTACGTCATTCCCGGAGCCGGGGTGAGCGGCGCGAACCTGCTGGTTACGGTAACTAGCGTAAGTGGTACCTCCATCTCCTTCACGCCGGCCGCATTTACCACCGTCAGCGGTGCGACGATCGACGACACGCTCGGCATTCAGGCGGCCTTTGACGCCTGCTCTGCGGCTGCTTTTATAGGCAAACCGCAATATGCCGGCCTGGTCGAGTTTCCGGGTAACCATAGCTATCTCATAAGCAGTACTCTTAATGCGCATAATAGCTGCCGGGTGGAAGGTCTTGTAGGTTCAATTAACTTTGGCGGTCAACAGCCGCCAAATATCCTCTGGAACGGACCATCTTACGGTGCGACCTCCAGAGTTACAGGATTCACTGTCTCGCTGAATGTTTCGTCAATCACACTCACTAACAATCCAAGTTCCGGCGACACGGTGACCGTGAATGGTGTCGTTATTACTTTCGTCTCTTCCGGCGCATCGGCGAATCAGGTAAACATTGGAGCGAACGCGGCGGCGACAGCATCGGCACTTTGCACCCGGCTCAACACCTATCCGAGCACAAGTCCCATCTATATAGGTGAGCCGTTCACGAATCCCTCGCCTGGGGTCGTGGACTTCAAATACCAGAGCATCGGCTTGAATGGTGCAACGGAATCAGTAGCTACCAGCGATCCCGCCAATATCGCAGTTCGGGCAGCGTACTACAGTGCGGCCAATCCATCAGGCGGCAGAAACTATCCCTATAAGTATGTCGCCACAATCAGCGGCGCAAACAGCTATGCCGTGAACAATTGGGTCTACCTGACAGGGTTCGACACTACGGCTGGACTTAGCTTGAACAATCTTGTCTCCCAGGTTGTAGCAACTACTGGTAGCACTTTTACGGTAGCCTATCCGCTCTATGCTTCCAATCAAGTTCCCGCGGCGGGCAGTTACACAGATACAGGCACCGCTACCAGTGTCAGTGTCGTGCTTGCTACGGATTCCTTTGCGCGGTACGAGCAAGGATTTAAGGATATTGCGACCCAGGGTGGCGGGGTCGGATTCTATATGGGGTCGCGTGTTGACGCTGGCACCCACTTTGAGAATACCTGGGCTGAAAAAGCATCTTACTTCGGTTTTTACTTCCCCTCTGGCGGCGTCAATGTGGACTTCGATAAGGGCTGGAGAAGCGACAGTTCGGGAATAGCTGCGATTTATTGGCGTTCCGGTGGAGGCGATAACTTCAGCTTAGCCAACGGACAGACTTTCTCCGGCACCGCTGGACACCAGGGTGCGGGTATCATGCTTGACAATCAGGCCTGCAATGGAGCCGCCGGCGCTATTCGTATGTCGCTTCGCAATATGGCAATAGAAATTGGCAGTAGCCTTGCCCCCGGCTTGGGAGCAATTACTCTGTATAACTGCGTAAGCAGTAGCTACCCCTCCCAATTCCTGATCGACATGGACGGCGTGAATGTCTCGCCGGATTTGGGTACTCGTGGTTACTACACTCCAAGCATTGCCATGTCTCCCCAGAACGATACGGCCCTGAATCTGAGCGTGATGAATAGTGTTTTGCCAAGCAGCAAGACGGACCCACGTTGGGTTGGGATTCCAAGCCTCATCCGGCAGGACGCAGGCCTTGATACCAGTTCCACTGGCAGCAGCGGCTTCATCCCGTGGATGACTTTCTCCCCTGCTTTTTTCAGTATGGCAAGCAGCCTGTCGACGGCCGATAAACAAAACACGCCGATGACGCAGGGAATCGGTGACTTCTTCTACAGCCAGCTTTATCAGTACGGGATCAAGGCGTCGGCTTTCCTATATTCCGATACCGCATTTGCCGCGCTGTCCAATGGCACTACGCTTTATGCGGGCCAGATTCTCGCGCCTCCTGAATACTGGAGTGGCGCAAACGGAAATCGGTATGCGCTGGATGTAGTCCGCACCACCGGCACAACTGGTACGCCAAACAGCGGCAATACTACATGCTCCGCTCCGGGCAAATCTAACGTGGCAACCTGCACGAGCGCCACCGATTTGTCAGTCGGGCAGTACATCTCCATTGCAGGAGGAAGTTCCTGCAAACCGATTCGGAGAATAAATGCCTTCAAACCCGGCGCTGTACAGGTAATGAGCGGAAGTGGGCCCTTCTCCGAAGTAACTAATGGTGCGTTGAGCTTCTGTGTCCCCGTGCTCGGTCCAGAGATTCAATTACCTACAAAGTTCTCCGGTACCCCCACCGCCGAAGCGTGGTCGCCCGGGGATATGGAACTCAACTCCAAAGCGACGGAGTATGGAGTTGCGGCCTGGGTAAAGATTGATAGCGCAAAAGAGCGAAAATGGGCCGGGGTTCCACTCGGCAACAACAGCGGCCAGATTAATTCATCGCAAATATCCGGCACTACAGGGTCGGGCAACGTAGTTCTGGCCACGTCACCGATTGTGAGCGGGCTTACCGACACCGGAACCGCAAAGCTCAACAACGTCACTATTGGCGGAACTTGCTTGGGCTGCAGTGGATCAAACTTGAGAACAGCACATGCATTTTGCGCAGGTAGGGCCACATCGTCTTCCACTCTTACGTTGTTTGGAGCCGGGTCAGCCACCACATCGTGCACGTCAATTGTGGGGGCGGAAGATGTCGCGCAGTTGTTAATGACCGGTAGCGGCACTTTGAGCGGTCTCGCTGTCCGGTGCGCTCATACCGGAACCAATGCATCGAGCGGAGTATTCAGTATCTGGGATCTTCCATCCGGCACCGCCATGTCCGGCGCAGATTCGGGAGTTAATACTCGAGTCACTGTGACCTATGGGACCGCAAAAGCCAATACAACGGTATTCGACACAACCCACACTTTCGCATACGCAAAGGGCGATTTACTGCGCATTCAATTCACAACCCAGGCTAATGAAACCTTGGGGAATTGTGAGGTAAGCTTTAACTACTGAGTATTCATATTGCGAATACATCGGGCGTCGCGATCCTGTTAGAAGAGCCGCCATGCGCTCTTCGATGTTACCGTCGCAACACCATCCGGCGACTCGGCTGCAACTTCGGACAATTGATAACTGCCCAAATCGATTTTGTTCAACTCCGATGGTATTCTTTTCATAAGGCCTCGCACTTGCTTCACGCATGTTAAGAATGCCAACTTGGCTTCTGATCACTCAGAGTGAACCATTTTCTTGCCTGGAGAGTTGTTGCTGCATACGGCGCGTTGAACTCCGGCAAGCACCCCGCATCATTGAAAGGAGAACCTTCGGGAATGGAGGAGCAACAAATATACGATCGTCTTACTGAAATCTTCGTCGATGTTTTTGATGAAGATTCCATCAAGGTAACTCCTGAACTGTCTGCCAAAGATGTTGATGGATGGGACAGCCTTACACATATTCGTCTAATACTTACTGTTGAGAAGGTATTCAAAATCAAGTTTTCAACCGTCGAGATCGGCAAATTGAAAAATGTAGGAGAACTGGTTGCGCTGATCAAAGCGCGGGCTCAAGGGATGTCGTAGCAAGTCTGTTCTTTCGCGGCTGGTAAAAGAAACTAATACGGTTTTGCTTTCCAATCGCAGCATACTGCTTCCGGACCCATTCCTCGGGAAGGCGTCATCCGCGGTCTGCAGATGGACATTCCAGCTTGGCGAGTTCCTCAAACGTCCTTGAAAAAATAGACTTCCAGTAGTTCGGGTCTTTGGATCTTATTGCACCCGGAGCGGAAAAGCTGTCCATGAATCCACTTTTTGCGGAATTGCAATGGTTGCCTCGAGCGCCGCAGCAGTTTGCCGATAGGCTGAAGGCATTAGCTGTGTCGACTGATTGTGTGGGGCGCGAACTGCACGCGCTGGCGACGCACGCACTAGATTTGAATCAACTGACGAAGCTATCTAAGGCGATCAGCAGGACGCTCGCTGACGGTAAGTCTCTCAATCCCCTCGTTCCGTTCCGGTTGGCCGTTTTGAGTAATTCAACTGTCGATATGATTGCGCCTGCGCTCGTTGGCAGCGCGGTGCGCCATGGAATTGCGCTTGAGGTAATTCAGCCACCTTACGATCAGGTGGCGCAGGAGGCTCTAACTCCTGACTCGACGGTCAATCGCTCCAAGCCCGACGCAGTGCTGCTCGCACTCGATTATCGCGCTCTACCGCTGAGGCTCTCTCTTGGAGACGCTGAGGCTGCGTCAGCGACCGTGCAGGGTGTGATCGGTTTTTTGCAGTCGCTCCGTGACGGGATCAAAGCCAATTCAAATGCGGTTTGCATCTTTCAAACCTTCGCTCCGCCTGTGGAATCGCTGTTCGGCAGCCTGGACCGGACGCTCCCGGGGACATTGAAAAGCTTGATCGACAGCATCAATCGTGAGCTGGCTCAGTACGTTCTTGGTTCAGGTGACGTGCTCCTCGACGTGGCCGGGCTTGCGGAAACGGTAGGTCTTGCCGACTGGCATAACCCGCAGTTATGGAACCTGGGCAAATTCTCTTTCTCCGACGAGTTGATCCCGCTTTATGGCGACCACGTTGGACGAACCATCGCTGCCATCCGTGGCAAGAGCCGAAAGGCTCTCATCCTGGACCTGGACAATACGGTGTGGGGCGGCGTGATCGGCGACGATGGGTTGGAGGGTATCAAGATTGCGCAGGGAGATGCACAGGGAGAAGCTCACTTGGCGGTGCAGCGTCTCGCCCTGGATCTTCGCAGCCGTGGAATCGTGCTGGCCGTATCGTCGAAGAATACGGACGACGTGGCGCGCGCGCCGTTTGAAAAGCATCCTGAGATGCTGCTCAAGCTGGATCACATCGCCGTTTTTCAGGCCAACTGGAATGATAAAGCGACCAATATTCAAGCCATCGCCGATGAACTGTCTCTGGGGCTGGACGCGATGGTGTTTCTCGACGACAATCCCGTGGAACGCGGCCTGGTCCGCAAACTGCTGCCGCAGGTGGCTGTGCCTGAATTGCCCGAGGAGCCTGCATACTATGCAAGAACGCTTGCCGCCGCCGGCTACTTTGAGGCGGTGGCCTTCGCCGGCGAGGATCTAAAGCGAGCCGGCTTCTACCAGGACAACGCCAAGCGCGCGAGCCTGCGAAAGCAAGTGGGCGGCATAGATGCGTACCTGGCCTCGCTCGACATGACTATCACTTTTCAGCCTTTCGACGCGACGGGAAGAGCGCGCATCGTCCAGCTCATCAATAAGTCAAACCAGTATAACTTGACCACTCGGCGATACACCGATCCAGAAATAGCCGAAACGGAAAGCGACGCCGGAGTGTTTACGATGCAAGTTCGGCTGGCGGATATCTTCGGTGATAACGGCATGATCAGCGTAGTGATTTGCCGGCCGGGCGAACAGGGAGCTTGGGATATCGATACCTGGCTGATGAGCTGCCGCGTGCTCGGACGCAAAGTGGAACACATGGTGCTGCGCGAAATACTGCGTCACGCGCGGGCAACCGGCGTCCACAAACTCCACGGCTCTTACATTCCCACTGATCGAAACAAACTCGTCATGGATCATTATGCAAAGCTGGGCTTCACCAAGGTCAGCGAAGATGAGTCCGGCCTCACGCATTGGGAGCTCATCGTTGAAGGTGCGGAGCCGCAGGGTGCCCCGATGAAGGTTGTCTCGCAAGGGTTCGCAATGGCGAAGGAGCAATCGATCGCATGACGCAATTGAATGCCGAAAACAGCGACATGAAGGAATCGAAGTTGCCGCGCCGAGACTGGATTCTATTGCCCCTGATTAGTATTTTCACGATCTTTCTGCTGGCAGCAGCAACCGATCTGGTTTCACGAACCACGTTTACCCCTTCAAAAACGGGCCCTTCGGATTGCATGAGGTCGTATCCAGGGAAGGGTGTTCAGGCGATCCCGAACAGTGTGTGTTGGAATAAGGGAAGTGAGGGAGAACTCACCGAGTACAGGTTCAACAATTGCGGGCAACGTGCAGACTTTGAATGCAAACCGAAGGCAGCAAACACCTACAGAATTGTGATGATTGGTTCTTCGTTTGCCATGGGAGACCGCGTGGCAAACAGCGACTCTCTGGCCGCTCTTCTGCCGGCCGAACTCTCGCAGCAGACTGGGCGCAAGGTCGAACTCTATAACCAAGGCATGTTATGGGGCCTTCCCCACAGCTTTTGGTTGCGGTTTGACGATGTCCTGGCGGCTCAGCCGGACATGATTCTCTGGCCAACCGGACCTTGGGACATTCAGAACGCGACGGTCGTACTGCCCTACTCCAAAAGCAGCTTTGACAAAAAAGATGCTCATCAGTTGAGCTCGATGAGCTTCACCGGAAGGATCCGTTTCTCGATTGGGTATTTCGTGCGCAACATCGTGCCACCCTCGGTAACTGCGGACATTGCCCAGATCAGACTAATGCTGCAGCACTATTTATACGAAAGCCAGAGCCTGTACATTGACTCTTATCTTTTGAATGCATCTGACGCCGGCTTCCTTGCTATTGAACCGGACGCGGAGTGGAAGACTCACCTGGCAGATTTCGAAACCTATTCGGCAAGGATGGAAGAACGAGCCGCGGCAGCCCATGTACCCTTCGTGGTTGTTCTGGTGCCTAACCGCGCCCAGGCGGCGATGATTTCGATGGGTGAATGGCCTGCAGGATACGACCCTTACCAGTTAGGCAACGAGTTGCGAGCAATTGTAACTACCCATGGCGGTGTGTACATCGACATATTACCGGGGTTCCGCGACCTGCCTAACCCCGAGCAATACTACTTTCCAGTGGATGGCCATCCAGATGCCCGCGGCCATGCGATCATTGCCGGGCTCATCGATAAAGCGCTTATAACTGGTGCTGCACCCGAACTAAGTGTTGCCAACCAGCCGCAAGCCGTGCCGGCAAGAGATAAATAGCATGGACACGGCCTCATTTCAGTTCGTGCTCTTCGGTTTGGCGATCGCCTTGGTCTCTAACTTGAACCGGTCGTGGGTATGGCGCTCAACCGTACTCCTGCTGGCCAGCTTTACATTTATTGGCCTCGTAACTCATAGCCCGCTTGTCTTGATTCCGCTGGCTGCCTTTCTGCTGTTGGGCTATGCTTGCCTTCTTATGCTCGAGCGCGGCTGGTCCAGGCACTCGGCTTGGAGTATTCTTGCAATCCTGCTCGTATACATATGGCTGAAGAAATACACTTTCCTGCCGCACGGAATCTTCCTTCATTCGCCTTACTTCACATTGGGGCTTTCCTACGTCCTCTTTCGCGTGCTGCACCTGATCATAGAATCAGGCAGCAGCGACAAGAAACAGCACATCGGTTTCATTGATTACCTCCTTTACACACTCAATTTCACAACCTTCGTTTCCGGGCCGATTCAACGTTACGATGAATTCGCGCGCGATCAGTTTGCACAACAGCCAATCCGCCTTGGACCTCGTGTGGTCGGCCTTCAGTTGGAGCGCATCATTCGGGGGTTCTTCAAGGTAAATGTTCTGGCCATGCTGCTGCACGCCGTCCAGAAAGACGCCCTCGCGCGCTTGTCCCACCCGTTACCGCTATCTCTTCGGCTGTACTCCGCTTTCGAGTTGGTGATCCTTCCCCCATTCTTCGTATACGCCAATTTCTCTGGATACATCGACATTGTCATCGCGCTCGCCCGCCTCATGCGCGTGCGCTTACCTGAGAATTTCGACCGCCCCTTTTCGGCGTCATCGTTTCTCGATTTCTGGAATCGATGGCATATTACTTTGTCGACATGGTTAAAGACTTATGTCTATAACCCTCTGCTCGTGCTGCTGATGCGGCGCACTTCATCGCGGACCCTGCAACCATTCCTGGGTGTCTTTTGCTTTTTTGTTACCTTTTTTCTGGTTGGCGTATGGCACGGGCGTACTTCGGAGTTTCTCATTTTCGGAGTGCTGTTAGGCGCGGGAGTATCAATTAATAAACTCTGGCAGGAGTTATTAGTGCGCGTCATTGGTCGCCAGAGTTATAAGGCACTCGCAAAGAACTTCACCTACATCGCTTTTGCCCGCGGCCTTACTTTCAGTTGGTTTGCTCTCACGAACTTCTGGTTTTGGCTGGACTGGAAACAGCTTGATGAAATCTACTCCGCTCTGGGTCTTGTTTCATGGCTCTGCGTTTGGGCCGGAGTCTGGTTATGCGCAACAATCGTTCTCGCATCTTGGGAGCTTCTGCGCACGTCACTGCTCTCAATCAAAACATCTGAAGGGCCGGTGCTTACCCATCGCTACGCGCGTGTGGCGTACGCCAGTGTCTTCGGCCTGATTTCGGTTGTTCTCACATTGCTGCTAAGTCAGCCTACGCCGCCTGTCATCTACAAGGCTTTCTAGGCCTACTTATTTCAAACAAGGCTGGTGCGCCAGCACAGATCGCTAGTAACTGCCGTAACCATGAAAAGAGGAGCCCAGGCGAATATGGATACGCCCGCACGTATGTATCTCGACCTTCTCAAACGGTCGCTCACCAACACCATTTTCGAATCTGAACCCGACATTGACGATGACGAGTTTCGTTACACGATGAATTGTGCAACGCACTACGTGAATTCTGATGCCGTTTCGATGATTACGTGGGCCAGGTTCGATAACATCTTGAACTGTATTGAAAGCATTCTGCGCAACCAGGTGCCCGGGAATCTAATTGAAGCGGGCGTCTGGCGCGGTGGTGCGTCAATCTTCATGCGCGGCGTGCTCAAAGTCTATGGCGTAACCGATCGCCAGGTGTGGGCGGCAGACTCTTTTGAGGGGCTGCCCAAGCCGGACGCGGAGCAGTTTCCGCTCGAGGCAAAAGTGCAGTCGGGGCCCGTCATGCAGAAGCTGTATCACAATCTCGCAGCTAGTCTGCAGGATGTTCAGCGGAACTTCGCGGCGTACGGACTTTTGGATGACCAGGTCAAATTCCTGAAAGGCTGGTTTAAAGACACGCTCCCAACAGCGCCGACTGGCCCCTTGTCGCTGATCCGCCTGGACGGTGATTTTTACGAGTCGACTAGAGACAGCCTGAATGCCCTTTACGATCGGCTCTCGATTGGGGGATTCATAATCATCGACGATTATGGCCAGGATTCCTGGACTTATTGCCGGAAGGCAGTGGACGAATTCCGTGCCGAGAGGCAGATCGCCGATCCATTGATCCAGGTCGATTCAACCTGCCACTATTGGCAACGCACAGGCACTCCCGCGCAGTAAATTCAGATCGCGCCAAAACGCCATCTCATTCGATAAAGGAGCCTCGATGGCCATAAATACGCCCGCGGAGTTGTATCTCGATCTTTTGAAGCGGTGCCTCACCAACACCCTCTTTGACGTTGAGCCCGACATCGACGACGATGAGTTCCGCTTCACCATGCATCGCGTCTCGCACTATGTGGAGTCGAACGCGGTTTCGATGATTCCTTTGGCTCGGTTCGATAACATGCAGAAATGTATTGGCGACACTTTGCGAGATAACATCCCTGGCGACCTTATAGAAACCGGAGTATGGCGCGGCGGCGCGGCCATCTTCATGCGCGCCGTGCTGAAAGCCTACAGCGTCACCGATCGTCTGGTGTGGGCTGCGGATTCCTTCGAGGGACTGCCCGAGCCGGATCCCGACAAGTTTCCACTTGAGGCGCAAGTGCAATCCGGGCCTGTGATCCAAAAGGCTTACAAAAACCTGGCTGTTGGGCTGGATGAAGTAAAGCGAAACTTCGCGGCTTTCGGCATGTTGGACGATCAGGTCAGATTCCTGAAGGGATGGTTCAAGGATACCCTCCCCACCGCGCCCATCGGAGCGTTGTCTCTGATGCGCCTCGACGGCGACTTTTACGAGTCAACGAGAGACAGCCTCAATTCCCTTTACGACCGGCTTTCGATTGGTGGATTCGTCATCCTCGACGATTACGGCGAAGACTCATGGACCTATTGCCGGAGGGCGGTCGATGAATTTCGCTCCGAGCGTAATATTGAAGATCCGCTGATCGCCGTCGATTCGAGATGCTCCTATTGGCGACGTGCGAGTTAACCTCCGCGATCTCCTCAGCTGGCCACGCATGCTTCGCGCCTTTTGACTTGACCAAGCCGCAACGACTATAAATTTTGATGTCACCGAAATTGATTCGATGACATCACGGACGCGCTTCGAGCGCGCCCACACAACCTAACAACGCCAGGATGTTCGGGAAGGCGGTGAAAGTCCGCCACTGCCCCGCAACTGTGAGCGCAGCTCGTCAGGCTATCGTCGTAATCAGAGCCGGATGAAGCAAACAGATCGGCCATCAAGCCACTGAGAACCTCTGCAGCCGGTTCTTGGGAAGGCGGTCGATCAATGCACCTGATGGAACCGCAAGTTCCCGCATGGTGCAATTGCGCAAGTCAGGAGACCGGTCCCACGGCGCCCAACTGCTTTCACGTTCCGAGGGGAACGAAGGAGCTTCGATGGCTATTTCCCGCTTCCTGCGCCCGGCCCCGAGCCGTGGCCTGATCCCTCTCTTCTTTTCGACCGCCCTCCTGTTCGCCGCTTCATCCCTCAGCCTTCACGCAGCCTCAATTCATGGCGTCGTTACCGACGCAACCGGCGCACGTGTCACTGGCGCCAGCGTTGCGCTCATCAGCAAGGGCCAGGTGGTTGGTTCAGCCGTCTCCGTTGCTGACGGCAGCTTCACCATAACCACTGGCGCAAGCGGCCGCTTCTTTCTGCTCATTTCCGCCAACAATTTTCGACAGTTGCAAACTCCCGACTTCTATGCCGGCCAGTTCGACGCGATCGAGCGCAACCTTGTGCTTGAACCCGCGTGGGTGCGCGAGTCAATTGTTGTAACGGCCACCGGAACTCCCGTCGCCCAGCCGCAGACAAGTTCGGCAATCACGGTGTTATCACCGCTCGATTTCGCGCTTCGCACCGACTTTACTGCCGCATTACGGTTGATGCCCGGCACCTCGACCGTGCAGGACGGTCAAATGGGCGCGCAGACCTCGCTCTTTGTGCGCGGCGGCGACTCCGACGACAACAAAATTCTCATGGACGGCGTCGATGTCGGCGACCTCGGCAACCTCTTCGACATTGGCCCGCTCACCACCTCGGGACAGGAGAGCGTCGAGGTCTACCGTGGCCCCGATTCGAACCTCTTCGGCGCCGGCGCAATGACCAGCGTCGTGAGCCTCACCACTCCTCACGGCACCACCAGCTTCCCTTCCCTGCTCTTCGAAGGCGACGCGGGAAATTTCAATACTTCGCGCGAGCAACTCGAGCTCGCCGGCGCTCATGGCCATTTCGATTATCTCGGCTCATTCAACTGGCTCCAAACCAGCAATTCCCTCCCAAAAGACGAATACCACGTGGCTACGTCGACTGCGAATCTTGGCTGGCAGCCCTCCGGATCCACCCAAATTCGCGGCACCATCCACTACCTCGTCGATGGCACCGGCGTTCCCAACGCCTGGGATTTCTATCATGTTGCCGACGACGCATCCGAGAAAGATCAGAGCATTTACCTGAGCGCGTCCATCGACAACCAGACCACGGCATCCATCCACAACAGCGCTCGTTACGGCCTTGCACGCAAGCGCGAGCAAGAGAATCTGTGGACCGAATCAGGTACTTCCGAAGCGTATTTGCCTTACTGCTACGGGCCCGGCACTCTGGGCAACACCGTCACCATCACAGGCGCCAATGGCTACACTGCTACCGGCCAGGCCGTTCTCGATTGCTCAACCTATAGCTCCCAGCTTGTCAACAACCGCGATCAGCTTGTCTATCGCGGCGACATCACCATTACGCCGCACCTGGCTGCGCTCATCGGCTTCCAGTACGAAGATGAGCGCGGCTCTGAGCCGGGGAGCACCTACTACAAGCCAATCGAGCGCACCAATTACGACTACCAGGCCTCGGTTCACGGGGATTTCAAGAATCGCTTCTACTACACGCTGGCGGGCAGCCTCGAGCACTACTCTCTCTTTGGTGTGCAGACTTCGCCGCGTGCTGGACTCTCCTACTATGCGCTGCGGCCGCGAAGCGGCGTCTTCAGCGGAACACGCGTGCTCTTCAACTTCGGCGATTCGGTTCGGGAACCAACCCTTCCAGACCAGGATGACTCGCTCTACAGCTTCCTGGTCAATAACGGAGCACTATCTACAGTTCAAGCGCTTCACATCCAACAGCTAACCGCGCCCGCCGTGCGCACCTATGAAGGCGGGGTTGAACAAGCCTTCCTGAGCCAGCACATTCTTTTCCGCGCCAGCTACTTCCATAACCAGTTCGGACGCGAAATTGAGTATGTGGGCCTCGATCTGATTCCCGAGCTGCTCCCCAACCTCTCCGCGGCCCAGCAGCAGCAGCTCGAGCAGCTTCTGCAGGCGAACTTCGCCTATGAGCTCACTATCAACTCTGAAGCTTTCCGCGCCCAGGGCGTCGAGGCAAACGTCGAAGGCGGCATCGGGAAGAACATCTTTCTGCGCGGCGGCTATACCTGGCTCGATGCAGTCGTCCAGCGCTCGTTTACCAACGACGACGAGGCACTGCTGGGCCCGATTCCCACCTTTGACGGCGTTCCGGTCGGCCCTTACTCGCCGCTCCAGGGAGCAAGGCCATTCCGCCGCGCTCCAAACACCGGCTTCATCTCGGCCACCTACTCCAGCAAAAAGCTCAGCGCGGTGTTGACCTCTGCCTTTGCCAGCCGTAGCGACGACTCCACCTACCTGGATGGCGAAGACGCATACGGCGGCAACAGCCTCCTGTTGCCAAATCGCAACCTGGACCACGGTTACGCCAGGATCGATCTCGGCGGCAGCTATCAGCTTTTTAACTGGCTTGGGATTTACCTTCAGGGCGAGAATCTTCTCAGCCAGCAGCACATCGCGCCGATCGGCTTCCCCAGCCTTCCCATGACGGTCCGCGCCGGATTGCGGATTCAGTGGGGCATTGGAAGCGGGCACTGAGGCCAGCGGCCCTTTAAACCAGAGTGCATTAAAGTAATCTGCGCGACGAGGCATGCGGGCCGTGGCCTGCCCACTCCGGTGCCTCTACCGCAAAGTGAGACGCCCTCGACAATAGATCGCTGAACGTGGCTGACTTAACGGCGTGTGTGCCCGTTTTCCACAGGCGTCAACCGCATCCACCGCGGGACAAACCATTTTTCCCTTTGAAATTCAGCCAAAACGTCGCAAACTAAGCTCGACCCCCAAGTTATTGGCGTTCTCCAGTTTTAACATTCCTGTGACAGCCAGCGCTCAATCTGAATCGGAGTCCATCCCAAAAGAGTTTTCCGCCCTGATGCACAGCAACAAGAAGATTCACCAAATCACAAGGAGAGATATGAAAAAGTCTTCTGTTTGGAGGAGTGTCGCTAGGTTGACCTTGGCTTTGCTGGTGGTGTCACTTGGCACCCTGAGTAGCCGCGCACAGCAAACCCTGGGCTCAATCAACGGTACCGTGTTCGACTCGTCCGGCGCAGCAGTTCCCGGAGCACAGGTGACCGTCACAGATGAAAGCATTAACGTCGTGCGCACCGCCGCTAGTCAGAGCGATGGTTTCTTCCAGATATTCAACCTCCCCATCGGCGTTTATAAAGTCAAGGCCACTCACGACGGTTTCGATACAACGCAGTTGACAGGCGTTGCCGTGCAGGAAGCCCGCGCAACCACGCTCCAGATCTCATTGAAGATCGGCCAGGTTTCCACCTCGGTTGAAGTCACGGCCACTCCCTTGCTCAATGCAACCGATACCACCAACGGCTACACCCTCGACACCGCCCAGATCGCCGCCGTACCCACCGCGACGGGCAGCTTCACGCAGCTCGCCATTCTGTCTCCCGGAACTAATGCAGAACTGCTGAGCGGAATGAACACCAATTCCGGACTCGGAAACCAGAACATTCAGGCCAACGGTCAGCGCGCCACCTCGAACACTATGCAGGTCAATGGCGTCGACGTCACCAACATCTTCAACGGCATGACCTCCAGCGGACTGACCTCGCAGCGCTTCAACTTCAACATCGGTGCGGGCAGCACATCGGGCAGTTCATCCGCTGGCGCGGGACCCATCGCCGGCGCATCGCTTGAAGGCGCGTCCCCCTACGGCTCGGTAGGAAACAGCCTGCCTTCTCCTCCGCCCGAGACCATTGAGGAACTCCGCGTCAACACCTCGATGTACGACGCCCAGCAAGGCGCAACAGCCGGCGCCCAGATCGACGTCAACACCATCTCCGGCACCAATCAGTTCCATGGCCAGGTCTACGGCTCGCTGGCCAATAACGACCTGAATGCCGCGCCCTACTTCTTCAATCAGCAATACCAGCTCGCTCAGCAGGGCGTGGGAGCATTTCCGCAATCGCTCGTGAATCCTTACCTGAATCGCTGGACTAGCGGCGGAACGATTGGTGGCCCAATCAAGAAGGACAAATTCTTCTTCTTTGTTGCCTACCAGCGCATGTCCAGCACCGACCAATCCACCGGTCTCTCGCAGTTGACCGTGCCCAGCGGCCTTACCGACGACAGGTCGGTCAACGGGCTCGACGCTGCCGCCAATAGCTGGAAAGGCAAAGGATCGTTCACCAAGGCAATCGATCCCGTGGCCATGGCGTTGATGAATGCCAAGCTGCCGGATGGAAGTTATCTTGTCCCGTCGGCTCAAAGCAGCAATCCTTACATTTATGGCGTCCCCAATGTCACGTTGATCGGCAATTCCTTGATGACCTCCGATCAGGGCACGGGCAACGTCGATTGGCAGATCAACACCAGGGACCGGCTCTCTGCCAAGTACTACTACCAGTCCGACCCTGTCACGCTGCCTTACGATTTCTCGCAGACCGGCGGGTTCCCTGTCACCCAGCTCAATGGATCGCAGGTCGCCGCAATCGACAATTCCATCCAGATTAACCCCCACTTCAACTGGGAACAGCGTTTGGGGTTGTTCCGCCAGTCGGCATACAGCATGTTCAATCAGACGCTGACCAACTCCGGCGGTCCCGCCAACTTTGGATTCACTTCCAGCACTACGCTCACCGACGGCGCTGTTCTCAACCAAGGCTTGCCGGGATTGCGTCTCGAAGGTTTTCCAAGCACTCAAAACGATTCTCCTTCTCTGAAAGTCGGACCGTATAGCTCCTTTGCAGACATGGGCTTCTACCAGTCCCGTCTCAATCCCTCGACCAACCTGATTCTGGTCCTGGGCAAGCACACCATCATGGCAGGCGGCGGCTACAGCTACACCGAATTGAATATAGAAAACAATCGCAACGGAATTGCCCAAGTCACGACTTCGGGATTTGAGAACTTCCTCGAAGGTAAGTCGCATGGCGCAAACGTGCTCGAAACCATCGATTCAAAGTCGGGAAGGAACAACGCCAATCGCTACTACCGCACCACCGAACTCGATGGCTACGTGCAGGACAAGTGGCAGATTCGCTCCAATCTCAGCATTACTGCCGGAGTGCGTTACGACTACCACGGCGGCATGACTGAAAAATACGGCAACATGTTCAACTTTGATCCGGCCCTGTATAGCGTAACCAGCAACACTGGGGGCGCTACCGATAATGCGACGTGGACCGTAAATAACGCGGGCTTCGTCATCGCCGGCAACAACAAGTACAACCCCACATCCGGCGTTTCCGATTCAACGCTCACCGGCCGGCAATGGGGCATCTCGCCTCGTGTTGGGTTCGCCTGGTCCCCCGCTCGCGATCATGGCAGCTTCGTCGTCCGCGGCGGCGCCGGTATCTACTACGATCGCGGCGAGTACTTCACGTACCTGTCCCAACCGGCTGGTTCCGGCTACGGAGGACCCTTCGGCGTTACCGAGTCGGCACCGCTCGCCTCCTACGTCGTTGGACAAGGAAAGACCCTCGAAGATCCCTTCGGAAAAGCCTTCTCCAGTGCGGGCAGTCCTGCCTACATACCACCCAGCTCAGACCCCGCCAACATCGCTGCCACATTGCAGAACACCCTCAATGCCATGACCGTGGACCTGGGCGGCGGCAACGGGGCAGCCTGCAGCGGCTATGCCAGCGAGACGGATTACACCGCCTGCCCCGATGCTCTTAACTTTGGCACCTACGATCGTTCCAACGTCCTGCCTTACACCATCAACTTCGATTTCGACATCCAGTGGCAGCCCACCAGCACCATCGCGTTCGACCTTGGATATGTTGGCAATCGCGGCCGTCACGCCGTGGTGCCAATTCCTTTCAACGCTCCCGCAATCGCGACCTCCAGCAATCCGGTTTGGGGGCAAACCGCAAGCTACGGCTTCGACGTGCTCAATCAGTACAACACTGACGGATACGGCGACTACTATCCCATCGCCGGTGAGTATTGGAATACTGAGGACGGCGGTAACACCGATCTCCGTACGCCTTACATCGGCTTCAGTCCCAACGCCTCCTATTACAAGACGGCTGGCGTTTCCGCCTACGACGCCCTTCAGGCGCACGTCGACAAGAAGATGTCCCACGACCTCATGTTGGGCGCCAGCTACACCTGGAGCCACACGCTTGACGAGCAGAGCGATCTCGGCCTGTTCTTCACCGGCGACAACCCCAATAACCTGCACAACTCCTACGCATCGTCAGACTTTGACCGCACCAACGTCTTCTCCGGCTACTTCCAGGCATCGCTACCCAACAAGGCGAGGCCCCATTCAGGATTGGCCATGTTGATCAATGACTGGAATCTGAACGGCACGGCGGTGTTACAGAGCGGCGAGCCGTACTCACTCTATGAGTTCTATGGAGCTGTAGGCAGCATCTATTTCGGTGATTACCCAACCCTGATGAACCCCATTCTGGGAGTCAAGAATCCCAGCAACGTGAAACAGGAGATGACCGGCAACAAGGGTGCAGCCCGCGGTACTGGCGGTGCCTACATTCCGGCCATCGATCCAACCCAGATCGCGATCAATTACATTCAACCCGGCGACCTGGGCGTGCCGGTCTCCACGGGCAACGATCCGCAAGACATCTACGAGACCAACTTCGCGCCACCGCAACGCAATATCTTCCGCCAGTCGTCTCAGACGCAGCTCAATCTCTCTATCCGGAAGGCATTCAAATTCAGCGAAAAGTTCGGCTTTGAATACCAGTTCAACGTCTTCAACGTAACCAACACAACCAGCCTCGACGTTCCCATGGATCAGGCCCAGATTCGCCAGAGCAACGCTTGCTCTAATTCTGCGATTTCTGAGGCAAATGGCAACGGCCCATATTCCGGCTCAAACTGCTTCAACCCGGCCGCCTATTACGTTAACTACGGCCAGATCGTTACCAGCCCGAATCCGCAAGACCAGCAATCCGCTCTGGCCAACCTCGATCAACCTCCCTACTCCACGGGATCGGGAAAGAGCCTGCAGGTTCCCACTTATATTCCGACGGGTGCAACAAATGCTGGCGGCGCCCAACTCTGCCTCGCTGAAAATGCCATACCCGGCGGTTGCCCGAATAACGCGGCCAACTTCGGTTCGGTCTACAACACCATCGGAAGCAATCGCATGATCACCATGGGCTTCCACTTCACTTACTAGTTCGCAGATCGGTCTGCGCTTCGCGACGGGGTTCCTTCGGGAACCCCGTCCTATTTGCATAAAACCCTTCGTCTTTCCCCGGCACTGACTGCAACCAGCCGGTCCTCTCAGCCCGCAACCGTTCCAGATCTCCGCTCATTACGAACGGGGTGTTACTTTAGTACGCGCACGTGAGTACTATTTGTTGAAATACCCCCGGCATCCCCGTTAAAGTAGGCTTTCTTCCATTTAGCGCATTTCTTGGCTTTCAGCTTGTTGTCCTTGGCATAAGAATCACTTGGCCTGAGGTGTAATTCGATGGTTTGCCCGCATTGCCAGTCATCCGGGGTTTCAATCGTTCCAGCAGAGATACGTTTGTATCGCAATCGCCAGCGCACGCTTAGCCACCCTCCCCTGATCCCCTACCCCGACATCCGGGTCTGCATGGATTGCGGCTGGAGCGAGTTCTCAGTTCCCCGCTCCTGGCTCGCGGCTGGTTGGCTGGCTTCGGCAAATCATGAAGCAGTTCCAGGGCCGCAGCTCGTCGTTCGCACAGCAATCGCCGCTGCCGGCAGTTAATCCACCTAAATCGCCACCGCCGCCGCCGGTTATTTTCCCAACGCACAGCGCTGCGCCCCTGCGCCCCTGTCTGTTCGGCAATTGTTGCGAACTCGAGGTAAACAGTGCAATTCTCCATACGTCCTCCGTTCTGAGGTGTTATGGAAGCGAAATCAAGGACCCTCCTTCTTCTGGGGGCTCTCGTTCTGGTCATCGATCATTCAACATCACCATTGTCCGCACAAGACTCGACGGCGCCCGCAGTAGCTGCTTCGACATCCGCCCAGACCGATCCGCTCGCTGATTTGAGTCCCGAGAATCACGCGCTTTTCGATGCGATCCGCGACGCCGCTCAACATGGGAACGATGCCGTCGTGCTCGCAGATTGCAAAAAGCTTCTCCCAGCACTCAAGCCTGACACCGAATTGGCTGACTTCATTACTCACCTCGCGGCCAATGCCGCACTTGAAACAGGAGATACGGCTTACTCCCTCACTCTCATCAAGCCGGTTGCCGAGGCGCATCCCGATGACTGGCGCGCATCCACGATGCTGGCGCGCCTCTACGCCGAAACCGGAGACACCGCGCACCGGGATCAGCAGATCGCTCAGGTGATTGCGCTCCACCAAAGGACCTCCGACCCCGACTTCGCTCGGCTGCATGTATTTCCCATCCAGAAGGTGATGCTTCACTCCGGCTACGCCGTGTTTCTCTATCCATTTGAGCCGTTAAAGCCTTACAACACCTATCTTGTCGCCCTGGTCTACACGAGTGACGGCAAATCAGATTACCGATTAGAGTTGGGAAGTGAAGATGCTGACCAGGCCTTTTTCAAGCCGAAGCATCCTGGCGAACGGCGCTTTTCAATCGATAGCTATCGGAAGAACGAAAAGAATCCAGACTTGCCTGAGACGCAGGCACTTCATGGTTTTGTCGATGGCAAATTCGATTACGACAAGATGCGCGATTTGCTGGTGAAGACTGCAAACGGCGAAAAACCTCTGGTCAACCAGTAGCAGCGCATAAAAACAAAAAGGCCCCAGCCGAAGCCGGAGGCCTTTTATCGTTCCGCCTTGCAGACCGAGGGAGTAAGGGTCCTTCTCGTTCCCTTGTTCCCTCGTTCCCTCGTTCCCTTTTTCCCTGCCTTTAGTACATTCCGTCCATGCCGCCGCCGTGGCCACCCGCCGGAGCCGCAGCCTTGGGCTCAGGCAGTTCCACTACCAGCGCTTCGGTGGTCAGCAGCAGGGCCGCGATTGAAGCCGCATTCTGCAGAGCCGTACGGGTTACCTTGGTCGGGTCGATCACGCCGGCCTTCACCAGGTCTTCAAAGGTCCCGGTAAGAGCGTTGTAACCGAAATGCGCTTCCTTCGACTCCAGCACCTTGGCCACAACTACCGCACCCTCTTCTCCCGCATTTGCCACGATCTGCCGCAGCGGCTCCTCAAGCGAACGAAGTACGATCTGCGCGCCCGTCTTCTCGTCGCCAGTGAGCGACTCGATCAGCTTGCTAACCGCCGGTACGCAGCGCACCAGCGCCACGCCGCCGCCGGGGACGATGCCTTCCTCGACTGCTGCGCGGGTCGCGTGCAGTGCGTCCTCAACGCGAGCCTTCTTTTCCTTCAGCTCGGTCTCGGTCGCCGCACCCACCTTGATGATCGCCACGCCGCCTACGAGCTTGGCCAGCCGCTCCTGCAGCTTTTCCTTGTCGTAGTCGCTGGTGGTCTTCTCAATCTGCGAACGGATCTCCTTCACCCGGCCATCGATATCGCTACCCTTGCCGGCCCCGTCCACTATCGTGGTGTTGTCCTTGTCGATGGTGATGCGCTTCGCCTTGCCCAGGTCCTCGAGCTTCACGCCTTCCAGCTTGATGCCCAGATCCTCGGTAATGGCCTTGCCGCCCGTCAGGATCGCAATGTCGCCCAGGATGGCCTTGCGGCGATCGCCGAAGCCCGGAGCCTTCACCGCAGCCACGTTCAGCGTTCCGCGCAGCTTGTTCACCACGAGCGTAGCGAGTGCCTCGCCCTCAACGTCCTCGGCAATGATCAACAGCGGCTTGCCGCCTCGAGCCACCTGCTCCAGCAATGGAAGCAGATCCTTCATCGCGCTGATCTTCTTCTCGTAGATCAGAACATAGGGATCTTCGAGAACCACTTCCAACCGCTCTGCGTCCGTAACAAAGTACGGGCTCAGGTAGCCGCGGTCGAACTGCATGCCGTCCACGGTCTCGAGGCCGGTGTGCATGGTCTTCGACTCTTCAATGGTGATCACGCCATCCTTGCCCACAACCTTGACGGCTTCGGCAATAATGTCGCCAATTTCCTGGTCGCCGTTGGCCGAAATGGCTCCGACCTGGGCCACCGAACCCTCGTTCACAGGCTTCGAAAGCTTTCCGAGCGCGCCGCCCTCGGTCCACTTGCCTTCCTTGTCGCGCGTGCCGATCACCGCCGCCACAGCCTTCTCAATGCCGCGCTTCAGAGCCGTCGGATTCGCACCGGCAGCAACCGTCTTCACGCCCTCGCGGAAGATGGCCTGCGCCAACACGGTCGCGGTCGTAGTTCCGTCGCCGGCCACGTCCGAGGTCTTCGAAGCAACTTCACGCACCAGTTGCGCCCCCACGTTCTCCAGCGGGTCCTTCAGGTCGATCTCCTTGGCCACCGTCACGCCGTCCTTGGTGATGGTGGGCGAACCAAACTTCTTCTCGATTACAACGTTCCGGCCCTTCGGCCCGAGCGTCGCCTTCACTGCGTCCGCCAGCGTGTTCACGCCGCGCAGAATCGCCTGACGGGAATCTTCACCGTGCAAAATCTGCTTTGCCATTTCTCTTCTCCTGTTAGCTGCTAGCTTCTAGCCGCTAGCTTCTAGCTTTTCGCCGCCCGCGGGCGGCATATAAATGTCGTTAGTTGGTCGAATTGCCCTTTAGCTAGTAGCTAGAAGCTAGTAGCTAGAAGCTGCATTTCTACTTCTTCACGATTCCCAGAACTTCTTCTTCCCGCATGATCAGGAACTCTTCACCGTCGATCTTGATCTCGGTGCCTGAGTACTTGCCGAAAAGAATCTTGTCCCCCGCCTTTACGTCCAGCGGGAAAACTTTCCCTTCGTCGTTCGACTTGCCCTTGCCTACCGCTACTACTTCGCCTTCCTGCGGCTTTTCCTTGGCACTGTCGGGGATAATGATGCCTCCACGGATCGTCTCGCCTTCTTCCACACGGCGAACCAGGATGCGGTCATGGAGCGGAGTGAAACTGGTTGCTACTGAGGTTGCTGCCATTGCTTCGCTTCTCCTTCACACGCAAACGGGCATGCCCGCCTGCGCAGTTTTGAGTGGTTTTGTTGATAAATGCCTGAAGGACTTCGGAGTACCTGCCTACAGTCCTAAACTCGGTCTCGAGCCGAAGGCGCTCGTTTAGCACTCTCGCCTTCCAATTGCTAACGATAGGCAAGCTCGCATATCTTTGTCAAGAGGGACAATGAGAATATATTAGTGCACTACGCTCATATTTTCTTAGTTTAATCAAGCCTTCACACCTTCCACCCAAAACCACGTCTCTGCCTTGTCGCATGTTTCTTTTTGATCTGGCCCATTAATAGAGTACCGTGCCCCATCCATTTCGCAGCTTTATCGCGAAATGGGTGGGAAACCGACACACTATTTGCGGGCTAGGCTGACCACTCCATCAGCTTTGTTTACCAGCATGCAACTAACAGTCGCACCGCGCTACAATTGATACCATGTTCCGCAGTCCCATTATCTTCGCCGCAATCTCGCTCGCCACCGTCGGCCTTGTCGCCCTGCCCGCCGCCGCTCAGGCATCCAAGGACGACTCTGCCTGGAGCCGGAAGTTCAAAACACCGCCCCCATCCGCGCACATCGAAGTTACCGTCCTGAGAGCCTTCAATGGCAAGCCGATTGGGAATGCTGCGGTCATCTTTCACCCCATCGAGGGCGACAAGGATAAGGGCGGCCTCGAGCTCAAAACCAACGAAGACGGCAAAGCCATCATCGACGTGATTCCGATCGGCGATACGGTCAGGCTGCAGATCATTGCCAATGGCTACCAGACCTACGGCGAGGACTACAAGATCGACAAGGCCGAGATGACCATGGAGATCAGGATGAAGCGGCCGGGGTCGCAGTACTCCACCTACGGAAGCGGCGGATCTGCAAAGTCTGACTCGGGAACTGGATCTGGCAAATCTTCAGGCAACGGGACGCCTCCTGCTTCGGGCAGTTCTTCCAACTCCGACAGCAGCTCGGGATCAGGCTCCCAGCAGGCTCCGCCAGCCAGCCCGCCGAAGTAAATCAACCAGCAATCAACCCACACTCAGCCCGCCAAATCTCGCCATGACGACTCTTCCACTGAGCGGCAAAACAGCTCTCGTTACCGGCGGAGCGCGCCGCATCGGACGCGCTATTGCTCTCGCGCTCGCCAACGCCGGCGCCGATGTCGCCATTACTTATCGCACATCGGGTGACGATGCGGCCCTCACCGTTCGAGAGATCGCCGCTCTCGGCCGCAACGCACTCGCCGTGGAATGCGACGTACGCTCCGAGGCCTATGCGCACAAAGCTGTCGCTGACGTGATCGCAGCATTCGGACGGCTCGATCTGCTGGTCAACAGCGCCGCCGTCTTCCGCACCGCTCCTCTCGAATCGCTGAGCCTCGAAGAATGGGACCTGGTGTTCGACACCAACACCCGCGGCCCGTTTCTCATGGCGCGCGAGGCGCTTCCGCATCTGCGCTCTACCGGAGGTCGGATCATCAACATCGGTTCGCTGGGCGGAATCAAAGCCTGGGCCACGCACGCCCACTATTCAAGCTCGAAAGCTGCGCTTCACACGCTCACCCAGGCAATGGCAAAGGCGTTCGCGCCCCAGGTCGCGGTCAACTGCGTCGCGCCCGGCTGGATTGCGCCTGACTCGATCGATGTGGGCGAGGAAAACGAATCGGCCGCTCAGCGCTTTGCCGCTCGTACTCCCATGCTGCGCAATGGGTCGGCAGACGATGTGGCTCAGGCCGTCCTCTTCTTCGCTACCGGTCCCAGCTTCATCACCGGCCAGATTCTGACCGTCGACGGCGGATTGGGGCTCACCTAAACCGCGCTTCTCACAGATCTGAAAACGTAACGGCTCTGAAAAGGTCAGCTCTGAATCTGTACCGCCGGTCTCCCGACCGGCTGTACTGAGGGCCTCCCGGCCCGCAGAGTCCTCGTCAGTGACAAGACCTGCACACCGGTCTTTAGCGCGCCGCCAGCGCATTTATCATCGAGGCAAATATCTTCCAGCCGTCCGCCGAACCGAGCATTGACTCGCTCGACCGGTCCGGGTGCGGCATCATTCCCAACACATTGCGTCCCTCATTCAGGATGCCGGCAATATTGCCCAGCGAACCATTCGGATTCGCCTCCGGCGTTACCCGGCCATCCGCAGTCGCGTACCTGAATGCGATTCGGTCTTCCCCCTCAAGCCGGGCCAGCGTCTCCGCGTCGCAAAAGTAGTTCCCTTCCATGTGGCCGATCGGAATCCGCAACACCTCGCCCTTCTCAAGCTGACTCGTAAATGGACTAGCGGCCGTTTCAGTGCGCAGATGAACCTGCTTGCAGATGTATTTCAGACCGGCGTTTCGCATCAGCGCGCCGGGAAGCAAGCCGCTCTCTGTAAGGATTTGAAATCCGTTGCAGATGCCCAGCACCAGCCCACCACTGTCGGCAAACTTTCTAACCGACTGCATCACCGGCGAGAATCGGGCAATGGCGCCGGTGCGCAGGTAGTCGCCGTAGGCAAAGCCGCCCGGAACCAGAACCGCGTCCACGCCTTTCAGGTCAGCGGAATCGTGCCAGAGGAAAGTGACCGGCTGACGGGCCACCTCGGCTATCACGTTGTAAGTGTCGTGGTCGCAGTTCGAGCCGGGAAAGATAATCACGCCGAATTTCATGGATTCAGGGTAACAGGCGGGTGGCCACGGTCTCGCGACTAATTCCAACCCAGATGAGGGTGCCGCCGGTCCCTCGCATTTGGGGACCGGTGACGGCGGCAACCAACGGAGGTTGCTTGCCGTCCCGTTCTACCAGCAAAGAAAGGGAAACCGGGCTGAAGCAGTCTGCGCGTTCCCCCTGAGTCGCAGCCAAACCGGAAATGACTCAATTTCAATCGAACCCGTTTCAAAGCGGACGCGCGCCAATCACGGACAGAGAGATCGTGTTTTCCGCAGGCCGCGCCTCCACTTCGTGCCCATGCACTGCCCACCCAGCAAGCAGCACACTCGGCGCCTGCGCAGCCGGCGCCGAATGCAGTTCGCCGAGAGTAGTCGAGAAGACGCTCTGGTCAGGCTGCGCAGCGCGGGAGACGATCACGCACGGCAACTCCGGAGGCAACCCCGCGGCCAGCCATTCGGCAGCCAGCAGGGTCATATCGCGGCCCGGCATGTATACCACGCGAGTCGCGTCTTCAATCGCTGGCAATGCTGCCTTGTTATGCGACTGCGCATGTTGTCCCGTCGAGAAGATCACATTTGAAGCCCACTCCCGATCGGTGAGTGAGCAGCCGATGGCCGCGGCAGCAGCGAATGCCGCCGAAACTCCAGGGACAATCTCATGCGCGACACCAGCCTCGGTCAGCGCCCAAATCTCTTCCGCGGCGCGGCCAAACAGCAGCGGATCGCCGCTCTTGAGGCGAACCACCGAGCGTCCGTCGCGGGCATGCGCCACCATCAGCTCGTTGATCTCGTCCTGCGTGATTGTCTTCGCCCCGCAGCGCTTGCCCACGTTCACAACTACCGCGCCCGGCCGTGCCAGATCGATTACCTCTGGCGCAACCAGATCGTCATGCAAAATCACATCGGCAGATTGAATCAGCCGATGGGCCTTTACCGTAAGCAAGTCAGGCGAGCCCGGCCCCGCGCCAACCAGGAACACCCCACCCGTCGCCGGAATTCCCGCAGCCGGGGTAGCCGGGTGCCCCGGAGCCTGCCCTGAGCCTGTCGAAGGGTCTCGATTCTGAGACCCGGGATACCGATTAATTCGACCAGCCTCCGCTTCCATTTCTTGTCCCGCACCAAGCACCGTCTCACGCGAAGCGTCAATCGGCCCGTTGGCTAGCCGATGCAGCAGCGCCTTGCGCGATTCTCCTTGAGGCAGGGTGGCGAGAATCTGTCGCCGCAGCCGGCCCAGGTCGGCAAGCCACGAACCAATATCCGCAGGCAACAACCCATCTATTTCGCGGCGAAGGCGCTGGGCAAATGCGGGGCTTTCACCAGCGGTCGAGATCGCCACCTGCAGTGCGCCGCGGCTCACCACCGATCCAAAGAAGAAGTCACAGTTCGGAATGTCATCCACCGAGTTAGTGAGAATGCCACGCTCGCGAGCCAATCGGTAAACCTCGGCGTTCACCTCGGGCACATCCGTCGCCGCAATCACGATGAACTGCCCGTCCAGGTCAGCAGGCTCAAACGCGCGCAGCGCAAGGTCGATTCTCCCCTGCTCGGCAAGCTCAAAGAACTCTGGCCGCGCCTCGGGAGCAACAACGCGAAGCCGCAGTCCCGTCGGCAGCATCGCGCCAAGCTTATCGAGCGCAACCGCGCCCGCACCCACCAGCAGCCCGGGCCGAGCCTCGAGTTTCAAAAAAATTGGCAGCAAAGTCATAAAGTCAGTAGTTCGTGGTTCGATTTTCGATATTCGCAAACAGCCATCAGCGATTTGTTAAGGACCAATGAGCGTTGCTCCCTGGTCCCTGGTCCCTGGAACTGGTTGCATAAACCCGGCTTTGAAAGGGCACGGCTTTAGCCGTGCCGCAAAAGCCGCAAAAACTCTGGGCTTTAGCCCCTGAGGGATGGTTCTGGGTTCCATCAGGCATATTTATGCAACCAGCCCTGGTCCCTAGTGCCTGCCTTTCTCACTCCGCCACTCCATGAGGCACCCGGCCAACCGGCAAATCGCGTTCCACCGGCGCCAGCAGTTCGCCGGCAAGGTGCGCGCGCAGTTCGTCGTTGCTGTGCCGCGCGAACCAGGCACGGAGATTCTCGTTCTCGGCGCGGCCTGCCAGGTACTGGCGCAGCAGGCGCTCAATCGCCTCGGGCACAAGAGGCGCTGCGCACCGATATCCCACCGGCCGCGCAACTCCGGCATCCCGGCCCACCGCTCCGCCAAGGCAGAAGTAAAAAGCGTCAGTCAGCTCCCCGTTGTACTTGATCTTCTTGCCCTCCAGGCCGATGTCCGATATCCAGTGCTGGCCGCAACTGTTGGGGCAGCCGGTCACATGCAGCTTCAACTGCTGATCGAACTGTGGCAGACGCTCTTCAAGCTCATCCACCAGCCAGCGCGTGAACCCCTTGGTCTCGGAAATGGCCAGCTTGCAGAATTCCGTTCCCGTACACGCCACCGCGCCCCGCCAGAAAGGTGAACCGTCAACGTGCAATCCGATCTGGCCCAGCTCGCGGGCAAGCTCGCCTGACTTGGCGCGAGGTACATTCACTATCACCAGGTTCTGCGAGACCGTGGCACGCAGCGAACCCGAACCGAATCGCTCCCCCAGCTCTGCCGCTGCCTCAAGCTGCTCGCCCGTAACCCGCCCCCGCAGCACTGACGCGCCAACGTAATTCAGGCCCTCCTGTCGCTGCGGATGTATCCCCGCATGATCGCGCAACACATCGTCAGGCACTTCTTCCGGCTCTGCGGGATCGAGCTTGAAACCGACGCGCCACTTCAGCTCGTCGAGAAAACTCTCGGCCGTCCATCCCTCCCGCATAAACAGGTATTTAAGCCGCGCCCGGTCGCGGCTCTGTCGCAGCCCAATCTGGTCGCGGAAGATCTCGGCGACGCCGCGAGCCACCTCAACCGCCTGCTCGGGTCGCACAAACGCATTCAGCCGGACAGCCAGATGCGGCTCGTTCGAAAGCCCTCCGCCCACGCGCAGCGAATAGCCAACCACGTCGCCGCGCCGCACCGGCGTCAGCCCAATGTCGTTGATCTCGGGATAAGTGCACCACGACGGGCAGCCCGTAGCCGAAATCTTGAATTTGCGCGGCAGGTTGTAGAACTCGGCATTGGCAGTCAGCAGATGCGCAATTTCACGCGCAATCGGCGACGCGTCAATCAACTCATCCGCCGCCACCCCGGCCAACGGACAGCCAGTCACATTGCGCACCACGTCGCCGCAAGCGCCTTTAGGCGACAGCCCGATCGAATCGAGTGCGTCCACCACCTCAGGCAGCGACTCGATCGTCAGCCAGTGAAGCTGGATGTTTTGCCGCACGGTAATGTCGGCCAGGTTGCGCCCGTACTTGCGCGCCAATCCGCCAATGGTCCGCAACTGGTGCGACGTAACAATGCCATTGGGGATGCCGATCCGCATCATGAAGTAATCGGAAGCAAGCCCCTCGCCGCCCTTGCCGCCCGTCGCACCCACGCCGTCTCCCTGTGTATAAATGCCCCACCACTTGAAATACACACCCGCCCACTCGGGTACTACGGTCGAACGGCCGGCGCGTGCAAATGCGCGAACTTCGTCAAAGGCCTCCCAGGGATTCTTTTCGCGCTTCAATCGCTCCATGCGCTGGGCTTTGGTTTCTTTAGGCTGTACGGCGTCGGTCATTTAAAGTCCTTCCTGATCTTTTGGCGCAGAAAACAGAAAACCCGCGGCAGCAATAGCATGCGCGGGCGGTGGAGATGCTTGGTTGGTTGGTCAGGTGCGGACTTTTAGACCCAAGTCAAGCTGCGCGCGCATAGGAGCGTACAGCAGCGACAACAGGTCAGAACATCCATAAAGGGATCATACCCGTATGTGAGCTGTAACACAAGTGCGCCAGGGGAACGCTCACATCAGCTTCTCAAGCAGCGCACTCAACGCGTGGCCCCGATGGCTGATCGACGACTTGGTCTCAAGATCGATTTCCGCCATGGTCCGGTTGAGTGAGGGCAGCAGAAACAGTGGGTCGTAGCCGAACCCTCCCGTGCCGCGCGGAGCCTCAAGAATCACGCCTTCGACAAAACCCTCCGCAGTATGCAGCAGATGGCCATCGCGCGCACATGCGAGCGCGCACCGGTAGCGAGCCGTGCGGCGCGCAAAGGGAACGTCGGCAAGCCGCTGCAGCAGCACCATGTTGTTCCAAACGTCGGTGTTGTCGTTAGCGTCAGGTGAGTCCACCAGGCCGCAGTCAGCGGCGAATCGCGCCGAGCGCACTCCCGGCGCGCCACCAATGGCATCTACCTCCAACCCGGAATCGTCGGCAATGATCAGCGCCCCGTGCGCGAACCGCGAGTAGTAGATCGCCTTCAGCGTCGCATTTTCTTCGAACGTCTCCCCGGTCTCGTCGGGAGCGTCAATCTCGTCGAGATTTTCGAGCGGCTCTATCTCCAACGCATGGGTGTGCGCCGCCGCGCGAAAGTCGCGGAGTTTGCCCTGGCTCGTAGTAGCCGCATAAAAGCGAAAATCCATGGGTCGAGTCTAATGCTGCGGCTTGATCGCTGCTTCTCTAAATTACGATGATTGCGTCAAGCGGTCTGTTGTTGAGGAGTGTATTGGAAAATCTTGCCCCTGCGGTAGATTACCCGCGGCTTCCAATCGGGATTATTGGTACCCATGGTCGCATCGCCGGCATTCGAACTAATGCTTTGACAACCCTGCCTCCGCCTGATTACTTTTATTCCGTCCCGAAATTGTTTCGATAATGAAACATTCACGTCCAGCCGAATCATCGAGGAGGACGCAAGTGAAAGAAACTGCAACATCCCGCTTTTTTCTTACCCTCGGATTAGCCTGGCTCCTTGCCCCGGGTTCCTTGCACTTGCCGGCGCAGAATCCCGCCGCCGCTCCCGGCCCAGTTGAGCTGCGCGTCGACAATCTCCCCGCTCCCCTCGGCATCGACGATCCAGCACCCAAATTCAGTTGGCAGTTACGCGATCCAGCACACGGAGCAAAGCAGACTGCGTATGAGGTCGAGGTCGCTTCTACCGCAGCCTCTCTCACGTCAGGCAAACCCGATGTCTGGACCAGCGGAAAAATCGATGGCGCGCAATCTCTGAACGTGAAGTACGCAGGGCCCGAACTCAAGCCCAGCACACGGTATTTCTGGCGCCTCACAGTCTGGGGCGCGGACGCCAAGGCCTATCCACCCAGCGCAGCCTCGTGGTGGGAAACCGGCCTGATGTCACAATCAGCCTGGACCGCCAAATGGATCGGCTATGAGACCGGTGAAGAGGCCACCGTTCGCAACGCAACATCCGATTGGATCGCCAACCCCGACGCAGCAACGCTCGCCGCAGACCACGCAACCGAGCATAGATTCGCATACCGCACCGTCATCAATCTCGCCAAGCCGGTGAAATCTGCCGCTCTCTACGCAACTGCGCAGGAGACCGCTGCGGCATGGATAAACGGCGCACAGATCATGGAAGAAGTGCCGCTGCCGCCCTACAAGCACACGCCGTGGAAGAAGTTTATGCGCGCCGATGTGACCGCAAAGCTCACCGAAGGCGCGAACACTCTGGCCATCGAGTCTCTACACTATCTCGACAACTCCGACGGCTCAGAAGATTCCACCGCCCCGCCCATGATCGCAACACTCGTAGTGGAGTACACCGACGGCACCTGGGCAAGCTTCGGCACCGACGCAACCTGGAAAACCGCGATCTATGCGGCCGCTGGCTGGACGAATACCCAATTCGACGACACCAGTTGGAAACCTGCTGTTGTTGTCCCTGACGGCGCAGAGGTCAACGGCCATCCCTGGATTCCGGATTCAGTGAAGGCGTTGCGTCACTCGTTCACTGTGGATAAGGCAGTGAAGTCCGCGCGTCTCTACGCAACTGCCCTGGGCGACTACGAAATGTTTTTGAATGGCAATCGCGTCGGCGGCCAGGTGCTCGCACCGGGATGGACCGACTACCGTGAGCGCGTCTACTACCAGACATACGATGTAACTTCTCAGATAGCATCGGGCGACAACGCCATCGGCGCATTGCTTGCGCCCGGCTGGTACGAGACCCCGCTCGAATGGCTGCAGCAGCCCAACAACTACGGCGTCACACCACCTGCGCTACGCGCGCAGCTTCGCATCGAGTACACAGACGGCAGCGTTCAATGGATAGCCACGGACGCGAATTGGCAAGGAAGCAAATCGTACGTCGTAGATTCGGAGTTATACGACGGTGAAACCCAGGACGGTCGTCAGGCTCTTCAGACGATTGGTTCGTTCGTCAACAGCGCCATCGCGGACAATTGGCCACATGCAGTCACAATCAATCCTGCGCCGGTGAAGATCGAAGCCCAGAACTTCGAACCCATTCGCTTCGAACGTGAAATGACTGCAAAGTCTCTCACCCAGCCCAGGCCCGGCGTCTGGGTCTACGACTTCGGACAGAATTTCTCCGGTATCGAAACGGTAACTTCCTCAGGCCCCGCCGGAACCGACGTCCGTCTCCGCTTCGCCGAAGTCCTGAATCCCGACGGCACCCTCTACACCGAGAACTTGCGCACAGCCAAGGCAACCGACACCTTCATCCTTGGCGCAGAACACGATATCTTCAGACCGTTTTTCACCTTTCACGGCTTCCGCTACGCCGAACTAACCGGTTTCCCTGGAAAGCCCGACATCAACTCCGTAAAAGCAAGCGTCATCCACACCGACGCCCCTTTCACCGCCCACCTCGATACCGGCAGCCCCATGATCAACCAGCTCTGGAGCAACATCCTCTGGGGCCAGCGCTCCAACTTCGTCGGCCTGCCCACTGATTGCCCGCAACGCGACGAGCGCCTCGGATGGATGGGCGACGCCGAAGTCTTCTGGCGCGCCGCCAGTCTCAACATGGATCTCGCCGCCTTCTCTCGCAAATTCGCCGGCGACATGCGCGGCACGCAAGTTGGTTCGCCCTACTTCGGCATCTACTCGCCCGGAACTTCGCACCCCAACATGGGCCACGCCGCCGGTTGGAGCGATGCCGGCATCATCATTCCGTGGACCACGTGGCTGCAAACCGGAGACACCAGCATCATCGACCAGAACTGGCCAGCGATGACAAAGTATCTCGACGCAATCGCTGAGAAGAACCCTGACGGCCTCTGGAAAAACGACAACGGCACTGCATTCGGCGACTGGCTCTCGCCAGAAGGCAAAACCAATTACCTGCTCATCGCAACTGCATACTGGGCCTACGACGTCACTTTGATGGGACAGATGGCGCGCGCAACGGGAAGAAATGAAGACGCCCAGCGGTACTGGGATCTCTTCGTCAAGATCCGCGCGGCCTTCGACAAGCAGTTCGTGCGCGACGATGGGTTCGTCGCCGGCGCTGATAACAGCGCGTCGGAGTTCGGGCAGATCAACAATCCGGATGCAAAGAGCAACGGCGGCGACACGCAATCCGGCTACGTCCTCGCCCTGCACATGCACCTGGTGCCCGACAATCTTCGCGCCGCCGCGGCCAAGAAGCTGGTAGACAAAATCCATGCCAACCACGACCTGCTCGGCACCGGCTTCCTCGGCACGCCCTATCTGCTTGAGGAACTCACCAAGGCCGGATACAGCGAACTCGCGTACACGCTGCTCCTCGACACTCAATACCCCTCATGGGGATACCTGGTCACCCACGGCGCAACCACCATGTGGGAGCGCTGGAACGGCGATCAGATGCGCAGCGATCCCAGCATGAATTCCTACAACCACTACGCCTACGGCGCAGTCGCCGACTGGATCTACCGCTACGCCGCCGGCATCGACGCGTCGCCGCTCGATGCAGGCTTCCACACCATCGTCCTGCACCCCGTCTTCGACGCGCGCCTAGGTCACGTCTCCTTCGATTACGACTCGTCATACGGCCTCATTCACTCGGACTGGTTGATCGCCGGCTCAAACATCGTTTGGCATGTGACCCTGCCGGCCAATACAAAAGGATGGCTGCCATTAACACCACAGCAGGCGGCGAAATATGGTCTTAATGACAAAGCGCTGAATGGCAACTCGCTGGCAAAATCCGCAACACGCAACGGAGAAACCGGATTCGATCTCGAAGCGGGAACTTACACGTTTCAATTCCAACGCGAATACCTGGTCGAGATGAACTCATCGCAACAAAAACCAACTCAACACTGATAGCCCCACTGGTTAAGATGAGTTTCGCAACAGATGGTCCGGCCCCGTTAGGGGCCGGACGAATTTAGCCCAGGGTGTAGTCGCCGAGGCGACGCAACCCTGGGATAGACGCAACAAAACCACCCGCGTCCCGTAGGGCCGCGACGAACTGGCTCTTGCTCGTAAACATTCGTACTTCTGACGGGCAAAGGAGAACCAACCGAATGCAGATGATGATCCTGGCAGGAATCGGGTGGCACATTGTGGGCGCGGCCTGCGCGGCCTCGTTCTACGCGCCCATTGAGAAAGTCAAAAAATGGTCGTGGGAGACCACCTGG
Organism: uncultured Occallatibacter sp.; assembly: GCA_964528915.1. Classification (GTDB taxonomy): domain Bacteria; phylum Acidobacteriota; class Terriglobia; order Terriglobales; family Acidobacteriaceae; genus Telmatobacter. The sequence goes on from CAZGUD010000001.1 coordinate 294,408, forward strand.
GCCATCGCCGGCTTGTTCTCCTGGATCCTGCTGCCCATCGGCATAAGCTTCATTCTGCTGCCCGATTTTCATGCGTTTTACGCAGCCATCGATTCGCACCTCATGCTCAAAGTGGCGCTCTTCGGCGCCATGTGGGGCGTGGGCAACGTAAGCTACGGGCTCACCATGCGCTATCTCGGCATGTCGCTGGGCATCGGCGTAGCCATTGGCGTCACCCTCGTCGCCGGCACGCTTGTTCCTCCGTTCATACATGGGCAGCAGGCGCTGCTTTACAGCACCCAGGGCGGGCGGTTGACCCTGGCCGGCATTGCCATTGCCCTTGTCGGTATCTCGGTTGTTTCCTACGCGGGCCACCAGAAAGAGCAGCAGCTAGGCAAAGGGGTCGAGGAATTCAACGTCATGCTCGGCCTCGCGCTCGCCGTCATGTGCGGCATCTTTTCTTCGGGCTTTTCGTTTGGCCTCGACGCGGCTACCCCCATACTCAAATCGGCGCTTGCCGTGGGCGTCAATCCGCTCTACGCGCGCCTCCCCAGCTACGTGCTCATCATGGGCGGCGGCGCAATTGTCAACATGGGCTATTGCTTCTTCCGGCTGGCGTTCCTCAAGCGCCTCAGCATTCGCGCGGACTTCGGCCAGCCAGGCGCCGTAATCGCAAAGAACGCTGCGCTGGCAGCGGCTGCGGGCATCATGTGGTACCTGCAGTTCTTCTTCTACGCGTGGGGCGAGGCCAACATTCCCGCCCGGGTAAGCTACGTCAACTGGATGCTCCACATGAGCATCTACGTCCTCTGCGGCGGCCTGGTGGGGCTCGCGCTCGGCGAATGGAAAGGTGTTGGATCGCGCCCCATCCGCCTGCTGTGGGTGGGCATCATCATCATTATTGCCGCAGCCAATTTAGTGGGGCTCGGAACTGCCGCATTGGGTTAAGGCTCTTCTGCAAGTCAGCGAGCCAGCAAATCAGCAAGACGGCGAATCCAACTCGTAGACGGCGAATCCAACTCGCAATCGCGCCGTAGGCGCAGAGTATGTCGGCCTCGCGCTTCAGCGTGGGGAGCAGCTACGGCAACGGCAACTCACCATCGAGTCCCAGCGCAATCAACTCCGCGCGCAGATTCTCAACCGTCGAAAACTCAATCGCCCGCATGCCCAGCGCCGCCGCTGCTTCCACATTCACCTGGCGATCGTCCAGAAACAGCGTCTCCTCGGCCTGCGTCCCGAGCTGTTCCAGCGTCAGCCGGTAAATCGCCGGCTCGGGCTTGGCCATCAGGTGCTGAAAGCTCCACACCCGCACATCGAAACGCGCAGGCCAGTTAAACGTGCGCTCAATACTGGCCAATACGTTGTCGCCCATATTCGACAGAATCGCCGTCAAAATACCGCGCCCCTTCAGCCGCTCAGCCCAGGTCAGCATCGTGTCGTTCTGCGTGGTCCACATCAGCCCGTCCCAGCGGTTCAACTCGTCGATTGCCGCTGCCGAAAGCCCCAGCGCAGCGTCCCGGTCGAACTTCTGCCAGAATTCCAATCCGGTCAGCCTGCCTTCGTCGTAAGCGTGCCGATCGCGCCAGTAACGGCTCTCAAACTCTTCCTTGGCAAGCCCGGTGATGCGCTCCAGTTCCGCATGCGCCGCAGGGTTGGGTGAACCTGAAAGTACCATTCCATAGTCGAAAACCACTGCGCGCAGTGCCAATTCCCCTCCCCGATTGAGCCAATAAGACGCCTGGCGCCCGTGTATGGTTGGAGTGGGCGCCTCTCTCTATTGTGCCCGACAGCCGCCCTGGGCGCTTTCATTCTTCGGACGGGTGACAAGGCTGAATCAAGGAAAGATCGATGCGATTCTCGCAGCGCACAAACTGGAACGTGGAAGAGAGCGAGCTGGCGCAGGCGCATCGCGAGCGCGTCGAGGCGGGCTTACCCATCGCCGACCTCACGGCATCGAACCCCACGCGCTGCGGCTTTTTGTACCCTCCCGATTTACTCAGCGCACTGGCCGATCCGCGCGCCCTCGACTACGATCCCCGGCCGCTGGGAATGCTCCCCGCCCGCAAGGCTGTTTGCGGCTATTACGCAGCCCACGGCGTTGCGGTCGATCCTGGGCAAATCCTGCTCACCACCAGCACCAGCGAGGCGTACAGCTATCTCTTCCGTCTGCTTTGCGATCCAGACGACGAAATCATCGCACTCCAGCCCGGCTACCCTCTCTTCGATTTCCTTGCTGGCCTCGATGACGTCAAGCTCGGCGCAGCGCCGCTGGTCTACGACGAGGGATGGCAGATCGAGTTTGAAGGCCTCGAGCGCGCCATCACCCCGCACACTCGCGCAATCGTCATCGTTCATCCCAACAACCCCACCGGCCACTTCACAAAACAGTGGGAAAAAGACCGGTTGACCGATCTTTGCCACCGGCACTGCCTGTCACTCATCGTCGATGAGGTCTTCCTCGATTACATAGAAGCAGGGAACAAGGGAACGAGGGATCGAGCGATCGAGAAGATCGGGAGCTTTGCCGCGGGCCTCGAAGGCGTTGCCGTGTTCGTAGTCAGCGGGTTGAGCAAAATTGCCGGCCTTCCCCAGATGAAGGCGGCGTGGATTGTTGCTACCGGCCATGAAACGCCAGCCGCCATGGCTCGTCTCGAAGTGATTGCCGATACCTTTCTCTCAATAAACGCGCCGGTGCAATGGGCGTTGCCCAGGTGGATTGAGATGAGCAGCGCAATTCAGAACCAGATTCTTGCGCGGGTCAAGACCAACCTCGCCGCGCTGGATCGAGCTCTGGCCGCCGCCCCCGAAGTGATGCGCTTGAAAGTCGAAGGCGGGTGGTACGCGGTGTTGCGGATTCCGGCGCTAGAGCCCGACGACGCCACCGTTTTAAAGTTGCTTGACCGCGGGGTCTGCGTGCATCCCGGCCACTTTTTCGGAATGGGTGCATCCGGTTGGCTGGTGGTGAGCCTGTTGGCGCCGGAAGCGGAATTTAGCATGGGAGTAACCACTTTGGTGAACTATTTCCGCACGCATCAAGTGAGTAACAATTCCAGCGATCGGCTTTAAGCGCTACTTGATGCTACTGCGCCAGATAGATGAAAACAAACCCTTAATTTGTTTTCCCTTTCAGGTCACCGGGACGTGAGAAAGGGATTCGAGTCTCGCTCCTCGCCGATGGAGGTGGCCGGGCCATGGCCGGCGATCACGCGTGTCTCCTCGGGAAGAACCAGCAGCTTCGAGTGGATGGAACGGATGATTTGCGGGAAGTCGCCGCCGGGAAGATCGGTGCGGCCGATGCTGCCGGCAAAAAGCGTGTCACCGGCGAAGAGCAGATTCAGCGGGGCGAAGTGCAGGCAGACGGATCCCTGGGTGTGGCCGGGAGTGTGGATGACTTGGGCCGGGTAGCGTTCCAGGCCGACCACGAGGCCATCCTTGAGAGACTCGTCAGGCGGGGCGACTGAGGGGGTCGGGACGCCTACCCAGGAGGCCTGCTCTTCCATCATGGCCAGCAGTTCGACATCGTTCTGGTTCAGCAGGATCGGTGCGCCAGTCAACCGCTTGAGCTTGAGCGCCCCGCCTACATGGTCGATGTGCCCGTGGGTGATGAGGATCTGTTTGAGGGCCAGTCCCAACTCCGTCAGCCGGCGGTGGATGCGGGTGATCTCATCGCCCGGATCGATGACAATGGCCTCGTGGGTCTCTTCGTCGCCAAGGATGGTGCAGTTGCATTGCAGCGGACCAACAGCGAAGGTCTCCAGGATCATGGAACGATTGTAGAAGACGGGAAACGGTGGTCGGTGGTCGGCGGTTCGTGAACCCGGACGATGCCTCACCGTCCACCGCCCACCGTAGTTAACTAATGTCCACAGAAAGTAACATGTTCCATTCGATTCCCCTGTTGCAATTCGCTTTTTATTCGCTATAATGCGCGCATGGCAGTCACCAGAAGGCAAAAAGAGGTTCTCGATTTTCTTGAGTCATTTGTGGCTCGCAACGGCTATTCCCCCTCGTTTGAAGAAATTGCGCGGGGCATGGGGCTCAAGAGCCTGGCCACCGTCCATAAGCACATCACCAACCTTGAAAAGAAAGGGATGTTGGACCGCGTGCACAACCGGAGCCGGTCGATTGACGTAGTGCCGCCAGGTACGCGGACTCGCTCCAGCCTCAAGCTGCCGCTCGCCGGCCGCATTGCCGCCGGTTTGCCGGTGGAGACCATGGAGACGCAGGAGACTATATCGCTGCACGACGTGGTCGGCAACCGCGACGTGTTTGCGCTCGAGGTGCGCGGCGACTCCATGCGCGACGAGCACATTATCGACGGCGACTACGTGCTGGTGGAGCGCACCAGGACCGCGCGCCAGGGCGAGATTGTGGTTGCTCTCGTGGGCGGCGCCGAGACGACGCTCAAGCGCTTCTATCCTGAGGGCAGCGTCATCCGCCTGCAGCCGTCCAATGTTGAAATGGATCCGATCTACGTGCCGGCTGCCAACGTAGCCATTCAGGGCCGCGTGCTGGGCGTGCTGCGCAAGTACCGGTAATCTCGCGCGCGAGCCCCTCAGGACAGGTTTGCAGTCTGAGTCTGCTTCAGATCAGGATTATGATCGTTTTAAAGACTTCTGCGCAGCTTGCTGGTTATAATTGAGAGCCATGCACACGGTATTGACTGCTGGCAGCCTGTGGACCGGCTCCTCTCTGATTCCCTATCCCGTTGTCGAAATTGAAGGCGACCGGGTTGTCGCCATCACTGAAGGATTTGGCGCGCGCGTCGAAGTTCCGGGCGCTGAAGCGCACGAGTTCGAAGGCGCAATGCTGGCGCCCGCATTTTTCGATGTGCACATTCATGGTGCCGCCGGACACGATGTTATGGAGGCCACGCCGGAGGCGCTGGGCGCAATCGGCAGGTTCCTGGCGACGCGCGGAACCGGAAGCTACCTCGCCACCACCGTTACAGCTCCGCTCGATATGACGCTGCGCGCGCTCGACGGCCTGGCAAAACTGATCGACCATCCTGATCTTTTTGCGGACGGCGACGCGGCCCTGCCCATCGGAATTCACCTTGAGGGGCCGTTCTTGTCGCACGCGAAATGCGGCGTGCAGCCAAAGGAATATCTACTCGAGCCCGACATTGCAACCTTTGCCCGGCTCTATGACGCCGCAGGTGGCCACGCGCGGTTGATGACTCTCGCTCCCGAGTTGCCGGGTGCGCCGGAGCTCGCGGCGCATGCCACGGCAAAGGGCGTGAGGGTTTCAGTGGGCCATTCGAATGCAACCGCGGCGGAGACGCGCGCGGCAATAGCCGCCGGAGCGGTGAGCGCCACGCACACCTTCAACGCCATGCGGCCGCTCGATCACCGTGAGCCGGGAATCCTGGGCACAGTGCTCGCGACCGATTCGCTCTACGCTGAGCTGGTCTGCGACGGCATCCACTCTGCACCGGAGATGGCAAAGATCTGGTGGCGCGCCAAGGGCCCCGAGCGCGGCATTCTGATTACGGATGCGATGAGCGCAGCCGGCATGCCGGATGGCGAATATCAACTTGGCAATTTTAACGTGCAGGTGGCCAATGGCCGCGCCATGGCGCGCGGCGTGCTCGCAGGAAGCGTTTTGACCCTTGATCGCGCGCTTGAGAACTTCGTCAAGTTCACCGGGGTGACGGTCGAAGAGGCATTGCGGCTGCTCACGGTAAATCCTGCGGCGATGACCGGATTCTGCGCCGAGGCAGGGACCATCGCCGTTGGCCGCAAAGCGAATCTTGTCGCCGTCGACGCAACGGGCAAGCTGGTCGCGTCCATTCACAACGGTGAGTTGGTTGGAGCGTTGGCAGCCCGCTAGCTGCGGCAATCTCGATCAAGGTGCTGCAGCGAGAAAACAAAAAACTCCGTGCCCCATCCATTTCGCGTTCTTTGCGAAATGGGTGGGAAATCTCAAAAACTCCAATCGACGGTTGCAGAAATTCTTTGCTCTCCCGCCTTCGCGCCAGGAAGAGAGCGCAAGGAGAGTGCACGGAACAGTGTTATGAACTGACGCAATTCCGGCTCATTGAGCCAGCCGTTTTGCCCGCCAGATTGCGCCTTCGAGAGCGACGACCGCACTTTCGCGGACCGGCATCGCTGGCGCGGCAGCTTTGAGGCCGGCAAAAAAATCGCGGCGCACAATCGGCGTCTTCTCAATCACGCTGCCGGTGAAGGCCGCCGGTACTTCGCCCGCGATGCCATGCTTTGAGCGAAGCTTGGAACGCACCAATAGAACAAAACCGACAAGGTCCGCCGCGGCTTGCTTCAACACGCCGATGGCCACCGCGTCGCCTGCCTCGGCAAGATCGCTGATAGCAGGCGCCAGGGCTGCAAAATCAGGCCCGGGCGTACTGTCGCCAAGATTGATAAGCGCTTCAAGCGTTGGCGTTCCCCAAATCTCGCCGACCCTCTTCAATACCTCGGTTGGCTCTTCGCGATCGTAAGCATTCAGCGCGCGGCGTATTGCGTGCAGGCCGATCCAGTAGCCGGAGCCTTCGTCGCCCAGGCGCGAACTCCAGCCGCCGGCGCTTTCCCCGCTCCCGTCAGGCGCGCGGCCAATGGTGTTTGAGCCAGTGCCCGCGATCTGCAGGATTCCCGGCCCCCCTTCGAAAGCTGCATCAAGCGCGATCACCTGGTCGCCCACCACTTCTGACTTTTCGATCCTGAATTCGCTGAGCACAGCGGTAATCCACTCAGGAATGCCAGGCATGTTTGCGCTGGCCACACCGACCGATGCCGCCTCGACACTGGTAACGCCCGCCTGTGCGTAGACATCCGCAAGCAGGGCGCGAAGATTCTCTTCAGCAGCTTCGGCGCCTACGCGAAGTCGCTTGATGGAACCGCTCTCGGCAAATGCCCGCGTTTCATTTTCGGTCGCGGCCGAACTATCTACGATGGAGGCGCGAGTATGCGTGCCGCCGCCATCGATTCCAAGTACAAGACCCATTCCCTCTTGCTCCTGTTATTCTTCCTCTTCTCACTTATCCAGATCTTGTTTATCCTGCTCGGCGCCGTTGTCACGCAACGTGCCCGCCAGGATGTTCAAACTGCCATCGTTCTTGGCCGGCTTCAGCCCGAGCATGTGCGCGATCCACGGATAGACGTTGACGTTTTCGAATGGCACAACTGTCTTGCCGGGCAGAATGTCAGGCCCTGCGGCAAAAAAGCTGGCCTTCATTTCGGGAACCTTGGCCGGATCAAATCCATGCATGCCCGCGGTTGGCGGATGATCGGTAAAGCCCGCGTCCGGCGCATGCGCGCGAATTGCGTACGGACCGGTCGCGACCACAACCGGGTCACCTTCGCGCGGATTCTGATTGTACTTCAGCTCCGGCGGCACGTCTTTCAAGCGGTAAACCATGAACTGGGATGATGCCTTCTTGAGCTGGTTGTACACCCTGACGCGGTCGTCTTCGCTGGAGGCGTAGAGGAGCGGCCCGACAGCTTGGAAACCCTTGAGATCGGCGAGAGAGTCGAGGTTGATCCAGGGACCCTCTGAGTGGACCATTCCGTGATCGCTCACCACCACCAGGTCGATGGGAAGTCCGGTTTTGTCGAGCGCCGCTTTCAGCTTGCCGATCTCGGCGTCCATTTTGAGTGCGGCCTTGCGGGTTTCAGCCGCGTCCGGGCCAAATTCATGGCCCTCGTGATCGGGCTCAGAGTAATAGATGGCGATGAAGTGGGGGCGTTCGGCGGGCGCCAGATGCAGAAGCGAAACGACATCATCGATGCGGGCCTGCTGAGCTTCGGGCGTGGCTTCAGTCTTTGCGTCGAAGTGCGCATACCAGGTGGGGCGGAAGCCGGCAATCTCAGCTTCAGAGCCGGGCCACAGAAGAATTGCGGCATGCATGCCCTGGCCCTCGGCCAGGCTCCAGAGCGGCGTGCCCGCGTACCACGTGCCATCGGTCACGGCCTTGGGGTCGCTCATACCGTAGCGTGCGTTGCGCGCGGGATCGTAAAAGCTGTTGGCCACCAGACCATGATGTTCCGGATAAAGCCCGGTGACGAGCGTGAAGTGATTGGGAAATGTGAGCGAGGGGTAGCTGGGTAACATGCCCTCGGGCGCCCACACTCCCTTCTTGCCGAGCGCAAGCAAATGCTCGGCGTGATCGCGGCGGGCATAGTCCCAGCGGAAGCCATCGAGCGACACCAGAACAACGTAATGCTGCTGTTGTGCCCATGCGGAGTTGGGCGCGTTGTCAACGTGCGCGAGCGGCAGCGCGGAATTGAAGCTCGTTTGCGCCCGGCTTGCGCAGGGAGTTACGGCCAGCGCCGACATCGCGAATGCCGCGACGAGCGTTATCAGCAATCCGCGCCGGCGGGCGAGGAATCGAGGTGAATCAGTCACTCGACCAGCTTATCGCAAAGGGTGTCACTGATGGCGGGGCCACCGCCACGCTTGCCAACCCGGCCAACGTCTCGTCCATGAGGTTCAATACAAAACAGAGTTGTCATCCTGAGCCAAGGTCACCGCCGCGACCGCACTCAAAGGATCTGCCCTGAAATCAGGTACCGCCGGTATCCAGCTCAGTTGTACCGCCGGTCTCCTGACCGGCTGTAGTGCGGGCGTCCCCGCCCGCACACGGCTTGATACCGGGCCTCATTATCATCCTCTCTGGACGTCGCAACGCGACATGTATGACTGCAGTTGTTCTTCGGCGCACCCCAGCCTCAACCCACTAAATATCGACAGCAATCACTTCATGATCGACGATCGAAGGCACAGTAATAGAAAGCATTCCATCTGTTCTCTTGACCTCAGCATTGGTTTCAGCGACCAGGAGCCGCGCATTCCCCTCCCGGAATTCAATTGGCAAATTGAGAAGCACTTTTTGCGGGCCGACGGGAAAGAAGTCGCGGAACGGCCCCTTCATCGCCATCGGATTGGTAAGGTTCACCAGGTGAATCGTAATCGACGACGGATTGCGCCACACATTCACATCCAGCAAGCCGGGGCCGTCGACCGTAATGACGGGGGACTCATCGAGCGCCCATAGAACGGTATTGCGCAGGATGTGAAGATGGTCGCCGCTGAGCACCTCCCAGAAGGTGCGATCGACATCCATGGGGAAATACGCAACGCGGCCGGCGGGCTGGCGAAGGTATAGGCAGGAGACATCGGTCTTTTCCAAACGCGGGTAGACCTTTTCCATGGGCAAGTCAGGGTAGCTTGGGATCAACGTGAATGGCGTGCGCGCAAACTTCGCGCGCGGATTTACCGGAAGACGGTTGACGGCGTTGATGACCCGCGGAGCGTGCTCAAGGCCGCGAAAGAATTCACTGCCCGGCTCGGCGTCGTGCTCAAGACGGATGTAGGAGTTGAGCAGGGGGCCCTCGGGCTTGCCCGCAGCATCTACTCCGAAGAGATCGGCCAGTGCGAAGTTCGATCGATGAGAGCCATCCGGTTTGATCAGGCTGGTTTCAAGGGTGGCGATAATGCTGCCGCCTGCGGCAACAAAGGCCCGTATCCGCTCGCACTGCGCGTCGCTGAGCAGCGCGATATTAGGCAGGATAATCAGCTTGAAGGGCGCCAGATGCTCTGGGTCGAGCAACCGGTCGTCCACCATCTCAAATGGTATGCGCGACTCGATCAGCGCCTGGCACCAGCCCAGCGCGTAGTCCTCGAGCTTTGCCTGCGCCTGGCCTCCAAGATGCCACGCTGTCTGCTGCGAGTAAACGATGGCCACCCGGGCCAGCGACTGCTGATGCATCAGGTAGTCGCAGTTCTTTTCGGTCCAAGCGTAGAGCTCTTCCACTCCCGCGAGCCATCGCTCATCGTGCAGCGTGCCGCTGAATTTGCTGCACCAGGGGCGCATGCCATTGGCAATTGCCTCAAGCGTCCAGATGCGGATTTCGGCGTCGCTGGTCACGCTGTCTTTCCAGCGGTATCGCTCTTCGAGGCCCACGCCAAAGAGTCCAATGATGGGCTTCGCGCCCATGGTGGCGCGGAACTCCTTCGCGGTTTTGCCGATGAGCCACGGCGCTGCCAGGCCGCTGCGTCCCTGGCGATCGGCCACCAGCATTGGAGCGCGCTTGCTCAGCTCGACTGAATCGAGCGAATTGAGCGCGCCGCTGCCGTTATTGGGAATGCAACTTGATTCGGGATTAACGGCGCGAATCGTTGTATTCCATAGATCGATCAGCGCGAGGAGCCGCTCCCGGCGCCATGTTTGCCACGCAACATACGCGGGGTCGGCGGGATCGGTGGTCCGAGGCAGATCGAGGTTCGCCGCGGTGCGAAAATCCTGCATGCAGTGGACGCAATAGCAGATGCCGTTTCCATCCCAGCGATTGTGAAAAAGGCCGTCGGCGCGATAAAGAGTCATGATCTCCTGGTGCACTGAAGTCATGAACTCGAAGTTGTAAGGGCCATAGGCGCAGGTGAGCCACATCTCCGGCGAAGCCCAGTGGCGGCGCGGATTGCGGTCTGCATCGACGGCGATCCAATCGGGGTGCGCGGCTTTTGCATCGTCGTAAGTGGCGTGCGGATCGGTGCGCACCAGGATCGACATACCCATCTTCCGGCAGCCGGAGATCAGTTCGCCCAGAACGTCGCGGCCACCGAGCCACGCGCTGCGATGGTGATACGGAATCTGCGTGGGATAGTAGGCCACGCAGCCTCCCCCACTCAGGCAAACCCCCTCAGTGTGTGTGCGCTCGAAGTAGTCGAGCCAGAAAGCCGGATCGTAATGAAAGGGATCGTCCTCAACCAGAGTGAGCTGAAACCAGCGCATGGGCTTCGAGGCCCAGGCAGGGATAGTTTGTGTCTGGTTGGCGGCGGATTCAGGCCAGATTGCGGCTGGGTCTAAATTGACGATCGCAGCAGCAGCAGCGGAACTAGACAGAAACTCGCGGCGAGTAACAGAGCGCAGCGTCATGCCGGTCATTGTAGTGTGGAAATGCTGCGGCAGGCCAAATCGCATGATGCCGCAGGCCAAATCGCATGATGCCAGAAGCTAAACCGGATGATGCGGAAGGCCAAACCGCATTCCTCGCAGCAAGCAAGAGAAATGAGAATAAGTCGCTGGACGGTCTGGAGACCCTGCTGAAAAACTCGACCAACGCCGCAGTTTTGAAAGGGCACGGATTTATCCGTGCCAATAAGCTCCATAAAGTGAGTCGGGGTTTTAACCCCTGAGGGGTGGTTTCGACTGTTGCACTCCACTTGATGAGTTTTTCCGCTGCCTGCAGAGACCCTCCACATAGCCGGTCAGCAGGCCGGCGGTACGAATCTCGGAGAAATGCAGGCTAGCCGCGGAGCGAGTTTCTACCGGCTGCACACACACGCGCGGAAGCTGTCTTCGCTCATGTTGATGAGGCCGCAGGCGGCCATCGGCCAGAACGGCACCAGTTCGCTGGAGCGGTCGCCCACGTAGAAATTGCGGATGTAGTCCTGGCTGAAAGGCGACTTGGCGCCGGTGTCCGACCTGAATCCATCAATCAGCCTGGCAAGCGCCGCGCCAGAAAACGCGGCCTCGTTATAAGCCTTCGCGTAGTTGTACTCCTCCGCCCACGTTGTGTCGATGCCGGTCTGGTTCGACGCGGCGATGACGCTGTAATCAACCATCGTTCCTGAGCGCGGATCGATCTGTGCCACGGTGATGGACGGATTGTTGCCATCGATCGGCGAGATTGAGGGGATCAGTTTCACCGCTACCGCATGATCGGGGTTTGTTGTGTCGACGGGGACGATGAGACGCATTTCGTCCATGTGAGTGTGAGCGAAAATGGCCAGCGAAATCACATCGCCGTAGGGCGCAAGCGCGTTAGGCAAATCGTCGCTCGAAAGAAACATCGCCGGATCCTCGCCGGCGCAGATACTCTTGCCCTTTGTTGCCGTGCCGTGCACATCGACTCCGGGCGGAATGTGTGCCATTACCCAGACTTTCGCCTTCGCCTGCCGCGCGCTCTCGAGCTGTGCATGCAGCCACGCAATCTGCCGCGTCCCTTCAAACGAGTCATCTTTGCCCGCGCAGGTCTGGTACTTGTGCGCCATGAACAGATCGTCGAGTATCAGCAGGCGCATGTTCGTAAAAGGCTTGGGAAGGGTGGCGCTGTAGTTACCGCCGATTGCAAAATCTGCCTGGGACTCCTGCATATCGATCGAAGGAACATCATTAGTGAAAGCCTTGTCCAAGTCGTGCAGAAAGCTGCTATCCGCATCGAGCTGATAGTCACCGCAATCCGAGTCGTTATTGCCCAGCGATGCATAAACACGGAGGCCGGGCAGCGTGGCGCGAAGAGACCCGATTACGAACTTGATCGTTTTTTCGACGAAGACGCGGTACTCGCCGGGCTTGGCGTTTGGGAAGACCTTGGCAAACTTGCAACTGAAAGAGTGGGAGATCAAATCGCCGCTCACGGTCACGACCCTCGCGCCCGCCGCGTTGGTCTTCATGGCATTCAGGCTGGATGCAAAGAGGGGATAAGATGTGTCTGCGCCGCGTGCGTGGCAGGCCTGCTGAAGCTCAGCGAATCGGGCCTCGCGATCCGGCGAGGCATCTGAGGAAAGAATCGCCGCCCAATCCGACTCAGGCGACTCTGCCAATTGCGCGGCTTTGCCGGGATCCCAGAACGGCTCGAAGTGGATGTCGCTGATCAGCAAAACCGGTGCCGTGGCCTGCGGCGCCGGCTTTGAAAAACAAGGCGAGGCGGAGAGCGAAAGCAGCAACAGCCCCCAACTAACGCGCAAGATCTGGTTTCCTGAATCCATTGCGGAAGCGCTCCTGTGGGAAGTGGGGGGAGTTACATAATAAATCAGCAGCGCATGCCCTTTGAAAGGGAAATATAAATCAAGACTGGGTTTGGCGTTCACTGCGCAGCCGCAGTGCCGTGTGGTATACGTTTACCGATGAATCTTGATAAGCGTTTTTTGATTGCTGTTTCCATCGCTCTCGCAGTTTGCGCAACGGCATTGCGGGCGCAAACCGTGGCCTCTACCCCGCCGATGGGTTGGAACAGTTGGGATGCCTACGGATTGACCATCGACGAGCAACAGTTCAAGGCAAACGTCAACGTACTGGCCGGGGTTGTGCAGTACGGATGGCAGTACGCCGTGATCGACGAAGGCTGGTACATGGCCAATCCCGACGGGAAGCACCTCGCGGAAAGAAAGTATCAGATCAACTCAAATGGCATTCTGATTCCTGCCCCCGGGCGCTTCCCTTCCTCTGCTGACGGCGCCGGATTCAGGCCGCTGGCCGACTGGGTGCACCACCAGGGCCTCAAGTTCGGCATTCACATCGTACGCGGCATTCCGCGCGAAGCAGTCGATCGGAATCTGCCCATTGCCGGGTCGACTTTCAGCGCGACCGATGCGGCCGACACTTCAAGCCCCTGCCCCTGGGACGACGGCAACTGGGGAGTGAAAGACAACGCCGCGGGTCAGGCATGGTACGACGCCCAGATCAATGCCTTCGCGAACTGGGGTGTGGATTTTCTGAAGGTGGATTGCATCAGCAGCCACCCCTACCGGGCTAGCGAAATCCGCCAGATCGCCATTGCGATTCACAAGGCCGGAAGGCCGATGGTGCTGAGTCTTTCGCCGGGGCCTACCCCGCTTGAAGACGCCGCCGAAGTGCAGAAGTACGCACAGATGTGGCGAATTGCCGACGATCACTGGGATTCGTGGACCTCCGAACACAAAGACGGCGAATTCCCGTTCGGTACGCGCGACGAGTTCGACCGCATTGCCAGGTGGTATACCTACGTCGGACCCGGGAGTTGGCCCGATCCTGACATGCTGCCGTTTGGCTGGCTTGGACCGCATCCCGGATATGGCGAAACGCGGCAATCACATTTGACGCCCGAAGAGGAGAAGACCGAGTTCGCACTTTGGTCCATTACTCGTGCGCCGCTCATTCTGGGTGCGAATCTGACCAGGCTCGACGATTTGACCAAATCTTTGCTCAGCAATCAGAACTATCTTTTCATCAATCAGAACGCAACCTACAGCAGGCCGGTGGATGCGTCTGCTCTGGGGCCGGGCTTTGAAAACCTGCGCGTGTGGAGGGCCAGCATCAACGACCCGGGCGCGCGCGGATACAAGGAGTACTTCGGGTTCTTCAACCTGGGCGACGAGGCCACCACCGTCAAGACCACATGGCTCGCGCTTGGGATGGACGGGAAAAAGCATTCGGCCACAAACGAGTGGGACAATAGCGAAACCAAAGAGGGCAAGGAGATCACGCTGATGCTGCCAGCCCATGGCAGCCAGATTTACGAGGTCCACTAGGCCGGAGGGTTCAATGCGGCGCAGAGCGTTTATCGGCGGGCTTGCAGCGTGGCTCGCGGGCGCGCGATTGCCCTTTGCGCTTGATTCCGCCGGGCAACGGCTGGCCGCGGCTGCGCTAACCCAACTAGGCGTAACAACCAGCTACGATCCCACGTGGACGGCAATCCCCTACCCGGGCGGAGATGTTCCGCGATCCACTGGAGTCTGCGCGGACGTGGTTGTCAGAGCTGCCCGGGACGGACTTGGGATCGATCTGCAGAAGTTGATCCACGAAGATATGATGAAGCATTTCGATGAGTATCCCGCCAGAAAGGCGTGGGGATCGAAGCGGCCGGACACGAATATCGACCACCGGCGGGTGCTGAACCTCGAAGCATACTTTACCCGCTGCGGCGCAAGGCTATGGTTGGCCGCCGGACCCACTCCAGGCGACGCGTTTCCGCTTGCGGTTCAAGCCGGCGATATCGTCACCTGGCTGCTCGACGCTCGGCTTCCGCACATCGGCATTATTGTGAGCACGCCCGGGACCAATCCTGACGCGCACGTGGTTCATAACATCGGCCGCGGCGCTGAAGAGTCGGCGCTTTCCCAGTTCGTGTCAGAACGCGCAGTGGCCCATTACCGTTGGCCGGCGCGCGGGTAAAATCCCTCCCCGCCCCCGTTCCGGACAGGTCGATACGGAGCCCCCTCAAGAAAAATCTGTGTACAACTTAGCCGTCAGACCCCCTTGCGGCAGGTATCGTGTGCGAAACTGGATAGTCCGCAGAGAAGCGACGTAGAAGCGCTCCGCGTTAGAGGCTTTCAATGCCCGTACTTCGTTCGACATTTATTGCACTTTCTCACAATCGTTCTTTGCGCCGGTTCTGCGAGCATTCCAAAATCGGCACCCGCCTCAGTTCGAGATTCGTAGCCGGCACTGAGATCGATGACGCCCTTCGAGTGGCAGAGTCAGTCAATCGCCAGGGAATGACGGTGACGCTCGACTCGCTCGGCGAAAGCGTGACGTCAGAGGCAGAGGCCCACCGCGCCGCTGAGATCTATCACCAGCTTCTCGACACCATTGAAGCTCGCAAGCTGAATGCCAATATCAGCGTGAAGCTCACGCAGATGGGGCTTGAGCTTTCGCCAAAGCTGGCTGAGAAAATTGCGTCAAGCCTGGCGCAGCACGCAAAAACTTCCGGAAACTTCGTCCGCATCGACATGGAAGATTCCAAGCTCACCCAGGTGACGCTCGACATTGTGCGCCGGCTGAATGCGCTCCCTGAAACCAGGGGCGCGATCGGGGTCGTCATTCAGGCGTATCTTTACCGTTCCCAGGCCGACGTCGAGCAACTGCTGGCGGATGGAATCAGAATCAGGTTATGCAAGGGAGCCTATAAGGAGCCGGCCGAAGTTGCCTTCCCCCGCAAGAGTCAAGTGGATGAGAATTTTGTTCTCCTCAGCAAATTGATGCTCGATTCAGACGTGTATCACGGAATTGCAACGCACGATGAGGCTATGGTGGCAGCGGCAAAGGCCTATGCCAAACAACAAGGAATCGCGCCCGAGAGGTTCGAATTTCAGATGTTGTATGGAGTGCGCCGCGATTTGCAGCGAACGCTGGTGAAGGAAGGTTATAAGGTACGCGTTTATGTGCCTTTCGGCAGCGAATGGTATCCGTACTTTATGCGCAGGCTGGCCGAGCGCCCTGCCAACGTGCTGTTCCTGATCAAGAATTTCTTCAGGGCCTAGCGCGAAAAACTTGCGGAATCTAGTCTTCGCGCTCCACGTATTGCTCTTCGCTTGATTTCGATCCCTTACGCTTGCGAATCATGGAATATTTGCGGCATTCGCGGCAGTACCAGGGGAAGAAACCGAAATAGGGAAATACACTCTTCTGCATGAAGCCCTTGCGCTCAACCCTTCGAACACGTTTACCACCACATTCAGGACAAAAAACTCGGGAGCCCTCCTGAACCTTCTGCACCACACCTTCGGCAGTCTGGGATTCGTTTGCGTATGACACTGCGCACTCCTCTGTCTTCAAGCTTTCTATTCAAACCAACCCTGGACCTTTCCGGGGAATCAAGCAAGATATACAGAAGCAGCCAAGTGTTGCAGAGCCGATTGGTTCGATTAGGCGCTCTTATTGTAATGGATTTGTCAAATACAAAAGGAAAAAACTTAACACAAGAAAAACTTGCCCCCGAGCGAGCTACTTCCCAGAACCTTCGTTACCGAATCGGGTTAAGCCTGGAGATTCCCCAACGAGATTCTCGCGAGATCGGCCACTGCTTTGGCCAAGGTCACTGATTCATTGAGTGACTCCGGCCGTTCCAACCTTATTCCTAGTTTGACGGCATAGTTGTGGAACAGATGATCCACGTCAAAGAGAATCTCAACGTGATCGCACAGGAATCCTATCGGTTGAAGAATCAGACACTTATATCCCTCAGCAGCTATGGAGTCGAGAGTCTCTTCGACCGTAGGGCCGATCCATGGGCCTCCGCTCGCGCCCTGGCTCTGGAAGGCAAACCACCACTTTGAAATCTCGGGAACGCGCTCGGCCACCAGTTCCGCAGTGTGCCGGGCTTCCTCAGCGTAGGGATCAGCTCCCTCCCCCGGCCATATTCGCGGTCCTGTTTCGGAACCTTCAGCGGGCGGTTGAACCGTGCGAGTGGGCACGCTGTGCGCAGTAAAAAGCACGGGAACTGGCTGGCCCGCTTCATCGCTCAGCTTGCGGAGTGCTGGTCGAAGCCGCTCGGCAAAAGCATCGGCCAGCAGCGGATGCCGCGCCCAGCCATCCGTAAAGTTAATCCGAAGATTACCTGCCTCCGCTTCGACTGCACGGCGGTACAGACCCACGCTGGTGCGGGAGTTCTGCGGAGCCATGCAAATAACAGCAGCCTCTTCAATGCCGTCTTCGCGCATCCTGCGCACTACATCGGGAATGTACGGACGCCAATTTCGCATTCCCACGTACACCGGAACATTCACCCCTGTTGCTGCCAGCTCCCGCTCCACCAGCTTGGCCTGCGCAAAGGTGATTTCGGTCAGCGGGCTGCGGCCAATAAGCGAGTAGCGATGCTGGATCTCCGCCACCACATCTGGCGGTAATGGCCGCCCACTCGTTACATTGCGCAAATACTCGGGAATCTGGTCGATGGTTTCAGGCGTTCCGTGCGCCAGCAGCAACACAGCCTGCTTTCCCATTGCGTCCCCCTTAAAATAATTGCCTTGAACTCGCCAGGCTCTCCCGCGCGGTCTCTGCTGCGAGGGCTTGTTCCCTACTCCCTGAAACTCGGGGCATAAATGCAGTTTTGAAAGGGCACGGCTTCAGCCATGCCGCAAAAGTCGCAAAAACATTCGGCTTTAGCCCCTGAGGGATTTTCCGGCCCCCCTCAGGCATATTGATGCAACCAGTTCAAGTCCCTAGTCCCTGGTCCCTGCTCCCTGTTCCCTGTACTCATGAACCATCTTGACGACGGCCTGCACATTCTCAACCGGCGTGCCCGGCACAATGCCGTGACCGAGATTGAAGATGTGGCCCGGGCGGCTGTTCGCCGCGCTCAGAATCTCCTTCACGCGCTTCTCCAGAACTTCGATCGGCGCAAATAACGTGATGGGATCGAGATTGCCCTGCACAGCATGGTTGTGACCCACGGCGCGCCAGCCTTCATCGAGAGGTTGACGCCAATCGAGGCCGATCACATCGGCGCCCGTTGAAGCCATGGCCGCAAGGTGGCCGGTGGTTTCCACGCCAAAGTAGATAACGGGAACGCCCATGGCCTGCACCGCGCGAACCAGGCGCTTCGAAGCCTCGAACGCATAATCGCGATAGTCAGAGACCGAGAGCGAGCCAACCCAGCTATCGAATATCTGGATGACGTCGGCGCCCGCATCCACCTGGAGCCGGCAGTACTCAGTCAGGACTACGATAATCTTGTCCAAAAGGCTGCGCCACGCACTGGTTTCGCAGTACATCAGCTGCTTGGTGTGGATGTAGTTGCGCGAGCCGCCCCCCTCAATCATGTAGCTGGCCAGCGTGTACGGGGCGCCGCAGAACCCTATGATGCCGAGACGGCCACCGAAGTGAGTAGCTACCTTCTGGATGGCGCGGGCGACGTAATCGAGTTGGTCGGCGCGGTCCGTGCGCAGTGCGGCAACGTCTTCGGCCGTGCGTACAGGATGATGAACCACCGGCCCCTCGCCCGCCTGGAACTCGAACGGCAAGCCCATTGGCTCAAGAGGGAGCAGCAGGTCGGCAAAGATTATGGCGGCGTCGACTCCGAGTTTTTCAGCGGCAGTGATGGTGACTTCGGCGGCCAGTTCGGGCTGCTTGCAGATCTCTACCAGCGTGTGGTGCTTGCGCACGTCGCGATACTCCTGCATGTAACGGCCGGCCTGGCGAAGAAACCACACCGGCGTGCGGTCGACCGGGCGGCGCAGGCATGCGCGAATAAAACGGTTGCCCTCAAGAAGATTGTCTGCGGGGGCCATCTCTTTGGGAACTGATTTCATATTGATCCAATTCTAAAGCGTGACGATCCAAAACCGCTTAAAACCGGCAGCGGCGTTCACCATTCGGCTAATCCCAAGCGTGCAGGAAACGGGGTATATTGTCTGCAACAACTCCCCCCAGAGTGGAGACTTCCCCAGTTGGCAACTTCCCCAGATAGTGTTCCGCAGATTCCGCATCTGGTCAGGCCTGCGTCACAAGTGCGCAGATTGAACTCGTGGAAAGAGATTGCTGCATTCTTCGACCGCGATGTTCGCACTGTGCAGTTGTGGGAGAAGAAAGAGAGCTTGCCGGTTCGCCGCCATACGCATCGTTCCCGCTCCTGCGTGTACGCCTATGCCGGAGAGTTGGAAGCATGGCAGCGAGCGCGAACAGGGCGCACTGAAATTCAATTCATTCCTGGCCCAACGCCGGTCCCAGGCCGTCTCGCAACACTTGCCGGCCCTGGCTCAACGCATGGTCGATCCGGCATTCGCGACCATGCATCAGGAGCCACCGTTCCAGCGGTTGCTGAAGCGCACCGGCCACACGTTATAGAGGAGGCCGCCTGCGCACACCGGTCTCAGGCGACGCTTGAGGGCATCTCTCCCGATGGCGTAAAGTTCGGGTGTCCCATCCTCGCCGCGTCTTTGTTCTTGCGGCCAGGGTGGGGTAGCACAATATCAACGGAGAAATACACGAGCCGGCAGATCCGCGCCTGCCTGCAAACAGACAAGCCAATCCGTCGCCATGCAATAGCTATCTAATGCACGATCAGCAGTTTCCGGCAATAAGTGACGATAATGCTTGAATAACTACGAAGCCTTCGACCGTAGCTCCTGCTCGGCGCGGAACCAGTCATCGGCATCCTGCCCATGCTGATAGCCACGCTCAGCCCAGTACTTGTGCGCGAGCGCTGCAATTTGCTCGGGAGAGGGCGCCATCACGGTCAAGTTGCTGGTTTTTGCATTCGCCTTGGCCGCAGCCTTGACAGGCTTGGCAGCGGCGGTTTCGGTCTTCGGTTTGCGGTTTGTGGTTTTCTTGACGGTCTCAGTCATTTAAGGATTCCTCCTGGAAATGAGCGCGTTTATAGAAGTGCAGCCTCACAACACGGATGCGTTGGCCCAGAGCAGCCCGTTTGCTGCCTTGAGTCTCCCAGCCTGATTGAAGCTTTCCTGAAACGCGGTAGGGGGCCGACACTTCGGCCGTCTGACTGTATTTTAACCGACGCCGATGCCCGACGCTCCTCCAAACCCCGTCAAAGTACCTCGAAAATCAACCCGTCCTCATTTCCAGCGGAAAATGCGAAGCGAAACCGCGAAGGGCGCTACAAACCACGCAAGCATCGTTGCCAGCGGCAGCAACAGGTGGTTTAACTCAATGCCCTGCAGCATGTTGGCGCGCATGGCGTCGATGGCGGCGGTAAGCGGCAGGGCTCGCACCAGGGGCTGAACCACGGCCGGAAAACGCGATGCCGAAAAGAAGATTCCTGAGAGAATCCACATCGGTAGCATTACCAGGTTCATCAGCCCGCTCACGGCTTCCATGGTTCGGGCGCGCGAGGCTACCAGCAGTCCCAATGCCGAGAAATCCATCGACGTAAGCAGACAGATCAGCCCAAGCTGCCACAGCGGACCACGAAACGGAACACCGAACGCCAACCGCGTAAAGCCAAGAAAGAACGCCACTTCAACCACCAGCATTGCCAGGCGCGACAGCAGGAATGCCGTGAGGTACTGCCACTTGGGCATGGGCGAAGCCACCATGCGTTTGAGCAGCTTCTTCTGCCGTCCCTCGACGATTGAAAAACCCAGCCCCCACATCGCCGAGCCCATCAGATTCATGCCCAGCAAGCCGGGAACCACAAAGTCGATGTAGCGCGAGCCGGTCTCGTGGACATATTCGTTTGACGCTGCAACAGCGTCGTGCCGGCCGGCTGTTGTCTGAACAGCGCGGTCAACCAGCAGCCGGGCAGAACGCGCATCGGGATTGGTGTCGTCGTAACGATAAACCACGCCTCCGGACTGCTGAATCGCGAGCAGAACGATCGACCCCGTGGCCAGCTCGTGCCGCCCAGTCGCCTCGTCCACCAGCGCAGACCTCAACCCGGGATCCGCGCTCATCGCAGCCTGCAATTGCGCAGTCGTCGCGCCCACCGGCAATACGTCCGGCGGACGGTTGCGAAACGCAATTCCCAACCCCACCGCCAGCAGGATGGGGAAGATGAATATCCAGAAGATGGCTTCTGGCTCGCGCAAAATCAGCAGGAAGCGGACCTTCGTCAACTGCCACAGGCTGCTGTGTTCAAAGCTACTCATCGCGCAGATTCCTTCCCGTGAGGCGGACAAAAACGTCTTCGAGCGTTGCCGAGTGGGTGCGGAAATCGTTCAGGCGCAGCCCCTGCTGCTCGAGCGAAGCAAATATCAGCGGCACCGTTACATGCAATTCGTCCACTGAAAGCTGATGGACCGATGCGTCCACGCGGTGCGATTGAACACCGGTAATCGCAGTGAGCGCCGCGGCAACCGCTTGATGCGCAGCCTCGGTGGATTGGTGTGGCGCCGAGTCCAACCCAAACTCCACAATCTCTTCCCCGCCCACCGTCGCAATCAGCTCGTTGGGCGTACCCAGCGCAATCACCTTGCCGTGATCCATAATCGCCACGCGGTCGCACAGACGCTCCGCCTCGTCCATGTAGTGGGTCGTCAAAATAATCGTCCTGCCCGATTGCTTCAGCGCGTCCACCAGGTCCCACAAATGGCGTCGCGCCTGCGGATCGAGCCCGGTCGTCGGCTCGTCGAGGAACAGAAGCTCAGGGTCGCCCACCAGCGCTGTCGCCATCGCCAGCCGCTGCTTCTGGCCTCCGCTCAGCCCGCCTATCCGCGACCGCCGCTTCTCTTCAAGCTGCGCCGTCTTGATCGACTCATCGATATCGATGCCGCGATGGTAAAAGCTCCTGAACAGCCGCAGCGCTTCTTCCACCGTGAGCTTGTCGGGGAATTGCGTCTCCTGCAACTGAATCCCGATCCGCTGGCGAAGTTCCTTGGCGCCGGTCTTCCAGTTCAGGCCAAGCAACTCCACCGTGCCCGAATCCGGTTCGGTGAGCCCCTCGCAAATCTCTATGGTCGTGGTCTTCCCTGCTCCATTCGGTCCAAGCAGCCCGAAGCACTCGCCCCGACGCACCTCAAGATCGATGCCGTTAACGGCCTGCACATCTGAATAGGTCTTCTTAAGGCCGCGAATCAGCAGCGTCGGGCGTTGGGTAGAGTCACCGGGCGTGGCTGGCGAGTTGTTCACACTTTGGTGCGGCATAATTCGACGGGGTCGCGACCGCTCTAGAACTGGTTGCATAAGCCCGGCTTTGAAAGGGCACGGCTTTAGCCGTGCCGAAAAAAGTGGCAGAAGCATTTCGGCTTTAGCCCCTGAGGGATGTTTCCGAGCCCCCCAGGCATATTTATGCGACCGCTCTAGAGTAACCTATTCTCCATCACGTAATCTTCAACGGGTTATTCCCCGAACACGAAAAACTCCTTTCAAAGTGAGCCCTCAAAATTGGAGGCAGCATTGCAGCGTCGCACTTTTATCAAAACTCTTCCCCTGGCAGCAGCCTCGGGCGCGGTCAACGTGCAAGGCATCGCCGCAGAGCCGGCGCAGAGCGGATCATCTGACCCCGCAGAATTGCCAAAGTTCCAGCCCGCGGGTGCGGAGAAGTTCACCCGCCCTGACGTTCACTCCGGCGACCGGCCGTCGGGAGCAAGTTTTGCCACGCGCTCGCCTGCGCTGGGGCTCAACGGCGCAGCCGGCACGGCGCATCCGCTGGCCACGCAAGCCGCAATTGAGATGCTTAAGCGCGGCGGCTCGGCCGTCGACGCTGCGGTTGCCGCCAATGCCGTACTTGGCTTCGTCGAGCCCACCAGCTCCGGCCTCGGCGGTGACTGCTTCGCCTTCGTCTGGGACCCCAAGATCGGCAAGCTCGCGGGCATGGCCAGTTCTGGCCGCTCTCCCAAAGCGCTCACTCTCGAAACCGTCCGTTCCCGCGCCGTCAACGGCCACATTCCCGCGCTCGGCGCAATCGCAGTCTCAACTCCCGGCGCGCTCGACGGCTGGTGGACCCTCCACCAGCGCTACGGCAAGCTCAAGTGGGCCGAGCTGTTCGAGCCCGCCATTCACTATTGCGAGGCCGGAGACGCCACGCCGCAGATCATCGGCTACTACATCAAGCGCAACATGGCAGCGTTTCTTCGACCCAACTCCGGCATTGAAGAAACCGCCAACGCGGTACACACATACATGCCCGGCGGCACTGCACCCGGCGAATACAATGTGCGACGCAATCCTGACCTGGCGCGCACTTATCGCCTCATCGCCGAAGGTGGCCGCGACGCCTACTACGACGGACCCATCGCCCAGACCATCGACGCCTACTTCAAGCGCATCGGCGGATGGCTCTCGGCCTCCGATCTCCACGACCACCACGCCGAGTGGGTTGAGCCTCTGGTCACCGACTATCGCGGCGTGAGCGTTTACGGAATGCCGGCCAACACCCAGGGCCTCGCCACCTTGCAGATGCTCAATATCATCGAGCAGTTCGATCTGCGCGGCTACGGATTCCAGTCGGCGAATTCAGTGCAGGTGCAGGTTGAAGCCAAGCGGCTCGCCTACGAAGATCGCGCCCGCTACTACGCCGATCCGCATTTCTCAAAAATCCCCATCGACTGGCTCATCTCGAAGGATTACGCAAAACAACGCGCCAAACTCATCAAGCTCGACTCCATGATCGATCCCATCTATCCCGGTCAGGCGCCAGGCCACGGTGACACCACCTACTTCGCCACCGCCGACAAAGACGGCATGATGGTCTCCATGATCCAGTCCAACTTCCGCGGCATGGGCTCAGGCCTCGTTGCAGATGGTCTGGGTTTTATGTTTCAAGACCGCGGCCAGCTCTTCTCGCTCAAAGACGGTCACCCCAACATTTACGCGCCGGGCAAGCGGCCGTTCCAGACCATCATTCCCGGCTTCGCCGCCAAAGACGGCAAGCCGTGGATTGCTTTCGGAGTGATGGGCGGCGACATGCAGCCGCAGGGCCAGACGCAGATCGTCGTCAATCGCGTCGACTACGGTCTCGACGTACAGGCCGCCGCCGACAGCCCGCGCTGGTATCACGAAGGCTCGTCGCAATCCATGGGCGAAGACGCGCCCAACCTCGGCCCGCATGGCCAACTCAACCTCGAGTCAGGCGTCCCGGCAGAAACCCGCAAAGCTCTCGAGGCCATCGGCTGGAAGATCGGCGAAGCAACCGGCGCCTACGGCCGCTACGAAGGCATCGAGCATCGCATCGAGGGCGGTGAGCGGGTCTACGCGGCCGGCAGCGAAATGCGCGCCGACGCCGTGGCGCTGGCGTATTAGAACTTGTTGCATAAACCCGGCTTTGAAAGGGCACGGCTTTAGCCGTGCCGCAAAAGCCGCAAAAACTCTGGGCTTTAGCCCAGAGGGATGGCTGAGGGTTCCATCAGGCATATTTATGCAACCAGCTCTAGTGTCTCTAACGAGATCGGAGATTCTATAGGTCAAATACCCGCCTAGCTACCTGGCAGCAGACTATTTAGCTCGCGCCTCCTTTATCTTTCGGGGTATATGATTAAGGCCAACTTCACGGCCCGCGTTCCATTTTCTAATCGAGGTTCGGGTGCCTCACTCCAAAAGAGTCGCGATTGCTTTTGCGGTCGGCACTGCCGCCGTATTGGTTCCGATATGGGCCTCTGTCCAGCTCGCATGGAATGAAAGCGTGTCGACAGAGAAGACGCTTGGCCTGAGCTACGCGCACGATGTTTTGCGGCGCACGCAAGAGACCGCAATCCAGTTCAGCACGGCAATTCAGAAAGTCAACACCGACGGTTTCGCGCCGTGCTCTCCGCAAGACATTGCAGTCATGCGCGATCTTGGACTCGGATCGAGCTACGTGCAGGCGGTGGGACGTATCTCGGGCAATACAATTACTTGCGCCTCGCTCGACTTCGGACATCCGTTAACCCTTGGGCCGCCCACGTTAACCACAGACCGCGGTGTTGACGATCGGCTCGGATTGCAATTGATCCCCGGTGAAACCCATCCGCTCAACGTGCTCTCGAAAGACGGCATTGCGATCATAGTAGACCCCACTCTGGTGACCGATACGCCCACCGAAGGCCAGGACGTGGAAGTCGCCGTTCTTATTCCCTCGAATCAGAATCGCGCGTTGATGGCAACAGAAGGCCAGTATTTCCCTAAGAAGTGGCTCGAACCGCGGCCGAGAGGAAGTGAAGTGACCTTCCTCGACAGCGGATACCTGGTGATCGCCGCTCGATCGGCTCAATACGACCTTACCGCAATCATCGCTATCCCAGAGCATTACATCTTCCTTCGCGTAAGACGCGCAGCCATGTACTTCACTCCCATCGGCCTTATTTGCGGAATACTGCTTGCCTGGGCCGTGAACTACATCAGCGGCATCAGGTCTTCGTTCCCGTCGATGGTAAGACGGGCAGCGAAAAACAAGAACTTTTTTGTGGAGTATCAGCCCATTGTGGAGCTGGGGTCGCGTCGCGTCATCGGCGCCGAGGCCCTGGTGCGTTGGAAGAGCAAGATTGCCATCGTGCGGCCCGATCACTTCATCCCTCTCGCTGAGGAACGCGGCCTGATCCACCTGATAACCGAGCAGGTCATCAATATTGTCACGGAAGACTTGCCACGATTCCTCGATCTCTATCCCGAATTTGAGGTCGCCATCAACATGTCGGCTGCCGATCTGCGCTCCGGTCGAACCCACGAACTGCTCGACCATATGCTCGCAGCCAGCGGAGCGCGTCCGCAAAACATCGAGCTCGAAGCCACTGAGCGTGCTTTCTTGCAGGGACCCGATACAGCAAAGCTGATTGGGACACTGCGCGAAAAGGGCTTCAGCGTGGCCATCGACGATTTTGGGACCGGTTATTCGAGCCTCGCCTGTCTGCAATCGCTGAGCCTCGACACTCTAAAAATCGACAAGGCTTTTGTCGAAACGATTGCAACCGACGGCGCTACAAGCAACGTAGTAGGTCACATCATCGAGATGGCGCGTTCCCTCGAACTGCACATGGTTGCCGAAGGCGTTGAAACTGAAACGCAGGCGCTTTTCCTTGAAAAGCGCGGCGTCCAATACGGGCAGGGCTGGTTGTTTGGCAAACCCATGCCCATCAATAGTTTCTGCGAGCTGCTCGAAGGCCAGCCGGCCGCCTCACAGAAGACGCTGTTCTGAACCTTCGGGTGTTGGTGCCCCCGGTCCCTCGCCTTTGGGGACCGGGGATGAAACCGAAAGACTTTTAACCTTCCCGTCCAAACCTTTGCGTGCAATTACTCTCCCCTGGCGCACAATATCTTCAGGGCAGGTGGCCCCGATCTCATCCTGGCCTAACCACAAAGGTCTGTGCCCCCGGTCCCTCGCCTTTGGGGACCGGGGAGATACCAAAAA
Organism: uncultured Occallatibacter sp.; assembly: GCA_964528915.1. Classification (GTDB taxonomy): domain Bacteria; phylum Acidobacteriota; class Terriglobia; order Terriglobales; family Acidobacteriaceae; genus Telmatobacter. Next base: position 320,600 of record CAZGUD010000001.1, read on the forward strand.
ACTTCCGATCCTGCTCGGCCTGAGGTGCTATCCCCAAAAGTCAACCCCCTCCGCCTCCAAACCACCCCGCAAACATCTCATTCCAAGTATCTTGCACCCCCCACCCCCTTTGCAGATCATTTCACCCCTAAGCCTTATCCTTTTTTCAACAGTCAATCTCGGCCGCAATTGCCCAGTGCTCGATCGCAAAAAGTCCTTTCGATTCAAGACTTGCATATCTCAAGCCGAAGAAAACAATAGACTTAGGGATTGAGATCACCCTCTAACCCGCTCAAAACAATAGACTTTTAGACTTGGGGCAGCCCCCCCGGGTTGCAACCGGGGGGGAGGGGTACACCCGAAGATCGCGTATCGACTGTGTGGGCCGGTCTTCCAGGGCAGGTGCCCCGGGCGCCGTGTTTGGGCCCCGGGAAAGAACGAAGGTAAACTGGAACCATGGCTGAGATTCAGCGCAGAAAAACCCCGACCGTCAAAATTGGCAACGTTCGTGTCGGCTGGGAAGTTCCGGTCGTCGTTCAGTCGATGACCAACACCGACACCGCCGACGTTGACAGCACCATTGAGCAGGTCGCAGCCCTGGCCATGGCCGGCTCCGAACTGGTTCGCGTCACGGTCAACAACGAAGAGGCCGCCGCCGCCGTTCCAGCCATCGTTGAAGGTCTTGACAAGCGCGGCATCCGCGTTCCCATCATCGGCGACTTCCACTACAACGGCCACATCCTGCTCAAAAAGTATCCGGCCACAGCGCGCGCTCTCGCCAAGTACCGCATCAATCCCGGCAACGCTTCCATCGGCAAGAAAGACAACGACAACTTCCAGGTCATGGTTGAGTGCGCCGTCGAGAATCAAAAGCCGGTGCGCATCGGCGTTAACTGGGGTTCGCTCGATCAATCTCTGCTCACTCGCATGATGGACGAGAACAGCAAGAAGGCCGACCCGCTCCCCGCGCGCGACGTCATGATGGAAGCCATGGTAGTCAGCGCCCTCGACTCCGCCAAAGCCGCCGAGCGCTTCGGGCTCCGCAAAGACCAGATCATTCTTTCAGCCAAAGTGAGCGGCGTGCGCGACCTCGTCGACGTCTATACCAACCTCGCCGCGCGTTGCGACTACGCACTGCACCTCGGCCTCACTGAAGCAGGCATGGGCGCCAAGGGCCTCATTGCATCAACCGCCGGTCTCGCTCCGCTGCTGCTCGCTGGCATCGGCGACACCATCCGCGTAAGCCTGACGCCGAAGCCGAACGGCGACCGCACTGAAGAGGTGCAGGCCGCGCAGCAGATTCTGCAGTCGCTCTCCATTCGCAGCTTTATGCCGCAAGTCACGAGCTGCCCCGGCTGCGGCCGCACCACCAGCACCTATTTTCAGGAACTGGCCGAGCAGATCCAGAGCTACCTGCGCACCTCAATGCCCGAATGGCGCAAAAAGTATCCCGGCGTTGAAGAGCTCAAGCTTGCCGTCATGGGCTGCGTAGTGAATGGCCCCGGCGAATCGAAGCATGCCAACCTCGGCATCAGCCTGCCCGGCACATTCGAAGAACCCAAGGCCCCAGTCTATGTTGACGGCAAGCTCTTGAGAACTCTGCACGGAGACACCATCGTAGCCGAGTTCAAAGATATCCTCGACAACTACGTGGTGAGCCACTACGGCAAAAAAAGTGAAGAGCTAGTCGGGACTCACTAAATTACAAATGTCATCCTTCGGGGAAGCTGGTCCCGCGCGAACAGCGCTGCTCCACCCTCGCCGCGTCTTTGTTCTTGTGGCCAGGGTGGGATCGCGATCGAGCAAAAATAGAAATACTCAAGAGAAGAAGAAACGCATCGGTACCCGCCAAAAACCGTCGGGTGCCGATCGCTCTACCACACGTGACATGCATTCGCCGGCATCATGGGCTGGCCCGTTTTGCAGCCGAAGGCCTTGCCGAACTCCGGCATGTTCTGCACCACACCCAAGATGCGAAATACATCGGGCGAGTGACCGTCGGTTTGCACCGTAAGTCTGAGGTATTCGGGCCGTTCGGTGCTGCACCAGTTTTGCGCGAAGCCGATGAAGAACTGCTGAATCGCATTAAAGCCGTCCTGGCTTGCATTCAGGTCGATTCCCTTGCGCTTTGCGTCGTCGAGAAACGCGCCATATGCCAGGCGAATGCCGCCGTTGTCGGCAGTGTTCTCTCCCAGGGTCAGCTTGCCATTCAATTTCACATCGCCGACCGCGGTAAAGTTGCCATATTCATTCACTTCGCAGTCGGTCATCGCGTCGAATTTCTTTTTGTCGTCGGGCGTCCACCAGTTTGAGAGATTGCCGTTGCCGTCAAACTGGCTGCCCTGGTCATCGAAGCCGTGCGTCAGCTCGTGCCCAACTACGGCGCCGATATGGCCGAAATTCTCAGCGTCCGTGGCCTGCGGATCGTAGAGCGGCGCCTGCAGAATGGCTGCCGGAAAGTTGATGTCATTCATCGACGGGTCGTAATACGCGTTCACCGTCTCAGGCGTCATTTGCCATTCGCCCCGATCCACAGGCTTGCCGATCTTTGCCAACTCGCGCTTGTTCTCGAATTCGACGGCTCGCCGCGAATTGCCGATGGCGTCTCCGCGAATCACTTCCAGTTTTGAGTAGTCGCGCCACTGATTTGGATAGCCAATCTTGTTCGCAACCATGTGCAGTTTGACCTTGGCCTTCTCCTTGGTTTCAGCGCTCATCCAGGCCTGGTTGTCGATCTCGCGCCCCATTGCTGCCTCGATGTCATGCACCATCTGCAACGTGAATTCCTTGCTCGACGCCGGAAATTGCGAAGCGACGTATACCTGGCCTACCGCTTCGCCCAGCGCACCCTCGGTCGCCCCTGTGCAGCGCTTCCAGCGCGCCCGCTGCTCGGGCTGCCCGCTCAGCTTGCGGCCCCCGAAATCGAAATCTTCATCGTCCATCGCCTGCGGCAAATCGTAACCGGGAATGGAGTTGATCAACTGCCACCGCAGGTAAGTCTTGATCGTCTCGAGATCGGTGCTGTCAAGCAGCGCTTGCATCCCCTTGAAGAAATCGGGATTCACTACGTTCAGTTCACCCACACCCGCCACGCCGGTATCGGCAAGAAATCCGATCCAGTCAATTCCCGGTGCCAGATCAATCAGCTTGGCCACGCTCATCATGTGATACACGCTGTGCGGATCGCGCCGCGACGTAACGTCCATTGAGACTTTCGCCAGCGCCGTTTCAAGCGCCATGATCTTCTGAGCATCGGCCGCAGACTTGTCAGCCGGCTCGCCCGCCAGGGTGAGCATGTTTGCCACGTGGGTCACATATTCCTTGCGCGTCTTTTCTGCCGCGTCGCCGGTACGGAAGTAGTAGTCCCGCTCCGGCAATCCCAGCCCGCCCTGGTCCACCGACGCAATCTGTTTGGTCGCGTCAGTAAAATCCTGCTGCTCGCCGTAGTTAAAAAACGCGTTCACGTTGATGAGCTGGTAGTGCGCCAGCAGTTCGGTGAGCTGCTTCTTATCGGTAATCGCGGCAATGCGATCCAGCTCGGGCTGCAACGGCTTCAGCCCCGCGGCGTGAACTGCGTTTTCGTCCATGCAACTCGCGTAATAGTCGCCAATCTTCTGCTCGCTTGCCGTACGTTGCGCGCTCTTATCGGCCAGCTTGTCGAGCATCTGGTGCACTACGGACTCGGTGTGTTCATAAACAATGTAGAACGAACCGTAGCTTGGCATGTCGGCGGGGATCGCATACAGCTTGGAGAAGTTGCCGCAGGCGTACTGGGCAAAATTCACGCACGCATCCGCGCTGGTGTCCATCAACTGCCTGTCGAGGCCGGGCAATAGCGCAACCGGTTTCTCAGCGCCGCTCATTGCGGCGCTTTGTGCTTGAGTCAATTGAGTCCCGGCGGCGAGCGCCGAGACACCAATTAAAAACAGGGATATGCTACGGCAAAGCTGTTTCAAGAGGAATGCCTCCAAAAGATGCTTTTCCAGTCTAATGGAGCAAACAGCTTGCGGCGAGGCAGAATTTTAGCTCACCAGTTCAAAGGCGCGGATCATCTCTTTGCGCACAGTGAGGCGCTCGATCAGATCCGTCTTGACCTCGTAGCCGCGGCCGGGCGTATCGGGGATCGCGATCTCGCCCTTCCGCGAAACAGTCACTTCGGGCTCGATGATGTCTTCGGCAAAGTAGCGTGCCGAGGCTGACACGTCGCCGGGCAGAGTAAAGTTTTCCAGCGTCGAAAGCGCGATGTTGTGCGAGCGGCCCACGCCCGACTCGAGCATGCCCCCGCACCACACCGGAATTCCCCGTTCCTGCGCCGCGTTGTGCACCGCGATGGCCTCGCTGAATCCACCCACGCGGCCCAGCTTGATGTTGATGATCCTGCACGACTCCATCTCGATCGCCGCCAGTGCGTCGCGCCGGTTGTGAATCGATTCGTCTAGGCAAATGGCCGTGTTCATCCGCTTCTGCAGCATCGAGTGATAATAGAAATCGTCATGCCAGAGCGGCTGTTCAACCATGAGCAGGTCGAACATGTCGAATGACTGAATATGGTCGGCGTCATGCAGCCGGTATGCCGAGTTTGCATCGCAGCTCAGCATGATCCCAGGCCAGCGGCTACGCACCCGCTCAAATACCTCAACGTCCCATCCCGGCTTGCACTTCAGCTTGATGCGCTGATATCCCGCCTCAAGTTCGCGCTCGATTACCGCCAGCAGCTCGGGAATCGATTTTTGAATGCCCAGCGAAACTCCGCACGGAATCACGTCGCGCACCCCGCCCAGCAGCCGCGAAAGCGAGATGCCTTCGCGTTGCGCTTCTAGATCCCAGATGGCGTTTTCAAGCGTGGCCTTGCCCATGCGGTTGTCGCGCACGCGCTTGAAGATTTTAGGGCAGTCGCCGCCATGCTCGGGACTCTCCGCCGCCAGCATCGGCCCCAGCTCCTGCGTAAGCATCACCCACGCGCTGTCGGTCGACTCACCGGAGAAATGCGGCCTCTCGCCCACCGTGCACTCGCCCCAGCCAACCAGTCCCTCTGATTGAATCTCCGCCAGCAGCACGCGCCGGGTGCGGGTCACTCCAAAGCTGGTTTCAAACGGTCGCACCAACGGCATGTGAAGTTCGCGAAGAATAATTGCGTCGATTCTCATGATTTCTCTTGTCCCTCAGCGATCGTTTTTGCCCAAATGCACTGCAAAATATGGGTCCCAGGCTCCGCCTCACATCCGGCTCAGCTCAAAGACTCCATTCCCCTCCGCATCAAGTGAAAAGCCCGTTACGGCCAATCCCTTTTGAAACGCCTTCTGAAACCTTCCCCGGTTCTCTAACTGAACAGCGAGGGCGCGGTGACGATCTGCGTCCTCGGACTTCCATTGGTAGATGGCGGCCGGGACCTGAATCCGCTCCTCGATACTGCCTCCGACTGCCAGGCGGCCGTCCAAAACTGCCTTCACGCGCTCAGAATCCAGCTCCCACTCCGCCAGCAGACGATCCGTGGGGAGCCCACCCTGCAGTCGAGAAGAGGATACACCATAGAAATCGGGTCGATACTCGCGCATGACCGCGCCCAGCCTGTGGATATTTAAATAAGCGTTTTTGATTTCAAGAGGATCGAAAGTCCATTCCATGTGCCGGATGCCGCGCGAAAGCGCCTCGATCCGCTGCTCGAGTTTCAGCCGCAATCCCAGCCCCTGGTTCCGGTAAACTTCTTTCACTGCAAGCATATGCGAGTGCAAATACGGCGTTGGCCCCGCCGCGGTGTTTTTGACCCCCGGAATCGCCATCGCAAACCCGACTAATTGCGCAGCCGATGCCCCGTCTTCTCGTTCCCTTGTTCCCTCGTTCCCTTGTTCCCTGCCCTCTTGTTCCGTTGTTCCCGGCCTTTCGTCAAACGCCCCAATCACCTGCCCACCCACCTTCTGCGCCAGCAAAAACGTCTTCTTCGGCACCAGGTCGGTCGGATCGTAGCCCCAGGTTTCTACCTCGAGCTCGACACAGGATTGCAGCTCGTCAAATCCCCGGCACGCGCGTATCTCAATCATTGTGCGCACCTTCAACTTCGTCAGAATCCCCGCCGGCAGTGCTCCCGGGTGAAGCGCCGGGGTGCCTCGCGGCCAGCTTCTGTTTGGCCGCCGTCCACAGATCCTCGAGTTCGTTCGGCGCCAGTTCTTCCAGCGGACGCGGAGTGGCCGATTCCATTTCGCGAAACCGCTCACGGAAACGCAGGTTGCACCCACGCAGCGCCATCTCAGCATCGACGCCGAGGTGCCGGCCCAGGTTCACGACCGTAAACAGCAGATCGCCCAGCTCCGCCTCGATCGCCGGTTTGCGCGCAGGGTCGCCTGAAGCCGCTTCCGCCTCAAGCTCTGCCGTTTCCTCCGAAATCTTGGGTAACAGATCGCGCCAGTCCGGCCAGTCGAAGCCGGCCTTCTGCGCCTTCCCCCCCAGCTTCACGGCCTCAAGCAGCGCCGGCATTGCGCGCGTAATGGAGTCCAGGCGGGAAGCGGGCTGAGCATCCCCTTGGCCAGTATCGCCGGAGATCTTGCCGGCCTTTTCAGCGGCTTTAATCTCTTCCCAGTTACGTAGCACTGCCGCCGAAGAACCCTCGACGCGCGAATCCACTTCGGCCTTGTTGCCCGCCTCGCGCGCAGCCTCGTCGCCAAATACATGCGGATGACGCCGCACCAGCTTCCGGTTCAAGTGGTCGAGCACATCGGCAATGGTGAACTGGCCTTCGTTGGCGGCCATCTCTGCGTAGAACAGCACCTGCAGCAGCAGGTCGCCCAACTCCTCGGCCAGGTGCGGAAAATCACGCCGCTCAATGGCGTCAAAGACCTCGTAGGTCTCTTCAAGCGTGTATTTGCGGATAGTGTCGAAGTTCTGCTCGCGGTCCCAGGGGCAGCCGCCGGGCGCACGCAAACGCGCCATAATGGCCGCCGACCGCTCAAAGAGCGTCGCGGCGCGCGCCGGGTCGGTCGCGATCTGCTGGCTCGGGGACGTGCGGCTGGAACTCTCTTGCGGAAGGTCCATGCATTTCCAGTTTACAAGCGGCTGCGCAACGAGCGTCCCACGATTGCGTTCGAAGTCGGAAGGAGCAGGGGCCTTCGCCGGGATTTGCGATTTCCGAGACGGAGGAAGCAGGGGCCTTCAGGCCACTGAATAATGACGCACACACGATTCGGGCCTTCAGGCCCGGGCCTTTAATCCCGCCGGCCAAACTCACAGAAAATGCCCGGGCATTGGATCGGCTCCGAAACCTTGACGCGAGGATGAGAATTGATAATCTTCAGGCCTTGCACACAGCCCTGCTTTCACTGGATTGTCCTCTATATACCTTTTGCACGCTTCGAACTTCACTCTCTCCCGAATTTGCACCTCGTTATAGCTCCGCTCCCAAACATCTCTCTTGCTTTTCAGCCGAAACGAGAACCCTCCCTTGATGAATTGCACAGCCTTTTCGAGCGAAACATCGGCAGCGGGCGTGATTAACATATGGAGGTGCTCAGGCATGATGACAAAGGAGTGCAATACAAACCTGCCTTGCTCTCGATAATGCTGAAGAACGTCAAGCATGAGCTGGGCGTTTGCGTCGACCTGAAAGAGCCTGCGTCGCTTCGCCGTGACGGCCGAAACAAAACAGGTCCGAATCTCTTGCGGAGCGAGGATCATCGGGAAATCATACAAAAGGCCCGCGGCTAAAGCCGTGATCTATGTCATCGTATTGAGGGGCCAGAAGGCCCCTGCTCCCTCCGTGCTGTCCTCCCAACCGTATACTCAATTCTTCAGATGATTCGTGTTTTAGGAACCGCATTTGCCGCGCTCATGGGGCTGGCCTTTGGCAGCTTTCTGAACGTGTGCCTCACGCGCTGGCCCGCCGGCGAGAGCATCGTGAAACCGCGCTCGCACTGCCGCAACTGCGGCCGAACTCTAGCCTGGTGGGAAAATGTGCCGCTCGTAAGCTGGCTGGCGCTTCGCGGGCGCTGCAGAACATGCCGGGTGTGGATTGGATGGCGATATGTGATCGTCGAACTTGCAGTCGGTAGTATCTGGGCCTATCTCACATGGCGCCTGCTCGGCGCCTACATCTTGAATCTGCCAAGCATTCAGAGCGGTCAATTTCCGCCGGTATACATTCCAGCAGGAGAAACTCTCGATGTGATGTTCCTTACCTGGCTCTTGATTGGCTTGGCTGTCCTCGATGCCGAACACTTCTGGCTGGCAGACGCCGTGACAATCCCGGGAATGATATTTGGCCTCACCGGCTCAATACTGTTACTGCCGGAAACGCTGGGCTGGACCAACCCTCAAACCTGGCTACTGCTCGGAGCACGAGTGCTTGGCTGCGTTGCCGCCGCCGCCCTGATCCTAGTCATCCGCTGGATCTACAAGCTCATCCGCCATCGCGAAGGCCTCGGCCTCGGCGACGCCAAGCTAATGGCCATGCTGGCCGCGTGGCTCGGGCTCTCAGGCGCTCTACTGTCGTTTGCAATCGGAGTGGTGCTTGGGTCGCTGGCCGCGATTGTTCTGCTTGCCCGTCGCACCAAATCTACATCGACCGAATCTTTGGCCACCGCCAAGCTCCCGCTCGGCACATTCCTCTGCATCGGCGGAATCGTGGCCAGCCTCTGGGGCCAGCCCATCATCGTGGCCTATTTGCAATGGGCGGGATTCTAGCCCGCTGCGGTCAGTCAGAAAGCCAAGCTCGCAACCAGCACCCGCCCGAGTCCCTATTCCCTGGTCCCTCGTCCCTATTCCCTGCCTTTAAGGAATCTCCACCAATTCCATCTGGCCGTCGCGCCTGCGATGCAGCACATACGTCTCGCCCGACGGATGGCGGAAGATCAGCAAATCCCGGTCGCGGAACTCCGCGTCCTTCACCGCCTCTTCAATCGTCAGCGGTTTCAGCGCAAAGCACTCCCCGTTTTTAATCACGTGCGGCTCAACGATCGTCGCTTTTGCCGGGAACGAGTGAACGGCGATCGATGCCCTTGCCTTGGCTCGCGCCGGCTTGCCCTCACCCGGCTCCCCATCAGGCGAAACGCGCGTCTTGGGCCGCGCCACCGGCGGCGCAGTCATTATCTTTTCTTCCTTGGGCAGCCGATTGGTTACGATCTTGCGGTCGCGGTATTTGCGGGCCTGATTCTCGGCATGGCTGAGAGCCTGGCGCAACGCCGCCTCAGGTTCGTTGGCTTTTCCCGTGGCAGCCAGCTTCTGCGTGCGCGCCTGCACCGTCAGCTCCACAATGTGCAAACGCCGCTGCTCGCTGAAAGTTACCGTGCCATGCGCTGCGCGGCCCAGGATGCGCCCGATGCGCTCCATTCCTTCTTCAGCCTGCGCTCGCAGCGCCTTTGAGATTTTGACTCCCCTTGCGGTGAACTCAACTTCCATAGTCAACCTCCGCGCGTGGACTCTTTTCCCGCCGCGCAGTTCCCGGGGTTATTTCCGCCCCGCATCCCGCACAGCAGGTGGAGCACAGTATATGACGAAAGGGCAAGGGCTTTCAGCTTTCATCGGCAAGCTCTTAGCTTTTAGCTGTTAGCCGTTAGCTGTTAGCTCTTTTGGCGCTAACACGCGATTCTCGACGAAAATGGGAAAGTGTGCTCTACCAACAAACGAGCTAGAAGCTAGAAGCTGCCTTTCAGATCTCCCACCGCAGCAGCACCGTGCCCACCGTAAAGCCCGCGCCTACGGCGGCCAGCAGCACCAGGTCGCCCTTTTTCAGCTTGCCCTGCTCAATCGCTGTTTCCATGGCCAGGGGAATCGTGCCGGAGGAAGTGTTGCCGTACTTTTCGATGTTGACGATCACGCGATCGGAACTCATGCCCAGACGGCTGGCCGTGGCTTGAATGATGCGTATGTTCGCCTGGTGGGGAATGAAACAGCCCAGATCCGCGCCGGTCACGCCGTTGCGCTCCAGCAGCGCTCCCGTAAGCTCGGCCATCTTGCGCACCGCAAACTTGTATACCGCCGGCCCGTCCTGGTGAATAAAGTGCATCTTCTTGTCGACGGTTTCATGGGTTGAGGGATTCAGGCTGCCGCCGCCCGGCATATACAGGCTCACACCGCCCGATCCGTCAATCTCGTTTAGGTAGTCGATGAAGCCGATCTCGCCTTCTTCGGCGGGCTCAATCAGCACCGCCCCGCCGCCGTCGCCAAACAGTACGCAGGTGGTGCGGTCGGTGTAGTCGGTCATGCGCGTGTTGGCGTCGGCCCCGCACACCAGCACTTTTTGGTGGGCGCCGCTCTCCACCAGCTTGACCCCGGCCTCCAGCGCATACGTAAATCCCGAACAGCCGGCGGAGACGTCGAAACCCCACACGCGGGACGCGCCAATCTTGTTCTGCACCAGGGAGGCCGTGTTGGGATACATCATGTCCGGCGTCACTGTGCCCACGATAATCACTTCAAGGTCGCTGGGGCTTATGCCGCGCGCAGCCAAACACTTCCTGGCCGCTTCCGCGCAAATGTCGCTTACTCCCAAGCCCTGAGCCAGCTTGTGACGCGTCTTGATGCCAGTGCGCTCCATGATCCACTGGTCGCTGGTTTCCACCATCTTTTCAAGGTCTTGATTGGTAATTACATCGGGGGGAACGTAAGTGCCGAGCGCGGTGATTTTGGCGCGGCGGCCCACAATGGGGCGTACGGTCAGGCTCAATTCTGTTTCTCCTCGCAAAGGGCCCGGAAAACCACGGCTCTCGTACAAAAAAGTAAAAGCGCCCACGGCGCCAAGAAAGTACCGGGTTACCTACTGCACACGTACTAGCCCGTTACCGTTGCTTCCTTCCGGACCTGGCGGGGTTGGCGGGATTACGTCGCGTAGGACCCGGCACTGATCGATTTTACCACCCGTCAGCGGCGTAGCGCCGCGCTCCAGCGCGGGGTCCCCGGCGAGTGATTTCTGCTCGTTGGGGTGCTTAGCGCGGTTGTCATACGGGCGTCCACGCCCGTATTCGGCCTCGAACAATGCTCAACTTCCGCGAATGTCACACGCAACGCGGCGTGCCGAAACGGCCAAGCCCAGCGTCCAATTTCCGGTATCGACTTTGCCCTTTACTTTTAGGTAACATTTAATTGCCATGACCTTCCCGATCAAGACCTGTGTCGCCTGTGGAGAGGAGTTCGAACTGCGGCCCGGCAAGCCCGGCTTTGCCAACCGCTGCCCCACTTGCAGCGAGCCTGAGACCGAGGCAGCCGCGCCCGCCCCCTCCGGCTCGCACCACAAGACCGCCTTGGAGCGTCAAACCGAAATGGAGGCCAACGCCATGCGCCGCCGCGCCATCCGCGACATGCTCTACCGCAAAGACAGCTAGCGCCTGTCATTCGCCCTGTGCCGGCCTGCGAGCAGCAAAATCCGGCTCCCGGTACAATAGATGAGTGAGCAAACCATCCACGCCCGCGGGCCCCTCCGTGGGCTTTGTTTCGTTAGGCTGCCCCAAAAACCTCGTCGACTCCGAGGTCATGATGGGCCTTCTCGACCGCGCCGGCGCGCGCCTTACCTCGCACCCTGAAGAGGCCGAGATCCTGGTAGTGAACACCTGCAGCTTTATCGACACGGCCAAACAGGAGTCGGTCGACACCATTCTTGAAATGGCTCGCCACAAGACCAGCGGCTCGGCAAAAAAGCTCATCGTTGCCGGATGTCTCGTCGAACGCTATCGCGACGAGATCCGCAAGACCATTCCTGAAGTCGACGCCGTGGTAGGCACCGGCGAGCTCGAGGCCATTCTCGAGGCCGCAGGCCTGGCTCCGCGGGTACCCCCGGTCCCGATTCTGGGACCGGGGAATGCCGCAACTGTGCCCTCGCCCTTCAACATCCTCACCAGCGTTCAAGTCGATGCTCGTTCCGGCAAAGAGTCGCAGGCGGGAACGCACAAGGCGGCCTCGGTGAATGGTGCAGGCCTTGTGAAGGGTACGGGCTTTAGCCCGTACGTTGACCAGGCAGAAAATGTGGGGGCTTTAGCCCCTGAGGTGAATTCCCGGCCCGAAGGCGACCACCGCGAACGCCAGGGCCGCTTCAGCCGCGAAGACTGGCAAGGCGCGCGGCACATGCTGCCCACCTATCTCTACGACGAAAGCACTCCGCGCCTGCTTTCGACGCCACGCGCCTCGGCCTACATCAAAATCGCCGAGGGCTGCGATCATCCCTGCACCTTCTGCGTAATTCCCAACCTGCGCGGCAAGTTCCGCTCGCGCCGTTTCGAATCGGTTGTAGCTGAGGCGCGGCAACTGGTCTCGCGCGGGGTCGAAGAGATCACCCTCATTGGCCAGGACACAACCTGCTTCGGCGAAGACCTGGGCCTGAAAGACGGCCTGGCCACGCTGCTCGACGAGTTGGCCGGAATTGAAGGCCTGCGCTGGCTGCGCTTCCTCTACGCGTATCCCAACCGCATTACCGGCCGTTTGCTTGACACCATCGCCAGCCATAACAACATCTGCAAGTATCTCGACGTGCCGCTGCAGCACGCCTCGCCGGACGTCTTGAAGCGCATGAAGCGCGGCGCCGGCGCCGACATCTTTCTCAAGACCATCGAGAAAGTTCGCGCTGCTGTTCCCGGCATCGCATTGCGCACCAGTTTCATCGTCGGCTTCCCCGGCGAGTCGGTCCGTGACCTTGAAATCTTGGAGCAGTTCATCAGTGAGGCCAAATTCGACTGGCTGGGCGTCTTCAGCTATTCGCATGAAGAAGGATCGAGCGCATACTCGCTTGACGCGCAGCTCCCCAAGCGGACCATCGAGGCGCGGCGCAAGCGGCTGATGAAGCTGCAACAGAAAATATCGCGCCAGGCCAAACAGGAATGGATTGGCCGCGAGCTGGTAGTGCTGGCCGAGGGCGAGAGCGAAGAGACGCCTCTGCTGTGGGAAGCCCGCACCCAGTTCCATGCGCCTGACATTGACGGCAAGGTCTACATCAACGACTTTGGCGATCTGGAACAGCTTGAGCAGGGCCGCTTCTACAGGGCGCAAATCACCGAGGCCCACGACTACGATCTGGTCGCGCGCATCGTATCTGAGCCACTTTAAGGCGGCGCGATATCAACGCCGCCCATGAGGATAGTTTCTATTGTCCCAAGTCTGAAGCTCACATCAAAACAGCCGGTCATCCTGAGCGGAGATTGGCGCGTTTTTTGCGCCAATCGTAGTCGATGGACCTGCATTTGTTTTTCAGCGAACTTCAGACTCACCATCGCTAGTCTGGTCTGAATTTCCAAATTGAGAAAACAGCGATTACCTGCTACGACGCGACAATCGACTTGTAGCCCGACTCCGGAACCTTTTTGAACGCCTCGAGGCCTTCTTCAATGCTGAGCAAAGGAGTGGTCTTTACTGACCTCAGCGCGCCTCCTGCCCCGATAGCGAGCGCCCACGCGGCCGCGCTCACGTTGTCAGGGAACTCCATGATAACCACAAGGTCGTATTCGCCGAATGTGAACCAGGAGCCGACCATTCTGCCGCCCAGTTTCTTGACATTTTTCTTCAGTGCCTGGGTGCGATCGTGTGGTTCTGCGATCAACGCGCTCAATGCTTGCGGGGTATAAGCAACCTGCAACAGATATGCGGGCATGGGAACAACCTTTCTTGGTGCGGGAAGTCTTGTGTGGATTGGCCGGGAAGCATGCAGAGTATACACGGCCTCTTATGCTGCGGGATATGGCTTGACTCGTCCCCGCGCCTTTCAGAAAGAATCAAAGGGATCAACGCGCGCCCTCGAAGGCACCATGCAGCTCGAATCAGGGCCGCCGCAACTCCACTTGCGCGCGATCCAGATCTTCGGGAATCCCTATATCGATGAACTTGCCGTAGCTGAGGTAGACCGAGTGTTTCAGTGACGGCAGCAGCGGCAACAGAATGTCAGTTTCAAACGAGAATCGCGCCGGAAGATTCGCAGGCCAGGGGAAATCCTTCGACAAGATGTATACCCCGCCGTTAATCAAACCAGGCCGGGGCTGGCCCGCACCTTCGTGACCCTTTTCAATAAAGCTCACCACTTGCCCGTCTCTCAGTTCCACGCCCCCGTAACGAGACGTGTCTGCAACGTGGCTCAGGGCCAGCGTGATGCTTGCCTGCGTTCGCTGGTGCAGCTCGTTCATCGCGTTGAATTGGACGTCGAGCCAAGTATCGCCATTGAGAACGAAAGCTGAGGACGCGTGGATGCGCTCCAGTGACTTGCGAATGGCGCCACCCGTACCGAGCGGCTCATCTTCAACGACGTAGTGAATCGGGACACCGCGCCACGCGTTGCCGAAATGATTGCTGATGACGTTGGCCAAATGGCCGACAGAGAGAATCACGCGGTCGAAGCCCGAATCAACCAGTCGATCGACCAGGATTTCGAGGAAGGGCCGCCCGGCCACTTGAACCATCGGCTTGGGAATGCCATTGAGCCTCGATTGAAGCCGGGTCCCAAATCCCCCAGCCAGAACGATTGCCTCCACAGCGCCCGCCTTTCTCACTCCTACTTCACGCGCCAGGCCTGCGCGCCCGCGTGGGTAAAGTGGCATCCGTAAACCACTCCGCTGGTTTCGCACTTTGAGAGCGAGTCGGCAACCTGCAGTCTTCGCATGGGATCGGTGAGAAAGATCATGAAGCCGCCGCCGCCGGCGCCCGAGATCCGTGCGCAAAATGCACCGGCCTCGAGCGCGCAGTTGTAGAGGAATTCGATTCTTTCGTTCACGATTCCCCGGGCCATCGACTTCTTTGAATCCCAGCTCCTGCGCATAACCCGGTGGAGTTGCTCAAAGTCGCCGCGGAGCAGGCACTCCTTCATCTGGATGGCTTCCTGCTTCACCTGGTGCATGGCTTCGACTGCCGCGGTGTTGCCGATTTCCACGTTGCGCGACTGCTCCTCGATAATGGCTGCCGACGCCCTCGAGTTCCCTGTATAAAAGAGCAGCAGCGACGCCTCAAGCTCTGAGACGACCGCAGGCAAAATGCGCAGAGGATTCACCAGCACTCGTCCGTCGCGGCCGAACTCCATGAAGTTGAAACCGCCGAATGCCGCGGCGTACTGGTCCTGACGCCCGCCGCGAAGCTGGGCCCGCTCGCGTTCCACCACGTAGGCCGCATTGGCAAGCTCGTAGTCGTCGATTGGATGGGTGAGCCACTCGGCATAGGCTTTGAGGGCTGCGACCGTCACCGTGGAAGAACCACCGAGTCCGGACCCCGGTGGCACGTCGGCTCGGGTCGTCAGGCGCAGACTCAGAGGCGCGCCGCCGGCGAAGTTCTCAACCGCGTAGTTGTGAATATGCTTCAGCAGGTCGAGATTGCCGTCGGCAACCAGGGGCGTGGTACTTGAATACTTCGTGCCGTCACGCTGATCGGCAGAGGCCAGTTCTACCGTGCCGTTTTCAAGCGGCTCGATGGTGGCATAGGCATAGTAGCCGATGGTTGCGTTGAGAATTGCGCCGCCGAATGCGTCGCAGTAGGGTGATACGTCAGTGCCGCCTCCGGCCAGGCCAAGCCGAAGCGGCGCTCGCGAGCGAATCTTCATCACCGGAATAGATTAAATGGACAGGGACAAGTGCGGGCGTGAATGTCACCACGACAGCCGGTCTGGATAGGTCGAGGAAAAAGTCGTCCTTGGGCCGTTTTGTAACAAGTCCGCTACCGGTGTATCCGACCCGCCGGAGATGAAACTGAGCCCCATCCATCGAGCGCTTCTTGCTCGATGGGTGGGAGACCACAAAGGCCAGCCATCGCCGAACCCCGCCTTGTTTCTTTTTAGGGCACAGCTTTAGCCGGGCCGATAAAGCTCCCAAAAATGAGTATGGGCTTCAAGGCTACGGAAAGACTCGCCGGGACGCGGTCTTGTATCAGGGCACGAATTTACTCGTGCCGATAACGCTCCCAAATGGAGGTTGGGCTTCAGCCCCTGCTGCTCTTCGCGTATGCAGAATTGCTTCTTCCGCCGCTTCAGCACACCGGCGGTGCAGCCGGGCGGGGGCCCGGCGCCACTTAAGGAGACCGGCGATACAAATTACTTGGCAGGCTTGGCGGGGGCCGGCGCAGGAGCGGTCTGGATGCCCTGGGTCACGGAATGGGTCACACCGGGGCCTCCGCTGGCACGCACAAACAAAACCACCAGCGAGATGGATGTGCACATGAAAATGACCGCTGACCAGGTGGTGAGGCGGGTGAGCACATTGGCTGCGGCGCGCGGGCCGAAGGCTGTTTGCGAGCCCTGGCCGCCAAAGGCGCCGGCTAAATCGGCTGACCGGCCCTGCTGAATGAGCACCACTCCGATGAGGAACAGGCAAACGATCACGTGGACTGTGAGCACAAAGTAGAAAAGGATCTGCTGCATTCTCAAACTGCTTTCGAAGTCCGCGCAAAGCGCAGGACCAGAGGATCTTGGTGCGGAAGAGGGGACTTGAACCCCTATGCCTTTTGGGCGCCACCCCCTCAAGATGGTGTGTCTGCCAATTTCACCACTTCCGCATTTGGAAGCGCTTTTGATCGCAAAATTCAGGCCGAAACCGTCGTTGAGGGCCGGTTAAGACTATTTCTTCTTTGCTCCGGTGGCTTGAACAGCAAAAAGCGTTCCGCTTCCCGCTGACTCCAACCCCAATCCGCTCAGCATCGCTCAGCGGGTCCGGACGTCAAAAGCACCAATTGTCATGTTATCGCGGCTGGCCGAGGACTGCAACGCGAGCCGGATCGCCCTCGGACTGAATCATGTTCAGCTCAACCCAGTCGCAGATCATGTGTCCGGCCAGAGTGTGCGCCTCCTGGATGCGCGGGGTATTCCGCGTAGGAACCGCGAACAGGTGATCGGCGAATTGCGCCACCTTGCCGCCTCCCTGGCCTGTGAAAGCCACCGTGGTCATCTTGAGTTTGCGTGCGGATTCAAAGGCCTGAATCACGTTGGGACTATTTCCCGACGTGGTAAGTCCCACAAGAAGATCGCCGGCAGAGCCTATGGCCTCAACCTGCCGGGAAAAGACGCGTTCGAAACCCATGTCGTTGCCGATGGCTGTGAGGATTGAAGTGTCAGTCGTCAGTGCTACCGAAGCCAGGCCCTGGCGATCGCGGAGGAACCTGCCGACAAGTTCGGCAGCAAGGTGCTGGGAATCGGCGGCACTTCCGCCATTGCCGCACCAGAGAATCTTGTGGCCCGCGCTTAACGTGGCGATCATCGCCTGGGCAATGGCTTCAAGAACCGGTAGTTGGGCCTGGGTCTCGTTAACAACCTCAAGATGCTCGGCAAAAGCTTTGGCGAAGACATTCTGTGCTTCGCTGTTCTGGCCCATAAAAGTTGCGCCCCTTCGCTGACTGATGGCCAACCTGCGTCGCGGCTCGCTTGGCGGCCTGGAGCAAACCGGCTCCCAGCGCCGCTCGCGGAAAATCGAATCGCAGGTTCTATAGTGATTATGTGTCACGGCCCGCCGATATTCCAACTCTCGCGAAGATACGCACCGTGTTCCTCGATCGCGACGGAGTGATCAACGAAAAGGCGCCGGAAGGCGAATATATCTGCTCTGCCGCCGAGCTTCATCTTCTGCCGGGCGTGCCGCAATCGATCTCCCGGCTGAATCAGGCCGGCCTGCGAACCGTGGTGGTCTCAAACCAGCGCGGAATCGCAAAGGGACTCTACACCGAAGAAAATGTAAATGAAATCCACCAGGCTATCAGGGACGAGCTCGCAAGGCATGGGGCCAGCCTGGACGCGTTCTTTATTTGTCCGCATGACACGGATGAATGCCAGTGCCGGAAACCGCTGCCGGGGATGTTCGAGCAGGCTGTAAGGGCATTCCCGGAGGTGCGAGCCGAACAGAGCGTGATGATTGGCGATTCCCTTGTCGACATTGAATTCGGCAGGCGGCTGGGAATGCCCACAGTGCTGATCGAGGGTGCCCCTGAACGGAAGCCTGACTTGGCGGAGGCCATCCGGCTTGCCGAGTGGCGTGTCAGTTCCCTGGCTGAGGCAGTGGATTTACTGCTGGGCGGGAAAGTTTGACGAACTCCGCGGCATGATTCCAATTGGGCGTGGCCGCAGATAATCTGTGGCCGCGACAGTAAACATTATCCAGGCGAGTTCATCCCAGTTGATTCCGCTGCAAACTCCCCACGCCGAATGCCCCTGGGCTTGGTAGACTTGCACCCGATGAGGATCTCTCAAAGAGGACTCTATGCCTTGCAGGCGTTGATCGCGCTTGGCAGGCATTATTCCGACGACGTGGTGAAGATTCACGACATCGCGGATGAGGAGCATTTGCCTGAAAAATTCCTTGAGGCGATCCTGCTTGACCTTAAACGCGGCCGCTTTGTTACCAGCACACGAGGCGTAAATGGAGGCTATCGCTTGCAGCGGCCTCCCCAGGAAATTTGCCTAGGGCAGGTACTCCGCATGATCGACGGCCCCCTGGCCCCATTTGAGGATGCCGAGTCCCTTCGAAAGCGGATACAGCACGATGTGAAGCATCGCTCCCTGTTCAAGTTACTGCTTGAAGTTCGCGATGCTACCGCACGCATTCTCGACAAAGCATCTCTCGCCGACATCTGCCGTTAGTAGTGGCCGCTCTAGGAATGCGGCGCGGGCTTCCACTCCATGTAGTGGTAAGCCTCGTCGCTGCGTGCAATGTTGAAGCCCAGGCGCTGGTGGAACCGGAGCGAACCGGTATTGTCGCGAAAGACGCAACTGCGGATTGGCAGTCCGGACTTGGCCGCGTCCTGCTGCAGGCGCTGAATGAGCACAGTGCCTATGCCCTGGCTTTGCACGCCGGGGTGGACGGCAATGTCAACGAGTCGGAATTCCCCATCCAGTTGGACTACCCATAGCCGGCCAACGGGTTTTGAGTCGAGCAGCACGATCTGATAGCGGGAGTTGGGATAGGTCTGCGCGTACGACGTCATCTGCGCCCGAAACTGCATGCGAATAAGCTGCTCCCTCTGGGCGGCGGAAATGGGAGCCAGTGCGAATTCCGGGGCGCGCAGATCCCGATACAGTTCGTAGAGGAAGATTTCATCCTGCGGCTGCGCGGGCTCGAGCGTAATGGTCGACATGCCTGAAATGTTAAAACTTTGCCGCCTTAAGGCAGAAGTCGACGCCTATGATAAGCAGCCAGATTGACAGGGCGAGCCTGAGATGCTTTTGCGGTATCCGCGGGGAGATACTGACGCCGACAATCGCGCCCAGTACACCGCCAATCACCAGCTTCATCAGCAGCGCGGGATCGCCGGTTCCATCAAGGAAGTGAATTCCGCTGCCGACCACCGCGACGGCGAACCCAAACACAAGGTCGGTGCCTACTACGATGCTGGCGGGCAGAGTGGTCAAACTGAGTAGAATAACGGTTCCAAGAGCGCCGGCTCCGCTGGATGAAAACCCCACCTCTGCTCCCACCGGAAACATGAGTGCGGCGATCCACTGAGCCCGGTCAGACAGAACGCGGTCAGACTTGCTGGGAAAGAAGTGGCGGCAGATGTGCCAGCCCGACGAGAAGACAATAATGCCGCCCAATGCCCAATACACAAGCGACCAGTTGCCCTGGTGTGCAACTCTTCTGAACAGCAGCGCGCCCAGAATCACCCCCGGCAAACCTCCCACCAGCATGTAGCCAAGGACGCGGTAATTTACTTGCTTGCGCACCATTTGGGCAGGCGCAACGATCAGTTTGACGATGGCAGCATACGCCAGCGCCGTTCCGACGGCGACCCCGGCGGGAACATGCAGGAACAGGATCAGAATCGGCGCGGTAATGGTACCGGCTCCCACACCGGTGAGCGCGATGCACACCGCTATCAAAAATCCTGCCGCTATTTCCATTCAAGACCCTCAACGCCGGGGGGAATTGTTTGCTCATCTCGTGCCTTGAGGCGCGCGGAGTTCCACCGCTTGAATCAATAAAAACTCTGAATCTGTTTTAAAACGCACAAAAGCAACTTTCCCTATCGATATAATAGGGATTTGATACCTTGAGCACAACTTCTCAGACCTTTTACCGAGCACGCCCTGGCAAAGCGCGGGCTCGCTTTGCGGTCGGAATACACCCCGTGCACGATCCACTTGCTCCGGGAATCTTCCCTCTTGCTCCAGGGACTTTCCATCGCCGCGTTGCAAATACGGCACATGCTATATTTTTAATAATCGATCGCCAGACCAGCCAGGAGCTTAAAGCTGAGTTTACTCATATATTACTGGCGCTAGCGATTAGCCAAGTGCAGCTTTCCGGTTCCCCCAACTTCCCGGAGGTTCGAATCTTGTTCGAAAATGCATCGGTGTTCTCCCCCTGTGCTGCCACTCCTGTTTCCGAAGGCTGCCAGAACCTGGCGCCCTCGCGAAAGTGGTTTGCCGTGTATACCAGGAGCCGTCACGAAAAACGTGCGGCCCTGCATCTTTTGCACCGCGAAATCCCTCACTATTTGCCGCTCTACCGCGCCGGGAGGAATTGGAAAAACTGCGCCCAGGTCGAGCTTGATCTTCCCCTGTTCCCCGGGTATGTGTTCGTGAACGTGAGTAGCTGTGAACGGGTTCGGGCACTGCAAGTACCGGGAGTAGTGACCATGGTAGGAGGTGTCGATGGCAGGCCGGCATCTATTTCCGACCATGAAATCGAATCGCTGCGGGCAGCGCTGCATCACCGTCGGGCACAACCCCACACCTACCTGGCTGCCGGACAGAGGGTTCGAATTCGCTCGGGAGCTTTATCGGGACTCGAAGGAAAGGTCATCCGGATCAAGAACGGCTTTCGCGTAGTCCTCTCCCTCGACCTGATCAGGCAGAGCTTCTCCGTTGAAGTTCAGCGCGAAGAACTGGAATTACTGGAGTCGGAGTCCCGCACGGTAACTAGCGCCGCTTGAAAGTAACCGCAATCGGTCGCCGGCAGATGAAATCGCTGCGCTAATGCGGTACACGTTGCGCTCAACCGCAGCACCGATCTGGTGCGGATGAGCAAGGCGGTTCAAGCGCTCGTTCTTCGCTACAGGTATTCAGCCTTCGCCGTAAGCCCTCAACCGGAGTATTTCTTCTCCATTCAGACGCAATTCAATGCAAAGACCGGATTCTTGGCTGGCTGGTTCATTCGTTCTTAATCCGCCGTGTTTTTTCGGGGCGCAAACTAAGCAAAAGAAACGAGGGTAGGACTGTGCATAATTGCTCATACGATGAATTACCATAGTAACCATCATGCAGAATCTATTCGTTTTATACAAAGTTCGGGATTGGTTGATCCGTTGGAAAAATCCTAGGCGGGGGCACCCAGCTATGATACGTTTACTAATGTATTCTTACGTGGAATGAAGACGTTGGAGTCAGTTCTGGGTCAACTGAATACGTTCCCTAAGATGGACTAGCGGGACCTTTTCGAACAAGTACCACCTTAACTGCGGAGGATAAGTGAATGGTCGCTCGAGTTTTAAGAAATCTCAGTTCGGTCGTTGCCTTGGCGTGTCTGGCAATTGTGCCGCAAATTTTGTCTGCGCAATCTGCTCCGGCTGCTAAAGGGTATTCTGAAGGTTCGCCATCTCGGTGGGATATCTTCGCTGGCTATAGTTATCTGGCCCCCAGCGGGACAGTGAACACGATCATAAAGGCGGGTGATCCGCCTGTGAACGTGAACTATGACGCGGTCAATGTCGGCGCAATTCTCAGCGGCGCCTACTTCTACAACAAGAACATCGGCATCCAGTTTGAATATTCGGAACATGAATGGGGAACTGGCGTTGCCGGAACTAACATCGGCACCGAAGGCAACGACGATGGATTTATGACCTTCGGCGGCGGCCTTATCGCCCGCTTCCCAACTGGAAACATCACGCCTTTTGTTCATGCCCTGTTGGATGCCCAGCTCATAGACGGACCCTATCACGAGCCCAAGAGGTTTGGCCCCGGATATACAGTCGGTGGCGGCATGGACTATGAGACGCCCTGGCTGAATCATCACTTGGCCTTGCGCCTGTTCCAGGCCGATTACGAGTACATGCACGCTAACTGGGGCCCCGGAGAATTTGCGGGCCGTGCCAACATCAACGCGGCTCGGTTAAGCGCGGGGTTTGTTTTCCATGTTGGCCAGATTGCGCCCCCGCCCCCCGTGACTTTGGCTTGCACTGCCAGCCCGACGTCAGTGTTCCCGGGCGAAGCGGTCACCGTGACGGCCTCGGCCGGCAACCTGGATCCCAAAGAAAACGCGATTTATAGCTGGACCGGAACCGGCGTTACGGGCAGCGGAGCTACAGCCACTGTAGCCACCGGCTCGCTCGCAGCCGGCACCTATTCGGTGCAGGGCACGGTGAAGGAAGGCAAGCCCGGGAAGGAAGGCGACAGGCCCTGGCAGACCGCCAACTGCTCCGCTAGCTTCACGGTGAAGGAATACGAGCCGCCCACGATCAGCTGCTCGGCCAATCCTTCTACCATCAAGCCGGGTGATACTTCCACGATTACTTCGGTTGCGGTGAGCCCGCAGAACCGTCCGCTGACTTACAGCTACATGGCCTCGGCCGGCTCCATTTCGGGTCCTGGCGCGAGCGCTGTGTTCTCCTCCGCAGGCGCACCTACCGGTGCGGTGGGCATTACCTGCAATGTTGCTGACGACAAGGGCCACACGGCCAGCGCCAATACCACGGTGACCATCGAGGCACCGGTTGAAGCGCCCAAGCCGCACAGCTCCGCGTTGTGCTCCATCAGCTTTAGCACCGACACCAAGCGCCCGACGCGCGTTGACAACGAAGCCAAGGCCTGCCTCGACCAGGTAGCCCTTGATCTCAAGCAACAGGCTGACGCCAAGGTGGTGGTGATCGGCGAGTCGACCCAAACCGAGAAAGACAAGACGGCCAAGGATCAGAAACTTGCCGCGCATCACAAGCACATGGTCGTTGAACAGTACGCCGCACAGCGCGCCGTCAACGCCAAGGACTATCTGGTTACCGACCAGGGCATCGACGCATCGCGCATCACGGTCGTTACGAGCGATGCCGAAGGACAGCAGGTACAGAACTACCTGGTGCCCGCGGGAGCCGACTTCTCAGTCGACGTCACCGGTACAACGGCGGTGGACGAGTCGACGGTCAAGCCTGAGACCCGCAAGCCTCTAGGCGAGAAGCCGAAGCCGCACCACAAGAAGAAAGCAGAACAGTAATCGTTAATGCGGGCCGGACTCTGCGCCAAGCGGAGAGTCCGGCCGGCAACCAACACCGACCTCCGCATATCACACTCGAGGCCGACCGGTAACCCCGGTCGGCCTTTTTGCGCACGCTGTTCTTGTTCCCGCTCCACATAACTTTTGCCTCCAACCCGGCCATCCCCGCGTTATAAACTCATCGCAAGCCTATGCGAAGCCATCTTTCCCTCGCCCTGCTTGTCTTCATTACTCCCGCGCTTTTGGGAGCGCAATCTCCCTCCTCGCCGCACAGCCCGGCCCCTATGAGTCACAAGAAGCTCACTCCTGAAGAAGTTCAAAAGTCCGCCATCGTGATCGATACCCATGCCGATACGCCGCAACGGTTCCTGGATGAGCACTTCGATCTCGGCGATCCGTTGAATGGCGGCAACTTCAACCTGGAATCGGTGCGCAAAGGTAACCTGGGAGCCGAGTTCTTTTCTATCTGGGTCGATCCCGAGCAATACCGGGGCCATGACGCCCGGCGGACACTCGAACTTATCGATGCAGTCAAGCAGCAGGTGGCCAGGCACCCTGACCAAATGGAATTTGTAACCACCGCCGCCGGAATCGAGCAGGCGCATCGCGACCACAAGCTCGCGTCTCTGATGGGCATCGAGGGCGGCCATTCGATTGAGGATTCACTGGCCCTGCTGCGCCAGTTCTACGCGCTTGGCGTTCGCTACATGACGCTGACGTGGTCGAATTCGAATGGATGGGCCGATAGCTCGGGCGACGATACCGACGCAAATGTGCCGCATACCAAAGAGGGCCTGACGGAATTCGGCAAAGATGTGGTCTACGAGATGAACCGCCTGGGCATGATGGTGGATATTTCGCACGTTTCCGACAAGACCTTTTACCGGACCCTGGTCATCACGCGCGCTCCGGTCATCGCATCGCATTCGTCGGCTCGAGCGCTGTGCGATGCCCCGCGCAACATGACCGACGATATGCTTCGCGCCGTTGCGCGGTCGGGCGGGCCTGATTCCAAGGGCGGCGTCGTGCAAGTCAATTTCTTCTCCGGATTTATCTCTCAGAAGTATCGCGACGCCCAGAAGGCTATGCAGCCCGAGGTCGACAAGGAAGTGCAGGCATACAAGGACAAGATCAAAGCCGAGGGCAAGGAACCCAGCAGCGATGAGATTGACAAGATTCAGAAGGCAGCCGCCGATCGCATTCCCCGCCCCCCGCTCTCAGACCTCATCGACCATATCGACCACATTGCAAAAGTGGCCGGCATCGATCATGTGGGGCTGGGTTCGGACTTCGATGGCGTGAACGGCCAATTACCGGAGGGTCTTGACTCGCCCGCCGACCTGCCAAAGATTACTGCTGCGCTGATGGCGCGGGGCTACTCCGCCGAGGACTGCCGAAAAATTCTTGGCGGAAACCTGCTGCGTGTTTTCAAAGAAGTTGAGGCAGTTTCAAAGCAACTCCAGGCCGAAGAGAGGCCGCGCATAACCGAAAAACAGCCATTTGAAAAGAAGTAAGTCTCCTGTCTTCAAATGAGCCCGGCACTGGTACGTGCCGGGTTCGGGCCCGGCAAGTTTGCAAATTTCATCAGGGAGATTCCCCAATGAGAACATGCCTTCGTTTTGCAGCCCCGGCGCTGGCGGCTGCCCTTCTGCCTTGCTTGCTGTTCACGCCTGCAATGGCGCAAGCCGAGGATGAAAAGTCCTCCCCGCATTCCGCGTCCGCCGATAAGGCCTCAGATGCTGCGCCCGACTCTTCGACGCCAGGCGAGCTTGATGCCGGCGGAATGCATATCGCCTACACTGCTGTCGCTGGCACCATTACAGTTGGCTCGACCGACGGGCAGGACGCGCAGCTCGGGCCGGACGGAAAGCCGGAACCCGGCAGCCAGCTCGCCATCTCCGCACCCAAGGAACCTGCCGACGCGCCGCCCGTCGCTCGCATGTTTTATGTTGCCTACTTCAAAAAGGACGCTCCGCCCGAGAGCCGGCCCATTACCTTCTTCTATAACGGCGGTCCCGGCAGCTCAACGGTCTGGCTGCACATGGGCTCCCTCGGCCCCAAACACGTGGTCACCGACGGCGATCAGCACTCGCCTGGCGCGCCCTACAAGCTCATCGATAATCCCAATTCCCTGCTCGACACCAGCGACCTGGTGTTTATCGACGCGCCCGGCACGGGATTTGGCAGACTGATTGGCAAGGACGCGGGCAAGGGATTCTTCGGCGTCGACGAGGATGCAGGAGCGTTTGCACGGTTCATTGCGCGATTTATTACCAAGTACAACCGCTGGAACAGCCCTAAATTCATCTTTGGCGAGAGCTATGGCACCACGCGGTCGGCGGTGCTGTCCAAAATGCTTGACGAGCGCAAATCAATTGATCTGAATGGCGTGATTCTGTTGTCGCAGGTTCTCAATTTCGGTACCTTCCTTGACGGCGCCACCGGCAATCCAGGCATTGACCTGCCCTATGAGCTGGCGCTACCGACTTACGCCGCTACGGCCTGGTACCACAAGAAGCTGCCCCAGCAGCCGGCCGCGCTGGAGCCGCTTGTGAAGGAAGTGGAAGAGTATGCCCTGGGCCCTTACTCGCATGCGCTGGCGCTGGGCACAGACCTTGGCGACGAAGAAAAGCAGGCGGTAGCAGAGAAACTGCACGAATACACCGGGCTGCCGGTTGCCTATTTGCTCAAGGCCAATCTTCGCGTCGATGGCGGCGAGTTTGAGAAAACATTCGCTGATAACGACGATCTCACCACTGGCCGCTACGATACGCGATTCACCGGCCCCACCATCGACCCACTCAGCCAGAAGGCGGATTACGATCCGCAGAGCGAAGCCATCTCGGCGGCCTACGTGGCGTTGCTGAATCAATACGTGCGCAACACGCTGAAATATGGCGAAGGACAGACCTATTTACCCGAACTTGATGGGGAAGGCTTTCAAAGCTGGAATTTCAAGCACGGCGGCAATCCCATCTCGGTCGATGTTGAAGGCGATCTTGCCGACGCCATGAAGATGAACCCGAGGCTCAAGGTGATGCTGAACGGCGGTTATTACGACCTGGCAACTCCCTTTTTCGCGGCTCAATATGAAGAAAAACATCTTCCCATCCCAGCATCGCTGGCCAAGAACATTGAGTATGACTGGTACGAAGCGGGGCACATGGTCTACGTGCGCAGCGAGTGCGACAAGCAGCTTCACGATCGCGTCTCTGCATTCATCAAGAGCGCGTCGGGGCAGTAAAACAGTTGTCAGTGATCAGTTGTCAGTTGTCAGAACCGGCCTCTTGAAAGGGCACGACGTCAGAGCTTGCTCAAAAAGCCTGCGAAACGGAGTCTTGTATCAGGGCACGAGTTTACTCGTGCCGATTAAGCCCCCAATATGCTTCGCGGGGCTTTAGCCCCAGAGGACGTTTTGCAGCCGGCCTTCGGGCATTTATGCAACCGCCTCTGGCGCCGTAGGCGCGATGGTTGTTCGCCCCGCACTTCAGTGAGGGGAAAGGGATTGCCCAATACCACTGCGGAGTCCCGTAGGGACGGCGCAAGGACATTTCATTTGCAGGGACCAACAGCATGCCTTCCAGGGGCACAGGCGCGCTTTAAATCGCTAGCGGTTTAACGTAGATCAACGCCGCACGGCCGCGCGGGTAATAGTTCTCTTCCCTGCCCTGGCGCGTGTAGCCGTGCCTCTCATACAAACGTTGCGCTGTCGAATTTTCTGCATCAACGTGAAGCCAGATGAATCGAGCCCCGGCCTCGATTGCAGAAGCCTCGAGCCGGCGCATCAACTCGGCTGCAACTCCCACGCGCCTGAATTCGGGAAGGACCTCAATCGTCTGAATGTAGGCTGTAGCATCATTCGATTCAACCAACCATTCGACAATTGCAAATCCCGCAATCGTCCCGCCTTCTTCAGCTATCCAGGTTGCGGCATCAGTACTGCTCACGATTTGGCGCATGTAGACCCGGCTGAAGCGGAACGGCGGCCGAAAGCAGATCTCCTCCACAGCGTAGAGCTGGTCGAAGTCGTCGGGCTGATAAGAACGGTAGAGCATGCCGCTAATCTCAATCCTACGCAATATAAAAAGCCATCCCTGTTTCCCGGGATGGCTTTTCGTCTCTTCTGATTGTTTGCCTAGACCTTGGCTTCAAGGTCGGCAATAACTTCAAAGAAGGGCTGGCTCAGGCGGCGATTGCTGGCAATCGCTTCCTTGATGGTGATGTCGGTAATTTCGGTTCCCCGCAGCACCGCGATGCGGCCCCACTTCTTCTGGTGAACCATGTCGATGGCGTGCAGCCCGTAGCGCTGGCCCAGCACCCGATCATAAGCCGTGGGAACCCCACCGCGCTGGGTGTGGCCCAGGTTCACTGAGCGCGTTTCGTAGCCGGTCTTCTTTTCGATCAGGTCGGCCAGCGCTTCCCCAATGCCGGAGAGCCGCGCATGACCAAAGGAGTCGACTTGAGTGGCATCGGCGACCTGTCCGACTTCGGGAAGATGGCAGCCCTCCGCCACAACCACGATGCCGTAGTGCTTGCCGTGATCGTAGTTGTATTTCAGCAGGGCGCAAACGTGGTCGATATCGATCTCGCGCTCGGGCACCAGCACCACGTGAGCTCCCCCGGCGACACCCGATGCATACGCAATCCAGCCGGCATCGCGGCCCATTACTTCAATCACAATCACGCGGTTGTGCGAGTCGGCCGTGGTGTGGATGCGGTCCACGGCTTCCGTGGCAATTGAGACCGCCGTGTCGTAGCCAAAGGTCTGGTCGGTGCCGTTGATGTCGTTGTCAATCGTCTTGGGCACGCCCACTGAAGGCACGCCGTTCTCGCTCAGGAACAGCGTTACCGACTGCGTATCGTCGCCGCCCAGAGCGATAAGCGCATCGATCTTGTTGAGCTTCAGCACCTCCTGCACCTTCTCGATGCCCCCGGGGATTTTCTTCACGTTGGTCCGCGAGGAGTGGAGAATGGTGCCGCCCGTGAGTTGAATACCGTCGATATTCTCCAGCGTGAGGGGGATGAAGTTGTTATCGAGCACGCCCCGCCAGCCGTTCAAAAAGCCGATGAACTCGTCTCCATAGTGATTAATACCCTTTTTCACAGCCGCATAGATTACGGCATTCAATCCGGGGCAATCGCCGCCGCCGGTCAATAGTGCAACTCGCATCGTGAAATTCTCCTCTTGGTATTCCCCTTGTTCAGAATATGCTCCCGGCCGGGGGACCGCCGGTTTCAACGCCTTAATCAGTTTAACTCCCACTGTAAAGGGCAATCGTGAGCCCGGTCACGAGGCGGCGTGCAAACAGAGATCGGGGGGCAGAGATCGCAGATCAAAAGCTGTTGGAAGATGCGGTTCCGCTTGTCAGGGTTCAGCCGTGATTCAATAGAGTCATGCCTGGTAATGGAGCGTTGCTGCTGCTGGCCTTTGCCGGCGTCGTAGTTATCCTTTTGCTGGTGCTGTTGCAGCTCACCCGGCTGGGTTTCCTTGTTCGCTCAACCATCCCCGACCGGCCGCGCCGCCGCATGTTTATCGCCTCGGTATCTTTCTTGATTACCTTTGTGGGCGTGCGCATTCTGGTTCACCGCATCGTGAACCATCAAGGGCATTTCCAATGGGTGATGGTGCGTGGATTGCATATCCACCACCTGGTTTGGGGCATTTTGATTCTGCTGCTGGTGGGCTATGGCTGGTTGCTTGACCTGGGCCGGTCGCACTCCCCAACTTCAATATTCTTCAGCCGCCTTATGTCGGTGAGTTACGGAGTCGGCGCAGCGCTCACGCTCGATGAATTCGCGCTCTGGCTCAACCTCGATCCGGATGCCTACTGGTCGACGGGCCGGGAAAGCATCGATGCGGTAATTCTATTTGGCGCCATCCTGGCAGTCGGTGCCTGGGGCGCACCGTTCTTCCGTGGCATAAAGCTGCTGTGGGACAAGCGATTGCTCTTCGAACGCCGCCTCGGCTCCCCTACTGGCCGCGTGAAGTTGCTTCGTCGGCGTAGATTTCCTCGACCACGTCCGCGTAGCGGTCGCTGATCACCCGGCGCTTGAGCTTCATTGATGGAGTCAGCACTCCCGATTCCTGGGTCCACTCATCCCCCACGACACGGAACCGCTTCAGCGTTTCAAAGTTGGCAAGTTCGTTGTTCACCTCGCGCACCAGTTCCCCGTAAAGCGCTGTCACCCTGCTGTCGCGCACCAACTCCTCCCGGGAGTTCGCATAGACGCCGTGCTTGAGCGCCCATGTTTCAAGCGCATGGAAATTGGGTGAGATCAACACCGAAACAAACTTGTGTTTGTCGCCCACCAGCGCTGCCTGGGCAACCAGAATGGAATTCTTGAGCTTGTTTTCGATTGGCTGGGGCGCCACCAGCTTGCCACCCGACGTTTTCAAAAGCTCCTTTTTGCGATCCGTAATGTGGAGGAACCCCTCCTGGTCGAGATGCCCGATGTCGCCGGTGCGGAACCACCCCTCGGGATCGAAGCATTCAGCGTTGACGGCCGGTTTCTGCCAGTATCCAGCAAAAACTGAGGGGCCCCGCACCAGCAATTCCCCGTCTTCGGCAAACTTCAGCTCCACATTGTCCAGCGGTGCGCCCACAGAACCCATTTTCTGCCTCAAGGGAGTGTTGAGAGCAATTACGGGCGAAGTTTCAGTGAGCCCGTAACCCTCCCAGAGCGCGATGCCGACCGAGGCAAACCACCGCGCCGTATCGATGCCCAGCGGTGCGCCACCCGAAACAAAAATGCGCACCCGGCCGCCAAACGCATCACGCACCTTCGAATAGGCCAGCTTGTTCGCCACCTTCCAGAAGAATGATGTTGGCTTCCGCCCGGCGTATACCGTGGCGCTTGAATGCGAACCTATGCGCAGCGCCCAGGCAAGAATTCGCTTCTTGATGGGCGATTCACTCGATTTTTCTTCCACGGCCTGCCGTATTTTCTCAAACACCCGCGGAACACCCACAATGACCGTGGGCCTCACTTCTTTCATGGCTTGCGGAAGCTTGTCGAACTGCGAGCAGTAGGCGATCTGAGCGCCGTAGTTGTACATCACGTAGTCGAGGGCGCGGGCAGTCACGTGCGAAAGCGGCAGGAATGAGATGCATGCATCGTTTGAGTCAAAGTGAAAATCGACTCCGGCGACATTCTGGTTAGAGGCGATGTTTCCGTGGGTGAGCGCGACGCCCTTCGGCTCTCCCGTCGTGCCCGAAGTGTAGATGAGAGTGGCCAGATCGCCCGGACCCACAGAACGGACCAGCGCGTCGAACACCGGATCATGCTCACTGCCCTCCGCATCTGCGTCCGCAAGAATCTCGCTCATGGCAATCGCTCCCTCGGGCGCGGGCGAGTCCATCATTACGATCCGCTCGAGATTGGTCTGCTCGCGAACTGAGTTCAGCTTGTCGAACTGCTGGCGCGTTGACGCTATCGCGATGCGGCAATCGGCGTCGCGCAGCAACGCTGCAACCTGCTCACCAGTCAGCGTGGGATAAATAGGCACGTCCGCGGCGCCAATAGCCAGGATGGCGAAATCCGACACCGCCCACTCCCAGCGGTTCTCACCGATCAAAGCAATGCGATCTCCCTTCCTGGCGCCCCAGGAGAGCAAAGCTCGCGACAACCCGCGCACTCGCTGGTACATCTGGTCAGAAGAAATTGGCTGCCATTGGCCAAAGGGATCCTGCCAAAGCACCGCCCGCGGATTTGCCGCCGAGCTCAAATGGAGAAAAAGGTCGTTGATTGTCGATATGGGAGCGATCATTCCTGACTCGGGTCGTATGGAAAAGACGGCCATTCGAGAGTGTATCAAGCGCGAACCGGCACTGGCGACGCCTCAGCGGGTCAAAGCATACCGTCAATTGAATGAGAATCACCCGCGCCTGGAACCGGACTGTCACTATTCAGCCATCACACACGGGGCAATTTTTGGGCCCGATAACGATGTTGGCACGATAAACTGGTGCAGGACCCGGATTCGCTTACCCCCAGAGCTGATGTCCCCGGCATTGCTTTCGAATGATGTTCAATTTACCCCAGGAACTGCCCTCGAACGAACCTGACTCCGACATCAGCTATAAGCTGGCAGAGGCTGAACGTGTCGTCCTGTGCGCCGCTGCTCTCGTCGTTCTGGCAAGTATCGCCGGTTGGGTGATTCACTCCATTGACCCGGATATTCTGTCCGGGTGGAGTCCCATGAACCTGCAGGCGATGCTGCTGACTACGCTCAGCGGGATGAGCCTCGCATTTTCAAACCCGCGTTATTCGCGGATACGCAGCCTCACCTCGATTCTGCTCGCCGGCTTTGTCACCGTCTTTTCATTAGCCGTCCTGTTTGAGTACGCGTTCCATGCTTCGCTTGGCATTGACACATTTGCAGCTCCCTCACAACCCTCTTCTCCAAATTTGTGGAGCAGAATGGCCCTGCAAGCGGCGCTCGGATTTGCCTCTTTAGGGATGGCCGCAATGTTCGCCACCGTGCGCAGGCGCGCCCTGGTGTTCCTCGCCGATTTTCTGACCGTCTGTCAGGCGGCGGTGGTTCTCACCGTCGTTACTGGACACTTCATCGCCATTTCCCACTTCTTTGACTCGCAGACGCCTGTGCCGACCTCGGCGCAAACCATGATCTGCCTGCTTCTGCTGTGCGCTGTCTTGATCATGCTGCGAACCGAAAGAGGCATCTTCAACATCTTCGTTGGCACCGGGTCCGGCAGTAAGGTGGCCCGGATTCTGGCGCCCTTCCTTCTTCTGCTGCCCTATCTCCGCGAAACTTTGCGCGCCCGCTTTATCAGCCAGAACCGCATGCCGGCCTATTACACAACTGCCATGCTCGGCACCGTTGCAGCCATTATCAGTTGCGCCATACTCATTTATCTCGCGTTGCGAATGAACTCCATGGAAGCCGAAGTAAGCGATCTCTCGCTGCGCGATGGGCTCACCGATCTATATAACTTGCGCGGCTTCCGTCTGCTTGCAGAACAGGGGTTGCGCCTCGCGCGCCGGCTCAACTCGCCATTCTCAGTATTGTTTATCGACCTTGACGACCTGAAGAAAACCAACGACACTCTCGGCCATCGGGCGGGATCCGATCTTCTCATCGAAGTGTCTGAAATCCTCAAGTCGTCCTTCCGCGAATCCGACGTACTGGGCAGGATTGGCGGTGATGAGTTCGCTGTTGCGGGACAGTTCAGCGCGGAGCACATAGCACAGGCCAGGCACCAGCTCGAAGTTTCAGCCACCGTCGCAAATCGCGCGCGATCCCATCCGCCGGCGCTGAGCTTCAGCGTGGGATGCGTGACCATGGCCACCGGCGACCAGGAAACCCTCGACAGCCTGCTGGCGCGAGCCGATGCGGCCATGTATGTCGAGAAGCGGCGCAAAAAGGCGCAGGCTGCCAAAGGAACGCCCGCAACCACCCCCGTGGGCGGCCAGCCCGGCCCAGTCAATTCCTGATTGCGAATCCAGCCCGGTATTGCATACTTATTCATTGTCTTGTATATTTATACGAGCGCGGTTTCGGCTTCCCGGACCGCGCCTTCACTTTTTTCCGGGCAGGACGCGGCAATGAAGACCCAGCGGCTGGACGCAATTCGAGAAGTTCTTACGAGCACGGCGGTAGCCAGCCAGGATGAGCTCAGGCGCAAGCTTCGCCGCCGCGGTTTTCATGTAACCCAGGCAACCCTCTCCCGCGACATGCATGAGCTGCGCCTGTCAAAAGGGCCTGGCGGCTACTCCCTGCCCAACAGAAACGGAAGCGGCGCGGTCGTGCTGGAAGATGAACCGCCGTCGCTTGAAGAAATGCTGGACAGCTTTGGACTGCGCGTGAGGCACGCCATGAACCAGGTAGTCGTGAGCACGGTGCTGGGAGGCGCGCAGCCGGTGGCTGCGGCGCTCGACCGCGCTCTGTGGCCTGAAGTGCTGGGCACCATCGCCGGAGACGACACGGTGCTGGTCATCTGCATCGATCCGCGCCGCGCTAGCGATGTGGAGACCCGCATCGGGACGCTGCTTGAATCATGACCAGGAGAATACAAACCGCGGTGGTTGGCGTAACCGGGTACGCCGGCGCGGAGCTGGCCAGGCTTCTGCTGCACCATCCTCGCCTCAAAGGCGTGCCGCCTGTGTTTGCCGGCCGCGTAGATGCGAAAGCCGCAGAGCGCGGCGGAATTCCGCTTGGTGAAATTCATCCCCAGTTGGGCAACAACAACGGCAGCGGAAATTTGCGGCTCGAGCAGTTTTCATGGGAACTGCTTGCCGAGCGCGGCGTTGATATATTGTTTCTGGCCACACCGCACGAACAGTCGCGTGAGTGGGTTCCCCAGGCGCTGAATCATGGTCTGCGCGTGATCGACTTGAGCGGCGCGTGGCGCCTCACTCAGGCAGCGCATCGCACCGTCTACGAATTCGACGACGAAGGCACCGAGCAGGCAGCGGCAACGCAGGCGCAGTCTGTTTACGGAATGCCCGAGCTCCATCGGGAGCAGATTGCCGGCGCAAAGCTGGTTGCCAATCCAGGCTGCTATGCCACCTCAGTCATCCTTGCGCTGAAACCGCTGGTTGCGGCAGGGCTCATCGATCTCGATCACGGAATCGTGGCGGATTCAAAGAGCGGCGTGAGCGGAGCGGGCAAGGCGCCGACAGCGAAAACGCATTTCATGTACGCGGCCGACAATCTCTCAGCCTATGGCGTCTTCAATCATCGCCACACCGGCGAATTGCTTGAACAAATCGGCATCGATGCCGGCGAAATCGTATTTACGCCGCACCTGCTGCCGATTCCCCGCGGAATTCTGTCCACAATTTATGTCCGATTCAAAGAACCGCAAACGCGCGCCTCCGTTGCGGCGGTTTATGAATCGTTCTTTGCCGCCAGCCCGATGGTGCGTTTCTCCGGCAAAACACTGCCGCAGATTCAGTACGTTGTGCACACCAACTACGCCGACATCGGCTTCCAGCTTGACGCGAGCGGTCGCCGGGCAGTCATCGTCAGTTGCCTTGACAACCTGTTGAAGGGTGCAGCCGGCCAGGCTGTGCAGAACATGAATCTCGTGCTCGGATGGCCCGAATCGGAAGGTCTTGCATGAAACTCGCTGCGGAGGCCGGTGAATGAAGTACGTAGTCAAACTTGGTGGTGCGGGACTGGAAACTCCGGCTCTTTTCGACGGGTGCGTGCGCGCGATTGCCGACCTGGTGCGCGACGGAAATCGTGTGGCCGTTGTGCATGGCGGGGGAATTCAACTCACCAAAATGTTGAAGGCTCTCGGCAAGCAAAGCGAGTTTGTAAATGGACTGCGCGTGACCGACGCTGAGACGCGCGACGTGGCGTTAATGGTGCTTGCAGGCCGCGTAAACAAAGGGCTGGTTGCCGCGCTGGGCGCACTTGGCCAGCCCGCAATGGGGCTTTCCGGCGGCGACGGTTTGATATTCCGCGCGCGCAAAAAACGGACTGCGCCCGATCTCGGCTTTGTGGGCGAGATTGCGGCCAGCGATCCACGCTGGATTGAGGCTATCTGGCAGTTGAACGGCGTGCCGGTACTCTCTTCCATGGCGCTCGGCTTCGACGGCGAATACTACAACGTAAACGCCGACGAAATGGCTGCAGCCTGTGCAATTGCCTGCCGCGCCGATGCGCTGGTGTTTCTTACCGACGTTCCCGGGGTGAAAGACGCAAACGGCGAAGTGCTGCGCTGGCTCTCGATCGATCAGATTGCCGAGATGACCAAGAGCGCAGTGATTTCAGGTGGCATGCTGCCCAAACTGGGTGCATGCCGTGAAGCGCTTTTGAACGGCGTAAAGCGCGTCCGAATTTTGCCCGCCGAGGCTGCAGGATCGTTACCCGACCTGTGCAGCTCGCGCGTGGCTCACGGCACTGAAGTGATGGTGGCCTAGCTCGGTATTGGCACCACAATTTGAAAACGGGCTGAGGTGCCCGCATTGATGCGGCGGGAGCAAACGAAAGAGGTCGCCGACCCGCTGTGAGGAGATTGAATTGACGAAACTCGATCGGATCAAGGCCGCGGAATCGCGGCTGCTATTGTCAACGTACGAAAGGAACCCCATCCTTTTCGTTGGTGGCGAAGGCGTTCACATCGTCGACGAGAACGGTACAAGGTACCTCGACCTGTTGAGCGGCATAGGCGTCAACGCACTGGGCTATTCGAGCCCGGTGATTGAACAAGCCATTGCGCGCCAGAGCCGTGCGCTCATTCACACATCGAACCTTTTCTATCACGAAGGCCAGGCCGAACTCGCGCTGCATCTCACCGAGCGCACCGGCCTCGATCGCTGCTTTTTTTCGAACACCGGCACTGAGGCCTGGGAGGGCGCGCTGAAGCTCGCGCGTGCCTACGCTGGCCTGCGCCGCAGCGAGGGCGCAAACATCGGCACAAAGTTTCTCGCCCTCGAACACAGCTTCCACGGCCGCACCTTTGGCTCGATGTCAACTACGCACAAGGCAAAATATCGCGAGCCGTTCGCGCCCGTGGTTCCGGGAGTGGAATTCGTGCGCTTCAACGATGTTGCCGATCTGCGCGCCAGGTTCTCCAATGAAGTTTGCGCAATTCTGGTTGAGGCGATCCAGGGAGAAGGCGGCATCAGGCCGCTCTCGCAGGAGTTCTTCGCTGAAGCGCGGGCCCTGGCAAGTTCCACCGGCGCGCTGCTGATTGCGGATGAGATTCAGGCGGGCATGGGCCGCACCGGCAAGTGGTGTGCGTACCAGCATTACGGTATCCAGCCCGATGTGACCACGCTGGCCAAGCCGCTTGCGGGCGGCATTCCGCTCGGAGCAGTCCTGTGCACCGAAGAAGTGGCGCGCTCCATTCACGCCGGCATGCATGGCACAACCTTCGGCGGTGGCCCGCTGGCCTGCGCAGTCGCGATTGCGGTCATCGATCATATTGAGCAGGAGCATCTGCTGGAACATGCGACCGAAGTCGGAGACTACTTTCAGCAGCGACTGCGCGAACTGGCACGCCGCCACGACGCAATCGTAGACGTGCGCGGCAAGGGGCTGATGCTTGCAGCCGAACTTGACTCTGCCGAACTGGCAAAGCTGACCGTGGCTGAGATGCTCAAGCGCCGCATCCTTATCAACTGCACCAGTGAAACGGTATTGCGCTTCCTGCCGCCGTACATTCTGGAGCGCGAACACGTAGACGAAGCCATTGACGCACTGGACGCAATCTTTACCGAACATGCGGCGGCGCACAGCGCGCTGGCTGCAACAGGAGGACATCAACGTGGCGAGTAGAGCAACCATTGAACAGACCGTCCCGCAAATCTCAGTGGATACCGATGCAGATATTCAGGCCGCGGTCGAGCGCATGGCCGGCGAGGATCTGTGTTCCATCTCAGACCTTTCAAGCGGCGAAGTGCGCGCCATTCTGAAACTTGGCCACGACGTAAAGCGCAATCCCGGCGCCTATCGCCGCGCTCTCGATGCAAAACAGATGGTGCTGATGTTTGAGAAGGCAAGCCTGCGTACCCGGCTGGCATTCGAAGCCGGCATCAACACCATGGGCGGCAATGCCATTTTTGTCGACCAGACCAGCTCTCCGTTGGGCGAGCGCGAGACCATCGCGGATGTAGCCCGCAATCTGGAGCGCTGGGTCGACGTGATTGTGCTGCGCACCTACGCGCACGATACCATCACCGAGATGGCAGCAAACTCACGCGTGCCGGTCGTCAATGCTCTCTCTGACTTCGAGCATCCCTGCCAGGCGTTGGCCGACTTCATGACCCTTGAAGAGCATTTCGGCACCGCTGCTGGACTTAACTTTACCTACGTTGGCGACGGCAACAATGTTTGCCATTCGCTGATGCTGACCGGAGCGCAGCTTGGCGCAAACGTGACCGTAGCAACGCCGCGCGGCTACTCGCCCGACATTGAAATCGTGACCATCGCGCGCGAAATTGCCGAGCGCAATCGCTGCGAGGTCCGCCTGACGCAGGATCCCCAGGCAGCCGCTGAAGGGGCCGACGCAATCTATACGGATGTGTGCGTCAGCATGGGTTTCGAACACGAATCTACCAAGCGCGCGCCGATCTTCAGGCCGTTCCAGGTCAATGAGGCCTTGATGTCGAAGGCCGCGAGTCGCGCGGTGTTTATGCACTGCCTGCCCGCGCGGCGCAATGAGGAAGTGACCGACGCAGTAATTGACAGCGCGCAGTCGATCGTTTTTGACCAGGCCGAAAATCGTTTGCACGTCCAAAAGGCGTTGCTGCTGTTACTTCTGGGCGGGCTGAAGCAGTAAGGATGTTCTGACGAAACTGATGATTTGAAAGGGCACGGCTTCAGCCGTGCCGCAAACGACGCGAAGACAACGTGGCCTTTAGGCCCTGAGGGACAGTTTAAGAAACTCGCCGCTTGAGCAGAACTTGCCTGGCGAATTTGACTGACTGGCCCCTTAATTGGAAGAGTTAAATGTCGAACGATCAACAATCGGCCAAGATGTGGTCAGGGCGCTTTCGCGAGCCGCTCGACGCCGGCTTCGAGCAGTGGCAACGTTCTCTGCCCTTCGACTGGCGTTTGCTGCCGCAGGAGATTGCGGCCAGCAAAGCGCATGCGCGCATGATCGCGGCCGCTGGCGTGCTTACTCATGATGAGCTTGAGACTACGTTGCGCGGGCTTGACGCAATTATTCCGCGTGCGCGCAAGCGTGCAACTGAGCTCTATGGCGCGGAGTTCCTCAAGGCCACAAGCGAGCCGCGAGCGAGCCGCGCACCGAGCATGGCGCCCGGAATCCTGGCATCGAAAGCCGAAGACGTGCACCACTACGCTGAACTCGAGCTTACCGAGGAGATCGGTAGCCTGGCGCTCAAGCTGCACACCGGCCGCAGTCGCAACGAACAGATCGCCACCGACATGCGCCTCTATGTTCGGCAGCATATCGGGCAAACGGTAGTGCTGCTCGCGGCGTGGGCTCTGGCGCTGGTTGAAAAGGCGCGAGAGGCCGGCGACGCCGCCATGCCCGGTTACACCCACTTGCAGCGCGCGGAGCCTGTGCTGATTACGCACTGGCTATTGGCGTACGTTGAAATGATTTTGCGCGATGTGTCGCGCCTCAAGGATTGCGCGGCTCGCCTGAATTATTGTCCGCTGGGTTCGGGTGCGATCGCCGGCGCGACGCTTGCACTCGATCGTACGATTGCCGCGCATGAACTGGGATTTACGGCTCCCACGGCGAACTCAATGGATGCGACCAGCGACCGCGACTTTGCCCTCGAGTATGCGCAGGCCGCATCGACAGTGGGGATTCACATTTCCCGGTTCGCCGAAGAGATCACGCTTTTTGCTACCACCGAATACGGATTCATCGATCTTCCCGAAGCGTTTTCAACTGGTTCGAGTGCGATGCCGCAGAAAAAGAATCCTGATTTAACTGAGCTGTTGCGCGGCAAAAGCGGGCGGCTGCTGGGCGCGTGCACCACCATTGCTACTCTCTTGAAGGGCCTGCCTCTTGCATACAATAAAGACTTGCAGGAAACGCAGGAGCCGGTGTTTGCGGTGGCCGATGCGCTGGAGGGAATGTTGCAGCATTTGCCACAATTCACGCGCGCCCTGCGCTTCAGGCACGAGCGGATGGAGGCCGCCGCGCAGTCAGGCTATCTGAATGCCATGGCCGCGGCAACCTACCTCGTGCACAAGGGAGTGCCGTTCAGAAAGGCTCACGAGAAGATTGGCAACGCTGTACGATATGCTCTCGAAAAGGGCGTGGAACTGGGCGATTTGAGCATCGACGAACTGCGCCAGTTCGGACCAGAGTTCGAAGCGGATCTTCATGCGGCTATTACGTTGAGTGCCACGCTTGACTGCCACGACGTGCTGGGCGGGACCGCGCGCGGGCGTGTGCGCCAGGCGCTCGAAGAGGCTGCGCGCCGCGTCAGCGAGCTCATGTCGCGCGAGGCCGTGGAGGTTGCTCATGCTGGTGCGTAAAGCGCTGTTGCACGACGCCTCAAACATCTACGACCTGGTCAACTCGCTCTCCTCAGACGGCACGCTGCTGAAGCGCCCGTTCGCCGAGATATGCGAAAACATTCGCGATTTTACTGTGGCCGAGTCCGATGGCGGAGTATTTCTGGGCTGCGGCGCACTTCACCTTTACGGTCCGCATCTCGCCGAGGTGCGTTCCATCGTCGTCAAGCCCGAGGCAAAGGGCCAGGGCGCGGGCGGAGGCATTCTGAACGGACTGATTGAAGAAGCCGAGACGCACGGCATTCAGTCGGTGTGCCTGTTTACGCGCATTCCCGACTTCTTTTTCAAGCACGGATTCAGGATTGTCGAAGACAAGGCCGAACTGCCCGACAAGATCTTCAAAGATTGCCAGAACTGCCCTCGGCTGCATCGTTGCGACGAAGTTGCAATGGTGCGCGGACGCATTCCGCGCATCTCGATCCTGGGGCCGCGGCACGAAGCGCAGGAGCTTGTAAAACTGTCGGGTTGAGCGCGGTGTCACTGCATCCTGGTCTGATTCAGTTTCCTTCGAAATGCGCGCTCTCCGGCGGCCCCAGGTAGCTCGGCTTGAGCGGCCCGTGGCTCACCACAATGCGCTCCAACACCACGCCTGGATCGACAGCCCAAATCTTCAACGTGTGATATCCGGGTTTGGCGATCGTCAGCGGAAGCGAGACCCGCCGCACACCGTCGCTGACTGCCTGTTCCCAATCGTGCTGCGAATTGTGTTCGAGTTCATCCACAATCGTGCGGGGGCCGTCATCGACGGAGACAGCGATGCGGAGACCGCGGCCGGGAACGAAGTTCAACGTAGGCGCGAGCGTAGCTTGCAGTTGGAAGTCACCCGAATCGTATAAATAAATACTGTATTCGAGCGATGCCTTTGATTCTGTATTGCTCGCCGAGGTCACGGGGAACACAGTCATCGCCGAGTGTGTTTCGCCGTAGCCCGGCAGTTCTTCCCAGTGCGTTTCGCCGTCGATTGTACGCGCTGACGTGTCGGCCGCTTCGATAGCCACATAACCGTCTGCCTCGATGAATTCGTGAATCTCTTCCGGCATAAGGTTCACGCGCCGCTCCCCTACTGTGTAAGTTGCTACGCGTTGATCGCCGGAGCGCACGGTGACTGTTCCCTCTGCGGTGTCTGATTCGGTGGGTGCCTTGCTCCAATCCACGCTCAAGTCAATTTTCTGTTCATACGGTCCGACGGCCCCGCCCGTTGGCATCGCGACAATCCACGGCGCGCTGGTTTCTATTGCGTAATTGACAGGTGACCTGCCACGGTCAAACAGCGTGATGGTGCGCGTCGGACTCGAAAACGTGCTGATAGTCCCGAGCGAGAGCCCGAATTGACGACCATTTCGCTCAAAGCTCGCATCATCGCTGCTAACGCCAAGCGTTCCCTTCTCCGGCACCTCGATCCAGCTAACCGCGGGCATCGCATTGGCCGGCGGCTCGTTCCAGAATGTGTAGCCGATGTGGGTCTGGTCCATCATGTGGTCCCACTTGCCGTCGAGCAGTCCGAGATTGTAGGTGTCGCTGAGCGTCGAGTCCTTCAAAAGGAGCGTGCGCACCCTATCTGCGTCGGCGTTGGCCTGCGGATTTCCAATCCGCGCGTCGGCCGCGTTTCGCGCTGCGGCAATATACATCTCCGTCAAGTTGGCACACGCGTCAACTGGATACTGAATCAGCTCGAAATACGAAGCCAGCTCGTTCTTAGGCAGATTGTCCGAGAGCTTATCGACACGTGTGTGCAGAGAACGCCACTCGGCATCAACGCGGTCCGCCTCGTGATAATTCGTCAGGCTGAACGTCGACGGATCGATCAGCTCCGGCTTGCGCCGGCCGTTGTACCGCGTGTAATCCTCCATGAACGTAGCAATCTCATCGGCGTGCTCCGGGCCGAATTCGCGCGTGGCCCACAGCTTTGTAAACTCGTCCAGATGATCTTTGTCCCAGCGTTGCGGCGTGCGCGCATAGCTCAAAAAGAACTCGATTGGGAATTCCATCGGCTTGCCATCGCCCACATTCACCACCCACAAACGATCTGCCCCGTAATTCAGGGCGAGATTCATCTGTTCCTGAATTTTGGGGATGGGGTTGGTGTTCAGCCACTTGTATGACCGCGGGCCGCCAACGTAGTCGAAGTGGTAGTAAATGCCGGCGCCGCCCGAACGCTTGCGCTCTTCCGGCGTAGGCAGCCGCCGCAGGTCGCCCCAGTTATCGTCTGACCAGAGCAACGTCACATCGTCGGGCACGCGCATACCCTTCTCGTAGTAGCCCTGCACCTCTTTGTAGAGCGCCCACACCTGCGGAATTTTCGTCACGTCGGGGTTGACGGTCTGCTTGAGAATCTCGCGCTGATCGGCGACAATGCGCTCCAGCAAATCGATGTTCGCGTCGGCCGACATCGGCGTATCGCCTTCACCGCGCATGCCCAGCGTCACTACTTCTTCGTAGTTCTTGTCGCGCTCCATTCCCTGGTGCCAGAACTCGTCAATTTCTTTTTGATTTGTTGTGTAATCCCACGCCCCGTGATGACCCCACGTCCATTCCTTTTCGGCACGCATCATCGGTTCTTCATGCGAAGTACCCATCACGATGCCGTACTCGTCGGCGAGTTTGGCATTGAGTGGATCGTCAGCTGCAAACGCATTGTTCCACATAGCCGGCCAAAGAAAATTCGCCTTGAGCCGCAGCAGGAGTTCAAAGACCTTGGTGTAGAACTCGTGGTTCATGCCGCCGAATTTCTCCGTAGTCCAGCCGGAGAGAGCGGGCGCCTCATCGTTGAAGAAAATGCCGCGATACTTGACTGCCGGCACGGGTTGCACAATGCGACCGGAATCGACGTAGAGCGCATCGGCGTGTGGCACACGCACATCGGCCCACCAGTACCAGGGCGAAACGCCCATCTGCTCAGAGAGGTCGTAGATTGCGTAGATGGTACCGCGCTTGTCGGCGCCGGCAATCACCAGCGCGCGGCGAACACCGGGCAGCGGCCGATCGACGATGGTTGTCACCGCCGACTCCCACTGGCCCTCCACTCCGCTTACATCCAGTTTGTGTCTGCGCACCAGCTCATCGATTAACGGGCTTTTGCCGATGGTGCCGATGATGACAATGTCGCCCTTGGCCTCGGCAGCTTCTTTCACCAATGACGCTGCGTGGCCGGTCACGCGCTCAATGTCCTGGCTCAAATCACCGGCGGCGCGAACCACTCCCGGCCAATCCTCGCCGCTCACGAGCAGCGGAGCTGACTGGCCGTTCGCCACAAGCGTAAAATCACCCGCGACTGGAGACGTGCGAACATACTTTGGCTCGCCGAGCGCGTGGGCGGAGATGGGCCGCAAGGCAATCGCCAGCAGAACGACGATAGTCAGACGGCTCACGGAGAATAGGTGTGCGGTTTCGACGGGACGCATGATTACTCCCGCAGATAAGAGTAATCTGCGCAGCCCGCGAAGCCTCACACAAATGTCAAAATGCGAAGCAGCGCGTCAGCCTGAGAATCCAACCTCCGGGTTCGATTCGGCTATTGTTCGCGCAAAACGCGAACCGGTTCAAGCCGCGCTGCGCGCAGAGCCGGCAAGAGTGAAGCGAAGGTTGCCACGCCCAATACCAGGCAGACGACGCCAGCATAGGTCAAGGGATCGAGCGCCGTAATGCCGTAGAGCATGCCTTTCAAAAAACGGCTCAAAGCAAAGCCGAGCAGAAGACCGCCCACACAACCAGCCAACGCAACCCGCACT
Organism: uncultured Occallatibacter sp.; assembly: GCA_964528915.1. GTDB lineage: Bacteria > Acidobacteriota > Terriglobia > Terriglobales > Acidobacteriaceae > Telmatobacter. Next base: position 363,349 of record CAZGUD010000001.1, read on the forward strand.
CCCTGCGAAACGAAACCCGCAGCGATTTGACCCCGCATTGCACCCAAGGCCAGGCGCACGCCCACTTCGCGCTTGCGCAGCCGAGCCAGGTAGCTGAGCGTCCCGTAGAGGCCGATGCAGGCCAGCGTCACCGCCGTGGCCGCAAAAAGAGTGAGCAGCCACGTGCGAAGACGATTCTCTGATGACGCTTCGTCGAGATGCTGCTGCAATGGCATCAGGCCGTAAACTGAACGGCCCGGTTCAATCTCATGCAACTTCTGTCGAATGGTTTGCGCCATGGCCATCGGGTTGCCCTGCGTCCGTACCAGGTAATCCGGAAATGGGTTGGGCGCACTGATGCAGGAGTAGACCGTTGGAACCGGCTGGGTATCGATACCGTTCTCGCGGGCGTCGCCCACCATGCCGCGAATGATGGCCGAAGGGGGTGCATACAGGCTGTTCGTAGCATATCCAAGCGTATGACCGACCGGCGAATTGCCGTCGAAGTAGCGGCTGGCAAAGCTGCGATTCACCACAACGTCGCTGGTATTCGAAGCCCCTTTACAAACATTGCCGGCGAGCCGCGCAATTCGCATCGTGTCGAAATAGCCGAAAGAAACGAATCGACTGTCGGCCAGAATCCGGTTGCCCGGGTCAATGTTGCCGTCGATTTTGAATTCGGTTTGATTGATGGCATCGACGCCGGGCATCATGCCTGCTGTGGATGCCGCCGCGATACCGGGGATGGTGCGAAGAGCGTCAAGCGTGCGATTGATGCGCTGAGTAACGTTATTCATGTCGGTGGTCTCGGCCCACGATCCGCTCACCTGAAACGTAAGCACATTTCCAGCGTCGAAACCGGCACGAACGCGCCCCAACTGCTGCATGCTGCGCAGCAAAAGCCCCGCCCCCAGCAGCAATGTAACCGCAAGCGAAACCTGAACGCCGACCAGAAACCATTGGATAGGGTTGCGCGTTGAGGCCTGCGTGCGGCTGGTGCGCGCCAGCGACTGGGCCAGGCCTTTGCGCGTACCGCGAATGGCGGGCAACAACCCACACAAAAAAGTCGTCAGCACAGCGGCCAGTAGCGTGTACAGAACGATAGTCCAATTCAAGTTGATTTCGCCGGCACGTGGCAGCGTTTTAGAAAGCAGTTGAAATCCATGCACCGAGATCGCCGCTACAGCCAGGCCTGCAAGCGATCCCAGCAGGGCCAAAACAAACACTTCAGTAAGCAACTGGAAGACGATCGAACGGCGGGATGCGCCCAGTGAATAACGGACCGACACTTCATGTTCGCGGTCGGCAGTCCGCGCCAGCAACAGCGCCGCAATGTTTGAACAGGCAATCAGCAGCAACAGAGACACTGCTGCGTATAGAACCCACAGCGAGTCGGGCGCAGCTCCCACAGTCACCTGTTTGAGCGACTCGATGTTGATGGCAAGCTGGCCATCGGGATGCGGAAACTGTTTGCCGAGCTGCGCCTGCACGGTGGCGAGATCGGCCGCGGCCTGGTGCAGCGTAGCTCCGGCCTTGATCCGTCCGATTACGTTGAACCAGGTTAGATTGCGATTCACCTCGAAAGGCGCATCCGTCGGGCTCGGTTCCCACACGTCCACATCGACGCTGGGAAATTGAAACGATGCAGGCATGATTCCCACGACCGGATATTCTCTGTCGTCAATTCGAATTTTGGAGCCGACCGCAGCCGGGTCGCCGTGAAACCGGCTTAGCCAATAACGGTGGCTGAGGATAACCGCCCTCGCTCCTCCGTAGTGCATTTCAGCGGGCGCAAATGCGCGACCCAGCGCCGGCCACACCCCCATCACATCGAAAAAGCGCGGCGCCACCAGCGCCTCGGTCACCTTCTCCGCATAAGGCCCTGAGGTTTCAGAAATGTCGTCGAGGTAATAACCGCTGATCGCCGTGAACGTGGAGTTCATGCGGTTCCAGTCCTCGAGCCGAACAGGCGCGACCAGATGGTTTGCCGCCCGACCGGTGGTGTCATACTGCTCAACTGTGACCAGCCGGTCACCCTCGGGATATGGAAGTGGACGGAGAACAACCGCGTCAATCGCGGAGAACACGGCACTGTTGGCGCCAATTCCCAGCGCCAGCGTAAAGATAATCACGAGTGAGAATGACGGCGATTTACGCAGGAACCTTAGCGCAGCGCGGAGATTGAAGAGCACGGCTTCGAGCCACGCCGATACGTGGACCTCCCGCATGGTCTGCTTCACCTGCTCGCTGCCTCCGAACTCCAGACGTGCTCGGCGCAATGCTTCTTCGCGCGGAATTCCTTGCGCCACGTAGCCCTCGGTCAGCTCGGCGATGTGAAAGCCGATCTCGCGATCCATCGCATCTTCTTGTCCTCGCCGACCACCTTTGCGCCGTAACAAGCTCATCGTCGCCCCCTACTCTGCCGTTTGAAGAATGAGTGCAACCGCGTTGGAGAGACGCGCCCAGGTCTGTTCTTCGGCGGCTAGCTGCTTGCGGCCCAGTGCCGAAAGGCGATAGAACTTCGCCTCGCGGCCGTTGTCCGATTCGCCCCAGTCGGCCAGCAGCCAGCCGCGCTTCTCCAGCCTGTGCAGCGCCGGATAAAGCGACCCCTGCTGCACCTGCAAAACGTCTTGCGATATCTGCCGGATGCGCTGCGAAATTCCGTAACCGTGCACCGGCCCAAGCGCAACCACTTTAAGGATGAGCAGGTCGAGAGTGCCCTGCAACAGATCGGTTTTTTCGAGTGGAGTCATTCACTGTCCCCTAGACATTCTACCTATACGATGACAATATGTAGATTGTCAAGGAGAGAAGGGCGAAGATTTAAATACGGGATGATTCTGAACACATCAGCGCCGAGCGAGGATGGCTGCTGCAACCACTGCCTGCCCATAACTGAGACCGCCGTCGCCGGGGCTCACTTGCCGGTGCTGGAAAACTTCAAAGCCTTCCTTCTCGAGCCCTTCGCGCAACAGACGCGTAAGCCGGCGATTGTGCATGCATCCGCCGGAGAGCGCCACCTGGACGATGCCGGTGGCGGCGCGTGCATTCGACGACGCCCGAATGAAAGCTGATGAAACGGCGGCATGAAAGCGCGCAGAAATGCGCGGCTTGCTCACGCCGTTGCGAAGATCGGCAAGAAGCTCGCCCCACAGCGGAGTAGTTGAGATAGTCGCCGGCGTCCGGGCGCTCCATTCGCCATCGTGGAAGGCAAACTCATAGGCCGAGTCAAGAGATTCGTCCTCGTCAACCGCAACTCCCTCAAGCTCAATCGCGGCCTGGGCTTCATAATCAACGGCGCCACGGCCAAGCACCACCGCCGCAACCGCATCGAATAGCCGTCCCAGGCTCGAGGTAAGCGGCGTATTGATCCCGCCTTTGATCATTTGTTTCACCACGCGAGCCTCTTGCGACTTGGCCCCAACCAGGCTGTATATTTCCTCAGCCTCAATGTCGAAGCCGGCAGCGTGCAGTGCGCCCAGCGCCATGCGCCAAGGCTCGCGAATGGCCTTTTCGCCGCCCGGCATAGGCACATATTCAAGGTGCGCGAACCGATCGAAGTGCGCGGGATCAGGTCCATCGAGCCGCGCGATCAGCACTTCCCCGCCCCAGATCTTTCCGTCCGTGCCGTAGCCCGTGCCGTCGAGACTCAAGCCAATCACCGGTCCGGCGAGCGCGTGCTCAGCCATGCAGCCGGCGATGTGCGCGTGATGATGCTGAACGGCGATCAGCGGCAATCCCCGCTCGGCTGCCCACTCCCGCGCCAGCGTCGTCGACAAATAGCCGGGATGCATGTCGTGCGCAACGGCGCTGGGCACTATTTCAAAAGTGTGCATCAGATGGTCGAGCGATTCGCGGAAAAAGTCGAGGCCGGTCAGGTTCTCCAGGTCGCCGAGGTGCTGGCTCTGGTAAACGAATCGGCCGCGCGCGAGTGCGAACGCGTTCTTCAGGTGACCGCCCACGGCCAGCAGGGGCGGCGCGTCGATGTTGAGCGGCACGCTGAGCGGCACAAACCCGCGGGCGCGGCGAATGAGTTGCGGCGCGCTGTCAACGATGGCCATTACCGAGTCGTCGCAGCGTTGCAGAATCTCGCGATCATGCATCAGGAATGCGTCGGCGATGCCGCCGAGGCGGGCAAGCGCTTCGTCGTTGTCGATAGCGATCGGCTCTTCGCTCAGGTTAGCGCTGGTCATCACCAGTGCTCGAACATTGGAATCGGCAAAGAGCAGGTGCTGCAGCGGCGCGTAGGGCAGAAAGATTCCCAGCCAGGGCACGCCCGGCGCAACGGAAGCAGCAATTGCGCCGCCCGCCCGTCCGCGAACCAGCACGATGGGGCGCGCGAACGTCATCAGCAAGTCTTCTTCCCCGGAATTAAGTTCAGCTACGCCCCGCGCGGCTTCCAAATCGCGAACCATGATCGCGAGCGGTTTGCCGTAACGATGTTTGCGCTCGCGCAACCGCATCACGGCGGCTTCGTTGGTGGCATCGCAAGCCAGGTGGAATCCGCCGATGCCTTTGATGGCCATGATTTGGCCAGCGAGAAGCCGGTGGATGGTCTCGGCGACGGGATCGACGACCTCTATCGGCGCGCCAGCGGCATCCACAAGCCAGAGACGCGGGCCGCAATCCCAGCAGGCATTGGGCTGCGCATGAAAGCGCCGGTTCGCCGGATCGTCATACTCCGACTGGCACGCCGCGCACATTTTGAACTTCGCCATCGAAGTTTGCGGCCGGTCGTAGGGAATGCGGCGCGTGATGGTAAAGCGCGGGCCGCAGTTGGTGCAATTGAGAAAGGGATAGCGGTAGCGGCGGTCTTTGGGATCGAGCAGTTCGCGCAGGCAGTCGGCACAGGTAGCCGCGTCGGCGGGGATTCCTGTAGCAACCTGGCCGCGCACTTCACTAGCGACGATGTGAAACGTCATTTCTTGTTTTGGGGGAACGCTGCGGGAGCTCACCGAGTCAATCCGCGCCAGCGCAGGCGCCTCTTCGCGCAGCCGGCGCAGGAACGTTGCGATCCGATCCGGCCCGCCTTCCACCTCAATAATCACGCCGTCGGTATCGTTCCCGATGAAGCCGGCGAGCGATTCCTCTTGCGCCAGACGGTAGACAAAGGGGCGGAAACCAACCCCTTGCACGACGCCCTTCACGCGCACTTCGACGCGTTCCACTTCATGCCGTACCGGTTTTGGTTGATTTTCGTGCATCGGAGAGCGACCCTGGCACAGCATAAATCGTTTGCATCACAATTTCCTATTCAATCCAAATGGCTTTATGCCCCTTCAGGCAACCATTTGAAGCCTCCCATTCAATCCAACTGCCTCCAGGTTAAGCGGACAACCAATTGGATTCGAGAGCGCTTCCAATCGGAAGCGGCAAGAGGGGCGAAGGATAGTTGCGCACCCCCACCCCAGCCGCCGCACTGGCGCCATCTTTAACGGAATCCGATGCAGCTTGCGGAGTACCGGAGAGAGGACCAGAAGAACCCTGGGAGATTGGTGGAGATGATGAAAAAGATCCTGTTTGTTTTAGCGTTGATGTGCCTCGCGCCACTGAGCTGGGCGGCGAACGATACGGCGCAAGCCGTTACCGACCGGCTGCAACATGCTGGCGAGGTATTGCAGCAAGTTATGGCAACGCCCGACAAGGGCATTCCTGAAGAAGTAATGGACCACGCAAAGTGCGTCGCGGTGGTGCCGCACCTGGTCAAGGGCGGATTTGTGTTTGGTGCGGAAGGCGGACGCGGTGTTGCGACCTGCCGTACCGCCCACGGATGGAGCGCCCCGGCGTTTTTCTCGGTGGAAGGCGGGAGCTGGGGACTGCAGATCGGTGTGGAAGGCATCGACCTGGTGATGATCATCCAGAACGATCACGGCATGCAGCAGTTGCTGGGCAGCAAGTTCCAGATTGGCGGCGATGCTTCAGCAGCCGCAGGCCCCGTGGGACGGCACGCATCGGCGGATACCGACTGGAAGCTGAATACCGAGATTCTTACCTACTCGCGAGCCAAGGGCATCTTTGCCGGCCTCACGCTCAATGGCGCGGCCGTGCATCGTGACGATGACTCCATGAAATCCTTTTATGGACCAAACGTCTCAACACGCGACGTACTCATGGGCCAGGTACCGCCGCCGCCCGCTTCAATGGCGTTTCTCGATGCAGTGCGGGCTGCACATCATCAGGCCCGCGAAGCTGAGAATCAATAGCGAGCCAACGCTGGCGGCTATTGCCACAGTTGCAGACAACGACCGCGGAGAGAGCAGGGGGCTTGTGCTTAGGCCTGCGTAAGTAATGTCCGGCAAGCGCGCCGTAGGCGCAGCAGTTGTTAGCCCCGCGCTTCAGCGTGGGGAAATGATTGCACAATACGTCGCCGAGACCCGTAGGGACGGCGCAAGGACATTTCATTCTCAGCAACCAGCAGCCCCCCTGAAAAGGGCGCATAAAGTGAGGGGCCTTCCGTGTCTGCGTGAGAACCGGTCACGGCATGCTTTCAGTCGACACTTCGGAGGGAGCAGCAGCCTCTTTAGGCCGCTGAATAAGCCACTTCGGAGGGAGCAGCAGCCTTTAGGCTGCTGAATAAGCCGCTAAGTGTAGAGACGGCTTCAGCCGCGGGTCCTTCCGGGCAGTCTTTTTGACCTAGGACCGAGTTCTCGCGCACACTCCTTCAGGCCTTGCCGCTTGCTTCTCTTCTCCAGGTTTCGGAGAATTCGGCGTCGGTATAAGAAGGTCTGCGCCGTGAGAAAATCTTGAGCATGATACCTCGCATCCGGCGTTCCGTAACCCAGCTACTGGTTGCCGTTGCGCTGTGGTGTCAAGCCAGCGCCGTCCCGTACGCGCAGAGCGAGCCGGACGGCGCTGCTGTCATACGCTCCGTCGATGCCTCCGTCCAACACCGTTTCCAGAACGTGCTGGGATTCACCGATGTCGAGCACTACGCCGTCTTCCGCGGCAAAGATCAGGCTCATCCGATTGCTGAAATGACGGTGAAGGACACCTACAAAAAGGGTGTAGGCAAGAGCTACGACATTCAGTCGCAAAGCGGCTCGGCGCTGGTGCAGCGCTTTGGCCTTCGCCCCCTTCTCGATAACGAAAAGACCATCAACCTGCCCGGCAACGTGCAGCAATCGTGGTTCGATTCCGCCAACTACGACATGAAACTCAAGTCCGGAAGTTTGCAGCGTCTCGATGGGCGCGATTGCTACGTGCTCGATGTGACTGCCAGGCGAAAAGCATCGAACACCATCAACGGCGAAATCTGGGTGGACGCCCACGACGGCAACATTGTGAAGCTGGACGGAATTGCGTCGAAGAACCCTTCGGCTTTTGCAGGAGCGACGCACCTGATGCGGCAGTATATCGAACTCCAGGGCTACCCGATGGCCGCGCACGCACGCGCCGAATCGAACAGCGCGCTGGTCGGCCACACCGTGGTGACAATCGATTACTCTGATTATCATCTCAACTTGGCGCCGGCCAAGTGAACATTGGATCGCGCGCCGACAGCTCTCGAACTGGGTGTTTCCTGAACCACGCAGAATCGAAGCCCTGAGATCCCGTCAAGCGGCGCCTGCGCAACCAGATTCAACGCCCCCAGGCCTCATTGGAATCCCTCAATATGACGAGTAAGTTGTGAGCAGTTTCACATTTGAGCCAAATTCATTGGATTTATGTGGAAACCAATGACCCGGAACGGGATAGCACGTAACCCCGTGACCACTATCACCGAGGGTCGTTATGCCGATAGCGTAAAAAGATGGTGGACGCGTTGCGATGCACCTTATTGGGCGCGGGCCCGATGTGACAAGACCCGCTATCATCGAAGGCACGGCAGCAATTCGCCTTGAAGATCGAGGTACCAGTGAGGAGGACCTGTGTCGGCTTACACCCCTCCGCCGCTACCCAGCGACGATAAACGATGGAAGATCGTAAACGGTACCATGCGCAAGAACGGCTTTGCCCGTCACGCGCTCATTGAAACATTGCACACGGTGCAGTCGTCCTTTGGCTATCTCGATGACGATGCCATCCGTTTTGTCGCGCGTTCTCTGCGCGTTCCTTTGAGTCAGGCCTATGGCGTAGTCACGTTTTACCACTATTTCAGCCTGAAACCCCCGGGCAGGCACACGGTAACGGTGTGTGCCGGAACCGCCTGCTATATCAAGGGCGCCGACAAGCTGATCGCCGCTGCTGAAAAGAAACTCGGCGTTGCCCAGGGGCAAACTACCAAAGACGGCAATGTGAGCCTGATGGTGGCGCGCTGCGTGGGTGCCTGCAGCCGCGCTCCTGTGGCTCTCTGTGACGGCGAGGTCGTTGGCGAAATGAGCCGCGAGCTGATGATCGAGCAGCTGGAAAGGTGGACCGTGGAATGACGATCGAAGAGCTCGAACAGATTGCCAAAAGCGTGCAGCAGGAAAACGCGAAGTACGACTACGAGCTGAACGTGTGCATGGACCTGGCCTGTGCCAGCCAGGGCGCCGACAAGCTGAAAGACGCCTTGGTAAAGGCGGTTGCGGAATCAGGCAAGAAGGTGCTCGTGCGGCGGACCGGCTGCATGGGGCCCTGCTCGCACGGCCCGCTGGTGCGCGTCGATCCCGACGACACAATGTACAGCAAGGCTAACGCGGCACACGCTGAAAAGATCGTGGCGCAACTGGGCGGCGAACCGGTTGCCGGGTTGCAGTGCGATTTGAACGAGCACTTCGACAGCCAGGTGCGCGTGGTTCTCGAAAATGCCGGCTACATCGATCCCGAGAAAATTGACGATTACATCTCGCGCGACGGCTACAAGGCGCTGTTGACGGTGCTCACCGAAATGACGCCCAATGGCGTCATCCATCGCATTACCGAGAGCGGATTGCGCGGGCGCGGCGGCGGCGGCTATCCCACCGGGTTGAAATGGGGCACCGTAGCCAAGTCGCACGGAGACCTTAAATACGTGGTTTGCAACGGCGACGAAGGCGATCCCGGCGCGTTTATGGACCGCAGCGTGATGGAAGGCGATCCGCATCGCGTGATTGAAGGCATGGCCATTGCAGCCTACGCCGTGGGCGCGAGCAAGGGATTCATTTATGTGCGCGCCGAATACCCCGTGGCCGTATCGCGGCTCACCACGGCCATTCGCGAGGCGCGGCGCAGGGGACTGCTGGGCAATAACATCTGCAATACTCCTTTCGGTTTCGATGTGGAGATCAGGCTCGGTGCCGGGGCGTTTGTCTGCGGCGAAGAAACAGCCTTGATTGCGTCCATCGAGGGCAAACGCGGAACACCCAAGCCGCGGCCGCCTTATCCCGCCATGAGCGGGCTTTGGGGCAAGCCCACCCTTATCAACAACGTTGAGACCTATGCCAACGTCGCTCCCATTGTGCGCAACGGCGGCAAGTGGTTCTTCAACATGGGGTCGGAGCGCAGCAAAGGCACCAAGGTGTTTGCGCTGACCGGCAAAATTGCCAACACCGGCCTGGTTGAAGTGCCGATGGGCATCAAGTTGCGCGAAATTATCGAGCGCATCGGCGGCGGCGTTCCCAAGGGGCACACCTTCAAAGCCGTGCAGACCGGCGGCCCTTCCGGCGGATGCATTCCGGCCGAGATGCTCGACGTCGGCGTAAGTTACGACGCGCTGCTCAAAATGGGCTCGATTATGGGCTCGGGCGGCATGATCGTCATGGACGACACTTCGTGCATGGTCAACGTAGCCAAGTTCTTCATCGAGTTCTGCATGACCGAGTCATGCGGCAAGTGCATTCCCTGTCGCGCGGGCACTGCCCAGATGCATACTCTGCTCTCGCGCATCTGCAACGGCACCGGAACCATGGACGACCTTGAACTGCTTGAGCAGTTGTGCTCCACGGTGAAGGAGGCAAGCCTGTGCGGGCTGGGGCAAACTGCGCCCAACCCGGTGCTGAGCACCCTGAAGTACTTTCGCCACGAATACATCGATCACATCCTGCATAAGCGCTGTCCGGCCGGCGTCTGCAATATGGAGTCGCAAGTGGAGGTGATGGCATGAGCGGTGAATCCGATGTCAAAACTCTTGTCATCGACGAACAGGAAGTGAGCGCCCGCGCTGGCCAGACCATCCTTGAAGTCGCGCGGGAAAACGAGATCGACATTCCCACCCTCTGCCATCTTGATGGGCTGAGCGAAGTGGGTGCGTGCCGCCTGTGCCTGGTTGAGATCAAGGGCCAGAACAAGCTGCTGCCGGCCTGCGTCACCACGGTGCAGGAAGGCATGGAGATTTCGACTGCCACCGATCGCCTGAAGACCCACCGGCGCACCATTCTCGAAATGCTGTTTGCCGAACGCAATCACATCTGCTCGGTATGCGTTTCAAACGGGCATTGCGAACTGCAGTCGCTGGCGCAGCAGCAGGGGCTGACCCACGTGCGCCTGCCCTACCGCAACCCCGAGCTGGGCGTAGACGCATCGCACGAGCGGTTCACCCTCGACCACAATCGCTGCATCCTGTGCACGCGCTGCGTGCGCGTATGCGCCGAGGTTGAAGGCGCGCACATCTGGGACGTGATGGGCCGCGGCACCGACTCGATTATCATCTCCGATCTCCATCAACCCTGGGGAGAATCCGCTTGCACCCGCTGCGGCAAGTGCGTGCAGGTTTGCCCCACCGGAGCCCTGTTCGACAAAAGCAAAATCGGCTCCGATCACCCCAAGTATCCTGATTTTCTCCCTTACTTAAACGTTATGAGGGAATCGAAATGAGCAAATTGAAACTCGCAACGGTGTGGCTTGACGGCTGCTCGGGCTGCCACATGTCGTTCCTTGACATGGACGAGCGGTTGCTTGAACTGGCCGAATATGTAGACGTGGTATACAGCCCGATCGTGGACGCGAAGCAGTATCCCGAGAGCGTGGATATCGCGCTCGTTGAAGGCGCGGTCGCATCGGTCGACGACGAAAAAAAGATCAAGAAAATTCGCGCGCATACCAAAATGCTGGTGGCCATGGGCGACTGCGCAATCACCGGCAACGTGCCTTCCATGCGCAATCCCATGGGGCCCGAGGCAATCCTTGACCGCGCCTATATTCAAAACGCCAGCGCCCAGCAGCAGATTCCATGCGTAGTGGTGCCCAAGCTGCTCAAAGTCGTGCGGCCCATTCATGAGTTTGTGAAGGTCGACGTATTTCTGCCGGGCTGCCCGCCTTCGGCCGACACATTTCACACCGCGCTAACTGCGCTCATCAACGGCGGACCGCTGGATATTACGGCGCTCACCCGTTTCGGAGCGTGATGTACCGCCGACCGGTAGTAGCGCCGGCGTCCACGCCGGTTGTCGTGTGGGCTTCCAGGCCCGCACTGCTTGAACGAATTCGGAGTCTTCTATGAGCCAGACCATCACCATCGATCCTGTAACCCGCCTTGAAGGCCACGGCAAGATCACCATTCACCTCAACGATCAAGGCGAGGTTGAGAACGCGAACTTCCACGTCACCCAGGTGCGGGGATTCGAGCGCTTCAGCGACGGACGGCCGTTCTACGAGATGCCCAGCCTGATGGCGCGCATCTGCGGCATCTGCCCGGTTTCGCATCTCATCGCCTCGGCCAAGGCCTGCGAGGCCATCATGGCCGTGCGCATTCCTCACACCGCCGCGCAACTGCGCCGCATGCTCAACCTGGCGCAGATGGTGCAATCGCACGCGTTGAGCTTTTTCTATCTCGCGTCACCCGACCTGTTGCTGGGCATGGAATCCGATCCGGTGCAGCGCAATATACTCGGCGTGGCGGCGGCCAAGCCGGAACTGGGCCGTGCCGGCGTCGGCCTGCGCCGCTTCGGGCAGCACATCATTGAACTGCTCGGTTCCAAGCGCATCCACACTGGATGGGTGGTTCCCGGCGGTGTCACCGAACCCTTGTCCAGCCCCAAGCGCGACGAGATCCTGGCCATGATTCCCGAGGCCCACAAAAACCTCCGCCTCGCGATCGATGCCTACAAGCAGATTGCCGCAAGCTTCAAAGCCGAAATCGACGTATTCGCCAACTTCCCCACCAACTATCTCGGCCTGGTGAATGAAGACGAGTCAATCGAGTTCACCGACGGCGCGCTGCGGCTGATCGATGCGAAGGGTGTGACCATTGAGGACGGCATGACTGCCACCCGCTTTACTGAAGCGATTGGCGAGGCCGTCGAGCCCTACAGCTACACGAAGTTTGCCTACTACAAGCCGCTCGGTTATCCGGAAGGCAGTTATCGTGTCGGTCCGTTGGCGCGGCTGAATATTGTCGGCAGGATGGGCACTCCGCAAGCCGACGTTGAGCTGGCCGAGTTCAAGCAGCTTGCTTTGGGACCCGTCGAGAGCTCGTTCCACTACCATCATGCGCGGCTGGTTGAGATGCTCTATGGCATCGAAAAGATCGAGGAGATCCTCTCCGATCCCAAGATTCTCGATACCCACGTGCGGGCCACGGCCGGCGTGAATCGCCTCGAAGGCGCAGGCCAGGCTGAAGCTCCGCGCGGTACCCTCGCGCACAACTACAAAGTTGACGAGAACGGCAAGATGCTGTGGGCCAACCTGGTGATCGCCACCGGCCAGAACAACAACGCCATGAACCGCGGCGTACTGCAGGCCGCCAAACACTACGTAAAGGATGGCAAGTTCACGGAGGGGCTGTTGAACCGCATTGAAGCCGTGGTCCGCACCTTCGACCCGTGCCTGAGCTGTTCGACTCACGCCTTTGGGCAGATGCCGCTCGAGGTTTCGCTCATTGATGCGGGCGGCGAGTTGATTGACCGAGTGGTTCGAGGTTGACCCAACCGCTCAATACCGGACGCTATTATCAAAGGGGACGGGCTTTGGCTCGTCCCGGTTTTTTAGGGGGAGAGTTCACATTGACGGTAAGCAGCAATCCGGCCCGCTGCCTGATTCTTGCCTGCGGCAACACGCTGCGGAGCGACGACGGCGTGGGACTGCGGCTGGCGGAGTGGGCTGAAGAACGGTTCCAGGAAAATGACAATGTGCGCATAGTGGCGCGCCAGCAGTGGACACCCGATCTTGCCGAGGAGATTGCGGCAGCCGAATCTGTTCTGTTTGTCGATTCCTCCATCAAGTCGCTGCCGGGACACGTCTGCCTCGTCCCAGTCGAGCCGTGCGCGCACCCTTACGGAGCCGCGACGCATCGTCTCGACCCTGATGAGCTTCTCCGCCTGACCCATGAGCTCTACGGCTCCAGGTCGGCCCATTCCATGCTGCTCACCGTCGGCGCCGGGTCCACCGAAATGGGAGAAGCCCTCAGCGACAGCGTTCAGGCCGCATTGCCAAGGGCGCGAGGCGTGCTTGAGAAGACCGTGCTGCGGTTTCTTGAGAACTGATTCAGTTGCGTGAATCCCAGGCGCGGGCACGCGAAGAGCGACGAATCAAAAGCTTGCCAATCAGCCAGTACGCCACCCAGAAAAGAAACAGCGCAACGCAGATAACGCCGAGAAGTTGCCACCGTAACTGGTAGGCAAGCTGGCGGATAATTTGCAGCTCATCGGCCGACGTCCACTCTTCACGGATTTTTCCATCCACGATGCGCCAGATGGTGATTCCGCGCAATTCGATCTTTGCGCCGGTCGCCGGCATCCAGCCCACGCGAGTAGTGTTGGTTCCGCGTGCAATCCACAAAACAGAAACCAGATCGCCCTCAGCAACCATTTGGCCAACTGCAATGGTCAGGTCGGGACAGGCCTGCTTTTCGAAGTGAGCAGCGGCCTGATCCTTAGCCAGGTCCCAGTCAGAGTGTTCGCCGTGATTAACGAAGTCTTTCGCGTAGATCTCATCGGCCACTTCGAATTTGCCCTGGTTGAATATCTCATCGAAGACGCGCCGCGCCACGGCTTTGTTTTGTTCCTGTTGAGAAAGGACCGCCGATGACGAAGACGACCTCGCAGGCATCGTTACGGCGCATACCGGCGCAATCGCCAGGAACAGGAAAGCCATCGCTCTTTTCACGGGCTTTCTCCTATGTCGACGGGACCAACTTCAGCGCAAGCAATAATTGTTTCCCGCAACGGCCTCCAGTATAGGCCCGTTGTATTAGCTGCAATGCCGGCGACTTTCCAGAAAGCAAACGGAGAGATGCTCTAACGCACCCCACGCCCGGGCTTCTCCACAATCGCAGTCGCCCATAGAAATCCGCCAACGGCTTCCTTGGCGTTCACTGACCGCTTGAAGTTCACATAATCCACGTAGCTGTTTTGCACCCCGACACCGTCGCATGCGCTCACTATGTCCACCAGGCCGTGGCTGTTGATTCGCGCATTGTGAGTGATAGCGCGATAGCCCGCTGCCACCACCGGCGCATATCCCTTTCGATCCAGCAGTCCCAGTTCGATGCCGCGCTCAATTGAGTAGGTAAACATCGCGCTTCCCGAGGTGTCGATAAAATTGTCCTTGCCGTCCGGCTTGTCGACAATGAAATACCATCCCCCGCTTACCGGGTCCTGCACCCGCTTCAAACCTGCTGCGAGCCGCGTATAGATGTCCAGCACATCCGCGCGGCCGGGATAGTCAGCCGGCAGCCGCTGCAATGCTTCCACAAGCACCAGCGCATACCAGCCCAGCCCCTCGCTCCACACATCAGACGATAGCCCCGTCACTGGGTCGGCCCAACTCACTTTATGCTGCCCCCCATCGGGCTGCGCCGCCCACGCATGATAGTAGAGTCCGCTGTTGCCCTTGGCCGCATGCCGCGCAAAAACCGTAATCTGCCGCACAGCTTCATCGAAACAGTACTTGCGATCGCCGATGGAATCGCCATAGCGCAGCAGAAACATCTCGCCCATAAAGACACCATCCACCCACATCTCGCTATTGAGTCGCGGATTGTGCCAGAATCCTCCGTCGGGATTGCGCGGATAGCTATCGAACATCTTGCGGATTTGCGTCGCGGCCACGCGATAGCGCGGATCGTGCGTATGCTCGTACAGCCCCACCACGATGTTCCCTTCCATCGCATTGTCCAGGCTGTCCAGTTTCACATTCACAAGATTCGCGTCACCATCAATCGACGGGTCCACCTGCTGCTTGATGTAATTCAGATAACGCTTGTCTCCGGTCGATTGCCACAGCATTTCAAATCCGTCCAGGGTGTAGCCCTTCCAGTAAGACCACTGTGTGAGCGAGTCGCCGGGTGCGCCGGTGTTGAGCCTCATCAGCGTGTCTGCAAGCGCCACTGACCAGAAACGAGGCTGCTGCGCGGAAACGCGGAACGCGCCGATCAACAGCAAAAAGCCGATTGCACAAATCAGTTGACGCTGCCAAACGATGCCTGATCTCAATTGCCGTTCAACTCTTGCCATTCGCATTCCCCTGCGTACTGAGGTAAGCCGGTATTTCTCTCCGGCCGCTGAGAATTGTACCGCCGGTCTCCTGACCGGCTGTAATGTGGGCCTCCCGGCCTACAGTGTCCTCGATAGACCATGAGCCCTGTGCAGTGGCACCTTAAGTCTGAAACGCAGTCCCTTTTCCAAAAAACTTCGGCGGCTGCATTTTGCTGCAACCGCCGATTATAAAGGGAGAACAGATAAATCAGAACGCCGCTACCGTCTGGCGCAGGCTGTATGAACTAAGCGTCTTGATGTAGTTGCCGCGATCGAAAGGCGAGAGATCGGGGGCGGAACGCCGGCTCAGGCAGCCGCGCGTCTCGCTCAGCGAAGTGTATTCGCGCTTCTCAAGCCAGTAATTCAAATCGGCAAGCACGCGGCGAATGTGGTCAATGCCGTGAATGTACAGGGCAGAGGCCAGCTCAGTTACGCTGGCGCCGGCCATCACGCTCTTGAGCACGTCTTCAGCCGAGTGAACGCCGCCGGTGATGGCGATATCCATGTTGACGTTGCCGTAGAGAATTGCCGCCCAGTGCAGACGCGGCAGCAGTTCTGACGGCGTGGAGAGATGGAGTGAAGGCCGCACTTCGAGTGCTTCGATATCGAAGTCGGGCTGATAGAAGCGATTGAAGAGAACAATAGCTTTGGCACCGGCTTGCTCAAGCTGAGCGGCCAGGTTGGGAACGCTGGTGAACGACTGCGAGAGCTTTACAGCGACCGGAATTTTGACCGACTGGCAAACACTGCTGACCAGGCCGATCAACTGCTCTTCAAGTGCAGCCCCGGTTTGGGCTTTGTCGGTTGCCAGCGCGAAGGTGTTGAGTTCGATCGCGTAGGCGCCGGCTTGCTCTATCTCCTTGGCAAAACGCACCCATCCGCCGCTCGTCGCGCCGTTGAGGCTGGCCAGAATGGGAATGTTTACAGCCCCGCGCGTCCGGCGCAGGTGCTCCAGATAAACGTCGTGGGTCATGCGGTAGTCGTCGAGATCGGGCAGGTAGCCAAGCGACTCCGCGAACGAGTCGGTGCCGCGCGATAGGTCCTCGTCGAGCGTACGCGACTCGATCGCTAGCTGTTCCTCAAAAAGAGAAGAAAGCACGATCGCCGCGGCGCCCGAATCTTCCATGTGGCGCACACTCGCAATGGACTGAGAAAGCGGAGAGGACGCGACTATGATTGGCCCGCCCAGCTTCATGCCAAGATACTGCGTTGAAAGATCGATCATTCCTCACCCCCGGCAGATACCCCTGCCAGCTTCTCTTCAGATTTGTCCTTCGTAATTTCAGGAGGCGCGATGTTGGGCGTGTCTCCGCGGCCCGGCATGGTGGCGCGGGCAGAGTAGACGCGCCACTGGCGCTCCACATCGTCCTGCGCTTCCTTCAGCAGTTCAGCCGCAAGCTCCGGATTGCTGCGCGCGAGCATGGTATAGCGTGCCTCGCGATAGGTGTATTCCTTGAGCCGGATCGACGGCGCCCTGGAGTCGAGCTGGAACGGATTCTTGCCCTCTTCGCGCAACGATGGGTTGTAACGCATCAGCGGCCAGTAGCCCGACTGAACAGCCAGTTTTTGCTGCTCCAGGCCATGTACCAGGTCGTACCCGTGCGCGATGCAGCTTGAATACGCAATGATGATCGACGGTCCCTCGTGAGCTTCAGCCTCCTGGAAGGCCTTCACCACATGGGTGTCGTTGGCGCCGAGAGCCACCTGCGCCACGTAAACCGAACCGTAACTCACAGCCTCCATGGCCAGGTCCTTACGGCTGTTGGCCTTGCCGCTGGCCGCAAACTTGGCAACCGCGCCGCGCGGCGTAGCCTTTGAAGCCTGCCCGCCGGTGTTGGAGTACACCTCGGTGTCGAGCACCAGCACATTCACATTTTTGCCCGATCCAAGCACATGATCGAGGCCGCCGAATCCGATGTCGAATGCCCATCCGTCGCCGCCCAGAATCCACACGCTTTTGCGGACCAGCGTATCGGCGATGGCCAGCAGGTTGCACGCATCCGACGAGTCATCGCCTTCCAGTTTGTGCCGTAGCACTTGTACGCGCTCGCGCTGGGCGTTGATCTCGGCTTCAGTTCCCTGCTTCGCGCTGATCAGCGCATTCACCAGTTCGTCGCCAATAGCCGGCGCAACACGCTTCACCAGCATCTCGGCAAATTCCTTTTGCTGATCGATGGCGATGCGCATGCCAAAACCAAATTCGGCGTTATCTTCAAACAGCGAGTTAGACCACGTCGGCCCCCGCCCCTGCGCGTTCTTTGCGTAAGGCGTTGTGGGCAGGTTGCCGCCGTAAATCGACGAGCAACCCGTAGCGTTGGCGATCAGCAGCCGGTCGCCGAACAACTGCGTCAGCAGCTTGATGTATGGCGTTTCGCCGCAACCTGAGCAGGCGCCCGAGAACTCAAACAGCGGCTCGAGCAATTGAATATCCTTCACCTGCGTATGAGAGAGTTTCGCGCGATTCACCTCGGGCAGACCAAGGAAGAAATCCCAGTTTTCGCGCTCGCTCTCGCGCAGCGGAACCTGCGGCATCATGTTGATCGCCTTCTTGCTGGCGTCGCTCTTGTTCTTCACCGGGCAAACCTCTACGCAGACGGCGCAACCGGTGCAATCCTCGGGTGCAACCTGCAGCGAATAACGGTCCTGCTCCATTCCCTTCCACTTGGGCTTGGCCCACTTGAAGGCGGCAGGCGCGTCGCTGGCCAGGTCGGGGCTGTACACCTTGGCGCGAATCACCGCGTGCGGGCAAACCATCACGCATTTTCCGCACTGGATGCAAAGGTCCTTGTCCCACACCGGAATGAACTGCGCAATATTGCGCTTTTCCCATTGCGCGGTCGCCGTCGGGAACGTTCCACCCGCGGGCAGCGCGCTCACCGGCAGCAAATCGCCGCGTCCGGCCGCAATTTCACCCAGTACGCCGCGCACAAACTCCGGCGCCTTGGGCGATATCGACGGAACAAAATCGAACTCCGACGAAACCGCCGTCGGCAACTCAACCTTTTCAAGATGCGCAAGGGCGTGATCCACGGCGGCAAAGTTCTTCTGCACCACCGCCTCGCCGCGCTTGCCATAGGTCTTCTTGATGGCTTTCTTGATCTGCGTAATGGCTTCTTCACGAGGCAATACGCCGCTGATGGCAAAGAAGCACGTCTGCATGATGGTGTTGATGCGCGAGCCCATGCCCGCCTCGCGCGCCACCTTGTAGCCGTCGATTACATAGAATTCAATCTTCTTGGCCAGCAACTCGTTCTGCAAAGTCTTGGGCAGTTTTTCCCACACTTCGGCAGCCGGGTACGGGGAATTCAGCAGGAACACCGAGCCGGGAATCGCCGGCTCTAACACATTGATCTTTTCAATAAAGCTGAAGTTGTGGCAGGCTACAAAACTGGCCCGCGTAATCAGGTAGGTCGAACGGATCGGCTTCGGTCCAAACCGCAGGTGCGACGTGGTCATTGAGCCGGACTTCTTTGAGTCGTACACAAAGTAGCCCTGCGCGTAGTTCTCGGTCTCGGTGCCGATGATCTTGATTGAATTCTTGTTGGCGCCCACGGTACCGTCGGAACCAAGCCCGTAGAACAATGCCCGCACTGTCTGCGGATCCTCGGTCGAAAAGGCAGGATCGTAGTCGATGCTCGAGTTGCTCACATCGTCCACAATGCCCACGCTGAAGTGCTTCTTCGGCGCGGTCTTCACCAACTCGTCCAATACACCCTTCACCATCGCAGGCGTGAATTCCTTTGACGACAACCCATACCGCCCGCCAATCACCGCGGGCATCGCAAACGGCAGCGTTGCCGCATTCTCCGCCAGGATGGTCACAACGTCCTGGTAGAGCGGCTCGCCGGTTGCTCCCGGCTCCTTGCAGCGATCCAGCACCGCGATTTTCTTTACCGTTGTGGGTAGCGCTGCAATCAGCGCCTTGGCGTCGAACGGCCGATAAAGTCGAACCTTCACCAGGCCCACCTTCTCGCCCTGGCGCGTCAGCGTGTCCACTGCTTCTTCGGCAGCCTCGGCACCCGAGCCCATCATCACAATCACGCGCTCGGCGTCTTGAGCGCCGTAGTAATCGAACAGGTGATACGAACGGCCGGTCAACGCGGCGAACCGGTCCATCACTACCTGCACGATTCCGGGTACAGCGGCGTGGTAGGGCGAGCAGGCCTCGCGCGCCTGGAAAAAGACGTCGGGATTCTGTGCCGAGCCGCGCAGCACTGGCTCATCGGGCGACATGCGGTTTTTCCTGAAAGCGATAATGGCGCTGTCGTCCACCATCGAGCGGATAATCTCGTCCGTAATGGGCACAATCTTGCCCACTTCGTGCGAGGTGCGGAAGCCGTCGAAGAAGTGCATGAATGGAATCCGCGACTCGAGCGTTGCCGCCTGCGCCACAAGAGCCAGGTCGTGCGCCTCCTGCACCGAGTTCGAAGAGAGCATCGCCCAGCCTGTTGACCGGCATGCCATTACATCCGAGTGATCGCCGAAGATCGACAGGCAGTGCGTAGCCAGCGTGCGAGCCGTCACGTGCATCGTGGCCGGAGTGAGCTCACCCGCAATCTTGAACATGTTGGGGATCATCAGCAACAGGCCCTGCGAAGCAGTGAACGTGGTGCCGAACGCGCCGGCCTGCAATGCGCCGTGCAGCGCACCCGCCGCGCCGCCTTCGCTCTGCAATTCTTCAACAATGGGCGACGCGCCCCAAATGTTCTTTTTACCTTCAGAGCGCCACTGATCGGCCCACTCAGCCATAGGAGAGGAGGGGGTAATGGGGTAGATGGCGACAACTTCTGAAAGTCGATAGGCAACGGATGCCGCAGCCTCATTCCCGTCCATAATCACGGTGGGAATCACACTCTTTTGTTCACTCATTCGCTTAGCTCCACAATGCGGCACTTGGGAATTTCGGCCACTATCGTGAGTCTCTGCGCTGGGGATCAGAACAGCAGTGATGCGGGGCACATGGAGGTTTCCATTTCCCGCATTGTGGAATGAGGTTTACATCGTGCAACTTCCGTCAGCCGCAATTGTCACCCGCTCTGCGCACCCCGCGCTACCGCGCACACGAATCACTGAAAGTCGGGTTGCTCGCCACGAAGCAAACTGTCGAGAATGTCGTGAACCCTGATCAACGGAATTGACGAGTCTATTGTGGCCGGCGTTGTCTCTCCGGCCTGATGCACCATCAGCATGGGCCGCGGGTCGAAGACACCTCCTCGCGAGGCCATCTCGTCTTCCAATGTCCAGTGTCTCGTTCCCCGCCAGACGAACGTGCGCCAGGAATGATCTCCGCAGAGAACTATATTGGTACTCGCCCATCGCGGGGACGCGTGCATTGTCGCCAGAAGTTCTCCAAGCGTCTTGTCCGCCAGGGCAAGATTGTCGAGGTAAGACGCCCGGTTTACGCTTTCGAATTGCCCTGTGCGCCGGTTGTAGAACCCCGGCGGATGGGGCAGCGGAAGATGGAGAAAAACAAAATCCGGCTGGTCCTGCGCCAGAATGCGTTTCGCGCGCACGGTCAGGTCATCGTACACCTTGGCTTGATAAACCAGCGCTCTATCGCGCTGGCCATGGTCCACCGCAATCCAATAGCGAAGCCAGGCGTCACCGACATTTCTCCAGAAGCCATCGCCGATCACAAAGACGGCCGGTATGTTCGCCTGGTAGGTCCAATAACAATCGTCCGCGTATGGAGCCAGCATGGAACAGTACGGGTTATACCAACCGACGACGCCGGTGGTCAGTCCCTGGTTCCTGGCAACTGCAAATGGCGTTTCCGACGCAGGGAAGGCTTGAAGCGATTGACCTTGCGTGGCAAAAAGATAGCGGTTATCCCATGTATATCCAACACGGTCAACCAGGCGGCCCAGTAGTAAAGAGGGGAGGGCCGTTTGTGTAGCATCCGTCGCCGGCGTCACATTCGTGAACACCGTTGCGCTTTGTCGAAATTTGTCGAAATTCGGAAGGTCGAGGCCTGCGGCTCGCTGGGCAAAAACCTGGTTGTACGAAAGCTCATCCATCAGAATCCAGACCACGCGCGACCGCATTTCCGGGGAAATCGCGCTAGCTAAGGATCTGTCTTCGATGAAGTTCGGGACGGGCCGCCACGTAGCCAAATGAAGCAGTTGTGCGACAACAAGCAAGCAGAAAATGCCCAACCCGCCCAAAGCCTTTCCGCAAACAAATTCCACATGGCGCCGCGTTCGCGGCCATACTCGATACAGAACCCAGGTGAGACAAAGCGCCAGCCCGGCGATTCCTAAAAGACGTTTGACGCCGGCATTATCCGTTCGATAGAGACTGAAACATTCTGCCCCGAAGAACACATACATTGCGGGAAGGCAGAACCTGATCCACTTGGCTGCGCGGGTACGTTCCAGGCAAATCCACAGCAGCGCCACGGCCAGAGAGACTAACGCCAGGTTGGTGATCATTGCCAACGCAAAATCAGTCAGTGGCAAAGGACTATGCATGCGCGCCATAGACGAATTCGAAAGGGTCGGCGCATAGAGAGGATAAAGTGTGAGAGCGGCAATACCTGCTCCCTGAAACAGTCTCTGAACTTTCATGGCTGCCCGTACAAGCCGGGTCTTCCTTTTTTAAGGCGAGGTTCGAATTAAAGGCGAAGTTCGATGGGATGGTATCACTCCTGAAGCAGATTGCAAGCCCATAAGAACGTTTGCCCCAAAAAGCCGGCCGCGGAGGAGGAAAGGCCGAGCGATTTGCTGTCGTCCTTGTCGCCGGCCGGGAGCCGACTCGCTCACTCGCTGTCCCTCAAAATCTCCCCGCCCCCAGCAGCTCATCAACCTTCGGCATCCACTCCATAATGGGGATGTGCTGCGGGCAAAGTTCTTCGCAAGTGCCGCAAGCCAGACACTTGCTGGCACGCTTCGATTCCGCAAAGAACACCTGGTACCGGAGACGAGCGCTCGGAAGATCGTCGAACGTGTGCGCGTAGTTGAAAAAATCGAAGTTGGCAGGAATATCGAGCCCAGTCGGGCACGGCATGCAGTAACCGCATTTCGTGCACGGAATGACGGTGCGCGCCCGGTATAATTCGCGCGCTCGATTCACTACCGCCTGATCGGCTTCGCTGAACCCACCTACGCGGGCGCGATTCGCAATCCTCAGATTGTCTTCAACCTGGTCCATTGTGCTCATCCCGCTCAGCACAACTGCAACCTCGGGCTGATCCCAAAGCCACTCAAGCGCCCATTCAGCCGCAGAACGCTTGACCCCGGACTGTGCCATAGCCTCCAGCACATCCTTGGGCGGATCGGCCAGGCGGCCGCCCATCAACGGCTCCATCACAACCACCGCCAGCCCCTTGCCGGCGGCAAGCTGCAGCCCCCGCATGCCGGCCTGGTTCTCGATATCGATGTAGTTGTACTGGATTTGGCAAAAGTCCCACAGGTCGCTGCCATTCAATATCTGCTCAAAGCACGCGTAATCGTCGTGGAACGAAAAGCCCAGGTGCCGAATCCGTCCGTCTTCGATCGCGGCCTTCGCGCGCGCCAATAGATCGTGCTTCAAAACCACATCGGTCCACGTGCTCTTGTTCAGCGAGTGAAGCAGGTAACAATCGATGTAGTGGGTCTGGAGTTTCCTGAGTTGCTCATCGAGCAGCTTATCGAAGTCCGCGGGAGACTGCACCATCCACACCGGCAGCTTGGTAGCCAGGCGAACCTTCTCGCGATAGCCATCGCGCAACGCCCTGCCCACAACCATTTCGCTCTGGCCACCGTGATACGGATATGCCGTATCTACGTAATTCACTCCGCAATCGATGGCGTGACGGAGCATGCCGATCGCAACCGGCTCATCGATATTTGCGCTTACACTCTGCCCATCCACTGTCGGAAAACGCATGCAGCCAAAACCCAGGGCAGAAACGTTCCAATCAAGCTTCCCAAACCGGCGGTATTGCACACGCCCTCACTTCTCCGACCCCAGCAACAAATTCTACGCCAGCGCCAAATCTGCGTCAGCAACGGCCGCCACACAATATCTCATTCCCTAGTCCCTGGTCCCTAGTGCCTATTGCCTATTGACTAGTCCCTATTGCCTAGTCCCTAGTCCCTACAAGATTTTCATCCCCTCCGGATCCCAGTTCACTTCCGCGCTCCGCTCCATGCTCAGGTTGCTGAGCAGCGCCGCTCCGGCTGCGCGGAAACCAAATACCGCATCCTCAACCACCGGCTGCCGCGAGCGTACCGACGCAAAAAAGTTCTTGAAGTGGTCGTAGCTATCCGAGTAGCCCTCCGGCGCAACGTATCTCTCGTATCCCGCTTCCAGCTTCCCTTCCGGATGCTTGCGCGGATACTTCCTGTCATACTCGGCCTGCATCTTCTTTTGCATCGCCTTGGTAAACGTGTTGATCGTCAGTCCCGGCTCAGTCTCGCACGGCACGCGGTTCACAGTCACTCCGTTCCCAATCTCCATCGTCCCTTCCGAACCCGTGAACACCAGCCCTTCGCTCTCTTCTCCTCCATCGACAAAGTTCACCCGCAGGCTCAGGTTGAATCCCTCGGGATAATCGAACAGACCCAGCACCACGTCGGCCGCGTCGCGACCATCTTTCCAGAAGCGCAGCCCACCCGTCGCCATACCCCGCGTCGGCCCCTTCGACCCGGTGATAAAGTGCGTCCCGCTGAACAGGTGCACAAACAAATCGCCGGCCACACCGCTGCCATACGCCTTCCACTTCCTCCACTGGAAGAAGTGCTCGGCATTGAAAGGAATCTTCGGCGCCGTGCCCAGGAACCGCGGCCAGTCGCAGGTCTCCGGCGACGCATCGTCCGGCACCGTGTAGTTCCACGCGCCCATTGACGAGTTGCGGTCCCAGTAAGCCGTCACCATGTTCAACTGCCCAATCGCGCCCGCCGCCAGCAATTCCTTGGCCTTGGCATAAATCATCGAGCTCACCCGCTGGCTGCCCACCTGCAAAATGCGCCCCGTCGACCGCGACGCCTCAATCATCTCCGGCCCGTCGCTGTAGAGATGGATCATCGGCTTCTCGCAGTACACATCCTTGCCGGCCTTCATCGCGTCCACGCTGGCCTGCTTGTGCCAGTGGTCGGGAGTGCCGATAATCACCGCGTCTATATCTTTGCGCGCCAGAATCTCCTTGTAGTCCCGCGTGGTAAATATGTCGTCGCCCCACATCTCTTTGGAGTGCTCCAGCCGGCCGTTGTAGCAATCGGCTACGGCCACCAGCTTTACGCCGGGAACCTGCAAAGCCGTTCGCGTGTCGCCCATTCCCTGCCCACCCGCGCCAATCAGCGCAATCTGGATGTGGTCGTTGGCCGCAACGGGTCGCGCCGGTTCCGTTTGCGCCATGCCAAGGGCTCCCACGCCTCCGGTTATTAATGTTCCGGCCGATGCTGCGGTTGCCGCTTTCAAAAAGCTCCTGCGATCAAGTTGATGCATTCCGGTAATCCCCCGTAGGCAGCAAAATGTCTGCCGCATACCAACATACATTGATCGCCCCGCACCGGCGAAAACCACCGCAATGAAACTCCAGAACCGGAATCTTCGTCAAAGGATTCAGGACGTGTGGCTTCCCCCTGGCAATGCACGCCAACCTGTTTGTGCTATTAAAACGCTCTGGAAACAATAGATTGCGGCGATAGACGGTTAGAAAAAGAGAGCGATGGTTGGATTAAGAACTACCGAGCGCCAGTGAGCCACGAAGCGGTTTGTGAAAGCCCAAACCGGTTTGCACGAAAAATTCATTCTTTGGCAGGAAATGTGAGACTCTTCTTCCCATTTTTGTGCACGCGCACGCGTTTGCGCGCCCCAATGCATTTCATCAAGAGCGCTCTCGTTCGAACCGCTTCACTCATTTTGCTCGGAACGCTCTCGATAACCGCAGCCAGGGCGCAGAATGCCGCGTCTGCTCCCACAGGCAGCATCCATGGCCAGGTCGCAGACGCCACGGGAGCCGTTATCCCCAACGCAACCGTAGTTGCCACCACGACTTCAGGCCAACAGGCTGCCAAGGCAACGTCGAATGGCGTGGGAGAGTTTACGATTCGCGGCCTCGCGCCCGGCACATACGGCGTAACCGCCACCGCTACCGGGTTCGCTGTATTCTCCCAGCCCGGCGTAACGGTAACGGCGGGGCAGATAAAGACCGTCAACGCCACTATGCAAATCGAAGTTCAGGAACAGGTGCAGGTAGAGTCGGAGCCCAACACGGTAAGCACGAGTCCTGACAACAATGCCAACGCCGTAGTGATCAAAGGGGAAGACCTCAACGCGCTTTCTGACGATCCGGATGAGTTGCAGAACGAGTTGGAGGCATTGGCGGGGCCTGCGGCAGGGCCGAATGGCGGGCAGATATACATCGACGGATTTACCGGCGGACAACTACCGCCCAAGTCGTCGATTCGCGAGATTCGCGTGAATCAAAATCCGTTCTCCGCCCAATACGACCGGCTCGGTTACGGCCGCATCGAGATCTTCACCAAGCCCGGCACGGGTTCGATACATGGTGAATTACAGGCGCAGGGCAACGACTCGGTATTCAACACGCAAAATCCCCTGCTGACGGGAGTATCGGAGCCGCCTTACTATTCGTGGAATTTACATGGATCGGTGGGCGGGCCGATTTCGAAAACCTCATCGTACTTTGTAGGCGCCTTCTCGCGCCAACAACAAAATGAAAATATTGTTGAAGCCATCAATCCGGCGAGCATCACTGCGACTGATCCCACCGGAACCCCCATCAACGAGGCATTCGGCAACCCCTCGTCGCGGCTCGACGTCAGCCCGCGCGTCGATCTGCAACTGGGCTCAAAAAATACGCTCACCATCCGCGAAGAGTACAACCGATCGGTAACCACCAACAGCATCGGAAGCAATGGACTCACTCTGCCGGGGTATGCGACCAACAGCACCGGCCAGGAAAACGCTTTGCAAATCTCTGACAGTTGGGTAGTGAGTAAAAACCTCGTCGACGACATTCGCCTGCAGTACCGCAGAGTGCGGGACGAATCGTCAGCGATTTCCAGCCTGCCCTCCTACACGCTGCAGGAGCAGTTCTCCGACGGTGGCAATCCCCAGCAAAGCTCGCAGGATCACGAAGACGATCTCGAATTGCAGAATTACTTTTCAGGCGTTGAGGGCGCGCACTCTCTCAGCTTCGGCGCAAGGCTGCGCGCCTATCCCGACGTGAATTTCACCACCAGCGGCAGCAATGGGTCATACATCTTTTCAAGCGCGGCATCGTTCCTGGGTTGCTATCAAACACCGCAGGGCGCTACTCCGCCGTCAAGCTGCGCTCCGCAGCAATACACCTATACCAAAATCACTAATCCAAAAGCCAGCGTCACGCTCTTTGACGCTGCCCTCTTTTACCAGGATGACTGGAAGGTCAGCCCCCGCTTTACTTTCAGCTACGGCGCTCGCTGGGAAACGCAGAACTGGATCAGCGATAAGGACGATTGGGCCCCACGCGTCAGCCTCGCCTACGCATTGGGCAAAAACTCAGGCAAAAGCCAGCCCAAAACGGTGTTGCGCGCCGGGTATGGATGGTTCTATCAGCGCTTTACTGTAGCCAACGGATTTGGTGCGAGCGCGCCCTACGTCATCAATACGATTCACGAGAATGGCGTGAATGAGCAGCAGTTCATCCAGACCTCGGGTATCGTCTTCAACCGCTACACCACCACGCCGCTCTCGGCCAGTTCTTCGGGCAGCGCGACTGGAAAGAATGCGCCAACGTTTTACTCCATCGCTCCAAACTTCCACGCGTCAAACGACATGGAAGGGGCGATTGGCGTGGATCGCCAGATAACCAAGTTGATCACCGCCAATGTGACCTACGTCTACTCCCAGGGCGTGCATCAGTATTTCACCGACAATCTAAGCGCCGCCGCCGAGTTTCCGCTGGCCAGCGCGCAGAGCGACACCTATCCCGATTCTGCTCCCGCTGCTCCTGACACAAACAACCTGCAGTACCAGTCGGGCGGCTTCTATCGCGAGCACCAGATTATGGCCACCACGCGCGCCACTTACAGAAAATTCAGCTTTGTCGCCAATTACACATTTTCGAACGCGCATGGCGACACCAGCGGCGTTAGCTCGGTGCCTTCAGTCTCCAGTGATCCGGGGTTGGATTTCGGCCGAACCAGTTTCGACGTGCGCAACCGGTTCATGCTCTTCGGCAATTTCACGCTGCCCTGGCGCGTATCGCTCTCGCCAATGTTGGTGGTCAACTCGGGCTCCCCATTCAACATCACGTCCGGAAGCGATCTGACTGGCAACAACCAGTTCAATGGTCGCCCAACCTACGCTGCCAGTTGCTCTGAACCCAGCGCCGTCAGCACCAAGTGGGGCTGCTTTGATTCCGAACCCTATGGAACTGAGAATCCCGCTCCCGGCACGCCGATTGAACCCTACGCAGCAAACGAGAAGATTGCCCAGTACGGACTCGGTACCGGACCAGACAACGTGAGCATGAACCTCAGGGCAAGTAAGGTCATCGGAATTGGGCCGAAGACCGAAGAAGGCGGCCAGGGCGGCGGCGGGCACGGAGGTTGGCGCGGCGGCCCTCCCGGATTGGGCGGCGGCCTGAGCGGCAACCAGGGCGGCCCGGGCCGACTCGATCAGAGCGTGTCAAACAAGTACAGCCTTACGCTGTCATTGTGGGGCTCAAATATCCTCAATCACGAGAATCTCGGCACGCCCAACGGCGCTCTCTCCGCGCCCGCATTGTTCGGCAAATCGCAAACCCTCGCCGGAGGATTCTTCGCGTCGCCGACCGCCGGCAACAGGAACATCTCGTTTCAAGCCTCCTTCAGTTTCTAGTCCGCAATTCTCGCGTGCCGCTAAAAAACTGTACCGCCGGTCTCCTGACCGGCTGTACTGAGGGTCTCAGACCCTCAGGGGACTCGCTCTGCCGGGGTGCCCCTGGTCCCTCGCACTTGGGGACCAGGGAAACCTATACCACCCCCAGTAACCTCCTCATAACTGCGATGATTCCCTTCGTATCCTTCTCGCCCATTCGACAGTGATTTACCTCCCTGTCCCGCTGCCATAATGTCCTATGGGCAATCCACAGCACCTGGCCAAATTGCAGCAAGGCGTCCTGGCGTGGAATCGATGGCGCTGCGAGAATCCTGGTATTCGGCCGAATCTCCGCGAAGCCGACCTGAGCCGCGCCAACCTCAGCGGTGCACATCTGGCCGGCGCTCACCTGGGCGAGGCCAACCTGTTCAGCGCAAACCTCAGCGGCGCAAACCTTAGCGGGACAAATCTCATCGGGGCTGACTTCAGCGAAGCCGATCTCAACGGAGCCGACCTGACCGGCGCATGGGCCGCTAGAGCACTGTTCGTCAATCTCGATTTGAGAGGCGTAAAAGGATTGGATGCCCTCGTCCATAGCGGCCCTTCCACCGTCGGCATCGACACAATCTACAAATCGTGCGGCAAAATTCCCCACTCGTTTCTACGCGGTTGCGGAGTCCCCGAAGCGCTCATTACCTTCATCCCCTCGCTGGTCGCAGCCCAGGCCGGTATCGAGTACCACTCGCTGTTCATTTGCTATTCCAATGAGGACCACGAATTCGCTGAACGCCTTTCTGTGGATTTAGAGGCCAACGGTTTTCGCTGCTGGCTCACCCCGCACAATGCGCAGACCGAAGAATGGATGAGAGACCAATTGGATTACGCAATCCAGATGCAGGACAAGTTGCTGCTTGTCCTTTCAAAAAGCAGCATGAACAGCCACTGGGTCAAAGACGAGATTCAAAAAGCTTACAACCGCGGTGTCAAAGAAAATCGCCGTGTCCTTTATCCCATTGGCATTTGCCCTCCTGAAGTGCTCGCGAATTGGGATGAGATCGACCCCAACTCCGGCAAAGACTCCGCTCGTGAAATTGGCGAGTACTTCATCCCCATCTTCAGTAACTGGATGGACCACTACGCTTACAGGCAAGTCTTCAGCGAGTTCCTGGGCGACCTGCGGGAAGACTCCGCACCGGTCAACTCGTCCACCGCTTTCAATCCGCTAGCCGAGCAAGCGGTAGCCTGAAGCCGCGCGCAGGAAAATGAGCGGCTGATTTCGGTCCCCCGTCCACCGCCCACCGTCCCCCGCCCACCATTTAGCATCTTCCTGTGCCCAATCTCGATACTCCGGTGATGTATGTGAAGGGCGTGGGCCCACGCTATGCGGAAATGCTCGCCTTCAAGGGCATCCAGACCGCCGAAGACCTGCTTTACCATCTCCCTTTCCGTTACGAGGACCGCCAGAATCCCCGCTCCATCGACGAGCTCCAGCCCGGCGAAACCGCCAGCGTGATCGCCGAAGTACGCGGCGCTGCTCTGCTGCGCACTCGCCGCGGACCCATCTACGAAATCACCCTGGGCCAGGGCCGCCGCGCCATGAAGTGCCTCTGGTTCCACGCCGCCTATCTCGACGGCAAGTTCCACGCCGGCCAAACCGTCGCCGTCTACGGCAAGGTTGAGCCCTCGCGCTCGTCCGCAAACCTGAAAATGATCCAGCCGCAGTTTGAGATCCTGCCCGACGAGACCGAAGACGCCGAAACGCGCCTTCTCGAAGTCGGCCGCCTCACCCCGGTCTACGAGTCCCTGGGCGGTAGCCGATTGGCCTCGCGCTGGCAGCGCAAGGTGATCTTCAACCTGCTCGAAGGCATGCGCGGATTCGTTCCTGAGTGCCTGCCCCAGGAAATGCTCTCCCGCCTCAACTTCCCCAACCGCGAAACCAGCCTGCGCGAGGTCCATTTCCCGCCCGAAGGCACGCCCTTCGCGCAACTCCAGGGCTTCTCAACTCCAGCGCACCGCCGCCTCATCTTCGAGGAACTCTTCTACCTCGAGCTTGGTCTCGAGCTCAAGCGCCGGCGCATGAAAGAGCGCCATGGCATCGCCTTCGCCACCGGCGACAAGGTACGCGAAGCTATTCGCGAAGTGCTGCCCTTCCACCCCACCGCAGCCCAGAAACGCGCCCTCGGCGAAATCGTGAGCGACATGCGCGAGCCCGCGCCCATGCGCCGTCTGTTGCAGGGCGATGTGGGATCGGGCAAAACCATCGTCGCGCTGCAGGCCATGATCGTCGCCATGGAAAATGGCTACCAGGCCGCCCTCATGGCGCCCACTGAAATCCTGGCCACGCAGCATTACCTCGCCGCACGCAAGCTGCTGGAGCGCTCCAGCCGCAAGCCCCGCATCGTTCTGCTCACCGGCTCGCTCGACGAAGACCGCAAGCGCGCCAATCGCGCCCTCATCAACCGCGGCGACGCGCAACTCATTATCGGCACCCACGCCCTGATCGAAGAAAAAGTCGAGTTCGACCGCCTCGGCCTGGTGGTCGTCGACGAGCAGCACCGCTTCGGCGTGATGCAGCGCTTCAAGCTGATGAAAAAGCCCAATCAGCCCGAGCCCGACGTGCTGGTCATGACCGCAACCCCCATCCCGCGAACGCTGGCGCTCTCACTCTACGGCGACCTCGACCTCACCGTCCTCGACGAATTGCCGCCCGGACGCACGCCCATCGTTACCCGCCGCGTTGAAGACCAGCGCTCTGACGAAGTTTGGGAGTTCGTCCGCAAGCAAGTCGCGCAGAAGCGCCAGGTTTACGTCGTTTACCCGGTCATCGAGGGCGCGCGCGACGACCAGCCCGAGCTCGACTTCAGCCACGATTCCACCTCTGACCAGGGTGGGAAACCACAAATTACGGGTGCCCCCGGTCCCTCGCACCTGGGGACTGGGGAAGGCACTGCGCAAGCCACAAAATCGGGTGCCCTATCCAAGCTCCGCTTGGGTGGGGGCAGAAGCAGGAAGGCCCCGGAGCTGTTTCCCGACTCGCGCAGCGAAGCCAATCCCAACGCCAAATCGGGCCTCAAGTCAGCCGTCGAAATGTACGAGAAACTCCGCAGCGGCGCGCTGGCAGGCCTGCGCGTCGGCTTGCTCCACGGCCGGCTCGACGCCGACGAGAAAGAAGTAATGATGCGCCGCTTCCAGCGCGGCGAAGTCGACGTCCTCGTCTCCACAACCGTGATCGAGGTCGGCGTGGACGTGCCCAACGCCACCGTCATGGTGGTGGAGCACGCCGAGCGCTTCGGCCTCGCGCAACTCCACCAGCTACGCGGCCGCGTAGGCCGTGGCGCAGCCAAAAGCTACTGCATCCTCATCACCGGTCCTCGCGTCTCCGATCTCGCCGAGGAACGCCTCAACGCCATGGTCCGCACCCAGGACGGCTTCGAGCTGGCCGAGCTCGATCTCTCCATGCGCGGTCCCGGCGAGTTCTTCGGCACCCGACAGGCCGGCCTGCCAGAGTTCCGCGTTGCCAACATCGTCCGCGACCGGCAGATTCTCGAACTCGCCAAGCTTGAGGCCGCGCGCTTCGTCGTCGATCCCGGCCCCAGCGTCACTCCCGAAGAGCGCGCCCAAATCCGCACCCGCCTAAAAGAGGCCTGGCAGCGCCGTTACGGCCTCGTGGAAGCCGGCTAAGCAAGTCGACAGGTCAGCAAGTCGACAAGTACCGCCGGTCTCCTCACCGCCTCTAGTGTGGGTCTCCTGACCCACACCAACGCCCCACAGAATCACCGCCTTCTCAACACCACTTTTGTTCCCATAAGCCAAACCCTTCGCCTACGCCGGCTTGCCGACTCGCTTTCTAGTCCTCTCGTTCCCGTGTTCCCTCGGTCGTTGTTCCCTTGTTCCCTCGTCCCCCGCCTCTCCTACCCAATCCCCTGCGCCGCCCCACCCCCCGCCGCCTCCACCGGAAACGTCCTGATCTCCAGATCGATGCTGGCGATTTCGTCGCCGCAGTCGCGCTTGTGATTGCGGGTGCACTGGCAAAGCTCCGTAAACCGCATGTGCCCCGACTGGCTCAGCTCCAGCCCGGCGCCGATCAGCACGCTGTAGATGTCGATGCACGCATGCCGCTCAAACTCAAACAGCATGGTGATGGTGCCCGTATCGTTGGCGCCGCGGCACAACACCCACCCTCCGCAGCCGAGGATGGCGCCGGTCAAAGTTTGCACCAGGTGCGCCGGCTCGTCGGCGGCAACCGCCTTCATCTGCATCGCCCAGGGAAGCGATGCCTCCCGCACCCTCTCATTTTGGCGCATTCTCATCCTCGCAAACGGTTTATCGGACAACCGCCCACACCTATAACCAATGTTGCTAACTCGAACGAACCTGCCTTGCTTTGCTACACTTACCGCCCACCCGCGCTCCTAACTCCATTCCCAGGTAATTGGACCCCCGCAGCCCCCGTCCACCGTTCACCGTCCACCGTTCACCGTTCACCGTTCACCATTCCCCCGCCCTCTGTTGTAGCTTCGTATACAGCATGATCGTAGGTTCCGGCATCGACCTCATTGAGATTGAGCGCATTCAGCACTCCGTCGATCGTTTCGGCGAACGCTTCCTCAACCGCGTGTACACGGCCGGCGAGCAAGCCTATTGCCTGCGCAAACGCTTCGCCGCCGAAAGCTTCGCTGCCCGGTTCGCCGCCAAGGAGGCTGGAGCCAAAGCCCTCGGTACAGGCATCAGCCAGGGAGTCAACTGGCTCGAGATTGAAGTGGTAAGGGAGCCGAGCGGCAGGCCCACACTACGCTTCCACGGCCGCGCCGCTGAAAGAGCCCTCCGTATGGGCGTTGCCCGCGCCGCCGTTTCCCTCACCCACACCAAAGATCTGGCCATGGCCAGCGTCGTCCTCGAAGGCGCTTAGGACCTTCCGGCATAAACGGGTCGGAACTCCCTTGCTGCCCCACCCATCTCTGCTATTCTCAAGGCGTCAGGTCCGCCGTTTGTCAGCCATCTGCTTTTGCATCTAAGTCGATACCAGGCCTTAGCTTTACAAGAGGAGTGACGTGCCAAGCCGCAAAGAGATTCAGTGGTCGCAACTGAGAGTGGGTTCACTCGTTCTTGCCGCCCTGGCCGCCCTTATCGGCCTCATCTTTCTCATGTCCGGTTCCACCGGCGGCCTCTTCGCCAAAAAAATTGCCCTGCGCTGCTACTTCAAGAATGCTTCCGGCCTCAAAGAGGGCGCCCCAGTCACCCTCGAAGGCGTAACCATCGGCAACGTCCGCCGTATCCGCGTTGTGCCCTCGCGCAATCCTTACCCGGTTGAAGTCACCATGGAGTTGGCAGGCGAGTACCGCGGCGGCCTGCACACTGACTCCACCGCCGTCATCACGCAGGCAGGCGTCTTAGGCGATAGTTACGTCGACGTCGACTCCACGCGCGCCAGCGGCCCAGTCCCCCAGAACAACGCCGAACTCACCGCGTCCGGTTCGCCCACCCTGCAAGACGTCATCCAGGCCAGCCAGGATTCGCTCACGAATTTGCAAGGTACCATCGGCAAAATCAACAAAGCGCTTGATGCCATCAACTCCAACCGCGGCACCGTTGGCCGCCTCATCAACGACCCGCAGTTCGCCGACCATATTGTGGCCGTCGCCGCCAATCTCGAAACCATGACCAAGGCCATGTCCACCACCCAGGGCACGGTGGGCAAGCTCATCAACGACGATACCCTCTACAACCATCTCAATTCCGCTGTCGAAAAGCTCGACCAGATCACCACAGCGCTGAGCGAAGGCAAAGGTTCGGCAGGCAAGCTGCTGAAGGACGACTCGCTTTACGACAACCTGAACGCCACGGTGAAAAACACCAATGAGATGGTGTCCCAGGTCAACAAGGGCCATGGCGCAGTGGGCAAGCTGATGCACGACCCAGCATTTGCGCAAAAGCTCGATGACACCGTCACCCATCTCGACGGAATTCTGAATAGTATCGACGCCGGCGAAGGTTCCCTTGGCCAGCTCGTCAAGAGTCGCACCACCGTCGACAACCTGAATAAGACTCTCGACTCGACCCACGAGCTCATTGAGGCCTTCCGCGCTAATCCGAAGAAGTACCTCACCATCCAGCTCAAAGTGTTTTAAGTTTCACTCTTGCCACAATCCACGACAAAAAGGGTGCCCATTCAAGCTTTGTTTGAGCGGGCGAGGAATTGAGACTGATTTATAACGTGCCTATTTGGGGTCATAGGAAAGGAAACGCCCAACCTCGCCAACTCTCCAGCAACTGACCCGTTGACTAGCCGACCCGCTGACCTGCTGACTCGCTTCCCCTGAATATCTTCCAGAACTCCACGAACGCCCTGATCCGCACTACCTGGAAATAGTCGTTCGCTACCAGAAAGAAAACCAGCGAAGCCGCAACCACCACGTGCATCGCGCCAGGCCCAAGCTCATCGCTGAAGGGCAATGGCGCTGCCGAAAACACCATCGCCACTACCGCCAGCGCGATCTTCGCAATACCCATCACCAGGTTGATCTCAACCAGCTTGCTGGTGAACGGCTTTCCCAGTCTCAGGCTCTGACCAAGGGCTGAAAGCGCGGAACGTTCTTCCAACATTGCGATGAGCGGCGCAACCGTAACCGTCCAGTTCACGAGCGCCCACAGCGTAAAGAATCCCAGCGACAGAAAGATTGTCCAAATCGAAAATCCCACCAGGTCCGGCTCGCCCCCCGGGCCAACATTCGAACCGCTCATATGTGTGGCCGCAACCCACTCCATCGAGCGGAACCATCCATAGACAACCAGCAGAAACATCGCCATCCACGCCGCCTGCATCGCAATCATCGTCGCTGGCCTGAAGCGCAGCCGTGGCTCGATGCGCATCAGCAGCAGGTTGCGTCCCACCGCCGAAACCACAATCCACGCCACCGCCCACACCGGCAAAAGCCAGCGCGTCACCACCATCAAATGGGGAATGTAGTAGCTCCACGCGCCTGCCACTTGCTGCGCCGCCAGCCAGGGATTGGTGAAGTCGATCGAACCGGCTCCGGATGACTCCAGCGGATACTCAACCACAATCTTCAGCGCCTGCTGCCACAGCACCAGCAGAATCGGGATTCCAACCAGCCAGCGCCAGCCCAGTTCAATCAGCGTAAGCCCCGGCCGCCGCATCACCGCGCCCATGTGCACTACGAGCAATTGTGTTCCACGTACCGGCGCACTGGCGCGATGCGTCGTCACCCTAGCGTCCTGTCTTTAAACTTCGCATCATAAATAAGCTGTCATCCTGAGCGATTAAATATCGACTGTCATCCTGAGCGAATTCCGCCGCGGCGGACGTAGTCGAAGGACCCGCATTTGTTGTTTTCAACGAACTTGGGATTCATCACACCCCAGCCCTCACTTCACCACCAGGTTCACGGCCCGGCCCGGCACCACGATCACCTTGACGATCGTCTTGCCCGCCATCCGCGATTTCACTTTCTCATCGGCCAATGCCGCGCCTTCAATCGATTTCGAATCCGACCCAGCCGGCACCTTCACCACCGCGATCAG
This sequence comes from uncultured Occallatibacter sp., assembly GCA_964528915.1. Taxonomy (GTDB): domain Bacteria; phylum Acidobacteriota; class Terriglobia; order Terriglobales; family Acidobacteriaceae; genus Telmatobacter. The sequence continues at coordinate 398,970 of CAZGUD010000001.1, forward strand.
CTTGCCGTTGATCTGCACCGGAATCTCAATCTCATCCTCTTGAGCCAACCCCGGATCGCTAACAGGCCAGGGATAGCGAAGAATTGCACCCTCCCCGCCAAGCTGCTCCCACAGTTCCGCCGCAAGGTACGGTGCAAACGGCGCAAGCAGCAACGCCAGTGTTCGCAACATCTCGTCGACTACCGCCGCAGGAACCTCGCCCGAACTCATTTGCCCATCGGCCGCCTGCAGCTCGTTCACAAGCTCCATGATTGCCGCAATGCACGTGTTGAAGTGCCACCGCCCCTCAAAGTCCTTTGTGATTTTGGCAATCGTCTGGTGCATCTTCCGCAGCAGCTTCTTTTCAATATCACTGGTTGAGGGTGCCCCATCCTTCGAGCGTTCTGTGCTCGAAGGGTGGGATACCTCAAAAGCCCCATGCGCACTTGCGATCCGCCACACCCTCGCCAAAAACCGGCTCACCCCAGCCACGCCATCTTCCTGCCAGTCCAGATCGCGATCGGGCGGCGCGGCAAACAGCGAGTACATGCGCGTGGAATCGGCGCCATAACGCGCCACCATGTCGTCGGGCGAAACCACGTTCCCCTTCGACTTCGACATCTTCGCCCCGTCCTTGATCACCATGCCCTGCGAGAACTGCCGCTCCACCGGCTCGCCGTTCGTAATCATGCCCAGGTCGCGCATCACCTTGGTCCAGAAACGCGAATAAATCAGGTGAAGAATCGCGTGCTCCACGCCGCCAATGTACTGGTCGATCGGAAACCAGTACGCCGCCTTCGCCGAGTCAAACGGAGCCTTGTCATTCTTCGCGTCGATGTACCGATAGAAGTACCAGCTCGAGTCAACGAACGTGTCCATCGTGTCGGTCTCGCGCCGCGCCCGCCCGCCGCATTTGGGACAAGTTACATTCACAAATTCAGGCACGCGCCCCAGCGGCGACCCGCCCTGCTGCGTGATCTCTATCTTCTCCGGCAGCAACACCGGCAATTGATCGTCGGGCACCTGCACCAGCCCGTCTTTCGGACAGTTAATCATCGGGATCGGCGTGCCCCAGTACCGCTGCCGGCTCACGCCCCAATCCTTCAAGCGAAAGATTACCTTCGCCTCCCCAAATCCGCCGCGCGCCGCAACTTCCTGAAGTTTTTTCTGCGCCTGCCCGCAACTCAACCCGTCGTACTCGCCGGAATTTACCAGAACCCCGTCTTCCGAAATGAACGGGAGTTGCTCCGCACTTTCGGCTGTCGCATCGACAGGCGCAATCACCCGCCTGATCGCAATCCCGTACTTGGTCGCAAACTCAAAGTCGCGCTCGTCGTGCGCCGGCACGCTCATGATTGCGCCCGTGCCGTAATCCATCAGCACATAATTCGCAACCCAGATAGGTACGCGCTCGCCGCTATAAGGATTGATGGCGAAATGCCCCGTGTCCACGCCATGCTTCTCAATCGCGCCCACGTCACCCGTCTCGCGCGCCTTCTTCTGCTCATCTATCAACTGATCGACCCGCAACCTCAACTCGGCATCGCCCGCAGTCAGAAGCATCGTCACGGGATGTTCGGGCGCAAGCTGCACGCTGGTAGCGCCAAAGATCGTGTCCACGCGCGTAGTAAACACGCGAATTCTGGTTTTCCGGTCATCCTGAGCAAAGGTCGCCTCCGAACTGTCTATGTCATCCTGAGCGAAGGTCGCCGCAGCGACCGCAGTCGAAGGATCTGCATTTCCCTTAGTCCCGGGTCCCTGCTTTACCGTTCCCTCGTTCCCTTGTTCCCTCGTTCCCTGTCTTGCTGACCCCTGGTCCCTGGTCCCTGGTCCCTGGTTGATTTCTTCCAGGAAGAAATCAACCTCCGTCCCCTCGCTGCGACCGATCCAGTTGCGCTGCATGGTGCGCACCTTCTCCGGCCATCCGTCCAGCTTCGTCAAATCGTCCAGCAACTCCTGCGCGTACGCGGTAATCCTGAAAAACCACTGCTCAAGGTCGCGCAGCTCAACCTTGGTATCCTCGTGCCGCCAGCAGCAGCCATCCACTACCTGTTCGTTGGCCAGCACCGTTGCGCACTCGGGACACCAGTTCACCTTGCTTTTCTTGCGGTACACCAGTCCCTTCTCGTACATCCTCAGAAAGAACCACTGGTTCCAGCGGTAGTAGTCGGGCAGGCAGGTAGTGATCTCGGTCGCCCAGTCGTAGCTGTAGCCAATGCGTTGCATCTGCCGCTTCATGGCGGCCACGTTGGCCAGCGTCCACTCCCGCGGAGGCGTGTTGTTCTTGAGCGCTGCGTTCTCAGCCGGAAGCCCGAAGGCGTCCCAGCCCATCGGGTGCAGCACGTTATAGCCGCGCATCCACATATGCCGCGCCAGCGCATCGCCTATGGCGTAGTTGCGCACGTGCCCCATGTGCAGTTGCCCGCTGGGATAAGGCAGCATCTCCAGCACGTAATACTTCGGCTTGCCGCTATCGGCGCCCTCCGCCGCGTACAGTTTCTCGTCGGCCGCCCAGCGCTGCTGCCACTTGCTCTCAATCGCCGCCGGATCGTACCGCAATTGTTCTTTCTCGTCCGCCATAAGCTTCTAGTTTAAATGGAGACACTCATCATCGAGCGGAGAGCCTGGCCTTACCGACGGCTGTCCCTTACGCGGCTTCTACTGCTTGCCGCGGACAGTGTCCACCGAAGAAGATCTCGTATCAGTCGTCCACCGGCGAAGCCGACCCACGGAGGGATGAAACTGTGCCCCATCCATCGAGCGTTTTTGGCTCGATGGGTGGGAAACCGCAATGGCCAGCCATCGGCAAATTCCAGCCTTGTTTCTTTTTAGGGCACGAGTTCACTCGTGCCGAAAAAACGCTCAATAACGACGGCGCTTTGTCCCCTGAGTCCCGGAGGGAGCAGGGGCCTTCAGGCCCCGGAGCGAGTGGGCAAAAACACGCGGGCTTTAGCCCCGGGTGGAAGCCATTGCCAAATTCAGCACGTTACTCGCCAAGCGGCACGAACTTCCGATCGACAAATCTCCCTGCTGTCCTCGTTCCGCCCTCATCGATCCGAATTAGCGCACCTTTAACGGTAGGATGCGCTTCAAAATGTGGGAACGGCTCGCTGTCCAGATACGCCTTGAGCCTCGCGCGCCCCTCAGGCGTGTCGATCATGCTCATGGCCCACTCAACGAAACGGGCTTCTGAACAGGCACCGGCATCACTTACCTACTCCCTTCACCAGGCTCTTCAGCATCCTTACATTCCGCTCTTCATCGCCCGGCTCATCCACCGGCGTCTCGGCCACAAAGGCGCAATGTTCAAATCTCGGGTCGTTGAGAATCCACCGGAACGGCTCCAGCCCCATCGTTCCCTCGCCGATATGCGTATGCCGGTCGAGCTTCGATCCCTTCGCCGCCTTGGCGTCGTTGCAATGCCACACGCGCACCGCATCAAACGTCACCGTGGCCGCAACCTTGTTCATGGTCCCGGCGTAGCCCTCAGTCGTCACCAGGTCGTATCCGGCAACATGCGTGTGGCACGTATCGAGACACACGCCAACAGGAGCATGAGCTTTCAGCCGCTCCACCAGCTCGGCCACCTGCTCAAAGCTACCGCCCAAACTGAATTCCGCGCCCGCAGTATTCTCAATCAGGATATGGAAGCCGGTTCCCTGCCACGCCAGCCCATCAATCGCGCGTTCAATCGACTCAGCCGCCAGCTTCAGTCCCTCATCGCGAGTCAATCCCTTCCACGATCCCGGATGCAGCACCAGGTACTCAGCCCCCAGTTGCAGCGCCCGCTCAATCTCGCCGCGAAAGGCATCAATGCTCTTCTTGCGAACCTCTTCGCTCTGACTGCACACATTCACCAGGTAGCTTGTGTGAATCACCAGCGGCCCCACATCGAGTTTCGCGCGCAGCTCCTTCATACGTGCAGCCTGTTTGGGATCGACCTTGGGCGCGCGCCACATCCGCGGACTCGAAGAAAAAATCTGAAAAGTATTTGCGCCAATCTCTTTCGCGCGCTCCACGGCGTTCGACGCCCCGCCCGCAGTTCCCAGGTGCACCCCAATTCGCTTAGCCATGCGAACAGTCTACCGAAAGATCGCGGTCGGCATAGCTGGGAACGTGTCTCATCGATCCTGAGTCTCTAAAATGAGTAATCGATGCCAAACTTGGAACTACCGAACTGGTGGCAAGCCCCGAATTCACTTCTAGAGGTTGACGGCCACTGCGGTCTCCTTTCGGCGTGGATGGTACTTCGTCACTTCAGAAGACGAGTCTCCACTAAGAATTTGCTCTCGGCTTGTAGCTATACCCGTCGACACGGCGTTTTTACGGTGGGCCTAGCAACCGCGCTGAAGATTCACGGGCTTCAAGTCTCGTTTCACACGCAACCGGATCTCGAGATAGGAGGGTTCGAAAGGCGCTGTTACTCCTAGGCAGCTCGAATTGGGATACAACCGCAGCCGCCCCTCGAGTTGTCCGGCGTTCTGCGGGCTCTAAACTCTGGAGCCGTTCCCATTGTTCTATTCAACACGAAATCGGACGTCGGTCATTTCTCGCCCCTGCTGGGAGCACATAATGGCGTGCTTGATTTGCCCCTGGCTGAAGAGGAACGAATGCGAAAAAGTGAATTTCTCCATAGATGGTCGGAGCCCGGCATTCTAAGGCAATGTGTCATCGTCGCACCCTAACTCCGCCAACTCCGCTAGCCCCGCTAACTCCGCTGCCTCACAAATACTTCCCGAACGCCTCAATCTGCTTAGCCTGGTACTCCCGCCGTTGCACCGGCGACGACAGCACCGTCGAAGTCGAAGTCGCACCCAGCGCCGAGAGCTTATCGATCAGCGCTTCGAGATGCCGTATCGACACCACGTCGGCCTCAATCACAAACGACTCCGCGCCGGTAATGCGATGGCAGCGGCTGATCTCGTTCAGCTCTTTGATCGCCGTCACCGACCGGCTCACCTGCACATCGCCGCCGGGAATCGTGAGCCGCACCAGCACCCGAATCGGCACGCCCAGCTTAGCCAGATCCACCGCGGCGTGGTAGCCCGTGATCACACCCGCATCCTGCAGCCGGCGCACCCGCTCACTCACCGCCGGAGTCGAAAGCCCCACCTTTCTGCCCAGCTCCGCAAAAGGCATCCGCGCATCCCGCTGCAGATTTTCAAGTATCTTCCACGCAATCGCGTCCAATTGAATTTCGCTGGGAACTGTCCTGTGAGCCATTTGCCACCAATCCTTAGGTCGATCTGCTCACCAGCTTAACCTCTTTAGGCCCTGGCCGCCACATTCCTTCTAAACGCCCTTCTCTGCACCGTTGGGCCGTCCTATTCTTTTCCCCAGAAGGCCAATATTCGTGCCTTCAGTGCCCTCCTCCCCCCTTTTTTTTGAGGCGCTGAAGCACAGGAGGAATTGGCAATGAGCGCTTCCCCCCACTCCGTCTCGGCGCATTCGACCGCCGCGCTTGAACACCCCGCCACAACCACCGACTTTCTTCCCCTCAAAGGCACTGACCACGTTGAGTTCTACGTGGGCAACGCGCGCCAGGCAGCATATTTCTATCGCACCGCCTTCGGCATGTCGCTGGTAGCCTATGCGGGACCTGAAACCGGCCAGCGCGATCGCGCCTCCTACGTCGTTCAGCAGGGCAAAGTGCGCTTCGTGCTCACCACGCCGCTGCGCAGTAATGACGCCATTGCCGATCACGTCCATCGCCACGGCGACGCCGTCCACTCCATCGCTCTCTGGGTCGACGACGCTCGCCAGGCCTGGCACGAAACCACCCGCCGCGGCGCTGTGAGTGTTGCCGAGCCATACGAGATCGGCGACGAGCACGGCTGCGCCATGATCGCCAGCATCGCCGCCTATGGCGACACCATCCACACGTTCGTCGAGCGCGGCAAATATTCCGGACCGTTTCTGCCCGGCTATCGCGCCGTCTTCGCCGATCCCGTTGCGCGCCCCGTCGGCCTGCTCCACGTCGATCACATGGTGGGCAACGTGGGTTGGAACCAGATGAACGAGTGGGTCGACTTCTACGCGCGAGTGATGGGCTTCTCGCTCTACCAGCACTTCGACGACAACGACATCTCCACTGAGTACTCGGCGCTCATGTCAAAGGTCATGGCCAACGGCAATGGCTACGTCAAATTTCCCATAAACGAGCCGGCCGAAGGCAAAAGAAAATCGCAGATTGAAGAGTTCCTCGACTTCTTTCCCGGCCCCGGCGTGCAGCACATCGCGCTGGCCACGCACGACATTCTTTCCACCGTGAGCAAGCTGCGCGAACAGGGCATCGAATTCCTGCGCGTCCCCCACACCTACTACGCCGACCTGCAGCAGCGCGTAGGCAAAATCGACGAACCAATTGACAAGCTCGAAGAACTCGGCATCCTGGTCGATCGCGATGACGAAGGCTACATGCTGCAAATCTTCACGCGCCCCGTCGAAGACCGACCCACTCTGTTTTACGAAATCATCCAGCGCAAAGGCAGCCGCAGTTTCGGCAAAGGCAACTTCAAAGCACTGTTTGAAGCCATCGAACGCGAACAACAATTACGTGGAAACCTGTAGCACAGGAGATCAAATGCAGACTGCCACTTTCTCCGCCGCTGCACCCTATATCATCCAGCAGGATTACTCCGCCTACACTCCTGAGCAGCACGCGGTGTGGGCCGAGCTGGTTGGCCGCGCCCTGCCTGAGCTTGAAAAGCACGCCGCGCGCGAATATCTCGACGGCTTTGAAATCATCGGCCTCGAGCGCGACCGCCTGCCCAACCTCGCCGCCATCAGCGCACGACTCGGCCCGCGCACCGGCTGGAGTTCCACGCCCGTCAGCGGCTTTCTTCCCGCGCCCGCCTTCTTTGAGATGCTCTCCATGCGCGCCTTCCCTACCACCACCTGGCTGCGCAGCCGCGAATCGCTTGAGTACACTCCCGAGCCCGACATCTTTCACGATGTCTTCGGCCACGTGCCCATGCATGCGCACAAAGTTTTCGCAGGATTTCTCGAGCACTACGGCCGCGTCTGCGCTGCGAAAGATGACTCTGCCGCAATCGAAAAACTCGGCCGCCTCTTCTGGTATACCGTAGAGTTCGGAGTCATTCGCCAGAACAACGAAATCAAGGTGTACGGCAGCGGCCTGATCAGCTCCCACGGCGAGTGCATGAACGTCATGGACGGCAACTGCGCCATCCACGACTTCAAGCTCGACGAAGTGTTGAACACGCCTGTCAAAGTAGACGAGCTGCACAAGCTGCTCTTCGCCGTATCCAGCTTCGACCAGATCTTCGACGCCATGCATGAAGCCGAACGCCGCGCCATGCAGGGCCGCCTGTAATTTTGAGGTGCAATCATGACTGTTGAATCCGCATATCAATCCGGCTTCGGCAACGAATTCGCCACTGAAGCAGTCGCGGGAGCTCTTCCTGTGGGCCAGAACGCGCCGCAGAGTCATCCCCTCGGCCTCTATACTGAGCAATTCAGCGGCACGCCCTTCACCGCGCCGCGCGCCGTCAACCGCCGCACCTGGACCTACCGCATCCGCCCTTCGGTCACTCACCGCCCGTACGAAGAGGCTCCGCTCGGCCTCGTTCGCAGTGGCCCGTTCAACGAAACTCCCACCACGCCGAATCAATTGCGCTGGGATCCGCTGCCGTTACCCGAAAAGGAAACTGACTTCATCGACGGCCTCATCACCCTCGGTGGAAACGGCGACCCCGCCATGCAGACCGGCATCGCCGTTCACCTCTACGGCATCAACGCCTCAATGCACGACCGCTTCTTTTCGAACGCCGACGGCGAAATGCTCATCGTCCTGCAACTCGGCGCTCTGCGCTTCCACACTGAGCTCGGCATCATCGACGCCGCTCCCGGCGAAATCTGCGTCATTCCCCGCGGCGTCAAATTCCGCGTCGAGCTCATCGACCGGCAGGCCCGCGGCTACATCTGCGAAAACTACGGCCTCTCGTTCCGCCTGCCCGAACTCGGCCCCATCGGCGCTAACGGCCTGGCCAACGCGCGCGATTTCAAAACTCCCGTCGCCGCTTACGAAGATCGCGACGGCGACTTCCACATCTTCACCAAGTTCCTTGGCCGCATGTGGCGCGCCTCCATCGATCACTCCCCGCTCGATGTCGTCGCCTGGCATGGCAACTACGCGCCCTGCAAATACGACCTCTCCCTCTTCAACTGCATCAACACCGTCTCTTTCGACCACCCCGACCCATCCATCTACACAGTCTTGACCGCGCCCTCCAACGTTCCCGGCACTAACAACTGCGACTTCGCCATCTTCCCGCCGCGTTGGATGGTCGCCGAACACAGCTTTCGCCCACCGTGGTTCCATCGCAACCTGATGAACGAGTTCATGGGACTCGTCTTCGGCGCCTACGACGCCAAGGCCGAAGGCTTCTTGCCTGGCGGCGCCAGCCTGCATAACTGCATGGCCGGCCACGGTCCCGATGCTGAAACCTTCGAGCGCGCATCGGCCGCCGAGCTCAAGCCACAGTTCCTCGGCAACACGCTGGCCTTCATGTTTGAGACGCAGCTCGCCATCCGGCCTACAGAATTCGCAATGAACGCGCGCATTCTGCAGCATGAGTATTTCGAATGCTGGCAGGGATTGAAGAAGCACTTCACCACCTCCGAATCAAAAGCGGAACTCACCCGCCGATGATCCAGCAGCACCTTTCTCCACCGGCTACCGAAAGATTCACTTTGTGTCGCTTTGTAACAAGGGCACGGCTTCAGCCGGGCCGATATAGCCTTCAAAATGATTCGGGGCTTTAGCCCCGGAGGAAAATGAAAGCGAGTCAAGTCCAACGAGGTTGCCCCATCCTGAACGCCCTGTCTGCGTTTAGGGCGGGACGGTACGAAACGGAGGGAGCAGAGGCCTTCAGGCCTCTGAATGGCGGCGAAAAAGACCTTGGGCTTTAGCCCCGGAGGAAAATGAAAGCGAGTCAAGTCCAACGAAGTTGCTCCTTCCTAAACGCGTTTTCTGCGTTTAGGGCGGGAAAGCACGAACCCAAACCGGCCGCCCCAAACCAACCCCCAAAAAGGGGTGCCCCCGGTCCCTCGCTCTTGGGGACCGGGGATAACACAAACCTCAACCCACCGGAGGACCATCGATGCCCCTGACCTGTTGGATCGCATCGGCCAACGAACCCGCCTCCGATTTCCCCGTTCAAAACCTCCCCTACGGCGTCTTTCGCCAAGCCGGCCGCCAGCGCATCGGCGTAGCCATCGGCGACCAGATCCTCGACCTTGGCGCATGCGCGCATGCCGGCCTTCTCGCCAATCTCTCTTCTAACCTGCTCACCGCCTGTAGCGCCGACTGGCTCAACCCGCTCATGTCCCTCGGACCATCGGCATGGTCTGAACTCCGCAACCATCTCATCGCCCTTCTCAGCGCTGATTCCGACGCCTCAAACCGCGAACGCGTCGCACCCTGCCTCGTCCCCATGCGCGATGTCCAGATGCAACTCCCCGCGCAAATCGGTGACTACACTGACTTCTACGCCTCCATCCATCACGCCCGCCGCGTTGGTGCCCTCTTTCGGCCCGATAATCCGCTGCTCCCCAACTACAAGCACATTCCCATCGCGTACCACGGCCGCAGTTCGTCCATCGTCGCAAGCGGAAGCGACATCCGCCGCCCCCTCGGCCAAACCAAGTCTGTCTCCGGCAGTCCCGGCTTCGGCCCTTCGCGCTCGCTCGATTACGAACTTGAAGTTGGACTTTTCATTGGACCCGGTAATCCGCTTGGGGCACCCATCCCCATCGCGCAGGCCGAGCAGCACATCTTCGGCCTCTGCCTCGTCAACGACTGGTCGGCACGCGACGTTCAGACCTGGGAGTACCAGCCCCTCGGCCCGTTTCTCGCCAAGAGTTTCGCCACCACTGTCTCCTGCTGGGTTGTGCCCCTCGCGGCCCTCGTGCCCTACCGGGCGAAGGTTCCCTCGCGCGACCCCGGCGATCCCGAGCCGCTCCCATATCTGCGACCGCCCTCATTGCAATGCGGGGCCATCGATCTCACTCTCGAAGCTCATCTGCAGTCGCGCCTCATGTGCACCACCGGCGCGCCCGCCATGCAGCTAAGCGCCACCAACCTGCAACACCTTTATTGGACGCCCGCGCAGATGCTCGCCCACCACACCAGCAACGGCTGCAACTTGCGTCCCGGCGATCTGCTGGCCACCGGCACTGTTTCGGGTCCTGAAGACGGCTCTGAAGGCTGCCTCCTCGAGAAACGCGGCAACCACGAACCCCTCTGCCTGCCCAGCGGCGAACTGCGCACATTCCTTGAAGACGGCGACCGCGTTACCCTCCGCGCCTGGTGCCAAAAGCCTGGCCTGCCCCGCATCGGATTCGGCGAATGTACAGGCACTATCGCACCCGCGGCCGTTCCGTCCCAGGTGTGACAAAGCTTCTGAAACCGCGAATTCCCATTCAGGAACGAGCGTAGGCGAAGCCACCGCCATGCGAATCAAAGCTCCCGGCAAGCCTCCATCCGGCTTGTCAAACAGCCTTAGTAAATAGGAAAACCCGGCGCCACGCGCCGGGTCAGGTCGATGAAAAACCTGCAGCTTTGAAGGGGCACGGATTCACAGATTGACGAAAAACCTGCAGCTTTGAAAGGGCACGGATTCACAGGTCGACGAAAAACCTGCAGCTTTGAAAGGGCACGGATTCATCCGTGCCGCAAGCCCGACAATATCAAATCGGCTTTAGCCGCTGAGGGATGGTTTAAAGCTTCGTCAGAAGACAAACCCGGCGCCACGCGCCGGGTTTGTCATTGACTCTTGGCTGGATCAACCGCCTGCTTACAGGTTAAAGTCCACGTTGATCGTCGTTTGCACTTCCATCGGCTGATTATTCAAAAGATACGGGCGATACTGCCAGTTCCTTACCGCATCGATGGCAGCCTGCCGCAACATCGGCGGCCCGCTCACCACCTGAAGATTCACCACAAACCCGCTCTTCGAAATGGTTGCCGCCAAAACTACCGTTCCCGATACACGGGCTGTCTTGGCGATGGAGGGATACGTAGGCGCGACCTTTCGAATCAGCAGGCCGCCCGCGACGCCGGCTGAAACGGTCACTGGGGCAAGCTTCAAATTGGTCTGAGTCTTGAAGGCGCTGCCTAGCGCGCTGGGGTCACCCGATCCATCCATTCCTTGAACACCGAAACCAGATGGAGGCGGCGCATCTTCCGGAGCTTGCTTGCGTGCGCCTTGTGGCACCTGCGAAGCCGCAGTCAATTGCTGGTTCATCAAATCCGACGACACCGGAGCCTGATTCGTAGCTACACCGGAGTTGGATGACTGCTCGGCACTGGAGTTAGAAGCCTGCTGCGTTGACGATGCCTGCTTCTGATTGTTGGCATTGGTCGCCGCCGCCGCGCTCGTAATTCCAGACGGCGAAGGCTTCGGCGTGTTCGTACCATCCTCAACTCCAGCGGTTTGTGCCGGCACTGTTGCGGGACGAGGCTGGTTAACGCTTCTTCCGCGTAATACCATCGGAATGGTGATGGCGCTGCCGATTACAACAACGCCTATCGCTACGGCGGCAATCAAGCCCCACCTTGGCTTTCTCCCGCTGCCGGCTTCTTGCTCATCTTCTTCTTTGTACCCGGATCGAATCGAACTAAATAGCTCTCTCTCTACTGCTGCGGTGTCTGACGGCGCGGCTGACGCGGCCTTGAATGGCGTGGGCAATGGCTCCCGGGGTGCCTGGCTCGGCGTGGGGGGTGGCCAAAGACTCGTTGCCTGGCTAGTCTCTTCACGAGGCGCCGGCGCCAGGTCGGCATTTACCTCGCTCAGCCGCCGCAGAAACGCTTCAAGATCTGAATCGGCTCCAGTGTTCCGTGTCCGTGACGGTGCCGGTTTGGCTCTTTCCACGGGACGCTGAACTTCTGCTGGACGCTGTGCCTCTGCTGGTCTCCGAACTTCTACCGGACGAGGAGCTTCTTTATGACGAGGAGTCTCTATGTGACGAGGGGTTTCTATGTGACGAGGTGCCGGACTCGCCGGAGCCGGTGCCTGCGCCCGCTCCCTGGCCACAGGAGGCACAACTTCCCTTACTTCGTACTCCTTTGATGCCGCAGGGAGAGTAGCTGAAGAAGATCCGCCATCCCAGTCGCTGAAGTCTTCCGGGAGCGTCTCCGGCGGCGTTTCCGGAGCTATTCGCTTACTCGGTACCATTGGCCATCTTCTCCTCTCTCGTAGACGGAGCCCTTATAGACCCGTCTCTCACGCTCGATCCTTGGCATGGAACTTTGGAACCCGCCTTGGTCGGCTTCGCGCTCCACGGCCGTGTCAGCAAAGTAACTCGTCGACGGGGTGGGAGTCGATGACACCTTAGTGGAGGTGGAACCTTGTGAAGCAACACCAGGTGTTCTTTCAACCACCAGCGTTACCTGGGCTTGTGCCTCCTCGAACCATTCTGTGTCTTCCGGAGTAAAACTCACGGTGAGCGAATAAGTTCCAGGCGCCAGCACGCAGCCCGCGGCGGGGCTGTAGACAAACGTGCCGGGCACTGATGCAGCCGCGTTTAACTGGTCGGCGCTCAGTTGCGTTCCATAAGGTATCGGAGCGGGATCGTGCCACGTGATCGTGGTGGGAGATATCTCGCTCACTTCAAGCGTGACTGTCGCCTCCACCACCGTGTGATTGAAGGTGTCGGCAGGAGTGAAGATCGCCGAAAGTGTGTGCACTCCGGGTGGAAGCACATCGCCGCGGCGGGGAGTATATGTGAATGTTCCGGGCACCGATGCTGTCGCGTTCAGTTGGACTCGATTCAGCGCAGTGCCGTGCCGGATTCGGTCTGGCTTCGGCCACGTCACCGACGGCGTCGTCTTGGCCACCGTAAGCAGCACCGCTGACGATGTCGGCAGGTACTTGGTTGATGCCTCGGGCGTATAGGTCACTGACAGCGTGTGCTCTCCAGCCGCCAGCAGGGCGCCTGGCCCCGGGTTGTAAGTCAAATTACCTGGCGCGCTTACTCTTGCATTCAATTGGGTACCGCTCAGGCGTACTCCGTATGAGATCGCCTCGGGCATCGGCCATGAGATCTCCGGCGTCGCACTCACCACCGTGATTTCAACCGCAGCCTCCGCTACCGTGTAATTCCGGTCGTCAAGCGGCGTAAACGTAACTGAGAGCGTGTGACGGCCTTCCGGCAGCACTTCGCCCGCCGCGGGTGAGTACTCAAACGTTCCCGGTATTGAAGCTTCGGCGTTCAGCTCGGCTTCGCTCAGCGCGCATCCGGTCAACGTAACCTCAGGCTCACGCCACGAGATCGCCGGCGTCGCTTTCAAAACCAGGATCGGAACCTCGGTTTGAACAACGGGGCCGTCGGACCCCTGCTCGGGGGTGAACGTCACCCAGATCGAGTGCGCACCTGCCGACAACACATACCCGGCTGACGGGGTATACACGAACGTGCCTGAGACCAATGCCGTCGCGTTGAATTGGTCTTCTCCCAGCGCCGTCCCGAATACGATCGGATCGGGCCTCGGCCACCGCACGGTCGATTGCGGTCCGGCAGTTGCCGGCGCCGCGTCGAGCAGGCCCAGGAGTTTCTCGTCCATGGTTGTTTTCTCCGTCTGTGTTTTTTGACTTCTAAAACTCGAACCCTTCTTCTTGTCTTCGGGAACCGGACGGCCGGTTACCGAACTGGCCATCTCCATGATCATGCGTGAAATTGCCGAATTCGATGGCATTAGCGCCGATGCCGTGTTCTGTATCTCGCGCGTCGCTGCATAATCATCCGGCAGCTTCCATCGTACAGGCCTTTCGATTGCCTTATCGATCACGTCCTCGGTCACGCCCGGAGAGCCCGACTGGAATCGGTTGATCACCACCTCGAGATTTGGACCCGCTCCGCTGAAAAACTTCGAAATCACACGATTCGAGTTGCGCAGTTCCGAAATACCCGCCTGCGTGACCAGAAAAATCGTACTCGCGTCGGTGAACAGACCCGTTTCCATCAAATCGAGTCTCGATCCAATATCCACCACCACATTGTCAAAGCCCTGCCGCGCCACCGTAATCAGCTTGTCGATTGTGTCTCTGGTGGCATCCACCTCGGGAACTTTGCTGGGAGCCGCAAGTACCCAAACCCCCGAATGATGCTTCACCACCAGTCCGCGCAGGGTGCTCACATCCAGTTGTTCCGCGTTCGCCAGCGCGTCGTCTGTCGAATACTCCGCGGCAATCCCCAGGTTCAGGGCTGCATCCCCCATCGGAAGCGCAAGATCGATCAACAGCGTGCTTTCGCCTGCATCCTGGGCCAGCGCGATCGAAAAACTGCACGCAATCGTCGTAACCCCGGAACCACCCTTGGCGCCTAGAAAAACCAGCAGCCGGCCCGGCTGCTTCTGCGGGACCCGCGCGCTGGGATGCCGGGCGGCTGCCGCATGCACCAATGCCTCCGCGATCGTGTCTTCGTCGTAGGGCGCTGTCAAATACTCACGGGCCCCGGCCCGCATGCAGCGAACCACCAGGTTGGGATCTGACTTGGCCGAGTAAACCATCACGGTCGCCGCATCGTTCACGCTGATGCTGTCAACCAGATCGAGGGCGAACTCCGTGTCCCCGTCAAGATCGATGATGATCACGTCGAAAGCCTGCTCCAGTAGTCTCGGAGCGTCTTCAATCGATGTGGGATACGTAGAGAACTCACGCACATTCGCCCCGTGACATTTGGCGAGCGCGCTGGCCAATGCATGGCGCTGCCGCTCGTTGGGGCCTATTAGGGCGATCGACAAGCTCCCGACTCCGAAGGAATCAGTGCTCTCAGTGCTTCGATTTGGCGAAAAGTTCGGCTCCACGGCGTTTTCCCTCGGTGGCTCCCAAAGTCACTGCCGCCCTGTTTTCAATTAGTTCGGCCTGACTGTGATTAGGGCCAATAAACACTTCCGCGCCACCTTGCTTGCGCGGAATAGTTACCCAGATCCAGGATTCTCCAAGGTGGAAAGACGTCCATCCGCGTCCCTGATCCATCTTTTGATCCCAGGGACGGGCTGTCAAGTAAAGACACTAAATTGTCTTGCCGGGCGAATCTGCCAAGCAACTCCTGGCGTACGGCGCCGCTATGTTTCATTGGTTATAACGTTCGTTTGACACAATGTAAATCGACGTTTTGAGTCCAAATATTACTAAAGTTTATTCCAGAGTCATCGAGGTCACCTATTCCACCCTCCTCACCGGGGGTTACCAAGCCTCTTTGAACCTTTTTTCCACCACTGATTCCTGAAGCCAGACGCGTGCCTTTCGTCGTACTATTGCGCTGGACGCCGCCCAAACGCTTCGCACCCCAAACGCATCCCACATAGAGGCGAAACCTCCGCTAGACAGCCCCAAATGCCAGATAACCTGACTCTCAACAACCGCCTGCGCTCGACCCTCGACCCGGCATGCTCGCGCGCCAAGTCTAATCGCACCGCCATCGAGTCGCTTCTCGCGGACCTTCGCTCCACCGAAGACACCATCCGCCAGGGCGGCGGCGCAAAGGCTGCCGAGTCCCAACGCGCCAAGGGCCGCCTCACTGTCCGTGAGCGCCTCAGCCTGCTCCTCGACCCCGATTCAGACCGCGACTCGCCCTTCCTCGAACTCGGTCTCTGGGCCGCCCATGGCATGTACACCGACTACGGCGGCGCTCCCGCTGCCGGCGTCGTCACCGGACTCGGCCGCGTATCCGGACGCCTGTGCATGATCATCGCCAACGACGCCACCGTCAAAGCCGGCGCATTCTTCCCCATGACCGCCAAGAAGGTTCTGCGCGCCCAGACCATCGCTATTGAAAACCGCATCCCTACCCTCTACCTCGTCGACTCCGCCGGCGTCTTCCTGCCCCTCCAGGAAGATGTCTTCCCCGATACCGACGACTTCGGCCGCATCTTCCGTAACAACGCCGTCATGAGCGCCATGGGCATTCCCCAGATCACCGCCATCATGGGCATGTGCGTGGCCGGCGGCGCTTACCTGCCGGTCATGACCGATACCGTGCTGATGACTGAAGGCTCCGGCCTCTTTCTCGCCGGCCCGTCGCTGGTGCAGGCCGCCATCGGCCAAAAAACCGACCCCGAAGAACTCGGCGGCGCGTCCATGCATGCTGAAATCTCCGGCACCGTCGATTTCAAGGAACCCAACGACCATCTCTGTCTTGCCCGTCTTCGTTCCCTCGTCGAAAAAATGGGCCAGCGCACCCCGGCTCCCGAGCTTTTCCGCCGCCGCGCCTTCGATCCCGTCGACGATGCGCCCCTCTACCCCGCCGACGATCTCAATACCCTGCTCAACCCCGCGCCCGGAGCAAGCAACGTTTACGACATGCGCGAAGTGATCGCCCGCATCGTCGACCGCAGCGAGTTCGATGAGTACAAAGCCGACTTCGGGCGCACCGTTCTCTGTGGATACGCCTGGATCGGCGGACACGCTGTGGGCATCGTTGCCAATCAGAAAACCAACCAGCGCGACACCGTCGCCATGGGCCCGTCAGCCGGAGCCATGAAGATTGAGGTGGGCGGCGTCATCTACACCGAAGCCGCGCAAAAAGCCGCCCGCTTCATCATGGACTGCAACCAGAACCTCGTCCCGCTCATCTTCCTTCACGATGTGAACGGCTTCATGGTCGGCAAAGATGCAGAGTGGAGCGGCATCATCCGCGCCGGCGCAAAAATGGTCTCAGCCGTCTCCACCAGCGTCGTTCCCAAAATCACCGTCATCATCGGCGGCAGCTTTGGCGCAGGTCACTATGCCATGTGCGGCAAAGCTTATGACCCGCGTTTCCTCTTCGCCTGGCCCACCGCCCGCTACGCCGTCATGAGCGGCGCTTCGGCTGCGAACACACTCGCCGAGGTTCGCGCCAAACAACTCGAGCGCAGCGGCAAGCAACTCTCGCCTGAAGAGAAATCCGCCATCCACGATCAGATCCGCGCCGACTACGATGCCCAGGCAGATCCGCGTTACGGCGCAGCCCGCCTGTGGATCGACGCCATCATCGACCCCGCGCAAACCCGCCCCACGCTTATCGCCGCGCTCGAAGCATGCGCGCTCAACCCCGAAGCCCCAAAATTCAACCCCGGAGTCCTGCAAACATGACCGCAGGTAGCGCCGCGCTCCAGCGCGGTTGTACCGCCGGTCTCCCGGCCGGCTGTAGCGCGGGGCTCCAGACCCGCGCACGGGCCCGAACGCATCTTAAACAACAAACACAAGGCAATTCGAATTCCCCAAGAGGAGCCTGAAATGCAAACCGCAACGGAAACGGCGCAGAGCCTTTACCCCTTCGTATTGACTGAAGAGCAGGAACACCTGCGCCGCGAAATTCGCGAATTCGCCGCGCGCGAGATCGCACCCAACGTCTCTGCGTGGGATGAGGCCAGCGAGTTCCCCCTCGCCACCATCAAAAAACTCGGCGCAATGGGCCTGCTTGGCGTCATCTTCCCCCACGAGTACGGCGGCGCGGGCCTGGGCTACGTCGACTACGCGCTGGCCATCGAAGAGCTCTCCGCCGTCGACGGCTCCATCGGCCTCACCATCGCCGCTCACAACTCTCTCGGCACCAATCACATCTTCCTCGCCGGCAACGAAGCGCAAAAACGCAAATACATTCCGCTGCTCGCCGGCGGAGAGTGGCTGGCCGCCTGGGGACTTACCGAACCCGGCTCCGGCTCCGACGCCAGCAACGCACGCACCACCGCCCAAAAAAAGGGCGACCGCTACATTCTCAACGGCAACAAGAATTTCATCACCAACGGCCACTTCGCCGACGTCACGGTCGTTATTGCAGTTACCGACAAAACCCAGGGCACGCACGGCCTCTCGGCCTTCGCCGTCGAGAAAGGCACAAAGGGTTTTCGCGCCGGCAAGAAAGAAAACAAACTCGGCCTCCGCGCCAGCGATACCAGCGAGCTCATCTTCGAGGACTGTGAAATCCCCGAAGAGAACCTTCTCGGTAAAGAAGGCGAGGGCTTCATCGACGCCATGCGCGTGCTCGACGGTGGCCGCATCTCCATCGCCGCGCTCTCCCTCGGCATTGGCCGCGGTGCGCTCGATGCCGCTCTCAAATACGTCAAGGAGAGACGCCAGTTCGGCAAGGCAATCGCCGAGTTCCAGGGCATCCAGTGGAAACTCGCCGACATGGCCACCGAGCTCGAAGCCGCCCGTCTGCTCACCCAGCGTGCCGCCGTGCTCAAGGATGCCGGCCGTAAAATCACCCGCGAATCATCCATGGCCAAACTCTTTGCCAGCGAAGTCGCCGTGAGCATCTGCGAACAAGCCGTACAACTCTTCGGCGGCTACGGCTTCATCAAAGACTACCCAGTAGAAAAGTTCTATCGCGACGTCAAGCTCTGCACCATCGGCGAAGGCACCAGCGAAATTCAACGCATGGTCATCGCGAGAGAGATACTGAAGGTGCATCCGTCGAGAGGGTGAAAAGCAACTGCTGGCTTTTGCCGATGCAGCTTCATGAATTCTCAGGATGTCATCCTGAGCGAAGCGAAGATTGTTATGGCTTGTCATCCTGAACGAAGCGAAGAGTATTTCGGCTTGTCATCCTGAGCGGAGCGAAGGATCTGCGGTTGCTTTTTCAACGATTGACCACTGAACTCAAAGTCGCGCATTGCATCGGACAACGCAGGAACGAGCTAGGAGATAGAAGCTAGGAGCTAGAAGCTAAAAGCTAGAGGCTAGAGGCTAGAAGCTAGAGGCTAGAAGCTAGAAGCTTTTCCAGAGACCATCGAGTGCCTGAACCCATCACCATCATCGAATGCCCCCGCGACGCCTGGCAGGGCTTGCCGCATCAGATCCCTTCTGCGGTCAAGGCCGCATACCTCGGCGCTCTCATCCATGCCGGCTTTACGCACATTGATGCGGTCAGCTTCGTCTCTCCCACCGCCGTTCCGCAAATGGCCGACTCCGAGCGCGTGCTCGAATTGCTCGAGCCCCATTTCGGCGTCGAAATCATCGCCATCGTCGTGAATGAAAAAGGCGCAGAGCGCGCCCTCGCCACCAGCCGGGTGAACACGCTCGGCTTTCCCTTTTCAATTTCACCGGAGTTCCTCCGCCGCAATCAGCACCAGGCCGAAGAAGAGTCGTTGCGGATCCTGGGCGCTGTTACTACGCTGGCTGAAGACGCGGGAAGAAATGTAGTCGCCTATGTTTCCATGGCCTTTGGAAATCCGTATGGCGATCCGTGGAGCGTGGACGCCGTTGTTCAGGCCTGCAGAGAACTCACGGGACTGGGCATCTGGCAAATTTCTCTGGCCGACACCGTGGGAGTGGCGACGCCTTCGCAGATAGCCGAGACCGTGCAAGCTGCAATCGAGGCTGGCTGTGGCGCACACATCGGCGTACACCTGCACGCGCGCCGCGATCATGCGGCCGCACTTATCCGCGCCGCTTACGGAGCAGGTTGCCGCCGCTTCGATTCGGCCATCGGCGGACTTGGCGGCTGCCCCTTTGCGCAAGATGAACTCGTCGGCAACATCCCCACTGAAGTCCTCGTCGCCACGCTGGCCGACTGCGGCGCCGCCCTCCCCGCACTCACTCTCGACGATCAACTCTTCGCAAACAGCAACCGCATCGCCGCCGGCGCAAATTGAATGGTACGTGCCTCAGCCGGGTGCCCCGATAGGAGAGCGCGAACCCGCCAACCCGCCACGCTGCGAAGCAGCGCCAACTCGCGAAAAACAATATCCGCAATCCTTCCATGCCGGAACCACTGTTGACCATCTAAAATGCATCCGAACCAATCATCGAGGACCAACTTGAACTATCAAACAATTCTTGTCGAAGACTCCGGACACATTCGCACCATCACGCTCAATCGTCCCGAGCGCCGCAACGCCATGACCCCCGAAATGCAGGGGGAACTATTCCACGTTTTTGAGAACACTGCGTCCAGCGATTGTCGCGTACTGGTACTCAAAGGCGCAGGTGATGCGTTCTGCTCAGGGCTCGATCTTTCCGTTCTTCAATCGATGAATGACAAATCCGCCGCCGAATACCGTACGGATGCGGAACGTATCGCCCGGCTCTTCCTCGCCTTGTACGAGCTACCCATTCCCACCATTGCAGCCGTCAATGGCCCGGCCATCGCCGGCGGTGCGGGGTTGGCAACAATCTGCGACTTCACCCTTGCCACACCATCGTCAAAGTTCGGATTTACCGAAGCACGCATCGGGTTTGTCCCCGCACTGGTCTCGGCATTTCTCACGGTTCGAATCGGCGGCAAGCACGTTCGCGATCTACTCCTCACCGGACGCATTATCGATGCGGAGGAAGCGTTTCGCATCGGCCTCGTAAATGAAGTCGTTGCGCAGGAGGAGCTTTCGCAACGACTGCACATCCTTGCCGAAACGCTAATCGCCAACAGCCCTCAATCGCTCAAAGCAACCAAGCGCCTAATGGCGGCGCAACATAAAGCATGGCTCGATTTAGCTGTCGCCCAAGCGCTCGAAGCCAACGCGCTTTCTCGCGAGACGGCGGATTTTCGTGAAGGCGTTACAGCGTTTTTAGAAAAACGCAAACCGGTCTGGGGCAACGGATCGCGCGCTAAGCCACAACGCCACTGAACCGCACCGCCGCCCCCGTCCGCTGTTCCACCATATCGCGCGTTACGCCCTCGGCCAGTTCCACCACTTCAAATCCCGCAGCCGTCACATCCACCACGCACAGATCGGTAATCACGCGATTGACCACACCCTGGCCGGTGAGCGGCAGCGTGCATTCCCGCAGCAGCTTTGCCGAACCGTCCGCGGCCGTGTGCTCCATCAGAGCCACTACGCGCCGCACGCCGGCTACCAGGTCCATCGCGCCGCCCATGCCCTTCACGCGCTTTCCGGGAATCATCCAGTTGGCCAAATCCCCCCGCTCTGAAACCTGCATCGCTCCCAGAATCGCCAGGTCGATATGCCCGCCGCGAATCATCGCGAACGATTGGGAACTTGAAAATATCGCCGCGCCCGCCACAAACGTCACCGTCTCTTTGCCCGCATTGATCAGGTCCGCGTCAACCTCGTTTTCGCGCGGAAACGGACCCATGCCCAGCAGTCCATTCTCCGACTGCAGCGTCACCGTTACTCCAGCGGGAACATGATTCGCCACCAGCGTAGGAATGCCGATGCCCAGGTTCACATAGAACCCGTCCTCAATTTCTCGCGCAGCCCGCGCCGCCATCTCATTCCGATTCCATGCCATAAATGCAGTTCTCAGCTTTCAGCTATCAGTCTTCAGCCCTGAGGTTGATTCATGCTTCTCGGTATTGGCCGCTCGTAGCTCGGCCGCTTTCGGTTCCCTCATCAGCTTCCCGACAACAGCAAGAATCCAGAGAATCAGACAAAAATCCAGCGAATCGATGCCGGCAATCGCCATTGCGGGCACCCACCTGTTTGTCCAGGGGACAAACAGGATCAACGGAACATGAAGCGCCGCAATGACCGCCATGGTCCCCCAAAACCACGCATGACGCCACAGTTTTCGTTTGAAACCAAACACGAATCCAAGTACCAAAATACTATTCAGTATTGGCAGCACAAGCTCAAGCTTTCCAAAATGCTCGAATAGCTGCGCGCATAGGAATGAGGCAATAATTACGCAAACCACGCCCCATCCCGGCATACGAAGTTTTTGGGCCGCCTTTATCTCGCCTCTTACACCGTTAGCTAGGGACATTGCCTGATGCCTTTTCGATTTTGTAACCGTTCGCGCAACTTTTTCCCGTTCCATGTTCTCTCGCTAACTACTGGCCATTGACTACTGGCTGTTTCTCGTCGTTCTTTTCTCAATCCTCTTCTCGGGCGTCGCATTGTGCACCAGCCTATGCACAAAGATCCCCGGTGTGTGAATCTCATCGGGATCGAGCTCGCCCGGCTCAACAATAATCTCCGCCTCAGCCACCGTGATCCTGCCGCAGGTAGCAGCATCGGGATTGAAGTTCCGCGCCGTCCGCCTATAAATCAAATTCCCATGCCTGTCAGCCTTCCACGCCTTCACCAGCGCCACGTCCGCGCGAATGCCGCGCTCAAGAATGTATGTGATCCCGTCAAATTCCTTATGTTCTTTGCCTTCGGCAACCACCGTTCCAATTCCAGTCCGCGTGTAGAAACCCGGAATCCCCGCACCACCAGCCCTCATGCGTTCGGCCAGGGTTCCCTGCGGACAAAATTCCACCTCCAGCTCGCCGCTCAGGAACTGCCGCTCGAACTCCGCGTTCTCGCCCACATAGCTCGAGATCATCTTCTTCACCTGCCGGCTCTCCAGCAGCAACCCCAGCCCCCATCCGTCCACGCCCGCGTTGTTGCTTGCAATCGTCAGCTCGCGTGCACCCGTATCGCGCAGCGCCACGATCAACGCCTCGGGAATTCCACACAATCCAAAGCCGCCAATCGCCAGCAGCATCCCGTCGTGAACCAACCCGTCAAGCGCCGCCCGCGCATCAGGAAACAGCTTGTTCAATCCGTCCGTTTTTGTCCTTTGCATATTCATTCCAACGTCCATGCCGACGTTTTGAATTCAATTCCTATGCCAATGCTTTGAAGTCAACGCCCATTCCGGCGTAATCAATTCAACTACTGTGTCAGCGTTTTGAAAGGGCACGGATTCATCCGTGCCAATCTAGCCTCATAAATTGGCGGGGCTTTAGCCCCTGAGGGAAGTCCTTAGCAAATCGAGCCAATTGACCCACGCCCACATCAATATAACGCGCCGCCATCACCTGAGTCGCGGGATCTCTGCGCATCGACTCGCCTCCTCGATATAAACTCATCCCCATCTGATATAGCTATCAAAACGGCTAATCAACATCGCGAAAGGTTCCATGCCCTCGCCATCATCTTCCTCGGCACGCCCGGTCCCCGCCCATCCTTCCGCCGCCTCGCTCATCCCATTCTGCGCCGCTACTCTCGCAGCCCTCGCCGCCGTTGCGTGGCTCCTCGCAACAAATCACTCGAGCCTCAAGTGGGCGCAAGGCTACAACCCCACCGGAACCTGGCAGCTCTCCACCGCCATTGCTGCGCTGCCCATCCTCGTTCTTCTCGGAGCCCTCGCCGTGCTGCGCGTCAAGGCTCACATCGCGGCTCTCGCCGGCCTGGTCACCGCGCTCGCTGTCGCCATCCTCATCTTCCACATGCCGGTGCGCCTCGCCTTCACCGCCGCCAGTTACGGCGCGGGATACGGCCTCTTTCCCATCTGCTGGATCGTCCTTCCCGTGATCTTTCTCTACGACCTTACCGTCCATACCGGCCTCTTCGTCACGCTGCAGCAGAGCCTCGCCAACATCACTCCCGACAGCCGCCTCCAGCTTCTGCTCATCGCCTTCGCGCTCGGTGCGTTCTTTGAGGGCACCTGCGGATTCGGCACGCCTGTCGCCGTCTGCGGCGCAATCCTCATCAGTCTCGGCTTCGCCCCGCTTCAGGCCGCCGCGCTCACTCTCCTCGCTGACACAGCACCCGTCGCATTCGGAGGCCTCGGCATCCCCATCGTCGCTCTCCACGGAGTCACCGGCCTCGACACTTTCGCGCTCTCAAAAACCATCGCCCTACTGCTCGCGCCCTTCTGCGTGCTCATTCCCTTCTGGCTCATCTGGGCCTTCGCCGGATTCACCGCCATGCTTGAAGTCTGGCCCGCCGCACTCATCGCCGGAGTCACCTTCGCCACCGTCCAATGCCTCGTCGCCATCCTCGCCGGCCCTTCGCTCGCTGACATCGCCGCCTCCACCACCACCATCGTCGCCCTAGTCGTCTTCTTTCGCTTCTGGCGCCCACGCCGCATCCTCAGCGCCACCGGCGACGACATCTCCCAACTCACCCACCAGCGCTTCGAACACAATCCCCGCCGCATCTTTCACGCCTGGCTGCCCTGGCTCGTCCTCAGCCTCCTAGTATTCGCCTGGGGTATTCCCGCATTCTCCTCGTGGATGGACGCACACACCACCATCAAGCTCGCTATCCCCGGCCTCCATCAAATCGTGCAGCGCGTTCCGCCCGTCGTCCCTCAACTCACCACTGAAGCTGCCGTCTTCACCCTCAACTGGCTCACTGCCACCGGTACCTCCATCTTCATCGCCGCCATCCTTGCCGGCCTGCTCATGGGACTCAAGCTTCCGGCCATCGCCTCACTTTTTCTCCGCACCCTTATCAACATCCGCTTCACCATCGTCACCATCGCCGCCATGCTGGCCAT
Organism: uncultured Occallatibacter sp.; assembly: GCA_964528915.1. Lineage (GTDB taxonomy): Bacteria > Acidobacteriota > Terriglobia > Terriglobales > Acidobacteriaceae > Telmatobacter. Next base: position 423,131 of record CAZGUD010000001.1, read on the forward strand.
CGGATACGTCACCCGCTACTGCGGCCTCGACGCCACGCTCGGCCTCGCCTTCGCCCGCACCGGCTCGCTCTACCCCTTCTTTGGAACCCTCGTAGGCTGGCTCGGCACCGCCTCCACCGGCTCCGACACCTCATCCAACGTCCTCTTCGGAAGCCTGCAAACCATGACCGCCCGCCAACTCCACATCTCGCCCATCCTCATGGCCTCCGCCAACACCAGCGGCGGAGTGATGGGCAAAATGGTAGCCGCACCCAGCATCGTCGTCGCCACCACTGCCACCCAGACCTATGGACAAGAAGGCACCATCCTCCGCTGGGTGCTCGGCCACTCGCTCGCCTTCGCCGCCCTCGTAGGAATCCTCGTCTACCTCATGGCCTACGTGCCGCCCTTCACCCAGTTCGTGGCAAAGTAGCGCCCACAGTAGCGCCGGGCTCCAGCCCGGTTGTCCCTGCGGGCGTCCACGCCCGACAGGCGTCCTTGCCGCCGTTCCCTCGCTATCACCTTCAGTGTTAGCCTTGAACCGCACTCACAGGAACCCACCATGCGCATTTGTTTCACACTTAAAATCCGCGCCGACAAGATCGCCGAATACAAACTCCGCCACGCCGCCGTATGGCCTGAAATGCTCCATGCCCTGCGCGCCACCGGCTGGCGCAATTACTCGCTTTTCCTCGCACCCGACGGTCTGCTGGTCGGCTACCTTGAGGCCGACGACTTTGCCGCCTGCTGCGCCCGCATGAAGGACTACCCCGTAAACGCCCGCTGGCAGGCCGAAATGGCGCCCTTCTTTCACAAGCTGGCCAACGGCGGCGCAGATGATAATCTGATGCCGCTCGAAGAAGTCTTCCATCTTGACTGATCCGCGATCTCACATCACACGGCGCTCGCGGCGCCAACTTGGCCTCTGCGGCGCCAACTTGGCCTCTGTTTTGAAAGGGCACGACTTTAGTCGTGCCATAAAAGGCTCATACAGGACGGGGCTTTAGCCCCTGAGGGAAATTTTGAGCGAATCAGAATATTGAGGTGAGTGCAATTCGCTCTGCAATCCACCATTGATACAACAAAACAATCCCGGAGAAATCCTCGATGAAAACCAATCCCCTGCTGCGCCGCGACTTTCTCCGCGTCGGTAGCCTCGGCGTCGCCGGCGCCTTACCCGCCGTCGCTGCATCCCAAACCGCCGCCCCACCGCAGGCACCCGGACTCGCCGCCTTTAACGTCCGCAAATACGGCGCAACCGGTGACGGCAAAACCCTTGACACCGCTGCCATCAATCGCGCCATCGACGCCGCTGCAGCCGCCGGCGGCGGCCTCGTCCTCTTTCCCGCAGGCGTCTACCTCACCTTCTCCATCCACCTGCGCAGCAACGTCCATCTCCACCTCGAGCAGGGTGCAACCATCCTTGCCGCCGAGTCGCCCAAACCCGGCGACGCCACCGGATACAACGGCGGCACATACGATGCCGCCGAACCCAACGCCCCGTGGGAGCCATATCAGGACTACGGCCACAACCACTGGCACAACTCGCTCATCTGGGGCGAAGACCTGCACGACTTCTCCATCACCGGCTCGGGACTCATCCACGGCAAAGGCCTCAGCTACGGCATCAACGGCCCCGCGCGCGGCGATTATCCCATCTACATCGCCGAGCAAGCTGGAGTAGGCAACAAGGCCATCGCCCTCAAGAACTGCCGCAACGTGCTCTTCCGCGACTTCTCCATCCTCAAAGGAGGCCACTTCGGCCTGCTGCTCACCGGCGTTGACAACCTCACCATCGACAACCTCACCATCGACACCGATCGCGACGGCATGGATATCGACTGCTGCCAGAACGTGCGCGTCTCCAACTGCACCGTCAACTCGCCGTGGGACGACGCCATCGTCCCCAAATCCAGCTACGCGCTCGGCTACGCGCGCCCCAGCCGCAACATCACCATCTCCAACTGCTATGTTGCCGGCTGCTTTCAGCTCGGCACCGTCCTCGACGCCACCTTCAAGCGCTTCCCCGCCGACAAGCGCGCCTACGGAACCGGCCGCATCAAGTTCGGCACCGAGTCCAACGGCGGATTCATCAACGTCGCCGTCTCCAACTGCGTCTTCGAAGGTTGCCAGGGCTACGCGCTCGAAACCGTCGACGGCGCGCTGCTTGAGGACTTCTCCATCACCAACACCGTCATGCGCGAGCTCGGCTGCGGACCGCTCTTCCTGCGCCTCGGCGCGCGCCTGCGCGGTCCAAAAGAGACCACCAGCGTCGGAACCTTCAAGCGCGTGCTAATCTCCAACCTCGTCTGCCACAGCGCGCCCGCCCATCAGGGCTCCATCGTCAGCGGAATTCCCGGCCACGCCATTGAAGACCTCAAGATGTCTGACATCTATGTTGAAACCGTTGGCGGTGGAACCGCCGAGCAGGCCGGCACGCAAGTGCCCGAGCTCATCAATGGCTATCCTGAGCCAGGCAGTTTCGGCGTCACGCCCTCTTCAGCATTCTTCCTGCGCCACGTGCGCAACCTTGAGATGAGCCACGTTGAAGTGGCGCACGCCGCACCCGAAGCGCGGCCAGCGTTTTACCTGCACGATGTGGAGCGAGCCGACTTCTTCGCCATCACCGCGCCGCGCATTGCCGATGGAGCGTTCGCGCTGCACAATGTAAAAGACCTGCGGATTGGCTGGAGCCGCGCCGCAGCAGACACGGTGCTGGCCAGCGCAGACAACAGGACGATCTAATGGAGGGGTGAGCAGGATGAGAGTTTTATTTGGTTGGTCCGGGATTTCCGGCATGGTTTTAGCTTTGCTCTTCGCCACTACCAGCGCCCCTGCTCAACAAGGCGTTCATGCCACGGTTGTGCCTCAAGCCAGCCGCCAGGCCGCCCCGCCATTCCAGCTCGCCGATAGTTCCGGAACCAATAACCAAGTCACCGCCTATCGCGGGAAAGTTGTGCTGCTCAATTTCTGGGCGACCGGGTGCGGCGGATGCAAGCTTGAAATTCCATGGCTCATCGATTTGGAGTCAGCTCACAAGAGCGACAGTTTCACCGTCGTCGGCGTTTCGCTGGATACCTCGTATGAAGGCGCAATGAGCCCCGCCCAAGCCTGGAGCAAGGTCAAACCCTTCGCCCTCGATCACAAATTCAACTATCCGGTTCTGATGGGGGACGCCTCCCTCATAACTTCCTACAAATTGGCAGCTCTTCCGGCCTCGTTTCTCATCGACAAGCAAGGCCGCATCGCCGCCACCTACCGCGGCGTCATCGATAAGAGCGACGTGGATTCAAATATCAAAAAGCTATTGGCCGAGCAGTAGCAACCTCCCGCAGGGACCGCAAGATGTTAGCTCAGGATCCGGGGTCCCCGGCGAATGATATGTATTCGCTGGGGTGGAAGCCCGGTTGTACCGCCGGTCTCCTGACCGGCTGTAGTGCGGGCGTCCCCGCCCGCGCCGCCGCACCCACCCCCACAGCGCTGTCATCCTGAGCGGAGGTCGCCTGGGAACCCTCTGGGTACGACCGAAGTCGAACCCGAAGGGCCGCCGCAGGCGGGGATCTGCAGTTGTCCTTCGCGCACCTCACTCCGCGCGATCCCCCGCGCCACCGCCCAAGAAGCTTTGTATCAGGGCACGGCTGGTAGGTCAGGGCTTCAGCCCTGACTCCCGAAATCAACCCTCTTTCCCCAAAAACAAAGCTCGCGGCGAAGCCGCGTCCAGGTTGACGAAAGACCTGCAGCTTTGAAAGGGTACGGAAAAACCTGCAGCTTTGAAAGGGTAGTCACCCGCCCCAGCAGAATCAACAGCATGCCGCCAAAAAGCCGCACAGAACCCATGCAGATTCCGCACAAATCAGCCCAGCTTCTGTGCACTTCGCCGGTCAGGGGACCGGCGCGACAACCGCGCAGGAGCGCGGCGCTACTGGCTATTGGCTATTGCCTATTGGCTGCTTTTAGCTTCTCACCCAGTCGCTGAGCTTCTGCACTACTACGTCGCGGCCTATGTCGCTGATGGCTTCGGTTAGCGGTAGCTGCTTGGGGCAGGCCTGGACGCAGTTCTGGGCGAAGCCGCACTCCTGAATGCCGCCGTCGCCGGAGAGCGCGCGCAGGCGCTCCTCTTTGAGAACCTTGCCGGTGGGGTGGTTGTTGAAGAGCTTGACCTGGGCGATGGTGGCCGCGCCTACGAAGTTGGTTACGTCGTTGAACTGCGGGCAGACTTCCATGCAGCAGGTGCAGGAAATGCAATTTGACAGCGGATAGTTGACTTCCTGCTGCTGGGGATAGACGCGGGGGCCGGAGCCAAGATCGTAAGTGCCGTCGACCGGGACCCAGGCTTTGACGCGGATGAGATTCTCAAACAGGACCGAGCGGTCGACCTGGAGGTCGCGGACGAGGGGAAATTTGGAGAGTGGCTCGACGCGGATGGGCTGCTCGAGATTGTCGACCAGCGCGGAGCAGGCCATGCGGGCCTTGCCGTTGATGCGCATCGCACATGACCCGCAGATTTCTTCGAGGCAGTTCGAGTCGTAGGTGATGGGAGTGGTGGGCTTGCCGTCGGCGGTGACCGGGTTGGCGGAAATCTCCATCATGGAGGAGATGACGTTCATGCCGGGACGCCACTCGAGCTCGAACTTCTCCCAGACGGCGGGCGCATCGGGCGCGGCCTGGCGGCGGATTTCGAATTGAACGGTGCGAGTTGCCATGTGTCCTTCCAGAGAACAGAGATCAGAGAAAAGAGATCAGAGAACAGAGTCCCGTCATTTCGCGGCGTCGTAGCTGCGCTTGCGTGGCTTGATGTACTGAATGTCCACGTCTTCAAATTCGAACTTTGGTCCTTCGGTTGTTCCGGTGAAGCTGGCCTTGGTTGTCTTCAGAAACTTTTCGTCGTTGCGATCTGGAAAATCGGGCTTGTAGTGCGCGCCGCGAGACTCGTCGCGGAGCAGGCCCCCGAGCGTAATGGTGCGAGAGAGTTCAAGCATGTTCTTCAACTGGCGCGTGAAAGCGAAACTGGTGTTGGCCCACTGGCTGCGGTCGCTGAGGTTGATTTTTTTATAGCGGTCGAGCAGTTCGAGGACTTTGTCGTCGGCCAGCTTTAGTCCCTTGTTATAGCGGGTGACGGTGACGTGCTCGGTCATGGTTGCGCCCAGCTCGCGCCACAGCTTGAAGGGGTTCTCAGTGCCGTCGCTCTTCATGAGGCCGGCGTTGATTTCGGCCTGTCGCTGGAGCTCGGCTGCTGCGCCGCCGTCGCCTTCGATCGCGGGCAGGCTCTTGGCATAGCGGATGGCGTTGGGTCCGGAAATGAATCCGCCGTGGATGCAGCTCACCAGCGAGTTTGCACCGAGGCGGTTGGCGCCGTGGTACTGGTACTCGCACTCGCCGGCCGCAAAGATGCCGGGGATGTTGGTCATCTGGTTGAAGTCGACCCACAGGCCGCCCATGGTGTAGTGCATGCCGGGGAAGATCTTCATGGGCTCGAGGTGGGGGTCGACGCCGACGAATTTTTCATAAATTTCGAGGATGCCGCCGAGCTTGCGGTCGAGGGTTTCGCGGTCGATGTGGGTAAGGTCGAGGTAGACCATGGGCTGGCCGTCGATGCCGAGGCCGAGCTGGTAGACCACCTTGTGAATGGCGCGGGTGGCCACGTCGCGGGGGACGAGGTTGCCGTATTTCGGGTACCACTCCTCTAAGAAGTAGAGGCGGTCGGACTCGGGAATCTGCTTGATGGGGCGCTTGTCGCCTGCGGTGCGCGGAACCCACACGCGGCCACCTTCGCCGCGAGCCGATTCCGACATGAGGCGCAGCTTGTCTTCGCCGGGAATGGAGGTGGGGTGAACCTGGATGAATTCGCCGTTGGCGTAGTAGACGCCCTGCTGGAAGACTGCAGATTGAGCGGAGCCGGTGCAGACGACGGAGTTGGTGGACTTGCCGAAGATAGCGCCGACGCCGCCGGTGGCAAGGATGATGGCGTCGGCCGGGAAGGCTTTAAGCTCCATGGTGCGCAGGTTCATGGCGGTGATGCCGCGCGCCACGCCTTTGGAGTCGATGATGGCGGAGAGGAACTCCCAGCCTTCGTACTTTTTGACTTTGCCTTCGGACTCGAAGCGGCGGACCTGCTCGTCGAGCGCGTAGAGGAGCTGCTGTCCGGTGGTTGCTCCGGCGAATGCGGTGCGCTGATAGAGGGTGCCTCCGAAGCGGCGGAAGTCAAGCAGGCCCTCGGGAGTGCGATTGAAAGGCACGCCCATGCGGTCGAGCAGATCGATGATGGCGGGCGCGGCCTCGCACATGGCCTTGACGGGGGTCTGGTTGGCGAGGAAATCTCCCCCATAGATGGTATCGTCGAAGTGCTTGTCGGTGGAGTCGCCTTCACCCTTGAGGTCCTTGGCTGCGTTGATGCCGCCCTGCGCGCAGACCGAGTGGGAGCGCTTGACGGGGACGATGGAAAAAAGATCGACATTGCCGCCGGCTTCGGCGATTTTGATGACCGCGGCGAGACCTGCCAACCCTCCGCCAACCACGATGATTTTGGGTGATGCCATTGCTTTCCTTTCAAGAAACAGCTTTCAGCTTTCAGCTCTCAGCTTTCAGCTAAAAACTAGGACGTGCCAGCGGGAATGGGCGGCGTGAAGCGTAATGGGGCTGCTACGCGATTCCAGAAATTGATTTGGCCGATGGCGGTAGTGAGCAGCGCCACTTCGGCTTCGGAGAAATGGGTACGGACTTCGACCCAGGCATCGTCTTCGATAGGATGGCCAGCGATTAGCGTGATGCGCTCGGTGAATGCGAGGGCTGCGGCTTCGCGCGCGGAATAGATGGCGGTTTCGCGCCAGGCTGGCAGCAGGTCGAGCTTTGCGGCTGAGACGCCGATCTTGCGGGCTTCGTTCAGGTGGAACTGGATGCAGAATGCACAGCCGTTGAGTTGCGAGGCGCGAATCTTGACGAGTTCGCGGAGTTCGGGCTCGAGAGTGGAGTTGCGCAGGGCGTGATTGATGGCGGCCATGCCGGTGGCCATCTCTGGAACGAGCTTCTGGAAGTCGGGCCAGTCGATACGTGGGGCGATTGTGGCGGTCTCAGGCATGGAAGACCCCGCGTAGCACATGATTCCCTTCCCCGGTCCCCAAATGCGAGGGATCACCACCCCACGGGCCAAGACCCGCCCGTGGGGACCCCGGACAGGGGGCACCCGGCGCGGGTTGATAAAGCTGGCTGACGGCTAGTGGAGCGATGTCGGCGGGCGTGTTCCGATACATGGGTCCAACGAAGGCGTAAATGCTGGCCAGGCCCATGGCGCAGATTGCGATTCCGCCGGCGAGGCAGACCCAGGCAAAGCGGCGGCGGGCTTTCTCGCCCGGAGTGATTCCCCACTTGGCGGCAAAGAGCCACACGCCATAGGCGAAGTGCCAGCAGACGGCGACCATGGCGATGACGTAGACCGCGAGCATGAAGGGATTGGAGAGCTCGACCTGGACCTTGTTGAAGGATGCGAATGGATGCTCGGGGAGCATGATGCCACTGAAGCGCTGACGCCATACGTGCTGGCCGATGTAGACGAAGGCGATGAGGCCGGTGTAGCGCTGGGCCACGTACATCCAGTTGCCGGCCCATGGGTAGTAAACGACGTTGGCCTTGCCGCGCAGCCAGATCCAAACACCGTATGCGCCGTGATAGAGGATGGGCAGAAAGATGAAGACCCACTCGAGCACGCGCACCAGCGGCAGGCTGTTGAGAAATCGAACCTGTTCTCCGTAGGCGATGGGGCCCTTGAGGGCTTCGAAATTGGAGAGCAGATGCTCAAGCAGGAAAGCGCCGATGGGGATGATGCCGAGCAGAGAGTGCAGCTTGTGCCAGATGAAACTTGAGCCTTTTGCGGCTCGCAGCGGCTGGACGCCTTTGTGAAGCGCAGGCGCGGCAGATGATGAGGCTGATGCCATGAAAGAATCTGCTCCTAAAGGACTTGCGGGGTGAAGCGTCTTGGACTGAGGGGCTTGTGCTGCTCGCAATTCGTCTTTTTTATTATTCGAGTCGAGAGTTGCTGTCGTCAACCCGCGGCCGGATTGAATTGGGTGATTGAAAAGGATTCGCACCGGCCCTCCGGGGCGGTCATTTGATTTGCGCCCTGTTCCCAGGGTTTCGTTCTGCGGACTTCACCCTGGGCTAAGGTCGATTCGTCCCTCCGGGACGCAGGACCCGCGCGTGTTGATCAGCAAATGTTAATCGGCAAAGACGACTTTCGCACTGCCTTTACGGGGCGGTGGATTCTTGCCCGGGTGCGCCTTCATGAATCTCTTTGAGAATCTGCCGCGCGGCCTCGGCTGCTGCGGCTTCTCCGCCTTCGGAGAGGCTCATGCGGATGGGCTGCTTGGGGTCGATGGTGATGGCGTAGAGGATGATATCGTGGTGGCCGCCCTGAATGTAGAACATGTCGAGGAGGTCTTTCATGCCTACGTCGTGCGCGGTTAGTGTCGGAGGATAGTCGCGCGAGAATCGCGGCGTGGTGCGGGTGACAGTGCCGATCGGGTTGCCGTCGTCAGCAGCGTCGATAAGGATGATGCGATCGGCATTCTCGAGCGGCTCGAGGAGGGTGAATCCGCCGGTGCCTCCGTCGAGGCATTCTATGTTGTCAGGGAGTTGTTCTCTTTCGAGAGCGCGGACTACGTAGACGCCGATGCCTTCATCGCCCATGAGGACGTTGCCGAGGCCTAGGATCAGGGTTTTGGTGGTGGTGGTCAAGATCCCTCTCAATGTTGCTTGACGCCTCGCGTCTTCCTTGAGGGTCTGAGCCTGATTAAACCGCGGCAGGAGCTAAAGCCCCAAATATTTTGTGCGCCTTATCGGCACGACTGAAGCCGTGCCCTGACACAAGACCTTCCGCATGGAGTCGTTTGATCCCAGGTCTCAAATGCGAGACCTTGGGCACCCGATTTCTTGTGATTGGTTTGCATTCCACCGGGGCTGAAGCCCGAAACAGGGCTCGCGGGATCCAGGGGCCTGAAGACCCCTGCTCCCACCCAATCCCTACTGCTTTTTGATTTCGGCTGGCTTGTCTTGCAGCTTGCATACTTTTGCCAGTCCTTCGGGAGTTTCGCGGTCGAACTTCCATCCACCCACGATCGAGGAGATGGTGCCGCGCCCCTCAATGTAGTCGTGGTAGAACGACAGATAAATGTGCACGATGATGAAGGCTACGAAGAACCACAACAACAGATGGTGCCAGAAGCGCACGCCCATTTCGCCGCCCATCAGGGGGACGATCCAGGTAAACATTCGCGGGAGCCACGAGTTGCTCATGCTGGAGTAGAGAGCGAAGCCGGTGATGGCCTGGGCCACGAAGGCCAGGAAGGTGAGGAAGTAAATGAAGGCCGCCAGCGAATTGTGACCTGTGGATATCTCGCCGTGCATCTTCACCTGCAGCACGTCGGTCTTGACCACGTCAACAATCTCCTGCCGCTGCTTTTTGGTGATCGGGAAGAAGTTGTTCCACTTGGCGTACTTGTTGCCGACGAATCCCCAGTAAATCCGCGCTGCGAAGTTGAAGACATAGACATACGCGGAAGCGAAGTGGATGAAGCGGACCCAGCCGAACCAGTACTGCTGGTAAGCCTCGCTGGCATAGAAGGCGCGGATGGGCGCACCGATCAGGTAGCCGGTAATGCAAAGCAGCGTGAGCGCGATTGCATTGATCCAGTGGTAGGCGCGGACCGGCAGTTCCCATACGTACACCCGGCGATATTCGACCGGAGCGGAGCCGTTCTCGGTAAAGAAATCCCGTGGCTTGACGGTTTGTGTACTCATCGTCATCACTCGAATGAAACCTGGCTGAGGTGCTTGCCCTGCGGATCGTACAGATGGACTGCGCAGGCCAGGCACGGGTCAAAGGAATGGATGGTGCGAATGATCTCAACCGGCTGCTCGAGGTTGGCGACAGGCGTACCGATGAGCGAAGCCTCAAACGAGGAGTGCTGATTCTTGGCGTCGCGAGGTGAGCCGTTCCACGTGGTAGGAACCACCAACTGATAGTTGTCGATGGCGCCGTTCTTGATTTTGATCCAGTGCGCCAGCGAACCGCGCGGAGCCTCGACCATGCCCACGCCCTCGCAATCTGCCGGCCAGGTCTTGGGTTCCCACTTCTCGCCATTATGGGTTGAGACCTCGTTGATCTTAACGCGATCGATGAGCTCGCCGTAGAACTGCTTGAGCCAGACCATGGCCAGGGCAGCGTCGATGCCGCGCGCCGCGGTGCGGCCAAGGGTTGAGAAGAGCGCAGCGACAGGCACATTCAGCTTACCCAAAACCGACCCGACAATTTCCTTCACATCTTCATGGCCGGCGGCGTAAGACACGATGAGCCTGGAGAGTGGACCTACTTCCATCGGGTTGTCTTTCCAGCGCGGAGTCTTGAGGAACGAGTACTTGTCAAAGCCCGCGAGGGTCTCGAAGGGAGGCTTGGGGCCGCTGTACTTTATGTTGGTTTCGCCGGCCCAGGGATGGATGCCCTCGTTGTTGTTGCCGCCGTCGTAGTCGTACCAGGAGTGCGCGATGTACTCCTTGATCTCCTGCGAGTCCTTGGTGTTGACCGGGTAGACCGTGGAGAGGTCGCGGTTGAGAACGGCCCCGCGAGCGTATTTGAACGACTCGGGGTGGTTGTAGCCCTTGGTGGGGAATTCGCCGTATGACAGGTAGTTTCTCAAGCCGCCGCCATAGTTGGCCCAATCCTTGTAGAAGGAGGCAACGGCGAGCAGGTCAGGAATATAGACCTGGTTAACGAATTCGTCGGCCTTGGCGATTTGATAGGCGACGAGGTTCAGGCGCTCGCTGTTGATGGCGGCAACCTCGTTGAGATTGATGGAGCAGGGCACGCCGCCGACGAGGTAGTTGGGGTGAGGATTCTTGCCGCCGAAGACGGCGTGAATCTTGACCACTTCCTTTTGCCACTCGAGGGCGTCGAGGTAGTGCGCGACGCCGATGAGGTTGACCTCGGGCGGGAGCTTGTAGGCCGGGTGGCCCCAATAGCCATTGTTGAAGATGCCCAGGCCAGCGGCTGCGAAGGCCTTAATCTTGTTCTGCACTTCAGTGAAGTAGGAGGGCGTGTTCTTGTCCCACTTGGAGAAGGTCTGCGCCAACTCGGCGGCCTTTTTGGGATCGGCCTTGAGAGCGTTCACGATGTCGACCCAGTCGAGCGCGTGCAGGTGATAGAAGTGGATCACGTGATCCTGCACGTACTGGGTGGTCAACATGATGTTGCGGATGAGCTCAGCCGTGGGTGGAACCGCGACGCCGAGCGCATCTTCGACAGAGCGAACACTGGCCAGGGCGTGAACCGTTGTGCACACTCCACAAACGCGCTCGGTGATGGCCCAGGCGTCGCGGGGATCGCGGCCGATCAGGATCTTTTCAAGGCCGCGGATCATTGTTCCGGAGCTGAATGCGTCGGTGATGACGCCATTTTCCACCACCGCTTCAACGCGCAGATGGCCTTCAATGCGAGTTACGGGATCGACGACAATGCGAGTTGCTGCCATGACTGATTACGACTCCTTCTGATCTTCGGTATGAACTTCGGCGATGACGGCGCGTTTGCGAATGTTGGTGACAATGGCATGAGCCGCAACTCCGGCTACCGTTGCCACGCCAACCGCCGTGCCGACGGTGTCGGCCGTGCTCTCAATGCCGAATCCCGGGAACGAACTGAGGTGCTGGTAGAGCGGGCCGTTGTCCCAGAAACCCTCTTCGCTGCAGCCGATGCAACCGTGGCCGGACTGGATGGGGTAGCTGGTGCCTTCGTTCCAGCGCACCACCGAGCAGGCGTTGTATGTGACTGGGCCTTTGCAGCCCATCTTGTAAAGGCAATAACCTTTGCGCGCGTTCTCGTCGTCCCACGACTCCACAAAGAGGCCGGCATCGTAGTTGGCCCGGCGATAGCAGGTGTCGTGCACGCGGCGACCGTAGAACTCCTTGGGGCGGCCGAGCGAGTCGAGAGCGGGAACCTCGCCAAGCACCAGCAGGTGCGTAACCACGGCCATCATGACGTCAGCGATGGGCGGGCAGCCGGGAACGTTGATGACCGGCTTGTCGACCAGCTTGTAGATGGGAGTTGCCCCGGTCGGGTTGGGCTTGGCAGCCTGCACGCAGCCGTTTGAAGCGCAACTGCCCCAGGCAACGATGGCGGCCGCGTCTTTGGCGACGGTTTGCAGAATCTGCTCGGCGGTCTTGCCGCCAACCATGCAGTAGACGCCGCCGTCCTTGGTGGGCACGGCGCCTTCAACCAGGACAATGTATTTGCCCTTGTTGTTGGCAATGGTGTCGTTCAGGCTCTTCTCGGCCTGGAAGCCGGATGCGGCCATGAGCGTCTCAGTGTAGTTGAGCGAGAGCACGTCGAGCAGCGCGTCGGCCACGATGGGGTGGGAGGCGCGGATAAATGACTCGCTGCAGCAGGTGCACTCTTGAAAATGCATCCAGATGACGGCGGGTTTTTCTTTTTTCTCAAAAACCGCAGCAACCTGTGCGGCCCCGGTTTTGCCTAAGCCGGCCGCTGCTGCGGCTGTGGCACAGAAGCGCAGAAAATCTCTGCGGTTGTAGCCTTTTTGCTGCATTGATTGCCAAATAGTCTGACCCATGCGTACCTCGCTGGCTGGAACTTAGGACCGGAAATGTGATCTGGATTGCTTATTCTCGACGTGGAGTTTCACGGTGAGTGAGCCTAATCACATTCCCGATTGATCAACTTGGAAAATACCTATGGATAAACACGACTCGCTGTGCGCTTCATCACACATGCAAGGTCAGTCCTAGGTTTTCTGTGATGGAAGAATCAGGCGTGAGGGACTTCGAGCGCGCCGGTGAGGCTTGCAACCCGTTCAACCGAGTGGCTTTTACACCAGGATTCGAGGCCCTTGGCGAGACGCTCGGCGGCGCGTGGATCGGCGTAGCTGGCGGTACCAACTTGTATAGCAGTTGCGCCGGCCAGCAGGAATTCGACCGCGTCTTCAGCAGTGACGATGCCGCCCAGGCCGATGATGGGAATCTTGACCGACTTGGCCGTCTCGTACACCATGCGCAACGCAATAGGCTTGATGGCCGGTCCGGAGAGGCCGCCAGTGAGGTTGCTGAGGCGCGGGCGACGGGTTTCGGGATCGATGGCCATGCCGAGGAAGGTATTGACCAGGCTGACGGCGTCGGCGCCCGCATTGGCGGCAACCTGGGCCATGTGCGCCACCGAGGTGACGTTGGGCGAGAGCTTGACGATGAGAGGACGCTTTGAAGCGGCCTTGGCGCGGCCGACGAGATATTCGAGCGAGCCGGCGTCGGTGCCGAAGGTCATTCCGCCGGCATGAACGTTGGGGCAGGAAACGTTGAGTTCGTAGGCGGTGATGCCTTCAGCGTCGTTAAGGCGCGCGATGACCTCGATGTAGTCTCCTACCGTGTAGCCGAAGACGTTGACAATGACTTTGCAGGCGGGGTAGCGCTTCATCGGCGGGAGTTTTTTCTCGAGGTAGTCGACCACGCCCACGTTCTGAAGTCCGATGGCGTTCAACATGCCTGCCGCGGTTTGGATAATGCGCGGCGGGGCGTTGCCGTCCATGGGTTCAAGCGAGATGCCCTTGGTAACAAAGCCGCCCAGGCGGTCGAGCGCCACGATCTCTTCGAATTCGATGCCGTAGCCGAAGGTGCCGCTGGCAGCGATGACCGGGTTCACCAGTTCAATACCGGCCAACGAAACTCTCATGTCGGGTTTCACGTAGCGGCTACCTTCCGGGACATATAAGCTCCCTAGCACATTTTAATCTTGCGGGAAGGACACACGCCCGGAACAACGTTGGATGTGTGAATGAACTACTTTGGTGAAACGGCCTGGGCGATCTGATCGACGGCGAGCCTGAGAGCGCCGTCGAAGTCATTGGCTCGGAGCAGGGGAATCATCTTTTCTCCGATGCTTAGCGCTTTGGAGTCAGTAAGTGTGCCCTCAAGCGCACGGCTGACAGCGATTCTCCATTTGTGGTCTTTGATTGCCAACAACACAAGAACGCCACGATTCGACTTCCTGCTGCCAACTCGCCAGGTGTTTGAAAGGTTAGTCGCATACTCTGCTATATCTGCGCCGCCGAGGGACGGGATGGTGACGACGGCGACCTGCGTGTCGGCATTCGAGTGATCGAGCTGACCGCAGACGCGATCGATTTCTTCGATAGCCGAGGGCGAAAGCACGTGGGCAAAATCGCTGACGTAGTCAGTCGGCTTGGGCAGATCGTTTGGTTCAGTACCAGTAGGCGCCTTACAGGAAGCTGATAGGAGCAAAACGAGGACGAGAGATACGAGCCACTTTCTGTGCATCAGGGTAGCTTCCCTCTTTCGCGATTAGATCTAACGGTCCAAGCATACGCCGGAACGAGTGCATGTTCGGGCACCACGATAAGTAGAAACCGAAAAGCAGCCGCAGTCATACATGTCGCGTTGCGACACGCATAGATGATGAAAATGCTGGTGCGGTATCAAGCCGTGTGCGGGCGAGGACGCCCGCACTACAGCCGGTCGAGAGACCGGCGGTACAACCGCGCTGGAGCACGGCGCTACTGTTGGGGTCCACCATTGATGCCGGGCTTGAGCGCTTCAATCAGCACGTGTCCCACTGCGGCCGAGGGGCGATTGACGCCGGCCAGTGAAGAAAATGTTACCGCGATATCGACTGGCTCGACGAGCTGGTGGTAGACGCCTGGCTTGAAAGGCGCTCCGTAGAAAGCCAGTGGGACATGGCGATCGTAGTTCCAGGGAGTGAAGTGATTGGTACCCGCCAATGGGCTGACTCCGGCGAGCTGGTAGGCATCGAGAACCATCATCACAAACCAGTTGCCGTGGTCGGCGTAGCTGTGCGCCAGCAGCTTGCCCCATTCGTCGGGTGGGAGTTGGCCGCTGGCAAGCTGCAATTTGGTGTAGACGTATTGCACGCGCGGTGCGGGGTCGAGACGATGATCGGAGGGCTGCACGACCGTGGGAGGGTTGTCGCTGATGAAGGGCAGCGGATGGGCGTCCTGGCTGGCTACGGCTGCAGGCAGCAGCGCGGCAACTGCGTCTTCAGCGGTCTTCTCGTCGATGCCGGCTTTTTTAAAGGCGCGCTGATCGAGGAACACGTAGGGTAGGTCGGGAATGGGCATCAGCCAGGTTTGCTTTTCGCCGGGCTTGCCGAAGCGTTTGTTCAGCTCGGCGTTGAGCTTGTCGTAGACCTTGTCCATGTTGACGGCGGCGCCGTGGATGCCGAGCTTGGCTGCGTCGCCGGGGATGGGTGGAATGCCGTGGTCGGCGGTGAGCGCGAGCCACACGTTCTTAAGTCCGATTGAGCCGTCGAGCCAGGTGAAGAAGCTGTCGAGATCCCGGTCGATGCCAACGATCATCTGCTCTTCAAAGTCAGAGTCGGGTCCGAACTGGTGGCCCTGGATGTCGTTGGCCGAGAGCGAAACGACGACAAGATCGGTGACGCCGCGCTGGCCGAGCTTCTCGCCTTCGATGAGGGCCTTGGTGAAGTCGAGCTCATAACTGTTGGCGGCGGGTGTGCGGCCCACGAGTTCGTAGAACTGAGTGGTCGCGGTGTCGACGTTGGCCTCGCGCTCGGCCTGCTGAATGCGGCCGCCGGCGTTGAATGCTGTCGCCCATTCAGGCAGGTGCTGCGTGTAGTAAGTGGAAGTAGTGAACTGGCCGCTGATGGGGTCGATCCAGAATGCGCCGTTGGCTGACTGGCCGGCGGGAAGAATGGCGGCGCGATCTTTGAGCGAGACGCCGTAGACATGGGCGCGGCCCTGCGTGGCGAGGCGCAGTTCGTCGCCAAGCGTGGTGGCGCGCAGATTAACGGGCGATGCGCCGATGACGAATTTGGGCGCGGTATCGGGAGCGCCGGGCTGGTTGGCGGGGATGGAATCGTGAGGCAGATCGACGAGCTGATAGCGTTCGTCCTGCACCGAGCTCACCTGGTGGTCGTAACTGCGCGCGGGGTCCCACCACTCGTTGGACTCGATGCCGTGGCCGTCAGAGTAGGCGCCGGTACCGATGGTTGAGTGGCCGGGCGCGGTCTTGGTGTTGGCGTAGTTGAAATAGCAATCAGTGAACCACGCGCCCTCTTTCATGAAGAGGTTGAAGCCGCGGCCCTTGAATTCGGCCGCGTCGCGATTGAGGTAGTCGCCGCGGAACTGGTCAATGACCACGATGACGATGAGCTTGGGATTGCCGGTGAAAGCCTGCGCGCAGGCGACGCGGGCAAACAGGCAGAGAGCCAAGGCAATGAGGGCGACGCTGAAGAAGCGAGTGGAGATTCGAATCGGCTGCATGGGGAGATTTTATAGAAACAGGGAACGAGGAAACGAAGGGAATCAGAAAGAACAGGAATTGAACGGCGGAACGCGATGCAGGTTGCAAGTTTATGGCGAAAAGCGGTTTTGATGACATAACGTATTTGGCTCGTTGGGGTTGTGGAGGGGGGTACAACCTATTCCCGCGCAGTGGGTTCCAATTGAGGATGTTTGGCTGGGTCAACGCTCAGCCGCAAGAGTGACGAGCCGGACCTTCCATTCCCGGTGGTCATTCAGGACCGATGTCACAAGCGAAGAACCTGCGCACATCGGAACCCGCCAGTGGCTCGTCCGATTTCAAGAGGCCGTTGAGTTTATTGCGGCCCCGGACGGAAGACCCTGGAGGTTTTTTATGCGACTCTCTCGAATGGGACGCCTGACAGTATTGGCGCTTCTGATTTTCCTGTTGCCCGCCGTATCCAAGGCGGGCGTGCTTATCTCGGTGGGGTTTGCGCCCCCTGTGCTCCCTGTCTATGAACAGCCTATGTGCCCTGAAGCGGGATGGATGTGGACCCCCGGCTATTGGGCATACGGGGATGGTGACTATTACTGGGTTCCCGGCTCGTGGGAACCTGCGCCGTTTGAGGGCGCTCTGTGGACCCCGCCGTACTGGGGCTGGTCAAACGGCCAGTACGTTTTTAACGAGGGTTACTGGGGCACGTCGGTTGGCTACTACGGCGGCGTGAACTACGGCTTCGGCTACATGGGCATTGGCTTCGTAGGCGGAATGTGGCAGGGCGGAGTGTTCTCATACAACACTGCGGTGATGCGAGTGAACACGACGATTATTACCAACACGTACGTCAACCGAACAATTGTGCAGCAAAACACCATTTCGAATCCGAACCACGTGGCATATAACGGCGGCCCGGGCGGCATTCAACACAGTCCAACGGCGACTGAGCGCGCGGCCATGAGCCAGCGGCATACTCCGCCCACGCAAGCCCAGCAGCAGCGGGCAACTCAGGCGCGTGCGAACAAGGCCTCGTATGCCAAAGCGAACGGCGGGCATCCGAAGACGCTGACGGTGTCGCATCCGGCGAGCAGCACAAGAGCGGCGGGCGCAGCGGCAACTACGCATAGCACGCGCACGGCGGCGCCGCCTGTATCGGCGAGGACCGCGACACCGAGGACTGAGACCCGCGGAACAACTGCGGCACGGAGCGAGCATGAGACACGGCCGGCAACTTCAGCGCGAGAAGGAACGACGGCGCGAAGCGAGGCCACTACTCATGCAGCGCCGCGCACTGCGACGCGCTCGACTGAATCTGCGCGGGCGGAAGGTTCAACCCACACTAACCCGCGAAGCGAGACGCACGTAGCGCCGCCAGCAAAAACGCATGAAGGAACTACGGCACGAAGCGAGGCAACGACTCATGCAACCCCGCGCACCGCGACTCATTCGACTGAATCTGCGCGGGCCGAGGGTTCAACACATGCTGCGCCACGAAAGGAAACGCACGTGACCCCGGCGCCGACGACACACGAAGGCACCGCGGTGCACGAGTCGAAACCGGCAACAGCATCGCGACCGGAGACGACGCCTCATTCAGAGCCGAATCTGAGGGCTGAATCTCGTCCGGCTCCGGCAATCCACGAACCGCGCCCCGCAGCCAGACCGGCGCCGGAACCAAAGGCAGCGCCTGCTGAGCACGCGGCTCCAGCGCCTCGCCCCGAGCCTGCGGAACAAGCGGCACCGGCACCCAAACCTGCGCCAGTTGAGCATGCAGCGCCTGCACCAAAACCAGAAGTGCATGTTGAACACGCGGCTCCGGCTCCAAAACCGCCAAAAGCGGAGGCGGCGCCCAAGTCAGCTCCCTCCCCAAAGGCGGAGCATGCGGCGCCTGCTTCGCACCCAGCTCCCGAAGAAAGGAAGCCTAAGGAGTAGCAGGTTCCAACCAGAAACAATTGTGCTCCCACGCTTGCGACAAACGGAGTCGCAAGCGTGGGGCACGGACGCTAGCGGCGCGTGTAAACAAATACCCTGACGTAAGAAACCGACGTGTGCATTCGTGCTATCCCAGGTCTCAAAGTCGAGACCTGGGGCACCCGCTGTCCTTGCGTCAACTTCACCCACTGGTCAACTGGGCTCTGTTCAAACACCGACCAGCTCCTCGGCATGTGCGGCTTCGGTACGGGCGCTGAAGGCGACGCGATCGTGTTTGCAGATGGCCTTGATGGCAGGCCGCGCGGTCAAGGGGCCGCATGGCAATCCACCCCCCGGCATCACCCACTGGCCAGCCATCATAAAGCGGTCGAGACCGGGAAGCGTGTTGGGCAGCGGGCTGAAACCCGATCCTGGCCTTGGCAGCCAACCCTCCATCGTGCCCTGCCAGTTGCCGGTGTAACGAAAAACCGAAGCCGGGGTAGAGACGTCGACGACCTCGATGGCTGCGCGCGCACCCGGAATTCGTTTTTCGAGCACTCCAATCACGGCGTCCGCAACGCGATTCTTCTCGCTGTGATACGCGACAGGATCGCTGGCGCGCAGTCCAGCCCAATATTTAAAGTTAAGCGTGGGCAGAAGACAAGTGACGGCTGTCTTCTTCGGGGGCGCGAATGTTGGGTCGAAGTTGAAAATGCGAAACCCGACATTGCTGAGGTCGGTTTCGGGATCGACCGTAATCGGCGTGTCGAGAATTCGAGTGAACATGGGGGGCTGATCGTGAAGGTCAAGCGCCACGCCCATGGAGATCTGCAGATACGAGGCAAAGAGTTCCCGCTCATCGTAGCGTTTACGCGTCGCGTCATCCACATACTTACCGTCGAGCAGATCGAAGATAGTTGCGTGTCCGTCGGCCGCGGAGACCACCCAGTCTGCCAACACCGTTTCGCCATTTGCGAGTTCGACTCCGATTGCGCGGTCGCCTTCGACGAGAACGCGCGCGACTTTCGCCTTGAAGCGGATGTTTCCGCCTAAACTCGCGATCTTTTCTTGGATCAGACGGATGAGGGCCTGCGATCCCCCGATACAGTACCCGGCGTTGCCGGCATTCATCCAGGCGAGAGAAATGATCAGCGCGATCGCGGGCATTTTTCCGATATCGCCGTTCGAGAAGAAAGCCCTGAGCAGCGGATCGGCGAAGCGTTTACCGTATTCTCTGCCGCCGATCTTCGAGAGCTTGCTGAGAACCGGAAACACCGGCAGATCGCGCAGGATGTTGAGCCAATTGCCCGAGAAGCCGCCTGAAGGATCGAGCATATGGAACTTGCCAAGAACATGCATGGAGTGGACCAGGTCGCGGATGGCCGGCGCGTCGTGGGGAGCGCGACGCAGAAGTTCGGCCTCAAGCCGATCGAGGTTGGTGAACATGGCAAGGCTGTCGCCAGTTTCGGTTTCAATGCGGACAAACTCTTCGGGATCGATGAATGTCAGCTTGTCGACATCGCAGACTTCCTGCCATTGCGCGTGAAAGTCGGCTCCCGGCTTTGAACCAACCAGCCAGTGCAGGCAGGTTTCAAAGGTATACGAGCCGCGGCGCCAACTCATGGCCAAGCCGCCGGCCATGTCGTGCATCTCGAGCACTTCGACGTCGTAGCCGGATTTGAGTGCGTACACCGCGGAGCAAAGGCCGGCAATGCCGCCGCCGATGATCACGATCTTGCGTCCATGCTTGTTCATCGATCCTCCGTGTGAGCCGCGAGCCCCAAAGGAAGTTGCGGGAAGAAAACAATGTCAGCGAGGAGGCCTGAGAATTGCGCGAAGCGAGGCTGGATACAAGAGTCAAGCCGAGAACCGGGCCCGCAGTTCCGTGACGATGATGGCTCGGGAGGCGCTGGAAAAGCGGTGACAAGAGTCACCGGGCGGGGTGACGGGTAGTGGCGAGTATGAAAAAACTTTCCCCGGGGATAAAGCCCAATAACGTTTTTGCTGTCATTTTGTACGGGCTAAAGCCCGTACCCTTCAGACTGATTGGCTGGAGAAACGGGAGGCGATTTGACGAATATATCTACCAGATGTATCTTTTAGATATGTTCAATCTCAACACCACCTCGTACGCGATTCTGGGGGGGCTCTCTATTCAACCCGACATTTCCGGATACGACATGCGCAAGGGGATCCAGAACAGCATCGGGTACTTTTGGGGCGAGAGCTATGGCCAGATCTATCCAGCGCTGAAGCGGCTGAGCGCCGACGGGCTGATTGCACCTTCGAAAGCCAAGTCGCCCTCGAAGGCCAGGGCGAAGGGACGCGACCGCCAGACTTACGTGATTACCGACGCCGGGCGCGCGGCGCTGCGGCAGTGGCTAGCGTTGCCTTTTCACAACGAGCCCCCGCGCAATGAGTTTCTGCTCAAGCTGTTCTTTTGCCGTGAGGCAGCGCCTGGCGTGGCTGCTGCACACGTGCGCGACGTGAACGAACGCAACCGGCGCATGCTCGATTTGCTGACGAAGATCGAAGCCAGCGTACCCGCGGAGCAGGAGGCGAATCCACACCTGCCTTACTGGATGCTTACGCTGGGCCTGGGCAAGGCACTGACTTGTGCCGCGCTGGAATGGGGCGAAAAAGCGCTGACTGCTTTGTCGGCCTGGGAAAAATCTGCGGCGGCGGTGATTTCGCCACGAAATGCCGCGCGGGTGCGGCCGCCGGCAACGCCAATTCAGCTGAAATCAAGGCAGACGAAGAAGACCGCTGTCACTTCGCAAGAGCAACACAACGGTAAACGCGGCTCTACAAGGTCAGAAAGAAAGGTCTCAAAATGAACGCGATTTCCAGCCACCTCCGCATCAGGCAGATTGTCGCCTGGGCATTCCTCTCCATTTTCGCTCTGGGTTTCTTCACGCCCATAGGCATATTTACCGGCCCGGTAATGGGCACGTGGCTGGCAGGCACGCAGCGCGTGGTTCGAGGATTCGTGTTGATGATGGGGCTCGCGGTGCTGTTTGGCCTGCCTCATTTAGTGCATGGCCTGCTGCACGGCGACTCTGGTTCCGTGCTCGCGTATCTGGGATGGAGCCTGGTAGCCATGGTGCTGAACACTCTGCCGTTTACTTTTCACCGGATGGTCAGTCCTCGGCTGCCTGGATGGTTTTCGACGCTTCCCTTGCCGATCTTTGCAGTGGTATTCGCGGCGGCTGCGTCAGCATGGCTGCCGGCCGGCTTCGCAATTGGCCACGGCGACATGCGGGGCGCGCCGTTCAAACAGCTCGTCGCGGTGTTTGGTAGCAGCGCGCCGTTGTTTCTTCTTTATTGGTTTGCGGCAACGCTGGTGTGGGCGTGGAACCAGGAGTTTCGCGCAGCAAGAATTCGCGTGGGCGCGAGTGTTTTTGCGGGGACCAGCGTTTTGGCGATGGCATTTGCCTACCTTCTTCCGATGTTGATTCGAGAGGGGGACGGCGCCGCGCAGCCGGCGATACTGCCGGGGATGGAATTGATCTGGATCTGCCTCGCTGCGGCGTTGGTAATAAGCGGTTGGGCGTTGGTGCTTGCGCGCAACGATGGAGGATGGGAGTGCCGGCCTGCAACACTGCGCAAATTGCGGAGTCCGGCAACGGGAGAGAGATTGGAACTTGTGGGCCAGGGCCGCGGCCAGGCGCTGGTCAGCGCAGCCGGCGAGCGGTTTCCCATTCGCAACGGCGTCCCCGACATGCGCGAGCCCGGCGATATGACCGGGGCAAACGGCAAATACAATCAACTCTACGAAACCATCGGCGGTTTCTACGACGATATACAGCGCGTGGTGTGCGCATGCGCCGGCATGGACGGCGTTGCGTACGTGCGGAGCTACATGAGTCCTCTCGAAGTTAAAGCGGGCGACTCGGTGTTGGAGACTTCAGTTGGAACGGGCCTCAACTTTAAATATCTGCCGCAGGGCGTATCGCTGACCGGTATCGATCTTTCGCCGGAGATGCTGGGGAGATGCCAGGCGAATATGCGCCGCTGGCAATTCCAGGCCGATCTGTTTTTGGGCAATGCCGAGCGCCTGCCCTTTGCCGACGAGAGCTTCGACGTGGTGTTTCACGTGGGCGGCATCAACTTTTTCAGCGATCGCGCCAAGGCTATTCGCGAGATGATTCGCGTGGCGAAGCCGGGATCGAAGATCCTGATTGCCGACGAGACCGAGGAGCATGTGCAGGCCATGTATGAAAGCGGCCCCATAACCAGCCACTATTACAAAAACCGCAAAGAGGCGGTGACCGCGCCGGTTGACCTGGTTCCGGCAGAGATGCTGGAGACGCATGTTGAACTCTTGAAACCGATGGGGAAGAACCGGTTTTACGCGCTGACGTTCCGGAAGCCGGGGACAAGTGGCGAGCCGGTAAAGGCTAAGGTGGAGGCGGTTGGGACGGGGCGCTAATGTTGCTTTCAGTGGCGCGATGGGCTGCCCCACCCTAACCGCCAAAAACGCGGTTAGGATGGGGCACCCATTTTGGTGCTTGGTTTGGCGATTGCGCTTCGCTACGCGGTTACGGGCTCGCTTGAATCCACCTTGACCGGCGTAAGCCAGCCAAAGCGGTCGGGCTTGAGGCCGTTGGCGATGCCGAAGAACTCGTCGGCGATTCGCTTGGTGATCTCGCCGGTCTTGCCGTCGCCGATGACGATGCGATCGATAGAGCGGATGGGCGAAACCTCTGCCGCGGTGCCGGTGAAAAAGACTTCGTCGGCAATGTAAAGCAGTTCGCGCGGAATGGCCTGCTCAGTGACGGTGAGGCCCAGGTGGCGGGCGATGGTGAGCACGCTGTCGCGGGTGATGCCTGAGAGCGCCGAGTTGCCCAGCGTGGGGGTAAACAGCACTCCGTTGCGGACGACGAAGATGTTCTCGCCCGAACCCTCGCTTACCAGGCCGTTGACGTCGAGCCCGACGCCCTCGTGGTAGCCGTTCACTTCGGCTTCCATCTTGATGAGCTGCGAGTTCATGTAATTGGCTCCCGCCTTGGCGAGCGCCGGCATGGTGTTGGGCGCAAGGCGGTTCCAGCTTGCGATGCAGACGTCTGCGCCGCCGTGGCCGGCAATGTATTTGCCCCACGGGTAATTGGCGATGTAAACCTCGATGGGCGAGCGCAGGGGGTTGACGCCGATTTCGCCGTAGCCGCGCATGACGATGGGGCGGATGTAGCAGGGCGCGACTCCGTTGGCTTCAATGGTGTCGACAACCGCGGCGCAAAGCTCCTCAAGCGTAAAGGGGATCTCCATACGGTAGATCTTGGCCGAATCGATGAGCCGCTGCATGTGCTCGGGGAGGCGGAAGACTGCCGAGCCCGAAGGCTGTCCGTAGCAGCGTATCCCCTCAAAGACGCTGGAGCCATAGTGGACCACATGGCTCATCACATGGATGGTGGCCTTCTCCCAGGGGATGAGGGTGCCGTTATGCCAGATTTTTTCAGTAGGTTGGATGGGCATTGGGGATCGAAAAACTCCTTCGTGTGCGCAGCAGGCACGCAAGGTTAGGGTATCGCGAATCGGAGTTGCGTGTCACTGGCGGAATTGAAGTTTTGAGAGCACTCGGCTTTACAGCCTTATGCAAAAACGTGCGGACGCCGATGTTTTGAAGGGGGGAGCCGGCTGCGGGCTGTGGGTTGGTGACAGAGAATGCCGGAAACTGACGCTGCGGCCAGTGGCTTGAGCGGCAGGATTGGCAGCCGGGGCGTTTATCGGGGGTCTTTCCGGATCGGCGATGATACGCCAGGAACGCCAACGTGAGTACGGGACAGTTCGACTCCTCGGGAGCGAAGCGCACCTTTCGGTATAATCGCCACCTCGGGGGACTCAACGATGAAATCGCTATTTCGTGTTGGGCTGCGTTTTTGCGTCCTTGCTTATGCCGGATTTTCGCTTGCGGCCCCTAGCGGCGATCTGGGGTTTGACAAGAGGTTATCGGAGGCGGGCTTGACGTATTCCTCTCCGCCCGGCTTCGCTGATGACGGGCCAAACATCGCTCTCGAAAAAGAGCTGACCAAGACGCTGGACTCGTCTAGTCCGTTTGTCGTGCACCGAATTCATTCGACGGATGGAAGGATAACCGCGTACGTGGATGTTCGGGCGTTCGTGGTTGATATGAAGAATCAGGCAATTGCAGTTGGTTACCCAATTGTTTTTGAGGCGAATGCCGAGGAATATTGCGCATTGGTTTCAAGCAGCCCATGCAGAGTATCTACCAAGCTAACGGCCAGCGTTGTTCAGGAGGACTATCGCGCTGACCTTGGGTTAGTTCTCAAAGCCGATCGCCCTAACCAGCGCCGCATAGGAGGACACAAAGAGGCGAGCGTGATTGCAATTTCAAAGCCGAGCAGAGGACTCTTTTATACGACCGTCGCTTATGACTCCGACGACGAATTCGAGAGAGGCTATCAGGTCGTGAGGCACATGCTGAAATTCAAATAGTTTAGCAACGCACAGGGCTATACTCCCGTGGTCGCCAATTCGTCAGTTATAGAAGAGCAACTTCGGATTTGCTGAACAGCCGCCGCAGACTCATGCCCCCGGCACAAGCGTGAGCACTTTATTGATGGCTGCGATGATGTCGCCGGCCACGGCTAAATGGGAGGATATTGATGAAATCTGGCCCTGCAGGGTCTTGAGACCCTTATTGGTGTCGCTGATCTGCTGCTGCAGCGCAGCGAAGATATTGGTGTCCTGGCTGAGCTTGTACTCTTCGTCTTGCTTGAGTATTCGGTCAACTTGCGGCTGCATGGCATTCAATGCCTCGATAACCGCCGCGTCCATCGTGCTGTCGATGGCTGTCTGCATCTTGTCATACAAATCCTGATACGCCGCTCTTACATCGGCCGTGAGTGGAATCGCGGGGCTGGCGGGAAGGTTGCCTGGGGGCGTAGCCATGGTCCTGCTCCTTTCAAGTTTAGTTTGCCGGCAGCGATGAGTAGAACTTGCCGAGGTTTTTTCCCGCGTCGGCAAGCTCGGCCAGCTTCTTCCTCAGGGTTTCGGGATCGTTGAGGTGTTGCGCATCCGTGGCCAGGGTGTGGTGGGCCATCGCCAGTTTATCTATGGCCTCGCGAAGAGCTGTGAGCTTATCGCCGGCCTCGCGCTGTTGCCGGGCAATTTCAGGCAGCTTCATAATCTCCGCGCGATGCTGTTGGGGATCGACATTCTTGGAGAACTGCTCATCTTCGAGGATGAACTGCTTTTCCAGGTTGAGGATTCGGTCGTAGTCGCGCAGTTCAAGTCCTTGAAGCGTCTTGATATCGTCGCCAAGCGCGATGCAGAGCGCCTGGACATGGGGATCCATCTCTTCGATTTTGCCCGGCAGTTCCTTCTCGACTATCCGGTTCACCAGAAACTGCCCAAGCGCGTCGACCGCGGTGCTGATACCGTTTCTAACTTCCGGCGACAGCGCGGGATTGGTTGTCGAGGCTGCTGTTGCGGCAGTTCCGCGCGCATTCTCAATCGACGGCGCAAGGTTGTTGCCCAGCGAGGTCAAGTTGCTGCCTACGGACTTTGCAGCAGCATCGAGTTCCGGCGAGTCGGCCCCTTTCGTGATCTCGATCAGGGATTGGGAGTAAACCTGCAGAGCCCCCAGAACTGCAAGCCTGGTTTGAATATCCTTCTCCGAAAGCAATACCGGGACGTTGCGCGGATTGTAAGTGGCGTCCTTTTTCTGGTAGGCAACGACCGCTTCATAATCTTCGCGCAGATTATCGAGGGCCACGGCATCGCGATACGCGGCCGCCGATTGATCGACGACGGGGGCCAATGCGGAAGAAAGAGCCGTTGCCCGTTTGGCTAGAGGCGTTGAGGCGCATCCGGCAAGTACTGCGCAGAGGAAGATCGAGGCGGCTGAAATTCCGGCCACACCCATCCTCGCCCGCGCATGTCGGGACCTCAGCAGCTCGGGGAATTTCATGCCTGAGTTTGAGATGCTGATCGAGCGGATGTCAAGTTTCCGGAAGATTGAGCAGTGAATCAGTTTGAAGAGAACATCGCTCAGGGGCTATTGGTTCCTGCAATCGAAATGTCCTTGCGCCGTCCCTACGGGACTTCCCACGGTATTGGGTATTCTGCTTTCCCCACGCTGAAGCATGGGGCGAACAACCACTGCGCCTACTGCGCGCCATCCCAGATTCACAAAAGCGAGGGACTCATTCGGCCGGCTCAGGGCAGGCTCTGGGACCCGCACAAGGAACGGGACGCTAATTGATCCAGCCCGAAAACAGTGTGCCGGCATCCCACCCATTTCGCGATAGAACCTGCGAAATGGATGGGGCACAGAGCTTGTGAAGTTTGTGACCAGGTAGTTGTCAGGCGACGTGTGTGGGTCTGGAGACCCACACTACAGCCGGTCAGGAGACCGGCGGTACTCACTCGTAGCGCAGGGCTTCAATGGGGTCGAGATTGGCGGCTCGGATGGCCGGGATCATGCCGCTGACCAGGCCAGTGACTACCAGGATGAGCGTGGCCACAATCACGATTGAGGGCGAGATGAGCAGGCGGATATCGGCATCGGTGGCGTTTTTGGCAATGGCGGAGTAAAAGGTGATGCGGCCCACGAGCATCGAAACGAGATAGGCGAGCCCGATGCCGCCCACGCCGCCCACGCCGGTGATGACGAAGGCTTCAGACAGGAACTGGACAAGGATCTGGCTTTTGCGGGCTCCGAGCGCTTTTTCGACGCCGATTTCGCGGGTGCGCTGCTGCACGGCCACCAGCATGATGTTCATGAGTCCGATGCCGGCGATGCCCAGCGTGAGCGCGCCCACCATGGCCAGCAGCACTTGCAGCGCAATGGAGAGAATCTCAAACTGGTGGAGCTGCGAACGCAGGTTGGCAATATGAACCGCGTCGTGGTCGGAGGGTCGGAAGTGATGCGCCGCGGCCAGGCTTTCGCGTATGGTCTTTTCGATCTGCTGATAGTCGCCGCCCTGGTAGCTTATCCAGCCGCCGTCGATGTACGTCGTGTCCTTCAGGTCGCTCATGGTGTTGAAGGGCACGTAGACGGTGCGATTGATGTCGTCGTTGCTCTCCTGCATTTTGGGCTTGAGCACGCCAACGACTTTGAAAAAGACTCCATTGAGCCGGATGGTTTCTCCCACCGCCCACTCGCCTGAGAAGAGCTTGGTCTTGGCTTCGGAGCCAAGCACGCAAACATGCTCGCGCTGCTGATCTTCAGCGCCGTTGAAATAGCGGCCCTGTTCGGGAATCAGCTTGATGATGTCGGCGTAAGTCGGACGGCTGCCGACAACCGTCCAGGTGTAGTTGTGCAGGTCGTTTTGCACGTTGGCATCAAGGTAGGCCGCGGGCGAGATGTGCGTAATTTCGGGCACAGCGATGCTGACACGGTCGATGTCGTCGAGCGTAAGCCGCACCTGGACGCCTGCCTTGTCGCCGCCAGCCTGTTCGCTGGTTTTGCCGGGAAAGAATCCGATGGTGTTGGTGCCCCACTGGGCAAAGATGGTGGCGATGGCGTTGCTGAATCCGGCGCCATAGGCCATGAGCAGCACAACCGTGGCGATGCCCCAGGCCATGCCCACCGTAGTGATGGCGGTGCGGCGGCGATTGAAGAGCATCGCTTCCCAGGCTTGCTTGAAGATGTCGGTAAACATTAGCAACAGCTCCCAGCCTTTAGCTTTCAGCTTTCAGTTCGATCACGGGTTAACCGCCTTCTACGGCGACGTCAGCGTTTGATTTGTCCCAACTTCGTATCCATGTTTCAGCACGATCAAGCTGACAGCTGAAAGCTGAGAGCCTGAAGCTGCCTTTCTTACTCCCTGCGCAGGGCTTCGATCGGATCCAGGGCTGCGGCTTTACTGGCGGGGTAGAGGCCGGCGGCTACTCCACACAAAACCAGTGCGCCCAACGCCAGCGCCGCCGACCAGGGCACGATGCGCGGCGGATCGAATCCCGGAATCTTGTCGGTGAGCGTGGCTTGCAACAGAGCCATGAATGCTCCCGAGATGGCGATCCCGATCAATCCGCTCAAACCGGTGAGCAAAAGGCCCTCCCAGAAGAACTGCGCCATGATGCTGCCTTTGGTTGCGCCGACGGCTTTGCAAACTCCGATTTCGCGGGTTCGCTCGCTCACCGATACCAGCATGATGTTGATGATGCCCACCGCGCCCAGGCCCAGTGTCACAATTCCGACGCTGCCCAGAAATACGTCCATCGCGGTAAAGATGATGTTGATGGTCTGCGACGCCTGAATCGTGTCGAACTCGTTGAACGCGTCCTTCAGGGCGGGGTCGAAGCCGTGCCGCTCGGCGATGACGCGATGCACAGCCACCTGGGCATCGGTGTTGTCGTTTTTCTTTGTGGGCCGGTAGTCGATCGCTGACAGCGCGTCCTGGGGAATGTTGTCGCCCTTGAGCGCGAACAGCTCACCCATGGTGGTTACCGGGACGTAGATCTTTTCGTCGTCGTAGGTGTTGTTGCCGCGCCCGATTTTGGCCAGCACGCCGACGACTTTGAACTCGGTTCCGTTAATGGTGATGGCTTCGCCGAGCAATGGATGGCCGGGAAAGAGCAGCGCGGCCGATTTTTGCCCCAGCACCACTACTCGCCGGTGCAGGCTCACGTCTTCGGCGTCCAGGAAGCGCCCGCCCACGACCGGGATGTAACGCACCGTGGCATAGCTGGGCTCGGTTCCAAGCACGTGGCCCGAAGTGTTGCTCCACTCGCTCACCTCGTAGAGATCGTTGCGGGTCAGTTCCTCAGTGACGGCGCGAAGCTCAGGCAGCTTGGCAAGCGCGGCCAGGTCGCCCAAAGTCAACTCGTACGGGCGCATACCGGTGTGCTGATTGGCAAGCGCGGGAATGGTGCCGTTGAAGACCATCACCACGTCGTCGCCAAGCTGTGAGAGTTGCTTATGCTGGCCTGACCTGAAGCCTTCGCCCAGCCCCACCAGCACCAGCAGCGAACCCACGCCCCATGCAATGCCGAACATGGTTAGAAAACTGCGCAGTTTGTTGGCCATGATGGCGCGCAAAACCTGGCCGAGCGTGTCAGAGAAGCCGAGCATGTGTCTTTGACGGCACAATTTGTCCGTTGCTTCTAATTACGAGAAGAAATCCCTGCTGGTTCCAGGACAGTTTTGGAAGCCTTTTTGGAACCGTGGCCGCGCAGGATGCGTAAGTAGAGATGGCGGTTGACGGCAAAGGGCTGCGACCGTCTCAGTAAGCGGGACTTCCATTGCAAGTGGGTTAATTCATCCTGGGTTCATACCGGCCTTCTGGTCATCTGCGGGGAGGAATTTGTGGCGACACGCAAAAGCAAGCGTTTTTGGATCGTGTTGGGCGGCATGGTGGTGATTCTGGTGCTGGTGGCCGGCACCGGGTTGATCAAACTGGCCAAGGGAGCGTCTCTCGATCCCAACCGGCTGGCGCGCGTGACCCGCGGAGACGTGGCCCAGTCGGTGGTAGCTACCGGCAAGATTGAGCCCATCACCAAGGTCGAAGTAAAGAGCAAGGCTTCAGGGATTGTAGAGAAGCTGTTTGTGGACATCAACAGCAAGGTGACGAAGGGCCAGGAGCTGGCGGAACTCGACAAGCAGGAGATTGCGGACCAGGTGGACGCGCAGCGGGCTCAGCTTGCCGCCGCTGAAGCTAACGTGGCCACCTACCAGGCCAACATTGAACAGGACAAGGTGAATGCCGCGGCTCCCGACCTGCCCATGTACAAGGCGACGCTGGAACGCAATCAGGAGATGCAGCGCGACGGAATAGTCAGCCGCCAGGTAATGGACGATGCCAACCGCGACTACCTTGCAGCGCTGACCAAGCGCGACTCAGCCAAGGCGCAGATCGGTGTAGATACCGCCAAGCTGAAACAGGCGCAGGCGCAGGTTCAGCAGAGCCAGGCCAGCCTGAAGCAGCTCGAAGAACAGCTTTCGTACACCACGATTGTGGCCCCGATGGACGGCATAATCTTGTCGCGCGATGTCGAGATGGGCGATGCGGTGAGCTCGATCCTGGTGCTAGGGTCGACGGCCACGCTGGTGATGACCGAGGGCGACACCAACGAGGTTTATGTGCAGGGCAAGGTAGACGAGGCCGACATTGCGCACGTTTATCTGGGCCAGCCGGCGCGCATCAAGGTGGAAAGCTTTCGCGACCGCGTATTTGACGGAAAAGTGACCAAGATTGCGCCGATGGGCGTGGAAAAAGATAACGTGACCACCTTCGAGGTGCGGGTCTCGATCAACAATCCCGGCGGCGAACTAAAAGCCAATATGACGGCTAACGCCGAGATTCTGCTCAGTGAGCACAAAAATGTGTTGATGGTTCCTGAGAACGCGGTGGTTTACGACGGCCAGAAAAAGGCCTCGGTGATGGTGCCAGACAAGAGCCAGAAGGATGGCACGCGCAAGATTGCGGTCACGGCCGGCATCTCGAATGGATCGGTGACAGAGATTACCGGCGGCCTGAAGGAAGGCGACCAGGTTGTGTTGCAGCAGTAAAGAGCAGTTTCTAGCTTCTAGCCTCTAGCCTCTAGCTTCTAGCTCTCAGCTCTCAGCTTTTAGCTTTTAGCTTTTAGCTGCTGGCTGATAGCTCTTTCACAGGGTGGAGTAGATCCGTGGCCTCTCAGACCGCGGTCCCCGCGTCCCGCAGGGACGCAAAGTCAATAGTCCAGGGTAGAGTTGCCGTGGCGACGGAACCCTGGGAAAGCGCCACAAATGAGAGTCGATCGCCCCGAGGGCCGGTTCAAAATCGCGCGCAAAAATCGAGTCAACTTGAGCGGCCCGCAAACCCGCGTATGCTAACTTTCATATCGTGGAGTTGACGGGCGTAAAGAAGCCTCTTTCATCCAAAGAAAAGAGACGGCGCATGCTGAAGGGTCTGGCCGTGAAAGACGGCTTGGTGCGCCATCCTTTCGATCTTGAATTTGGCGTGCGGACCAGTGGGCTGGTCGCCGGACGCCACCTTGCCCTGGGCCGGCGCAGCGACCGCTACGCAACTGCGTACTACGCCATCGCGCCATCGGTATTTCAATCGATAATTGTGCGCTGGCGGCGCTGCTCTTCCCTGCCGAATCTTGACCAGTTCACCTTTATCGATGTGGGCGCGGGCATGGGACGCGCCATGCTGCTGGCCGCCGAGCATCCCTTTGCGGCCGTGGTGGGCGTTGAGCTGCACCCCACGCTGGCTCGCATCGCGCGAAGAAACCTGGCAATCTGGCGGGCGCAGGGGCGAGCGACGACCGGGATGCGGATGTACTGCCGCGACGCAGCCACCTTCAGGCTGCCGCCAGGCCCATGCGTGGCGTTCCTTTTCAATCCCTTTGCAGCGCCTGTGATGCGCGCGGTGTTGAGGGCTTGGAGTAAACAGCTTGAGAAAGAGCCCCGGCCTTTCGAACTGCTCTACGTAAACAACGAGCAGGAGGGCGTTATCGAGAGTCAGGCGGGCTTCAAACGGCTTTTCCGCGGGCAGGTGCGGCGGTCGCATGCTGACTCGGTTGCCGACCGCAAGATTCTGACCAGCCAGCCCGACGGCGAGTACGCGGCCATGGATTGGGAGGATTGCTCGATTTACCGGTGGGCGAACAACCAATAGGGAATAGCCTGTAGCCAATAGGGAAACGGCAACAGCCTTTAGTACTCTTCGTGCGACACGCAAACTACTGGCTGTTGGCTATTCCCTGTTCCCTGCTTTCTTGTGCTACTATCTCCGATCAAACACCGATGCGAGCACCGCACCTGATTCTGGGAATTGGCGAATTGCTGTGGGACATGCCAGGCCGCGCGCCTGAGGGCGCCTTTGCAGAGGCGCGTGCGCGGGGCACGCTGGGTGGAGCGCCCGCGAATTTCACGGTAATGGCCGGCC
The DNA here is from genome assembly GCA_964528915.1 of uncultured Occallatibacter sp. Lineage (GTDB taxonomy): Bacteria > Acidobacteriota > Terriglobia > Terriglobales > Acidobacteriaceae > Telmatobacter. Next base: position 455,146 of record CAZGUD010000001.1, read on the forward strand.
GGCTGGGCAACCACGCCGCCATCCTGAGCCGGATTGGCCGGGACGAACTGGGCCGCGACGCCGTCGAACAGCTCAATCCCATGCCCGTGGATGTGGGCCCTCTGCAAATTGATGCGGCGCACCCGACTGGCCGCGTGACGGTCGATCTCTCGCATTCTGAACCGCGGTACACCATTCAAGGACCCGTGGCGTGGGATTACATGCAGCTCAACGATGAATGGGTGCGGCTGGCCGAACGCGCCGATGCCATCTGTTTTGGCACGCTGGCGCAGCGCAGCGAACAGTCTCGCCAGACCATCCAGACTTTGGCTGCGCAAACCACCTCGGCCTGCATCCGAGTCTTCGATGTGAACCTGCGCCCGCCGTTTTATTCCGAAGAGATTGTTGAAGAGTCGCTGGAACTGGCCAGTGTGGCCAAGATGAACGAAACGGAAGCGCCGCTGATTCTGGATCTGCTGGGGCTGGCTCCAGCCGAGCCCCTGTTTGAAGTGAAGCTCACCCTGCGCTCCGCGGCTGAAAAGCTGCTCGAGGAGTTTCCGGGGTTGCAGTTGGTGGCGATTACGCGAGGCAGCCACGGCAGCCTGCTGGTGACTCGCGACGAGTGGAACGAGCATCCAGGGTTCCCCGTCAGAGTCGGCGACTCAATTGGCGCGGGAGACGCGTTTACCGCCGCGTTGACCCACTACCTGCTGCGCGGAGCGAGCCTGGCCACGCTCAATGAGGCCGGCAATCGCTGGGGTGGATGGGTGGCGTCGCAATCGGGCGCCATGCCTGCCCTGCCTGAGCAGGTACGAGCCGGGATTGCGGCGGAGATTGAGGGCGTAGGCTAGGGCTGGCGGAAGGTATTCGAGGCTCTTTTGACCCCGCCCTGGCGACAAAAACAAAGACGTCGCGAGGATGGGGCACTCATTTTCGTGGTTGATCGACTTTACTCCTCATTTATTGCCTAAGAAAATTGAGGGAACCCTCGCGGGTTGCTGAAGCGTCAAACTCTTTGAGCACGGCCATCCCTTCAAGTAAAGTGAGGGAACGTGATTACTAATTTTGCCAGGCGCGCGCACGATCATAACTGGGAGCTGGATCCCATCACGCGCTCTTTGCTCGATACCGACTTTTACAAACTGCTGATGCTGCAGTTTATCTGGAAGAACTTCCCCAAAGTTCACGCCACGTTTTCGCTCATCAACCGCAGCTCTCATGCACGCCTGGGCGACGCGATCGAGGCGGAGCAACTGCGCGAGCAACTGGAAAATACGCGCAAGCTGCGCTTCGCGCGGTCAGAGCTGATCTGGCTGGCCGGCAACAGTTTTTACGGACGCCGCGGCATCTTCGAGCAGGAATTTCTGGAGTGGCTGGAGCGGGATTTCAGGCTCTCTGATTACGAACTCACCGTCGATGACGGCCAGATCGACCTGCGTTTTCACGGGCCATGGTCGGCGACGTCGATGTGGGAGATTTATGCGCTCTCGATCATCGGCGAGTTGAAAACGCGCGCCAGCCTCAAGCTGCTGGGCGAGCTGGAACTCGACATTCTGTACGCGCGGGCCAAGACGCGGCTGTGGGAAAAGATGGAACGGCTGGTCGGGGTTCCCATGCTGAGCGTGAGCGACTTTGGCACGCGGCGTCGGCACAGTTTCCTGTGGCACGAGTTCGTAGTGAACGCGATGCGCGACACCATCGGTTCGGGATTTGCGGGAACATCGAATGCGTATCTTGCCTACAAGCACGACCTTGAGGCGATCGGCACCAACGGGCACGAGCTGCCCATGGCGATGGCTGCCCTGGCCAACAGCGATGACGAATTGCGGACGGCCCAATACCAGTTGCTTGAGCTGTGGCAGAAGAGCTACCAGGGCGAGTTGCTGATTCTGCTGCCCGACACCTTTGGGTCAACCCAGTTCTTGCGCGATGCGCCCGACTGGGTGGCTAACTGGACCGGCCAGCGAATCGACAGCAAGGATGCGTACGTGGCCGGAGACGAGTACATTGCGTGGCTGGAGCGGCATGACCGCGACCCGCGCAAGAAGCGGTTGATCGCATCTGACGCGCTTGACGTGGAGCAGATCCTTGGCCTGCACGCTTACTTTGCCGGGCGCATGCGCAACGGCGCCACGCCTGACGATTTTCAGTCGGCCAGAGATTTTGAAGTCTGCGAGCGCTGGGTTCCCGAGCGGCGCATCCGCTTTAGCGCAGGCTGGGGCACGCTGCTGACCAACGACTTCAGGAATTGCAATCCGCAGGGGGGCGAGAACTTTAACCCGGTGAGCCTGGTGTGCAAGCTCACCGAAGTTGAGGGCCGGCCCACGGTGAAACTCAGCGATAACTATTCCAAGGCAATTGGAGACCCCAAAGAAACCGAGCGCTACCGGCGCGTGTTTGGCGTGGCAGGCCTGGCCGACGTGCCGGTGCTGACGTAAAACAAAATCTGTTTTGAGTCAAAACTCTCTGCAATGTTACGGCGATATTGCGTTGAGTTTTCCTACGAGTACGGGCGCCTGTAATCGGATATTCAAATTTGCGTAAACAAACTGTCACATTTTATTCCTACCTTCAAATTCAGCAGGGTTCTTAATCCACTGATAAGATGCAATCCCCGCCATTCCTGCTGGAGGCTTACGTTAATGAAAGCTATAAACTGGCTGCACAAAGCGGTCGGCGTGATAGTGTGCCTGCTGGTATTGGGGCCATTCAATTTGTCTTTGTTCTCTCAAACAGAAACCAGCGGCACAATTCAGGGAACGGTATTGGACCAGGGCGGACGCGCCGTCCAGAATGCGAACATCGCTGTCGTTACCTCGTCGGCCGTGGTGCAACGCGGGGCGACCGACGCCCAAGGCAAATTCACGGTTAGCGGATTGGCCACCGGAACATACTCCGTGGAAATCTCGGCGCCGGGCTTTTCCACTGAGATCCGGCACGACATTACTGTGGCCGCCGGGACGCCCGCAAGTTTGCCGGTCATCATGGCGATTGCTTCAGTCTCAGAGGAAGTGACGGTCGAAGCGGAAGCAGACAACTCCATCGCCGCTCAACTCTCGCCTGTGAAATCGGTGCTTGACGCCGGATCTGCGCGCACGGAGATCACAAGCAACTATGTCAGCGAGTACACTTCGCCAGTCACCGACTTTGCTGACATCATCCAGGCTGCCCCGGGCACCGTCAGCTACACCACCAACGGTATCGGCAATGGCCAGGCCAAGATCTACTTCCGCGGCTTCGTCGACGACGACTACACGATGACCTGGGACGGCGTCCCCTTCAACGACTCGAACGACCCCAGCCACCACTCCTGGGCTTACGTCCCCGCACCGGCTATTGGCTATGTTGACTTCGATCGCAGCCCCGGCACCGCCTCCGATATCGGTCCCTCCAACTTCGGCGGCTCGATTCACTTCTTCTCGCCCACGCTTAGCGACGAGGCCAGCGTGCGTGGCGAAGAGAGCTACGGCTCCTGGAATACCAATCAGGTTCTTGGTGAGTTCAACTCCGGCCTGTTCGGCGGCAAGAACCCCAAGGCTCACTTCTGGTTTGAGGGTCACTACCAGAGTTCCGACGGCTACCAGACCTTCTCACCCAAACAGGACGTGGCTGCCACTGCCAAGTTCGACTACAAGTTCAGCGACCGTACCCACCTCTCTGTGATCGGAACCAACATCATCGTTGACGCGTTTACCAACAACGATCCGACCCGGCGTCAGCTCTTCCACCACGGCGACAATTACCTGTATGACAACAACATGTTAAACCCGGACGGAACCTACAACTCGCAGTTCTGGCGCTTCTCGGTCTACCACGTGCCGACTTTCTTTGACATCATCACCTTCAATCACGACTTCGGCAAGAACTGGAGGCTCGATACCAAGTCCTACACCTACGGCTACTCGAACCATCAGCACTACCAGAACGCTACCGATTCCGATCTAATGACCGACTCGATCCTGACCAAGCCGATCGAAGAGAAGGTTGGCGGCGATGACCAGCCTGCTGGACCCAACTTCGACAAGAAGCCTACGGGTGTGGACAAGCTGAACCAATACGCCCGCGGCGGCGAAATCGCCGGCCTTAGCTATGCGACAAAATGGGGCGTCTTCCGCACCGGTTCCTGGTACGAGTACACCAATACCCTCCGCTACCAGATTTACACCGACCCAATCACCTGGGTGGATTCGCCTTATATCAAGAACAACAAGTTTCACGAACACTTCTTGACCTACGCCGCCCAACCTTATGCCGAGTTCCAATTGGTCTCCATCCCGCGTTGGACCATCACGGCCGGAGTGAAGGACGCCTTCTATCGGATGTCCCTGACGCAGTACCCCGACGGCAAGACGGTGGGCAACCTGGGCTGCACCAGCCTCTTGACTGCAGACTGCAGCATCACCGCCAAGCACTCGCAGAATTACAACTCGATCCTTCCCTCGTTTGAAGCCAACTACCGCATCAATAATGCCTGGTCGCTCTACGGCCAGTACGGCCGCGGCAGCATTGCTCCCTTCAGCAGCGTCTTCGACACCACAGGCGCACAGGTTGCCGTTACGCCGCCGCCCACCATTGCCAACACCTACCAAGGCGGTACCGTGCTCAAGCTGAATCGCTTCGCCTTCGATGCGGACGGGTATCACATCCACTTCACCAACACTTACTCCACTTACACCCCGGCCACCGGTCCCGACGAGGGCTTCACCTACTACTACGCCAACCCCGATTCCGACACCAACGGTTTTGAAGCGGAGGGCAACATCGCTGTTACGCACAGCCTGAGCCTCAACGCCAATGGTACTTTCGACATTGCCAAGTACGAAGCCGCACCTGCCCAGGCCGCTGTAACCGACGGCAGCGGCAATATCATCAATCCAGCCGTCCCAGCTACTCCGTCGGCATGGGTTGCTTACGCCCCGCACGATACCGAATCGTTAGGCCTCACCTATCAGCAGAAAGGGGTCGACTTCGGAATCTTCGGCAAGCGTATCGGCAGCCTTTGGAATGACATCGGTAACGATCACCAGACTGTCCCCATCAATCCGTTCTGGATGAGCAACGTTTTCCTGAACTACAACATTCACAGCCGGTCAATGTTCGATGGCTCCAAGGTCAAGCTCAGCGTCAACAACATCTTCGACGACCACAGCATCGTTAACATCGGCGCGGCCAACGACGGCACCACACTGACTTCGCCCTACACATCGAGCGCCTCCAACGTGGTGTCACAGGACCTGCAGCCTTACACCCCGAGCTGGAATGACACCCTGGAGAAGGCGGCCGGACGCAGCATCATGATCACCTTCCAGCTCGGCCTCACCCGCCACGACCGCTAACCAACCCTGCCACCCAATCGTGGCCCAACACCAAAAGCCTTCCGGCGAACCTTTCGCCGGAAGGCTCTTTTCTTCTCAAGCGGGAGTAGTCTGATTTTGAGATGGTCCACTCGGCAGCTCTCTTTGCAACTCAGCTCCGACTCGAACTCATGGCGCGCAACCGCATCTACGCGCGCCGCCGCGCGCACGCCGAGAGTTATGGCAGCGCTCCGGTAATTGTGTACGAGCCCGAGGGTGCGCGGCACGGAAACTTCTTTGATGCGGCGTACGCTGCAATGCTGGACGACAGTAGGTGGATGCGGCGCTTCGACAAGGTTCATACGCAGGGTGCGCGGTGTCTTCCAAAGCCTGCGCTCGACCTCTCGCGGCGCTGGCGCGAACTTGACTCGTCGATGAGCTCGGACGCATTGCTGATGAACATTTTCTGTACGCCCGGGGTCGTGGAGTCGGCGGCGTTGCAGCGTGTGTTGGGAGTGGAATCGGGCGCATTGCCGGAGTTCGGATGGAAGGCAAAGGTGCCACTCGCCAATGGCCGCTTCGACCGTACTGAAGTGGATTTGCGGTTGGGGTCGCTGTTGGTTGAGGCCAAGCTGACGGAGTCGGACTTTCAGCGCCGGTCCGCGCCAACTGTTGAAGCGTATCGGGACTTTGATGCGGTGTTTGAGCGGGAGTTGCTGCCGCGCGCGGCGATTCCAACAGCGCGCCCGCGACGGGCAAGCGAGTTCCCTGAAGACAATTCGCAGGAGTTCGAGAGCCTAGTCGCCGACCCCGATTTGTTCCCTTCCCTCAACCCGCTGGTCGAAGATCCTATTGTTGCCGCGCCCATCGAGCCGGGCTACGAGAGCTATCAACTCATTCGCAATGTGCTGGCGGCGCAGGCGACGGGATCGAGCTTCTGCGTGATTCACGACCAGCGCCGGCCCGACCTGCGCGAGGCGTGGTTTGACGTGATGGCCGCAGTGAGGAGCGCGGAGTTGCGCGTGCGGCTGAAGGAGCTTACCTGGCAGGAACTGGCTGCGCATCTGCCTGAAGATCTGCAGGAATTTCTTGACGTGAAGTACGGGATTGTGGCACCGGGAAAGACAGCGAGCACCGTGGAAGATTCCGCGCATTAATCGGGAGGGAGCGGAGGCCTTCAGGCCTCTGAATTCGCGCCACCGAAAGGCAGGGGCCTTCAGGCTCGGGCCCTGCTCAATCAGCCAACAAACCCCGCGCCCCATCCTTTTCGCGTTCTCTGCAAATAGGGTGGGAAACCACAAAACTCCACTGCGGCCGTTCTAACCCAGTCCCAGAACCTTGCGGTTCTTTTCGGCGTCGGGCGCGGCGCCGGCGAAGTCATCGAATGCTCGATCGGTGACGCGGATGATATGGCTGCGCACGAAGTCTGCGCCTTCGGTCGCGCCATCTTCGGGATTCTTGATGCAGCACTCCCACTCGACGACTGCCCAGCCGGGGAAATCGTACTGCGCCATCTTAGAAAAGATCTGGTTGAAGTCGATCTCGCCGTCGCCCAGCGAGCGGAAACGACCGGGACGGTTGATCCAATCGAGGTAGCCGCCGTAGACGCCGGCGCGGCCGCTCGGATTAAATTCCCCATCCTTGACATGAAACGCGCGCACACGCTCGTGATAGATATCGAGGAACGCGAGGTAATCGAGCTGCTGCAAAACCATGTGGCTGGGGTCGTAGAGAATGTTGGCGCGGGGATGATTGTTGACGGCGGCGAGAAAGCGCTCGAAGGTCGCTCCGTCGTGCAGGTCCTCGCCGGGATGCAGCTCGTAGCAGACGTCCACGCCGGCTTCGTCGTAGACGTTGAGAATCGGCGTCCACAGACGGGCGAGCTCGCTGAAGGCCTCGTCGATGAGGCCCGCGGGCCGCTGCGGCCAGGGATAGAAGAACGGCCACGCCAGCGCGCCTGAGAATGTTGCGTGCGCCTTGAGCCCCAGGTTCATGCTGGCTTCAGCCGCGTAGTTGAGCTGCATGATGGCCCATGCTTGCTTCGCTTTCGCGTTGCCTGCGAGCTCAGCCGGAGCGAAGGCATCGAGCAGGGAGTCGAAGGCCGGATGGCTGGCGACGAGCTGGCCCTGAAGATGCGTTGAAAGCTCGGTGACCGCGAGGCCGTGCTTCGACGCTGTGCCCAGCACTTCGTCGCAGTACGACTTGCTTTCGGCCGCGAGCTGAAGGTTGAAGAGCCGCGCATCCCAGCTTGGAATCTGGATGCCTTCGTAGCCGTGGCCCGCGGCCCATCCCGCCATGCCGTCGAGCGTATTGTACGGTGCTTCGTCGCCCGCAAACTGGGCTAGAAAAATTGCTGGTCCCTTGATGGTTTTCATATCGCTCCTCATAAAGCAGCTTTCAGCTCTCAGCTTTCAGCTCGATTTTTAAAATGCGAGCTGCGTAGATTCAGTTCAGCGGCCCGATGTCTCGCTGCTCCATTAAAAGTCGACCCATGCTTTGCGTTTATCGCTTTCGATCGTGCGATCGATAAACCGCATGCCGCGCACGCCAGCTTCAATGCCCGGCAGCGTCGCCGGCAGAGGGTTCTTTTCGCCTTGCTTCCACGCGATCAGAGTATCGGCAAACTCGCTGTAGAGCACGGCGAAGGCCTCGAGATAACCTTCGGGATGGCCGGCCGGGGTCCGCGAAATCGCGCGCACGCCTGCCGTTAAATAGCCGCTCGATGCGTGATAAACCTCCTCCGGCTTGTCGAGCCACCGGACGATCAGGCGATTCGGGTCCATCTGGCGCCACTCGATGGAACCCTTCTCGCCGTAGATGCGCAGACGCGGATCGTTGATTTCGCCTGCGGCTACCTGCGAGCAAGCCAGCGTGCCGGCAGCGCCGTTGCTCATTTGCACAAACGCGTTGCAGTCATCGTCGAGCGAACGGCCCGGCACCACGCGGCGCAGCGTGGCGTTGATGGCTGTGACATTGTGGCCGCTCACGAACTCCAGCAGGTGGAAGGCATGGGTTCCGATATCGCCGATGCAACCGCCGGGGCCGTTGCGCGCGGGATCGGCCCGCCACTCGGCCTGCTTCTGGCCCATGGTTTCAAGCGGCGTGCTGAGCCATCCCTGCATGTATTCGATAGCAACTTTGCGGACCGCGCCAAGCGAGCCTGAAGCAATGATGGCCCGCGCCTCGCGCACCATCTGGTAGCCAGCGTAGGTATGGGTAAGTCCATAGGGCAGGCCGGACTTTTTGACCAGCGCCTCGAGCTCAAGAACTTCATCGTAAGTTGACGTGGCGGGCTTGTCGCTCATCACGGGAATGCCCGCTTCGAGCGCGGCTCTCGCGATGGGCAGGTGCAAGTGATTGGGAGTAGTGATCACCACAAAATCGATGCCACCTTCACGATTGCGTTCGGCGTCAATCATGGCCTGGTAGCTGGCGTAGGCCCGCGTGGGATCGATGTGGAACGCCACTCCCGCTTCGCGCGAGCGCTCGGGCGATTGCGAAAACGCGCCGGCTACCAGCTCGATTTTGCCGTCGAGCTCGGCGGCAATGCGGTGCACCGGGCCGATAAACGCGCCCTTGCCTCCGCCCACCAGTCCCATGCGCAGCTTGCGCCCAATTGACATTGAATCCCCTCCCGCGGCGCGCAACTGCAATTCGCGCGCACTCTTCTCCGCGAGCCAGTCTACACCACGGGCGCGGCGGCGCGAACGATGTCCCGCATCGCGGAAGTTGCAGGTCGTTCTCAAAAAACACTTCCTCAGGGGCTAAAGCCCACGGAAATCCTGCTCGATTGATGAACGGGCTGAAGCCCGTACCCTTCAAACTCCCCCAATATCCATTTCGATATCGATGACCCTCCATCGACTAGAATTGACTTCGCCAATGAACACCCTGATTGTTCCCGACTCGAACCGCCGCTGGGATAGCCTCTCGCTTGGCGAAGTAATGTTACGGCTCGATCCCGGCGAAGGCCGGATAGCCACTACGCGCGAGTTCAAGTTGTGGGAGGGCGGCGGCGAGTACAACGTGGCCCGCGGCCTGCGGCGCTGCTTTGGTCAGCGCACGGCGATCACTACGGCGCTGGCCGATAACCCCATCGGCCGGCTGGTTGAGGACTTCATGTTGCAGGGCGGCGTGGATACATCGCTGTTGCGCTGGGTTCCTTATGACGGCGTAGGCCGCACGGTACGTAACGGGCTCAACTTTACCGAGCGCGGCTTCGGCGTGCGGGCAGCGGTGGGCTGCAACGATCGCGGTCATACGGCGATCAGCCAGGTGAAGCGCGGTGACTTTGATTGGGAGAGCATATTCGGGCCCGGGAACGGCGCGCGGTGGTTTCATACGGGCGGCATTTTTGCGGCGCTCTCGGCATCGACGGCGGATGTGGCTGTGGAAGCGATGGACACGGCACGAAACTTCGGCACGCCGATCTCCTACGACCTGAACTACCGCGACTCGCTGTGGAAGTCGATTGGCGGCAAGGCCAAGGCGCAGGAAGTGAATCGGGAGATTGTGCGCAAGGTCGACGTGCTGCTGGGCAACGAAGAAGACTTCAGCGCCATGCTGGGCATCGCCATAAAGGGCGTGGGCGAGGACTTTGATGAGCTGCCCATTGCCGGCTACGAAGAAATGCTGCGCGAGGTGGCCGCGGCGTATCCGAATTTGAAACTGGTGGCCAGCACTCTGAGAACGGCACAGACGGCCAGCCGCAACGCGTGGGGCGCGATTGCGATTTACGAAGACAAGATTGTGCATGTGCCGCAGCGGGAGATCGACATTCTCGACCGCGTGGGCGGCGGCGACAGTTTTGCCTCGGGACTGATCTACGGGATGTTGGCCGGCAAAGGCATTGAGTGGGCCGTGAAATGCGGAGTGGCCCACGGCGCATTGGCCATGACCACGCCCGGCGACACCAGCATGGCAACGCTGGCCGAGGTGGAACGCATCATCAAGGGAGGGTCGGCGCGGATTGCGAGATGAGACAGCTATTAGCTGTTAGCTATTAGCTTTTAGCTACTAGCTTCTAGCTGTTAGCTGCTCATGATGCAGTCCTGTTGACGAGCTTAAAACGGTGCGGACGAGGACGTCCGCACTGCAGCCGGTCGGGAGACCGGCGGTACTCGGAGAAGAGATGCCGGAAACTACACAGGAGATTCTCGAACGCGTCGGGCTCATTCCAGTGTTGCGCGCCAAAAGCGTGGCCCAGGGCCGCGCCGTTGTTGAGGCCATGATGGCCGGCGGCGTGACCGTGGTTGAAGTCACTATGACGGTGCCCAATGCGGTTGAGTTGATCAAGGATTTGAAGAAGGAGTTCGGCGAAGAGTTGCTGCTGGGTTCGGGCACGGTAACCACGGCCGACCAGTGCCAGGCAACTATCGATGCGGGCGCTGAGTTTGTGGTGAGCCCCAGCCTGCATCACGACGTGATTCGCGTGACCAGGGACAACAAGAAAGTGTCGTGCCCCGGCGCACTGACACCAACCGAGGCCATCACGGCATGGGAAGCCGGCGCCGATTATGTAAAGATCTTTCCCTGCTCAGCAGTTGGCGGGGCGAGCTACCTGAAGTCGCTGCTGGCGCCGTTCCCCTTTTTGAAACTGATCCCTACCGGCGGCGTGACGTTGCAGACGGCTGAAAGCTTTATCAAGGCGGGCGCGAAGGCGCTGGGCGTGGGCAGCGATCTGGTGAACCTTGCGGCCATTGACGCGGGACACCCTGAAACCATTACTGAAACCGCACGCGCGTATCTTGAAGTGATGGCGAAGGCGCGCGTGAATTGATGGCGTCCATTATTTCCCGTCCAAGTGTCAGGAAAAGCGACCGCTGAGTTGACATTCGAACTGATATACATCATGATATATACCAGTGAGAGGGGAGACGATGCCTCAAGTCCTTAAAGCTCGTGTTTTCAAGAACGGACGAAGCCAGGCGGTGCGTATCCCGGCCGAATACCGGTTCAGCGCCGACGAGGTCTACATTCGCCGCGACGAGCAATCCGGCGATCTCATCCTCTCGCAGTCGCCTGCAAGTTGGGACGAGATCTTTGCGGCACTCGACGCAGCCAGGTTCCCTGCGGACTTTATGGCTGACCGCGATCAAGGAGTGTCGGAAGATCGTGAGCCGCTATGACCCGGCTCTACATGCTCGACACCAATACCGTCAGCTACATTTTGAAAGGCATGTCGTCTAAAGCCCGCAAACGTCTCGCGGGGCTCGGTCCAAGTGAGATTGCCTGCGTCTCCACTGTGACTGAAGCCGAGCTATGGTTCGGTTTAGAAAAGATAGGTGCCGGTACGGCGCGGCGCACCGCACTGCGCGCGTTCCTCGAACGGTTAAGAGTTCTGCCGTGGGGCCGGGACGAGGCTGAAGTTTATGGCAGATTCCGCGCGAAACAAGAAGCGCTGGGCCGGCCGCTCGGTCCGCTTGACACGCAGATAGCATCACACGCGGTTGCCACTGGCGCGGTTTTAGTGAGCAGCGACGCAGCTTTTAAGCTTGCCGTAGGGCTGCCCGGCCTGGAAAAGTGGGCGACGGACATCTGACACCGGCGAACTCGCGAATCACCTGCTGTGATTTCGCTCCGTCCTCGAAAGATAATCCACGTCGCGTTATACTTGGCCTTCCTGAGAGAGGCAATTGAGCAGCCAAATGAATACTGATTCATTCCGCCTGGATGGACGACACGCGCTTGTAACCGGCGGCGCGAGCGGCATTGGCGAAGCCACGGTTAAGGAATTGTCGCGGGCCGGCGCATTCGTCTTTGTCGCCGACATCAACCTCCCCGCTGCTGAAGCGCTGGCGGCCTCGATCGGCAGAGCCAAGGCACTGCAGCTGGACGTCACAAACCCCGAGTCCGTTGCAGCCGCTCTCGCGAAGGTCGACTCACTTGACATTCTCGTCAACAACGCCGGCATCGGCCACGTGGGCTCGATTGAGAACACCGAGCCGGCCGACTTCGACCGGCTCATCGACGTGAATGTGCGCGGCGTGTACCTGGTGACGCGAGCATTTTTGCCGTTGCTATTGGCCGCGCACGAGCCGCACGAAGCAGTGGGAACGATTGTGAACATCGCGTCGGTTGCGGGCCTGGTGGGCATCAAACAGCGCTTCGCCTACTGCACCACCAAGGGCGCGGTGATCGCCATGACCCGCCAGCTTGCGGTCGAGTATCCCAAAACGCTACGCGTCAATGCCATCTGCCCCGGCACAGTGGAGACTCCTTTTGTGGAGGGGTATCTGGAGAAATTTCACAAGGACACGAAGGAAGAGACGCGCGCCGAATTGCGAGCGCGGCAGCCGGTGGGTCGGCTGGGACGTCCCGAAGAGATTGCGTCGGCGGTGCGGTATTTTGCGTCGGACGAGGCGGCGTTTGTGTCAGGCGCGGTGTTCACCATCGATGGTGGATGGACGGCGGCGTAAACGCAGCGGATCAGCTAGTCGGCGGGGTTGAAGTAGAACAAAAGGATTCACTATCCCACCCTAGCGACAAAAACAAAATCGTCGGGAGGGTGGGCACCTGTGATCGTGCCCGATTGAGACGGGCCAGCGACGCGATATGTTTTCCTGAATGGGTAGGGGTTTTCGCTGCCGGCATTGCTAAGGTGCCGCGCGAGCCGGGAGTTTATGTAGGTCACCGGCTCAAGGGTCACGGAAAGGTTGGGACACCCGCTTATCAGTCTGCAAGCGAAATGGCCGGCTTGCCAGCCAGGCGCTGGCTGATGTGTTGACCCAGCCGGTCAGCAAAGCTGCCACCGGGCCCAATCGTCGCGTTGTAGAGCACCACTCCCGCGCGATCGTGCGTGGGGTTAAAGAATGCGTAAGAACTGTAGCCTCCGGTGGCGCCGTTATGCCAGTACTCACCCCCGTCTGGCACGTACAGCCACGCCAGGCCTATCTTCATTGCGGCTCCCGCATCGGCGCGCAGTTCGTGCTGCTGCGTGATGGCCGCGCTCAATGTTGAACCTTCTGGGGACTGGCCGCCCAGCTTCAGCGATTCGGGATGCAGATTGGCCTCGACATAGGTAAGCATGTCAGCGGCTGTGGAGCGTATAGCTCCCGCGCCGGCAAATGCGACCAGGTTCCACGGGTGGGCGGCGTGATGCTGGGCGTCATGCGGCGTGGCGAATCGCCCCAGTTGTTCCGGCGACAACGCGACCACAGTGTCCTTTAGGCCGAGCGGCCCGGTCACCTCTTCTTTCAGAAGATCGGGATAAGTGACGCCCGCGCGATTAGCCAGCGCCTGGCCCAATAGCCCGAAACCGAGATTGCTGTAAAGAAAATCTGTCTTAGCCGGCTTGGCCACACCGTGCTTGGCCAGATATTCGTAAAGCCGGGCCGCAGTGTAATCGGCGTACGGATCGTCATCGTTCGCAGGCTTGAAATTGTCAGGCATGCGCGGAAGTCCGGAGTGCTGAGTCGCCAGGTCGAGCAGTGTTATCTCATCGCCCGCCGGTTTCTCCACCGTTCCCGCCGGCAGCAGTTCGCGCACTGGTTCGTCGAATTTTACTTTGCCCTGCTCCACCATCTGCGACAGAATCAGGCCGGTAAAAGTTTTGGTGATGGAGCCGATTTCAAACAGGTCATCGGGTTTGACCGCGCCATAGCTGAAGACTCGCCGGACGCCATGCTCCACCACGGCAATCGCAACACCGCCGCCGGTTCCGGGAGCGAGTTCGCCGCTTTTGAGTACTTCAGCCAGATCCTTGTCCAGAACCGACTGCAGGTCCTCGACCTTCACCGGCGCCATCGCCGCATCGTATTTCGGGGGAGCCGGGGGCTTGATCTCAATGGCCGTCGACTGACGAGTCATGTTGAGTGGCAACGGGGTTCCCTGGCTCCATGTGCCGGTGAGTGTGTTGTTGTCAGCGGAGAGTTTTCCGCTGTAGTGCCCCTGCACAACGGGGACGTCGAATGAGAAATCGTCACCGGCAAAAACCACGTTGGCACACTCCATGCCTGCGGCCTGCTGGTCAAGGCTGTCGTTGGTGCAGTATTCCTTTCCGGTGCTGTCACTTTTCACGCGGACTTGGACGCGGAGCGAAGTCGAGCCGGCCACCAGCGTGCCCAGCCAGATTCCATCCACGCGCGAGGGTTTGGCCGCCGCCACAAAGGTATCGCGGGCAAAGGTCAAGGGCATGGGAGCACCCTGGTCCCACGTGCCGGTCAGCGAGTCTCCATCGGCTGCGACTGTACCTTTCCACGTGCCGTGTACAGCAGGAACGCTGAAACTGAAGTTCTGTCCGTCGAGTTTGAAGTCAGCACAAGGAATTCCGGTGGCGCCCTGATTGGGACTGTCGAGTGTTCCGCCGATGGCGCCAGCGGCGTCGACTTTTACGTGCAGCACTACCTTCAGCGGGCCAAGCGTTCCGCTGTAGTCGCCTGCGATGCTGGGCTTTTGCTGGGCCGGCACAAACATGGGCAGCAAAGCTGCCATGGCGACGATGAGGGCAAAGCGGGGTGCGGCTTTGCGAATTCGCAGCGCTGAGAGCAAAAACGACAGATCGCGCATGAATGAGTTCTCTTTCTGGCCGATCAGCCGGTGCAATCGGCCTTTGATTGATACGTGCGGGCGAAAGCCTGAGAAAAGCGATGAGGACATTGTCAGCCCTCCGGCGCTTTGCGGCAAGGCGGGTGCGAAGATGCAACCACCGGCTGCTGTCTACAGCACGCGCGCCAGCCACTTGCCGGTGTGAGAGTGGAGATTCTGAGCAATCTCTTCGGGGGGGCCTTCAGCGACGATGCGGCCGCCGCCTTCGCCGCCCTCGGGGCCGAGGTCGATGACCCAGTCGGCGCTCTTGATTACATCGAGATTGTGCTCGATGACGATGAGAGAACCGCCGCCGTCAATCAGCTTTTTAAACGCTGTGAGCAGCTTTGACACATCGTCGAAGTGCAGGCCGGTGGTGGGCTCGTCGAGGATATAGAGCACGCGACTGGCCTGCGAAGGTTTAGCGTTGGCGTTGGCGGCGCGAACCTGGGCCAGGTGGGCGGCGAGTTTGACGCGCTGGGCCTCGCCACCTGAAAGCGTGGTCGCGCTCTGGCCCAGGCGCAGGTAACCGAGTCCGATCTCATCGAGGACGGCAAGCTTCTCAAGCAGCTTGGTCTGGCCGCTGAAGAAGCGCAGCGCTTCTTTCACCGTCATCTGCAGCACTTCGTAAATGTTCTTATTCTTGTACTGCACTTCGAGGATGCGCGCCTGGTACCGCGTGCCGTTGCAGTCTTCGCAGGGAAGCTCAACATCGGCCAGAAACTGCATTTCGACGGTGACCGTGCCGTCGCCCTCGCAGGTATTGCAGCGGCCGCCAGGGACGTTGAACGAGAAATGTCCGGGCGTGAGCGAGAGCCGCTTGGCTTCGGGCTGCGAAGCAAACAATTCGCGGATGAGGTCGAAACCCTTGATGTAGGTAATCGGATTGGAGCGCGGCGTGCGCCCGATGGGAGATTGATCGACCAGCACCACATCGTTGAGGCGCTCCACTCCCGCGAGAGATGTGAAGCTGCCAGCCAGTTCCCCGCTGTCGGCCTGACCCAGCGCACGGGCAACCGCGCGATAAAGTACCTGGTGGACGAGCGTGGATTTGCCCGATCCCGAAACGCCGGTAATGGCCACGAGCATGCCGAGAGGAATGTCGACGTCGAGACCGCGTGAGACGTCGGTACCGCGCAGATTGTTGGCTCGCGCCCCGCGCAGAGCCAGCTTCTCACGGCCCGGCGTACGGCGGCGCGTGGGCACGGGAATAGAAATTTTGCCGCTCAGATAGCGGCCGGTGAGGGAATTCGGATTCGCCTCAATCTCCGCCAGGATGCCTTCAGCGAGAATTTTGCCGCCGAATTCGCCGGCGCCGGGACCGAGGTCGAGCAGATGATCGGCCGCCCGCAGAATGTCCTGGTCGTGCTCGACGACAAGGATGGTGTTGCCCAGGTCGCGCAGCTCTTCAAGAATGTGAATGAGCCGCGCGGTGTCGCGCGTGTGCAGGCCGATGGATGGCTCGTCGAGCACGTAGAGCGCGCCCACCAGCCGCGAACCCAGCGAAGTGGCTAACTGGATGCGCTGCGCCTCGCCGCCCGAGAGCGTCGAGGCCAGCCGGTCGAGGGTAAGGTATTCGAGTCCCACTGCGTCAAGGAAGTTGAGCCTTTGGCGAACCTCATCGAGTATCGGGCCGGCGATCTCGGCGTGCATGGGCGAGAGTTCCAGCGCGTTAAAGAATCCTTTGGCCTGCGCAATGGTGAGTGCGGCCGCCTGGCAGATGTTCTTACTATTCAGACGGACGGCGCGAGCCTCGGCGCGCAGGCGCTGGCCGCGGCAATCGGGACACTCGGCATAGCCGCGATACTTCGAGAGCATGACGCGCACATGCAGCTTGTACTTCTTGCGGTCCATCTGCGCGAAGAATCCCCAGACGCCCACAAAGCTGCCTTTGCCGCGCAGCACAATCTCCTGCATATCGAAAGGCATGTCGCGCCACGGCACGTCTGTCTTTACGCCGAGTTCGGCGGCACGTTTCTTGAGGTCGGTAAACCACGGGCGATACTTGGGGCGGTTCCAGGGATCGATGGCGCCGTCGTTCAGGCTGAGGCCCTTGTCGGGAATGATCAGGTTGATGTCGTAGTCGACGGTGTTGCCAAAGCCCTGGCAGCGCGGGCAGGCTCCGAATGGATTGTTGAAGCTGAAGAGACGCGGCTCCGGCTCGCGTCCGGGCTTGTGGCAGGTAGTGCACTCGTAAGCGCCGCTGAAGCGCAGGCGACGGCGCTCGGATGTCTCATCGCGTGGAGCTTCTTCGAGAACTGCCTCATTACCCTCGCGATAGGCGGTTTCAATGGCATCGACGATGCGCGGGCGATTGTCGGCGCTGACAACCAGCCGGTCCAAAAGCACGAAGATCGGAGACCTGAAGTCGAGATCGATGAGCGATTCGGGCGTGGAGAACTCGAAGATTTTGCCAGCCTGCCAGAGCCGGTTAAATCCACTCGCGCGCAGGTCGGCAAGGCGGGCCTTCAGCATCTCAATGTGCAGGGCTTCGCCAGTGAGGGCAGCCATCTTTGATTTTGCGGCGGACTTGGCGGCCGGCTTGGCGGTGCGGGCTGCAGCTTTTTCCGGCTTTGCGGCTTCCCCGTTTGTGGCCGCTGCCGCCGGGGCAACCGGAAAGAGCACATTCAGCCGCGTACCTTCGCCGAGGGCTAGAATCGCGTCAGCCGCCTCGTCTACCGAGTCGCGCTTCACCAGGCCGTCGCAGTAGATGCAGTGCACTTCTCCGCAGCGCGCATAGAGCAGGCGCAGGTAGTCGTAAATTTCAGTGGCCGTGGCGACGGTGGAGCGGGGGTTGCGGGTGGTGTTTTTCTGCTTGATGGCGATGGCCGGCGCCAGGCCGTCAATCTCATCCACGTCCGGCTTTTCGATGCGCTCGAGAAACTGGCGCGCGTAGGCCGAAAGCGACTCCACATAACGGCGCTGGCCCTCGGCGTAGACGGTGTCGAAGGCGAGCGAACTCTTTCCCGAGCCCGACACGCCACTGACCACCGTCAGCTTGCCATGCGGAATCTCGCAGGAAATGTTCTTCAGGTTATGGGTCCGCGCACCGCGGATGATGATGGCGTCGTTCAAAGGGAAGGCACCGGAAAAAAGGCGTCCGGCAGCGTCACAGAGACCTCAGCGAGGCTCAGAGCGCAACCGGCCATTCTTTATTATAGGGCGAATCGAAAAGAGGGATGTGTGGAAGAAGATGCTGCAAGCTTCTCACCTGGCTGCCCAGTCGCGCCGATAAGGCCTTCAAATTGATCAGGACTTTATTGGGTCTTCAAGATTGATCAGGGTTTTTATTGGGTGTTCAAGTAAGATCAGGGATCCATTGAAAACAGCATGAACAATGTCCCGCGAGCGCCATAGGCGCAGCGGTTGTTAGCCCTGCGTTTCAACGTGGGAAAGAGTCGCGCTACGCCATGATGGAGTTCCTCAGGGACGGTGCCGCAGCGGAATCGCTCAAGCGGCGAGCGCAGGAACGCGCGAAAAAGCAATCTGCGCGCGTTCTTCAGCCTTGCGATTCAGAACGCTATCCAGGCCCATCAGCGCCTCGGAGGCGCATGCAGGACATTGCACAGCACAATTTCCAACACAGTTGCAATCCTGGCAAAGATAGGCGTGGGCCAATGGCATGTGTTGCATCGACACATAAGTCATGAAGTTCACCCCAGGGGAACCCGACACTCTCGACGAAGGACCGCCTTCATCGCCCCAGCGTCAGGGGAGCGGTGATGCTCTTCCCGAGTGGATGCTTTTCGCATAATCAAAGTTGTCCCGGCGGAAAACTGCCACGGAGAATTTACAAACGCCCCTGCTGCATTGATTTTGAGCGGTGTGGCGAGCCGGAACCAAGGCAGCAAGACGACAAGGTGGAATTGCGGCGTTTCCTGCACGATAAGAGTGGGCCTGGACGGTGTGCGGTTGCCGCGGTTTGAGCGTCTTATACTCACGGCCCATGCCATTATCGATCCGGCCCGTAAATAGTGTGTCGGCCTCCCACCCATTTCGCGATAAAACCTGCGAAATGGATGTGGCACAGTGCTTGAATGCGGGGGCCGGATCAATAGAATCAGGAGTGAGGGATACGGTGGTTCGCGCTTTTCTTTTGATGGTTTTTGCGGTGTCGATAATGCCGCTCGGGTTTACGCAGGATGGGCCTTCGGGGCAATCTGCGCCGGCTCAGCCGGCCTCGCGCCCGGGGGTCGAGCCGCAGCAGGCCGACCCGCAAGTGTTGGCAGCAGAATCGGCTATCGCTTCGAACGACTTGAAGGCCGCGCAATCGAGCCTGGAGAGTTACGTGGCCGCGCACCCCGACGACGAGCGGGCGCTGTTTGACCTGGGCTACATTGCCGACGTCGAAAACCGGTTGGACGATGCCGCCGATCTCTACGCCAAGGCGATTGCCGCCAACTCCAAGTCGTTTGAGGCGCACCTTTCGCTGGGGCTGCTGCTGGCGCGCGAGGGCAAGCCTGACGAGGCGCGGCCCGAACTGCTTGCGGCCACCACGCTCGACCCTGGCGAGGCCGGCCCGGCTCTCAAGGCGCGGGCGTGGCGCGCACTGGCGCAAATCGACCGTCCCAAGCCCGGCGGCGACAACGACCCTGCGGCCGCTTCAAACGACCTGATTGAGGCATTGAGGATTTCGCCGGAGACAGAGAGCGACACCCTGCTGGCGGCGAGCCTGGCCGAAGACGCCGGCCAGTACGAGAGCGCGGAGGCAGCGTACCAGCGGATTCTGGCCAAGGATCCCAAGTCGCAGCCGGCGACTGCCGCGCTCGCCCATTTGCTGCTCGCGCGCAAGCAGTATCCCGAGGCGGAGACAATGCTGCGGGCGGCGCTGGAGCAGTTCCCAAACGACCCGACACTCACCGCGCAACTGGCCAGCGTATTGACTGCCGAGAACAAGGCGGAGGCACTGCCGCTGCTCGAGCAACTGCATGCCAGCCATCCCGATGACGCCTCGATCACCCGGATGCTGGCCATTGTGGAGGCGGACGCCGGTGACTACGAAGCTTCGGACAAGCTGTTCGTCGAGCTGCTCCAGAAGAATCCCCAGGACGCCGATTTGCTGGTGGGACACGGACAGAATCTGGTGCGCCAGCAGCATTACGCTGAGGCTTTTGCCGCCTTCGACAAGGCCACGCAGGCTGACCAGACGAACGTGGACGCCTGGAGCGGCCTGGCTTTTGCAGCCCAGCGGCTGGGCCGGCCGGAGGTTACGGTGCGGGCCCTGGCAGAGCGCACGAAGTACCTGCCCGACAACGCTTCGACCTATTTCCTATGGGCCATCAGCTACGACAAGCTGAACCAGAAGCAACAGGCCATCGACTACTACCAGCGGTTCCTAGAAGCCTCAGCCGGCAAGGCGCCGGACGAAGAGTGGCAGGCCAAGCAGCGGCTGCAGGTGCTGAAAAAGTGATGTGCGAGCCGTGTTTTGCCTGATGAGAGTGCACCGGCCTGCAAGTCGGGCGATGATTGCACGGCTGCAGGAATCTGACCGGAGTCTCAAATTTGGCTAAATTGTGTCCAATTTCGCTCTTGCGAGTCGCTGCGATTTGTGCCTAGTATTAGGAACATCTTGGAAAAGGAGTTGGTTTTGGGTTGTCGGCTTGCAGGTCAGACAACCGAAAACCGAGTTTAATTCTCTAATTCGCTATCGACTTTCGCGCTTGCGCCCAGGTTGATAAAAGGATCGAACCGAACCAGCGGGGTTCCCCATGCGTTCCGTGGTTCTTATCGCCGCACTCGTGGCAGTTTCTTCAACCGGCACACTTCTGCGCGCTTCCTCATTCGATTCAAATCCGCTCGACGCCGAGGCCATCGCAGCGCTCGAAGCCCGTGCCAGCCAGGCCCAGCCCCGGGAACAATGCTTCCTCTACGCCCAGATCGTGCACCAGATGACCGAACTGAGCCTGAAGGAATACTCTGCCGGAAACATTGACCGCGCCACCAGCCTGCTTAAGCGCATCCAGTCGTTCGCGCAAAAGATTCACCTGTCGATTGCCGGCAACGACAAGCGGCTGAAGAATACCGAGCTCCTGTTGAGCCATACGGCTTTCCGCCTGAACGAGATGCTGCACTCCAGCAGCTTCGACGACCGTCCGCTGGTTCAGGAGACGCTCTCGCAGGTGAACCAGGCCCAGAACGAAGCCATGATGCAGGTCTTCCAGAAGTAATGAATCGTGAATCGTGGTTTGTAAATTCTAATTAGCCTCGGTTTATTCCATCGCCTTTTCGCTTCCAGTTCTGGCGCGCCTCCTTCCAGTTCCCCTTCCTCATGTGCTTGAATAGAGCCGCCGGAGGAATGACGCCATGCGAACGCTCACCATATTTCTTTTGTGCCTTCTTTTAGCAGTACCGCTGTGCGCCCAAAAGAACAAGCGCGACCCGCTCACCCCTGCCGAAACGGACCAGATCGCCGAAGCCGGGGTTTCACCCGTCGACCGGCTGGATCTCTACGTGAAATTCACCAACGAGCACGCCGACACCATTCAGGGACTCATCAAGCGAGCCCGTTCGGCGGCGCGCGCCCATCGCCTTGACGACGAGTTACAGGATTTTGCCGCGCTGATGGACGAACTAAGTTCCAACCTCGATGTCTACGCGGACCGCAAAGCCGATATTCGCAAGAGCATGAAGCCGATGAACGAATCGATCCAGCGCTGGCAGTCAATTCTCAATTCCCTGCCCAGCGAGCCCGGCTTCGAGGTGGCGCGCCAGGACGCAATCGACAGCAGCAACGACCTGGCGGCGCAAGCCAAGCAAGTGACCGCCGACCAGGATGCGTACTTCAAGCTGCATCCGGATGAGAAGGACCAGCAGAGGGCGGAGCCGAAGTGAGAGAGACAGCCAATAGCGAGTAGTCAATAACCAATAGTCAGTAGTCAATAGCCAATAGGACGAAGCCCAGCGCCGAAAGGATGAATAAGAACGGCGCCGCCAGTTCAACCTCTGAGCTTCTTCATCATCGCAACCAGCATCCGCCCAATCTCGTCACAAAGGCCCTCTGCGGCGCATCGCGATTCGACGGACCAGAAGCCAAGCTCGATCGCAATTGCAAGCTGCGTTTGAACCTCCCAGGTTGAGCCTCTGGCGTGACCAAGAAACTGAACTTCTTCTCCTTTAGTTGCCCTGCCATAGCCCTCCGCGATGTTGCTCGCAATTGAAACGGAGGCCCTCCGCAATTGATTCGTCAATCCGAACTGCTCTGACGGTGGAAGGGCGGCAGTGAGCCTGTAGATATTCAGACTGAATTCCACAGCCTTCTGCCAGACAATAAGGTCCTTGAACGAACCTTTCATGGATTCCTTTCCTTGCGCCACGCGAGGGTAATTGATGGAACATGGATCGTACCACGGTTGCCGATCAGTTTCTGCGATCCCATTAACTGGTAGCTGCTCCCTATTGGCTACTGGCTATTCCCTATTGGCTATTGGCCACTCCCTGTCCCCTGCTATCCTGCCCTTGGTGACCCCCGACGCAGCAGCCATTTTTCAAGAGGAGTACCGGGCGCTCAGGCCGCGCGCGCCCATGCCGGTGATCCAGGTAAAGTTCCGGCGATTCACCTCGCTTAATACGCGCATCCGGCTGCGCGACGGACAGATTGTGGCCAGCCTATCCGATCTGCTTGAGGGCGCGCCCGAATCGGTCATTCATGCGATTGCGCACATCCTGCTGGCCAAGCTCTACAAAAAGCCCATCGAGGCCGGGCACAACCTGCGCTACAAACGCTTCTGCGCAAGTGCCGCCGTCACGCGGCAGGCCGAGCTCATCCGCACCGCGCGCGGCAGCAAGCGCTTCTTCGGCCCCGAGGGCCGGTTCTTTAATTTGGAAGAAATCTTCGATTCGCTGAATACGCGCTTCTTCTCGGGATTGATGGGCCGGCCCGAGTTGACCTGGAGCGAGCATCACGCCAAGCGATCGCTGGGCCACTACGACGCTGCGCACAACACCATCGTGGTAAGCCGCGTCTTCGACCGGCCGTCGAGCCCGCGCTACGCACTCGAATACCTGCTTTACCACGAGATGCTGCACCTCAAGCATCCAGTGCGAATGCGCGGCCTGAGGCGCTGTGTGCATTCGGCCGAGTTCAAGGCCGAGGAGGCGAGATTCCCACATCTCAATGAGGCACTTGCTTTTATTCGCCGGCTGTAAACCTCTTTTAAACTCAAGCAGTCCTGGAATAAAACTGCACCGCTTCAAACCTGTTTGACCAGGTAGCTTCCAGTGCCAATCGCAGGCCGGTATCGACGAAACCACTTCCGAACCCGGCTCCGTCCGTGAGAGACTTCTATTCGAAGAAATCCCGATATAGTTGCAACGATTTCCGCGCGCTTGGCATTGCCGGCGCCTGACATTTGACCTGATTTACTTATCCTCGTTCTGCTTTTGATTGCGTACGCGACAAGACTTGTGCACCGCGTGTTGATGCGAGTGCTCGGGCAGTTGCGTTTTTGTCAATGAGGCCGTTTCAAAAGTAGCAGTCACGAAGTTAAAAATGAGATTCAGGTTCTGCAAATTGTGCCTTGGCATCTTGCTGGTCGCGTGCCTCGATTCAACTGAGCGCGCGATGGCACAGGCGCCCTCCCCATCCGCATCGCTCCACGGAACAGTGCTTGACCCGAGCGGCGCGGCCGTCGCCGGCGCATTGGTGACAGCTAAAGGCGGGGGACACGGTGTTCAAGCCGACTCCGACGCCGACGGCCAGTACAGTTTTCAAGGATTGAAACCGGGAACCTATTCCATTGAAGCCAGGGCCAAGGGTTTTGACGTGTTCAGGGTCGACCGCATCGTGCTCGCCAGGGGTCAGGACAAACAGGTTGATCTGAACCTGACCATCGCCGTTGAAAAAGAGGAAGTGACAGTCGCCGGGACTAATGAACAGGTAGGCGTGGGTGCTGACCAGAATGCAAATGCCACGATTATTCGCGGCAGCGCGCTGAATGCCCTTTCCGACGATCCGAACGAATTGCAGAGCGAATTGCAAACGCTGGCCGGGCCAGCGGCCGGACCCAGTGGCGGCGAGATTTATATTGACGGATTCGCGGGCGGCAAGATTCCGCCCAAGTCATCGATCCTTGAGATTCGCGTCAACCAGGATCCGTTTTCTTCAGCGTACGACCGCATCGGTTACGGCCGCGTTGAAATCGTCACCAAGCCCGGCTCGCAAAAGTTTCACGGGTCAATATCTGCGGGCGGCAATCCATCGGCTGTGAATACCGCCAACCCGCTGGTGAGCAACCAGCCCAGCTACTACCAGTACACGATTGCCGGCGACGTGAGCGGGCCCGTGAGCAAGAACGCGGCCTACTACTTCAATGGCTTCCGCATGATCGTTCAGAGCCAGAACATGGTGGATGCGTTGAATCCGATCGGCCTGACGGCGAATATTCGTGAAGCTGTTCCAGCGCCGGCCGATACGCTTTCAGTGAATCCACGGATCGATGTCCAGTTGAGCGCGAACAACACGCTCACGCTGCGCGACTCGTTCTATCGCACCTACCTCACCGGCCAGGACGTGGGCACGCTGAACCTGCCATCGCAGGCGGCCAGCATCCTGAGCGAGGAGAATGCGCTGCAACTTGGCGAGACGTATCTCGTGAATGCGCAGTTTGTGAATGAGACGCATGTGCAGTGGAGTCACATTGTCAACAACCAGGAGGCGGCGAGCATAAAACCGGCGGTGACTGTGCAGGGCGCGTTTACATCGGGCGGCAACAGCGCCGGTTCGGAGCGCGACACGCAGAATAATTTCGAGCTGCAGAACTATTCGACGGCAACCACCGGCAACCACACTCTGCGCTTCGGCACGCGGCTGCGGCTCTACGACGACACCAGCTTTTCCACGACGGGGCAGAACGGGACCTACACTTTTGACACTGTAGCCGCATACCAGGCGGAGCAACCATCGCAGTATTCGGCCAACGTAATCACCAATCCGCTGGCCAATGTGAAGCTCTTCGACGGCGCACTGTACGTGCAGGACGACTGGAAGGTGAAGCCCGGGTTCGGCGTCGGCGCAGGTCTGCGTCTCGAGGGCCAGAACCGCATCCACGATCGCAGCGATTGGGCGCCACGCGTGGCCGTGGCATGGAGCCCAAGTGTGCATGGAGCGGCTACGCCGAAAACCATTGTCCGCGCCGGCTACGGCTGGTTCTACAACCGGTTCACCGTGCCTAATTCGTTTGCCGGTTCGTTTTCGGGCACGCCGTACATTGCGCAGACCATCCACAACAACGGCATCAACCAGACTGGCTACATTGTCGGGAACCCCTCATTCTTCAATCCAAACGCGCCGGAGCCGGGGTCAGTTCTTGAATCGGCCCCAACATCGAGGCCATCGATCCAGACCATCGACAAGCACTTTCATGCGGCGCTCGACATGCAGACCGGCATAGGCGTCGACCGCCAGATCGCTAAGGGCATCACGGCGAATGTGACGTATCTGTTCACCCAGGGAGTTCACCACTACCTGATGAACTGCGTGAATGCGCCGGCCTTTGACGTTGCCAATTACACCATCACCGGCACCGCGCCTGCCGAATTCAACTACCAGTTTCAGGCAGGCGGATTTTACCGGCAGAATCAGCTCATTTTTACCGCCAGCGTGCAGCGCAAGCGTTTCGTGTTCTCAGGCAACTACATGATCAACCAGGCCAGAAGCGACACCGAGAGCGTGAACTATGTGCCGTCTGTTGCCGCCCACCCCGGAATCGACTACGGCCGCGCGACGTTTGGCTACCGGCAGCGGCTCAGCTTCCTGAACAGCTACACCGGCCCGTGGGGCATTGTGATTGCATCCGTTTTGGTGGCGCGATCGGGCACCCCATACAACATCACCATCGGCAACGATCTTACCGGCAACAATCAGTTCAACGCGCGGCCCACATTTGGAACCTGCGGCGCGGCGGGAGTGGTTTCAACCGCGTACGGCTGCCTTGACACCGATCCTGCGGGCAAGGATGAGACTATGGTTCCCTTCGACCTTGGAACCGGCCCGGCCAATGTCGTGTATCACGTGCGCTTGAGCAAGGTGGTTGGCGTGGGACCGCGCACCAGGACTGCGGGCGAAGGACAAACTTACACCGCGAATGGAAACAGCGTGAGTGGCCGGGGCATCGGAAATGGCGGAGCGGCCGTCAAGCTTGACCAGGCTGCGCCGCGGCGTTTCAATCTGACCTTCGTAATTGGCGCCTTCAACGTGCTCAACGTCGTGAACCTGGGCACGCCAAACGGAGTGCTGCTGTCGCCGCTCTACGGCAAAACACAGCAGCTCGCCGGCGGGCCGTTCGCGCTACCCACGCCCGGCAATCGCGCGATTAATTTTCAAACTACGTTTTCGTTTTGAGTTTTTCGTTTTGACGGAAGCGGCGGAATATCGACTGTCGCCAAGGGATGCGTTGTTTGCTGAGTAGCTATTTCCGGATCGGCGGGGAACATCCCGTCTGTCCCCGGTTTCTCCGGTTTCTCATTCGGGTTGTCATCCTGAGGAGCGCAGTGACGAAGGATCTGCGGTTGCTTTTCAGGAATCCTTCCGGTCAAGTGCCCGGCGGTAATCGGCAGGTTCCACGTCGTACCATTCGCGGCTGAGGTCGGTCCAGGTCGGATTGGCGGATTCGATAAGCGCAATCTTTTTCGAGCGTCGCCAGCCTTTGAGTTCCTTCTCGCGGGCAATCGCTTTTTGCACTTCGTGATGGCGCTCGAACCAGGCGACGCGATCGCAGTTGTAGCGCGCGGTGAACCCCTCGTGCTCCCTCCATTTGTGCTGGAAAACGCGCTTGAGGAGATCACCCGTTACTCCGACGTAAAGCGTATGGCTGCGACTGGCCATAATGTACGTGCAGTAGGATCCTTCGTGCATGGGCTGATCGTACGCTGAGGTGGTCGAATGGAATGTGATGAGGAACAACCGCAGATCCCTCACTGCGTTTCGGGATGACAGCACGTTTTGGGGGCTCAGTAGCGCCGGCGCCTATGCCGGCTTGCCGACCGGCTCTGGAACGGGGCTGGGCAACTCTGCGGGCCGTGTTGCCGCCCACAGGATGATGGCGATGCCCACCACTGCCGCTCCAGCACTGGCAAGCTGCGCATTCGACAGTCCCCACAGCACTTTGGGGTTGCGGCGGATGAACTCAACCAGGAAGCGGGCGATGCCGCTTAACAGCAGGTACTGGCCGAGAATGGCGCCCGTGGCGTGGGACTTGCCTCCGCGCCAGTAGAGGAAGCAGCCGATCAGGATTCCGGCAGCCATCTCGTAAAGCGGGGTGGGATGAACCGGCACAAAGACGGGATCGATGCCGTGGGGGAAGGCCATTCCCCAGGGAAGTTTCGTGGGAACTCCGTAACAGCCGTCGCCGGAGAGGAAGCAGCCGATGCGGCCAATTCCGTATCCGATAGCCGCGGCCGGGGCGGACAAGTCGAGCATGCGCAGCCCGCCGATCTTTGCTCGCCAGCCCTGAAAAATGAGGGCTGCTATGCCAAAGACTAGCCCGCCGTACCACGCAAACCCCGCCGTATCATAGAGAACCCGCCAGCCGTCGAGCCGGAACTCGGCCGGCGTATCGAGAATGTGCCAAACCTTGGCGCCGATGATTCCGGCCACCACCGCAATGGCCACCATGCCAATGGCGTCGGCATCGATGTGGGCGCGCTTGAAGTTGCGGTCGACCACCACCGCAGCCGTGACTGCGGCCAGCCACAACATGAGCCCAAAGGTTGGGATGGTGAACAGATTGAAAATATGGATATACGGATACATCGCTCTATCAAGTATAGACGGGGGAGGATAGCGGATTGTCTGCCGGTGGACGGTGGACGGTGGACGGTGAACGGTGGTCGGTGGTTGGGGGACGGTAGTCGGTGTTCGGCGGGATTCGGTAACCCATGTCCATCCAGGGCGCACCGTACACGGATCACGGTCCACCGTTCACCCGAGTCCCCCGATTTACACAGCGGCGGCTGGCAATATTTCGCGCGATACTGTGTGCATGGCTACCACGACTTTCAAAGGACTTGAAGTTCTAATCTCCCGCCAGCAGATTGCCGAGCGGGTGGCCGAAATGGGCGAACAGATATCGCGCGACCTGAAGGGCGAAAAGCTGGTGATGATCGGCGTGCTCAAGGGCGCGGCGTTCTTTCTTACTGACCTGTCCAGGGCAATCGACGCTGACGCTACTTTCGATTTCGTTGCAGTCAAAAGCTATCCCAAGGGCAGCCAGAACTCGTCGGGCGCGGTGCAGGTCATCAAGGATCTCGACGAGCCCATCGAGGGCAAAAACGTCTTGATTGTGGAAGACATTCTCGATACCGGCCTCACGCTCGCGTATCTGCGCAAGATCTTTCTGCAGCAGCATCCCAAATCGCTGCGCATCGCCACGCTGCTCGACAAACCGTCGCGCCGCGTTGAGAAGATCGAGGCCGATTACGTGGGCTTTGCTGTCCCCAACCTGTTTGTGATCGGGTACGGTATGGATTTTGCCGAGCGCTATCGCAACCTGCCCGACATTTGCCTGATGCCGCCCGATCAGCCTTCCTGATCAGCCGGGAGAATTCGGTGGAAGTAAACGAGATGCTGATAGCTGCGTACAGCGACTTCAACGCGCGGCGCATTGAGGCTGTGCTGGCGCGCATGATTCCCGATGTCGTGTGGGCCAACGGTATGGAAGGCGGACACGTTCACGGCGTTGACGCGGTGCGCGAGTATTGGCAGCGACAGTTCGCAATCCTCTCGCCGCACGTTGAACCCATAAGCATTACGCAGGACGCAGATGGCCGCTTCGAAGTGCAGGTTCACCAGACGGTTCGCGATCTCGAGGGGAAACTACTGCTCGATACAGAGGTCAGGCATTTCTATACGATTAACGACGGTTTGATCGCGCGGATGGATATTGATTTCTGAGCCGCCTGAGATCTGGCGCCCTGAGCCTTTACAGCTCTTTTTGTGTTAACGCATCCCTGACGGGTCTTGCCGTATACTTTTCTCCCGTAGAGCCAGAAAAGAGCCGCCTCACAAGAGCGGCCCCGCAACGGCAAGGAGCCTGAAGAAATGTCCGCAACCGTCCCCGCAACTACTCCCATTGCGCCTTCCGATCTCGAATTCGATCACGGAACCTTTGATTCGGCGGCATTTGCCGCGCAGACACTCGCGAGCTGGCAGTCGGTAGCCGCGGTCATCGACCACACGGTGCTTAAGCCCGAGGCCACCCGCGCCCAGGTCGAGCAACTATGCGAAGAGGTGGCCAAGTACCGGTTCGCCTGCGCGATGGTGAATCCGGTATGGGCGGCTACGGCGGTAAGAGCGCTTGCCGGGACGGGAATTCCCGTGGGCGTGGTCATTGGATTTCCCTTTGGCGCATCGCTGGTTTCAACGCTCAGGCATGAGGCCGCTTCGCTCACGCGCCTGGGCGCGCGCGAACTTGACATGGTGCTGCCCATCGGCGTGCTCAAGAGCGGCAACTTCACGGCGACGCAACATACCATTCACGCCGCGGCAACGGTGGCGCACCACAACGGCGCGCTGCTCAAGGTAATTCTTGAAACCGCGCTGCTGACCATGGAAGAAAAACTGCGCGCGTCGGAGATAGCCATCCAGGCGGGCGCGGACTTTATCAAGACGTCGACGGGCTTCTCGACTGGCGGCGCAACGGTGGCCGACGTGGCGCTGATGCGCGGCGTGGCCGGCGCGCGCTGTGGCGTCAAGGCCTCAGGCGGCATCCGCACCCTGGCCGATGTGAAGGCAATGCTCGAAGCCGGCGCGAACCGCATCGGCGCCTCGGCAAGCGTGGCGATTGTGCGGGAGCTGGGAGCGGAGTGAGAAGAACAGGGAATAGGGAACGAGGGAACAAGGGAACAAGAGACCTTACGCATTTAGTTTGTTCATAATCGCAATCAAAATACGGCTCACATCAGCGGAAAGCGTTTCGACCGATTCGTAGACACTCTTTCCGCCAAACCCAAGTGCCGCAGCAATGATCAGCTGGGTTTGTAGCTCACAATTCGATCCTCTCGCGTGGCCAAGAAACTGCAGATACTCACCTCTTGTCTTTCTGCCGTACCCTTCCGCGATGTTGCTTGCGACGGATACAGACGCCCGCCGCATCTGGCTGGTCAGGCCGTATTGCTCAGACTGCGGAAACGAAGAAGTTAGGCGATAAACCTCGATGCTCAACTGAACCGCGCGCTTCCACACAACTAGATCTTTGAATGACGCTCCCACATTTCGCTCCTATTCTCCAACCTTCAGGTTGCCTTGTTGACGGTAGGATGATCTATCGGCTTTCGGGTGTGATAAGGCGCACCGATGAACTCAGATCCCTCGTTCCCTCGTTCCCTCGTCCCCTCGTTCCCTCGTTCCCTCGTCCCCTCGTTCCCTCGTTCCCTTGTCCCCTTGTTCCCTTGTCCCCTTGTTCCCTTGTTCCCTCGTCCCCTCGTTCCCTTGTTCCCTTATTCCCTGCCCCCTGCTGTATCCTTTCCTTCGACACATGACGAGAAAAACACCAACTCCGCGAGCCGATGAAACCGAGCTTGAGGGCGACTACCGCCCCGCCGAGATCGCGCATCTTGACCCGGTGAACGCCCGTATTGAGCCCGTAGACTCAGCGTATCTGCTGAAGCTGACCGAGGCGCTGAACACCACGCTCGACCTGCAGACGCTGCTCAATCGCATCTCCGAACTAGTGCGCGCGGTCATCAACTACCGCATCTTTGCCATCCTGCTGATCAACGACCGCACCAACGAGCTGCGCATGCGTTTCCAGATCGGTCACACTCCGCAGGTTGAGCGCACGCGCGTGCCGCTGGGCAAAGGCGTGGTGGGCCAGGTGGCGCTTACGCGGCAGCCAATGCTGTTGAACGATGTTTCCACCTCGGAGCACTACGTCGCCGCCAACCCCGACGTGCGTTCGGAACTGACGCTGCCGCTGATAGCCAAGAACCGGCTCATCGGCGTGATGGACATTGAGAGCGAGCAGGCCGGCTTCTTTCGCCCCGAGCATCTGCATCTGCTCACGTTCACGGCATCGCGCATTGCGCAGGCCATTGAAAATGCCCGGCTCTACGCGCGGGTTTCGCGCCAGGCGCAGATGCTTGAAGTTCTGAACGAGATTGCCGTCGAGCTTGCGTCGATTCTGGAGTTGGGACCGCTGCTGGAACGCATCGGCCAGTTGTTGCGCCGCCTGATCGATTACCAGATGTTTACCATCATGCTGCTCGACGACAAGGGCGAGACGCTGGTTACGCGCTACG
Organism: uncultured Occallatibacter sp.; assembly: GCA_964528915.1. GTDB lineage: Bacteria > Acidobacteriota > Terriglobia > Terriglobales > Acidobacteriaceae > Telmatobacter. Next base: position 486,177 of record CAZGUD010000001.1, read on the forward strand.
CGTGGCGATTCGGCTATGCGCATGCGCCGCTGCGGCGGATTCCAACCACCAGCGGCCTGGTGGGCGCAGCAGTGCGTGAGTGGCGAACCATCAATGTTCGCGACGTGTCGAAGGATCCGCGTTACATCCCCATGAATCCTGAGACGAAGTCGGAGCTGATTGTGCCGCTCTTCTACAAGGGTCGCGTGATTGGGGTTCTTGACCTGGAGCACACGCGCACGGGTTTCTTCAACGAAGAACACGAGCGGATGCTGACCACGCTCGCGTCGCAGATCGCCATAGCCATTGAAAATGCGCGGCTCTACCAGGCAGTGCGCAGGCAGGAGGCGCAGCTCGAGAAAGACATTGCCATGGCGCGCGAAGTTCAGCTCAGGCTGCTACCGCCAGAGCCGCCTTCGCATACCCATGCCGAGATGGCGGTGAGGTTTTTGCCCGCGCGTTCGATTGGCGGCGACTTGTACGACTTTATCGACTACGGTCCTAACCGCTCCGCGATTGTGCTGGGCGACGTGAGCGGAAAGGCCGCGCCGGCGGCATTGTTTGCCGCGCTGGTGAGCGGCATTATGCGTTCGGCGGCACAGCATCAGCCTGAGCCGGCGCAAATGATGGCGCAGCTGAACGACGCGCTGCAGGAGCGCAAGCTTGAATCGCAGTACGTGACGCTGTTATTTGCGTTGTGGAACGACGAGAACCAGACGCTGCAAGTAGCGAACTCGGGGGCCGTGCAACCGGTATTCTGCCGGGCCGGACAACCGGTGACGGTAAAGGCCGAAGGATTTCCGCTGGGTATGTTCCCTGACGTTACCTACGAGGAGCTGAGCGTGGCCACGCAGCCGGGCGACGTGATTGTATTTGTCTCCGACGGCATTCTGGACGCGGAAAACGAAGAAGAAGAAATGTATGGCCAGGATCGGCTTTCGAGTTTACTTTGCGCCAGCCGCGACCTGCCCGCGATCGAGATTGCCGACGCGATCCTCGACGACGTAGGCAGGTTTCAAGGCGCCAAGGACCGCTTCGACGACGAGACCATCATTGTGCTGCGGGTGAAGTGAAGAAACAGGGGTTAGGGGACAGGGATCAGGAGACGCATTCTGTCCCTAGTGGCGGCGACATGGCCACAAGCATCCACCAAATAATAGCGCAGCTTCCGCGATTACCTATTCATTCTAGAAATTAAATGTTCGAAAGTTGTTTCAATCAAGACAAACAACAGCGTTCCTGGAATTGTGAGCACGAGGAACCAAGGCAAAACACCCGGCTCCTTCATTACTCCAGAGCCAAGCACCTCTAATACGACAAGCAGAGGTCCTGTGACGATCAGAAGCCTGACAAAACGCTGCCGAAACGTGCACCCCCGTCGATGCATCAATTTATGTATGAATCGCTCGGTACCAGGCATCCGCTAGTCCTCCTGCGTAATCGATGAATTGCTCTGAATTCAATATAGATTGGCTCTGGCTGTTTGGTCGCTTTTTCGCAAGCTGCTAACTGGTTAACATTTTGCCTCTAACTTACCGGCCCTCGAACCGCATTCTTGTTCCCTCGGTCCCTTGCTCACTTCTCTTCCCCTTTTGCTTTCACGCAGGGTAACGCGCAATAATGCGCAGGAACTCTCAAGAAAGAATATGATTGCCAAAACCATCATCGAACCGTTCCGAATCAAGAGCGTTGAACCCATTCGCTGGACCACCCGCGCTGAGCGCGAAAAGCTGCTGAAGGCCGCGCACTACAATCTTTTCCTTCTGCCTGCCGATGACGTGCTCATCGACCTGCTCACCGACTCGGGAACCGGCGCCATGTCGACCAAGCAGTGGGGCGCGATTATGGAGGGCGATGAGAGCTATGCGGGCAGCCGCAGCTTTGTTCGCTTTAAAGCTTCCGTGCAGGACATATTCGGCTACAAGCATGTGATTCCCACGCACCAGGGCCGCGCCGCTGAGCGCATCCTCTTTGGCTGCACCTGCAAGAAGGGCGACGTGGTGCCCAACAACACGCACTTTGACACCACGCGCGCCAACGTGGAGTTCACCGGCGCCGAGGCTGTTGACCTGGTGATTCCCGAGGGCAAGCAGCCTTCGCTCGTGCATCCTTTCAAGGGAAATATGGACGTGGCGGCGCTCGAAAGCCTGATTGAGCGGGTGGGACGCGAGCGAGTTCCGCTGGTGATGCTGACCGTTACCAACAACTCCGGCGGCGGGCAGCCGGTATCGATGGAGAACGCGCGGCAGGTAAGCGCTGTGTGCCGAAAGCATGGCATCCCGCTTTACTTCGATGCGTGCCGGTTTGCTGAGAATGCCTGGTTCATCAAGCTGCGCGAGCCGGGATACGAAAACAAAACGCCGAAAGAAATCGCACAGGAGATGTTCAAGCTTGGCGACGGGTGCACCATGAGCGCCAAGAAAGATGGCATGGCCAATATCGGCGGCTTCCTGTGCACCAACGACGATCTACTGGCGCAGCAGGAGAAAGACCTGCTGATTCTGACCGAGGGTTACCCCACATACGGCGGCCTCGCGGGGCGCGATCTTGAGGCCATTGCCGTGGGCGTGCAGGAGGCGCTTGAAGAGGATTATCTGCGCTACCGGATTGCCTCGACCGCGTACCTCGGCGACCACATTGCGGCTGCGGGCGTGCCGATTGTGCAGCCGCCGGGCGGGCACGCAATCTATCTCGACGCGCGCGCTTTTCTGCCGCACATTCCTGCTGATCAGTTTCCGGGCGTGGCGCTGTGCTGCGAGTTGTATCTCGAAGGAGGAGTCCGGTCGGTCGAAATCGGCACGCTGATGTTCGCCGGATCCGCTCAGATGGATCTCGTCCGGCTGGCGATTCCCCGCCGCGTTTACACGCAGAGCCATATCGACTACCTGATCGAGGTAATTCTGGAAGTATGGAAGAATCGCGACCAGATCAGCGGAATGCGCCTGAACTACGAAGCGCCGTTTTTGCGCCACTTCACGGCTCACCTTGAGCCGATGGCTGAGACGCGAGTTGTAAGTTGTCAGTGATCAGTTGTCAGTTGGAGCACCCATTTTTGAGTTTGGGACCCGGGGCACCCACTTCAGTGTGGGATCGAGTTCGCTCCTGCGTGGTGCGGTAAGTGCAGCCGACCTCATTTCGATACACTCAAATCAGCCGCATTGCGGCCGGAGATCGCTTGCACACCGCAACCCAGGAACGCCTGATTCGTCCCGCCCGCAACATTTACGGCAGCCTCAAGCTGCCCGGCGACAAGTCCATCAGCCATCGTTACGCCATGCTGGCGGCCTTTGCCGCGGGCACGTCGAAGTTTGCAAATTTTTCAACCGGGGCCGATTGCGCCTCGACGCTTGCCTGCATGGAAGCGCTGGGCGCCACGGTAAATCGGCTGGGCGGCCAGGCTGTTGAGATTACCGGCGTGGCGGGACGCGTGACGCCGTCCGATCACCCCCTCGATTGCGGCAACTCCGGCTCAACCATGCGCTTTATTTCTGGATTGCTGGCGCCGCAGGATGGCGCCTTTACGCTCATCGGTGACGCATCGCTCTCACGCCGGCCGATGGAGCGGGTTCGCAAGCCGCTCGAGGAGATGGGTGCACAGGTGACGCTTACCGATGGGCATGCGCCAATCGCGATCAAAGGGCGCACGCTGCGCGCGATCGACTACACCACGCCGGTGCCGAGCGCGCAGATCAAGACCTGCGTGCTGCTGGCCGGGTTGCAGACCGAAGGAACCACAACACTGCGCGAGGCCGTTCGCACCCGCGACCACAGCGAGCTGGCGCTGCGGGCTTTTGGTGCAACTCTTACGCGCACCGTCAATTCGGTTTCCATCAGCGGACCCCAGTTACTTCATGCAATTGAAGCCGATGTTCCCGGAGACATTTCCTCGGCCGCATTTTTCTTGTGCGCCGCGGCGCTCTTCCCCGGCTCGGGGTTGGTTCTGGACTCGATTGGGCTCAACCCGACGCGGGCCACGCTGCTCGACGTGCTGACCGCGCTGGGCGCGCGCGTTGCCGTGCTGAATCTCGAAGAGAAGCACGCAGAGCTGGTAGGAACGATACAGATTTCCGCTCCAGAAGAAGGGCTGGGTTCGACGACCGTGAGCGGCGCGCTGGCGGCACAACTGATTGACGAGCTGCCGGTGCTGGCAGCGATTGGCCCGTACACCAGCGGCGGCATCAGGATTCGCGACGCGAAGGAATTACGCGTGAAAGAGTCAGACCGCATTGCCTTGGTAGCGCGGAACCTGCGGGCGATGGGCGCCGAGGTGGAGGAGTTCGAAGACGGGCTCGACGTGCCCGGCGGGCAGAAGCTGCACGGAGCGACGATCGATGCCGGCGGAGACCATCGGATTGCCATGGCCTTCAGCGTGGCGGCGCTCAGGGCCGAGGGAGAGACGCTGGTCCAGGGTGCTGAATCGGCGGCCATCAGCTTTCCCGAGTTTTTCGACCTGCTGGACCAGGTGGCCGAACGCTGAAACGCGCCTTAAGCTCGTTTCGTCCTAAAATCCAACTTGAAATGAAAAGGCCCGGCTGGTTAGCCGGACCTTTTCCCTGGTCTCTGAAGAGGATTTATTGTGCTGCAGGCGGATTTGCCGGCGCGGGGGTTGCTGCAGGCGTTGCCGCACCGGGAGTGTCTGTCTGCAAAGTTTCGGGCTTGACACCGGGAATGACCGGGGCCGCTCCCACATTGCCCGTGGCCGCATCGCCAAGATTGATGCCGTAGTGCTGCAGGGTCGAGGCCAGAATCTGGTAGAGTCCGGCGCGGTCCTTGGCATAAGCCGCGTTAGCCGCAATCAGGTTGTCCTCGGCGATTGCCAGGCTGCGCTGCTGCGTCAGCACATTCGCCGTGATTGACGCGCCCAGATGGAGCTTCTTGACTTCGGCATCGAGACTCTGCTGGTTGTAGTCACGCGCTGCTGTGTCTGCCTGAACCAGGGCCCGATCGTTTGAGAGCGCGTACATGGCGTTCACCACGTCCATGCGGATCTGCGTGTAGAGCTGCTGCAATCGCAACTCCGCCTGCCGGTATTCCATCAGCGACCGCTCCTGCTGCGACTGCGCCTCGCGATTGCGAATGGGGATGTTCAGTGTGAATCCCACGCCTTTGTCCGGCGCCGTGCTGTTGACCAAGTCACTGAGCACGCCGGAGTAGCCGTTAGGCACGGCGCTTTTGTATCCGGGCTGGAAGCAGGACTCGCCAAAAAAGCTGCAATTGGGATTGATTGGGCCGCCCGAGACGTTCGCTCCGTAGTATCCGTTGACATCCAGCGTCGGCATCAGCGCGTTACGAGCACCCCGGAGCGTGATCTCATCGTTGCGAAGAGTCAGCACCGCCTGTTCAAGCTCGGGGCGTTGCTGGAAGGCCTCCTGCACCAGCGATTCGACCGGCTGAGTCTCCTCAGGGATGGCTTCAATGCTGACCCGGTCAGTGGGAATCACCGGAGCAGCGGACAGGACCGGATCATTGAGGTTGCGCGCTATGGCCTGCTTGATGATCTGCTGCTGGTAATTGAGCGAGCTCCGGGCGCTGAGCAGGGCCTGGTTGTCGGTGGCCACAGTTGACTCGGCATTGACCACGTCGAGCGGAGCCATGGTGCCGATCTCGAGCTGTTTCTTGTTATCTTCGAGCAATCGCGAACTCTGATCGAGAGCGCGTTCCTTGGCCTGCACGTCCTCGTAGGCCTGAACCAGTCCCCAGTAGATGGTCTCCACCTGGTTCACGGTATACAGAATCTGCTGGCGGAAGGAGGAATCAGTAATCTTGCGGTTGTTCTGAGCCTGGTAAATGAAGCGCTTGTTCATCCAGACGCCGGCGCCCTGCAGCAGGTGTTGCGTCACGGTCGCCTTAAACGAAGAAGTGTAATTTGGCAGATAAAACGTGAGCGAGCTGTTGCTGGTGGCGCGGGTATTGTTCCACCCCACCGCGAGAGTGGTTCCCGGCGCAAAGTATTGATTGTAGGTGAAGTCATACGTGTTGGTGTTCGAGGCGGATGCCGGGCTGAAGAGGCTGGTCTGCTGCGAGCGAGTTTTGTCGAGCGTAATGGTCCCGGCGATCACGGGGTCGAACGAACTTGGCGGCAAACCAGCGCCGCCGGTGGTGAGCGTGAGTCCCGCTGTGCCCGAACCGGCGCCACCCGAACCTCCGGCGGTTCCGCCTGGGCCACCGCCGGTGGAGAGAATGCTGGCGGAGCCGCCGCGAGTTCCGGTCACGATTCCCGAAGGCGCGCCCAATGGTTCTGAGCCCGCCTTGGCGCGCAGGATGTCGGTATCGGCAATGTCGAGGTCGTAACGGGCAATAGCGATGTCGTAGTTGTTCTCAATGGCCAGGGCGATGGCGTCAGAGAGGCTGAGGTAGATCTTGCCGTCCTTGACCAGATTGCCCAGCCTGACCGAGTTGGTAAAGCTGGCAACCCCCAGCTTGGTCGGCCGGTACATGTTGATCGGGTTACCCCACCAGCCGCCAAACGGCTTGGAATAATCGCGCGAGCTGGTGCGCAGCGGAAATGGCGAGGTTGGAACCGGAGCCGGGGCACTGGGCAGGGTTGAGGCTGCCTTGTCGGGTCCGTTTGAACCCGCACCCGTCACTTGCTGGCTGAACCCGGCCGGCATGCCGGCGGTAAGAGTAAGCATGACTGCGGCAACTGCCCGCAGGCTGCAGGCTTTTATTCCCGGCCTGGATGAACCGGCGCCACGGCTTTCCTTTGACCCAGCCTCAAACACACGTCTACTTTCGAAAGGCATTGTTATTATCTCCACCAATTGCTCGAAACATTTGGAATGACATAGTTCAAGACGGCT
>CAZGUD010000002.1:0-334379 GCA_964528915.1 uncultured Occallatibacter sp.
GGCGCTACATTCCGGCCAGGTGGCCGGCGCTACATTCCGGCCAGGTGGCTGGCGCTACATTCCGGCCAGGTGGCTGGCGCTACATTCCGGCCAGGTGGCCGGCGCTACATTCCGGCCAGGTGGCTGGCGCTACATTCCGGCCATTACCAAATCATGCGGTCACGGGGCTAGTATCGTTTCGGCGAGTTTGCTTGCGTCCCCGGTCCCCAAAAGCGAGGGACCGGGGGCACTCGACGGGGGTACCCGCGAATCAGCAGGATGAGAATGGAAAGGCAAATGCAGGTCCTTCGACTCCGTCCGCTGCGGAGGATTACGCTCGGTCGAAAGTCACATGATTTTCATCCCCTTTGCTGGACCCGAAGGTCCATGGAAACTCAGGATGACATTGTTGGTGCAATGCCTATCTCAGTTCTGACACATTAAAACGTGTAGTGCGCCGAGAGCCTGACCAGGGTTGGCGCGCCGAGCCAGACGAATGTGTCGCCGTAGCTTGCGCCGGTGTCGGACCAGTACTTTTTGTTCGCGATGTTATTGGCGTAGATGCGGAAGGTGGCGCGGCCGTGCTCGCCGCCGGGCGTGTAGCGCAGGCCGAGGTTGAAGATGTTGTATCCGGGCACGCTCACCGCATCGTCGCGCGTGGCTTCTTTGAGGCTCGAATAGCTCCATCCAGGCATAACGTAGAGACCGCGCGCATGCGGAACCGTGACGTCGGCGAAGAGGTTGGTGTGTACGCGGGGCACGTTGATTACCTGCTGGTTGTCGTAGCTGGGCGTGCCGGTGTTTTCGGAGATGGCATGAAGACCTGCCAGGGAGGCATTGAGGCGCAGCCAGCTCGCCGCGCGGCCTTCGGCATTGAGCTCGATACCGTTGTGAGTTTCGCGGCCCTCCGACTCAAAGCAGAAATCGCCCGCGTTACCGCCCGGACACGTTGCGTCAGGGCCGGCAATCATCTTGGGATAGATGAAGGGAGCGCGCATGTGAAAGTAGTCGCCGGCGATGAGGATGCGATTGTCCGGTTGGTATTTCGCGCCAATTTCGACCTGGCGCGTGTTGAAGGGCGCAAGAAACTGGCTGCCGTTATCGACCCACCACGGCGCCTGCGGCCCCAGCGAGAGCAGCACGCCGTAATTGGCGTAGATAGTGAGACTCGCGGCCGGACTGTAAGTGGCTGCGAACTGCGGCAGCCATGCAGGCTTGTCGGTTGGCTCGAGTGGGCAGTTGCCCGGAACTGTGAAGTCAGTGCACGAGGCGTAGAGCGAGTAGTTGTGATCGCGCAGCGCATCGTAGCGGCCGCCGGCGATGAGCTGGATGCGATGGGGCAGCTCGATGCGGTCTTCGAAAACTGCCGAAGACTGGTGGCTGTCTTCCCACAGTCGCCGCGGGCCGGCTGCTTCAACCGGGCTCTCGATGGGATAGGCCTGAAGCGGCTGGTAGATGTTTTCAGCGCCGAGGTAGGTGTATACCGCTCCGTCCTGCACAATGCCGCTGGGGTCGTAGGGATTGGCGACGGTGTAGAAGCCGGGCTGCTGCACGCTGCGGAGAAAGAGCTCAGTGCCCGCAACGATGTTGTGCGTGATGGCTCCAGTTTTGATGCGGCCTGCCAAGATCGCTTCGGCTACGGCATCGATGCGCAACTCGCCGGGGTCACGGTAGTCATATATCCCATAAGATCCGTCGGGGCAGAAAAAATACTCCGGCGCATCGGGAGCGTTGGGGCAGTTGGGCAGGTACGTGTTGGGGTCGATCGACGAGCCGTAAGCGTAGATCACGTTGTCTTGAATGAGCGAGTGGCTGAGGCTGGCGGTGGCAAAGGCCGACCACTGGCCGGGGAAGCGATAGTCGAATCGCGCATTGGTGTTGAAGACGTCGTAAGTGTCGGGCGGCGCCCACGACTGCTCGCCAAGCAAGGTGGATCGATAGAGCCGATTGATGTCGGGCAAAGTTGTTCCGCCGAGGAGCTGATAGCCGCTGCCATCGCGCTCGGTCTTGTGCTGGTATTCAAAGTCGCCTTTGAGAATCGCGTGTGGAGAGATCTTGAAATCGGCTGCGCCGGCGCCCATCGCGCGCCAGCCTCCGGTTCCGTTCATGTAGGTCTCGATGCTTTCACCGGCGAGGTTGAGACGCGCGCCGACTTGCTGATGGCTGCCGAACATGCGGCCGAGGTCTGCCGCGCCGAGCTCGGAGCCGTACTGATCAGTGGCGAAGTCAATTGCTTTGATGGGCGCAGGACGCTTGGTGACGTAATCGATGAGGCCGCCGCCGGAAGCAACGCCGCTCGTCATCCCGGCCAGGCCGTGCATGAATTCGACGCGCTCCTTATTCTCGAGGGGAACGTCCTGCTCGCCGGCGATGGTGAGGCCGTTGACCTCAAGGCCGGTGGCGAGGTCGATAGGGAATCCGCGAATCTGGTAGTCGCCATAGTAGCCCACGGGCACGTAATCGTCTTCGACAGAGGCATCGTTTTCGACAACGTCAGAGAGGAGCCGGGCAACCTGGTCGTTGAGCAGGTCGCGTGTGACGGCGGTGGCCGAGAGCGGCGCATTCTTGATGGGTAGGCCGGCGAGATTGCCCACGGTGACCGACTCGGGAAGGTAGTCGCCGTTGATGTCGGCGTGAACTACGACCGTAGTGGTGACGGGCGATACTTTTTTCTCGTTGGAAGCTGACTGGTTGGCGGCTTGCGAAGATGCAACCGGCTGCTGCGTGACCGGCTGCTGGCGTTGGACGGCAGATTGGGCGGTGGGCTCGGCCTGCGCTCGCAGAATGTGCTGAGCGGGCGCGAATAAAACGATTAGCGCCAACAAGGTTCGAACGAAAGAAGAAGTTGATGGCTCCAAATGCATAGACTCCCTGGTCCTTTTTGCAAATGAAACAAGGGAGCTTGCATGGTTAATGAGGATTGCCGCTCGGAGTTTAGAAAACTTCCCACGCCGGTATTATCCGGATCGGGTTCGAGGGTATTTCTCAGCCCCACGCACGGCATTTTCTCTTGAACCTCAATGAAAATGCCGGGGAGCACCCCTGTTTCAATTAATTCGATTGGACCACTCCGCGCCCGGAATTGCAAATAGCGAATCGGACCGGACGGAAGGCAGTTGAGGGCTAGCGCCAATCTGCCCTCTATGCAAATTGGGCCTGGGACAGGTGCAACGTTCGAGCAATTGCGCTTGCTGGAATCTAACTTTCGGCGGGCATTGCCGCACTGCAATTCGAACATTGCCAGGAAGCTTCGTTGCTGAGTTGAGTTTGCTTTGACTCCGCGGCGAGGTTGGCGATCATGGCGGCGTCCAATACCAGCAGCATGGCGCGCTGCGCGTCTGCCCAAACCGGATGGGCCGGGCAGGAATGTTTCCGGCTGCAGGATTTACCGGAAACGAGACAGGTGTTGAGGCAGATTTTTCCGTCGACGGCTTCAATGACATCGAGCATGGATGCCTCGCGGCCCTGATTCGACATTCTGAAGCCGCCCGATTGGCCGCGACGCGACGAGATGAGGCCAGCCCGCGACAGGGCCTGAAGAACCTTGGAGAGAAAGCTATCAGGGGCGTTGGTTGCGGCGGCGAGCTCGACGAGCGAAATCCGGGATTCCGGCGGGGCGGCCGCTAGAAAAATCATCACCCTGACCCCATAGTCCGCGGCACGAGTGAGCTGCATCGACGAATTGGTTTTTCTCACTTTGGTATCCCGCCAAACTGCTGGCTTGAGCGGCATGCGGCAGCATGGCGCGCGAAAATGCCAAGCACCGTTTGAAGAATTGCATGCGATCGAAGCTTACAAGGCAGCGTATTTGAAATCGTCACCGCCTTATGTAACGCCCGTCACAGACCCCCGGTTATCTGTCGATATAAGTTGAGTTTTCCAATCCAAATTGGAGAAGACAAGTCCAAAATGCTCCTGCAACCTGAGCTGTCTGCGCCGGAAGCAGAGAGGACATTGCAGAACCTATGAACCCTTTTCCTGCTGTTGATCCAATTCCCTTGCCCGCACCCGTCTGGCTATTCAAGCTGCTGCACATCGTCACGCTGTCGCTGCATTTTGTAGCGGTAGAAATGTTGTTGGGCGGCCTGTTGCTGGCGGTGGGGCTGAGCCTGTTTAAAGACTCGGCCGCAGCTTCAACCACGGCACGCGCGCTGGCGCGCAGGTTGACGGTAGTAATGACATATGTAATCAACCTCGGCGTGCCGCCGCTATTGTTTGCGCAAGTGCTCTACGGGCGCGCGCTTTACACCTCCAGCGTGCTCATCGGAATCTACTGGATCGCGATCGTTCCCCTTCTGATGCTCTGCTACTGGTTGCTTTACCAGTTTTCAGCGCGGCTCGACAAAGGCAAATCGGCGTGGTGGATTGGCCTGATCGCGTGGCTGACCGCGGGCAGCATCTCGCGGTTGCTCTCGACGAATATGACATTGATGCTTCGGCCCGAGGTATGGCGCGACATGTATTCGGCATCGGGGGCCGGACGGTTTCTGCCTCCGCCCGATCCGACACTGGAGCCGCGCTGGCTGATGATGCTGGCCGGAGGACTGTTTATCGCCGGGCTCTGGCTTGTGTACCTGGCGGGACGCTCCACCTTTGACGCCGAGCAGAAGAAGTACATGGCCGCTCAGGGTGGCAAGCTTTCCATTGTCTTCGGCGCGCTTTACCTGCTTGCCGGCGTTTGGGCAGCCAGCGTACAGCCCCAGGCCGTGAGACTAGGCCTGGCCAACGGATTCCCTGGTCACACGCTCTATAGATTTGCTGGACTGGCGGGCTACGGATGGCTGCTGCTGGTGGTGGTAGCGATTCTGGTGGGTGCGATTGCCGCGTTCGGAAAGATCACGTCCGGCTGGCTGGGCTGGACCGGCGTGCTGGTTGCGGTGCTGGTTGAGATCATGCTTACCGTTTACCGCGACGGCGTGCGCGACCTGACGCTGCTCAACAAGGGCTACGACGTTTGGGATCGCGCGGTGGTGACGAACTGGAGCGTGGTTGGTTTGTTCCTGGTGCTGTTTGTTGCCGGGTTGGGTGTGGTTGGTTGGCTGATATCAGTTTTGGCGCGCGCGCAAAAGCAAATGGAGGGCGCGGCCTGACCGCGCGGGAGACGGCGATGAGCGATCTGAGAAGTTCGACCGTGATTGTCGAGGAAATTCCGGCGGAGAACGGCGACCGCAATACGAGGAGAGCGTTTCTGGCGGCGGCTGGCGCAGCCGGCATCTGTTACACGGCAGCGCTGGCATATCCGGTCTACCGCTATTTGGCATCGCCGAATGAGATGGCGCTGAATGAGACGGCGGTAACCGAGGTGACGCTGAAAGACGCGCAGAAACTGCCGATGGGCTCGGTGCTCATGTTCAAGTTTGGCACCCGGCCGGCGTTACTGATTCACCACGAGGACGGGCGCTGGATTTCAATGACCGCAGTTTGCACGCACCTGGGCTGCACCGTGCAATACGAGCCGCAGGCCGACCGGATTCACTGCTCATGCCACGGCGGAGTTTACAACGCCTACACGGGCGCCAACGTGAGTGGCCCTCCCCCCAAGCCGCTCACACTTTACAAGGTTGCGCTTAACCCTGATGGCGTATTGGTGTCGCGAGCGTGAGAAAGACCGTGGACGGTGGGCGGTGAACGGTGGACCGGGGCAATCAGACTAGCGTCAGTAGTTCACGCAAGAAGTGGAGTGGGATGAGAGCTGAAATCGTCAGATCATTTCGAGATCTCGAGGTTTGGCAAATGTCGATGGAATTGACGGTCGCTGTGTACAAGCTGACCCAGGCATTCCCGCGTGAGGAGCTGTTCGGCCTGAGCTCACAGCTTCGGCGCTCCGCCGTTTCGATCCCGAGCAACATTGCCGAGGGACAGGGACGGCTTAATACACGCGAGTTCAGACAATTCCTGAGTGTGGCGCGGGGATCGAATTGCGAGTTGCAAACGCAGTTGGAAATTGCCCGCGCTCTTAACTTGGGCGACCCGGCAACCCTCGAGCAGGCAGAAGCTCTTTCGCACCGGATCGGCAAAATGCTTTTTAGGCTTCTTTCAACGTTGAACTCCAAGGTCGCGTAACCACCGTTCACCGGCCACCGTTCACCGTTCACGTAAGCGCGAGGACCAAGACGGATGACAACAAAATCGATCGCGAGCAATGTTTACGACTGGGTGGATGAGCGCCTGGGATTGTCGGAGCTGGCCGCATTTGCGCGGCATAAGACGGTTCCCTCGCATGCGCAGTCATTCTGGTATTACTGGGGCGGCATATCGCTGTTCCTCTTTCTGGTGCAGTGCTTTACCGGCGTGCTGCTACTGGTGTACTACCGGCCGGGGGCAGAGGCGTACGAGTCAGTCCGCCAGATCACCTTTGTGATGAACTTCGGATGGTTGATCCGTTCCGCGCACTCGTGGTCGGCCAACCTGATGATGTTCTCGGTGCTGGTGCACATGTTCTCTGTGTACTTTATGAAGGCCTACCGCAAGCCGCGTGAGTTCGGCTGGCTGAGCGGCATGGCGCTGCTGGGCCTGGCGTCGGTTTTCGGCTTCTCAGGCTATCTACTGCCTATGGATGAGCTGAGCTACTTTGCCACCAAGGTGGGCCTGCAGATTCCGGTGGCCATCCCGTGGATTGGGCCGGCGATCGCCACCATGTTGCGCGGCGGTCCCGACGTAACGGAGTTCACAGTGCAGCGATTCTTTGCCTTGCACGTGGTAGTGCTGCCGGCGCTGTTTATACCGCTGCTGGGGTTCCACCTGTGGCTGGTGCAGCGTCACGGCAACGCGGTTCCGCCCAGCGAAGAGGCAAAGCCCGCATCCCAGCGCAAGAGCATACCGTTCATGCCCAGTTTTCTGCGCAAGGACCTGGCCATGTGGATCATCTCGCTCAACGTGCTGGCGCTGCTGGCTTCAGTATTTCCGTGGGCGCTGGGCAAACAATATGACGCCCTGGCTCCCGCCCCCGCCGGCATTCATCCCGAGTGGTATTTCATGAGCCCGTTCGAGATGTTGAAACTGCTGGGAATGATCAAGTGGCTGCAAGGCGAGTCCGGCGAAATTGCGGGAATTCTGCTGTTCACGCTGGGAATTGTGTTGTGGATCCTAATCCCGTTCTATGACAAGAACAACGAATCGGGGCGGCGGGCGCGCGTGGCTCATTACTTCGGCCTGCTGGCGATTTTTGCGCTCTTAGCCACGACGGTGATTGGGTATTGGACGATTCGGTAAAGCAGCCTCTAGCTACCAGCTTCTAGCTGCCAGCTTCGAATTGCTGGTGCGAACGCTGCAGTCGAAGCACACGGAGCTAGAAGCCAGGAGCTAGAAGCCAGGAGCTGACTTTTTATGAACTATCCTTTTTGGGACATTCCTTATCTCGGCTCAGGTTGGGTGATTGGCATCATCGCCATCTTCCACGTGATGATTTCTCAGTTTGCCGTGGGTGGCGGACTTTACCTGCCTCTGGCCGAGCGGAAGGCGCTTCGCGAGGGCCGCACCGACTGGTTGCAGGAGCTGGTGGGCTACTCGAAGTTCTTCCTCATCCTTACCGGAGTCTTCGGCACGGTTTCGGGCGTGGGCATCTGGTTCGCCATCGGCCTCACGCACCCTGAGGCCACCAGCACACTGATTCATAACTTCGTCTTCGGCTGGGCCATCGAGTGGGTGTTCTTCATGGTTGAGCTCTCCACCGCGGCCGTCTACTACTACACATGGAACCGCATTGACTCAAAACTGCACCTGGCCGTGGGCTGGGTGTACGCCGGCGCTTCGGTCTGCACGCTGATCATCATCAACGGCATTCTCACGTTCATGCTGACGCCGGGCAACACCTGGCTCTCGGTGGCGGGTACGGGCAATGAGGCCAGCAAATTCTGGAACGCGTTTTTCAATCCCACTTACTGGCCGAGCCTGTTGCTTCGCACCTGCGTGTGCTGCTCGCTGGCCGGAATCTGGGCGCTCATCAGCTCGAGCCGCATTGACGGTGCAACGTTGCCGGCGCTCAAGAGCTCACTGGTGAAATGGAGCGTGAAGTGGCTGGTGCCGTCGTTTATGGCTATGCCTTTCCTGTTTGTGTGGTACCTGTTCATGGTGCCGGCTTCGCAGCGCGCATTGCTTACGCTGGGCGTTGACACCATCGGCTCGGGAACGTTCTCGACCGTAACGCGGATTGCGCTCATCATCGTGATCACGTCGGCCACCATCATCGGAGTGGCCTATTACCTGGCGTATCGCAACCCGGTCGACTTTAATCCCGCGCATGCGGTAGCGATTCTGCTGCTGGCGCTGATGGCCACCGGCGCGGGCGAGTATTCGCGCGAGATGCTGCGCAAGCCCTACGTGATCGGGCGCTGGATGTACTCAAATGGCGTGCGCGTGCCCAACGCGATGAAGATCGACAACAACCCGCAAGGTTATCTCGCGAATTCGAACTGGGTATGGAACGGATCTGACACCAGCTACTCGCGCGGCGAAGCCATCTTCCGCGGCGAGTGCGGAAGCTGCCACACGCTGCATGGCTATCGACCGCTGGTGACGCTGCTTGCGGGCCGCGATCGCGCCAACATTGAGAGCTTTATTACCATGCTGCACGAGTACAAAGCGGATTCGCCGTATCACAGATTTATGCCGCCCATGGTCGGCTCGAAAAGCGATGTCGCGGATCTGGCGAACTTCCTGAATGCACATGTGAATCCGCCGGCCGCGCAAGGAGCCAAGGCCGTTCAGACGGCGCAGAAATAGATCGGGAGCAGGAAGGAACGGCGGGCCTCACGAAGGAATTGAGGTATGCCATGGTGGTTGCGCAAAAACTCTTGGTAATCGGTTGGCTCCTGCTGGCGGTACTGGCTTCGGGGCTGGGGATGCGCTGTCTGGGCCAGCCCTTGAGCGCGCCACTCTCGATTGTGCACAAACTCGCGTCTCTCCTGATGCTGATTTTCATCGCCATTCGCATAGTGCCGGCATTCAGAAGTTTTGCGGGCCGGCCAACTCTCAGCATTTTGGCCGCGGTCTTCGTGCTCTCGATTGCCGGGACTTTCGCCTCCGGCATTCTTGAGAGCATTCCCTCGCAATCCAGCGCTCTGTGGCTTAATCTGCATCGCATTTCGGCAGTGGCAGCGGCTATTGCCGCGGCGCTGGTGGCGCGGCTGCTATCTCTGGCAGCGAGGTAACTTCCCACATCGCCGCACGACAGGGTTTCGCGGCGCAGGCTGACCCTGCTTACTCGTAATAGGTCGCGGTGGTGGTGTCAGTCTCCCAGATCGTGCATTCTTTCACGCGCACGCGGCCGCCGGTCATGCTGTCGAGTTGCTGATTGGTCTCGTCGTAAAAGAACCTGGCAATATTTTCGGCCGAGGGATTAAGCACGGTGAAGGGCTCGAGCTCGTTGAGCATCTGGTGATCGATGCGGTCGATGACCGGGCGCATCACCTGCTTGAGCAACTTGAAGTCAAGCAGCAAGCCAGCCTGGTCCAGCTCGGCGCCGGCCAGCGTGACGCGGACTTTATAGTTGTGGCCGTGCGGGTTCTCGCACTTGCCGCGGTAGTTGCGCAGATAGTGGCCAGACGAGAACCCGGCCTCTACGGTTACTTCATACATTTGGTGCCACTCGATCCTCTTACGATGCTTGCCTGTTGCGATTCAAAGGCGCGGCGCATGCGGCAACTGCGTGGTGTTTTGCTGACGCAATCGATACGCAATTCGAACATGCGCCGCTTTTGAATCGGCGTACTTGCGAAAAACAAACCACTTCTATTTTAGCGGAGCCATGATTCGGGGTTAGCCTGGGGGAGATTCAGCTATCTGACCGGCGCTTTTTGCGCGCCAGCCGGCGGGCTTCCTCACTGCGGCGGTCCACCTGCTCAAACAGATGGCTCATTACGCCGATGAGCCCTGAAACCAGGCCCGCGAGCAGAAGCATGAGCGCCACCGTGCGCCACAGGGAACCGTTGGCCGGCAGACCGGGCTGAAAGCTCGAAGGTATGAGTGCCATCCCGGCTGAAATAAGCGCGAAGAGCACCAGCGTGGCGGCCAGGATGTAGAAGTTGCGCGACATGAGAGAGGCGATCGAAACCTGAAGATTGAGACCTGAATCGATTCTAGTTCTCCGCGATAGCGATTCCGAGTTCGGCACTCGAGATCAACGCTACCCCTGCAGCGGCAAACTCTCGCTCGATGCCGGCCACTGACCCGTCCAGGTCGATAGCCCGGCAGGCATCGCGGATGACGAAAGCCTGAAGGCCGAGGCGGCGTGCGTCGAGCGCGGAGTAGCCGACGCAGAAATCGTACGCCAGACCGGCAAGGAAGACGCGGGTGAGTCCGCGGTCGACAAGATATCCTGCCAGGCCCGTAGGAGTATCGCGGTCGTTCTCAAAAAAGGCGGAATAGGAATCGATGTGGGGCCGAAACCCTTTGCGCAGAATGAGTTCGGCCTTGGTGAGCTTGAGAGCAGAATGGAAATCGGATCCCGGGGTCGCCTGCACGCAGTGGGGAGGCCAGAGGGTTTGCGAACCGTAAGCAAGTTGAATAGTTTCAAAGGGTTGTGAGCCAGGGTGAGAACTCGCGAAGGAGGCGTGATTGGCCGGGTGCCAGTCCTGCGTGAGGACGATGTGCGCGAAAAGCGGCGCGACGCGAAGGATCGGCCCGACGACTTGGTCCCCCTCAGGAACGGCAAGGGCGCCGCCGGGGCAGAAGTCGTTCTGGACATCGATGACAGCGAGAACGTCAGTAGGGTTAACTTGGACCAAGCCGGCTCCTGTGCGCGACAAATATAGATTACGGCAGCGTTGTTGGGTACGGGGGTTGTAGTTGGGGGGGCTCGTAAGGCGAAGAAGCTTAACGGTTAATTGCCGGCGAGCGATGTTAGACGGGGCCAAACGGTCTTGTAAGACCGCCGTGAGGCGCGGCCTTTGGCAGCGTTAGACAGGTACTACGCGGTTTGACGCCGGCGCGAAGCCGTAAGACAGCGTAAGACAGCCATTAGCCGCCGAGGCCTCACGCGGCTGGTAAGCCCGGATTCGAAGGGACGCCAGACAGTGATCGACCTATCCGGGCAGAAGTTGAGCGCTATTTTAACAGTTAGAACAATAGTTGTTGCAACGAATATTATTTCGCGGCATCCTATCCAAGTGTATGGGGTCGCTGCTGAGCGCAGCCTGACTCCAACTTCAAAGGAGCGTACCCATGACCAATTCCGCCGTCGCCACACCCGTTACCACCGCAGCCACAACGATCTGGAACATCGATCCCGCCCATTCGGCGGCCGAATTCAAGGTAAAGCACATGATGATTTCGAACGTGAAGGGCAGTTTTTCGGGCCTCTCCGGCGTGCTGACCGAGCACAGCGCCGATTCGACCCTTTCCTACGTGGAAGCCTCGGTTCCGGTTGCCACCATCTCAACCGGCGATACCCAGCGCGACGGCCACCTGAGGAGCGCGGACTTTTTCGACGCCGATAAGTACCCGGCGCTCAACTTCAAATCCACCAAGGTGGTACGCAAAGGCGAGGGCGAATATGACGTGACCGGCGACCTGACGATTCACGGCGTGACCAAGCCAGTGACCTTTGCCGTTGAAGGGCCCAGCGCCCCGGCAAGGATCCCTGGGGAAATACCCGCATCGGCCTTTCCGCCATTGCCAGGATCAACCGCAAGGACTTCGGGCTGGTTTGGAACGCGGCTCTCGAAACCGGAGGCTTCCTGGTGGGCGAAGAGGTGTCGATCACCCTGGAAGTGCAGTTCATCAAGGCATAGGGTGCGCTGAAAAATTCCTCACCCTGGCTCTAACTTGAAGAAACGGCACGGCAAGCCGCCGTGCCGTTTGCGACGATTCCTTCTGAGTTTCCCTTCCTCGCTTATCCCCCACTGAGATCTCAAGGCAAAAATAGTCATCTTGATGTTAGTTTTAATTTACATCACGTAATGTATGTAGTACATTTGTCCTGAGGTTAATGGAGGTTCGTCTTGGCTTACAGAGAAAAAACTGGTTGGCTGTCGCTCATAGCGATGGCTGTGACGTTTGGCCCCTATTTCGCGCTGGTTGCAATGCACGCATTGCCCGATGCGGCGTTGCCCAACGTGCGGCAGCTTTTCGCTTTCGGCGTCACAGCGGTGGCGCAGGCGCTCATTATCGGGGCAGGTCATCTGTACTTTCGCCGCAGTTCGCCCGACGACGCGCGTATGCCGCCGGACGAACGGGATCAGGCGATCATGCGACGCTCGATCAGTTCGGCTTACTATGTGCTCATCGCGGGCATGATCATGGTCGGTGTGATGATGCCGTTCAATTCGAGCGGATGGAAGATTGTTAACGCCGCCCTCTTTATGATCGTGGCGGCAGAGGTTGTTCACTACGGCGTTATGGTGGCCAGCTATCGCAGGCAGGCGTCATGACAGGGTCGGTCTCCAATCGGATTCGGTTGCTCCGATTTCTAAACGGAGAAATGTCACAGGCCGAACTGGGGCAGCGCATTGGAGTTACCCGTCAGACGATCGCCGCTGTCGAGTCTGGAAAGTATTCTCCGACATTGGAGGCGGCGTTCCGAATCGCCGACGTCTTCAAGGTGCCGCTCCAGGAGGTATTCACGTGGGACGCGAACGCCACCGCCAGTGCGGACGATTAGATACGCTTGCCGGCGGGCACAATTCAATCAACGAACTCCAGTGTTTAAAGTGGAAGCGGTTTGCTGGAGCGGTGCCAGTTTTTGTGACAACAGAAATACCTGTTGCAACGAATATCTCGCTCGCGCATCTACTAAACATGCGATTCGACCGCTTCCCGCTTCTGTTCGGGCTGCCTGGTTCTATTCGAATCATTGCGATGCGGCAATCGCTGGAGGTCTAAGCCATGTCACTGAGAGCCGTAAAAGAGATTTACGAGACCAAACCCACCATCGAAGGCGCAGGCGTTAAGCTGCAGCGCGCCTTCGGGTTCGGCAAGACTCACCAGTTCGACCCGTTCCTGTTGCTTGACGATTTCCGCAACGAGAATCCGGCCGATTATCTGGCGGGTTTCCCCTGGCACCCGCACCGCGGCATTGAGACCATCACCTACGTGCTGGCCGGCGAAGTTGCGCACGGCGACAGCCTGGGCAACAAAGGCCGCATGGTCGCGGGCGATGTGCAGTGGATGACTGCGGGCAGCGGCATTCTGCACCAGGAGATGCCCAAGGGAGATGAACGCGGGCGCATGCATGGCTTCCAGTTGTGGGCCAACCTTCCCGCGGCGCTCAAAATGACTGACCCGCGCTACCAGGACATTCCGTCTGCCGCGATTCCCGAGGTGACCGAGGATGATGGAACGAAAGCGCGCATCATCTGCGGAGAGTTCTGGGGCAAGACGGGGCCGGTTGAGGGAGTAGCTGCCGACCCGCGGTACGTCGACATCAGCGTGCCGCCGTTGACGCGCAAGCGCATCAAGGTTGAGACCACGCGTAACGCGTTCGCCTACGTCTTTGCCGGCGCGGGTACGTTCAGTGACGCTTCGGCTCCGCAGGCTGTGCTGACGGAGTCGGCTGTCGACGCCAATGCGCAGCCGGTTTACGACGCCAAGAATCATTCGCTGGTGCTGTTCGATCGCGGCGACGAGATTGTGGTCGAGGCCGGGCCGGAGGGCATTCGCTTTCTGCTGGTGAGCGGCAAACCGTTGGAAGAGCCAGTGGCATGGTACGGGCCGATTGTGATGAACACGCAAGCCGAGCTGCAGACCGCGATGCGGGAATTGCAGAACGGCAAGTTCATCAAGCACGGGTAACGAGAAAATGATTCCAGGAGCGCGGCCCGAACAAGTCGCACTCTTTCTATTTCCGAACCAACTCTTGATTCAGCACCTGCTCCGGTGTCATTCCGCGCTCGCGCAGTGTGCGAATGCTGAGCGCGTCGTGGCGCTTGGCGAGGCGCTTGCCACTGGCGTCGCTCACCAGCCTGCAATGGAACCACGCGGGATCAGCGTAGCCAAGTGCTCGATTGAGCAGGATCTGCCGCGCGGTTGATTTGAGCAGGTCCGCACCGCGCACGACTTCGGTAATCTGCATGGCTCGATCGTCGGTGACGCAGGCAAGCTGATAGCTTGGACTGCCATCGCGCCGCCACACCAGGAAATCGCCGAATTCTGTGCCGGCTACAAATCGCTGCGGTCCCAAATAGCCATCAATGAATTCGATCGCTTCACCATCGGGCACGCGAAAACGCCAATTCATCCCGGCAGGTTCGTTGTCTGCCGACACGGATGCCTGAGTGATTGCAGCGTTTGATGGCCGGCAAGTACCGGGATAGATGGGCTCGTCGTCGAGATCGGCACCCTCGTGCTGTGCGCTAAGGGATGAAGCGAGGTCTTTGCGCGAGCAGCGGCAGGGATAGATGAACCCGCCGACGAATAGCTTTTGCCATGCGGCCTGGTAAAACTTGCCACGTTGGCTCTGCGCGTAAGGCGCGAATGGCCCGCCGACATCCGGTCCCTCCTGCCAGTCGATGCCCAGCCAGCGCAGATCTTCATAAGCTGCATCGGCATAAACAGCACGGCTGCGGTCGGCGTCCAGGTCTTCCATGCGCATTACCAGCGTGCCATTGGTGTCGCGGGCGCGCTGCCATGCCGCGTGGAAGGTGATTGCGTGGCCGATATGCAAATAGCCGGTGGGAGACGGAGCAAGTCTTCCCCGATAATGCGCGGTTGGCGCATGTGCAGCGGTCGTCATGCTGCATTAAGTGTAGAGGGCACAAAGGGGAGCGAATAGGGAAACGAAGCGTGACCCGATGCTTATGCATGCGACCGGTGCGGAGGATTCGCCACGGCCCTCCGGAGGCTGTTACGAAACGCTCAATCGACGAAGGTTTGCGGCTCGGATGCTTGGCAGGGGCTTAAGCCCACATTCATGTGGCGAGGTGACGGCCCGGCTGAAGCCGTGCCCTTATTACAAAGCTGGGTCTCAGAGGAGTTTCGTAACAGCCTGCTCCGGGGCGCGCGCAAATACATTTGGCGCGCTTTCAGAATCAGAAGTGAGGCCGAGCAATGACGACAATCAAGGCAAAGTATGCGACGGAAAGGACGCCGCCGGCCGCAAACTTCCACCACATTCCGACTTTTCTGTTATGACGTGTAATCGCAAAGAGAGCAGCGGCGATGAGAATTAAGTGCGCGGCTCCGCCCAGCATCACCATCATCGGTACCATCTGGGGTACGTGCCCGGCGCGCAGCGATGACCAGAGGGCGACTGCGTCCGCCTGCATTACATGCGCGACAAGTTCGTTCCCGTTCCAAACTATCGCAATGGCAAATCCAGCCCCATACCCCCATGGACTGTCCCAACGCGCAAGAACGATGACAGCAACGTAAATCAGCGCTTGCAAAGAGTGGAGAATTCGGAGTCCAGGAACGGCAATTGCCGACCCGAGCAGCGCCACAAGGAAAAGCGTTGATCCTACATAAGTCCACAACTGGGCGGAGTCGGGACCGTCCAATCGACCTTCATTTTTCATATCGTATCTTTCACGATCGGGCTGGGAATTGGTTCAGTCCGCCAACCGCATGGTTCCGGGCTTTTCCACACTTTCCGCGAACGGAATCAAGAAGCGGGCCGTTCGGCTACGCCCAGGAGGATGGGCGAACCTCGTTGGTGGAAACTCGAGGAGCAAAAATACTAATCCGAATCCTCGCCAGAGTTGTTGTCATGATCGGAGTTATCTTCGTCATGGTCGTGATGTTCGTATTTCCCGATGCTCTGGCTCAGGTGATCGGGATCGACGGAGATTTGAACCACGTCCATCTCTTGCCCATCGAGATCGACGATAAACAGGCCCATGCGGTCGTCCTCGGGATGCGCGAAGATAAGCGTTTGTTCGGCGCCATGCTTGCTGGTATCGCGAATCATGCGCTGCCAGCCCGCACCCAGCTTTTCTTCCACGATATTGTTGAGTTCGTCGCCGTCGACTTTCTCATTGAAGTTGTCGAACTCGGCCACGTGCAACCCGCTCACGCCGCCGGTGGTTGCCTTGTGCGCCACCAGGCTGATCAGGCCGACGAACGGAATGCGCGTGGCGTGCGCGTGGTAGCGATGCTCGAGCGTGGTCACCACGCCATCAAACCCGCCGCCGCCGCCGGCCAGCACGACTACCGGCACCATCAGTACGATTGCGCAGATTGCGACCGCTGCCAGAACTTTCATTCGCCACCGCCTTTGGTTGCGCTCTTGTCAGCCTTTTTCACGGTTTTGCCGATTTCGCCCAGCCCGCCCAGCCCGCCGAGGCCGCCCAGTTCGCCAAGCTGATCCATCTTGATTGGTCCGAGGATCAGCACGATGGTCAATTCCTTGGGCTCGGCCGAAAGGATGAACATGCCGCGCGACTCCCCATTCACCATCTTGGCCATCACGTCGGTCGATTCGCCCGATTTCTTTTCGTGCACGTGCACCATGGGTACCCAGTCGCCGCCTGCAAACTGTTTGCGAAGGTTCTCAACATCGTCGAGCGAGTATTGGCCCTCTTTGTCGAACTCGTAGTCGCGCACGTAGATGCCGTCGAGCCCGCTGATGAGTTGTTTGGCGTTGGCCTGGTCGGAATCTTTTTTGTCGAGGAATTTTGACGCAAAGCCAAGCATGTTTTTATCGAGCGTAACCTCGGTTACGTTTGAGGCTTTGGCCTCGAGTTCCTTTTCAACGGCTGAAGGCAGCGGCAGACCCGAAGTTTGCGCCAATGCCGGCACGGCCAGCGCACCCGCTAATAGAATTGCTGCAATTGAACTCTTCATGTTTCTCCCTTTTGGTAGTGATCGGTGTATACGAAGCTGCCCTCTGGGGCCAAAGCCCGTACGGGCAATTGGTCCCAGCAAATGTGATGTCCTTGCGCCGTCCCTACGGGACTCGCAGTGATATTGCGTAATCCCTTCCCCACGCTGAAGCGCGGGGCTAACAACCACGGCGCCTACGGCGCGCTCGCCTGACATTACTTACGCAGTCCTCAATAAAACCCGTACCTTTCAAGCCGATTCGCCACTTTCTCTTTCCTATTTGGAATCGTTGTGTTCCGCCAGTTGGGCATTCATCTGGTCGAGCGCATGGCTGGCAATGCGCAGCGCCATCATTACCTGCTCGCGCGCCGCCTCGCCTTTACGCCGTTCCTGGACGTTGTGCCAGGTAACGCCGCCACCCACCGCGCCGCACAGCACGAGGCTTGCGGCAAGGCGCTGCCAAAAGATCACGCGCCGGTGCGATTTTTCCGCGTCGCGGGCCCGCTTGCGCGCCATGATCTTGCGCTTCAGCCCGGGAGGCGCCGGCAGCCGCAACATTCCTTGCTGCAACTCGCGTTCTAAATCGTCCATTGGCTCAGGTCCCACGAATGAACTCCTTCAAGTGGCTCTCGGCCTTGGCCCGCAGCAGCTTCAATCCGCGCTGCAGGTTGCTCTTTACCGTGGCCAGCGGCGAATCGAGCGTAGCCGCAATCTCATCGGGCGTCAGCCCCTCCTGGTAGCGCAGCACCAATGCCGCGCGCTGCGGAGAAGGCAATGTCGCCAATAACCCTTCAAGCCTTGCACCGAGCGGAGACGATCGCGGTTCCTGCTTCGCGCCGTGATTCTCATCCATCTCCACCCACAGATTGATGCCGCGCACCCGCTGACGCCGCAATGCATCGGCCGAGCGGTTCATTACAACTCGCCGCAGCCAGTTGAGCGCGTGCTCCGGACTTTCGATCCTGCCCAGGTTGCGGTCGAGCTCAAGGAAAACATCCTGGGCAATCTCTTCGGCCAAGCCGCGGTCGCCGGTCATGCGCAAAGCCAGCGAGAAGACCATCGACTGGTGCTCGTCAACGAGTTGTTCGAAGTCCGGCTGCCAGTCATGGCTCATAAATCGCTGCTATCTCCTAATCCGCAAAGGACGGAGGTTTGGGATGCAAAGATTTACGTTTTGACGGCGGGGAAAGTTCAAGGGGAGCGGAAAGGCAGGGAGCGAGGGAACAAGGGAACGAGGGAAAGTGAACAGTTGCCGCCACCGGTACAGCCGGCTTGGAATCCGCCGGTACGATCTCCATTCTCTTATCTCTTCTCTCTATCCCTGGCCTAAACTGTTGGCTATGAAGCGGCATGGATTGTGGCTGGCGCTTATGCTGATCGCTTGGGGCGCGGCGAACGCACAATGGCAGATTCTGAACTCGGGAACGACAGCCGATTTGCGGGGCATCGACAACGTGGGCGGCGGCGTTGCGTGGGCCAGCGGAACGAATGGGACGGTGCTGCGGACGGAAGATGGCGGGTATCTTTGGCAGCCGTGCACGATTCCTCCCGGCGCTGAAAAGCTGGACTTTCGCGGGATTCAGGCGTTCGATGCGAATACGGCGATTGTGATGTCGAGCGGGACGGGCGATCTGTCGCGGCTGTATAAGACGACGGATGGATGCCAGACGTGGAAGCTGGTGTTTACGAATCCGGACAAGGATGGGTTTTGGGATGCGATTCGATTCGCCAGCCCCAACGGCGGATGGCTTCTTGGAGATCCCGTCCGCGGCCATTTTCAGCTTTGGGTAACAATCTCGGGCGGCATGCATTGGAGGCGGGAGAGCGAAAGAATGACGCCCCGCGCTGACGCCCGGTCGTCCGGTGTGTTCGCCGCAAGCAATTCCTCGATGAGCCTATCTCCATTAGGGATGGTTCCCGAATTCGCCTCGGGGGGGGCGGCTGGCGCGCGCTTTTATCATATTGAGGCACCCGACGTTTGCATTGGCAGTTGCCCGAAGCCAACCTGGAACGTGGTTGACACCCCAATTCAGGGCGGAACGAGGAGCGCCGGCATTTTCTCTTTGTTCATGAGGCGCTGGTCAGATGGGGTGATTGTTGGCGGTGATTATCAAAGACCTGAGGATCCTTCTGCGACCGCAGCTTTCACCGATGACGGCGGAAATTCGTGGCAACTCGCGCAGACAACGCCGCATGGGTATCGCTCGGCGGTTGCTTACGATTCCACCACCAAGTTTTGGATTACGGTTGGGCCGAATGGGACGGATGTTTCTGTTGACGATGGACGCAACTGGAAAGCCGTTCATCCTGATGCTTCGCTGCATGAGGCTGCTGACGCTGACCGCAACTGGAATGCGCTGTCGCTGCCCTATGTGGTTGGTCCGCATGGGCGGATTGGGAAGCTGGAGAAAAGCAGCTTCTAGCTATCAGCTTTCAGCTTGTTTGTGGTGAGGCGGGCCTATGCGAATCTTCAAGAGATTCGCAGCAGAAACCGTGGCACTGTGGAAGGGTTGGCACTAAGCGGTTGATTTCATTGCAGGGGAGTTCACAGCCCTTGAGGCTTTTTCTTGATTTTTGCCCCACCCTGGCAGAGGAGGGAGAGCCAGGGTGGGGTGCTCAGGGCGCGCCGCCAAACGCGCCTTGAGCAATGTTTATTCCGTTTCGCGATCGCCAGGAGCGACCGCGATGCCGGCTCGGGTGGGCTCGTCAGCGGCTGGATTCTGCAATTCCGGCATGCACTTTGTGGAGAGCCCAATCAGATCGGTGAACGTTATGCCGGCGTCTGATCCGTCTCCTACTCCGTCTGGATCGACGACATTGCAGAGGTCGATCAAGAGCTTCATTGCGATGGTGTTGCCCTTTTTTGCTGTTTCTATCGTTCCCATGACAAAGGCCGTCAAGTCGTTTGCGATAGAGATTTTTACGACTTGACGGAGCGCATTATCCGCCTTTGACGGATCGCGCCGCGCCTTGAGTACTTGCTCTTGAATCGCCTGCTTTACTTCTGCCACTTCTTCGCTGCGATCGGCATCGGGTGCGGACGTCTCATTCGATGTGCAGGTTTTAGCAGGACTGTTGTTCTTTCTTGTTGAACTGCGAGCTCCCTTGATTGGTTTTGTTGCAATTGCTTTGGCCATCTCTTCCGTCATTCCCGGCCACCGCTCCACGGTGCGCGCGGGGAGTGACAAGAACCTCGACCGGACGGCTTCACCATTAAGCTGCCGGGAGGAGGCTATCGAGAGTATTTCTCCGATTCGTGTGTGCCTAGGTTGTGACTCCTGAAAGACTGTTGCCGCGCGAATCCGCGGATGATGGCCGCAGTTAAGATCGGCGAGCCGCAATGGCTCGCCGTTTTGCATGGTTCGTATTGCTTTATGACTGAATTAAGCGTAGCGGAATGCGAGGGAATTCCATGCAAGAGAACCGGTGACGGGTGTCACGGGTGTTTGGGGGCATGTCCAACGCCAGCCGGCTCGCGCCGCCCCTACGGGGCTGCGGAGTCTTTTTGTTGGGCTTTCCCAGGACTTCGTCCTGAGCTAACTTCGTTGCCTCCCACCGGGAGGCGGTGTGGTGGTGCGGGGAAAGTCGTACCCGTTGCAGAAAGTTACGTTGAGGTTCGCGCTATCCCCGGTCCCCAAAAGCGAGGGACCGGGGGCACCCTCGGCTCGTGGGTGATGGAGATGGGCTGTGCGGTGTCCTCGCTATCCCACCCTGGCGACAAAAGCAAAGATGTCGCGAGGATGGGGCACCCTCGGTTCGTGGGTGATGGAGATGGGCTGGGTGGGATTCTTGCGCGGCCGGCTTTCCACTGGTTCCACACGCGTGCGCTGTGCGACGGACGTATGCTGATTCTTAGTTCGCATTTCTCACAGGCGGCGCGACAAGCCGGAATTCAAGGCGTGGCGCAGTGTCTGAGGGCCCGGAGGCCCTTAGTACAGCCGGTCAGGAGACCGGCGGTACGAATGTTGTGGGCCTTGGAGAAATGTAGACTAGCTCTCGCCCGTGACCGACTTTGCCCAGAACGTGAAGCAGCAGGCCGACATCGTGAAGATTGTCGAGGGGTACATCCGGCTGCGCAAGGCCGGGGCTACGAATTATGTGGGTCTGTGCCCCTTCCACAAAGAGAAGACGGGCTCGTTCAACGTACACGCGGTGCGGCAGTTTTTTCACTGCTTCGGGTGCGGAGTTTCGGGCGATGTGTTCACATTCGTGGGCAAGATTGAGAACATCACGTTTCCCGAGGCGGTGCGGACGGTGGCGCAGAAATGCGGCATTCCACTGCCGAAACAGGAGTACTCGTCGCCGGAGCAGGCGGCCGAGGCGCGGTTGCGGGGCAAGCTGCTCGACTTGCATGAGGCGGCGACGGCATGGTTTGAGGAGCAACTGCGCGGGCCTGAGGGCGCGCTGGCGCGCGAATATCTGGCCGGCCGGGGGCTCGATCAAAAGGGAATAGAAAAATTCAGGATTGGGTACGCGCCCGACAACTTCAACGGATTGCGCGACCGGCTGAAGAGCATGGCCGACGACGAGACTTTGCGGGCGAGCGGTCTTTTCAACAGCAAAGAACAGGACGATGGTTCGCGGGGGCCGATTTACGACCGGTTCCGCAAACGCATTATGTTCCCAATAGCCAATGAGGGCGGCAGGGTGATCGCGTTTACCGGGCGAACGGTTGGCAACGACGAGAAAGCCGGGCCGAAGTATTTCAACTCGCCGGAGACGCAGCTCTACTCCAAAAGCAATGTGCTGTTCAATTTAGACAAGGCCAAGAGCGTGGTTCGCCAGGCGGGGTTTGCGCTGCTGGTTGAGGGGCAGATGGACTGCATCAGCGTGTTTTTGCGCGGGGTTCAGAACGTGATTGCCACCAGCGGCACGGCGTTTACCGAGCAGCAGGTGGCGATTTTGCGGCGGCACACGCAGAACGTGGTGGTGAACTTCGATCCCGATGCGGCGGGAGCGAACGCAGCAGAGAAGTCGATTGCGCTGCTGACAGAAGAGGGATTCTCAATCAGGCTGGTGACGCTTGAAGGCGGGCTCGACCCGGATAGGTATGTGCGGGAGCGGGGCGTGGAGGCGTATACCAAGGCGATTCGCGAGGCGCGGCCGCAGTCGGACTACCTTATTGAGCGGGCGCGGGCGGCCTTTCCCGGCGCGAGCGCCGACCAGAAGCTGAAGGCGATGAACTTTCTGCTGCCGCACATCCGGCGCATGCCGGAGAAGCTGGCGCGGGACCAGTTTGCGGCGGATGCGGCGCAGAAGCTGGGGATCGATTCGGCGGTGATGCGCGAGGAGTTGCGGCAGGCGGCGCTGAAGCGGCGGGACCGGGTTGAGGCGCGGGCGACGACGCTGAACGAGGTTGAGCGGGTGCTGCTGCGGGCGCTGGCAGTTACGTATCCCGAATTTGAGGCGGCGCGCCGGCTTGCAGCCGAGGCGGTGACCGGCCAGGCGAGTTATTTTGAGCATCTTGCGGCTTATCCGGCGCTGCGGGCTCTGGCCGGGCGAGGAGCGCGCGATCCGATGGAGGCGGTGGAGGACGAGGCGCAGCGGGCTTTGCTGGCCGAGGTGCTGCTGGGCGAGGCCGTGCCACCCGAGGAGCGCGAAGTGCGCAGCGCGATCCAGGAAGTGGAGGAACGCGCGCTCGAACACCGGCAGCGGGAGCTGCGCGGGCTGATTGCCGAGGCCGAGCGGCGCGGCGACCACGCGGAGCTGGCGATGCTGACGCAGAAGAAGCTGGAGATCGACCACGCGCTGCGGCGGATGCGGCGCACGGAAAACGAGTAAAGGCTATAATTCGTTCCAAGCCGTCTGCCGGCAGCGGAGATTTGCCAATGATTCTCGAAATCAAACCCGAACAGCAAAAGGTGCTTGATCGGGCCGCCCAGTCGGGAATGAGCCCGGATGAGGTTCTTGAGCAAGCTTTCGCAGTGATTCAAGAGCAGCACCAGGATTTGGACTGGATGCTTGCCGAGCGGGAGGCGATTTCAGCGCAGATTTCGCGAGGGTTTGAGCGGGCGGAGCGTGGGGAGCTTTTGGATCCCGTCGAAGCTGCCCGCGTACTGCGCGATCGGCGCGCCAAGCGGCTGATTGCCTGAAAGACGCCACCCACATTTCTTCTTACACCGCAGGCTGTCGACGACCTCGGTGACATCTGGGATTACGTTGCAGAAGATAGCGTGGGTGCGTCGAATCGCGTAGAGACTGCGATTTTAGCCGCTTGCGTCAGTTTGGCGAAGCATCCGCGGCTCGGCTCGAAGCGAAGCGACATTACTGCTTCGCCAGTCCGGTTCTGGGCTGTAACCCGCTTTCCCAATTTTGTCGTGGTCTACCGTGCTGAGACAAGACCGCTCCAGGTGGTTTCAATCCTCCACGGGAAACGAGACCTGAAGAAGTTGCTCGAAGAACGAGGGACCCGCTAGCCACTGGAATTCGGGCGATTTTCGAGGCCGCGATCATGTGGATTTTGCGCCTTATGGAAGCCTTGGAGCGTCTAATCAACAGGAACAGGATTGGGCGGCAGACCGGTATGCCGGCAAAGCCCGATCGTACGCAGTCTGTCGGGGATGGTTCGGGGCCGTTTTTGGGCTCATTTTTCGCTTTTTCAGCTAGATAGACTGTGTTATTCTTGAAGTCTCTGTAGGGATGCGCGCCCCCTTTGCCCCACACATGAGCTGCGGCTCGCGGGCTACCCAGGCGAAACCTGAAGGCGCAAGCATCCTGTTCCGAGCACAAGACATGAAACGAATGCGGACGTGTCTTTTCCTGCGCAATGGGGGAATTTCTCCCAGGATTTTTGCGGGCTGAAGAGTGTTCCGGCGCCGACTAACGGGTCGGCGAAAGAAACTTTGCGTGGCCGCGAAGTGTTTATTAGAGCGACTAGCTCTGGCGCGGCATCGAAGTCCTTGCGGTCTGCTTTAAGCGAGCGTGAGGGAAGAAATCAAGCGGTCGGCCGCGTGGAGGGGTCCCCGGCTGGACTGGAGAGGGCGGAAAAAGTTGGCGATTGACGACAAATTCGAAGACGACATAACAAACCTGATCGAAACGGGCAAGGAGAAGGGCTACCTTACCTACGGCGACGTGAACGACATGATCCCCGATGAGATCGGCACGGCCGATGACATGGACGATCTGTTGACCACGATCGGGAGCCAGGGCATCGATCTGCGCGAAGGCCCTGAATTTCCGGGCGACAAGGACTTTGAGATTGAAGAGGGCGAGGACGTTGAGCTAGACCTGACCCCGGGCACTCTCGAAAAGACGAACGACCCGGTGCGCATGTACCTGCGCGAGATGGGCACGGTGCCGCTGCTTACGCGCGAGGGCGAAGTTGAGATTGCGAAGCGGATAGAGCGCGGCCAGATGCGGGTGTTGAAGGCGATTTCGCGTTCGCCGATTGTGATTCGCGAAATTGCGGCACTGGGCGAGGATCTGAAGCGCGGCGTTCGCAACGTGAAAGAAGTTGTGGTTTTTGACGAGGAAGAGCTGACCGAAGAAGTGGTGCAGGCTCGCGTAAAGGCCACGGTGGGGCGGACCGACGCGCTGGTAAAGCACCAGAAGAAGATTGCGCTGCTTGACGAGAAGCTGGCCTTGCCGGCGACCAAGGCGAAGGTAAAGGAATCACGCCGGTTGCGTTGGACGATTGCGCGCGAAAAGGTGTACATCTCGCGAATTGTTCGCGAGTTGAAGTACACGCCTATTGAGCGCAAGCGCCTGCTGGACAAGGTGAACAAGACCGTGGACACGATGCGGACGCTGGAGCGGCAGATCCGGTCGCTGGAGCAGAAGCATGAAGCCTCGAAGAGCGAGGAGCTGAAGAAGGAGTATCGGCGCCAGCAGAAGAACTGCCGGACGGACCTCGAGAAGATTGAGGGCGACGCTGGCGTGTTGATTGGCGAGCTGAAGCGCACGCAGCGCGAGATGATCCAGGGCGACATGGACGCCGAGCAGGCCAAGCGGGAGCTGATCGAGGCCAACCTGCGACTGGTTGTGTCGATCGCCAAGAAGTACACCAACCGCGGACTGCAATTCCTCGACCTGATTCAGGAGGGCAACATCGGCCTGATGAAGGCGGTGGACAAGTTCGAGTACCGGCGCGGCTACAAGTTTTCGACGTATGCGACGTGGTGGATCCGGCAGGCGATTACGAGGGCCATTGCCGACCAGGCAAGAACGATCCGCATCCCGGTGCACATGATCGAGACCATCAACAAGCTGATCCGCACAAGCAGGCAGTTGGTGCAGGAACTGGGACGTGAGCCGTCGAGCGAAGAGATTGCGCGGCGCATGGATATTCCTGTGGCCAAGGTGCGCAAGGTGCTGAAGATTGCGCAGGAGCCAATCTCGCTGGAAACGCCGATTGGCGAAGAAGAAGACTCGCACCTGGGTGACTTTATTGAAGATCGCCAGGCAGTTTCGCCGAGCGAGGCAGTGATCAGCGTGAACCTGAAGGAGTACACGAGCCAGGTGCTGCGCACGCTTACGCCGCGCGAGGAGCGGGTGATCAAGATGAGGTTTGGTCTTGAAGATGGTTCGGAGCATACGCTCGAAGAGGTTGGGCAGAGCTTCCAGGTGACGCGCGAGCGCATCCGGCAGATTGAGGCCAAGGCGCTGCGCAAGCTGCGCCACCCGAGCAGAAGCCGCAAGCTGAAGGCGTTTGTCGAGGGCGTGAGAGAGATGTAGTTTGCCGGCTGACTTGTTCAGCCGTTGGAAGAGCCGCAGCCGAAAGGTTGCGGCTTTTTTGTGTCACTCGCTGCTTCGACGTGTGATGCGGGCCTAGAATCGGTGCATGCGCAAGTTGCTGCTGTTCGTTCTCTCGGTGTTAACGTTTCTTCCGATTGCGGCGGAAGAGAGCAAACCGCTGGCAGATACTGGCACGGTTACCTGTGACGACCATGCCCCAAAAGGTCCCCTGAAGTGGGTGACCTCGAAGGCCGGATATTCCGCAGCGGTTGAGCTATCAGTGTCGATAACTGGAACGGGCGATTCGCGCCACTGCATCACAGATTGGAAGTTGCATGTGCGCGGCAAGGATAGCAAAGAGCGCACAGTTCCCGTTGCTCAACGCGATGACTCCCCTGAAGACGAAGAATGGATTGAAGAAAACTCGTTTTGGATTGACGCGTGGTCAAGCGATGGAACGATGGTGTTGGCTTCGCAGATTGAGGCGCAGGGTGATTGGGACGAGACCACGCCAATCGTTTTCGACTTTAAGACAGGCGGATATCACAGGGTCGCTCTCTTCCCTCTTTTCAAGAAGCTGATCCCGGCCGACTGCTATGTGGTGTATCGAGCGCTTCGAATCAGTGCAGACGGAAGAGTCTTGATTTCGGCAATGTCGACCGATGATGATCGCGAGCCGGGAAGAAAGGCCTGCTTTCCTGAAAGCCTATGGAAACTCGAGTTTCTCCATAAGAGCATTTCCCCAGCTCCATCGAGCAGAAGCCGCTGATTCGGCATTGAGGATCGTCGCGGCCCTACGGGGCGCGGTATCAATTTGTTGCTCGCATCCCAGGGTTCCGTCCGCTGCGGCGGACTCCACCCTGGGCTATTTTCGTTGGCTCCCTCTGGGAGCCTTTTGACTGAGAACGGAGTAGCTGCGGCACCTTTCTCGTTTGGTGAGGCTGCGCGTAGGGCTCCGAACTTCTTAATCAGCTTTTCGTAGCGCCTGCTCGATTTCGCGGTTCGTCATGACTGACGCGATTTTGTCTCTCATGTACCTGAGTGAGATCTCGTGATGCTCGCGATCGTAGGAATCGATGCAGTCTTCCGCCAGCACGACCGGCCAATCCCTTTGATACGCATCGATGGCAGCCGTTCGAATGCAGGCATGCGTGTTGATTCCGACGAGAATCAGGGCATCCGGCTCGATCTCACTCAGGAGTGGGTCGAGACCGGTGCCGAAAAATGCGCTGTATCGTTTTTTGACGATGACGGGATCGGTGGGAGAGACGGCGAGTCCGGGTAGAATCTCGCAGCCTGACGTCCCCTTGATCGTGATGCTGATCTGTTTCGCGCGCATCTCAGGAAACGCGTCGTGGAGGTCGGGGTCGAACTCCTGCCGGACCCAGATGACGGGCCGGCCGTGCCCGCGCATGATAGCGACCAGCTCGTTGATGGAGCGAACGAGCCTGTCTTTGCGCGCGGCTTCATATTGCGCAAAGAAGTCGTTCAGCATGTCGATGGCGACGAGAGCGGGCCTTCTCATTGGGAGAGGATATCAGGCGATGATGCCGCCGTCCGGCAGCTAACGTGAGGCTCGCCGGTGCCGCACCGCGTGCTACACTTTGCCTACTTAAAAACGGGCCACCCCGGAGGATTGCGATGCAGTTTAGTTGTTGCGCGCCAGCGCGGCGCGGATGGATTGCTATGGTTGCGGCGGTTGCGCTGCTTGGTTCCGCGGCTTGCACACAGGGTCTGGCGCAGGTTAGCTCGCCGGCTGCAAGAACGCTGGTTCGAGCGGGGCATCTGCTGGATGTTCATACCGGCAAGACGCTTGACGCGCAGACCATCGTGGTGACGGGGGACCGCATCGCTGCGATCGCGGCTACGAGCGCAACGCCTGCGCAGCCGGGTGACAAGGTGATTGACCTGGGCGGGATGACGGTGCTGCCCGGCCTGATCGACGTGCACACGCACCTGACCATGCAACCGAACTTCGATCCTTATTTCGAGCTTACGCAGACTAACGCGAAAGAGGCCATTAACGGCGTGGTGAACGCGCGAACCACGCTGCTGGCCGGGTTTACGACGGTGCGCAACGTGGGCGCCCCGGGATTTGTAGATGTGGACCTGCGCGACGCCATCAATGCGGGCCAGGTGCCGGGGCCGCACATGCAGGTGAGCGGTCCGCTGATCGGAATTACCGGTGGGCACTGCGACGAAAACCTGCTGCCTATCGAGTACCACGCGGTGGGCGACGGCGTGGCTGACGGCATCGCCGCGGTGCAGCACAAGGTGCGCGAGAACATCAAGTACGGCGCCGACCTGATAAAGATTTGCGCTACGGGCGGAGTGTTATCGAAGGGCGACGATCCGCAGGCTTCGCAATTCACGCTTGAAGAGATGCAGGCGATGGTGGCCGACGCGCACCGGTTGGGGCGCAAGGTGGCGGCGCATGCGCACGGCGCGCAGGGAATTCTGTGGGCCAGCGAGGCGGGCGTGGATTCAATTGAGCACGGCAGCTACATTAACGACGCCGCGATTGCGGTGATGAAGAAGGACGGCACCTACCTTGTGCCCACACTTTATCTCGAAGACTGGATGATCCAGCACGGCCATCTGCCGTCTTTTTTGCAGCAGAAGATGGTGGACGTGACTGCGGTGGCGAAGAAGAACGTTAAGCATGCGTACGAGTCGGGCGTGAAGATTGCGCTGGGCACCGATGCGGCTGTGTATCCGCATGGGTTGAACGCGCATGAAGTTGAAGTGTATGTGCGCGACCTGGGGATGACGCCGCTTGAGGCGATCCAGACGGCGACGGTGAACGCAGCCGATCTGATGGGGTGGACCGACCGTGCGGGCTCGCTCGACGCAGGCAAATGGGCCGACGTGATTGCCGTGGACGGCGATCCGCTGAAAGACGTGAAGCTGCTGCAGGATGTGAAGTTTGTGATGAAGGCGGGGGTGGTTTACAAGGGGCAGGGTGGGGAGTGAAGCGAGCCGCGTGGTTTGATGGCGCGTCGACTAAAAGCGTCCCTCAGGGGTTAAAGTGCGTGCGTGAGAACTTGGTCCGCGGTGAAGAAAGACTATTTGGAAGGGCCCGCGGCCGAAGCCGCCTCTATATTCTGCGTTTCATTCAGCAGCCTGAAGGCTGCTGCCCCCTCCGATTTCGTACGAAAAGCGCGCCAGAGTCGAGTTCACACGCAGGCACTAAAGCCCCGACTCATTTTGTGGGCGTAATCGGCTGTCAGGGCTAAAGCCCACGGTTTTGTTGAGCATTTTGCGGCACGGCTGAAGCCGTGCCCTTTCAAAGCAGGATTAAGAGATAGCTTCAAGAGCAGTGAATCCGAAGTTCGCTGAATATCAAATGCAGGTCCGCTTTCGACTACGATCACTTCGTGATCTCCGCTCAGGGCAGGCATTCGACTACGACCACTTCGTGATCTCCGCTCAGGGCAGGCATTCGACTACGATCACTTCGTGATCTCCGCTCAGGGCAGGCATTCGACTACGACCACTTCGTGATCTTCGCTCAGGGCAGGCTTTCGACTACGATTGGAGCAAAACACGCGCCAATCTTCGCTCAGTATGACAAATCAGTTTTTGGGTGCGAACTTTTTAGAGCGGACACCAGAGCAATTTGCGCGCGTCTTGGCAGGGGTGATAGAAACGTCGGTTGGGAAGGAACCAAGAAAGATTCCCAACTGAAAAGGGGCCCCTTCGATGAAAGACCTTACCCGCCGTCAATTTGGCCAGACAATGGCTGCCGCAGCCGCGCTTGCCGGAACGTCATTACCGCGATTCGCATTTGGCCAGGAAGGCCAAGCAGATCACGATTCAGGCCGCAAGTTTCCTGAGGGATTTTTGTGGGGCTGCGCCACTGCCGCATACCAGATTGAAGGTGGTGCGAAGGAAGGCGGACGCGGGGCGTCGGTGTGGGATGTCTACAGCCATACGCCGGGCAAAACGCACAACGGCGATACCGGCGACGTGGCCGACGACTCGTATCACCTGTACAAGACCGACGTGCAGTTGCTGAAAAATCTTGGAGTGCAGACGTATCGCATGTCGATCTCGTGGCCGCGCATTTTCCCTGAAGGCAATGGCGAGCCGAATCCCGCGGGCCTGGATTACTACAACCGCGTCATCGATGAACTGCTGGCGAAAAACATCACTCCCTACGTGACGCTCTTTCATTGGGACCTGCCGGCTGCGCTGCCCGGGGGCTGGCAATCGCGCGCCACATCGCTGGCCTATGCCGATTATGCGGCCTACATAGCCCAGCATCTCTCCGATCGCGTTAAGCATTTCATGACCACTAACGAGTTCTCGTGTTTCACCGACTTGTCTTACAAGGATGGAAGTTTTGCACCGGGATTGAAACTGCCTCTCAAAGATGCGTACCAGGTCAGGCATCACGGAATCCTGGCACACGGATTGGGAGTGCAGGCCATAAGGGCAAACGCCAAGGGACCGGTGCAGGTGGGGCTGGCAGAGAACGCCAATGTATATGTGCCGGTGATGGAGACCGAGGAGCACATCCGCGCCGCGCAACGCGCCACGCGGGTGATGAATGCGCCCTTTCTGACCGCGCTGATGGAAGGCAAATACATCGACGAGTACTTGCACTCGATTGGGTCGGACGCGCCCAAGGTTGAGGCGGGCGATTTTGCGGCCATCGCCAGCCCGCTCGATTTTGTGGGTCACAATGTGTACATTTGCAATTACGTTTCCGCGGCCGCCACTGAGGCCGGGTTCAAGATCGAGCCGTGGCCCAGCTCGTATCCCCGGATGCTCCCGCGGTGGATTACGATCAGCCCCGAGTGCGCCTACTGGGCAATCCGCAACGTGTGCGACCTGTGGAAGCCCAAGGCTATGTTCATCACTGAGAACGGCTGCGCCTCAGCCGATGTGCTGACAGCGGACGGCCACGTTGTCGACCTCGACCGCGTGATGTACCTGCGCAACCACATCGCCAATGTGCACCGGGCCGCGGCCGAGGGTTATCCCATCAAGGGCTACTTTCTGTGGAGCCTGATGGACAACTTCGAGTGGAACGATGGGTATTCGACGCGGGCCGGCATTCACTACGTGGACTATAAGACTCAGAAGCGCTACCCGAAGCTGAGCGCCGAGTGGTACCGCGAGGTGATTCGCAGGAATGAGGCGGTGTAGAAGCAGGGAACGAGGGAACTAGGGAACTAGATGGGGCGCGGGTTGGACCGCGCACATCGAACGTTGTGAGTGAATTTGAGAAGACCTTTTGGCGGTGCTGAAGCCTGTACCTTTGACTCTGCCCCAATGCCGATTTGATCCCGGAATTTGCCTGTATCTCGGTGGGTCTGATAAAACGATTCACTTGGGAGCGCAATCCTTTGCGCAACCCATGTGAAAGGCGCCCACCCATGAAAGACCTTACCCGCCGTCAGTTTGGTATGGCAGCGACTGCCGCAGCCGCGCTTGCCGGAACGTCATTACCCAAGTTTGCATTCGGTCAGACCGGCAACGACGCTGATCACGCTTCAGGCCGCAAGTTTCCCGATGGATTTCTGTGGGGATGCGCGACGGCTTCGTATCAGATTGAAGGTGGAGCGAAGGATGGGGGACGAGGGCCGTCGGTGTGGGATGTCTTCAGCCATACGCCGGGTAAGACGCACAACGGCGAGACCGGCGACGTGGCCGACGACTCGTATCACCTGTACAAAACCGACGTGCAGTTGCTCAAGAACCTGGGCGTGCAAACCTACCGCATGTCAATTTCGTGGTCGCGCGTATTTCCAGAAGGCAAGGGCCAGCCGAGCGCAGCGGGCCTTGACTATTACAACCGCGTGATCGACGAGCTGCTGGCTAACAACATTACTCCTTACGTGACGCTGTTCCACTGGGACCTGCCCGCGGCGTTGCCTGGGGGATGGCAGTCGCGCGACACTTCGCTGGCCTTTGGCGATTACGCGGCCTATATAGCGCGGAATCTCTCCGATCGCGTTAAGCACTTCATGACCACTAACGAGTTCACGTGCTTTACCGATCTCGGGTATCAGGAGGGGCGGTTTGCGCCGGGGCTGAAGCTGCCGCTCAAAGATGTCTGCCAGATTCGCCATTACGGAATTCTGGCGCACGGGCTGGGCGTGCAGGCGATAAGGTCCAACGCCAAGGGAACGGTAGAGGTGGGCCTGGCTGAAAACGCGCAGGTGTTTGTGCCGGTGATGGAGACCGAGGAGCACATCGGCGCCGCGCAACGGGCCACGCGGCTGATGAATGCGCCGTTTTTGACGGCGGTAATGGAGGGCAAGTACATCGATGAGTATTTGCACCTGCTCGGGCCCAATGCGCCGAAGGTTGAGCCGGGCGATTTTGCGGCCATCGGCAGCCCGCTCGATTTTGTAGGCCACAATGTCTATAACCCCACCTAC
Organism: uncultured Occallatibacter sp.; assembly: GCA_964528915.1. Classification (GTDB taxonomy): domain Bacteria; phylum Acidobacteriota; class Terriglobia; order Terriglobales; family Acidobacteriaceae; genus Telmatobacter. The sequence goes on from CAZGUD010000002.1 coordinate 31,743, forward strand.
GTTTCCGCGGCCGATACGCCGATCGGGTTCACGCTCGAGAAGTTCCCCAAGTCATATCCGCGCATGTATTCGCCTTGGATCACCATCAGTCCCGAGTGCATCTACTGGGCAATCCGCAACGTGTGCGACCTGTGGCATCCCAGGGCCATGTTCATTACGGAGAACGGATGCTCGTCAGACGATGTGCTCACGCCGGACGGGCGCGTGAACGACATCGACCGGTTGATGTTCCTGCGCAACCACATCACGCACTTGCACCGTGCGGCGGCCGAGGGTTATCCCATCAAGGGCTATTTTCTGTGGAGCCTGCTGGACAACTTCGAGTGGGCCGATGGGTACAGCAAGCGGTTCGGCATTCACTACGTGGACTTCAAGACGCTGAAGCGGTATCCCAAGCTGAGCGCGGAGTGGTATCGGGAAGTGATTAAGCGGAATGAAGTTGTGTAGAGACAGGGACTAGGGACCAGGGACTAGGGAATAGGTTGGGCGCGGCGTGAGCCGCGCCCTTTATGTGTACGCCGTGCATGATTGACAGCTTGGGGGTGTAAGTCCCCTTCACGTCCTGATGGAGGAGAAGTGATAGCGAAGCGCAAGGGCGTCATCGCGAGGTGGGGTCTGAAGGAAGCGTGGAGCAAAGACGCGAGCCGATGGACAAGAACCGGATATGAGGCATACGGCACCGGACGAGCTGGCACATGACAGCGAAGTCCATATCCATCAAGGGTGCTGGTTGTAAATTCGGCGGTTGCGCGTTGAAGGCGGTCAGTCTTATCGCGGGAGATCTGTTGCACGTCCCGGAATCGGGACTGAGGGTGGAGCAATTCACTCTGACCGTGCAGCAGAAGTCAGCAGAGGGCATAGTAGTTCCGCGAGGAGCGAAGGCCTGAACGATGAGAAGGAGTAGTAGGAAAGCGCGTCTCATGCGTGGCCATGCGCCAGCCAATCAGCCTTCGGGTTGAGCTTGAGCGAGTTGGGAGCGGGTGAAGCCTGCAATGGAACTCGACGAGCGGCGAATCCACCATCGGCGGTGCGTTCTTTGAACCTCCGGCCTCTGTTCAGTGCGGCAGGGGATTAACTCATCGAACCGCCGGATGCGGACCCGCTTGTCCGGTGGTGTGGGAGGGGAGGAGAGGTGACTCCCCCCCTATCCCGATTTGTGAGTCGGAGATTTTGTGCCAGGATGAAGCAATGCGATCTTAGCCGTCGCACCGGAGAAAAACGTCCTCATGGAGAACCTTGCGTTTATTCCAAACACGAAAGACACGCTCGTATTGAGAACCAACTTCGAGAGTGACGAAAACTGGAAAGCAATTTGCGACGTCATTCGAATGCCGGTGCACGATGTGGCCGGAGATTTCATTGCCGGTGTGGAGTTCTGTGATAACCCGGCATTCCGAGACCTAACGCTAGAAGAACTGCTCACCAAGGTACCTGGGGGCTACAACCACACGTTCCTATTTGTCGTTGACAAGTTTGCAATCCAATCGTCAGAGCATCCGATTTTAGTGATTGATTTGTATGACAAGCCAGGCCGTACATTCCGGGCAATTCCTTCGCAGATTCAAGGTATTGAAAACAACCTATCCATCGCAAACATGGATTTTTACGAATTTGCAGACAACGTGGATTATGACGGCGTATTCCGGGACTTCAGGACGCCGTGATGCGAGTTTCAGCTGTGGGCGTAAACAGGCCCGGGCCTGAAGGCCCCGCGTATTGTGAGCCTTAATCAGGGGGCTGAAGCCCCCTGCTCCCTCCGGCAAAAGAATCTGTAACTGCAGCGCAGGAAACAATCACTGCGGCAGATGCTTCACAAAAAAATCGGCCATTATGTGATTGGCTTCTATGGCTTCGGGCAGGTGCTGGTCGTACCAGAAGGCGTGGGTTAGCGCGTCGAAGACGACCAGGTGCGCGTCGACTCCGGCCTCGAGATAGGCGCGGTGCAGATTGACCGTGCCGCTGAGCAGCAGGTCGCGCGTGCTGGTGACGAAGAGCGTGGGCGGCAGGCCATGAAGGTCAGAGTAGATGGGCGAGAGTACCGGGTCTTTGAGGTCGGTGTGCAAAATATACTGTGAATCGCGCGAACCCGCCGGTACGGGCGGGTCGAGATGGCCTGTGAAGCCGCGCAGAGCGTAGATCGCAATCGAATCGCCTTCGCGGGCAAAGTCGCCCATGCCGCTGAAGATGCCTAACGCGGCGGGCATGGGCAGACCAAGCTGCTTGATGCGCGCGGCTACTTCGGCAGTGAGGATTGCGCCTGCCGAGGTTCCGTAGATGACGATGTGGTCGGGCTTCCAGGTCTTGAGCAGTTCGCGATAGACGGCGATGGAGTCGTCGACGGCGGCCGGATAAGGGCTCTCGGGTGCGAGCCGGTAGAGCACGGCTACGACTTTGATCTTTGTGTAATACGCAATCGGGATCGATTCGGTGTAGGAGCCGGAATCAGAGTTGAATCCTCCGCCGTGCAGATCGATGAGGATCTTGTCTTTGTTGGCGTCGGAGAGGTTATCGGGAGTGACGATGCGGACTGCGACGCCGGCGATTTTGGTTTCTTCAATGTGGTTGGGACAGATCTTCGACCACTCCACGCGGGCGCGGGCGGTGTAGGCGTCAGTGCCGGCGCGGCGCTGGGCGACAGACTGCGGCGGACCCTGGTCGGGAGCTTGCTGCGCGAGCGATCGTTGGGCCTCGGGACTGATGGTGCCGGGCACGGGAACAACGCGCGTGACGTGGGCGGTTCCCTGCGCGTCAATGTAGCTGGTGTCGGAGTTGGGCGCGGTTGCGGCGGTGGTGGGCGCGGGCTGCTGGGCGAGGACCGCGGCTGAGGCGAGAGTGAGAACGAAAACGGCGGAGAGGTTGAAGCGTGTCATGAATGAGAGACCTCGATGGACGCGCATGATGGCGAATTCGGACGCACAGGCGCGACGCGTCAACGATAGCAGACGCGATTAGGCGGATGGAGAAACCGGCGTGAAGACAGCCTGGCGGAAGGGACGGAACCGCAGATCCTTCCGCTTCTCCTTCACTGCGTTGCGGATCAACATCAGGATGACAGCGCGCCGGAGAGGGTCGAGGGTTCTCATTTTCCTGGCCTGCCGGTCATACACCGGCATTTCGAACTCCAATACCATCAGATGTTCTCTGGTGTTAGGGTCCCACTGCGCGCATCAACTACGATAACCCCATGACATCGCCCGAAGCGTTCAACGGCCATCCCGCGTATTTAGCCGTTTGGATCGTCACATTCTGGCTCTGCGTTGTGCCCGAAATTGTTCTGTCCGCAATGTTGCGTTCGGGAAAACATGCGAAGAAATCAGATAGGGGATCGAAGTGGATTGTGATCGGGGCGGCAAATCTGGCAATGGCTCTCGGATTCATCGTGGTGATCGGGTTTCCAGGCCTTTCCATCCACACCAACTGGCGAGTCCTATTCGATGCAGGGATTGTGGTCTGGCTGGGTGGATCGCTATTCCGTTACTACTCGATGCGGACGCTGGGTCGATTTTTCACTTACGATGTGGCGGTTTCAAGTGGGCAGCAGGTCATAGAACGGGGACCATATCGCTGGATCCGGCACCCATCCTACCTGGGATCGCTGGTGGCAAACATTGGGCTCGGAATGACGTTGACCCACTGGCTTGCACTATTTCTGCCGGCGCTATGTCTTGGCTGTGCGTACGCGTATCGCATCGCCATTGAGGAGAAAGCACTGCGGGAAGGGTTGGGCACCGCTTACCGCGAGTACATGCGGCGCACGTGGCGGCTGGTTCCATTTGTGTTTTGAGTTGACTTCGGTGGGATCGGGGTTGTGGTATCCCGGATGTGAAAAACAAACCGAAATCAAGAAGCAGGTTCCTCGACTGCGCTGCGCTGGGGTGGGGCCGAGCCTTAATGGCAACCGCAGTCATACATGTCTCGTTGCGACGCCCATAGACGATGAAAATGCTGACCCAGTATCAAGACGTGTGCGGGCGAGGACGCCCGCACTACAGCCGGTCAGGAGACCGGCGCTACAACCGGGCTGGAGCCCGGCGCTACAACCGGACTGGAGACCGGCGGTACAACCGGGCTGGAGACCGGCGGTACTGGTTTTAGCGCAATTTTCAGGGCAGATCCTTTCCCTTCACTTCGTTACGGCTCAGTGTCAGGATGACGAGATCTGGCGTAGTTGGAGGTATCCCACCCTAACCGCACAGAACGCGGTTAGGATGGGGCACCAATTTTCTTGCTGGTTTGAGGACTTTACTTGTTTGATTGAAGACTGCTCTATGAGGGCGGTAGGACAAGGAGCCCGGTATTGAGTAGTTTCTGTGTAAGCCTGTCGAGGGCCTGCGGGAATTTATTTCCTACGGTTCTAACGCTCATTCCCAACAGGGCTGCAGTTTCAGGGTGAGTATATTCCTGGAGCACGATCCGGCTTAACAACTGCCGGTCGAGCGTCCCCAACTGGTCGAGGCATTTTTCAATGTCGAGTACAAAGATGACGGCATCTTCGAAGGTTCGAACGGGCCGGCTCGATGCCCATCCGCGAGCGATTGGCTCGCTGAGGATCGAGGGGGACCTGCCGACCTGCATTGAAGCGTACAGATAGCGGCGCAACATGCTTTCGGTATGCCTGCGGTAGAATGCCAGGCTTATCGGTAGTTCTTCGTGGTCGGCCTCTTCGATTTTGATGTTGTTGTGCGCAACTGGCAAGCGCGGTCTGCTGCGTTGTTCACGCCATGCTGTCTGATCGATCCCAGCTTTGAAAAATCCCGGTAATTGAAGTGCTGCGCTCATTCAGCACCCCCGACGGCTTCTGCCACCGCCCAAACTCTGATAAGCGATTTCCGGCTTGGCCGGCCCCTGCGTTTGCGGCTTTCGGGCGTCGGAAAATCTCTAAGTTTTACATCACAACCTCGGCAATAAATACTTCCTTGAATCTGGGCGCGGTAAAAAAGGCTTCCGCAACCCTCGCAAATTTTCAATTGCACGCGCACTTCCATGACCCATTCTCCATCCATTGTCGTGCGCCCGCCGGTGGTTTGTAGTTTTGCTGTTTCCGGGGGGAGAAGAGAGCCAGGCAAAGCAAATCGGGCTTCTTTTGTCCCGATGGAGGATTGCTGCCTGAGATCCCTTGTTGTTTGTGAGGACGTTTGCGAGCAGAAACTGGAAAGTCTCGCATGGCCGCCACAGAAGGAGACCTGCGCAAGCCATTGCGGTGGATGAAGTTTGCTGAATTGAGTTACCCGTTATTAGCGACATATGTTCATCCACCACCTGACGGCAGTCCCCCACCCGCGCTATGCCTTTCAGCGATAAGCGTTAAGGGGGGTTATACCGCTTGCAGATGCGAGTTGAAGTAAAACCAATGTAGAAATTGTTTCCTTTAGAGTCAATCTCTATTGGAAGTATTAGGTGCTAACGCTTTCGATCAATGGCGCAAACGCCGAAGATGTAGGCCAAATAGGTCAGATAGCTTTTCGAAAAGAGAAGAGCACTGATTCCTTCTCATGGCTGGCGGCAAACGATCCACAGATGAATTTCTCCCAGATGCACGAACGGCTCCGTCTGGAACTCCTGCGCAGGCTGGATAGGGGCACGCTGAGCGTGAGTCTGCTGGCAAGGCAGACGGGTTTCGGTCAGTCGCACATGTCGAACTTTCTGCGCAAGCGGCGGAAGCTGTCGCTGGATGCGCTGGACACTATTCTGACTTCACAGCGGCTGACGGCAGCCGATCTTTTGCCGGCGCTGGCGCGCGACAGTGCAAACCCGCCGAGTGAAGAATTCGGAATGGTGCCGCTGGTGTCGCATTCCGCCGCGCTCTTTGACGCGGTGATCCGGCCCTCGGCTATCCAGTCGATGCTGCACTTTCCGGTTCAGGTGCTGGAGTCGATCCACCCGCGTGCCTCCAACTTCAGGAAGGTGTGGCAACGGTTTGTGGCGATCCGCATTCCTGCGCAGGATGCCATGGCGATGGAGCCGCTGGTGCTGGCTGAGGCGATTGCGCTGATCGACCGGCATTACATTTCGCTCACCCCGTATCGGCCCAATCGGCCTAATGTTTACGCAGTGCGGCAACACGCGCACCTGGCGGTGCGGTACGTGGACTTTACTTCAAACCGGCTGGTGTTGCGGCCGCACAGCGCTGCGTTTCCCGTGGAGCTGCTGGAGGTTGATCCCGGCGAAACGCCCGCAGATTTGCTGGTGGGCCGCGTGGCGCTGATATTGAACGAGGCGTGAGGTGCGGGATATCTTGAAGGCCGGAGGGTCTGGAGACCCTCAGTACAGCCGGTCAGGAGACCGGCGGTACTTCATACGAATCATTCGTTGGAGGCCCGGGACGAGGCACGCGGCCGCATCAGGCATTATGGCCGGGGTCGCGGTTTTCGAAGCGCGTGAACTTGTCGATGAAGTTCACGTAGGCCGTATCGGTTGGCCCGTTGCGTTGCTTGGCGATAATGATTTCGGATTTAGCCTTGTCTTCTGCCTCACGGTCGTAGTAGCCCTCGCGGTGAATGAAGCAGACGAGGTCGGCATCCTGTTCGATTGAGCCTGACTCGCGGAGGTCGCTGAGCATGGGTCGCTTGTCTTCGCGGCGTTCGCTGTTACGGGAGAGCTGCGAGAGCGCGACTACGGGAACCTCGAGTTCCTTGGCGAGAGCCTTGAGCCCGCGGGTGATGCTCGAGACTTCCTGGGTACGGTTCTCGTAGCCGCCGCGCTTGCCGCCGCTGGAAGGCAGCGAAACCGACATGAGCTGCAGGTAATCGACCACGACCAGGTCAAGACCCTTGGCGGTCTGCCTGAGGCGGCGGGCCTTGGCGCGCATCTCGGCGAGCGAGATGCCGGCCGAGTCGTCGATGAAGATGTGCGATTCAAGCAACTGGTTGAGCGCGTGGCGAAGCTTGATTTGGTCTTCGCCGCTGATAAAGCCCTTTTGCAGATTGCTTTGATCGACCCACGCCTGCGAGGCCAGCATGCGGCGCAGCAAAGACTCGCGGCTCATTTCAAGGCTGAAGATAGCAACGATGGCGTCGTGATTGATGGCGGCGTTCTGGGCAATGTTGATGGCCAGGGCGGTTTTGCCCATTGAGGGCCGGGCGGCGATGATGATCAGCTCGCTCTTCTGGAGGCCGCTGGTCAAACGGTCAAATTCGTGGAGGTCGGTGGGCAGGCCGGTTATCTCGCGGGCGTTCTTGTAGAGGTTATCGATGGTGCCAAAGGAGTGCGCGACGATCTGGTCGATGGGTTGCAGGCCGTTGGTGACACCTTTTTCGCTGACTTCAAGCAGTCGCTGCTCGGCGTCGCCAAGCACATCGAGGGCGGTATCGCTTTGCTCTGCGGCGCGGGCAATGGCGGCCGAGCAGATGAGCATGAGCTTGCGCAGCAGGCTCTTGTCTTTGACGATGCGGATGTATTCCTCGATGACGGGCCGGCGCGGCAAACCCTCAGTGAGCGAGGCCAGGTAGGCAACGCCGCCGACGGCCTCAACCTCTTTGTAACGGGCCAGCTCATTGGCCAGCGTGACGATATCGACCGCCCGCTCAGAGTTAATTAACTCGCCCATTCTCTGGTAGATACGGCGATGGGAGTCGAGCGAAAAGTCATCGAATTCGAGGCGCGCGGAGGCCTCGGCGTGGGCCGCATTGTCAAGCAGGATGGCGCCCAGAATGGTTTTCTCGGCGTCGAGGTTCGCGGGCAGGCCGGCGTCGGCGGCGATGTCGGGGATGGTGGCCATTACTAGGAAAGTGTGACGCCTGCGGAGGCGGAGGGCAAGCTATGGAAAACGCGGACGTATCTGAATAATCAGGAAAAATGGAGGGCGGCATGCAGAGGCGCAGCTAAGTCCTTTGGAACGACTTTGCAGGTTGCGGAAGAATTCATTTACCCGAGTGAAGCTCCCGAAAAACCATCCCCCAGGGGTTAAAACCCCGCCCCGTGATTGCCCTTATCGGCACGACTGAAGTCGTGCCCTTTCAAAAATGCCCATCCGCGGCTGCTGCAAATCAAAGCGCAAAGCGAATGCTTCAAGATTTCTGCGCTGGTTTTTGTGCCAGGCATGCCTACTGCAGTCGAAACTTCCGCATGGGCGGTGATACGACCGGAACCGGAATATCTATTTACCTGGAGGCCAAGTAGGGAACGGAGGCTCTGGCAAGCGGATTGGGACATCTCGGTAGAAGAAGGAGTATTCACAGGTGAATGCGAGTACCCTCATGCTACGTACCTCTAGCGTCCAAGCGGGCACCGAATTCGGGTGATATCTAAAGACCCCCAGCCAAGTCGCGCTATTCACCTTCGCAGAGGTGCCCTTGATATCTATACACGCGTTCTCCAGCTGTTTTTCTTCCTCGAACTTCTGCGGGAAATGAGGAGCGATTCCTTTCTGACAATTCGCGTCATAGAGCATAGAGCATAGAGTTTTCGATCCCGATATCGAGCTGAGCTTGAAACTGAACGAGCACACGGTGGAACCGCTGAGGATTGCCTACGATGGCACAGAGCGTAGTTTTGATCGGCCTTTGGCCGAAAGTCTGCGACGGGGACGCGACGAGGAATGCCACCGCTAGCGCCGAAATACCCGGTTGCCGAGCAGTCATATAGATTTAGACACCGAAAAGCAGAATCGTGGATGTGTGGTCGCCGATGAGGAAGTTTCGAGCCGTGCCCTTTTACACGGTGCTTGCGACAGGCGTCTCTTAGGCAGCCAGTCAGTGAATATCGGCCATAGCGGAGTTCATGCCGTTGAAGATGGCGTCGAACTTGCCGGTTTCGGCGGCGAAGCGCAGCGGCTTCACATTTTCAACGCAAATCTCCGGAGGCGTGGGCTGCTGCTTGAGGATCGACATGACCTCGGCAATGAACTTGTCGAGGGGCATGGCGCGGGGATCGCTGCGGCCACTCATCAAGTCAGTGGCGACGTAGGGCGGAATGAGCTCCAGCACCTCAATGTTTGTGGCCCGGAGCTGGTAACGGAGCGAGAGCGTGTAGGAGTGGATGGCGGCCTTGGTGGCGCAGTATGTGGGCGTAGGGGTGAGAGGCAAAAAGGCCAGGCCCGACGAGACATTCACGATGGCGGCGCGGGGCTGTTTTTGAAGGTGAAGCAGCAGCGCGGCGGTAAGGCGGATGGGTCCGAGAAGGTTGGTTGTGACGATGGCCTCTGCGTCAGCCAAGTCGGGCTGCTGGGCTAGCAGCTTTTCGGCGCGCATGATGCCGGCGTTGTTGATGAGCACGTTGAGGGAGGGAAACTCGGCTGCGACCTGGGCGGCAAAGGAGCGGATGGCGTCGGGGCGCTCGATATCGAGCGGCAGGGACCGCATGCCGGGGTTCGCGGCGGTGGTTTCGTCAAGAGCGGCCTGGCGGCGACCGGCGATTACAACCTGGTTGCCAAGGGCGTGAAGGGCTTGAGCAAGGCCGCGGCCGATGCCCGAACCGCCGCCGGTAATGAGAATAGTGCTGCCGGAAAGATTCATATGCGCCTCAGAGTTGGTGGATAGGAGAAAAACGGCCCCAGTGGCTGCCCGCTTGTATACGCCGGTACACCCCTATGCATCATAAGAAGTTTGGCCGAATTCCGTCTGCACAGGCTGTGTTAAACCTGAGAAGATAGGAAGAACGCCTGTTGGACAATTCTCAATCCTGTGCAGGGCTGGTTGAGGTGAATAACCCTAAATGGATCGTGTTGCTCTAATCTACAACCCGGCTTCAGGCCAATACTCGGCCGGTCGCAAGGCTGCGATTGATGAAGTGCTGGGTGTACTGCGCGCCGCGGGAGTTGAGGCGGACGCGTTTGTGAGCGAGACGGTGGGCAGCGCCGAGGAGTATGCAAAGCAGGCAGTGCGCGAGGGTCGCGACGCGATTCTGGCATGCGGCGGCGACGGCACGGTGCACGCGGTGCTGCAGAGCGTGGTGGGGACCGAGACTGCGCTGGGGGTGATTCCACTTGGGACGGCGAATGCGCTGGCCGCGAACCTGGGCCTGGTTGGGAGTCCCGCGAAGGCTGCCCGCAAACTGGTTGACGCAGTGCCAACGCGGATTCCGGTGGGTCGGATTCACTTTCAGAACGGTACGGGGCCCGATTCACGGTATTTTCTGGTAGCAGCCGGGGTGGGCGCCGACGCGCTGCTCATGTCGCGCATGGAGCCGGGGCTGAAGCGCAAGCTTGGTTACGCGCTGTATGTGATCGAGGCCTTCAAGATCTGGGCGACCCATCCGTTTCCGTTGTTTGAGGCGTCATTCTCCTCGAATGGCCATGGACCCGACCGCGTGACGCAAGTTTCGCAACTTCTGGCGGTGCGGATTCGTTCGTTTGGCGGAATGCTGAACCAGTTCGTTCCGGGCGCCACGCTGCATAGCGACGCGCTGCACCTGATCGCCTTTGGGACGCGCAGCCGGCTGCATTACTTCAATTTCCTTCTGGCGGCGGTAGCCGGGCGTCATACTTTTGCAAAGAATATTGAATTGGTAGAAACCGCAACCGTGGATTGCCGGGCCATCAACGGCGACACGCTGTATGTTGAGGCCGACGGCGAGGTGCTGGGCCACTTGCCCGCGCGCATGGAGACGGTGCCCGACGCTATGAATCTGCTGGTGCCGCGGGGCGCGGAGCCGTAGAGGCCGCACCGTCGCTGTTTCCGGGCCTGACATGCGGTGTTCGCTTGACGACTGTATATAAATAGACGTATTTTTGTATACGTGAACGGATCGGTACGTCCGCTGATGTGGATCGGTTCAAGCCGGCGGGATTTGGCTGCGTTTCCCCGCCCGGTAAAACGTGAGTTAGGCATCGCGCTATTCGCGGCTCAGCAGGGACAAACTGATCCCGCAGCCAAACCGATGAAGGGCTTCGGCGGAGCTTCTGTCGTAGAGATTGTTTCAGACTACAGAAGCGATACATGGCGCGCTGTGTATACCGTTCGTTATGCCGAAGGGGTTTACGTGCTGCACGCATTTCAGAAGAAATCGAAACGGGGCATCGCTACTCCAAAAGAAGCCCTCAATCTAATCAGGCGCCGGTTGGCCGAGGCTGAGCGATTGCACTGGGAGAGGCAGAACTAGCATGAGAGCAAAAGCGAATCAGATGAAAGTGGAATTAAGCAGCGGCAATGTATTCGCCGATCTTGGATTCCCTCACCCGGAACAGGAATTGCTGAAGGCCAGACTGACGCTCGAAATCTACCGCCTCATACGGAAACGAAACCTTACGCAAGCCGAAGCGGGGAAGATTCTCGGCATCAAGCAGCCGCACGTGTCGGCGCTGATGCGCAACAGGGCAGGCTCGTTCTCTGTTGAACGCCTTATGAACTTCCTCACCGCTCTCGGACAAGACGTGCACATCAGCGTGAAACCGGCCCGCGGTCGTCAGGGCGAAGTTTCGCTGGTGGCGTAAAGACGAGCGGGGCCGTAACAACGCGATTTGGCGCAGGGGTTCCGGCTCGATTACATGAAGCAAAAGAGGAGCACGCCATGGCGTTAACGCGTGATTTTCGAGAGACGGTGCAGGCGCGGGTGCGCAATGACGAGAGGTTTCGCCGCGGACTGTTCAAGGATTCGGTCGAGGAACTGTTGGCTGGAGAAGTAGCACTGGGTCGAGAGATACTGCGCGACTTCGTTAATGCGACGGTAGGGTTCCCCACACTCGCCGAGAAGACCGGGATTCACGTGAAGACGCTGCACCAGATGTTTGGACCAAAGGGCAATCCCACGGCTGCAAATCTGTTCAGCATCATTGCAGCTTTGCAGGAAGAGGAAGGGGTCAGGCTGAGGGTGGTGGCGTAGGATGTGGTTGAACCGCTGGTTTTGGGCCCGAGAAGGTGGCCCCCAGTTCGAGGAATGCCATGGAACGCCTCTTTTAATCGCATAAAAGAGGGCAAGGTCGAAGATCCGTTCCAGATTATCCATGATGACCACTCGTAGGGCGCTCTCCGCTTGTAGCCTGTCGCACAAATCCCAGGTCTCAGGATCGAGACCTGGGGCACCCACGACTTCAATTTGCACGGAAGGCGTCAGAGTCGGAGGTTATTTCTTCAGCGGCTTCCTGGCGAAGTAGAAGAGCGAATACGCGAGCGCCAAAAAGGCGACGACGCTGATCCAGTCGTGCTGCAGGGCGCTGACGTGGAAGCCGATGTAGTTGGGCCAGTTGAACTTCATTTGCAGGTAGGCGTTGATGACGCCGATCAGGCCCATGATTCCGCCGGCGGCAATGAGGCCGGAAGCGAATAGAGAGCCGGAGGAAGTGTCGCCTTCTTCGGCGCCGCCGGCTTTTTTGGAGGCGGAGTCAACGAGGAAGCGGACGATGCCGCCGGCGAAGATGGCCATGGTAGTTCCGATGGAGAGATAGGCGCCCACGGCGAAAGTGAGCGAGCGGATGCCGAGCAGTTCAACGCCGATGACGAGAAAGACACCCACCAGGACGAGGCCCCAGGGAAGCTTGCGGGTAAGTATGCCGTTGATGACGGTGGCCATGAGGCGGGCCTGGGGCGCTGCGGCCTTCTCGCTGCCGATGCCGGGTATCCACTGCACCTCGATGCGATGGGTAGTGGGCGAGTAGAGGTATTTGCCATCGGCCAGCTCTGACGAGCCAAGGGCGTTGAGGACAATGTACTCACTCTTGTTGTGCTCGGTGGCAACGCCACTCGGGGCCTTGACGGGGAAGCGGTCCATGAGGCCGTGAGGGTTTCCGAGTACGGCGACGCCTTCATGGGTCGCGTTGATGTCCCAGGCGTGCGGCGCTTCGCGGAACTCCTGCATGCCGGTGTTCATGATGTTGAGCGTTCCGCCGATGGCGACGGTGGATACGGCGATGCCGATGAGGAAGGCGTAGCGCTGCTTGATGGGCGTGGCGCCAATCAGGAATCCGGTTTTCAAATCCTGGGAAGTGTCGCCGGCCTCGGCGCTGGCGATGCAGACCACGCCGCCGATGGTGATGGCCAGAGCGGCGAAGGCCGGGGCTGTCCAGCCGCTGACGAGAAAGATGGCCGAGGTGGCCATGAGCGTGGCGATGGTCATGCCGGAGATGGGGTTGGCCGAGCTGCCGATTAGACCCACGATGCGTGAGCTGACGGTGACGAAGAGGAATCCAAAGATAACGACGAGGACGGCTGCGCCGAGATTAGCGATTGCTCCGACCTGCGCTCCAGGCACGGGCTTGAGCCAGAGGAAAATGAACATGAGGACGATGAGTCCGATGGCGCCGAGGACGGCGGTGCCCATGGAGAGATCGTGCTCAGTTCGGATGGGAGCGGGGGCTCCGGCGGCGGCGCCTCCACGCATGGTTTTGAAGCCGGAGCGAAGGGCCCCGATGATGGTGGGCAGAGTTTTACAGAGGGTGATGAGTCCGGCGGCTGCTACGGCGCCCGCGCCCATGGGCTTGATATAGGTAGCCCACAAGTCGCTGGGAGTCATTTGCGCGATGGGGATGGTGCCGGGGTAGACGGGGTTGGGGAGATTCTTGCCGAAGAAGTAAAGCAGCGGCATGATGACGAGCCAGGAGACGACGCCGCCGGCGAACATGATGCCAGCGGTTTTGGGTCCGATGATGTAGCCCACTCCAAGGTACTCGGCAGTGGCGTCGGCCTTGATTGAGGAGCCTTTCATCACGTGGTCGGGGCCAAAATCGGGGCGAAATTCGGGAGTGCCCGGCCATGCGCCGAAGAGGTTTCCGTTCTGGAAGGCGGCATAGAGCGCACCCAGGCCGAGGCCGAAGAAGACCCGGCTCGCGGTAGAGCCGCCGCTGGCTCCGGCCTTGATGACGTCGGCGCAGGCGGTGCCTTCAGGGTATTGCAGTACGCCGTGTTCCTCGACGATGAGCGGGCGGCGCAGCGGCACCATGAAAAGCACGCCGAGGTAACCGCCGATGAGCGCCAGCATGAAGATGCGGAAGTACTCGAGATCGAAGCCTAGAAAGATGAGCGCCGGCAAGGTGAAGATGACTCCTGCGGCGATGGACTGGCCGGCATTGCCGCATGTCTGCACGATGATGGTCTCGAGCACCGACGGCTTGCCTTTGTATCGAAGCGCGCTGATGGTGATGACTGCGATGGGGATGGAGGCAGCGACGGTGAGGCCGGCGCGCAATCCCACGTAGACAGTGACGGCGCCGAAGATGAGGCCGAAGAGCGAGCCGAGCAGCACAGCGCGGAGGGTAAATTCGGGCGGATTCTCGTTGGCGGGAACGAAGGGCTGAAATTCAGGCACAGGCAGCCTCCATCAGGCAAAGTTATGAGTAAACCCTGAATGGGTGAGTTTAGCAGCGCAAGGGCCGGGGTGGAAATGCGATCGGGCGGGGCGGCTGAATTCGCCCACGAAACGCCCTGGTCTGTGGCAAGCTGGCGGGTGGGAGGAGAGAAACCATGATCTTTGGCGCGCACGTTGTGCTGTACAGCAAGAATGCGGAGGCGGATCGCGATTTTTTTCGCGATGTGCTGGGGCTTGCGCATGTAGACGCGGGGCACGGGTGGCTGATTTTCGCGCTGCCGCCGGGGGAGGCTGCGGTTCATCCGGCCGAAGACAACGGACGGCACGAGCTGTACCTCATGTGTGACGACCTGGCGGCTGAGATCGCAGCCTTGCAAACGAAGGGTGTCCGAAGTTCCGAGGTGCACAACGAAAGGTGGGGTTCGATCACGCGGATTCAGCTCCCTGGTGGGGGTGCGCTCGGCCTCTATCAACCGAGGCATGCAATCGCAATCGCTCGCACGTAGCGCCGGCTTCGGCCTCGGACGGCTGCGAATGGAGCGTCGAGCTCAGTGGCGTGCTTAACCTTGCCGGCAAAAACAGATTGGCGAATCACGGGGCGGAAGGCGTAGGGTTAAAGGCGAAGTTCGGCCTAACTGGAGCTGAAATCGGAATGAGCAATTCAACGGTGATCACAATGCCGTCGCCGGAGGGGCGGGCGGGCAAAGAAACGACCAAACCATCGCAGCGGCTGCTCTCGCTCGACATTTTGCGCGGCGTCACCATTGCATTCATGATCATGGTGAACAACAACGGCGGTGATGGAGCCTGGGCGCAGATGCACCACGCAGCGTGGAACGGCTTGACGGCCACCGACCTGGTGTTTCCCACGTTCCTGTTTGTTATAGGCGTCTCGATTGTGTTCTCGGTGCAGGCGCGGCTCAAGCGGGGCGAGACAACGGCGAAGCTCGCCGGGCACGCGGTGCGGCGCGCGGCGATCCTGATCCTGTTCGGGATTGTGGTCAACAGCTTTCCATACTTTCATCTCGTGCACATGCGGTTTTACGGGGTGTTGCAGAGGCTCGCGGTCTGCTACCTGATTGTGGAGCTGTTCTACCTGTTTGACCGGCGGGTATGGACCAAGGTTGCGCTGCTGGCGACGGTGCTGATTGGTTATTGGGTCCTGGTCAGTTGGGTTCCAGTGCCGGGCGCGGGCATGCCGGGAAAGGATTTTCCGATTCTCGACAAGGATCGGAACATTGTGAACTGGGTTGACCAGCAGGTGATGCCGGGACATCTCTATGAAGACCCGCCGGCGCACAACACGCGCGATCCCGAGGGGTTGCTGAGCGATATTCCGGCAATCGGCACGGCGCTGCTGGGGCTGCTGACGGGGTTGTGGCTGCGCGGGCCAAAAAGCGTGAAGCAGAAAGCCGCGGGGCTGGCCGCAGGCGCTGTCGTATGCCTGGCCGGAGGGTTTTTCTGGAACATCTGGCTCCCGATCAACAAGAAGATGTGGACCAGTTCGTATGTGCTGGCTGCGGCCGGATGGTCGCTGGTGGCATTTGCAATTATCTACTGGGCGGTGGAGGTGCTCGGCTGGGGCAAGGCGGGCGCGGGCAAGGCGTTGGCGTGGCCGTGGATGGTCTTCGGATCGAACGCAATTGCAGCCTACATGGTGAGCGAACTGCTGGGTGGCTGCGTTGAACTTACCCACTTGAAGATTCAATATTTGGGCAGGGCGATCGACCCAATCTGGTTTTGGAACCTGAAGCTGGCGGCCTGGATTCCGAATCCCGGCTGGGCGGCATTCGTTTTTTCGGCGTCGTTCGCGTTGGTGTGCTTCATTCCGGTGTGGCTGCTCTACCGGAAGAAGATCTTCCTCAAGGTGTGAGGAAGTGGCCTGGGGCGAATGTAAACGCACCCGTCGGAAGTTAGAAATGGTCGCCGATTCGCGCCGCCCCTACGGGGCTGAGATCTCTTTTGTGCTGCCTACCCAGGACTGCATTCGCTGACGCGAACTTGTCGTGGGCTAAATTCCTTGCCTCCCTCCGGGAGGCAGTGTATCGGCACGCGATACGCACACAGTGTGGGTTCAGAGCGCGTGCCCTTTCAAGCAGTGGCATCAGTTGAGTCGTTCGTGGTCGCTGCAGCGGAGTTTTGCAATTACGCCTTTAGCGGGGGAGCTGGTTCAAGAGCCAGTCGATGGCGGACGACTCGTCTTCAATCTCGATGCGCAGGCCGGCTGTTTCAAGCGGCAGGGCGGAAGAAAGCGCCGCGACGAAACGCGCGAGGCGGACGCGGTCTTTTTCTGTTGTGATGAGAGCCACGGCCCGGGCGGTACGGGCGGCCTCGAGAATGCAATCGATATCGTGCTGGTCGTAGCGCTGGTGGTCGGCGAAGGCGATGCGGCTGGCCACGTGAAGGCCGGCGTTTTCAAGCCCTGCAAAGAACTGATCAGGGCGTGCAATGCCGCAGAATGCGACTACGGGGCCATCGATCGGTGGCACCTGCATGCGGCGATGAAGGCGCCAGACCGGGCCGTGCCAAAGGCCGCGGCTGCGGAGCGTTGGCTCCATCGTCGGCGCTTCAGGCAAGTTGAGGGCAATCACGGTGGCGCGTCGCATGGCATCGAGCGGCTCGCGCAGATTGCCGGCAGGCAGCAGGCGATCTTCCAGATCGGCTCCTGCCACCAGCAGAATGTCGACGTCGCGATGAAGCTGGCGGTGCTGGAATCCGTCGTCGAGAAGATGGATGGCGCGGGCAGGGGCTAAAGCCCCGACTCTTTTTTGCGTTTCTTCGGCACGACTGAAGTCGTGCCCTGACACAAGGCCGGTGTCTTCTGGCGTTTTTCCAGTGCCTCTGAAGTCGTGCCCTGATACATTGCGGGACTCCGATTGAGCAGGGGAGAATTCGTGTTCCGCCCGCAATCCGGCCTGGTAGCGCTGGGCGGCAACATAGACCGGGATTCCCGCTTCGCGGGCAATCACGAGCGGCTCGTCGCCAAATTCCTCAGCCGTTCCATTGGGATCGATACGCGCCGGAGACTTGCCGGAGCGGCCGTATCCGCGGGAGAGCACATCCACATGAAGGCGTCGCGCCACGAGTGCCCGCGCAAGCGCAATGGCAAGCGGAGTTTTGCCTGCACCTCCAGTGGTGAGATTGCCGATGCTGATGACGGGCGCGCCAAGGCGGCGAATCGGCTCAATGCCGGAGCGCAAAGCCAGGCTGCGCAGCGCAATCCCGAAGCGATAGAGGGGAACGAGCGGCGCAAGCCAGGGGCGCGCAGCCTGGGTCATGCACCGTGCTCCTTCAGCAGCCCGTGCAGGGCCTTGATAGTTCGGCCGGTGGCTCCAGCCTGGCGATTGAAGACCTCCCAGCCGCGCTGGCCCATCGCCGCCGAGTCAGCGGGGTTGGCATAGAGGCCGACGAGCGCCGACGCAAATTCAGAGCGCTTGGTTATGCAAATTGCTTTGTGCTCGACCAGGTCGTCAACGATGGTGCGGAAATTCTCATAATAGGGACCCATGATGATGGGTACCGAGAACTGGGCAGGCTCAAGGGGGTTGTGGCCGCCCGCGGGAACCAGGCTGCCGCCAATAAAGGCGACCGACGCAATGGAGTACATTGACGCGAGTTCGCCGATTGAGTCGAGCAGCACAATCTGCCCGGGGCGGACAGGGTCGCGGAGAACTTCCGCCTCCAGATCCCAGTGGCTGCGGCGAACCCATTTGAATCCCGAACGGTCGATGCGTTCGGCAACGAAGTGAAAGCGCTCGGGATGGCGGGGCGCAATTACCAGTACGAGGTCGGGATTGAACCCGATGAGCTGCGGCCAGGCTTCAAGCAGTATGGCTTCTTCGCCCTCAAGCGTGCTGCCGGCGACCATGAATCGGCATTTAGGCGCCAACTCCTTGAGCAGGGTAGTTGCATTGGAATCGTGCGCGGCGCGAATGTCGAATTTAAGGTTGCCTGAAATCAGGATCCTCTCGGGTTTGCAGCCGATATTCTTCAGGCGCTCGGCATCTTCGGGACTCTGGGCCAGCATCAAGGAAAGCTGGGAAAGGATCGGCTCCCAGATGAAGCGGAAGAGCCGGTAGCGCGGGTAGGAACGGTCGGAGATGCGGGCGTTGATGACGGCTACGGGAATTTTGCGGTCAAAGCAGCCGGCCAGCAGGTTGGGCCAGAACTCTGTTTCCACCAGCAGCAGCAGGCGCGGGCTCAGGGCACTCAGATATGCGCTGGTGGCCCAGGGCAGATCGATCGGGCAGTAAAAAACGCGGTCGGCGCCGAAGCGCTCCCGCGCCAGCGCCTGGCCGGTTTCGGTGGTGGTGGAGATGAGCAGGCGATAGCCGGGGAAGGCCCAGTCGAATTCGCTGACGAGGTAACTGATGGCCAGCACCTCGCCCACCGAGACCGCATGGAGCCAGATGACCGGCAAACTTCGGTCGGCCCGGCGGACCAGGAGATCGTGAGGGACGCGCCCAAGGCGCTCAGACAGCCCTTCGCGACTCTTGTCGGCGGCCGACTTCCGCCACAGCCAGAGGGGAGAAGTAACTGCAAGCACCATCAGAAAGGCAAGGTTGTAGAACAGCAGAATCAGGGTATAGCGGGTTTCTGCTGCCAGACGTCTAACCCAATTTGTTTTCATGATGTCTAACCATACGATGATACAGTCGAGAACGGTGAGAATTTCGCGGCCCATTCCGCTGTTTGCATTTTGGCTGGCATTGCCGGTTCTGGCCAGCGATCATACGCCGCCGCCTGTGCAGCCCGCCACATCATTTGCGGCGGTCGAGGTCCACGAGAAAGAACAGGTAGCCATCGCGGCCGAACCTTACGATACCCGGAAAAAGGCTTCAATCTTCAAGGTGGATTACCTGAGCCATGGAGTGATGCCGGTGCGGCTGATTGTAACGAATATGGGGGACCGCCCGATATCGCTGCGCGACGCGAGGATTCTTTTCGAGACCGCAACCGGCGACCGCATTCAGGCGGCCGAGCCGGAAGACGTGGTGCGGCTGATGACGCGCAAGGACCGCGAGGGCGGCAAAATCCCGATGCCCGGGCCGATTCCCGACATCAAGACGAAACCGAAGGGCAGCATCAGGGAGATTGAGGACGACTTCGACACCTTCGAGTACCAGGCGCTGGCCGTGGAACCGCATACCACGCGTGCCGGATTCCTTTTCTACGACGTCTCCGATCTTGTCCACCCGCTGCGCGGCGCAAAGCTATACCTCAAGATGCTGCGTAACGCCGACGGCGACGAACTCTTCTACTTCGAGATTCCGTTCGACAAGTACCTGCAATCGAAATCGAGCGAGATGGACTAAAGTCAGTTGAACAGTGAAACAGAAGTAGGCTTGGTAGTTGTTTCTGTTCAACTGCTCAACTGTTTCCTTGTTTAGCAGTCACTTCCGCATCGATCTGCTTGCGCAGCGATTCGGCGGTCAATTCGTTGGCCTTTCGCAGGCCGGGGAAAGCCGCGGACCAGATACCGGCGATGGCCAGCGAACCCAGGCCGCCAGCCACGGTGGCGCGGACTGCGCCCCACCATTGCGCGGTAAGGCCGCTTTCGAATTCGCCGAGCTCGTTTGACGCGCCGATGAAGAGCGAATTGACGGCGCTGACGCGGCCGCGCATGGCAGGCGGCGTAGCAAGTTGCAGAATCGATCCACGGATGATGACGCTGATGGTGTCTGCAGCTCCGGCGATGGCCAGCGCGATGACTGACAGCCACAGCGAGCGCGAGAGGCCGAAGACGATGGTGGCCGCGCCGAAGATGGTGACGCAGACGAAGAGCTTGCGCCCGGCGCGCCGGCGCATGGGGAAGCGCGCCATGAGCAGCGACATGGTGACGGCGCCCATGGCGGGCGCGGCGCGCAACAGTCCCAGCCCGCGCGGTCCCTGGTGCAGGATGTCGTGAGCAAAGATAGGCATGAGCGCGGTGGCGCCGCCCAGCAGGACAACGAAGAGGTCGAGGGAGAAAGAACCGAGCAGCATTGACGCCCGCCGCACGTAGCGGAAGCCGGCCAGCATTACGTCGAGGGAAATGGCGCGATGTTCCATGCGGCCGGGCCGGGCGTGCAGAGTGCTGACAATCGTGACAAACCAAGCGAGCGTAAAGAGCGTGAAGAGGTACACGATGCCTGCGCCCTCAAGCCCGGCGCTGCGGAAACTGATCCCGAGCGGAAGGGTGAAGAGCAGGCCTCCGAGAGCGGGGCCGGTAATGTTGGCAAGTTGAAAGATGGCTCCGCCCCAGGTGACAGCGTTGACGAAGTGCTCCTCGGGGACGAGGTGCGGAATGAGTGCGGAGCTGGCCGGACCGGAGAATGCGCGACCCGTCCCGATGACAAAGAGCACGGCGTAGATGGCCAGAATGCTTTGCGAACCGCGGCAGGCAAGCAACACCAGCGCGGAACTGCAGACCATTTGCAGCGAGTAGCAGATAAGAATGACGCGGCGGCGGTCAAAGCGATCGGCGGTGTGGCCTGCGGGAAGAAGAAAGATGAGGCCCGGCAAAAACAGCGCGAGACCGGTATAGCCGAGATC
Organism: uncultured Occallatibacter sp.; assembly: GCA_964528915.1. GTDB lineage: Bacteria > Acidobacteriota > Terriglobia > Terriglobales > Acidobacteriaceae > Telmatobacter. The sequence goes on from CAZGUD010000002.1 coordinate 52,452, forward strand.
GATGGCGCGGTGAGTGATGGAGTAAATCTGCCAGGCAACGGCGACCGATTGAGCCTCGGCGCCAAGGATAGCCATGACACGCGCAAGCTGGTAACGGCGGAAGTCGCGCGAACGAAATGCCTCAATGCCGCTGCGACAGGCTTGTGGGGAAGTAGGTGGCATGCTTCACATACAAGCCTAAATAGTTTGACGAATGAGAACGTGTAAAAGACGCAGTTTTCATGCGATATTTTGCGGCATAAAAACGGGTTCACGATCACGCAACTTATGCAGGCAACCTGTGTTCATCAACATGCTTGAACTGCTTGAATCATGGGGCGAAAGGCTAAATGAGCTGTAACCTGATCGACCCCATGGTTCATCTAATCAAGTGAAGGTGAGGCGAGTTTAAAACGTTGAGCAAGACGAGCACAGCAAGCCGCCTCGGAGGGAAAAGAGAAATGAAAAACGCGATATTTGCAATAGCAGTAAGTGCAGTGGCCGGTTGCATGCTTGCGGCTGTGCCGGCATTTGCATCGAGTGAGAATCAGCAAGGGCAGGGACAAGCAGTGATTACTGTTCTGCCCGCGAAGAACGCGACGCCGGTGGCCGTGAACCAGCAGGATTTGAGCCTGAAGGTCAACGGCAAAACCACAAGTATTACAAGCCTTGCACCCCTGCATGGCGCGAACAGCAAGGTGGAACTCGTAGTGCTGATCGACGACTCAGCGCGGACGGGTCTTGGCAATCAGATTACCGACGTTGCCAACTTCATTAAAACGCTGCCCCCGAACGCAGCGGTAACGGTTGGCTACATGTTGAATGGCCGCGCCGCGCTTGCAGGTCCTTTGACGATGGATCGCGACCAGGCAGTCAAGGCATTGCACATTCCGATGGGCATGCCTGGAGTGAATGCCAGCCCGTACTTCAGCCTCGATGCCCTGGCGAAGAGCTGGCCTTCGAGCGATCCCGATGCGCGTCGCGAAGTGGTGATGATAACCAACGGCGTTGATAACTACGATCGCGGCTACGATCCATACGACCCGTATATGCAGACGGCCATCAACGACGCCGTGAAGGCGCACATGATTGTCTACTCCATTTACTGGCAGGATGCGGGGCGCGGGGGCCGTGGAATGTTCGCGGCTAACGCCGGCCAGAACCTGCTGCTGCAGGTGACGGGCGCGACAGGCGGCAACAGCTACTGGATCGGCATGGGCAACCCGGTGTCGCTGATTCCTTATTTCGACGACATCAAGCAGCGGCTCAACAACCAGTATGAGCTGAGCTTTGTGGCGCCTTCCAACGGCCGTCTCGAGGTTGCCAACCTGAAGCTGAAGGCAAGCAACGGGACCAAGGTGGACGCACCGCAGGAAGTGGTTGTAACCGCAGGCAGCACGTCCGGCGGCGAGCAGTAAGCACGCTGTCACATAGTGCGGAAACGAATACGGCCGGTCTCGAAAAGGGGCCGGCCTTTTTTATTGCGCCTGATTCCGTCCTGGTTCGATAAATCGCGTCGCCCCTACGGGGCTGACGTAAATTTTAGGGCCAGCATACCCCACGCCGAGGCGCGGGGCTAACAACCTTTGCGCCTACGGCGCACTGCGATGCGAGCGACGCTTGCCTCTATTGAGTTTCATACGCTCGCCGAGGTAATCGGGATAGCTCGGTTCAGGTGCTGTGGCGGCACTCCTGTTATAACAATCGTGATGACTCCGGCCATCGACACTACCGCACTGACACGGCGTTTTGGCGATTTCACCGCCGTCGACGAAGTAAACCTGACCGTTGCACAGGGGCAGTTTTTCGGGTTTCTGGGGCCGAACGGGGCGGGCAAATCCACCACCATCAAAATGCTCACTGGGTTGCTTGCGCCTACCTCGGGCAGCATCCGCATTCTGGGCGAAGATCTGGGCGAGAAGTCGGCCGAGATCAAGCGGCAGATCGGCGTGGTGCCCGAGGGAATGGCGCTGTTTACGCGTCTCACCGCCAACGAGTATTTGCGCTTTGTGGGGCGGATGTACGGGCTTGACAAGGCAACCACGCTGGAACGAACCCGGGAACTGCTCGATTTCATGCACCTGGCAGACGAACCCAAGAAACTGATTGCGGATTTTTCACACGGGATGCAGAAGAAGCTGGCGCTGGCTGCGGCAGTGATTCACGGGCCCAAGGTGCTGTTCCTCGATGAGCCGTTCGAGGGAGTAGACGCGGTGGCGGCGGGAACGCTGAAGATCATGCTGCAGCGCATGATTGCGCGCGGGGCAACCATATTCCTCACCTCGCACGTACTCGAGATTGTTGAGCGGCTGTGCACGCACGTGGCGATTATCCACAAGGGCAAGCTGGTGGCACAGGGCTCGCTTGAAGAATTGCGCGCTGGGGCGGGCCGGTTGAGCGCGGCTTCACAGGCGGCCAGCAGCACGCTTCATGCGGGACCGGGCGATCAGAGCCCCGGCGTGCAGAGTCTCGAACAGATTTTTCTTGAGATTGTGGGCGCGAGCGGCGAAACGCCCAGCGAGCAGGAGCTTTCATGGCTGAGCTGAAGGGCAGCCCGGGAGCAATGGCGGCGATGCCGCCGATTCCTGCGCGCGTGCAACTGATGGCGGTTGCCTGGCTGCGCTGGCGCTTGTTTGTGAATGCATTTGTGCGCCGCCGGCCGAAAGGGCCGCGCCAGGTAATGGGGCTGGTCTTCGCGATTCTTTTGCGCATTTTTCTTTGGCCCATCCTCTCGATAATGGTGCTGGGGCCGGTGGGGTTCAGCGGCTTTCTGGCGTGGGAACTTATCAGTGAGGGTCACCCAAGGGAACTGGCCCCGGTTCTGGCCGGCCTGATGATCTTCTGGCAGTTCGTCAGCATCAACGGAATGAACATTGCAACGGCAACGAAGACGTTCGATCCATCGACGTTGACGCGGTTCCCAATTCCGTTTCCGCGTTACCTGGTACTGCGCACGCTTATTGGGCTGCTTGCTGTAAGCACAATTGTGGGCTGCCTGGCGTCGCTGGCCGTGGCCGTAGGCATTGGGATTGCCCAGCGCGAGCTGCTGCTGCCGGCGCTGATGGCGATGGGCGCCTTTGCTGTAATGAACATCTTTTTCACCCGCATGCTGGGCGCGTGGTTTGAGCGCTGGCTCGCAAACAGGCGCTTTCGCGAAATCTTCAGCGTGCTGATGGCAACATCGTTTATTTTCGTTCAGCTCGCGGTTCCATCGCGGCAAGCGGTGGTGCACACGCACGGCGCCATGATGCCCTGGTACATGCGCCTGGCGCACCAGTCGGCCGCATCGCTGGGCTGGCTGCCGCCGGGACTGGCGGCGCATGCGATTCTCTCCGGTGGACAGGTGTTGACGGTTGTGGTGGCAATCGCCGGCTTGCTGGCATACGCGGGGCTGTTCCTGGCGATTTTTGCGGTGCGGCTGCACAAGCAGTTTCTGGGCGAGTTGCTGGTTGATTCTCCTTCGGTGGCCAGCAAACCGCCGGCTCGTCGCGCAAAGCGAATCAGCAAATCGACGGTGGTGAGAACCGATGTCGCGCCATCCCGGGTCGAACACAGTCTGATTTCGCCGATCATTGCGGCTCTATTGCGCAAGGAGTTCCTGATTCTGAAAGCCAATACTCAGATGCTGGTGGGCCTTTTTACGCCGCTGCTTTTTGTTTTTGTCCTGGGACATGGGCTGGCCGCCCGGCATACCGAGTACTTTTTGCCCACCGCTCTGGGCTATGTGCTGCTGGGCCTGGTGGGGAGCTTCTACAACGTTTTTGGAGCTGACGGCATGGGCGTTCAGTTCTACTTTATGGCGCCGGTGCGGATGAGCAGCGTGATTGTAGCCAAGAACATGATGCAACTGGCGCTGGTGGCGATCCAGGTGACGGTGGCATGGAGCCTGGTGGTGGTGATGGCGCAGCATCCCATACCGCTGTCTGTGCAGGTTGCCGCAGGCATGTGGTTGATATTCTTTGTCGCCGCGAATCTCGCATTTGGCACGCTGCGATCGATCCAGGCGCCGCGAAGATACATCCCGGGCCAGTCGCGGCAGTTGAAGCAGACCACTCCAACCAACCGGACGAGCGCCCTGCTGGTGTTGGCGGTGCTGCTGGGCGGGCTGACGATGCAGGCTCCAATCACCTATGCGGCGCATTATTTTCACCTGCCGTGGCTGGGAGCCGCGGTCTTTTCGGTGCTGGCGGCGGCGGCTGTCGGGTGCTATGTTCTGCTGCTTCAATCGGCAGAGAGCCTCACCATGAAATACCGCGACCGGCTTACCGAAGAGCTTTGCAAGACGGGTTGACGGCGGTTGAAGAACGATCCCGCGCCTCTGGTTGATTGAGATCGCAAGAGCCTGGAAATTTCGCGAAATCGAATCCGTGCACCCAAAGGCGGGCGGTGCGAATCTATTGATGTGAGCCCGGTTGCGGGACGACTGCATCGGAGCAGCATTAGTTCATAACAATCAGCAACTTCCCCGGCCCACACTAACGAAGCCGAAAACGATTGAGGAGAGCCCTTTGGCGGAGAGCGCAGCAGCGTTGCCTTCTGCGATGGAAGGAAAGCCGCAGGCGGTGACGGTCACCAATCCAAATATCGACGAGCACGCCCGCTGGAAGCCGCGCGTAAACCCGTGGGCGATTGCGGCCACGGTGGCGCTGGCCGCGTTTATGGAGGTGCTGGACACCTCAATTGCCAACGTGGCCCTGCAGCACATTGCCGGCACGCTGGGCGCCAGCCCTGATGAAGCCACCTGGGTGCTCACCAGCTACCTGGTCTCGAACGCAATTGTTTTGCCGCTGGGCGGCTGGATCTCAAGCCTGATGGGGCGGCGAAATTTCTTCGTCATGTGCATCCTGATTTTTACGGTGGCGAGCTTTTTGTGCGGGGCTGCGCCCACTTTGGGCATGCTGCTGGTCTTTCGCGTGATCCAGGGCGCAGGCGGTGGCGGCATGCAGCCCATGGCCCAGGCCATTATGGCCGACAGTTTTGAGCCGCAGCAGCGCGGCCAGGCTTTTGCGCTCTATGGTCTGGTGGCGGTGCTGGCACCGTCGATCGGCCCTACGCTGGGCGGCTGGATTACCGACAACTTCTCATGGCGCTGGATCTTCTTTATCAACATTCCGGTGGGCATTGTGGCGTTCTATCTGGTTACACGGCTGGTGGAAGATCCGCCGTGGATCAAGGCCGATCCCTCGAAGCTCAAGAACATGGATTACATGGGCCTTGCGTTCCTCACCCTCTCAATGGGCGGAATGCAGATTATGCTCGACAAGGGCGAAGAGAATGACTGGTTCCATTCAGGATTTATTCAGTTCTTCGCGGTCCTGTTTATTGGCGGGCTTATCGCCCTGGTGTTGTGGGAGTGGCGGCAAAAGAATCCGCTCATCAACCTGCGGCTTTTCAGGTTCAAGAACTTCGCCATCTGTTGTTTTCTGATGATGCTGGTGGGCGGCGTGTTGAACGCCAACACGGTGCTGCAGCCGGAGTTCACCCAGCAATTACTGGGGTATACCGCAACCACCGCGGGCCTGGCTTTGACCGCGGGCGGAATTGCGCTGGTAATCATGATGCCGATAGCCGGATACGCTACCGGCAAGGTATCGGCGCGAACGCTGGCGGTGTGCGGATTCACCCTGTTTGTCATTACTTTCCGCTACGCAGCGGTGGTGACCAATCTGCAAATGAGCTTTGCCGAGGCATCGTGGTTGCGCGTGGTGCAAATGCTGCCGCTGCCGTTCTGTTTTATCTCCATTACCAACGCGGCCTACGTGGGCATGCCCAAGGAACAAAGCAACCAGGTGGCCGGCCTCATCAACTTTGTCCGCAACCTGGGCGGGAGCATTCTGATCGCCATTACCAACGCGCAGGTGACCTCGCGCGCCATGTGGCATGAACAGCATCTGCAGCAGGCCATGCAGCCGGGCTCGATTGCTTACCAACTGCACCAGAACGCGCTGACAGGATTCTTCAACGGCTCGGTGGGCAGTGGAAACAGCGGCGGAATGGCGCTGGCGCAGATGTACAGCCAGTTGAACCAGCAGGCACAGATGCAGGGCTACCAGGATGTGTACATGGAGCTCTGTTACATGTCGGTCTTCCTGATCCTGCTGTCGTTCCTGCTGAGCAAGAACCGTCCTGGCGAGGGCGGCGGCGGCGGGGCGATGCATTAGACCATTGACGGTGAACGGTGAACGGTGGGTCCTGCACCGCAAATCGTTCCTGACGTCCCACAAAGCCCGGTCGCGCACAAATCCGCTCCGATGACGGTGAACCGTTCACCGTACACGGTCTGTGGCGGCCATCATGGACCCCGGTTGACATACGGGCCTATAATTCGTGGCAGATTTCCAAAGCAGAGATGCCGTACCTTTGACATCCCTTTCGAGGAGGCTGTCATGAAGTCGTTCTTGCTACTTTTTGCAGGAAGTTTGCTGGTTGTCGCCGTTGCTGCAGGTAATGCAGGGCTACTTCGAGCTCAGACACAAACGCCGGCGCCTGCGCCGGTAGTCGCGCCCGCAGTTACTCCAGCGCCGGTTGCCGCGCCCGTTCAACCTAGTAATTATCCCAGGAACCCCGTAACACCTACATCCGAGTCCCAGGCCAAGGCAAAGAGCCTTTATGCCATGGACTGCGCCATGTGCCACGGTGATAACGGGAACGGAAAGACCGATCTGGCCCAGAGCATGAGCCTGACCCTGCCTGACTGGACCGACCCTAAGAGCCTTGAAAATCATCCAGATGGCGAGCTTTTCAATGCCATCAGGAACGGCAAGGGGGAGAAGATGCCGCCCGAAGCCGAGGGTCGCGCCAGGGATGCGGTGGTGTGGAACCTGGTGATTTACCTCCGGAACTTCTCAAAGGGTCAGGCAGCAGCCCCAGCGGCGGCGACGGCTCCCGCGGCGGCTCCCGCGACGGCGGAAAGTCACTAAGGGCGCCAGGCCGCCTTTTAAAGTGACGCCGTTCGAAATCCGGGCCTGAAGGCCGCAGGAGTTCTGTGCGGGTATTCAGGGGCCTGAAGGGGCTGCGGAAAAACTCGTTGAACGAAGCAATTTCGCAACGGTCGATGCAGCAGCGGCTAAAGCCCCGAGATCATTTTATTGGCCTTATCGGCAGTCAGGGCTAAAGCCCTGACCTACCAGTCGTGCCCTGATACAAGACCGTATGCCAACGAGTTTTCCCGCAGCCTGAAGGCCCCCTCCTGCACCCTCCTGGTTCCGGAGCCCGGGCTTCCGGTACAACGCCATGTGCTACCATCCGTGCAAGCAATCGCGGCACGTATTCCAATCAAGAACTGGGTTTAAACCAGGCCGACGCCAAAGCACGATACAGGCGCTGGCATGTTGGAAAACGTGCAGTCGTCCACGGGGGACGTGATGACCACCCAGCTTCGCCCGCTGAGTCTCGGCGAGATACTCGACCGCACGGCCGAGCTCTATCGCAGTAATTTTCTTCTGTTTGCAGGCACCTCGGCGATTTTCGCCAGCGTAATGCTTTTCACAGAGATGGTGATCCTGGGCGTCGACGATCTGCTGGGCTATCCGAATGTGCCCGGCCACCTGCAATGGGCAGTCGCCACGCTGAGTGTGCTGCAGATGATTGTGATTCTGCTGGCGGCGGGACTTTCAATTGCCGCCTTCAACCGCATGGTTGCCTGGGTGTACCTCGGGGAGCCTGCCTCGATTCGGGCGGCGGTTTCGAGCGCGTTCCCGCGCGTGCGCACCTACCTGTGGCTGATGATCAATGTCGGGACGAGGGCCTACGGACCGATCTGGGTTCTTTACATTATCTTCTTCGCCATGATGTTCGCGGTGTTGCCTTCGGGATGGCTCACCAACCCCTCGGTGATGCAGCAGCCGCACGCAATGGACCCTGTAAAGGCACTTCAACTTTTGATGTCGATGCTGGTGCTGGGGCCGCTATTTGTGGCGGCCGGGATTTACGCCGTTTTGATGTCGCTGCGCTATTCGCTGGCCATGCCGGTGTGCGTGGTTGAATCGCTGGCCGCCGGGCCGGCAATCAAGCGCAGCATCGAGCTGAGCAAAGGCGCGCGAGGCCGCATCTTCGTGATGGGGCTGTTGGTATACGCAATCAGAACCGGGCTCGGCCTGCTGCTCGGGTTCCCCCTGATTTTCTTCGCTGTTAAACACATGGGGCAGCCGCTGCCCCTGGGGTTGATGGCCGTCACCCAGATTGCGGGCTTTCTGGTCAATACGTTTATCGGGCCCATCTACTCCACCGGGCTTACGCTCTTCTACTACGACCAGCGGGTGCGCAAAGAGGGCTTCGACATTGTGTGGATGATGCAGGCGGCAGGCCTTTCGCCGCACGCGGAATTGCCGGCAGCCGCAGCCCCGGAGAGCGAGCAACCGCTAATCTGAACCGCTGTACGAATTGATTGCCATGGACGACAAACTGCGACCCCTGACGCTCGGCGAGATTCTCGATCGCACCACGCGACTTTACCGGCACAACTTCTGGACATTTGCCGGGGTGGCGGCAGTGCCGATGGTAGCCATGTTTGGAGTGGGTGTGCCTTTCGGCGCGGCGATGGGGTTCATGGGGGTCTTCAAGACCGGTCAGACGACGATTACAGGCGCGGTCATCGGGCTTATAGCGCTCGCGGTGCTGATTGGGCTTCCGGTGTTGCTGGTTGCGAGCGTAGTGTCACAGGCGTCGCTGACCAAAACGGCCATCGGCACGCACATGGGCCAGAAGATCAAGGTGCGCGAGGCAATTAAAAGTGTGTGGCCGCGCTTCTGGAATTACCTGGGGCTGATTGTGATGCTGGCGCTGCTGGTGGTTATGGTGCCGTCGGTGGTGATCTTTCTGAGCGTCGCTGGATATGGAGCTTTGAGCATCTTAGTACGCGGCGGCGCGGCGTTTTTTATGGCTCTGGTGATCCTGATAGTCACCGCTGCCCTGGTTTACATGGTCTGGCGCTGGCTGTGCTATTGCATGGCGATGTCCGCCTGCATCGTAGAAGAAAAAAACGCGTGGCAATCGATCAGGCGCGCCAACCTGCTTAGCAAGGGGACGCGCGGACGCATCTTTGTGATGTATCTGCTGGTGATGGCAATCGCGTTTGTGATTGCGATGATCGCAGACATTCTCATGCTTATTGTGATTGCGATTTTAACTGCACTGGGTGGTTCAAAATTCGGCCCTGTCGCAACGGTAGTGGGCTTGATTCTGGGCTTTCTGGCAAGAGTAATTATGCAAATCCTCATTCAGCCGGTGCCGGTGATCGCGCTGGTTCTTTTTTATTTCGACCAGCGAGTGCGCAAAGAGGGTTACGACATCGAGCTGATGATGGAGCAGGCGGGCCTGACGTCGCAGGCGGAGACGGCGCGGCCGGCAGAACCTGGGCTGCCCGCAGCACCTGAATTCAGGCCCGTCCCCGGGAGCCCTTTGACGCCATATTTCGAGCCGGGGGCGGGCACTGATAACTTGAAGGAACAATGATGTTCCGCGTGGGCCAAAGAGTCTGGCTGAGAAAAGCGTTGATTGCCGTTGCGCTCATGGCGACGGCAGCGGCGGCTCGGCAGGCGCGAGCCGAATGGCAGGACGTAAACTCCACCACGCTGAAGCAGCACCTGGTAAATCTCGAAGGCGTGGCGAGCGCGTGCCGCAAAGCGCGAAATGCGAGCACCTGCAACGCGTCATTAGTCGGGCCTGACGACCGTTTGCTATGGATTGTGAATGCCACCACGTTGAGCCGCGAGCTTCGCTACGACTGGCTGCGCGATCTGCTCGACCGCGCCGGCAAAAAGGAAGATGCTGCACCTCATTCGACCGGGGTTCTGCCGCAGGTTGCGGTGGTGCAGCAAAAGCCGCCCACGCTCGACGAGTTGCTGGGTGCGGCAATCGATCGTCTGAAGGACGAAGAAGGGCACGTCGACGCTCTCACCGCCAACACGCAGACGGTGAGCGAATTTGCCGGCGAGCATAAAAAGCTGGCAGAGATTCTTTCCCGGCGGGCATACCAGAGCATCCGCGAGAATCCCGAGAGGAATCGTGTCTGGGAGTGGGTTCAGAACCAGGTCAATCGCCTGATTGGCAAGCTGGCCGGGTTTGGCGGCAAGGCGTGGTGGCTGCCGTGGCTCCTGCTGGGGCTGCTGATTCTTGGAGTGTTGATCGGGCTGGTGTGGTCGCTCATTCAAATCGAGCGGCGTTCGCGCATACGGCTGATTCCTGAAACCACGGGGATGGGAGGCGCGCCCTCGGCCCGCGAGTGGCAACTGTGGCTCAAAGACGCGCAGGATGCGGCGGCCAACGGACTTTGGCGCGAGGCAATTCACTTTCTGTACTGGGCCGCGATTTCACGGCTTGAATCGAGGCGGCTGTGGCCAGCCGATCGCGCGCGCACCCCTCGCGAGTATTTACTCTTGCTGCCGGCGGCCGATCCTCGCCACGGCAACCTGACCACCCTGACAAGGAGCTTCGAACGCACCTGGTATGGCGGGCGCGCGGCAGCCCTGACCGATTACGAAGCGGCGCGAACGCTGGCCGCGGGGCTGGGGGTGGAATGAAACTCTATGCCTCGCTGGACGCGAAAGATCGCAATCTGCTGCTCATCTGCATGGGGGCGGCGGTAGTTTTGGCGGTTATCACAGCGGTATTTGCGCGCAACCAGAATGACGACGACAACCCTCTGCCCGGCAGCTACCTGACCGGCCGGCACGGTGCGCGAGCCGCGTACGATCTGCTGGCTGAAAGCGGCTACACGGTGGAGCGCTGGGAGCAGCCGCTGGGCGAGCTGGCCGTTAAGGCCGACCATGGAACCGTGGTGATTATTGTGGATCCCGACCTGAGAGCGGCATCGACCAACGATTTCAATGCGGTTGACCAGATTCTCGAGCGCGGTGGCCGCATCCTGGTCACCGGAATGGCGGGGGGCGTGCTGGTTCCCGGCAGCGCAGCTCAATCCACCATGCAACTGAACGGGGCTGCCTGCAAACTTACGCCGCAAGGGCTGGGGGGCATGGCTGGATCGGGCGAGGTGTGGATGCAGCCCGATGCAACCTGGAAGATGAGCAAGCCCGCGTACCACGTTGACTACAACTGCGCGGGCGAACCGGCGGTGGTGGAATACGACGAGCACGCGGGACACGTGGTATGGTGGGCGGGATCGACGCCAATTGAGAATGGATCGATTGCGCGCGCCAACAATCTCAACCTTTTTCTGAACGCGATTGGAAGCCCCGAGGGCCACCACTTCTACTGGGATGAGTCGCTGCACGGCGAGACCAAATCGCAGTGGTACTACGCTCGCGGCCCGGCGCTCACGATGCTGATTTACGGTGCCATCGGGCTCGTGCTACTCACGGTGCTGAGCTTCAGCCGGCGCCGCGGTCCAGTGCGCGACGCTCCGCAGCCAGCGCGATCGACTCCGGTGGAGTTTATTGAGGCGCTGGGCTCTCTTTACGGCAAAGCAGGCGCCTCAGCCACCGCGGTGCAGCTCGCCTATGACCGGTTCAGGCGCGCGATGGGGGCTCTATGTGGCGTGAAGGGAATGCAGATGGATGCGCGTGCGCTTGCCGATGCTCTGCGGCGGCGTTTTCCAGCGGCAGGCGCGGAGCTGGAGACGGATCTGGCCGAGTGCGAGAGTGCCTGCAGCGACGATTTCCTGATGCCGAAGAAGGCGCTGGCGCTGGTGCAAAAGCTGAGCCGCTGGAGCGAATTTTTTGCGGAACAGGCTGCGGCCGGAGCGAAACACGCGGGCCAGCAGCAGAGAAAAGCCGGTTAGTCACATTGCATTCCGCGTGCAGGTAGCAAGCCTCCCGGAGGGAGGCAGAGAATTTAGCTCAGGACGCAGTCCTGGGTAGGTGAACGATCAATACCCGCAGCCCCGCAGGGGCGGCGCGAACTCTTTCATGAGTTTCTCTAACATGGAAGCTGGGAGACGGGAATGAGCGAAGAGACTCCTATCAATCCGGTGGTCGAAACAACAACTGAGCCGGCCGCGGCACTCGCGGCCACCAGGCAATTGTTAACGCAGGCGCGCGCAGAATTGGCGCGCGTGATCGCCGGGCAGGACGAGGTAATCGGCGAAGTGCTGGTGGCGGTGCTGACGCAAGGCCACGCATTGCTCGAAGGCGTGCCGGGAATTGCGAAGACACTCATGGTCAAGACCGTAGGCCGGTTGCTGGGTCTGGGCTTCCAGCGCGTGCAGGCCACGCCTGACCTGATGCCCGCCGACATTCTTGGCACCACCATTTTCAGACCCGGCACCGATGCGTTCACCTTCCACACCGGGCCGGTGTTTACCGATCTGTTGCTGGTGGATGAGATCAATCGCATGCCTCCGCGCACCCAGGCAGCGTTGCTTGAATGCATGGAGGAGCGGCAGGTGACAAGCGATGGAGTGCGCCGTCCGTTGCCGCCGTGGTTCACCGTTTTCGCCACGCAGAACCCGATCGACTTTGAAGGCACGTACCCGCTGCCCGAAGCGCAGCTCGACCGCTTCCTGCTCAAGATCAAAGTGAGCTATCCGTCGAAGGTTGAGGAGCGGGCAATGCTGGAGCGGCACCACTCGTCGAGCGCGGCGGGGCTGCTTGAGGACGCGAAGATCGAGCCCATCGCCTCCGATCTGCTGACGCGGGCGCGCGATGAGATTCGCGCCATCCGCGTGGAGGGCGACCTTTACGAATACATTCTGGAGCTGGTTCGGCGTACGCGCGAGTGGCCCATGCTGGCGCTGGGCGCGAGCCCCCGCGCGGCCATCTGCCTGCTGCGCGTGGCGCAGGCCTTCGCGGCGTTCGAAGATCGCGATTACCTGGTTCCTGACGATGTGAAGCGCGCGGTGCTGCCGGTGCTGCGGCATCGCATCATGCTCAAGCCCGAGGCCGAGTTGGAGGGCTTTGATGCAGATCGCGTGCTGGGCGACGTGGTGGCCGCGGTTGCGGTGCCAAGAAAATGATTGCTCCGTCCCTCCATCCCGAACCGATTCGCGCGCAGGCGGTGCCGCGTGGCCGCTTTGCGTTTGGGCTCACGCAGCGGACAATCTGGCTGCTGGCCGGCGGGCTGTTGCTGGCGCTGCCGGGCTTCTTTGACGCGCGGCTGGCCTACGCGATGCTGGTGTGGGATGCGGTTGTGCTGCTGGCTGCGTTAGCCGACGGGCTGCGCCTGCCGCCGCCGCGCGCTATCACCGTTGAGCGCTCGTGGAGCAACGCGCCATCGCTCGACAGCGAAACCGAGATTGAGCTGGCCGTTGAATCGCTCGCACCGGAGCGGGGCGGAACGATTCTTGAATGCAGCCTGACTGACGATCTTCCAATTGCACTCGTGGCTACGCCGGCCACGCACAAGTTGCGCGCCTTCCAGGGAATTCGCGCGTCTCTTCGCTTCAAGATTGAACCGAGGGAGCGCGGCGACGTGCAGGCCGGCTCGGTTTTCGTCCGCTACGCATCGGGCCTGGGACTGGTGGAGCGCTGGGCGAAAGCGCCGCTCGAGCAAACCGTAAGAGTGTATCCGGCGCTGCGCCAGGGCGAGGATCAACAGATTTTTCTCGCGCGCGGCCGCCAGATCGATTTGCAACTGCGCCAGCAGCGCCAGCGCGGATTAGGGCGCGACTTTGAGAGCCTGCGTGAGTATCTCGAGGGCGACGACCTGCGCGACGTTTGCTGGACGGCGACGGCCCGTCGCGGCGATTTGATTACCCGGCGTTACCAGACCGAGCGCAGCCAGGCAGTGTGGATCGTGCTCGACGCGGGCAGGCTGTTGCAGGCGCAAAGCGGCGGAGATGGCGCTCGACACTCGAAACTCGACCACGCCTGTTCGACAGCAGTGGCCCTGGCGCAGCTTGCGCTCAACTCCGGCGACCGCGTTGGCCTGCTGGTTTACGGGCAGCAGATCCAGCAGCGCGTTTTGCCCGGACGCGGTTCAGCGCACCTGCGGCAGATAGTTGAAGCGCTGGCGCTCGCCAAGGCTGAACCGAGCGAGGCCGATCATCTGCGCGCCACGGCCATGCTCAATCGCTATCAGCCGCGCCGCGCGCTCGTTTTGTGGATCACCGACCTGGCCGAGACAGCCATGCGGCCCGAAGTGATCGACGGCGCCATGCAGCTATTGCACCGGCACGTGCTGTTGTTTGTGGCCATGGCCCAGCCGGAGGTTGAGGCTCTTGCCACGGGCCGGCCGAAGAATATCGAGCAGATGTTCCGCGCCTCGGCTGCGCAGGAACTGACAAGCCGCCGCGAACTGCTGCTGGCGCGGCTCCGCGAACAGGGCGCGCTAACCCTAGACCTCGACCCCTCAAAGCTCACCTCGGCGGTGCTCAACCAGTATCTGCGGGTGAAAGAGCGGGCGATGTTGTAGGCGGCTGCAGTCGAAGAAGAGCGAGGAATGCGGCGCTGTGAAGCGTAGTTGCCTGCAATTCAGTGTAGTGTTTCCTTGCCTTCCTGGTCGACGATGAGCACTACGTCGGAGTTGGATTTAAGGCGCGCCACTGCCAGTTGCTTCCCCGATGGCGACCAGTCAGCATCGATCAGCGTTTCTGGCACTGGGCTGAAAAGCGTGTGCGCGGGAGAGCCGTCGAACGGTTGATACAGCAACGTCGTGCCGCCACCCCGGAGTACATCGGTTACAAAAGCACGGTTGTCGGGCGATAAACCCAATAGGTTTTCCAGGCCCTTGTCCACGAAAATCGGCGGTCGCTTGCGTCCAGAAGCGAGATCGGTAATGATTGCGCCATATTTGTTCTGTCGAATCCCAAACAGGATGGCCACCGTTCCATCTCGAGATACGGTCGCGATGTTGTAATTGTCAGGTGGAACCAGATTCTTCGGCGTTCCTCCTGCGACCGGGACGCTCCAAAACGAAACATCGACGTCGCTTCCCAGGCTGAAATACGCTGTTTTGCTGTCTACAGAACAAATAGGATTCTGCGCGATTCCGCTGATCGTGAGCTGGACGATTCCCCCTCCGTCCCCGTTCATGCGGAACAGACGTGCCTCGCTGCCGCTCCTGGGAATGCCCGTGAAGAGGATTTCCCCGTTCGGACAGGCGGCGATGAACTCCCCGGGAGTAACATCACCAGCATCGAAGTTGTGTATGCTCCCGGTCGCGCGATCGATCGAGCCTATGCTCGATCCTCCTACGATAAAGAGCAGGCGGTCCTCGCTGGCCCAGGCGATAGTGTTCGGCGAAATTCTCAGGGGCATTGTGGAAACTGGCACATCACCATCAGGCCCATAAAAAGCGATGCTGGAATCGATATTAGTCAGCACCGTCGCCAATGTTCGACCGTTTCCCGAGAGCGCCAATTGACTATAGGAATTCACGTCGTTGGTTACGGAATGGAACTCTCCCGACGGTATCGTGATGACGCCGATCTGGGCGCGGTCAATATTCTGCTTGTGGTAGAGCGCCAGCAAATGGCGATTGTCTGGCAACCAGGCGAGGGTGGCGCCGCCGTAATCCTTGTTCTGGAAAAAAACACCCGCCGGCGCTGCCACTGTGGTGAGTTTCTTCGAAGAGACTTCCATCACGCTGAGCGCGATCCTCGTCGTCCCAGGTTGCGGTTGGAGCCACGCGATCCTGCTACCGTCCGGGGACCATACCGGCGGCTGAATCTCCTCCATCGACGTGTAGAGCGCTCGTTCGTTGCTCCCCTCTTTGTCGGCAATAAGCACCTCGGAAAACTTGTCTTTTCGGTCGGGCGACCACCGCATATACACAAGCCTGTCTCCCTCGGGAGCAATGCTCACCGGGCTGTCGACGTTCATAATCAACTGTCTTGGCGTGCCTCCAAAAACAGACATTACATAAACATCGCTCCGGGCGTCGCTTTCCTGGGATCCACGCGTGAAATAGAGATAGTTTCCATCCGGTGAGAAGGTCAGCCCGAGGTAATCCGTCGCGATAGCGCCGAGTATCTGTGTATCCGTGTTGGTCGCAGTGTTCCTCACCCAAAGCGTGCGTTGACCGTTGTCGTTCTTCGTCTCGGCCAGGAAGCGCCCGTCAGCGGAGAGCGCAATCCTTTCGATCGTCCCGATATTGGTGATCTGGCTGACTGAAATTGAACTGAAGGGCTTGGGACGCGGCCAGAAACGCCAGGCAGCGAATCCCGCCGCTAATACGATCGAGAACGCAATGGCCAGCTTCAATGAACTTGCGGCAGAAGACGCTGTGGGTTTCGCCGGCGAAATCACGTCGGCCAGTGGCTGGGCGGGATGAGTCGATTCTGAATCTGAAAATTGCGGAGGCGAGGATTCCGATGAAAGACGTACGGCATCGCTACCCAGACTGACCTTGCGCTGTAATCGCTTGAAGTCGGCGCGAAGCTCGGCGGCAGATTGGCAACGAAGCTCCGGGTCTTTCTCCAGTATTTTGTTCAGGACGTTCTCAAATTCGACAGGAAGGTGGGCATTGAGCGCGCGAGGTGGCGGAGGCTGGTGATTGAGGATCTTGTCGAAGACTACGGCAGGCGTTGCGCCGGCATGCGGATGTTGCCCCGTTGCCATCTCATAGAGAACGACTCCCAAAGAGTAGAGATCGCTGCGCGCATCCAACGGCTCGCCCCGCGCCTGCTCGGGAGACATGTATGCGATCGTGCCTACCAGAGACCCAGAGATGGTGGTTTGGAATTCAGCGGTCGTTGCGAAGCTGGTCCCGATAGAGCTATTCGCAGCTTCATCAAGCCGAGCGAGTCCGAAATCGAGCAGCTTCGCCTGCCCGGACTTGGTGAGGAAAATGTTTGCCGGCTTGATATCGCGATGCAGGATGCCCTTGCGGTGGGCGGCGTCGAGAGCATCAGCCAATTGCACGCCGAGCTCGACCGCACGCGGATAGGGCATGGGATGGTCGCGATAGAGCTTTTCCAGGCTTTCTCCCTCGAGGAGTTCCATGACGATAAAGGGATATTCTGAGGAATCGTTCAGTTCATATACCGTGCAGATACCTGGATGGTTCAGTGAAGAAGCGGCTCGCGCCTCGCGCCAGAATCGGTCCAGCGAATCGCTGCTGTTGCGAGATGTTTCAGTAAGCAGCTTGAGCGCGACATGGCGGCGGAGTTTCTGGTCAACGGCTTCATAAACTATTCCCATCCCGCCCTGACCTAACAGGCGGACGACTAAGTAGTGCCCGAGAAGTGTGCCGGAGACAAGCTCGTTCACGTCATTCATCTTGCCTTCCTCTAACGCGCGGGGCAAGGGATTCTTTTGAGCTCGACGCCGTACCGGAACGCGAAGTCGATTCGGACCAGCTCGAATCGCAATCGAACCTGTGACCGGATTTGCGTACCCTCCATGAGTAAATCGATTTTTATTTGACCAATCGCTATGGTTTGGGGGTATGGGGCCGTGCTAAGATTCCTTGGTTCCGGAAAAGCCCGCGCGCGCCGTATTGCGCCGCCATTTCCCTCAAGAAAGAGCTCTCTATGAAATCCGCCAGGACTGCCGCGAAGGCCAGTAACGCAACCCCCGCCTACAAGAACCCGAAGCTGCCCAGCGCCAAGCGCGTTGACGATCTGTTGAAGCGCATGACGCTTGAAGAAAAGGCCGCGCAGATGCTGTGCATCTGGCAGCAAAAAGCGCAGACCATGGTCGACGAGAAGGGCGACTTCGACCTCAAGAAGGCGAAGAAGTCGTTCCGCGACGGCCGCGGATTAGGGCAGGTGGGCCGGCCCAGCGATGCGGGCGGTGGCAAAAAGGCGCGGGCCATGGCGGAACTGACCAACGCCATTCAGAAGTTCTTTCTCGAGAACAGTCGCCTGGGCATTCCGGTGATCTTTCACGAGGAGTGCCTGCACGGGCACGCTGCGCCCGACGGCACCAGCTTTCCGCAGCCCATTGCGCTGGGCGCAAGCTTCAATCCTGAGCTGGTTGAACGGCTGTTTACCATGACGGCGCTTGAGGCGCGGCTGCGCGGCGCGCATCACGCGTTGACGCCGGTGGTTGATGTGGCGCGCGAGCCTCGCTGGGGACGCGTGGAAGAGACCTACGGCGAAGATCCGTATCTGGTTTCGCGGCTGGGAATCGCGGCGGTCAAGGGATTCCAGGGCGACCGCAAATTCCGTGACAAGCGCCATATTCTGGCCACGCTGAAGCATTTTGTAGGCCACGGGCAGCCGGAATCGGGAATGAACTGCGCGCCGGCCAACGTTTCAATGCGCGTGTTGCAGGAGACATTCCTCTACACATTCAAAGAAGCGCTGCGCGAGGCGGGAGCGGTTACGCTGATGGCCTCGTACAACGAGATCGACGGTGTTCCATCGCATGCCAACAAGTGGCTGCTGCGCGATGTGCTGCGCAAGGAATGGGGCTTCAAGGGGTTCATTGTTTCTGACTACTACGCCATCTGGGAGCTTGGCTACCGGCCTGACACGCACGGCCACTTTGTGACCAAAGACAGCAAAGAAGCGTGCCGGCTGTCGGTGGAAGCGGGTGTGAACATTGAGCTTCCCGATCCGGATTGCTATCGGCACCTGGTGAAGCTGGTGAACGAGGGCGTGCTCAAAGAAAAGCAGCTCGACGAGCTGGTTGCGCCGATGCTGTATTGGAAGTTTGAGCTGGGGCTGTTCGACGATCCGTATGTCGATCCCGATGAAGCCGACCGCGTGGTGGGCTGCGACGAGCATACCGAGCTGGCGTTGAATGCCGCGCACGAATCCATCACGCTGCTCAAGAATGAAAACAACCTTGCTCCGCTCGATCTGAGCAAGATCAAGAGCATCGCGGTTATTGGTCCCAACGCCGACCGCACACTTCTTGGCGGCTACAGTGGCGTGCCCAAGCACGAAATCACCGTGCTCGAAGGCATCAAACAAAAGGTCGGTCAGAAGGTGGGCAAGAAAGTAAAAGTGCTCTACAGCGAAGGCTGCAAGATCACGATTGGCGGCTCGTGGAATCAGGATGCGGTGGTGGCGAGCGATCCCGCGGAAGACCGCAAGCAGATTGCCGAAGCTGTGAAGGTGGCGAAGAAGGCTGACGTGATTGTGCTGGCCATCGGCGGCAACGAGCAGACATCGCGCGAAGCGTGGAACCTGCAGCACATGGGCGACCGAACGAGCCTTGACCTGATAGGACGCCAGGAAGAACTGGTAAAGGCCATGCTCGCGCTGGGCAAGCCGGTGATCGTGTTCCTGTTCAACGGCCGGCCGCTCTCAGTGAATCTTCTCGAGCAGCAGGTCCCGGTGATCTACGAGTGTTTCTACCTGGGGCAGGAGACCGGGCGCGCGGTTGCCGACGTTTTGTTCGGCGACTACAACCCCGGCGGCAAGCTGCCGATTTCATTTCCACGCTCGGCGGGCCATGTGCCGGTGTTCTACAACTACAAGCCTTCAGCGCGCCGCGGCTACCTGTTCGACGATGTATCGCCGCTTTACGCCTTTGGCTACGGATTGAGCTACACAACATTCAAGCTGGAGAATGCGCGGCTGACCAAAAAGCGCATGGCGCGCAACGGCGCAACGCAGGCTCTGGTCGAAGTAACCAACACCGGCAAGCGCGAGGGCGCTGAGGTGGTGCAGCTTTACATCCGCGACGTGGTGAGCACGGTAACGCGGCCGGTGAAGGAGCTGAAGGGCTTCAAGAAGGTGTGGCTCAAGCCGGGCGAAACCGCGACAGTCGCCATCGACATTACTCCCGCATCGCTCAAATTCTTCGACGTGAACATGAAGTACGTTGTGGAGCCGGGCGATTTCGACATTATGGTGGGCACGTCGTCGCGCGACAAGGACCTAACCAAACTAAAGCTGGTAGTTACGAAATAGTTTTGTACGCCCGGGAAAGTTGAGGCGGTTATGAAGCAGACGCTTAGTTTCGGAGAGAAATTTGGGTACAGCCTGGGTGACCTGGCAGCGAATTTTGTGTTCCAGGCCATGCTGGCCCTGCAACTGGATTTCTACACGCACACCTTCGGGCTGACCGCGGCGCAGGCCGGCACGCTGTTCCTGGTTGTGGGTCTCAGTGTTGCGTTTCTCAACCCGGTAATGGGCGTCATCGCCGACCGCACCAGCACCAAGTGGGGCAAGTTCAGGCCGTGGCTGCTGTGGACTGCGCTGCCCTTCGGCGTGATCTGCGTGCTGGCCTTTACCACGCCCAACTTCAGCCCCGGCGCCAAGCTCATCTACGCGTGGGTGATGTATATCCTGCTGCGCGTCATTTATACCGTGAACAACGTGCCCTATGCGTCGCTCAACGCCGTCATGACCTCCGATCCCGACGAGCGCACCAGCATTTCGACGTATCGGCAAATCGCGGCCAACTCGGCGGGCTTCATTATTGCCAGCCTGGCCATCCCCATGGTGCGGTTCTTCGGCCACGGCAATGACGCGCTCGGTTATCAGCTCACCATGGGCCTGCTCTCGGTGCTGAGCATCATCTTCTTCATCGTGGCGTTCGCCACCACCAAGGAGCGCATTCAGCCCAACCCGCAGCAGAAGAGCTCGCTCAGCCAGGACCTGTCGGACCTGTTCAGCAACGGCCCATTCATTGTGCTGTTCCTGGCCACGCTCTTTTATTTCGCCGCCATCGTGGTGCGCGGCAGTGTAATGCTGCCCTACTTCCGATTTGTGTCAGGCAACGTTGAACTGTTTTCGTGGTTCAACGGCTTTGGCCTGGCTTCGCTGCTGGTTGGCGTTGCCTGCTCCACGGCAGTATCGAAGCGAATGGGCAAGCGGGTGCTGTTTATCGCCAGTATGACGCTGTCCGGGCTGCTCAGCGCGGCTTTGTTCGTCATTCCGCCTGGGGGGACGGCGGCAATCATTGGCGTTGAAGTGCTGCGTCAATTCGCGTTCGGGCTATCAGGACCGCTGATCTGGTCAATGATGGGCGATGTGGCTGACTACGGCGAGTGGAAGACGGGACGTCGCGCCAGCGGCACTGTGACATCCGCGGTGGTGTTTGCGCTGTGGGCCGGGCTGGCGCTGGGCGGCGCAATTCCCGGCTGGCTGCTCTCGGGGTATGGATTTGTATCTCAGGCAACGGTGCAAACGCCGCAAGCGCAGTCAGGAATTCTGCTCACCGCCAGCGTCTACGCGGGCCTGGCCTTCATCGCCTCGGGCGTGAGCATGTTCTTCTATCCCATCAACCGCGAGAAGAATCGGCAGATCGCCGACGAGCTGACGGCGCGGCGGACGAAGTTTGGGGCGTAGGGCTCGCCCGGGTCTGCCGTATTTAGACTTTCGAGGGGAAGAAGTTTGCCCGGAATATACGTTGACCGGCAAATAAAAGGAGTGTAGTCTAGAAACTACAGTTCGCCAATGCTCGAACTAAGGCAGACGGAAACCTTCGCAAGTGGCGCTTGAGGCTCAACGACGAGCGCGCGAGGGTGTTGATTGCTTCACGGCTGGATCGTCTTGCGTTTGGAAATGCTGGAGACGTAAAGCCCGTCGGTGAAGGCGTGAGCGAGTTGCGGATCGATTATGGCCCCGGCTATCGAAACTACTTCAAAAAGCGAGGAAACAGCGTTGTCATCCTCTTATGCGGTGGCGACAAACGGACGCAAGACCGTGACATCAAGCGGGCGAAGCAGCTCGCGGCGGAGTGGCAAGATGCGCAAAGCTGAGAAGCTCACCAGCTACGACCCCGCCGAAGATCTTAATTCTGAGACGGCAGTCGCAATTTTCATTGCTGAAGCCTTCAAGACTGGCGATCCGGCCTATATTGCGCATGCGCTGGGTGTTGTTGCGCGTACCCGGGGAATGGCCGAAGTCGCGAGCAAGACCGGGCTTTCGCGTGAGCAGCTTTATCGTTCATTCAGCAGTCGAGGCAACCCTACGCTGAAGACGACGCTGGCAGTAATGAACGCGCTGGGGATCAAGCTCATCGCGAAGCCTGCGAAGGCTGCTTAAGCTCTCCCAGCGGCCGGAACAGCCACAAATTCAGCAGGGTGAACAGCATCCCGCCGACGGTGAACTTGAGCCAGACCGGCGCGTTCGAGGGCGAGAAGAATCCCTCCAGAGTGCCGGCAATTACCAGCAGAGGAATGATGCCCGCCACCAGGCGCGCAGCCTCGGCACCCGAAAGCGCAATGGAATCGCGCCAGCGATAGATGCCCGGAAAGACGACCCCTTTCGCCAGCCGCAGGCCTGCGGCACCGGAAAGGATAATGGAGGGCAGCTCCAGCGAGCCATGGGGAGCCACAAAACTCCACAGGTCGACCGCCATGCCGTGCTGCTGGCAGGCAACGCCGATCACGCCCAGCAGCATGCCGTTGTTGAAGAGCGAGAAGAGGGTCAACACGCCAAACGTGATGCCGCCGGCAAAGGTGACAAAGCAAACCGAGAGGTTGTTGGTCATGATCCAGCCGCTGGCAGCGGGAGCGACTGATACAACCGAGTGGGTCCACATTTCGTGGCGCTCGATGGTAGCCACCATGGCTGGCCCCAGCATGGTGCGCATAAATTGCGGGCGGGCAATGGTAAGAACCGCGCCCAGGGCGCTGCCGGCCAAAGTGATGAGAAGCGAGACAATTACGTAGCGCATATTGCGCTGGAAGACGGCCGGGTAACCGTCGCGCATATAGCGCAACATTCCTGTAAAACTGGTCCGGCGGGTGGAATAGATGATATTGTGGGCGCGAGCCAATAACTGATTTACGTGCTCGGCGTAGGCGCGCGCGGTCGCATCCTGGCGCAGCGTTGAAAGGTCGCCGGCCACCTGGCGGTAGAGCAGCGCGGTCTCCTGCAGTTCAGCGCGCGTAAGCTGGCCGAGGCCGCTGGAGCCGGCCTGTGCGAGAAGTTTCGAAAGCCGGTCCCAGTAAGGGCGCCGCTTTTCAAGCCAACGATTAGAGAGAATTTGAGCCATGGACCCGATTGCCAATCAGCTTAACATCGATACCCCGGAGCTTGTTTCCATTGAGATGCCGATCGCCGGAATCGGCAGCCGTTTTATCGCAATTGTGGTGGACTACCTGATTCTGATTGCGGGCGGCTTCGTGTTCACCCTGCTGCTGGTTGTTGTGGTTACGGCTGTGCATGCTTTTGCAAGCTGGTCTGAAAACTGGGTTATCGCCTTCATCTTCATCCTCGTCTTTCTGGTCACCTGGGGCTACTTCGCCCTGTTTGAGGCCTTCTGGAACGGCAAGACTCCCGGCAAGCGCGCGGCCAAGATCCGCGTGATTCATCGCTCAGGCCGGGCGATCAGTTTTGTTGAGGCGCTGGCGCGGAACCTGGTGCGGTACATCGATTACCTGCCCGGCTTTTACGCGGTGGGCGTTGTCGCCATCTTCATGAGCAAGCAGAACCAGCGGCTGGGTGACATGGTTGCCGGCACGCTGGTGGTGCACGATCGCGAGATTGACACGCCGCATTGGGGAGAGATGGGCAATCGTATATACCGTGAGGTGGATGCGCCGCAATGGGGCGAGATTGGCAACCGCACAATTACGGCCGCGACGTTTGCTCCGCCGGTCCCGGCCAACTCTCCCATGGCGCCGCCGCACCTGAGCGTGGTGTTGCCTACACCGTCTCTGGCCAAACTTACGGCGAGCGATTTGCAGGTGTTGGAAGGGTTTTTTGCGCGCCGGCTCGATATGGAACTGCCGGTAAGGGCGGCGTTGGCACAGAGAATTGCGACCGCGCTGTGCGCCAAGAGCGGTTTGGCGATTCCAGCAAATACCAGCGTGGAAACTTTTCTTGAAGCGGTTGCGCATCAGCTTAGAGAAGTGGCGAGGATGGGGTAGGGCAGCTCGTTCGATCTGGCAGGCTTGCTGAGACTCAGATTCGTTGGCAAGTGGACGGCTAGACCGCCGGATTTCCGATTTTGCGCATCGAATTCCTAAGGGGCGGCATGAGAAGCGAATATGTAGTCATTATTCGAAGCCTCAACCGCATGAAAGGATCCTTCGATGAACTTCTCGCTCACTTTCCCTATCCACGAAATTCCCTTCTGGTTTCTCGTGCTATCGCTCTTCCTGCCGCGCATCTCCATCGCCGTCGCATGGTTCCAGCACAGCATTCCCCACTTCATTCCGTCGACGGTCGGTATTATCCCGGCCATCGTCGCGTTACTCATCCCCCGCATCCTCATCCTCCTCTGGATCTACCAGGACCAAGGCATCACCATCTGGTTCCTGCTGCACGTAATCGCGCTCCTGATCGCCTGGGGTGGAGGCAGTCACACTGTCTACCGTCGCCGCCGGGTCGAGGTCATCGAAGATTAATAAGCTCTTTGCTCGTGATGGGCTCCTTGCTCGCCGGCAACGAGCCCGTCGCCGATTGCTTACAATCGAACTTGAGCTCAGCAATCTGAAAGGACCGCACCCTGATCCTCGAACGATTCAACCTCAAAGGCAAAACCGCGCTGGTTACCGGGTCGTCGCGTGGACTGGGCGCCGGAATCGCGCTGGCGCTGGCCGAAGCCGGGGCCAACCTGGCGGTGCACGGATCGAGCCGCATGCCCGACGATACGCTTGCGGAGCTGGCTGTGCTGGGCGTTCCTAGACTGGGTCTGGTTGGCGATGTGGGCGACGCGCAGGTCTGCGCCATGCTGGTGGAAGAGACGGTGGCCCGCTTCGGCGCAATCGGCATCCTGGTGAACAATGCCGGAACGATTCGGCGCGCCCCGGCAGTGAGCCACTCCGAAGAAGACTGGACCACGGTGCTTGGCGTGAATCTCTCTGCCGTTTTCCGCCTGATGCAGCACGCCGGCCGGCACATGCTCGCCCAGGGCCACGGAAAAATCATCAACATCGCCTCGATGCTCACTTTCCAGGGCGGCGTGAATGTGGCTTCGTATGCAGCAGCCAAGGGCGGCGTGGGCCAGCTCACCAAGGCCTTTGCCAACGAGTGGGCCGGCAAGGGCGTGAATGTGAACGCCATCGCGCCGGGCTACATGGCCACTGACAACACGGCAGTTCTACAGAAAGATCAGGTGCGTTCAGAGCAGATTCTGGCGCGGATTCCGGCAGGCCGCTGGGGAACGCCGGAAGACCTGGCCGGCGCCGCGGTGTTCCTAGCCTCGAGCGCCAGCGACTATATCCACGGTCACATTCTGGCCGTAGACGGTGGCTGGCTCAGCCGATAAGGCAGGGACCGAGGGAACAAGGGAACAAGAAAAGAGCCGGGGTTAAGAGGAATGAAATTAACGTTGGCCGCATCAAAGAAAAAGAAAGCTTATGAGGTGCGGTATGGATGGAATGCGATTGATTCGATTTGCGGTCGGCGCGCTTCTTTTTGCCGGCACTCTGAGCGCGGTTGCGCAGCCGCCGGCGCCCGGCAGCGGCATTACAGGCATTGCGAACATCGCGCTGCGAGCAAGCGATGTCGACAAGGAAGTTGCCTTTCTCGGCAAGCTCGGGTTTGAAAAGGCCTTCACCTCGACCCTGGGCCCGAATGCGCTCGAAGTCTTTGTCAAGATCAACGACCGCCAGTTCATTGAGGTCTATTCGCGAACCGATCCGAAACAGCCGCTTGGCTGGATGCACGTTTGCTACGAAGCCGGTGACCTGAACGCGCTTCAGAAGTTCTATGCATCCGCCGGCCTTTCCCCATCGCCCGTTAGAAAAGCAAGCGCGGGAAACCTGCTGATGACCGTGAAAGATCCAACCGGCAACGTAACGCAATTCACACAATACCTGCCGGATTCGCGTCACT
This sequence comes from uncultured Occallatibacter sp., assembly GCA_964528915.1. Lineage (GTDB taxonomy): Bacteria > Acidobacteriota > Terriglobia > Terriglobales > Acidobacteriaceae > Telmatobacter. Next base: position 77,959 of record CAZGUD010000002.1, read on the forward strand.
CGCAGGACCGCGGGCAGCACCTGGGTCCGGATCGAATCTCGGGTACACTGATGGGATTTGTGTTGCCGGTCCGCGAACTGGCGGTGATGAAGAACTTCTACACAAGCCTGGGATTTGAGGCCGAAGACGCCGGCAGCGCCGTCCACCTGACCACACCCGGCGCACCCGACTTACGCGTGGAGATCAGCCAGGCCGCGCGCAACAGCCAGCCGCAGATTCTTATGCCGGTGCCCGACGCTCGCAAAGCGGCTGAACAGCTCAAGCGGATGGGCGCTGACGCAGCACTGCAGGGCAAGATTGTGTTTGTGCGCGACGACGACGGAAATTCCTTCGTCCTGCTCGAAACCGGATCGAAAGAGTGAGGACAGCGCTTAGTTCCTTAGCGCATGCGCTGCTGCGTTGTTTCGTTCGGCGAGTAGATGGGACAAGACCATTTCAGGGCATAGGTGATTGACTTCAATCTGGTCCAGCTCTTGCTCGGATTCAACCGCAGAAGCCACCGTAAGGAAGCAGTAGAGGCAGCGGGTATTGTAGCTGCCATTGTCGTTCTGTGTGCGGCTGTACATAGGCTTCGCCCTCGACGAATATCCATCGACTCTAGTCCCGGTCTGGAATTGATGGGCGTGATTCGTGTCACCGGCGGATGTGATGTGCGAACAGGGAGCGATTTCGGACAGCATCGAATTTGCCCGTCCACAATCCCTGCCTACAGGTTTTCCCACTGGTTGGGATTGCGGCGCAGATGCCAGCAGGGATCGTAGCCGCCCTGGGGAAAGAGCGAGCGGGAGCACGGCACGGTGAAAGAGCCGAGGTAGTCGTACTCCTCTTTCTGGCCCTTGAGTGGAACCCCCATGTAGCGACTGACGGTGACGGTTGAGGTGGGCTTGCCGCGCAGTTGGAAGAGAGCGAAATCGCCGACCCACGCCGCGATAAAGCACACGGCAATCGCGATGATCAAGCGCAGCAGCCATTGGCCCAGCAGTCGGGACACAGTTAACCTTTCGGGAGTGAAAGCGCCGGCGGCTTAAGCGCGACACCAGTTAAACGCAGCCGCCGCGCTTCACCAAGGATAGCGCTTAGCTGGGCCGCAGCCTGCGCATAGCTCAACCCTTCAGCGTGAATGTTCGAGATGCAGTTCCTTTCGGCATCGGTGCGGCCCGGGCGCGGGTCCCATGTAATGTAGACGCCAAGCGAGTCTGGCGAGCTTAGGCCGGGTCGTTCGCCAATGAGGATGACGGCGACTTGCGCGTCGAACATCGCGCCGATCCGATCGCCGATGGCCACGCGTCCCTGCTCGACAATCGAGATCGGGGCCAGTCGCCAGCCAGCAACCATGGGCAGAAATACTTCGATCAACGGTGCGGCGTGGCGCTCGACGGCCAGCGCGCTGAGACCATCGGCGACGATCAGCGCAAGATCGAAGGGGCTTGTGGCGGCGGACTGCGTAATTAGTTTTTCGCTGGGCTCATCGAGCATGCGGCCCAGGTCGGGCCGTTGCAGGTAAGTTGCGCGATCGGTCGCGGCCGAGTGAAGGCAGAGAACATCGTGCCCGGCCGAGTTTCGAAGTGTGTTGGCAAGAGCCGCAGTTTCGAGCCGCGCATGCACGGCTTCGCGAGCCATCGCATGGCAGCGGTCGAAATCGAGATGCGCCCGCGTGGGCAGGCTGACGCCGGTGCGGCCGAGGGCAACGCGGGCAGGCGTGAGCGCGCGCAGGCGGCTTGCATCTGGAAAGTCTAGGAGCGGTTCAACGCGATGCGCCGGCGCCAGTTCGGATTCGTTGTCGCTCATGCCGTCAGCAGCCTTTCAGGCAGCCCCTCAGGATTGCCGGCTTCGAGCGCGAGCCGCTGAAAGCCTTCGCCCTGCATCCACGCCTCAAACTCCGGCGCGGGTTTTAATCGCAGAATCCGGCGCAGATACAACGCGTCGTGAAAGCTGGTGCTCTGGTAATTCAGCATCACGTCATCGGCGCCGGGCACGCCCATAATGTAGTTCACTCCGGCCGCGCCCAGCAGCGTCAATAGCGTGTCCATGTCGTCCTGATCGGCCTCGGCGTGGTTGGTGTAACACACGTCGCATCCCATGGGCAGTCCCAGCAGCTTGCCGCATAAATGATCTTCGAGCCCGGCGCGGACGATCTGTTTTCCGTCGTACAGATATTCGGGGCCGATGAAGCCCACCACCGTGTTCACCAGCATGGGCTTGAAGTGCCGCGCGACTGCGTATGCGCGAGCCTCGAGGGTCTGCTGGTCGACGCCAAAATGCGCGTTGGCAGAAAGCGCCGAGCCCTGACCGGTTTCAAAATACATAATGTTTTGCCCGACGCTGCCATCGGCACAAACCGAGCCGCGGTGCAATGCCTGGCCAGCCTCATGCGCTTCGGCAAGAAGAGAAAGAGAAACTCCGAAGCTGCGATTCGCGGCCTCGGTACCTGCGATCGATTGAAAGATCAGATCGACGGGCGCACCCCTTTCGAGCGCTGCCATCTGGGTAGTGATGTGGGCCAGCACGCAACTCTGCATGGGGATGCTGAAACGCCGGCGCAGCGCGTCGATCAGGCGGAGCAATTCCGTTGTACCTTCCACGGTATCGGCTGCCGGATTGATTCCGATAACAGCATCGCCTGAGCCCAACAACAGCCCATCGAGAATCGCTGCAGCAATCCCAGCAGGCGCATCGGTTGGGTGGTTGGGCTGAAGGCGCGCGCTCAGCCTGCCCGCCAGCCCAACGGTTGTGCGAAATCGCGTGACCACGCGAATCTTGCGGGCCGCGGCAATCAGGTCCTGCACGCGCATCAGCTTGCTGACGGCCGCAGCCATTTCGGGGGTAAGTCCCGGCGAGAGAGCGGCGATGCGCTCGCCCGTTGCCTCGTCACTCAGCAGCCAGTCGCGCAGCTCGCCCACGGTAAACGAGCGCACCGGCGCAAAAGCTTCGGCGTCGTGGGTGTCCACAATGAGGCGCGTTACTTCGTCTGTTTCGTACGGCGCGACCTGCTCATCGCAGAAATGCGCGAGCGGCAGGTCGGCAAGGGAGAATTGCGCGGCGACTCGTTCCTCCGCTGAAGCCGCTGCCACGCCGGCCAGCACGTCTCCGCTGCGCAAGGGAGTAGCCTTGGCCAGCAGCTCTCGCAAGCTGGCAAAAGTGTAACGCCGTGCGCCGATGGAGTGAGAGAAGCTCATGCCGCTGCACCCACAGGATACGGCAGGGAGATCGCATGTAGAGATTTCAAAGTCCGATCCCGGCTTCGCACGACGTTTTTCCGCCGCCCCGACGGGGCTGGCGGCGGTTTGAGGCAGCTTACCCCACGCCGAGGCGCGGGGCTAACAACCTGATGCGCCTACGGCGCAGGCGGGGCGATCTACAAGTGGCTAGCAGAAGGCTTACGCGATTCCCCCGCAAGATAAGGCGGCATTCGCATTGCTGTGTAACGCACACTGTTAAAATTCAGCTTCGTGCCAGAGAAGGTGGAATATCCGCATGAAAATCGGATGTAAAATCATCGCCGCATCGCTGCTTGGAATGTCAGCGGGATTTGTCCAAGCTCAGGCCGTGGCTAACATGCAAGACATTCCCATCATTGTCACCACAACCGCCGGCCAGCTTCGCGGGCTGGCGCGCACGGGCGGGGGCGCGCAATTCCTTGGCATTCCGTTCGCCGAGCCGCCGGTAGGCGACCTGCGCTGGCGCGAGCCTGTGCCGGCCAAGCCGTGGCACGGCGTGCGCGATGCCGTGAGATATGGCGCGCCTTGCGCACAGCCAGTCCTCGGCGACTGGAACAAGCTTGCCGCGGCGCTCGGCAGTGAAGATTGTCTCTACCTGAACGTGGTCACGCCCGAGTGGCCTCCGCAACATCTCCTGCCCGTCATGTTCTGGATCCACGGCGGCGCCAACGTGGGCGGAGCGGGAGGAGGCTCGCTCTACAACGACGGCACCCTAGCCAGCCACGGCGTAGTCACCGTCACCATCAACTACCGGCTTGGCATCTTTGGCTTTTTCGCGCACCCTGAGCTCACGCGCGAGTCGGTGCATCACGCCTCAGGCAATTACGGTTTGATGGACCAGATTCTGGCCCTGCACTGGGTGATCGACAATATTGCAAAGTTCGGCGGTGACCCGCACAACATCACTGCCTTCGGGCAGTCAGCCGGGTCCATCGATACGGGAATGCTGATGACCTCGCCTCTGGCGATCGGGCTCTTCCAGAAAGCAATCGCCGAAAGCGGCGCGCCGGTTTGGCCGCCCCTGGCAACGCTTGCCGATGCCGAGAAGTTCGGAGTCGGTTCGATTGCTGCTCTGAATCTGCCCTTGGGGGAAGAAGGGATTGCAGCAGCCCGCAAGATTGGCGCCAGGGAACTGATGGAGAAGCTTGGCGGCCGCGCTACGCAATTCCCCATTGTGGGCCACGAAGTGGATGGATGGGTGCTTCGCGAATCGCCCGCCAAAGTGTTTGCGGCGGGCCAGGAGGCAAGGATCCCGCTGCTGATCGGCACCACGTCGAGAGAATTCGGCGCTTCAATGCCAACCGACCAGTTGCTGAAGGCTATCGATCGCGATGCAGGCGACCTGGCGCCGAAGGTGAAGGCTGCCTACGGGCTCACTGCCGACGCGCAAGGCAAGGTAGATCAGCCGTCCGATCCTATATATGGCACAGCCGCCCAGCAATGGGGCGCTGACACTGAGTTTCATTGCCCCATCTCGAGCGAGGCATTGTGGCACAGCGCGGCAGGCAATCCAACCTTCGAATATGAGCTCGACCACGCGATTCCCGGGCAGGAGGCGCAGGGCGCGGTTCACTCCGCCGACCTGCCCTACGTGTGGGGATATTTTCCGAGGACCGGCAACATCGCTGGCGCCTTTGGAGCCGTCGACACAAAACTCGCCGAACTGATGGAGACTTATTGGACCAACTTCGCTCGCAGCGGCAATCCCAATGGCGATTCGGTTCCCATGTGGCCCGATCTGAAGATGGCGCGAACATACATGCAGTTCACCCAAGACGGAGAAGGCGTGATGAGCACCAAGCCGCTGCGGGCCGCACAGTGCGAAGTCTATCGGGAGTTCGTGGCTGAAAGGTTGAAGGCGGCAAAGTAGGTCTTGTAATCAGGCTCCTGCGCGATAAGCGCGCTATCGACGTAGAATGTGAACGTTGTTTTACAGGTCGGATGGAGTTACGCCATGCGAGTCCTTGTCCTGCTTCGCGCTCGAAAGGTTGAAGCTATTCTGTCGGTATTGGCGGTTTTAATCGCCGGTTGCTCGTCCGGCAATCCTTCTGGCGGCTCAGGAGGCACGGGAGGGTCAGGAGGCATTGGAGGATCGGGAGGCTCGCAAAGCTATCGCGTGGTCGGCTATTTCCCTCAGTGGGGCATCTACGAACCAACGCCGTATTACGTCAAAAACATCGTTACCAGCGGCTCGGCTGCAAAGCTGACGCATGTCATCTACGCCTTCGCAGGATTTGCCAACAACCAATGCGCCAGCTCCGATCCGGGGGCAGATTATAAAGACGTCTTTGCAGCCGGCGACGCGGTCAACGGCCAGGCCGACAGCGGCGCCGCCGGCGTTCTTGCCGGCAACTTCAACCAGTTGAAGGAGCTCAAGGCGGCCTATCCCAATCTGAAGATTCTGGTGTCGATTAACGGCAGCAGCAGAACCGCCCCTAACGCCTTCAGTAACGCCGCCACGCCGGTCAATCTCAACGCCTTCGTCACAAGCTGCGTGAACATGTACATCCAGGGCAACTTCGCTCCGGGAATCACACAGCCGGGCATCTTCGACGGCATCGACATCGATTGGGAATTTCCTTCCAGCTCCAGCGATCAAACCAACTTCATTGCCATGCTGCAGGAGTTCCGCACGCAACTCAACGCCATCAATCCATCGCTCGAGCTCACCAACGCCACGCCCGCCGGAAGCTGGGGCTGGCAGTACATGGACCTCACCGATGCGCAGAAGAGTCTCGACTTCTTCAACCTGATGACCTACGACTTCGACGCGCCGTGGTCTGACACGACCGGCTTTGTTGCTCCGCTGTACCAGGCCGCACTTGATCCCAGTGCCACCAATAATGCCAATGCGGCGGTTGAGGCCTACACCACGCAGCTTGGCATCCCGGCGTCCAAGATAAACCTTGGCATGCCCTTCTACTCCTACGACTGGACGGGGGTCGCGACGGCGAACAACGGGCTCTTTGAGCCGGGCACACCAGACCAGAACAGCTACGAGTACAACTACGTTTCGACCCTCACCGGCTACCAGGCCTACCGCGATTCCACAACCCAGGAGCCATGGCTATTCAATGCGGCCACCGGCACTTTTTTTACCTACGACGATCCCACCTCGCTGGCCTTCAAGACAGACTACGCGGTCAAGAACCAACTGGGCGGCATCATGTTCTGGGAGCTGAGTGGCGACACTGCCACCGGCGATGAGTTGAACGCCATCACCACCGAGCTGAAAAAGTAGCTCCAGGGTCATAGCGGAATTCCGGGACCGCAACCATTAGAAAACCAGTGTGACGGCGGGAAGGGTGGTCGCATCGATTTTTCTTGACACATAGTACGAAGCGTACTATAGTACGAATCGTACTATGAAAAACAAATCCATTCTCGAATATGCGCTTACCGGCATGCTCAAGCCGAAGGCCCAGTCCGGCTACGACCTGCGCAAAACCTTTACCACCACGGGCATGCGCCATTACAGCGACAGCCCCGGATCGATCTACCCGGCTCTGAAGCGGCTCAAGGCGCGTGGATGGATCGAGGCTCAACCCCGGCGCGAGGAAGAGAGCGACCCCCGCAAGCGCCAGTTGTTCGCCATAACCGAGGCCGGCAAAGAAGCGCTGGTCGCCTGGCTCAGCCAGCCGGTAACGCGTGACGACGTGATCATGCGCGTGAGCGAGCTGATGCTGCGCTTCGCGTTCATGGACAGCAATGTGCCGCGCGCGGCGACGGTCCAGTTTCTGAGGGATTTCGAGCGCGAGCAGGCCATCTACGCCGCAGAGTCGCGCGGCAAGCTTGATGAGATGCGCTCCAAATACCCCTTGCACACAGGTTTCCTCGCCTATGAGGCGGGGATCGAGGGCATGGAGTTACACGTGAGCTGGGCGCGGCGCTCGCGCGAGCGGCTCGAGCAGGCCATGAACGAACCTGTGCCACCAGCAAAGGGCTGATGACGCCGAATCCAATCCAGGAATTCAAAAACGGAGGATTTACGATGAAAGACCTCTTCAAACTGGTTATCTGCTGGATCGTCTTTATTGCAGCTTCAATCGCCTCCGGCATTATCAGCCGGATCTTTCACCTGGCTTCAATAACGCTGCCCGGCAGAATGTCGATCCAATCCATGTTCCTTACGCAGCTTGTCGGCGGCGCTGTGCTGGTGATTGGGCTGTATCCGCTGGCGCGCGGATTGGCCGCGCGGGGCATAGTAAGAGCCGCGGCGATCGGCGGATTTCTGCTGATTGGTTTCGGTTTGAACGGAATGATCGAAACCAGGCTCTTTACGCACTTTCTGGATGGCGGAATCGGGGGCACTGTCGCCTTCTATGTGGCGCTGGCGGTGTTTCTTGGAGCTGCGATCGGATTCTCATTCGGCAGCCAGGGACGACCAGCGGGATTGGCCCGCAAAACCGTGCCTGCCTGGCTCTGGAGAGGCGCGGTTGCCTGGCTGATGTGGCCGGTCACCTACTTCTTCTTCGGAATGTGCATTTCGCCCATCGTGGTTCCGTATTACCGGGCGGGAATCGCGGGGCTGCAATTACCAAATTCAATATCGCTTCTCTTCGGCGTCCAACTCATCCGGAGCGTATTCTTCCTGGCAACGTCGCTGCCGTTTGTGGCGTTGTGGAAGGGCTCGCGGCGCAGTTTGTGGCTCACGCTGGGGCTGGCCCATGCGTTCACCATTGGAATCTTCGGGTTGGTCGGCGCGGCGTGGCTCCCAGCGATCCTTCGCATCGTGCATTCAGTGGAGATCACCGGCGACTCGTTTGCATACGCGGGCCTGCTGGTGCTGCTGTTCGCCGCTGTACCGGAGAAGTCCACTGCTGACCAGGCGGCGCCGATTGGCGAGCTTGGCATGCATGCCTCCATGTGAAACCTGGCCGCGCCTGGCAGTAAAACTCAAAACCGGAAAGGCTGAATGACATGCTGAAGAAACTCGCAGCTCTCGCGTTGATTTTTTGCGCCGCAACGGTGTGGGTGGCTGCGCAGGCACCGGCCGCACCTGCGGCTGCACCCGTAACTGTAAACCCGCTGCACCGCCAGTATCGAGAGGGTGAGACGCTGGCGTACAAAATGACCGGCTTAAACGAGCAATGGCATTACACGGTGCGCGCCGAGGGAACTGTAAAGAGAAACGAAAAGGGCGCCTGGTTTGAGGAGTATCGCTGGATGGATATGACTTCAGACGGCAAGCCGTACACGATGACGCCGGCGATGGCCGACTTTCGCCAGAAGCTTTCGCTCGATCCCCGCTTCATACCCTCGATTCCGGATCTCACTAAAGTCGATCCCAGGCTCATCGGCCCCATCACCGACCTGATGACCTTCTACGTCGACCTGTGGCTGCCGGCAATGATGGGCGCGGTGAAAAAGCCCGGCGATCACTACTACTTCAAAATGGGCACGCCCAGTTCATGGGCCGACGGAACGCACGTGCTCACCGGCGTAAGTGCGATCGATTTTGATTTCACTCTGAAGTCGGTTGACGCGACTGCTGGAACTGCCACGCTCGAAGTAAAACATGTGCCGCCGGCGAAACCGCAGATTCCTACGCCCGGCGCATGGATGCAGACGCCGGTTGCCGACACCGCGAACAATTGGGTTGAAGTTGTGAAGCAGTCTGACGGCAAGTTCCAGGCCGGTGTGGGGCAGGAGAACTTCACCGTGGACCTAACGGTGAGCCTGGCCGATGGAAAGATTCTGGCCGGCAGCATGGACAATATTGTTAAGACCATCTACCGCACCTGCGACGACCAGGCGTTGACCCAGTGCAGCGCGCCCGTGCCGCACCAGATCGAAAGAAAGATTGAAATTGAGCTGGAGCCGGCGAAACCGTGACCTGCATTCCTCAAAGCATTTGTGAGGAGGCCCATTCGCCTCTTTGTAAAACACATTCAACTTCTCCAACAATTCGAGGGTAAGCGCTATGTCGCAATACGATGATTTTGCTGCGAATTACCACTGGCTCTACTCTGATTATGTTTCTTCAGGCAAGCCTGCGCTTGCGGAGCACGAAGACATTCTGAGAGACGCCGGACCAAAGGTACGCATCCTGGATTGCGCCTGTGGAATCGGAACTTTCGCGATAGCGCTGGCTAAGCTTGGCTATCAAGTCAGTGGCTCCGATGGCAGCCCGGGAATGATCGAACAAGCGGTTATTGCCGCCGGGAAAGCCAATGTAGATTTCCCGCTGAAGTGTTGTACCTGGGAGGACCTGCCGGCTCACGTTGCCGGTTCTTTCGACCTGGTTTTCTGCCTTGGCAACGCAATCGGGCATACCCGCGACGGAGAAGAAATGTTTCGGTCGGTGCAGGGAATGCGCGCCGTTCTAAGCGGTGGCGGCAAACTCGTGATCGATTCTCGCAATTGGGAGCAGATCAGGAAACATAAAACACGTTTCACACCCTACCAGTGGCGAGAGCGCGCGGGACAGCGGTGTTTGCCTATCTATATTTGGAACTTTCCTGAGAGGTTCGAGGACGCTCACACAATTGAAGTGCTCCTGGTATTCGATTCTGACGGGAAAGTGTCGGTGCGGTCCTACACGATGGTCTACTTTCCATTTCGCGTCGAAGACCTGATTGAATGCTTGAGACGCGCCGGTTTCACGAATATTCAGAACCAGTTCAACGAAAGCCGTGAGGGTTATCGGTTAATCGCTTCGTAGAGACCCGGGCGTCAATGACTGCAGAGTCGCCAAAGCGCTCGGCAATGGCCCGATTACTCATCGTAAGCCGGCCAGCGTCATGGAATCCTGGGCACGCAGTCTCAGATCGAAGAACATCGTGCCCAGGAACACTCTTAGGGACGAATCCCTTTGGTAGACGAGGGTCACATTCAAATTGCTGTCAGCATCGCCCTCAGAATTTGACCGACGCGGCTCGCGGCGACACTCCGCTTAACTCTGCCGCGCGCGCCTCAGCGTACGCAGCCGCGCCGATCAGTGCTGTGCGGCTCTCGAGAATTACGCGCACCGGCATGTTGATGAGCAACTGGCTCAGGCGGCCCTTGTCGGTAAATGCCTTCATGAAGGTGCCGTCTTTCATCTTCTCAATAATGCGCGGAGCGATGCCGCCGCCCACGTAAAGCCCGCCCACCGAAAGTATTTTGAGCGCTAGATTGCCGGCCTCTGCGCCGTAAGCCGAGACAAACATGTCGAGAGCCTTCTCGCAAATCTCGCTCTTGGCTTTGAGCGCCAATTCGGTAATCACGGCATTCGGATCTTCGGCGGCCATGCGCTCGGCCAGCCATGCCGGCTCTTCGAGTCCGCGAACTTCGCGCAGGAAGTTGTAGCAATTGGTAATCCCCATGCCGCTTACCACGCGCTCGTGGCTGATGCGGCCGTTGTACTTCTGCTGCAGAAAGCGAAGCAGGTCGATTTCATCGTCGTTGCGGGGGCCAAAATCGGTGTGTCCGCCCTCCGATGGGTAGGGCGTGTAATGGCGGCCGTCCCATACCAGAAAACCTTCGCCCAACCCGGTGCCGGCTGCGATCAGTGCGCGGTTGCCGATCTGGCTCGAGTCGCCTTCGCTCAGTGTGCAGATCTGATCGGATGTAAGCTCGGCAATTCCGTAGCCGTTGGCCTGCAGATCGTTGATCAGGAAGACGTAGTCGATATTGAGATCTTTGGCCAGCTCGCGGCTGTCCAGCGTCCAGGGCAGATTGGTAAGCCGTAAGCGCCCGTCGCGCACCGGCCCGGGCACGCCGAAGCATGCCGAGGTTACCTTCTCGCTGACAATGAACTCTTTAACGATCTCTTCGAGGCCGGAGTACTCCTTGGCCGGATACTGATGATCGCGGATGTGATTCAGTTTGCCGTCAGTAAATTCGTAAAGTGCCAGGTGAACTTTGGTGCCGCCTACATCGCCCGCAAGAATCATTCTTTCCTCTCAAAAACGCCGCGCCCAGTCCCGTCAACAGCGGGCAATAGCGCGGCCGAAGCCTTATCCAGAATCAGAGTCAGTATACCGCTCGCGGGGCGGATGAGCTGGCTGGGCAGCCTGCCGGTATCGCGAGGCCCGGTAAAGACTTCGCTGAGGACCTGCGCCTTGTCGGCGCCGCCAATGAGGAAGAAAACGCTGGCGCCCTGGTTAATGACGGGCCAGGTAAGGGTCACGCGCCATGCGTCCTTGTTCTCGACGTGATTGGCGACCACCAGGCGGCTGATCTCGCTGAGGGCGGCGGAGTGCGGAAACAGCGATGCGGTGTGGCCGTCGGGCCCCATGCCGAGGGCGATCAGGTCAAAACGCGGCGTCTCTGCGCCTTCAAGACGAAACGAATTACGCAGCAGCGACTCGTAGCGCGCGGCGGCTGCGTCGGGCTCCAGCTCGCCCTCCATGCGATGCACCTGTCCAGGCGGCAGCGGCACGTAATCCAGCAACGCTTCCCGAGTCATGCGGTAATTTGAATCGGGATGGTCGGGGGGAACGCAACGCTCGTCCACCCAGAAGAGCTCCAGCTTTTGCCACGGCATGCGCTCGATCCAGGGTTGCGCGGGATCGGCGAGTAGCTTGAATGCGGCCTTGGGCGTTGAGCCGCCGCTGATAGCGATGCGAGCGCGGCCTCGCGCGGCCACCGCAGCCTCAGCCACTTCAACAAAATGCTGCGCAGCCCGCGCGGCCAGCGCATCGGAGTCGGGTGCGACGATGGTTTCAATCTTGAGACTCTGCGGCACGGGGAAATCCCTCCAGAGCTTTGATGCCCGCTCATGCGAGCGGGGATCGGGGGCATCGGCCTAAATTTCTACGTTACACGGCGGGGGTTTCAGAAAGGTTGAATCGAGTTCTTCCCCAGCCACGCCGCCGCCTGCTTGAAGTACGCTTTCAGGTTCGTCGAGAGGTGAATGATCCAGGGTGGGTCGCTCTCACCGCGCTCTTTCGCAAACAATGCCAGAGCATATCCAAAGACCACCTCCGGAAGATAACCCAGCCGGTGCATCGACCATCCCTCTCCGCGGTCGTTCTGATATTTGTGGAATCGCCGACTCGCGTTGGCATTGAAGATTCCCAATCCCAGATAAACCGTGATCAGGTCGGTCATTGGTTCCATATCTTCTGCGTCGCGCGCTAGCAGTTTACCGTCAAGCAGAATCACGTGCCCCAGTTCGTGCGCAATGGTGGCCACCACGGTTAACGGATCTTTCAGCAGCGACTTGCGCACCCCGATAAGCGGTCTCTCGATTCCATCTTCGCCAAAGTGAAGGCCGGCTGGATCGCTCGTCTTAAAGCTATACGACGGCAGAAACTCTCTAAGCTCGGAAGTATCGGGAATCACTTCCAGATCCACCTTGCTTCCATCCACATCCATGTAAGCGCAAACGCGGCGGAAGATAGACTGCAGAGCAGCCTCGGACCCGTCATATGGATCTGGGAAATACTCGTCCGTGGGCTCAATCACATCGCATTCGAGCATGCGTTTCTCGCCCACGAGCCGCTTCAGGGAGCGAAAGCCCTCATCCACCCACAAGCGCTCGTCCTCAGTCACGGGTAGTCTCGGCCTGAAGCCAAACATGGCAAACAGTGTAACCGAGCGATTGCGGATTTAGTTTTTCAGTGTGGATGAGACTTAGAGCATTTGCCCTTTTGCCGTAGAGCGATCCCACCCTAGCCGCAAGAACAAAGACGCGGCGAGGATGGGGCACCCTCGCTTCACAGAATTAGGAGAGATTCTCTAAGAGGTCAATTACTTTTCGCCGAGGTAAACCCGGTATTGCTGCTCCAGCACCCCGCACGACCGGGCCAGTGCCAGCTTTGACAGGTTGTATTGGTAGAGGCTTTCCACCAGGTTGGTCTGCGCGGCGGCCAGCGATGCCTGCGCCTCGACTAGCGGCAGGTTATCGTCCACGCCGGCCTTCACGCGATCGGTTTCGTCGCTCAGCGCCTGCGTGGCCAGGTCAACGTTTGACCGCGCCACGTCAACCAGCTTCTTGTTGGCTGAAACGTCGAGCAGCGCCGACCGCACCTGCTGGTCGATGTGACCGTGCAGATCGGCGAACTGATTGTTCACCGCCTGCATCTGAGCCAGCGAGGCGTCTTCGTTGCCGCGCAGACCGGCCTCGCGGAAGATGGGAAACTTGAGAGTTCCGAAGGCCATGAAGTTGCCGCGCGTGCCGGCGTGGTCTGCCGCCGTCTCAGCGTAGTAGCTGTTGAAGCTGAGCGTGGGCAGCCGCTGGGCGCGATAGGCATTGTGAACCGCTTTGAACTCGACCGCCTGGTTCTTCAGGTTCTGGTAGTCCTGGCGATCTTCGTAGGCAATCGCCATCACCTCTTCAGGCGTTTGCCCGGCCAGTTCGCTGTACGGAGCCTGGTCAGTCAGTTCAATCGTCTGCCCCGGTTCGATACCGATCTCGCGTTTAAGCTGGATGAGGTCTTTGGCAAGCTGGTTTTCAGCGGAAATTTGCGCCTGCTGTTGCGTCTGCAATTCCACCCGCGCGCGCAGCTCATCGAGATTCGCCACCGTTCCGGCCACGTGCTCCTCGTGAGCGTGATCAAACAATAGCTGCGCCTCGGCAACCTGGGCTTTGGCGTTATCCACTTCGCCCTGGTCGGCAATCGAGCGCAGATAGATGGTGGCCACCTGCTGCACAACCTCGCCGCGCGCCGACATCATTGCGAAATACGACGAGCGCTCAGCCGCGCCGGCAGCACGCCAGCCGGCAATCACCGGACCTGAGAAAAGTGTCCAGTCAAAGTGGGCCACTCCTTCGGTAACGTTGTCGCGGGTAATGGTCGAGAACTTGAGGTTGGAGCCGCCGGGTAAACCGGCCGCGAACTGCTTCACCACCCCGGGACTGAAACCGAGAGCCACCAGATCGTTCTCGGCGTACTTCATGTCGCCGGAGGCTGTAATGGTGGGCAGAAACTCCTGCAGAGCCTGGTTACGCTCGCCGTGCAGCACTTTCTGATTGTCCTGTGCTTCTCGCAGGCCCAGATTGTTTTGGAGTCCGCGCTTGACAGCGTCGTCGAGTGAAAGCTTGAGCGTATCGCCGGTCACCGGCTGCGCGGTCACGCTGCCCCAATAGGGGTTGGTGGCCGAGGAAGCATTCCCCGATTGAGCTCGGGCCGCGATTGGGCCGCAACCCAGCGCAATAAAGACGCCGAGAGCATAAATCGGCATACGGACTGGCAGCCGGGGCGCGACAGAATGGAGTAATCGGCTCACTTTCACTATTTTCTCAGATGAGCGTAGGCGGCGATGGGATTCACCGGCGGGCTGAATACGCGAATTTTCCCGGACCAGGGAAGGATGTTGGGAGCGAATTACGCAATGCTTTCGCCGGCGGGCTGCGGGCCGGGCGCTTGAGCTGCAGCCGGCTCCCGAACCGTCTCCCCAGCAGGCTCGGGGACCGGGACGGCCAGACCAGCGGCTTCCATCATCCGCTCCACGTCGTAGCCCTCTTTGCGGACGCGCTGATTCAGGTAAATCAAAACGAGGATGACGGGATAGATGGGCCCGGTCACTGCGCCGTAGGCGGCTGCCAGCGTGTAGATCGAGACCAGGTAAAACTTCTGGTTCACGAAATGGAGATGCAGTGTGTCGTACAAGAACGACTCGACGCTCCGGACAATGAACCCAATCGCGAGCCACAGGAACATGACCAGGAAGAAGGTTGTCATCCACGTAACAAAGACTTGAAATCGCGCGCCCTTGCTCAAACGCCAGCTACGGCGAATTGCCTTGAATCCTTTGGTTCCCTCAACAGTGGCGGCGGGGATGGCAAATGCCATGCACGCCCCAATCCAGAGACTGACTACGGCCACCGCGAAAATGATGAGCAAGACAATGAAGCCCGTCGCATTCCCTTCCGGGTCAAAATGGAACGATTCATCCGCAAAATAGAGCGAGGCAATCAGGCCAAAACCCAGCGCGTAAGGAAGCAGGGTCTGCGCGGCATTCTTGAGCACATCGATCCAAAGATAGCTATGCCACCGCCTGGCAGTGAAGCGGAGCGCTGCCATCGCGGAAGTGGGTTCGTCGAAGAGGATGCCGGTGGTGACTTTGATGACCGCCGGAAAAAAGAGCGGATGAACGAATGCCGAAATATGCGAGAAGATCAGCCACACCATGAAGCTCATGACCCAGGCGTCCGACCGGTCCGCCGGTTGGACAATGCGGTGGCCAAGGTGGATCCAAGTAAGGTTGACAACCTGGAGAGAGGTCATGATGAGCGCGGGCAGGACGGTAGTCCCCGCCAGATTCCAAATGTTTTTGCGGTAGAAAGAAAACCCCTGGTCAAGAATTTCGCCGAGCTTCATGGGCCGCAGAGCAGAAGGCATAGAAGATTTTCCAGTATTTTCCAGCTTACTCCCGGGCGCAATGCGTGAGGAGCGGGATTCGAACGCCGTGCCGGCGGACGCAATCAGGCCGGGACGCCGGGCTCGGGCCGCGGATCGATTCGCAGCCGCTGATCGCGATAGACCACGGTAAATGCGACCGTGAACGATGACCACATTGCGCCCATCAACAGCAGAAGTCCGCCCATGAAGAGCAGGCCAAAAACCGAAGCGGCGACAATCTGAATTACCAGGCCCGAGTGCGTTCCAACGAACAGCAGCGAACCGACACCCGCAATTGCGCCAAATACGATTTCGAAGATCATCATGGCCGCGTAGTTGGCGGCATAAACCACAAGCGCTACTAGAAAAATGCGCCCTTTGGCATGGCGCGACAGTTGCATGCTCCGCTTGATTGCGGCGTACGCGGGCAAATCTTCAGCAACACAGGCGGGGGTGGCGAACGCAAGCCGGATCATCATGAAGACTGCGTAGACCATGCCGCAGACGTAAACCAGCATCAGCAACGGGACGACCACGACCAGAAGATCGCCCACAGCGCTGCCGGCCGTTCTTGCCCTCAAAATGGACAACACGGCGACCAGGATAAAAGTGCCATAGAAGGGCCCGGCGACAATGAGCCCCTTCAGCACAGTCAGCCAGACATAGCGGCCGCGCTTGCTCCAAGCGGTCGCGTATGCCTCGCGAAACCGCGTCGGAATGCCAAGATCGGCCTGGAGCGCCGCATAGCAGGCGGCCGGCTGATAGACGGCAAATACAACCATTGCCCCAATCATGGCCAGGAGCGAGACTGTAACGATCAGAACAATCGTCGCGGGGCTGACCGACGGCGGAGTTCCGTGATTCGGCAGCGCAACCGGGAGAATAGTTCCCAGGATTGCCAGAGTTGCGATAGTTAATCCGACGGCCGGCACAACTGAGATGGAAAGAAAGCTCTTGACGTTTGCGCGACACAGGCGAAATGTACGGTCGAGAATCTGGCCAAAGGTTAACGGCTGGAGAATGGAATCCATCTAGAGCCCCTCGAATAACCCACGTTGGATGCTTGGCGGGATACTAGCACAGGAGCAGGGTGCAGGCACCCAAACTGACCATCCGATCCCCTGCAGCGGCTTTGCGCTATGCTTGTACCCGGCTTGAGGCCGCGATTTGTTTCACACGCTATTTCGCAATGGAGGGTGAGAGCGAATCGGCCCGGCCACTCGGAATACGATTGGGGTTCAGCTTTATGACTGCTTCCATGATTCGTTCGCCAGGCAGAATTGCTTCTACCATCTTCACTGTTCTCATCTCCGCAGCGGCGCTCTCGGCGCAGGCACCCACGCTCGGCATCTTCGACGGCCAGCAGGATGTAGGGACGATATTACATCCAGGATCGGCAGCGTACGACGCGTCGACCGGGACATACACGCTTACCGGCAGCGGCGACAACATATGGTGGGCCGAGGACGATTTCCATTACGTGTGGAAGAAGGTCACAGGAGATTTCTCGCTGAACGCCGGCATTGCACTGCCAGGCACGGGCGGCGAGCCGCATCGCAAGGCTGTATTGATGATTCGGCAGACGCTGGACCAGGATTCGGCTGCTGTGGCAATTGCCGTGCATGGCGATGGACTCACGTCGCTGCAATGGCGTCTCACCAAAGGCGACAACATGCACGAAGTGCAGGCCAATGTGAAGGCCCCAGCCACCGTTCGGATTGAAAAGCATGGCGATTACTTTTCTGCGTTCGTGACCGGCGCCGACGGCAAGGTCGGCCCTTCGGGAGCTGCAACCAAGGTTGTGTTCACCGGTCAGTTCTACGTCGGCATCGGCGTCTCAGCGCATAACAAAGATGCCATTCAGCGGGCGGCATTCTCTAATGTCAGGTTTTTGCCGCTTGAGCCCGCAGCCGGCGCGCCGGTGCTGGTGAGCACGGTTGAGACCATCCCGATTGATTCGACCGATCGCCACGTGGAGTATGTGGCCGCGGCGCATTTTGAAGCTCCGAACTGGACGCGCGACGGAGCGGCGCTGATCTTCAACCAGGATGGCACGCTGCGGCGCCTTACGCTCGGCGCGAGCGAGCCAGCCACCATCGACACCGCGCCCGAAACGCATTTGAACAACGATCACGGCATCTCGCCCGATGGAACCATGCTGGCCTTCAGCGACACTTCAGATGCCGACCACAATTCGCGCGTGTATGTGGTGCCCATAGGCGGCGGCACCCCGCGGCAGATCACGCCAACCGGGCCGTCGTACTGGCATGGTTGGTCACCGGACGGCAAGACGCTGGCGTTTACCGGCCTACGCAACGGCAATCCCGACATCTACTCCGTGCCGGTATCCGGCGCAGCAGAGACGCGGCTCACCACGGCGGAGGGTCTTGACGATGGGCCGGATTATTCGCCCGACGGCCAGTGGATCTACTTCAACTCGGAACGCACCGGGCACATGCAGATCTGGCGGATGAAGCCTGACGGCAGCAGCCAGGAGCAGGTGATTTCAGACGATGCGAACGACTGGTTCCCGCATATCTCGCCGGATGGGCAATGGATGGTGTTTCTGGCCTACGCTCCGGATGTGAAGGGACATCCGCCGGAGAAGGATGTGGCACTGATGCTGATGTCGATGGCCGACAAAAAAGTCCGCGTACTCACAAAGCTGTTCGGCGGCCAGGGAACCATCAATGTACCGTCGTGGTCGCCCGATAGTAAGCGGCTGGCGTTTGTGAGCTACGAGTTGTTGCCGGCGGCGAGCCTCCCCGCGCAATAACTGGAGCTTAGGAGTGTGCGTGAGAACTCAGTCCGAGGTCAAAAAAGACTGCCCGGAAGAATCCGCGGCTGAAGCCGCCTCTATATTTTGCGCCGTATTCCGCAGCCTGAAGGTTGCTGCTCCCTCCGATTTACCGACAGCGAGGGTGCCGAAGCGAGTTCGCGCGCAGACACTTAGGTCGCGCTCAATGCCGCTTCGGCCCACTCCACGGCGTCGGAGTAGCAACGCAGCAGCTTGAGCTGGTCGAGGCCGTGCT
Organism: uncultured Occallatibacter sp.; assembly: GCA_964528915.1. Taxonomy (GTDB): domain Bacteria; phylum Acidobacteriota; class Terriglobia; order Terriglobales; family Acidobacteriaceae; genus Telmatobacter. The sequence goes on from CAZGUD010000002.1 coordinate 96,481, forward strand.
CGTCCACGACGTTGTCGCATTCCTCCCACTGGCCGTGCTCGTGGCAAATCAGCCACTCAAGCAACATGCGCTCGGGAACCGCGGCTCCCATGAGCGCGATAGAGATCTCCTCGCGCAAAGGAAGAGCGGGCATTAATTGCTGCATGGGCACGTGCAGCATGGCGGGCAAAAGGCTGAGCAGGCCCACAAGATATTGTTCTCTCGGATCCAGTCCGCACTGCTCGGCGGCAATTTCGCAAAAGCGCCCGCGCACAAAGGCCAGGCGCAGCAGTTCGCCGGGCTGGCCGGCATTCAACTCGCTGGCGATCGCCAGCATGGCTATGCGCCTGAATCCTTCTTCCCCAACAGCGATGAGGGCCGATTTGATTGAGCGCACCTCCTGCCGCACCGCGCAGGCAGGCGAATTGAGCAGCCGCAGCAGCCGGTAGGTGAGCGAAGCATCTCGCTTCACCAGGTCGCAGAGCTTTTCAAAGTTCAAGTCATCTTCGTGCAACAGCCGCAGAATCTCAATCTGAGTAATCTTATTGGCTGGAACCTTCCGATTCTCAATCAGTTCGGGGCGGCAGAAGTAGTAACCCTGGATCAGCGTGAAGCCTTCATCGCGCGCATCCCGGAACTGCTCCTGGGTTTCGATCTTTTCGGCTACCAGGGCTACGGCGCGGCCGTTAAGACGGTTACGGACGGCGCGCCGCTCCTCGTTGTCGCTGAGGGTAAAATCCACCTTGATGTAGTCGGCAAGTTCAATCAGTGGATCGAGGCCGGGCCTCCAGCGAAAGTCATCGAGCGCGAGCCGGAACCCCGCCGTCTTGAGCCGGCAGCAGGCGCGAACCAACTCCGGCGTCGGCTCAATATTCTCAAGTATCTCAAGCACAAACATGCTGGGCGACAGCACGTCGACCAGCCGGTCGGTCAACGCCTCGCGAGTGCAATTCACAAAGGCCGTCAGGCCCCCGGTCAGCTTCTCAAGGCCAATCATCACCATGTTGTCGAGGATCGTGCGCGTGGCCAGGTCGCCGTCGCCGCTGAATTGAAGCTGCTGCGGCCCGCCCCGGAACAAAAGCTCATAGCCATGAACGCGGCCGCGCAAATCCAGAATTGGCTGCCGGGCAACATACCGAAACCCGCTCGCCTCCTCAGTGGGCAACGTGGAACGGCACTGGACGGGAGAAGACTGTGAGGCCATGGGTACACCCCAGCAGCGTTATCGGCGCGCGACGGCGAAACTTGATGGAAATGAATATGCGGTACAGCGAAGGCGCCAGGGCATGCGCGGCCGGCAATCCCGGCCTCACAGGCGCTCTTAGCTCATGAACATGCCGCCGTTCACGTCGAGCACGTGCCCGGTGATATATGCGGCCGCATCCGAGGCCAGAAATGCGACGGCTTGAGCCACTTCCAGGTCTGTGCCCGGCCGCCCCGCGGGAATCGTGGCAAGCATCTTACTGCGCAAATCCTCGCCCAGAACCGCGGTCATGGGAGTCTCAATAAACCCTGGAGCCACGGCATTCACAGTGATGCCGCGCGAAGCAACTTCGCGTGCCAGCGAGCGCGTGAAGCCGATCAGTCCCGCCTTCGACGACGCATAATTTACCTGGCCCGCCTGGCCGGTGCGGCCAACCACGCTCGCCATGTTGATAATGCGGCCCCAGCGGCTTTTCAGCATCTGGCTGAGCAGTGCCTGCGTCAATACAAATGCCCCGGTCAGGTTGGTGTTGAGCACATCGTCCCAATCGGCGCGCTTCATGCGCAGCATGAGCGTATCGCGCGTGATGCCTGCATTGTTTACGAGAATGTCGACTTTGCCGAAGCGCGCGAGGATGGCGCTGGCGCCTTCGCGAACCGAGGTTTCGTCCGACATGTCGATCAAAAACGCTTCAGCCTCGCAGCCTGCGGCCCGAATTTCGGCGACGGTAGCCTGCAGCCTGATCTGATTGCGGTTGGCCAATGCGACTGTGGCGCCGGCGCGCGAAAGTTCCATCGCGCAGGCGCGGCCAATTCCCTGAGCGGCGCCGGTAATGACCGCAACCCGTCCAACATGCTTACTCATCTTTGTGCCTAACCGCGCCGGGAGTTCCGCGGCCTTCCATTCACCATTATATAGATTCGCGAACTGGAACTTTTTGAGCCTCAACACGAAGCGCCATTCGGTCGCAGGCTCCCAGCGCAATGCTGGACGAAGAAACTCGCGATGCGATCGCAAAAATCGCGCGCAAGTTCGGCGCGCCGCTCCGTTCCTCAAAACAGGCGGGCAAATCGGGGTAAGCATTCACAGGATGAGCCCGTTCTTTTGCAGATCGAAAGGAGCATAACGTGCACATTTCGCATTGCTTCGCAGCCGTATTCTTTGCCGCGACCGTTGCGGCCACCCAGCAGCCCGCGGAGCCTGAACCGCCGGCAACCGCACTCACCATCTACAACCAGGATTTTGCCGTGGCCCGCACCACGCTCAATCTCGATCTGCACGCAGGCATCAACAACGTTGAAACCAACCAGGTGACCAACCAGCTTGAGCCCGATTCTGTGATCCTGCGCGGATTGGGCCAAACCCGCGATTTGGCCAAGCCTTCGTTCCGCATCCTCGAGCAAAACTACGAAGCAGCCGTGGTAACCCAGGACTTTCTGCTGCAGAAGTACGAAGGCAAGACCATTGAGTTCGAGATCTCGCCGGGCACAAACGTCGAAGGCAAAATCATCCGCGCGCCATCGATGCATCAGAACCAGTACGGCAACTTTGAGCAGACTCCGGCGCTGATTGAAGTGAAAGGCCAGATGCAGTTTCAACTGCCGGGAATGCCGCTGTTCCCTTCATCCACCGACGGCCTGCTTTTGAAACCTGCGCTGCGCTGGCAGATTGAGTCTGAAAAGCCGCAGAAGGTTGACGCCGAGCTTGCCTACATAACCAACGGTCTGAACTGGGAGGCAACGTACAACGTGGTTGCGCAAAGCGGCGGGGCAGCATCGCAAGGCGCAGAAAAAGCCAACCTGGTGGGATGGGTCACCATCAAGAACGACTCTGGCGCCGATTTCCCCATGGCCAGCATCAAGCTGATGGCGGGCGACGTTGCCAGGATTGAGCCGCGGCAGCCGGGCAGAATGTTCGCCAGCGGAGCAGTGAGCGAGATGGTAGCGGTGAATGCCGAAAACATGGTGACGCAAAAACCGTTTGACGATTTCCATCTCTACGATCTTCACCGCACCGTTTCGCTTGCCGACGGCGAAACCAAGCAGGTCCAGTTCCTCGATGCAGCGGGAATCGCAGTTGAGCGCAGTTATAGCTACGACGGCGCAACGGGCGATCCCCAGAATGGCTACTTCAATGGCCAGGTCAACATGGACCAGAGCTTTCACGTGGGCGATATGAACCAGAAGGTCTCAGTTGTTGAAGAGATCAGGAACACGGAGGCAAATCATCTCGGCATTCCGCTGCCCGCGGGCCGGTTACGCTTTTACCGGCGCGATGCCGACGGGCAGGTGGAGTTTGTGGGCGAAAGCATCATCAACCACATTCCCGCTGAAGACACCGTAAAGGTGACTACAGGCAGCGCTTTCGACGTGAAAGGCGCGCGGCGGCAGACTGACTTTACCATCGATAGCCAACGCCGGATTATGTATGAGAGTTTTGAAATCAAGCTCACCAACCAGAAGGCCGAGGCAGTGAACGTGAAGGTTCTGGAGCATCTCTACCGCGGCAATAACTGGGAGATCGATGAGAAATCGGCGGACTATAACAAGCTGGACAGCCACACCATCGAGATTCCGGTGCAGGTGCCCGCGCAAGGCAGCGCGACCGTTACTTACAAGGTGAAGTACACATGGTAGCGCCGGGATGCACGTGAGTCTTACGACGAAGGTGCGGCGACGGCGGTGACCGGAGTGCCGGCCATGGCAGGCCGTACCAACTCCGCAGGCCACACATAGACCGCCAGGCGGCGGGAGTAGTGGAGAACCGGCTCGATATCGGGAAGATCGATGCCGAAAGGCGAAGCAAGGTCGTTGCGGTCGATCTCTGCTTCAGCGTCCTCAAGCGGCCAGGGCACGTGGTGCAGGTGGGCGCGAAAGGGCTGGCCGGCGCGGTTCGCGCTGAACAGGTACGAGCGCTCTGAGAAGAAGTATTCGAATGACCCGGCAGAGTGTTCGGCAGTTTTGCGGGTCGGGCCCAACCCACGGTAGCGCGCGTTGAAGATCACTTTGCCCTTGGCAAAGCGACGGCTGCTTGAAAACGCAAACTCGCGTTCCGACCGCTGCTCGAACCGCATGTCGGCCCAGTAATACGGCAGGTGGTAGAGAGTGCGTGCAACGGCGATGGCAATAATGTTGCTCGTGTCGAACGAGAAGCAGTAAATTCCGGGAGTTCCGGTGTACTGGTCCCGGACATAGGTCCGCAGGTTGAGGTCGGGAAAGTTTCTGATGCCGGGCAGCGGCGGCACGCCACGAATCCTGACGCGGTCGAGCCAGAATGGCACCACTCCGAGCCACGCCGAGCCCTGGTAGATGTCGGGTTCCAGCCACTCGGGAAGAAGCCTGGCCAAAGTCTGGCTGGGCACCGGCCAATGGGCAAAAAGAAGATCGTTCCAGCGCTGGGTGACCGCCCAGCGTCCGGGAGGCAAAGGCCGGGGCTTATGCGAAGTGCGCACCAGAAATTCCCGCATTGGCCCACTCCAAAGTGACCGGGCGCCGAAACCTGCCAGCAGGCTGCAGCCCCGGAGCTCATCGAGTGCCGTGCACCGGATCAGGAATCCGGTCTTTTGGCTACCCGCTACCTGGCTTCGCCCACTCTACCACTTTTTCAGTCCTTTTTCAGTCCAGGATGCTAAATCAGTTGGTTGCTCAGGCAAGTTCTGCAGGCCGCTCGACTCAACCGGCATGCGGAAAAAGAGTCCGCTTCGATGCCGTATCCTGTTCGCGAGACCTCAAACATGCCCAGCGACTCCATTGCTTCTCCCGGCGCCCGGAACCAGACCGATGTTTTCGCAGTTCACGGCGCCGATCCGGAGATTCTGGCCTATGCAATGGCCAAATATTCGCGCTCGGCGCTCTCAATGCGCGAGTCGCTCACCGAAATCAGCTCGCAGCGGGCCGAACAGTTTCTGAATACCTTCTACTTTCAATACGGTCACCGGTCCATCGCCGACCTGGCGCACATCGCTTTTGCGGTGGAGCGCCTGAGCTTGCTGGCGGCCATCGTCCTGGTCGACGAGCAGCGATGGGATGGGCAGGAGCGTTCCACGCGCTACCAGAACTTTATGAAGTCGGGATGGTATCTGCCTGACTTTGGAGCAGATTCGAAGTCGAGCGAGCTATATGCTGCCACCGTCGACAGCCTCTTCAGCGCCTACCAGAACACCACGTCCAAGGTGCTCGACGTGCTGCGCCGCACAGTGGAACGGCCTGAATCGCTGAAGCAGGAGAGCTACGACCGCACCCTGAAGGCCCGCGCATTTGACGTTGCGCGATATCTGCTGCCGCTGTGTACCAACACCTCGCTTGGCCAGATCGTGAGTGCCCGCGCCCTCGAGACCCAGGTTTCGCGGCTCGTTTCACATCCCATTGCCGAAGTGCGCGAACTGGGCAACAAGCTGCGCGACGCCGCCACCGGTCCGGCATGGAACGTAAACACGCCGGCTGCTACAGCCTTTGTTGAAAAGCTCAAGGCGCTGCCCGGCGCTGAAGCACTGGCCGCCGAAGCCGAACAGCTTTTTACGCGTGAGGTGCGCACCGCGCCCACGCTGGTTAAGTACGCGCAAGCCAACTCCTACCTGATGGAGACGCGTGCGGATCTCGAGCAGGCTGCCGCGGAGATCCTCGGCAATTTGCCCATCGCCCCGGCTCCGCTCGTGGACCTGGTAGAGCGTACCGAATCGCTTGAGGTTGAGTTAGCCGCGACACTGCTTTACTGGGGCAGCCACCACGCCTACCGCCAGGTACGCGACCTGGTCTCGGGCCTTTCAGTCTCTCAAGTTTCTGAGATCGTCGAGCTGGGATTGAAGCATCGCGGCCGCCATGATGAAGCACTGCGCGCCTTTCACGCCGGCGCGGCGTTGCGTTTCGACATCCTGATGGACATCGGCGGCTTCCGCGACATGCATCGCCACCGTCGCTGTACGCAGATCATGCAGGGATTCACCTCGCGCCACGGTTACGACACGCCGGGCGGAGCCGACCTCGGCGAAGGCGTTAACATCCTGGCCGAAGCGGGAATTCTGGGCGGGTACCAGTCGGCAATCGAATCGGCTTACAAGGCAAGCGCGCAGATAGCAGCGGGCGACGCTCCCGAAGCGGCGGTTTCGGCGCTTTACTTGCTGCCGCTGGCCACGCGTGTTCGCTGCCTGTTCAAGATGGACTGGGCCGAAACGCAATATATCAGCGAGCTGCGCTCAGGCCCGGCCGGCCACTTCAGCTATCGCCGCGTGGCGTGGGAGATGTACAAGGCCGTCGAACGCCAGCATCCATCGCTGGCCAGGCACATCAGGGTGACGGACTTCACCAAGCCGATCGATATGTTGCAGCGGTGAAGCGAGCGCCGACTCCGATCGGTCCTTCGATCGAATCGAGACTTGAAGGTCACGCCCCTGGGGGTTGCTGCAAATGCGGATTCGGCGTGGCCCGCGTCCTGAGGATGCCGGCTTCCCACGAAACAGGGTGCCCCAGATCCCTCGCACCTGGTGGCCTGGGAAGGGGATTGGGAATGGAAGTTGACTTGCCGACTCGCTAGCCGGCCTTCTCCAGTCGTCCGCCCTTCACCACGAACCTTTCGCCACGCCACACAATTGTGTTTCCGGCAAACCCCGCGACCCACAATCCAATCGCAAACAGGTCGCGCAGCGGGAGCAGCCACAACGACGGCAGCACCTGGTGATCGCTGAGCACTTCTGCTCCGACCGTCATCGCCAGTCCCAGGCGAAGAAATAGACTGAGTGCGAGCAGCCACAAGCTCAATGGGCTAAGCCCGCTGGCAATCACATTGATAAGCGCCCAGGCAAAGCCGTAGGTAACCACCAGCCCCGCGTAGCCGCCCGGCCTTGCATCGCGAACCGTGCGCAGCCAGCGCAGTTGGTGGTCGACATAGCCGCGCCAGTGGTAGGCCGGAATTGCCGTTTCCACCACCGCAGCGCTCAACAGCACACGATAGCCGGCCTTTGAAATCCGCGCGCCCATCTCGTAATCGTCGGCAAGCTGGTCGACCAATGCTTCAAGTCCGCCGGCCTTGGCAAGCGCCTCGCGCCGCACTGCCAGCGTCGATCCCAGCCCGTAGCGCAGCCCGCCTTCAAGCAATCGGGAGAGAAGCACGCTTGGCTGAAAGTCGGTAGCAATCCCCAGCGCTTCAAACTGCGACGCCAGAGTTCCGTGCGCGCGCCCTCGGTAAAGCGTCGTCACCATGCCGACTTCGGGTGCAGCAAAGCCCGCCATCACCTGCTCAAGATAGTGCGGCCCGACCGTAATGTCTGAATCGTTGATGAGCAGATAATCGTAGCGCGCATGTTTTGCCAATTGGATCAACGTGCTCACTTTGCCGTTGGTACCCAGGCGCTCAGGGCACTCGAACAGCTTGATTGCCAGCTCGGGAAACTCGCGCTGCAATCGCGCCACGGCCATAGCCTCAGGCCCCTCGAGCGAAGCAACGCCAAACAGCAGTTCGTACTCACTGGCGTAGTTCTGTTTGCAATGGCTTCGAAAAGCGTCCATCATGCCGGGGTCGACGCCCTTGAGCGATTTGAGCACACTCACGCCGGGAGCGAATGCCGGATGCGGCCTGCGGCGCTCGGCGAGAAAGAGGCGCGCAGCCACCAGCGCGGCCAGAAAATATCCCATCCCCGCCACGGCCAGAACCGTAGTCGCTATCTCCACAGCAAAGGCCAGGGCGTGCGGCATCACAGAGCTAAGTTTAGCTGGCGTCGCTCAATGTCCGCGCCTGCGCGTCATCTGAAAACTGAGCAAAAGCTTGGAAGTGTTACAGAATCCGCAGCGCCGCCACGGTCATGTCGTCGTGCTGTTCAGCGCCGTCGGCGAAACGGTCGGCGGCTGCCGTGATCAATCCAGGCAGCTCTTCCAGTGGGGCGCGTCCATGCTCGGTCAGCGCGTGCTCGATGCCAGTGTCTTGCCATAATTCGCCGGCGGGGTTCATGGCTTCGGTAATGCCATCTGAAACCACAACCAGCGTATCTCCGGCCTTAAGCGGAAACCAAAGCTGCTGATAATTGAGCGCAGGCAGAAAAGCGACAGGAAGCTCGCTCCCCCCAAGCCGTTCGACCGCGCCATCTGCGCGCACCAGGAATGGCCAGACATGGCCGGCGTTGACATAGAAGAGACCGGAGCGGTCGGCAGAAACGATGGCGCAGAAGAGCGTGGAGTAGCGCTCCGGGGTCGAGCACTCACAAAGGGTGCGGTTGAGGTCGTTAAATATCAGGCCGAGGTCGGCGTTGCCGTGCCGCAGCAGGCTGCGCAGCAGGGTCTGAATGCTGGCCATCATGACCGCCGCGGGAATGCCCTTGCCGGAGACATCGCCCTGCGTCAGCGCAAACCGGCCGTCGGGCAGCGGTAGCAGATCGTAGTAATCGCCGCCAATGGATTGGGCGGGGCGGCAGTAGCCTGCGCACTCTACGCCTGCTATAAGGGGCGGTAGCTCCCGAGGCAGCAGGCTCGACTGCACTTCCTGGGCCAGGGTCAATTCGTGCTGCATCAGCCGCGCCGATTCAGTAACCCGGCGCAAGCGTTCGCTCTCAATTGCGCTGGCGGCGAAGTGAGCCAGCAATCCCAGCACCTTGGAGTCGGCCTCGGTGAATCCCTCGGGCTTGTTGAGCAGTTGCAGCGCACCGATCACGTCGCCTTCGCAAACCAGAGGCACGCAGAGAACCTGCTGCACCTGGTAGCCGCCTGCCGAACTCAGGTTGCGCACGAGGCGGGTATCGCTGGCGGCGTCGTTCACGATAAGAACCTGATTATCGCGAATGCAGGCGCCCACCAGCCCCTGGTCCATTTGGATGAATAGCGTATTGACGCCGTGAGCCACTTTAGTCCAGAGCAGGCCTTTCTCCTTGTCGATCAGCCACAGGCTGCAGCGATCGGCGCCGATCAGGTCGCGGGCAAAGTCCGCGTTCAGGCGCGCAAGCTCCTCGATCCTGCTCTCGCGGCTGATGCGCGCGGCATGCTCAAAGATCGCCTGGGTGACGCGATCCGATTCGATTTTTCTATCGACAGTCTTGGTGCTCAATTGTGGACTCTTATTCCTGGGAGCGTGCCCGGCATCGCTCGCCCGTGAGAGTTACCGTATACAAAACTTCGGCTTGCTTTGTAAAGATGCGGCCCCAGGCTGGCTGGCTTTCGAGGGTGCGAAAACAACCCAAGGTTTGTCATGCGGCAAGCCATTGCCTGTTTTAAAGAATTGCAGAAGGCCTCGGATCCGGGGTCGGCAGTTCAGCAGTTGCATTGAAGTTTACTACAAGGTAACTTCCGGGTGGACGGTGATTCTACCGCAATTCAATCCCGACCCACGATTTCGACACGAATAGCATCGTTTCTACCGTCAGGAGGAGTCGGATACCTGTTCGGGACGAGAGTATGATTGCCAACGAAGAAGACAGGTCTGCACGCTCGCGTTCAGACCATCGGCGCATTCGACAGTGAATTCAACTCGGCCGCCGCGCGGTATAGCCCGAAAGTTTCGCGCAAGAGGTGAGCTCATGTACCGGCCTGCATTTCTGGTTTCATTGATTCTGTTGTCTGTCATCGCCCTCGCCCAACAGCCAGCCGCTGCTCCCGGACCCGAGATAACACTCCATGTCACCACGCACCTGGTGTACGTCGACGTCGTCGCACGGGATTCCAAGGGGAATGTAATGCGCGGCCTGACCCAACAAGACTTCAGAATTCTTGAAGACGGCCGGCCAGTAGCAATAGACTTCTTCACCGCGCATCTTCCTGCGCCGCCATCCTCAGTAAAGATGATTGAGCCGCCCCCGGAAGTCGCAAAGGATGAATTCGCCAACTTCACCGCGGGCGATACATCGAAACCGCTTACGATTGTGCTCTACGACCTGCTCAATACGCCCAACGACGATCAGCTAACCGCTCGCCAACAGATGCTCAAGTTCCTTGATGCGCTGCCGCCGGGCGAGCGCATTACGGTCTTCGCGTTGACCAATGGGCTGCAGATGACGCAGGTGCTCACCGGCGATCCCGCGGCCCGCAAGGCCGTGTCAACCATGCTGCGGCCACGCGATGTCGGATTGGACGCCTCGAAGAACGTAACCATGAACGACCTTAAGACTGCCGCCAACCCGGCTATGGCTGACGCCGTGATCATTGCGGAGAGCCAGAACTACGATGCGCGAGCTCGATCCACGATCCCGATGCTGGCCGAAGTGGCGCGTGCCATGGAAAACTACCCGGGACGCAAAAGCCTTTACTGGCTGGCGGAGAGCTTTCCGCTTTCGATCGATCTTTCTACCGGGCCCGTCAACAAAGGAATGGGCGGACCTACGGGACATGTCAGCGCTGCGCAGCTTACGACAAGTGGAACGAGCAAGCAGGCAGGCAATTTCAGCCAGACAAGCAATTTCAGCCATACATCGCAATTGGAGATGAGCACCACGCTCAACCTGCTGGCAAGCGCGCGCATTGCCGTCTACCCCGTCAGCGTCTTTGGGCTGTCGACAGAGTCATCGTCGCCAGCCGTGACTGGGATGGCTACCGGCGACCCGCGCGGCGGCTTCTTCGCCATGAGCAATCTCAAAAGCGAGATGCAGGACCTGGCGCGGGAGACAGGCGGCGAGGCAATCTTCGGCACCAACGACATTGCCGGAGCGATGGAGCGCACCCGCAACGATGGCGCCATCTACTACACGCTCATCTACAAGCCAACCAACAATCAATGGGACGGCCGATTCCGCAAAATTCAGGTTGAAGCGGAGGGCAGCGGCTCGCTGATCTATAGGCGTGGCTACTTCGCTACCTCGGGAGGCATGGTCACAGACGGCGGCGACGATCTCCGGCTTGCCATGCGGCCTGGGGTCCCGGAAGAGACCTCTCTGCGCCTGCGGACCAAGTTGCTTCCCAACGATCCCCAGCACCCGGGACTGCTCGTCGAAACCACCCTCACCACGGAGGACGTGGCGTTCACCACCAGCCCCGACGGCCATCGGCACGCGACGCTCTTCGTCCAGATTGCCGCCTTCAACGACGGCAAGCAGCAACCGAAGAGCCTTCCCCAAACCGCGGGCACTTTGCATATCGATCTCGATTCGCAACGCTATGAGTTCATCCGGTCGGCAGGGATCGCCTATCGCCAGCAGCTCACCCTCAAGCCAGGGAAGTATCGCGTCGTCCTCGGCGTAATCGATGAGTCAAGCCGCAAACTGGGCACGTTGGAGGTGCCGGTTACTATACCGGCCAGTTAATATCTTTTCGCATTGATCGGGCCGTGCGAACCACTCACCCTGCGCCTATTTCGAGCGGATTGTCGCTTAGTCGGAAGTTGATATACTCGCCCGACGCTGCTAACCGGGTTAACTCCGCCGCCTTTAATAGAACAGATACTTACGCCAGCGATCGTCGCTGCGGCCCAGCATGCGCATAATCTGGCGGCTGGTATGCAGGCTGAACGGCCGCGGCTCGCGCAGCAGAATCATGTCGTCAATCTCGTTCAGCAGCCGGTTGCCCTTGTGCCGGTTGCAGGCGTGGCAGCACGCCACAAGATTCTCCCAGGTCGAATTGCCGCCGCGCGAACGCGGAATCACGTGATCGAGAGTGAGTTCGCTGGGCGGCAATGTATCTCCGCAGTACTGGCAGGTGTTGCGATCGCGCAGCAGGATGTTCTTGCGCGACAAAGCCCGCGTCTGATGGGGAATGCGCCGGTACTCCAGCAAACGGATCACCGACGGCATGGGGATATGGCTGCGCTGGGAATACAGCATCAGGCCGTGCTCCTCTTCAGTGCGCGCAATGCCCTTCAACACCAGCACCAGCGCGCGCCTTGCTCCACAAATGTTAATGGGCTCGTACGACGCGTTCAGCACCAGTACCGGCATCTGCAGCATGTGGATTGACGGAGCACTGTGCGTGCCGGCCGCGTGATCGGCGGCCATCGCCGCGGCCTTGGCAATCGCTTTCTGCTTGCGGGCATGAATCATGGCTTTTCCCAGCGACATCGTTTCCCCTCGAATTAAGAATCGTTGGCGTCTCGATGAATGAACCCCGTTCACTTGCTGTCGTTTGCGTATTGCCTCGTTCTTGTTGCCAGTCCCGTTTGAAAAATGAATCAAAAATCCGCGTTCGGATAGCTTTTCAATTCTGCGTAATTTCCGTCGTCATTCGCGTCCATTGGTTCCATGTCCGGCGCGCCATGCCGCTGCGCACGAGCCAGTGTTGCTACCCAGACTGATCCTGCTCCGGCCTTCACCATGGCCTGAGCAGCCGCGCGCGCCGTGGCTCCGGTGGTCAGAATGTCGTCAACCAGCAGAATGTGCTTTGCGATCACCTGGCTGGTATCGCCAACCGAGAACGCGCCGCGTACGTTCTGGCGCCGCTGGCGCGGAGTGAGCCCCGCCTGGCTCTCGGTGGGCCGCAGCCGCAGCAGCGTGGCGGGGGCAAGCACCAGCCGCCATGAGGGATGCGTCTTTCGCAATTCACAGAGCGCTGCTTCGGCCAGCGCCCGCGCCTGGTTGAATCCGCGCTGGGCATGCTTGCTGCGGTGCAACGGCACCGGAACTACCAGCATCTCGGCCGGCGCGTCGCCTTCGAGCCTGGCAATAGCCCGCGCAAGCATTTTTCCAAGTACACGCGCGGCCGGATGTAACCGGCTGTATTTGAGCGCATGAATGGCCTCGCGCATGCTCCCTTCGTAAACCCCATAAGCGACAGCTTTTGTGAATGGGGGCGGAGCCAAGCGGCAGGCGCGGCAAAGGCTGGAGGAACCGGCCCGGTCAAGCGCGTCACCGCAGCGCGAGCAGGCAGTGCCATCGGCGAGCATGGGAATCCCGGCCCAGCAGAGATTACAAATTGGAACGGAAGAAAGCCGCGGCAGGGGCGAGCCGCATAGGAAACAAGAGGCGGGAAGAAGTGCGCAACCAACTGCATCCACCGGACTTCGGAGCACGCGAGCTACGGCGCGCCACCGAGTCATCTCCGATGGCGGAACGTCGAACGTCAGTGAACCGGAGTCCCTGCGGAAGACGCACCTCAATTCGGGGAGCGCGAAAAAACGCTCTACGCGCCCAGTATAGCGCATTCCTCAATTCGGAGCCTGGCAGGCAGCTAAACGAATCGGGCGGACGCATAGAGATAACCCCAGGCTCGTTCCCGAGCCATTGGATCTCCAGCGCCCGCCCCGCTAACGATAGAAAGTCAGCCTTCTGCAGGCTTAGCGGTTTCCGCGACCTGAGTGTGCCTGCTCGCGTTCAATCTGTTCGTTGGTTGCGCGTTGGCGGTCATGGTCGTTCTTCACATCACGGGCCGCATCCTTCACCGCGCCCACGGCCTTCTGCGTTTTGCCCTTGATTTGCTGCGCCGCGCCTTCCACTTGAGCGTCGGTATCGCCGGTCCATTCGCCTACCTGGCGCTTCACACGTCCCGCCGCATCATTCGCTGCACCCTTTATCCGATCCTTATCCATAACTCCACCTCCGTGGGCTTTTACATCTGTTTATCTTGCGTTTCTGTTTCTAGTGGCTGCGTCTTTAAACGACCGGCCTGCGCCCACTGACGAGCTGGATCACCAGCACAACGAGCGCGATTACGAGCAGGATGTGAATGAATCCGCCCAGCGTGTAAGACGAAACTACGCCCAATAACCACAACACCAGCAGAATTACAAAAATTGTCCAGAGCATTCCACGCCTCCTGACGCATCTTTCAAAATCGACTCTTCGTTCTCAAACACTCAACCTTTGACGCCAGCCCGTGGGTGCGGGTTGTTCGGTTCAAAAAACACTGCATAGCCCGGACAGATCGAATAGACAGAGCAAACAAAACCGCGGTACCTGATTGCGGCGCGATGCAACCGAGGCGAGGTGGTGTGCATCGGGCCAAATGCTTGCCTGGCATGCGATTCCGGAGTTTGGTCAAGTAGCCCCGGAGCGGCGATTTCGCATCACAGCAGCAGGTTTATGCGGCCGCAGATGACGTATTACGCGGCGCGAAGGAGAGAGTGAAATGCTGCTTATCATCATTCTGATTTTGCTGATCTTTGGCACCGGATACGGCGGATACCGGATGGGACCGGGGTGGGGTTACTACGGCGGAGGCGGCCTGAGCCTCATTCTTACCATTCTGCTCATCCTGCTGTTGCTGAGAGTAATTTGACGCGCAAGCCGCGTAGCGGCGCCACAAAAAGAAGGCCACACCCGATTGGTTCAGGTGTGGCCGCTATTGTTTTAGTTGTGCGGTGCGGGCAGTTGCGAATGCGCTCTAGAACACGCCGGACATATAGGCTTCTTTGTCTTTGTTCTGCTCGTCCCGGGCGCCGCTCTCAGCCAGCACGACCGGAGAAAGAGTGATCACCGGGCAGGAGGCGTGCGCCAGAACCTTATACACAACGCCATGGCGCGTGACCGCGGCAAAGGCCGTTGCACCCTGCGCGCCAAGCACGATCAGGTCGGCCTGCTGAGCACGGCTTTGGTAGAGCAACTCTTCAGTGGGGTCGCCGGGCACCACGATTGTCTGGATGGCGATTCTGTCCCGCAGGTTTTCCGGAACCAGGGCCATCATCCCGTTCTCGACATCGTCGAGCGAGCGGCCGGCCAGGAACTCCACTCGGTCCTGCGGCCTGATCACATGCTGCAGAGTCAGCCGGGCCTGGTGCTGGTCAGCGAGTTCCGCCGCAAAGGCGGCCACAAGGCTGCTCGATTCGCTCAGGCTTGCGGCGCACAAAATCGAGCGGGTGGCAAAGTTGCGGTACGTGCCGTCCACCACATCGGGCCCCACAATATACACGGGCACGTTTGCGGTCCTGAGCACTGCCTCGGCCACCGAACCGACCAGCAGCTTGCCGATTGGCCCAGGTGAGTGCGTTCCCATAACGATACGGTCAACTTCGCGTTCCCGGCTGAAGGCCAGAACCTGGTCCGCCGGCAGCCCGGGACGCACCACGATCTCGCAATTCAGTTCTGCCTCGCGGACGCGTTTTGCCAGGGGTTCCAATTGCTGTTTTTCGGCACGCGCGGCAGCGGCGTAGTCGTAATAGCGGACGCCAGATGTTTCGCTTGCAGCAACTACCAGAGTGTCGTAGGCATGGAAGATTATGAGATCGGCGCAGAACTCGATGGCCTGCGCAAGGGCAAACGAGAAGGCTTTCTCGTTGGCGGGGATCTCGGTGGCAAAGAGAATGGTGGAGGGTTTACTCCAACCCGGCTTCAATAAGGCGGCCATGGTAACCTCCTGGGAGGTTTTGATCAAACTATCGCAGAATGGTCTTTCTCGAGCGGTGACTTGTCGCACGTCGCGACGTGATTTAACTCACTCAATTCGGGCAGTTTTACGGTGGCTGCTCGTGTCCGGAACTATCTTTCCCGCCGGATTGACGCACCTTCGCCCACATTCGCCTTCCGCTGCCTGATTGTGTCTCCGTTCTCTGCATTTGTCCAGTGCCCCGGCCGACTCAGGCTTGCTGCGAGCCGCGTCGAGTGATCCCAATCACATCCAAAGCCCCTCGAATCCTGATCTTCTGAATGCGAATCGTGGCCCTCGGAGAACGATCCTCCGGTTGAGGTGCTGCTTGATCTTTCGGCAGCATTGAGTTTTTCTTCAACCGTTTCTTCTCTTCCCGGCCTGTGAACCCGCTTCCCCGCCCGGCTCGCTGCGATTCTCAAGGAGGCCATATGCAGCCAATGCATAATATTCCTGCCCGCGGCGGCATCGACTACGACGAATCCCCTTTCCTGGCCATCTGGGAGGTTACCCAGTCATGCGACCTGGCCTGCAAGCACTGCCGCGCGGCCGCGCAGCCTATCGCGCACCCTGACCAGTTGACCCACGAAGAGGGCAAAAACCTTATCGATCAGATCGCCGACATGCATATCCCCATCTTCGTCTTTACCGGCGGCGACCCGCTCAAACGGCCCGATGTCTACGACCTCATCCGTTACGGCGCCTCAAAAGGCGTTCAAATCGCTCTCACACCGAGCGCCACGCCCCTGCTTACCCGCGAAGCCATCTTCAAGCTCAAAGAGGCCGGCCTGGTGCGGCTGGGAATCTCGCTCGACGGCTCAACTCCCGAGATTCACGACACTTTCCGCGGGTTGCCCGGCGCATATGCCCGCACAATCCAGGCCATCGAGTGGGCCGGCGAGGCCGGCATTCCCATCCAGGTGCACACCACCATCAGCCGCCACAACGCTCACGACCTCGACTCGCTCTGTGCACTCTTCGAGCGCCTGGCCATCGTGATGTGGAACGTCTTTTTTCTGGTTCCCGTGGGCCGCGGCCAGCTCGACGATCTGCTCAGCGGCGAAGACTTCGAACGCGTTTTCGGCAAGATTTACGAGCTCTCGCAGCGCGCCAACTTCCAGATCAAGACCACCGAAGCCATGCACTACCGCCGCTACCTGCTCCAGCACAACCTTGAGGAGAGGAAGATGGGCCACGGCCACGGTCATACCGGCGCCGCGCACGGATCACCCTCCACCGTTCACGGTTCACCGTCTTCCGCCTACGAGCCGGGCGCACCCACGGCCGATACCGCAACCCGCAACCATAGCTGGGCCACGCGCCGCGTCAACGACGGCAAAGGCTTCATGTTCATCTCGCACACCGGGAACGTTTACCCCAGCGGATTCCTGCCCATCCACGCAGGCAACATTCGTGAGACGCCGCTGGCCGACATCTATCGCAACGCGCCAATTTTCAAAGCGCTGCGCGATACCAAGCAGCTTGAGGGCAAGTGTGGCGCATGCGAATTCAAGGAGATCTGCGGCGGCAGCCGCGCCCGCGCCTACGCCCTCACCGGCGATCCGCTGGCGCAGGAGCCCTGCTGTATCTACCAGCCCAAGAACTGGGACCCTGAGCTGGAGCAGAAGGCTGAAGCCTTCAATCAGTGGGCTCCGGCTGAGCACCTGGTCACGCTATAGGCTGTTTCACTCAGGATTACCCCAGAACGACGCAGGCCCGAATCCGTGACGGATTCGGGCCTGCGTTTTTGCACTATTATTGAGGGCAAGTTTGAGGCGAAAACTTCGTTGACATACAGAGCGCTCAGCTTGTTGGTTGTCGTTGCTTTGGGACTCGTCGGTCCCTTTGCGATTTGGGGAGTCCTAGCCGTCGCCGTCCGACGTATGCCTTCCCATTTGCCTGTGCTGATGAAGAGATTGAGGATACTTCGCTGGTTTACGTGGAGCCTGGGAATTGTTTTATCGCCGCTCAGTTTTATGAGTGCAAGCCCTTGGGATAGCTTGAGGCTTAGTGGCGCAGTTCTCACCTTCTCAGTGGGCCTGTCAATCCCGCAAAGTTGGCTCAAGAAGAAAACAGGTCAAAGCGACGTAGCCGCCTCCGCCGGAATAACCCCGGAGACGGCCGTTCTAAGGTAAAACGGCAGGGGTCGTTAAAACAATCCAAGCCTCGACCATCTTCAAGAACGCCTTGGCGTGAAGCAAGAGTTCCTCAGCTTCTGTCCCAGTAGCAATTGAGGCGCCAGTGTAGTCAATCTCATTGCGTTTCCTGCGACAGGCATCGAAGTAGTCTGCCAACTGAGCCGACGGTTTGCCTAGCGCCAACTTTACGCATTCGAATGTAATGCGATGATGCCCGGGCACGCTGGCCACACGATAGCCGGCGCATGCAATCGCCATCTTTGCGGTTTGCAAGGCAGCGTTATACGCGGTGGCAAACCGCCGGTCGTTCGACAAGCCGGAAAGGCTCGCGTCCGCGATATCGCGAGCAACAAGACGGCGAATCTCCGAGAGTTCATTTTTGCTGGTTACGTGACGGTGAACTTTTCCGTTTTGCAGCAGCTTTGCCCAACTCATCAATTGAACCCTTCAGCGAACCCTTGAGAAGTATAGTCCTGCCCTTCATCACGGAACTCAGAAAGTGGTCGCCCGCAGCCAGCCTGGTCCGGAACTCTTGCGGCGAATATAAGGTGGCATTCACCTCGCGGCTGAACCGGTCTTCAAGTTGCCGCAGGATTGGAACAAGATCGATCTGTTTTACGGACCCTACAATCAGCACGTCCACATCGCTCGTGGAGCGACCCTCTCCTCGGGCCAGAGAACCGTACAGAAAAGCGGCTTCGATGCGGTGTCCGAAAGTCCCCAAGGCATTGGTAAGCGCCGGGACTATTCCGGCAGTCTTTTCCACCAGCCCGCGGAGGTCTTTGAAAATCGGCGAGCCGGAATCGGCCTTGAAATAGACTCGACGGCCGTCTTCACGGCGAGCGATGATCCCCGCCTCTGCCAGCGAATCGAGTTCCCGTTGAAGGCTGGACGGTCCCACGCCGAGATGCCGCGCCAGCTCGCTTAGAAACCACCAGCGTTCCGGCTGGAGCAGCAGACTTGAAAGAACGCCGGCCCGTGTCGAAGGAAAGATTGCATCGAGTATCGCCGTTCGCTCCATGAGTGAACATTATAAACTCTAATTACGCAAAGTGCGTATATATTTACGCATTGTGCGTAAATAAAGTGCACAGGCTAATCTCTCCTTCCCCTTAAATCGGTAGTAAAAGCTCAACTCACGGTACGGCGGTTGCCCGCTACTCCCAGCGAAAGATCTTAGCCGAAAGCGCCGTAAACAGCAGGAAGAACGCCACCAGCGCGGCCACATCGGCAAGGTGGGCTGACCATGGGTCGCCGATCCAGATGCCTTGCAGCAGGTTCACGGCATAGTTCATCGGCGACAGGTGCGCCAGCACGCGAAGCGCGGGCGGAAATGATGCGACAGGCACAAACAGTCCCGAGAATCCCACCATCGGGTACAACACCACTGCTCCGATCGGCTGCGCGAATCGCGCTGTGGGAACGATGCTGGCGATCAGAAATCCAATCGATAAAAGGCTCAAGGTGCTGAATGCCAGCGCAATGGTGAAAGAGACGATCGGAGGGTGGACGCCCGGCGGAATGTAGCGCCTGCCCGCCAGAAACATCAGGAACAACGACGTCACCGTCAACAGCAGTTTTACAAGTACGTGCGCACTGAGGATGGTTTGCGGTCGCAGCGGCGTGGCCCGCAGCCTCTTCAGGATTCCGCCCTCGCGGTAAATGGAAATGATGGTCACCAGTGAAAGTACGGTGCTGATGACAATGAGAATCGTCACCATAACGGGAAGACCCACCCGCGCAAAACTGCTCATCGAGGGGGCCTGCGCCTTTGAACTGATTGCCCGGCCAACCAGGACAAACACCAGCACCGGCACCACAATCGTGCCGATCGCGCCCAGCGGCTCGCGCATGAATATCTTGATCTCAATCCACGTCAATTTCCCCAGTCCACGCAGCATCGTAATTCTTCCTACTCGCGAATTGAGCGTCCGGTCAGCTTGAGAAAAACATCCTCAAGGTTGGGAAGAATGGCGCGAAAATCGGTTACTCGCACCCGATTCTCCGACAGGCAGTGAATCACTTCAGTCACCAGGTCGCCACTGCCGCAAATTGTAAGTTGGTTTCCGTTGCGTTCTACGCTAACCACGCCCGGAATCGTCTTGAAGCGTTCCGTTGCGCGATCCGCGGTGCCTGAATCGCTGACTTCAAGCACAACCGTTCGTTCGGGACAATGCCTCAGCACCAGGTTCGCGGGCGTGTCGATGTCGATAATGAGCCCATGTTCCATAATGGCCACGCGGTCGCAAAGCTTTTCCGCCTCTTCCATCAAGTGGGTCGTCAGGAAGACCGTCTTTCCGCGTTCGCGAATGCCGCGCACCAGGTCCCAGATGGCATGCCGCGACTGCGGATCGAGACCGGTGGTCAGCTCGTCAAGGAACACCACCTCAGGATCGTTGATGAGCGCGAGCGCGATGAACAGCCGCTGCTTCTGGCCTCCCGAGAGATTCATGAACCAGGCATTGCGTTTGTCTGTGAGGCCGAGCTGCTCCAGCAGACGATCGCCATCGGCGGTCTTCTTTTTATAAAGCGAAGCCCACAGGTCCACGGCCTCCCAGACCTTGATGCGCTTCTGCAACTGCGCCTGCTGCAACTGCACGCCGATGCGGTTCTGCAACTTGTAAACATCGCGGAAGGGGTCGAGCGCTAAAACTGCGATGGAGCCGCGATCGGGCTTGCGCAGCCCCTCAATGCACTCCATTGTGGTGGTTTTTCCGGCGCCGTTCGGCCCGATGAGGCCGAAAATCTCTCCCTCGTTCACTTCAAACGAGGCCTCGGCTACAGCCACCGTTTTGCCGTAGCTCTTGCGGACTCCGGATACCTGGATCACAGGGCGCATCATATTTAGTGAGAATTACCGGGACTGATGCGCAGTGTATATCAATGCCCCGCCGCTCCCGCGTCCACTTTTCCCTTGAACCGGCTGTACACAAACGCTACGTAGCTTACCGCCAGCGCCATTCCAAAGAGCCACCACGCCAAACCAACTGCCAGCGTGTGCGGACCGCTGATTGCGCGTTCGAGCGTGATGTCGTTGGCCGCGCCGGTTGTTGCCGGCAGCAGCGTGGGATACAGCGCCCAGCACGCCCCGGCCAGCATGAAGAACAGGTACACACACGACGCCAGAAAGGCCTTGAGCGCGGCGCCTTTGCGCGTCCACATCATTATGGCGGCCAGCGATGCCACCACTCCCACCGGCACAATATACGTGAACGGGTAGCGGTTGTAGTTATCCAGACCCGCGGGCCGCACCGCGATTGTCGCAATCAGGCTCATGATAGTGAGTGCCAGCAATGTGCCCCAGAGCGGTTTCACAAGACTCCGCGCCCGCTGCTCCAGTTCGCCTTCGGTCTTCAGCACCAGCCACAGGGCCCCATGCAAAGTGAGCGCCACCAGCGCCACCAGTCCGCCGATCACCGTATACCAATCGAGAATTCCCGGCTGCGGTCCGGGCATCCAGTTAGTCCACAACGGCAAAAAGAAATACCCGCTGGCCTGGAGCGGCACGCCGCGAATCACGTTGGCCAGCGCAGCACCGAAGAAGATGGTGAGCAGCGCGCTTGATAGTCCGAAGACTCCGTCGAGCAGCGAAAGCCACACGCCCACGTCGATATGGTTGCGCAGTTCCAGGCTTATGCCGCGCAAGATCAAAAGCCACAGCACGATCATGAGCGGCAGATAGAAGCCAGAGAACGCCGACGCGTACAGCAGCGGGAACGCAAAATATAGCGTGCCTCCTCCGGCCAGCAGCCACACTTCGTTGCCGTCCCACACCGGCCCAATGCTGCGCAGCGTTATGATGCGCTCCTGCTCATTGCGCGCCAGGAATAGATGCAGCACGCCCACGCCCAGGTCAAAGCCGTCGAGCACCACGTACCCGACAATCATCACCGCAACCAGCCAGAACCAGATGAATCCCATCATGCCCCCACCCCCTCCGGTCCCTTCGCAATCTCGCGGTAAATCAGTACCGTGAACAGCAGCCCCAGCAGCAGATACATGCCCATGAATCCCAGCAGCGTAAACAACCCGTTGCCTGCCGAAACCATGCTGCTATAGCCCTCGCTGGTTCGCATCAATCCATAAATGAGCCACGGCTGGCGCCCCAGTTCGGCGGTCATCCAACCGGCGGTGTTCGCAATATAGGGCAGCGGGAAGCTTAGCAGCAGCGCCCACAGCGCCCAGCGTGCGGTCGACAGTTTGCCGCGCCACAACAGCAGCGCGCACACCAGCATCAGCAGCACAAACCATGTCCCCAGCCCGGCCATGATGTGGTAGCTGTAATAGAGCAGCGGCAGCGCCGTGGGCCACTGGTCATGCGGAATCTGGTCGAGCCCCTTTACCTCGGCCCTGGTGGTACCGTAGATCAAAAAGCTCAGCACATCGTTCACCGCGATCGGGTTGTCAATCTGCTGGGTCTCCTCGTTGGGCTGGCCCATCAGCACAATCGGCGCGCCAATCTCAGTCTTCCAGAGCCCCTCCATCGCGGCAATCGCCGCCGGCTGGTTTCGGGCTACGTATTTGCCATGCAAATCTCCGGTCGGAAAGATAATCATCACCGTCGAAATGGCGCCGGCAATCACGCCCACCTTCAGAAAAATCTCAGCGTACTCGCGCCGCTTACCCTCGAGAAGATAAAACGCCCCCACCGCGGCCATCACGAACGAGCCCGTAACCACCGCGCCGGTCATGTTGTGCGCGTACTGCAGCAGTCCCCAGGGGTTGAGCAGCAACTGCCAGAAACTGAGCACCTCAAAGTGCCCGTCGGGCATTCGTTCATATGCAACAGGGTGCTGCATCCACGCATCGGTCACGATGATGAAGAAGCCCGAAATCCACGAGCCCAGCCAAACCATCACGGCTGAGAACCAGTGCATGGTTTTCGACAGCCGTTTTTCGCCGTAGAGAAACAGCCCCAGGAAGGCCGACTCCAGAAAAAAGCTGAAGACTCCTTCCATGGCCAGCGGTTGACCGATCACACCGCCTGAGAGCCGCGAGAAGCGCGCCCAGTTAGTGCCGAATTCGAACTCCATGGGGATGCCCGTGACCACGCCAAAGACAAAGTTAATGGCGAATATGCGGCCCCAGAAGCGCGCGGCCCGATCCCAGTTGGCGTCACCTGTGCGCAGCGCCACGGTCTTGATCACAACGATCAAAAGGCCGAGCCCCATGGTGAGCTGCGGAAACAGGTAGTGGAAAGTAATAGTGAACGCAAAATGAAGGCGATGGATCAATTCGGCGCTCAATGAGAGCCTCCTGACAGGGGCATGACCCGTTGAGAAGAACGAGAACAGGCTGGGAACGCGAGCCCGGCAATCACGGACTCGACTTCAGCGGGTGCAGGTGCGTAAACAGGTGCGATTGCCAGCGACGCGAGCCGCCCGGCTGGTGATATAAATCACATTCAACGTGCGCCCTTCGCCTTGATTCTATTCCTGCAGGGTTCTTCTCTGGGGATGATCGTCCAACGTTCTTTTCGAAGTCGATTCCCGGAATGTGTTTTCATGGTGAGGTCATGTCCCAAACGCGGATAGCGATCGTCGGCGGCGGAATTGCGGGCCTCTCGGCTGCCTATGAACTCCAGAAAGCGCGCGCCGCCGGCGAGCCGGTGGAGTACACGCTCTTCGAGTCGCGCCCGGCGGTGGGCGGTGTGCTGGCGTCCGAAACCGTCAACGGCGCGGTGATTGAGAAGGGCCCTGATTCATTTATCTCTGAAAAGCCCGCCGCCGCTGAGCTGTGCCGCGAACTGGGTCTCGGCGATCAGCTCATCCCCTCAAACGATGCCGCCCGCAAAACCTGGATCGTCGTCCACAACCGTCTCGTGCCGCTGCCCGACGGCCTCATGTTTCTGATTCCCACCAAGCTGGTGCCCACCGCGCTCACGCGGCTATTCAGTATCCGCACCAAGATCCGCATGGCGCTTGAACTGCTGCACCCTCCGCGCCCCAGCGAGCAGGATGAATCGGTGGCGGCGCTGGTCGAACGCCACTTTGGTGCGGAGGCAGTCGACCGCCTCGCCGATCCTCTGCTCAGCGGCATCTACGGCGGCGACGCCGCGCAGCTCAGTGCACAAACCGTCCTTCCGCGCCTGGTCGAAATGGAGCGGAAATACGGCTCGCTGACCCGCGGCATGCTGGCCGCGCATCAGCAGATGACTTCCAAGGCAAGAAACTCCTCCAAAACGCCAAACAGCGGAGCTGCGATCTTTACGGCGCTTCGCGGCGGCATGCAGCAAATGGTCGATGCCATCGTCGCGCGCCTCGATCCCGCGCGCATCAGGACCGGCACAATCGTAAATGCCGTTGCAAGAACGGACGCAGGCTGGCGCATTACAGCGGGTTCCGGCTCTCAGGAATTCGATGCCGTCATTATGGCGTCGCCGGCCTGGGTTGCCGGCTCGCTGCTTCGCGGGGTCGATGCCCAACTTGGCGACGAGCTTGCAGCCATTCCATACTCCTCGTCGATCACCATCAACCTGGTTTACGACGAGGCCAAGCTCGGCGCACTGCCTGAAGGCTTTGGGTTCCTGGTTCCGGCCAGCGAACGCCGCGCCATGCTTGCCTGCACCTTTGCGCACCGCAAGTTTCTGGGCCGAACTCCCCCAGGCAAAGCCGTCTTTCGCGCTTTTCTTGGCGGCATGAACAATGAATCGCTTCTTGGCGAGAGCGACGAGGCCCTGGTTGCCGCCGTGCGCCGTGAGTTAACTGAGATTCTCGGCGCAGCAGTTATCGGCGCCGCGGCTGAGCCGGAGCACGTGCAGGTCTCGCGCTGGCGGCGCGCCATGGCCCAGTACGCCGTGGGCCACAAAGACCGCATGGCCCGCATTAACGCTCTTGTCTCCGCTTTGCCCGGCCTGCGCCTCGCCGGCAACGCATACGACGGCATCGGCGTTCCCGACTGCATCCGACTGGGACGCAAAGCGGCGAAGGAACTGGCAGCCATTCGGCAGCCAGCCCAGCAGTCGCACTAGATAGGGCGCGCCGGGTGCTCTCGCATTTGGGAACCCGGGAGACCAACTACACCGCTATACTCTTCAAGAGACCCATGCCGGCCGCCGCCCAAGCATTTCTGTCCACCATCGTGGCTTCGACGCGCTCCATCGTTGCGGCAAGCAAGATGAGCGTCTCGCTTGCCGATCTGGAGCGTCGCGCCACCCAGCACCATCCCCGCGGATGGGCCGCAGCCCTGCGCAGGGCGGCCGAGCATGGCCCTGCCGTGATTGCCGAAGTCAAAAAGGCCTCGCCCTCGAAAGGGCTGATACGCGCCGACTTCGATCCTGCATGGATTGCGCGCCGCTACCGTGCTGGCGGCGCAGCGGCTCTCTCTGTACTCACTGACGAGCCGTACTTCCAGGGCAGCCTGCGCAACCTTGAGCTGGCCTCGGCTGCCGTGCCGCTTCCATGCCTGCGCAAGGACTTCATTGTCGACGAGTACCAGATTGTCGAGGCCCGCGCTCATCGCGCCGACGCCATTCTGCTCATTGCCGCCGCGCTCTCCAACGCCGAGATGAAGCACCTCGCCTCAGTCGCCGACGGCTTCTCGCTCGATGTGCTGGTTGAAGTGCACACCGCCGAAGAGCTCGACCGGGTTTTGGACGCGCTCGGCGAAACCGGCGCCCACGCCATCGGCGTTAACAACCGCGACCTGAAAACATTCGACGTTACTCTCGATACGTCGCTCGATCTCATCGAACGCATTCCAGCGAGCGTGGTTCGCGTTACTGAGAGCGGCATCCACAACGCTGCCGATATCGCTCGCCTGCGGAGCGCCGGCTTCAATGCATTTCTGATAGGCGAGAGCCTGATGCGCCAACCCGACCCAGGCGCGGCCCTTGCCCAATTACTTGCCGGTTCCCCAATCCCGCGCCGATGATTGCAATGATTGCACTCTATTGCTAAAATGTAATCATCGGAGGCGCGTAATGGCAACCAATCTTATTGTCAGAAACGTAGACCCGGAAATCGTCAAGGCGCTGAAAGAACGCGCAACGCGTAATGGGCGCAGCGCTGAAGCTGAACATCGGGCCATTCTTGAATCTGCTTTGCGCAGGCCGCGCAAGCGCTCGCTCTATGAGGTACTGGCGTCAATGCCAAATGTGGGCGAAGACTCTGACTTTGCTCCCAATCGCGAGTAACCATGTATCTCGTCGACACAAACGTAATCAGCGAGCTGCGAAAAGGCAAGAAGGCTGATCCCGGAGTTAAGGCGCTTCTTAAGGCCGAGGAGGATCACCTGTTTCTTCCCGTACAGGCCATCGGTGAGTTGAGCTTCAGCATCGAAAGCCTGAAACGAAAGAGCGACCTGGCCCAGGCGAAACTGGTCCAACGTTGGTTGGATTCAGTTCTGGAGGCCTTCGAAGGCAGAGTTCTCAGTTTCGACCAGTCGTGTGCGATGGTGTGGGGCAGACTGAGGAGCGGCAACGATCAGAACCTCATCGATAAGCAAATTGCGGCAATGGCGCTCATCTACAACCTGACCGTAATCACTCGAAACACCCGTCATTACGATGGAACGGGCGTTCGCGTGCTGAATCCTTTTTTAGCGGATCGGTCATCAGACGATTCGGTCAACTGAAGGCGTGCGCAAAATGAGCCTCTGGATCAAAATCTGCGCCAACACTACGCTGGCCGACGCGCAACTCGCTGCCGATGCGGGAGCTGGTGCAGTGGGCTTTGTGTTTGCTCCCAGTCCGCGACGCGTGACGGCCGAACAGGTTTCCACCATTGTGCCGCATCTCCCCAAAAAGCTTGAGAAGATCGGCGTCTTCGTGGATGCCGGATTCGACGAGATCGCTTCAACTGTCGAAACCGCCGGCCTTACCGGCGTGCAACTGCACTTCGACGCGCCGCGCGAACTGCCGCCGCAATTGCGCATGCAATTCGGAAGGGGCCTTCGCATTCTTCGGGTCGTTCACTTCGATGCAGCAATTCCAGCGCTACCCGACGATCCGGAAATAGACGCGCTCATGGTCGATTCACGGACAGCGAGCGCTGTAGGTGGCACCGGCACGACATTTGACTGGAGTCTTGCGGCCGCGACTTTTTTCCGAAACACGCTAGCGCTCGAACGCGGCGTAGTTGTAGCCGGTGGCCTCACGTCCGACAATGTTGCCGAAGCCATTGCCACGCTGCATCCGTGGGGCGTCGACGTGGTTAGCGGCGTAGAATCCGCGCCCGGCCGCAAAGACCCGGCCAAAGTGCGCGCCTTCATTGCCAACGCGCGTGCAGCGGCCGATCGGCGCTGAAGCAATTTCTCTCGACGCCGTCGCACTGCTGCGCAACAATGCATGCAGAGGCCGTAAACGATGTCCAAAACAGCCAGCCCGGAGCAGCAGCTCGCCAGCTTCCTTGCCAAATTCAAGCCTGAGGTAGCTGAGCTCGCCGAGGCAATCCTCAACAAGATGCGCCGACGCTACCCAACTGCTCTCGAGCTCGTCTATGACAACTACAACGCGCTCGCCATTGGATTTTGTCCCACAGAACGCGCCTCCGACGGTATCTTCTCCATTGCGCTTTATCCCAAGTGGGTCAGTCTCTTTTTTCTCCAGGGCGCTGGCCTGCCCGATCCCGCAGGCATCCTCAAAGGCAGCGGCAACGTGGTCCGATACATCATGCTTCCCAACCCCTCCATGCTCGATGACCCCGCTGTTACGGCGCTCATGAGCGAGGCCGTCGCCCGCGCCCGCGTACCCTTCGACCCTAAAGGCGCGCACCGTCTCATCATCAAATCGGTCTCTGCCAAGCAACGCCCCCGCCGTCCCGCGGCAACCGGAGCTGCGAAGCGTCGAGCAGGGAAAAAATCCATCGCCTGACGGCGCGCCTTGCGCCGGCCCCCGCAATTTCCGCTCCTGTACACTAAATAGTTCCCCATTTTGCGGGCGACACCCCAGGAGCATTCATGGCCTCCATCATTCTTCCGGCAAGTCCCTCTGAGTCGCGCCCCGGGCGTTTCGGCGTCTATGGCGGCCGCTACGTGCCGGAAACGCTGATGGCTGCGCTCCTCGAGCTCGAGCATGAGTATGAAGCAGCAAAAGCCGACGCCGCATTCCAGGCCGAGCTTAATTCGCTGCTCGCCGACTACGCCGGCCGTCCTACGCCGCTCTATTTTGCCAAGCGGCTCAGTGAAACCCTGGGCGGCGCAAAAATTTATCTCAAGCGCGAGGACCTGCTCCACACCGGCGCGCACAAAATCAACAACGCGCTCGGCCAGGGATTGCTGGCAAAACGCATGGGCAAGCAGCGCATTATTGCCGAAACCGGCGCCGGCCAGCATGGAGTAGCCACGGCCACCGTCTGCGCGCTGCTCGGGCTTGAATGCGTCATCTACATGGGCGACGTGGACATGGAGCGTCAGGACCTGAACGTGAAACGCATGCGTTTGCTGGGCGCCGAAGTTCGCGGCGTCAGCTCCGGCTCCAAGACGCTGAAAGACGCCATCAGCGAGGCCATGCGCGACTGGGTCACCAATGTCCGCACCACCTATTACCTGTTGGGCAGCGCTCTCGGCGCGCATCCTTACCCCACCATGGTGCGCGACTTCCACCGCTGCATCGGTCGCGAAATCAAAGAACAGGTCCTGCTGAAAGAAGGCCGCCTGCCCTCGGCCGTCATTGCCTGCGTAGGCGGAGGCTCCAACGCCATTGGCGCATTCTACGAGTTCATTCCTGACAAACAAGTGCGGCTCATCGGCGTTGAGGCTGGCGGTCGCGGCACCGCGCTGGGCGAGCATGCGGCCCGCTTTGAAGGCGGCGCGCCAGGCGTGCTGCAGGGCACCTACTCTTATGTATTGCAGGACGAAGACGGCCAGATTGCGCTGACGCACTCGGTTTCAGCGGGGCTCGACTATGCATCGATCGGCCCCGAGCACGCGATGCTGCACGACTCCGGCCGCGCCGAATACCTCTCGCGCACCGATGATGAGGCTCTCGATGCGGTGGTCAAGCTGGCGCGCATCGAGGGAATTCTGCCCGCGCTCGAAAGCGCCCACGCAGTGGCCGAAGCAGTGCGCATGGCGCCGTCACTCGATCCGCGTGAAATACTGGTGGTGAACCTTTCAGGACGCGGCGACAAGGATATGGGAATCCTGGCGCGCGAATTGAAACTGTAAGCAGATTGCCCTTTCATTCGTCGGAGGGAGCAGGGGCTTTCAGGCCCCTGAGTATGTGGCTCAATGCTATCCAGGCCTTTAGGCGCGGAAGGCCACAAGACGGCACAATTCAAGGTTTTGAAAGGGCACGACTTTAGTCGTGCCGCAAAAGGCCATGAAGAACTCGGCTTTAGCCGCTGAGGCATTGGAAGCTGGTGTGAAGACTCCCTCAGGGGCTAAAGCCCAAAACCATCTTTGTTGTGTTGACTGGCACGGCTGAAGCCATGCCCTTTCAAAGCACTTCCAATCCCAGGCCTCAAAATCGAGACCTGGGGCACCACAAAGTTGTGGGACCAATGCCGATCCATTTCGAACACAAACCGGGGCTGGTTGTTTATCTCACCGCCGGAGATCCATCGCTGGACGCCACGCGCGCCATCGCCGTCGCGGCCATTGACGCAGGGGCCGATGTGATCGAGCTGGGCGTGCCCTTCAGCGATCCTCTCGCCGACGGCCCCATTATTCAGCGAGCCAGCGAGCGCGCATTGGCCCGCGGCACGCGCCTGAAAGACGTTCTCGCCCTGGCCCGCGAGATTCGCGCCGCACGCCCCGCGGCCAGCCTCGTCATCTTCAGCTATCTCAACCCGATTCTTCGCTACGGGCTCGCCCGTTTTGCCGACGATGCCAAGGCTGCCGGCGTTGACGGCGTGCTGGCCACCGACATGATTGTGGAAGAGGCCGGCGATTACCTCGCCCAGCTTGCCCGCGTTGATCTCGCGCCCATCTTTCTGGCCGCGCCTACCAGTCCCGACGCGCGCCTTGAGGCCATCGCCACGCACTCAAAAGGCTTTGTTTACGCCATCTCCCGCACCGGCATTACCGGCAAACAGCAGAGCATGACCGGCGATGCGGCCGCGCTGGTTGACCGCATTCGCCGATGGACAACACTGCCGGTGGCCGTGGGTTTCGGCATCAGCAACGCGGAACATGTGGCCCAGGTGGCGGAGTTCGCCGATGCCGCCGTGATTGGCAGCGCAATAGTCGAGCTGGTTGAGCGGACGGCCTCCGCGCAGGGTCCAGACAGTGCGCCCGGCGAAGTGGCCCGATTTATCAAGGGCCTGCGCTTGCCGCATGCAGCGCTGGCCCGATGAGAAATGCAGCTTCTAGCTTCTAGCCTCTAGCTTCCAGCCTGTTCTGCGGCAGATTGTGCCGCAGAGGCTCATAGCAGCAGGCCCGAGCTAGGAGCTAAAGGCTAGAAGCTAGAGGCTGTTCTTATGACGATCGAAGAATTGCGAATTCGCATCGATGAGCTTGACCGCCAGCTCGTCGAACTGCTCAGTGAGCGGGCGCGCGCAGCGCAGATGATTGGCCATCTCAAGGCCGCCACTTCGCTTCCGGTCTACGAACCGAATCGCGAAAAAGTCATCTACGCCAATGTGCGCTCGGCCAACAAGGGGCCGCTTCCCGATATTGAGCTCACGCATATCTACGAGCGCATCATCGACGTCATGCGATCGTTGCAGAGGAACGAACTGGCTTCAGAGAGGAACGCCCAGGCCGCCCACGCGGGCGAAGCACCTGGCCATGCCGCGGGTGCCCAGACGCCCGAGACAGGGAATCAAAAATGATTGTCGCAATGCTTGAAACCGCAACCGAAGAAGAAATAGTCTCCGTGATTGAAGTGATGGAGGAGTCCGGCGTTCACGTCCATCGCACCACAGGAGAAATGCAGACCATCCTGGCCGCGGTGGGTCCAACCGCCGGTCTCGACCTGAGCAAGTTTGAGGTCCTGCCGGGCGTGATGCATGTGCACCGTATCAGCTCGCCCTATAAGCTTGCCGGCCGTGCCTGGAGACCTGAAGGCACAATTGTCGAGTTTCCCAACGGCGCTACCATCGGCGGCAAACAGGTGGCCATCGTCGCCGGTCCCTGCGCCATCGAGAATCGCGAGCAGATCTTCTCCACCGCCGCAGCCGTCAAAGCTGCCGGCGGAGGCTTTTTGCGCGGCGGGGCATACAAACCGCGCAGCTCGCCCTATTCCTTCCAGGGACTCGGCATCCCGGGTCTCGAGCTCATGCGCGAGGCCGCTGAAAAGCACGGCCTGGCCACCGTCAGCGAGGTCATGGAGATCTCCCAGATCGAGGCCATGCTGCCCTACGTCGATTGTTTCCAGGTGGGCGCGCGCAACATGCAGAACTTCAACCTGCTGCGCGAGCTCGGCCAGGTGCGCAAGCCAGTCCTGCTCAAGCGCGGCATCGCGGCCACTATTGAAGAGCTGCTGCTCTCAAGCGAGTACATTCTTTCGGGCGGCAACTACGACGTGATCCTTTGCGAGCGCGGAATCCGCACCTATGAAACCTCCACGCGCAACACCATGGACATCTCGGCCATCCCGGTCGTCAAAAAACTATCGCACCTGCCCATCGTGGGTGACCCCTCCCACGGCACCGGCCGGCGCGACTTGGTTGCCCCCATGGCCAAGGCCGCCGTGGCCGCGGGTGCCGACGCCCTGCTCATCGAGATTCACCCCAACGCCGACAAGTCAGTAAGCGACGCCGCGCAGACCATGTACCTCGAAGATTTCGCGAAGCTGGTTGCGGAACTGCGCGTGATCGCCGGGGCCGTGGGAAGAACGCTGTAGGCGAGTCAGCAGGCCGGCGAGTCAGCGACCGACTTGCCGACGGGCAGGCGCACCGGTTTTTTCGCAAGTTGGGAGAACGGCTTGAATGACCCGAATTTGCCTGAAATTCCTGCTTTTCTCGTGTGTCGTGCTGTCGGCAGCGTTTCTGCTCGCCGCGCAGGACGGCTGGCGAGTTGTGCCCACCGAATTTCGCGACAACCATCAGCCTCGCCCCGACCTTAGAGCGATCGGAATTCCTGCCACCGCAATCTACAAAGGGGAAAAACGGAAGGCGTTTATCATCCTCTCGGGGACATTGAAGGAAGCCGCCGCTCGTCTTCCCCGCAATGTGCACGCCGTTCCTCCAGTTATCGAGGTCCACATTGATGGGTTCGATCAGTTACTTCCCGAGGGGCGCGCAGAGTTGTTCGATGGGCCACCGGACATCGGCGAGTCGACTGAGATTCGAGTCTTCAAGATGAGCATTATCCGTGGCGGGCAGGTTTTTCGGGCATCGAACTGGGTGAACCGGTATATCGGAGAGTATCCGGATTCGATTGTAGGGCCAGACGGCAATGTGCTCGGCATAGGCGTTTCTACGCGGGGCCAGGAGCGGACAGCATGGCTACAGTTTCTCCGCGAGATGAGCAACGGCTTCGACAGAGGCCAAATTTTGATCGGCGGAAAGGCGCTGTCTCCAAATATTGAGATCGATTTTTCCAGCAAACGAGTTGACCCGCTGCTGAAAGATCTTCTCCGTGATTGCTTTCAGTGACTCCTGCCAGGCAAACCGCAAACGGTAAGATGAAGTGAGTCGTCGCTGACTCGCTCACTTGCTGACTCGCTGATCATGATCGACCGCATCTCCATCCTCGGAACCGGCCTGCTTGGCACCTCGGCGGGTCTCGCCCTGCGCGCCGCCGGATTCACGGGCCACATTACCGGCTGGAGCCGCACTAAAGAGCAGGTCCACGTTGCCCTGCACATGGGCGCCATCGACGAAGTTGCCACCGACCCTATCGCCGCGGCACGCGAGAGCGAAGTCGTTCTGCTCTCCATGCCCATCTTCGCCACGCTCGACTTCATGGCCCAGCTCTCCGGCCGGCTCACCGCAGACCACCTGGTGACAGACGTAGGCAGCACCAAGCGCCTAATCGCGGAGTCGGCCGCGCAGCTCTATAACAAGCACCATTGCCCGGCCTTTTTGCCCGGACACCCCATGGCCGGCAAGGAGCGCGGCGGCGCAGCTCTTGGCGACGCCAACCTTTATCGTGGAGCGGTCTGGCTATTTACCGACGATCCGGCCGCCCGCCGCACCCCTCGCGCCGACGAGCTTGTTCACGACTGGCGCCACTGGGTCGCGGCCATGGGCTCGCGCGTCATCGATCTCGATCCCGTGCGCCACGACGAACTTGTTGCCTGGGTCAGCCATCTGCCTCAATTCGTGGCCACCGTGCTCAGCGCGCTGCTTGAAGAGGAAGTAGGCAACGCACCCGAGCTCAAAGATGTGGGTGGCCGGGCACTGCGCGAAATGACGCGCCTGGGCGCCAGCCCCTATTCCATGTGGCGCGACATTGCCCACACCAACACTGAGGCCGTCGAGCGCGCCCTTCAGGCCATGGAACAGCGCCTCGCCTACCTCCGCGAAAACCTCCGCACCCCCGAGCTGCGCAGCGAATTCGACCAGGCCAACCGCTTCCGGCGCGAGTAGCCGAGGCCCCACTCACACTCACTCGTCATCGCCCCCTTGACACCCCTACACGTCTAGGGCTATGCTCTCCAATACCAAGACGAATAGGGGTCAGCCGATGCCCAAGAACGATCTGCAGGGAAGTCTCGATCTGCTGGTTTTGAAAACTCTCGCCCAGCGTGGCCGGTTGCACGGCTACGGAATCGTGCTCCACATCCAGCGCGCCTCCGACGATTTGCTGCAGGTCGAAGAGGGGTCGCTCTATCCCGCGCTTCACCGCATGGAACAGATTCGCTGGATCAGTTCGGATTGGGCCCTTACCGAGACCAACCGCAAGGCGAAGTACTACAAGCTCACCGCCGAAGGCCGCCGCCAGTTGCAGCTTGCCGAAGAAAATTTCGATCAGCTTGTTCGCGGCGTCCGCGCCATGCTGCGCTACGCGTGAGGTTGAATTATGCCTATCCTGAATCGAGTCGCGAATCTCTTCCGCCGTTCCCGCATCGACAGCGAAATCGCCGCCGAGCTCGAATCCCACATTGCCCTGCGCATTGAAGACAACATCGCCGCCGGAATGCCTCCCCAGGAAGCACGCCGCGATGCGCTTCTGCGCTTCGGCAATCCCACCGCAACCCGCGAAAACGTTACCGCTGCCGATTCCGCGCTGAGCCTCGACCGTTTCTGGTTCGACCTGCGCTACGCCATGCGGCAACTCATCAAGTCGCCGGGCTTCACCTTTACCGCGGTCGTTACCCTGGCCGTCGCCATTGCCGCCAACGCCGTGGTCTTCAGCATTCTCAATGCGCTGGTGCTGCGCCCGCTCAACCTGCCTGGCGCCGACCGCCTCTTCAACATCGATGACAACGGCCAGTCGCTGAACTCATATCCCGATTTTCGCGATCTGCTTCAACGCAACAAGGCCTTCGACGGAATTGCCCTATACACGTTTGAATCGGTAGGCCTTGACACTGGCGGCAATCCCCAGAAGGCCTGGATCTACGAAGCCAGCAGCAACTACTTCGACGTGCTTGGAGCCCCTCCTTATCTCGGCCGCTTCTTTCACTCGTCGGACGAACGCGGCCTCGACAGCATTCCCTACATCGTTCTCAGCTATCCTTATTGGCGCACGCATTTCCACGGGGATGAATCCGTGATCGGCCGCACTGTCGCGATGAACCGCCATCAATTCACCGTTCTCGGTGTCGCTCCTCCCGACTTTCGCGGTTCTGAGCTTATTTACCAACCGGACTTCTGGGTTCCGATAGTCGACCAGGCGCAAGTTGAGGGCTCTAGCGATCTCGACGATCGCGGCAATTCAAGCAATTGGCTCATCGGCCGCCTTAAACCAGGCGTTACTGTTGCGCAGGCAACGGGAGACCTGAACGTGGTCGCCGCATATCTCAAAAAAACCTATCCCACCAACGACGATGCGGCCAAATTCTCTCTCGTACGACCGGGCCTGGTGGGCGATATGCTTGGCGGACCCGTGCGCGCTTTTGTTGCCGGGCTCATGTTGCTTGCCGGCTTGATTCTGTTGGCGGCATGCGCAAACCTAGGCAGTCTCTTTGCCGCGCGCGCCGCCGACCGCTCCCGCGAAATTGCTTTGCGCATGGCCCTCGGCTCCACGCGCCGACGCATCCTCCGCCAGCTCTTAACTGAGTCTTTGCTTGTGGCTTCCGCCGGCGGCGCAGCCGGAATCGCGGCCAGCGTCTTCCTGCTTCGCGCTCTCAGCACATGGCAGCCCCTTCCTCAGTTCCCCGTCAACGTTCCTGTCAATCCCGATGCCCGCACCTATTTGGTGGCCGCCATGCTGGCAATTGTCAGCGGCTTGCTCTGCGGTCTGTCGCCGGTGCGCCAGGTGCTGCGCGCCGCTCCCTGGGAGGTGGTGAAAACCGGAACCGCAATCGCGGGTCGATCAAAACGCTTCGCGCTTCGCGACGTTTTGCTCGTCGTTCAAGTCGCCGTTTGTGCAGTGCTTCTCACCTCGTCGCTGGTGGCTGTGCGCGGCCTCGCGCGCTCGTTGGGCGCCAAGTTCGGGTTCCAGCCTCAAAACGCTCTCCTGCTCACCTCAGACCTCAACATGGCGGGGTACAGCCACGACCGGATCCCACCCATGCAGCGCCGCATGCTCGATGCAGCCAATGCCGTTCCCGGAGTTACCTCCGCAGGCCTGATTGACAACATTCCGCTCGGTCTTGGTTGGAGCCAAACTTCTGTCTTTAAATCCGGAACCACCGACTTTCGCGATTCAAATGCCACGGCCCTTTCTATGGCCTACGGCATTTCACCGGGTTACTTCAAAGCCGCCGGAACCACCCTTATTGCCGGGCGCGACATTGCCTGGAGCGACGATAAAAACGCCCCGGCCGTCGTTCTCGTGAATCGCGAATTCGCCCGCAAGGTCTTCGGCTCGGTCTCAAATGCGGTCGGCGCTCATTTCCTGCACAACAAGGGGCACGACAGCTTTCTCGTCATTGGTGTAGTTGAAGACGGCAAGTACGTCACCCTGACTGAAGGTCCCAAGCCGGCATTCTTCCGCCCACTGCTGCAGTCGCCTTCGACTGAAACCACGCTGGTGGCGCGTACCAGCGCCGATCCGCACGCAGCAGCACCCGCGCTTCACGACGCAGTGCGCGCGCTCGATGCCGGCCTTCCCTTCACCCTGTTTACCTGGGAGCAGGAGCTGAGCAGCGCGCTCTTCGCCTCCCGCACGGCTACTGTCGCGCTTGGGGTTTTGGGCCTGTTGGGTGCAATGCTCGCCATCACCGGCATCTTCGGCATGGCCAGCTACTCTGTCAGCAAGCGTCTCAAGGAAATGGGCATCCGCATCGCCCTCGGCGCCAACAAACTGCAGGTGCTGGGCGCCGCCCTGGGTCGCGCTTTCCGCCTGCTCGCCCTCGGATCAGTGGCCGGCATTCTGCTTGGATTGGCTGCATCCCGGGTCCTGGCCTTCATCGTCTATCAGGCAAGTCCCAGCGATCCCGTCGTGCTGGCCGGAACAATTCTGGCCATGATGATTCTGGGTCTGGCCGCAACCTGGGCGCCGGCCCATCGCGCCCTGTTCGCCGATCCCTCCAGGCTCATGCGCGAAGAATAAGCACCGTTGCCAAGGTCAACCGCCCAGTGCGGACCGCAGGTCATTCATCAACAGCATCAGGTGCAAGTCATTCACCGGCGAAGGCTCAAAGTCAAAATGCCTGTAGAATGCGGCGGCTTCTTCGTCGATTGCGTGTACCAGCACTGCCCGTGCACCCACGATATCTGCCGCACCGGCGATGCGAATCAGAGCGTCTTTGAGCAGTGTTTTCCCTAATCCCGTGCCTTGCTCGGTGCCATCAACCGCAAGCCGGGTGAGCAATACAATCGGTACCGGATGCCGCGCCAACCCCCTCGCCACAGGTGCTGGCGCGTCTTCTCTATCCACCCTTCCGGCTGCGATGGAGTAGTAACCAACAACGCGGTTGTCCCTTTGCACAACGTAGGTTCGCGACACCTCGTTCTGCTGATTCACCCAAGCGAAGCGCTTAAGCCAATCATCGAGAGAAGGGTGCCTGCCGCAATTGAATTGGCTCAAATTGTGTCGGCGCGACAACGGCTCGATTGGCCTGAGCCACGGAGAATCCTCGTCAGGCTTGCTCAAGGATTGAACGCTCCCGCAGCAGCTTCTCCAGCCTTGGCTTGCGCCGGACCGGCCGATCGAGGGCGGCGGTGAACGCTCGCCACTGTTCATCGGTCAAGACAAAATGCTTCTGGTCAGCGAGTGCTTGTTCGGCGCGTTCTGCCGCGCTCGTCAGGATGAAGGCGCTAACGCTCACCCCGGCTGCTGCTGCTGCCTGGCTGATGGTACTCACTTCGCGTTCCGTCGCGCGCAGGTGAATCCGTTGTTCTTTTTTCGCCGCAACCGGCATTTCGCCTCCGTACGTACGTTGTACGCCACTTTCGCGCCAAAATAAATTGCCCCGCCGAGTATTCCCCCTGTTAACCACCCACCCCCGCTGTTCGTTATAGGTGCAGAACAGCAACCTCATCAGGGGTGAACAAATATGAAAAGCCGCAATCAATTCCTCGGTATAGCCCTCGCCGCAGTTCTCGCATTCGGCGTCGCAGCCCCAGTCCTCTCCCATTCGCAGGCCGCACCGCAAAGGCCCGCGGCATCCGCAGCCGCGCCCTCCGAGCAGGAAATGGCCGATATCCAGGGCCAGTTCCTCAAGCTCCTTCGCCTCAGCCCGAGCCTCACTTCAGTGGTGGCCAGGGATCCATCGCTCTTGTCCGACCAGGCTTATGTCGAGCGCAACAACCCAGAGCTGGCCGCGTTCATGGCCACCCATCCCGACATCGCCAAGAACCCTGATTTCTATCTCTTCAGTCACCTCAAAGAGGGGGGCGACGATCGCGAGCAGGCTCTTGAGCGCACTGTCTGGCCCGATCTCGTGCCCCAGCGTGATCACCAGTCCAGCGCAGCCGAAGTGGCCGACAAGTTCATTCCCATGGTCGTGGTCATCACCATCTTCGGCGCTCTCGTTCTCATCGTCCGTTTCTTTGTCGAGAGCCGCCGTTGGAGCCGCAGTTTCAAGACCCAGACTGAGGTTCACTCCCGCCTCATCGATAAATTCAGCACCAGCCAGGAGCTGGCTGCGTATATGGAAACAGAGGCAGGCAAGCGGTTCCTTGAAGCGGCTCCCATCTCGACCGGCGCAGGCGCAGGCCCATACGTGCCAAACGTAGTGGCTCGCGTTCTCACGCCCCTCCAGATTGGCCTAGTCATGGTGCTTCTCGGAATCGGTTTCCTGCTGCTCCGACATGTGGGGGGTGAAGACACTACCGAGTCCATGCTGATCACCGGAACCGTGATGCTAATGCCCGGAATCGGGTTTATCCTTTCGGCAGGGGCAACCTGGGCGGTAGCTCATCGCCTGGGACTCATGCCTGATAATCCTCGGATCGACGGCTCGAACCCG
Organism: uncultured Occallatibacter sp.; assembly: GCA_964528915.1. Taxonomy (GTDB): domain Bacteria; phylum Acidobacteriota; class Terriglobia; order Terriglobales; family Acidobacteriaceae; genus Telmatobacter. The sequence continues at coordinate 134,347 of CAZGUD010000002.1, forward strand.
CGCTAAGGCTTGACCGCTAGTTCTTGTTCCAATGATGGGTGCCCCCGGTCCCTCGCAATTGGGGACCGGGGATGGCACGAAGCAAAGAACGTTTTCAACCGGTCACAACTAATGGCGAATGTGGAATCGAGCGATGGCAAGGAGACGCATGCCCTGGGATTTCGCACTACCGAACCCGCTCGCTGGCGAGGCGGATGCCACTGCACAGCACACGGCTGCGCAAATGGATAACTCCGTCTTCGCCGCTTTCTACGAGCGCTCGGCGCGTCCCCTCTGGGCCTACCTGGTGCGCGCCTCCTGTGACGCGGCCCTGGCCGACGACCTGATGCAGGAGAGTTACGTTCGATTCCTTTGCGCCGAGCGCGCTCCGTCATTGGTTGAAGATGGTGAAGTGGCGGCTCGCTTGTACCTTTTCCGCATCGCCACCAACCTGCTGCACGATCACTGGCGCCGTCCCCGCGCCGCCTCCATCGACGAGCTGCCCGAAGAATTCTTCACTGCAGACTCAACCACCGCGCAAACTGAGGCGCAAGCTGAACTGGGCCCCGCGCTCTTGCGCATGAAGCCTCGCGAGCGCCAGCTACTGTGGCTGGCCCATGCCGAAGGCTACTCGCATCGCGAAATCGCCCAGGTTACCGGCCTCGCCGCTACCAGTATCCGGCTGCTGCTGTTCCGCGCACGCCGCAGGCTGGCACGCATTCTCCGCGAACAGCACCAACCCGCGGGAGGTTCCAGATGACATTCGTTTCCTGCAACTGCGAAAAAGAGATTCGTGAACTGGTCGAGAGCGGCCAGTGGCCGCTGGCCGCTCCGCCCGAGCTGAAATCCCACGCCGCTCAATGCCGCACCTGTGCCGACCTGGTGCTGGTGGCTACGGCGTTTCAGCGCGTGCGCGCAACTACCATCGCCGCCGCCAAGCCCGCTTCCGCCGGAGCCATCTGGTGGCGCGCCCAGCTGCGCAGCCGCCAGCAGGTCTTTGAACGCATCCAGCGGCCTCTGCTCGGCGCCCAGGTCTTTGCCCTCGTCGCCCTTCTGCTGCCCATCATCGGCTTTATTGCCTTTGAGGCCCGGCACGGGCTCGCCTGGCTGACCTGGTTCGGCAAAGCCTCGCAATCAGCCCAACTCCATGCCGGCGATCTTTCGTCTTCAGCGTCTACAGGTTCTGCCTCGGGCCTCATCTTCGTGGTGGTCGCCGCCGCTGCATTTGCCCTGGTTGCAGGCGTGGCCCTCTACTTCGACACCGAGCGAAAATAATTTCGCCGGGCCTAAAAACGCCGGGTACGCTTGCCGCGTCGATTGAACAAGCTTTCCTTCCTTCAACTCTCGAAAGGAAGCGCCCGCGCCATGAATCTAATCACTTTCCTCCCGCTCAAATCGCGCCGCGCCTTCATCCTGAACGTAGCCGCCTGCCTGCTGTTAACCCTACCCGAACAAGAAAAACCAACCCCGCCCGAAACCTCAGCCCCCGCCGCCAACCCCGCTTCCTTCGCCTACGATGTCGTCTCCATCAAGCCTTACAAGCCGGAACCCGGCGCTATCCGCTCGGCAAACGGCACGCCCGACAGCCTTTCATATCGTGGCACCGGCCTGATAGTCCTCCTGATCAACGCCTTTCCCACCCTCACACTCGACCAGCTTGTTGGCGTGCCTGACTGGGCCATGGCTTCAAGAACGGGTGATGAGCTCTACGATGTTGAGGCAAAGATGGACGAAGATACCGCTGCTGCCCTCAAAAAACTGCCCTGGGACCAACAGCAGGACATCCGGCGATCCATGATGCTGCAGGTGCTTGTCGAACGCTGCAAGCTGAAGTATCACAAGGAGACGCGCGAACTTCCCATCTACAACCTTGTCATCGCAAAAAACGGGCCCAAGTTCAAAGAAACGCCGGCAGACAAAAAAGAGAATCAAACCGGGGGATTTGGTCAGATATCAGAGGACAACTTCGAGATGAAGCAGATGCCGGCCATGCTCTCGGGTTACGCCCGACGCCCAGTGGTCGACAAAACCGGCCTTACCGGCAAATACAGCATCAGTCTCAAGTGGAATCCCTATGCCGACCAGGACGTTCCGGCTTGGTTAATGGACCGGTTCCCCGATTCCAAAGGCCGCCCCGGCATATTTGATGCCCTTGAGGAGCAGCTCGGCCTCAAGCTCGAATCCGCCAAAGGCCCTGTCGACGTTTACGTCATCGACCACATCGAGAAGCCGTCGCCCGATTGATGGCCCCGCGCGATCCACAACCATTGCTTTAAGATTCTCTTTGAACGACCGAGCCCGCGCCATGAACCTTATCACTTCCCGCCTGCTCAAATCGTGCCGCGCCTTCGCCCTGATCGCTGCCTGCTTCCCACTCACCTTGCCGGCAGCCGCTCAGGACAACCCCACCACGCCCGCGCCTTCCACTCCCGCCAGTCCCGCTAACCCCGCCAGCTCGGCTCCAACCCTCGACCCGGCTGCATTTTCCTACGAAGTCGTCTCCATCAAGCCGTACAAGCAGACTGAAGCAGGCATGTTCATGTGGACGAGTTTCAATCCCGACAGTTTCTCTTGCCAGGGCTGCAGTTTTAAGAGCCTTATGTTCAACGCCTTCCCCATAGTCATGCCCGAGCAACTGGTTGGCGGGCCCTCATGGGCAGACTCCGACTCTTTTGTAGTCAACGCAAAAATGGATGAGGAGACGGCGGCTGCGCTGAAGAAACTGTCGCGAGACCAAAGCCGGCAAGTCAGGCAACAGATGATGCAGGACCTGCTCGCTGACCGCTTCCAGCTCAAGTTTCACAAAGAGACCCGTGAGCTGCCCATCTATAACCTCGTCGTCGCCAAAGCGGGTCTCAAAATCGAGGCAACGCCGGAGGGCAAGGACATCGGCTATTCCATGGGCCCGGGAAACCTCAAAGGGACTGGAATCGAACTCGACAACCTCGCCTTCAGCCTTTCCGGCGAAGTGGGTCGAAAGATTGTGAACCAGACCGGCCTCTCAGGCAGATACAACATCGATCTCAAGTGGCAGCCCGACTCAATGGCCGCGGGCGCGGGCAATTCGCCTGGCGCAGATGCGCTCCCCGATCTCTTCACCGCGCTCCAGGAGCAAGCCGGCCTCAAGCTCGAGCCCGCCAAAGGCCCGGTCGACGTATACGTGATCGACCACGTTGAAAAGCCGTCTGAGAATTGAGCGGCGAGCGTAGTGCGCGCTTTCTCCGCCCGAATTGTTCTGCGCCTGCAACAGTGAGACAATAAGGACGCTTTCCCTGAAAGGCTCGGCTCCACGATGGCCGTGCGTGCGCGTCATCCCCGGCGAAGCGCTGGAATTGCGGCGCTTTCTTTGGCGGCCTGCTTTGCTCTTCCCATCCCATCGCAAACTGCCGCGCCCACTGCGCAGAATCCAACAGCAGCGCCTCCGGCGTTCGACGTAGTATCGATCCGTCCGCACAAAGATAATGGCAACGGCTCTCACTGGTGGACGCCAACGGCGGACGGGTATGCGGCGTACAACGTCGAGGTGTCCGACCTGCTCTTCGCCGCCTACGCAATTAAGTGCCCCGGCCAGCTCGTGGATCTTCCCAAGTGGGGTTACGAAGAGCCCTTCGATATCGAGGCCAGGATTGACGAAGCTCATCTTGCGCAGTATCGCAGCCTCACTGAAATTGAGCGCAAAGACCAGGCTGCGCAAATGCTTCGCCCCATTTTGGAAGACCGTTTCAAGCTCAAGATTCATCACGAGTCAAGGGTGCTCCCCGTGTACTCGCTCGTGGTTGCCAAAGGAGGATTCAAACTGAAGCAGGCTGCAGGGGACGAGAACCTTTACGGGATGATGACAAACCGAGGCATGATTTATATTCGCGGCGGGCCGATCGGCGCGCGATTCATCGTCGGTTTGTCCGAGATGACCGATCGAATCGTGATAGACGACACCGGCCTGACGGGCTACTACGACATCGATCTCAAGTGGACGCCGGATGACGACCTGGCGGCGGGCGCATCGGGGCCCTCGCTCTTTACCGCCCTGGAGGAACAGCTCGGATTGAAGCTGGTAGCAAAGAAAGCGCCGGTTGACGTCATCGTCGTCGACCATGTCGAGCGGCCGTCGGAGAATTAGCCGTCCAACCGGAGACCGCTGCCGGGTGAAATCCGCCGGAACCTCGACGCCCAGTTCTGCGTACCCAGTCTTTAGGACTACCGCCATTCGCCTCCGGAGGCCATTCCGATGAACGTTCGCAAACTTTTCACGCTGCTGCTCGCAAGCTTCTTGCCCCTCGCTTTCGCCGGATGTAGTTTCACCACCCAAAACGACCTAAGCAACACCACCACCTCGGGCGAGATCCATATCGCCAAGATGGGCGGCGGCATCGACGTCGACAGCGCACCCCATGGGGCCAACCTCTCCACCATGGGCGGCAATATTCACGTAGGTAATGTCGCCGAGTCCGCGACTCTTAAGACCATGGGTGGCTCCATCGACATCGATCGGTCCACCGGCCCGGTGGACGCCTCTACGATGGGCGGCGAGATCACCATTTCCACGGCCAGCGGCCCCGTCAAGGCAACCACCATGGGCGGCGACATCACGGTGCGCGAAACCGGCTCTTCGACCGGCCAGCATGACATCGAGCTTAGCTCGAAGGGCGGCAGAATTGAGCTCACGGTGCCGAAGGATTTCCCAATGGATGTGAGAATCACGCTGGCCTATACCAAAGCCGACCACGGTTACCACATCGAGCAGCATGCCGGCCTCGAGGTCAGTGAAACCGGCGAGTGGGATAACTCCCATGGCACGCCACGCAAATACATTCGCGCCTCCGGCCGGGTCGGCAACGGCCTGAACAAGGTCTCCATCGACACCATCAACGGAGACGTAATCCTGCGCCAGGAATGAATTCGGCGAAGAGTTCCCGGCCTTGTTAATATTCACCGCGCGATCTTCGTCCCATAGGGACGAAACGACAATAGCCCACGATGGAGTCCGCAACGCGGACGTAATCCTGGGAAAGGCGCGATAGAGACACGCCGCCCCCCGGGGCCGGCGCGAACTGCTATATTTCCCTCCGACGGCAAAATCGAATTCACTTCACGGCAATTGGAAACACTTACCGCCCATCGGAGGGAAACCCATGAACTGGAACGAGAGCACACGGCGTGCATTTCTTAAACAATTTGGCGCGGCCGGAGCCGCAGCCCTTGCCGCTGCCAACGCGCGCGGCCTTGGCAATCCCGCATCGCAGACCGCAACGCCCGCTCTCACGCCCCCTCTTACTCCTTCTGACCAGAAGCAGGCCGACACCCGCGCCGAGCGCATGAAGTGGTGGCACCAGGCCAAGTTTGGCATGTTCATCCATTGGGGCCTCTACAGCGTCATCGGCCAGCACGAGTGGGCCAAGGAGTACGAAGGCATTCCGCTCTCGCAATACGAGATCCTGGCGAAGAATTTCCATCCCAGGCCCAACGCCGCGCGTGACTGGGCTCGCCTGGCCAAGCGCTCCGGCCAAAAGTACATGGTGATGACCAGCAAGCATCACGAGGGCTTCTGCCAATGGGATACGCAGCTCACCGACTACAACGCCAAAAAGCAGGGGCCCGGACGCGACCTTGTTGCCGAGTTCGTTGAGGCCGCGCGCGCCGAGGGCCTGCGCGTGGGCTTCTACTACTCGCTCATGGACTGGCATCACCCCGACGGCGCCATCTGCAAGACCGACGAGGCCGCCCGCCGCCGCTTCGTCGACTACACCCACGGACTCATCCGCGAACTGATGACCAACTACGGCAAGATCGACATTCTCTGGTACGACGTGGACTGGCCGCTCACCGCCGAGCAGTGGGAATCGGAGCGCATGAACGAGATGGTCTTCTCGCTGCAGCCCGAGATCATTGTGAACAACCGCAACGGCCTGCCCGGCGACTTTTCAACCCCCGAGCAGGAGATTCGCGCCGCGGAGAACGGCCGCGCCTGGGAAACATGCATGACTCTCAACGATAGTTGGGGATTCAATCGCGGTGACGACGCCTGGAAGACGCCCAAGACCATCGTCGACAACCTGGCCACCTGCGCCCGCGGTGGCGGCAACTACCTGCTCAATATCGGACCCACTGAAGACGGCTCCATCCCGCCGCGCACAACTGAGATTCTCACCGAGGTTGGCCGCTGGACTGAGACTTACGGCGAATCCATCTACGGCACCGAGCGCGGCAATCTCAACGACACCGTCAGCATCAACCTCACCCGCCGCGGCAACACGCTCTATATTCACCAGCATTACTGGCCGGGCCACACACCCGCAGCCGAGTGGCTCGATTTCTTCAAGCCTGAAGTGGTTGTTGCCCTCGCTGGCCTCAAATCGAAGGCACTTTCAGCGCGCCTGCTCAAGACCGGACAAAAGGTCGAATTTACGCAGGATGAATTTTCGCTGCGTCTCACCGGTCTTCCGCTCGAAGCACCCGACCAGCCCGCTACAGTGATCGCAGTCGAATGCGACGCCGAGCCAGTAGTCGATCAGTGGAGTCTCATTCCACTCTGGAAGCGCAACAAGGTAGGTATCGGCGTCTGATATGTGCCCCCAAGGATGCTGGGTGCCCCAGGCCGGGATTCTCGGACCTGGGATACCTAAACCGTCCCCAAGGCGCTGTCATCCCGAGCGAAGTCGAGGGATCTATGTTTTTTCTTAGCCGGCCTCGCGGTTTGCACGCGGCACGGTCTCGCACCAACCAGGCTGAAGGCTAATAGCTAAAAGCTAATAGCTAAAAGCTGCCTCACGTTGCACCCGCGCAAACGCATACGGACCCTCGGGAACCAGCACCACCAGCGCATCGGGCGCGAGCCCATCCAGCAACGCCGCAACCGCGTCATCTAGATTCGCAAATACACGCGCTCCCAGGCTTCCCATCTGTGCCGCATCCGCGCCCGGCGTGTAAAAGAACAACTCGTTCTTCAAGCCCACCAGCGCCAGCTTTTCGAGTTGCCACTGGTCCACTTCAACGCGTGTCTCGCGAATTTCATCCAGAAACTCGGCATGCCCCCGATACCCAGCCAGCATGCGCGCAAACTCCGTCGAGCCAATGCCCTCGGCGCACTCGCCCAGCACCAGGATGCGCCCACCCGGCTTCACAATATGCTGCGCCGCCGTTACGCCCTTCACAGTCTGATAAAAGGTCAGGTCAAGCGGATAGCCAGCCGCACAGGTAATTACCGCATCGGCTAATTCAGGAATGGGCGAGGTCGAAGTGCTCTCAAGAAACTTCACCCCCGCCGCATGAGCCTTCACCGGGTCGCCGGCAAACACCCCGCTGATCCCGCGCTTCCCGGTCAAAGTCACGTCGAGCATAAAATCGTGGCGCGCCATCGCCGCAATCTCAAGCAGCTCCGCGTGCAGCGGATTCTCATCAATCGAGCCCTCCGTCGCCATCGGCTCGCGCATGAATCGCGGCGAGTGAATCACCTTGATCGTCTCCTGCGCGGCCAGGCCCGGCGCAATCAGCTTGCGCCCGCCGCTGAAGCCCAGCATCAGGTGCTGCTCAATAAATCCCAGCGTGATGTGCAGGTCGGCGGCCATGAACCGCTCGTCGATATACACGGGCGTCCCGCGCCGCGTCGTGCCCAGCGATCTGTGCGCCGCAAAGTCCCGCGCATCGTGGCTCTCCACGCGATACTTGCCCGCAATCTCCGGCCCCAGGATCGTAACCACTTCATCCGGCGTAGCCGCGCGATGCAGTCCCGTCGCAATCAATATGGTTATGCCTTCAACAGGAATGCCCGCAGTGTGCAGCCGCTCCATGAACGGTGGCAGCGTGATGCGATTCGGCGCAGGCCGCGTAATGTCGCACACTGAGATTGTCGCAGTGCGCTTGCCCTCGGCCAGCTTCACCAGCGGCGCGCATCCGATAGGATGATCAAGCGCTTCGTCAATCGCCGGGGCAACGTCGGCAATGGCCGCAGCCGATCGCGCATGCGCCACGTGGCATGCGAATCCCGCAGGAACCTGAACGTCAATTCCGTGTTTCCCAAACGCCAACCGCGTATTCATCGCAATCTCAGTTTCCCGGCCCGAACACCCGCTCTCATTCGATTCTATCGGCTGGCTACATCGGCCGGCATAGGAGTAGGCTCGCATCGGTGTGCACCGGCACAAATCGAAACACACGCAACGTGGCATACTGCCCGGGAAAGGTAAAGATACAATGACCGGCCGTGAACGAGTTATCGCTGTGCTTCAAGGGCAGAGCGCCGATTGCCTGGCGGCTATGCCCATAACCATGATGTTTGCCGCGGATATTCTCGGCGTAAAATACGGCGCCTACGCGCGCGATTTCCGCATCCTGGCCGATGCGCAGGTAAAAACGGCAGAGATGTTCGGCTTCGATTATGTGTCGACGATTTCCGATCCGGCGCGCGAAGCTGCCGACGCAGGCGCAAAGATTCAGTGGTACGACGATCAGCCTCCGGCCATCATGGAGACCGATGCGCTACTGGCCGACAAGGCGGCGCTGGGACGCATCGAAGCACGCGATCCGCTGCAGGGCGGACGCATGGAAGATCGCATTCGCGGCGTCGAGCTGCTGCGCCAGCGCGTGGGCGGCGAACTGTTCGTGGAGGGGTGGGTCGAAGGCCCCTGCGCCGAAGCCGCCGACCTCCGCGGCATCAACCATCTCATGACCGACTTCAGCGACGATGCGGAGTTTGTGCATGCGCTCTTTGCATTCAACGTGGATCGCGCGGTGCGGTTTGCCGAACTGCAGATTGAGGCCGGGGCCGACATTATTGGCATCGGCGACGCCGCCGCGTCACTGGTGGGCCCGCGCATATACAAAGAGTTCGTCTGGCCCTGGGAAAAGAAACTGGTGGACGCAATCCACGCGCGCGGTGGACGCGTGCGCCTGCACATCTGCGGCAACACGCGGCGCATCCTCGATGGAATGGGCACGTTGGGTTGCGCCATGGTCGACATCGATTACCCCGTGCCCATGGACGAAGCCCGCGCCAAAACTGGCTTGAGCCAGGTACTGGCCGGCAATCTGAATCCGGTCAAAGATCTTCGCGACGGCGCGCTGGACTCGATCGCGCATTCACTGGAAGCGCGACTGGCGCAGGCCGGTCCTCATTGGATTGTGGCTGCCGGTTGCGAAGTGGTTCGCGACACCCGCCACGAAAACGTGCATGCTCTCGTGGAATTCGCAAAGACCCACCAAGCCAATGCCGTTGCCTGATTCGCGCTCTCCTCAATCAACCAGGAAATCTTCAATCATTCGCGAAAATGCGTGCCCCATCCTGAGCGAAGCATAGCGGAGTCGAAGGACCTGCTTCTTGTTTTTATATCGACCTGGGAGACAACAAACCTCAACCGGCCCTGAGAACCGCATCCGCAACTCGCGCCGCCTCAACCGCCGCCTTCACTTCGTGCACCCGCACAATCGACGCGCCATTCAAAATCGCCACGGTCATCGCGGCGACGCTCGCCGTCTCACGCGCATTCGCCGGCGCTGCAGTCCCGCCGTATATCTCCGCCAGCGTATGTCCCAGAAATGACTTTCGGCTCAGACCCACCAGCAGCGGCCTTCCCAGCGCCAGAAACTCGCTCTGCCGTGACAGCAGCGCGTAGTTCTCATCGAGTTTCTTCCCAAATCCATATCCCGGATCAAGCACAATCCGATCTTTTGCGATTCCCGCACTCAAAGCAGCGTCAAGGCTCGCCGCCAGCCCATTGCGCACCGTCGCGATCAGCGCATCGGGCTCAAGCTGCGGTTGGGTGCGCCATTCCTCCGGCCTGCCGCGCGTATGCATCAACACCACGCCCGCGCCCAACTCCGCGCACACCGCTGCCAATCCCGGTTCCCAGGTAAATCCGCTCACATCGTTCACGATTTCGGCGCCGGCCTCAAGCGCAGCCCGCGCCGTCGCAGCCTTGTATGTATCCGCTGAAATCACAGCATGCGGCCGCGCCTTCAATATTCCATTGAGCACCGGCAGCAGGCGCGCCTGCTCTTCCTGCGCACCAACCGCCGCGTCAGCCCCGCCAGAGTGCGAACCGGGCCGCGTGCTCTCCGCTCCCAGATCGAGAATGTCCGCGCCCTCATCCACCAAACGCAGCGCATGAGCAACAGCTTTCTCCGCATCGAGAAAAAAGCCGCCGTCGCTGAATGAGTCGGGTGTAATATTCACCACGCCCATTACAAGCGTGCGTGCGCCCAGCTCAAGATTGCGCGTACGCAGTCGCCACAGATTATTTGGTCGAATGCTGACAGACATGCCGTGCTCAGCGCCCGCGAACCTTGGCGGCAAGCTGGCCGCGCGTACGAACCGCTGCAGATCTGGGTTGCTTTCCACGACGCGGAGCTGTCTTTCGCACCGCGGCCTCCGGCCCTACCAGCAGTTCAATCGGGATTCGCATTCCCGCATGCAGTCGCCGGATCATGGCCAGCGTGAGAACGCGCTTTCCGGCCAGCACCTCTGAAACCCTCGCCCTGCTTCCGATCATCGGCTCCAGATCCTTGCGGGTCATGTTCCGCTGTTCCATCTGGAACTCGATAATGGTGATCGGATCCGGAGTGTCAATCGGGAAATGCCTGCTTTCGTAGACATCAACAAGCGTGGCAAGAACCTCCAACTCATCGCTGGCCGCGCTGCCTGGCTTTGCGCCCATCAATTGCGCAATCCGCTCAATCACCGCATCGTGATCTGCTTCAGTTCGAATGGGCTGAATTCGCATAGCGCTCCTTTTCAAATCTCACACTCGTCACGTCGATCTGGTCGTATTCTCTATGCGTTCCGATCCACAGCACCAAGAGGATGCTGTGCGCATAATCGATCGCCGTCACCAGACGGGAATCGTTTCCCTTGATGTTGAATACCACCCGTTCCGATGAAACAATGCTGGCGGAGCTGAGCTGCTGTTTCAACTCAGCGGAGTTCTTCCACTTCGCGCGCGACGCAATTGCAAACCACGAATCGAGCTGCTCCTTTACCGTCTTGCGTATTCGTTTCTCCACAAGGTTTTGGACGAATCCGTTAAAGGTGCTCCGCGCAATGATCCTCACTGTCTCAGTGTACACCGCTCCCATTTTGGGAACAACTGGCGTATGGGACCCAATCTCCTCACCACTTCATGCGGAGGGTCCAAATGCCGTAAACTCCCGGCATGGTCTTCCTTCAGCGGATCGCAGCCTGTTTTCTCACTGTGGCCCTCGCAGCCTCTGTTGCGCCCGCGCAATCCGGCGCACGCGCGCTACCGCGCCCCAACGCAGCCAGACCGCCCGCCAAAGGCGCGCTTTCTGACCGCATTAATTCCATCCTCTCCGAGCCCGCTCTCAGTCACGCCCAGTTCGGCATCAGCGTGACCACGCTCGACGGCGAGCCGGTATACGGCCTCAACGACGCAAGGCTCTTCACGCCGGCCTCAAACGTAAAGCTCACCACCACCGCTGCCGCATTCGCATTGCTTCCGGTCGACACACTTACCTGGACCACCTTTGTCGTCGCCGACGGTGACGTTGACTCAGCCGGCATCCTGCACGGCAATCTGGTGGTTTTAGGTTCGGGCGACCCAACCATCAGCATTCGCCCATATCCCTACCAGGAACCAGTTGAACCCGCACCGCCGCCGACCCCCGCCAAAGCGCGGGCCGCAGCATCCGCGCCCGCTCAACCCCAGCCCGCACCTGCACCGCCCCAGCCGGCTCCAGATCCCATGACTCCTCTCAATCTTCTGGCCGAGCAGATCGAGCAGTCTGGAGTGCGCCAGGTCGAGGGCAACGTCATTGGCGACGATTCTTACTTTGTGAACGAGCCTTGGGGCAGCGATTGGGGATGGGACGATACCCAGTGGTCGTATGGCGCTCCGATTTCAGCGCTTTCATTCAACGACAATTCCATAGGTTTGTTGCTCAAGCCCGATCCCACGGCTCCCGGCATGGTCACCGGTGAGTGGTCGCCCGACATCGAGTACTACGCGCTCGACAACAGCATGACCATCGCGCCCCAGGGGCAGCCTGCCAGTCCCGGAATCGCCCGGCAGCCCGGCATTATGGCGGTGCGTACCTGGGGAACAATCACGCCCGCCGGCCTTCATGTGACCCTGTCGCAGGAAGATCCCGCTGACTTTACTGCATCCGCTTTCAAACAAGCGCTACTCACCCGCGGTGTGCAGGTCAAAGGCAGTCCTGAGACCCGCCACAAGCTCTCCACCGACACCCTTGACTTCGCCGAGGAACGCGCGCAGCCACTCAAGCTCACTCCCAACCAGTTCATCACCATTGCTGCTCCCATCGAGGGCCGGCGCGTGCTGGGCGCGCACGTTTCCGTCCCCATGGTGCAAGACATAAAGGTGCTCCTTAAAACCAGCCAGAACCTGCACGCCGAACTTCTACTGCGCCTGCTGGGCAAGACCGAGGGCTCCGACGGCAGCTTCGTCCAAGGCGCGCGCGTCGTCCGCCAGTTCCTCGTCGACTCCGGCATCGACGACCACGACTTTTTCCTTTACGACGGTTCGGGCATGAGCCCCGACGACCGTGTCGCGCCTCGCGCATTTACTCATTTGCTGTGGTGGGCCTCGCACCAACCCTGGGGGGCCGAGTGGCGCGATTCCTTCCCCATCGGCGGCGTCGATGGCACGCTCCAGAACCGCTTCAAAAACTCGCCCCTCAAGGGCAAGCTATGGGCCAAGACCGGCACGCTCAACGAGGTCAATGCACTTTCTGGATATTTAACCGCTGCCAGCGGCCGGGTGCTCGCGTTCTCAATCATGGTCAATGGACACCGTCCCGATAGCGACGCTGAGTTCCAGGCCATCGATCGCATCGCCGAAGCCATCGCGGCTGCGAATTGACCCTGCAGGTGCCTCATCCAAGCCTAGCTGGGGAGGGAATGCACCCGCCAACCCGCGCGCCGGCTTGCTGATTCGCCGACTCGCTAATCATCTCCCGCCGCGATCTCTGCCTGCCGCGCCAACTCCCTGAACGTCCCGCGCAGCTCATCGGGGCCGTGCACCACGATGCGCCGTCCCGCGCTCAGCAGCATCGCGGCAATCATTTCCAGCCGGTCGCGAGCACAGCGCAACCGCGTCCCGCCGTCCTCTTCCTCTATTGCCACCCTCCACATCGCGAACATTTGTTGCGCTTCCTCGATCGGCATCTCCATCCACACATCGATCTGGTATTTCGCCTGGATGAACGGCATCCTTGACTGCATGTATCGCCGAGCATCGAAATCCGCGGGCTTCTTGAACGTGCCGGCCCCCATTGCGAGCTCCGACACGCGATCCAGCCGGAACGTCCGCAGCGCTTTCCGCGTGAGGCAGTAGCCGATCAGATACCAGCGTCCGTCGCTGTGCATCACCGCGTACGGCTCAATCTGCCGCCGCGTCTTCGCGCCCTCGCCCGACTCGTAGTCGAATCGTACCCGCCGCCCCGTACGAATTGCCGACGCCGCCCGAATCAACGCCTCCACTGACGTCGGCACCACCCATGGCCCCGGCTCAATGGCCACCACATCGTCCACCGTCCTGATGCTCTCTCGCAGCGCCTCGGGCAGCACGCGACGCAGCTTTGCAAGCGCGCCTTCGGTGGCCGGTGCAAATGCTGAAAGCCCCACCTGGCGCAGCGAATGCAGCCCCAGCGACAACGCAAACGCCTCCTCATTGGTCAGCAGCAGCGGAGGCAGCCTGTATCCCGGTTTCAGCCGGTACGCTCCGCCCACCCCACGCGACGACTCAACCGGAATGTTCAAATCTTTCAGCCGCACCATGTAGCGCTGGACCGTGCGCAGGTCCACTTCAAGCCGCTCGGCCAGTTCCGCTCCAGACACAAAATCGCGCGCCTGCAGCACCTCCAGGACGGTCAGCACGCGCATGATCGGGTCATACATGGGAAATCCGGGCATGGGAAATCCGCAGCATCGCAGTTTTTATCCTGCATTTAATTTACGACAAGTTCTGTCGGGAATTGCCGCTAACTTCATTTCTGAGCCCTGAAGGGCCACATGGAGGTTTGATATGACAACCGCGACCGCAACCGTGAGCGTGATCTCTGCCGAAGAGCTGCTCAAAAACTGGCAAGGGCACCGCAGGCTCACCCGCAGAACCATCGAGGCCTTTCCTGAAGACAAGCTGTTCGACTTTTCAGTGGGCGGCATGCGGCCCTTCGCCGTGCTTGCCCAGGAGTTCATCGGCATGGCAGTGCCCATCGTCGACGGCGTCGCCACCGGCAAGTGGGTGGAATACGGTGGCGGCCCCAAGCCCACCACCAAGAAGGAAATTCTAGAAATCTGGGATAAACAGACCCGCGAACTTGACGAGAAATTCCCCACCATTCCACCGCATCGCTTTGCCGAAGAAGACACGGCCTTCGGCCAGTGGAAGATGACCGGAATCGCCATGATCCAATACGCAATCGACAACGAGATTCACCACCGTGGCCAGGGCTACGTCTACCTGCGCGCCCTCGGCATCGAGCCGCCCCACTTCTGGGAGCGCGACTGAGCCGCGCCTTACCTCCGTACGCGAAAAATGGGTGCCCCAGGTCTCGACTTTGAGACCTGGGATATCACAGAATCAAAAACAGGTGCTCCATCCTCACTCCCCAAAACTATTGCCTCCCCAACCCACCCTGTCGAATCAAAAATCTGTACGTTCCCAAACCCCGAGGGTGCTTCCATGGCAACCGCCGAACTAAGTTTCCTGCACAACCAACTGGAGGAGCGCAAGCGCCGCCTTGAGATGGTTATTACGCAATCGCCCGACGACCCGAATCTTGAGTCCTTGTTACGCGAGGTTGATTCCGCGCTCGATCGATTTACCGCCGGCACCTACGGCATGTGCGAAATCTGCCATGACTCCGTGGAACGGGCCCGGCTGCTGGCCGATCCGCTCATCCGCTACTGTCTCGACCACCTGTCTGAGCTCGATCGTGCCATGCTTCAGCGCGATCTCGACCTTGCCACAGAATTGCAGCGGGGCCTGCTGCCGCCTGCGGATCTTAAAGTCGCCGGCTGGGAAACGAGCTATCACTACGCGCCTCTCGGCCCGGTCAGCGGCGACTATTGCGACCTTTACCCCTACAACGGGCAACTCTTCTTCATGATCGGCGATGTCTCAGGCAAGGGCGTGGCGGCATCCATGCGCATGACGCAACTCCACGCGCTCTTCCGCAGCCTCATCGGCATGGGTCTGCCGCTGGCTGAAATTGTGGGCCAAATCAACCGCTTTCTGTGCGACAGCGGCCTCGCCGGACAATACGCCACGCTGGTCTGCGGCCGCGCCAACAGTGTCGGCGATGTCGAGCTTTTTAACGCCGGCCATCTGCCCGTGATTGCCGCTCAAAAGGGCAATGTTCGACTGATCGAGTCTACCGGCTTCCCGCTAGGAATGTTTCGCGACGCGTCGTTCACGCCCTCCCATGCGAAACTGAGCGCGGGCGACCTGCTGTTTCTCTTCACCGATGGCGTCTCTGAAGCCAACGGAGACGGCGGAGAATATGGCGTCGAACGCATATCGAACCTGATCGGCAGTCAGGCCGCCTGCTGTGCGGCCGGAGTGATCGCGGCGTGCCTCGAAGACCTGCGCTGCTTCGCCGGCGCAAACCCAGGTGTCGACGACGTAACTCTGCTCGCAATTCGCCACGCCGCGTAAAAGTGGTGTGGCGCCCAGCAGCGAAGAAAAACGGGTGTCATCTCCAGTTTGCGAACCCCATTCAGGGAACCACGCGCCGGGCACCGCGTATGTAACCTTCAGGATCTTTCCTGGAGGTCACTCTTGCTGAATCCTTGCTTACCCGGCCGTCGCACCCGCGCCGCATTCCTCGGACTACTAATGTGCTCTCTCGCGTTCATTGCCTCGCATGCGCGGGCGCAGTCTGGCACGCAAAACCCGTCAGGCCGCTGGATGGGCGTGTTTGACACAATTCACACCGGCGGCACCGTTGAGCCTGACATTGCTTACTTCCAGTTCCAACAGGATGGAGACAAAATCACCGGCGTCGCGGGCAACAATGCGAGCAAGGTCTCGCCTATTGCGAACGGGCAAATAACCCAGGGCCACGTCACATTCGATGTGGTAGTCAACCCCACCATGACCGTTCACTTCGATCTCGCGCTCGATGGCAACCACTTGCGCGGCGCTGCAACCGGAATGCCGCTCGGCGCCGGCGACAAAATCGCAATCGACGTGGAGCGCTGGCCCGACAACTCTCCTGAGCCCGTGGTGGCCCATGCGCAAGACCAGCTCACCGCCACTGTGGCTGCGCTCGATACCAAACTCTTCGACGCCTACAACCACTGCGATCTTGCCACCATGAGCTCTCTCATCTCTGAGGATCTCGAGTTCTATCACGACAAGACCGGCCTTAGTGTGGGACGTCAAACTTTCATCGACGCCATCAAAAACAATATTTGCGGCAAGACCCAGCGCACGCTTGTTCCCGGAACCCTCGAGGTCTACCCGCTGGCAAACTACGGAGCAGTCGAGATCGGCATCCACCGCTTCACCCACCCCGGCCAACCCGAAAACGTTGGCGAAGGCAAGTTCATCACGGTGTGGCGATTCAAAGACGGTGCCTGGCAAATTACCCGCGCCATCAGCTACGATCACGAGCCGGCGAAGACGCAGTAGAGCAAGGTTCGCGGTCTCCCACCCTAAGTGCAAAATGCGCGCTTGGAATGGGGCGCCCATTCTTGTGGCTCGGAGGAAGAAACGGATCAGAGGTTGGCTGGCCGCCAAGCGATCGCCGCGTGTCTTGTCACATCAGCCATCGCATAATGCGCTCTTTCAATTTGTTCAGCGGAGCATATGCGAGACTCGGGTCGGGCCACGTTCCCTTCAGAAATACCGACTTGCGATGGCTGAAGGTTTCAAAGCTTGCGCGGCCGTGGTAGGCGCCCATGCCGCTCAAGCCAACGCCTCCAAAAGGAAGGCTGGGCATGGCGGCATGAACGGTCGGGTAATTCACCGTGAGTGCTCCCGAAGAAGTGGCGTTGATCACCTGGCGTTTGACCCGCGCCTTTTCAGCAAACAAATAAATCGCGAGCGGCTTCTCACGTTTGTTGACGAATGCGATCGCTTCGTCCGTGCTCTTGACCGAAAGCACGGGCAGAATGGGCCCGAAGATTTCTTCCTGCATCACTGCCGCGTCAGCAGGCGTTTTTGTCAGGATAGTTGGAGCGATGTAGAGTTCGTCTTCGCGTGCTTCTCCGCCTGCAAAGATCTGGCCGCTGCCGTCGATCAGCCGCATGAGCCGCTGAAAATGGCGCTGATTGACGATGCGCGCGAGGTCGGGACTCGCGTGCGGGTCGTCGCCGTAAAACTCCTTGATAGCCGCGGCCATGTGCGCCAGCAGTTCGGTCTCGACGGCTTCGTCAACCAGCACGTAGTCGGGAGCGATGCAGACCTGCCCGGCATTCATTAATTTGCCCCACATAATGCGGCGGGCCGCGACGCGCAGGTTTGCGCTGCGGTCCACGATGCAGGGACTCTTGCCGCCGAGTTCGAGCGTGATCGGCGTCAAATGCTTTGCAGCCGCTTCCATCACCACGCGGCCCACGCGCGGATTGCCGGTGTAGAAAATGTAGTCCCAGCGTTCAGCCAACAAGGCCGTCGACTCCGATTGTCCCCCTTCCACAACCTGCACGCACTCAGGATCGAGATAGCGGGGAAGCGTTTCAGCCAGCAACGAGCTTGTGGCCGGCGCCAGTTCGCTGGGCTTGACGACCGCGCAGTTTCCGGCCGCGAGCGCGCCCACCAGCGGCACCAGCGCCAGTTGCAATGGATAGTTCCACGGGCCAATGATCAGCGCCACGCCGAAAGGCTCGCGGTAGATGTGGGCAGAGGAGGGCCACAGCAGCCAGGGCGCAGGCACACGCTCCGGCCTCATCCATTGTGCGAGCCGCTTTTGCGCGAACTGGATTTCACGCCTTAGAAGTTGAGTCTCAACGATGCGCGTTTCAAGGTCGCTGCGTCCCAGGTCTTTGCGGATGGCCTCACAGATTTGAGGTTCGCAATCTTCGAGCAAGCGCGCCAGGCCCGCGAGTTGCTGCAGGCGAAATTCAAGCGTCTGCGTTCGTCCGGAGGCGAATGATGCGCGCAGCCGCTCGACTAGCTGGGGGATGGACTCAATCACTGCCGGCCTACTCCGTTCGGCCTTTGAAGGTAGCGTAGATGGCCATGGCGTGGCCGTGACCGAGGCCGTGTTCCGTCTTGAGCCAGTTAACGACCTCCATCGCTTTGACGCCTGGTTTCAGCAGCCCCTTCTTCTCTGCCAGCGTGCGAAAGTCGGCAGGCGTCTTTCCGGTCTTGGCGTAGATGTTATCGATGTAAGCTTTGAAAGTCATAAGTGCCTCGGGCAAGCCCCTATCTTACTTATTACCAACGCCGGCGGAAACCCGTTTCTGAATCGATGAATTCAATATAGCGCGATTGCGGGTTGGCGGCCGGGCGATGAGGTGGGCCAGGGCGAGGGGTTAGTCGTTGTCGGATTGATCGTCGGGACTGGGGTTGAGTTCGAGGGCATCGCTGGAGGCCATGCGGTAGCTGGCCATGACGGTTTGCAGGGTCTGAAGCATGACGGAGGCTCTGCCTTTTGAGAGCCGGTTTGCGGCCATCGCCTGGAGAATCTGATTGCCGATGAGCGGAATGCAGGAGGGGTCATCGAGGGCGTCGATTTTGAAGTCGGACTCGGTGGGTCTGGAGGCGTGCTCTTTCTTTTTCTGCGGGCCGTGATAGTAGCAGTAGGCGCTGCCGCGCATGGCGGGCGACTTGCAGGTGCGGCCAGTGGTCATGATGTGGCGACAGGTTTTGGCACTGTACATGGGTGCATCTCCTCTGCGAGCTGGCCGGGGTGTTACCCCCTCCCCCCCCATTTGCACCCCCGGGCCCCTGCCAAAGGTCTCAAGGTCTATTGTTTTCAGCACGATAGAGGGTGGATTTGGCCGCCAGGTCTATTGTTTTCAGTGGTTTGGGATCTGGAGGTCCCGGACGCCGGCCTGAAGAAACCGCTTTTGAATTAAGGATAGAGAGGTGGGGGAATTAACCGGCAAAGGGGTGGGAGATGCAAGTGTTTTGGAATGAAAGCGTTGGGGAGGGGTCTTGCAGGAGAGAGGTTGACAGGCGGTGGGATGCGCCAGTGTTCAACGTCACTCTTTGGACGAAGCAGGAGTGGATAGGATGTGTGGGCCTTCTTTGTGAGTGGGTGCGCGGTAGCGAAAGATCAACCCAAAAGATCGGGTTGTCGATCCCTCTACCCAGGCGACCAAGACCTGTCGCCCGGGGCCCGCGCAGGCCGCTAGAACGACCTGCGGGCCGTTTAACGCAAGCCGAGAGGTCCTTCACGCTTTGCGTTCAGGATTTCGGCTGAAGGCTGACGCCTTCAAAACGCCTCAAGATGAGAAATCGTCCTGGATGCGATTTGCCATCACTATCGCCATTGACTGGCGGTTCGTGCTGGCAGTCGTACTCCTTGTCCTCGCGCTACTGCTGAAGTAGTAGCCAACCCCCGGCAGGGAAATCCACCCCTGCCGAGTTGAGATCAGTATAGCGCGATTTTGGGTTGGTGCAGCCGTGTTCCCAACGTTGCGTTTCGCTTCAAGCTGGGGTAAATTCGTTCCGCCCCTCCAGCGCTGAGGCAAGGTTGCCTCCCGGAGGGAGGATATGAGTTTAGCCCAGCGCGGAGTTCGCCCGGGCGGACGGAACGCTGGGAACGCGCCCCAAAACCGCGGCCGTCCCGGAGGGCCGGCGCGAACGGGTGGACCACAACCGTGATATGCTGCGGACCTTATGGGGCACAGCTATTGTTCATCGCTCTACCACTGTATTTTCTCGACCAAAGAGCGCCGCAAAGCGATTGCGCCGGAGGTGCGAGAACGTTTGTGGGCGTACATCGGCGGCGTGGCCCGCGAGCACGGAATGACGGCGCTTGCGGTTGGCGGAACCGACGACCATGCGCATTTGCTGGTTGCGATTCCCGCATCGTTGGCCGTGGCCACCGCTATGCGCGAAATCAAGAGCGGTTCTTCGCGATGGATGCATGAGACCTGCGCAATGCCGGAATTCGCGTGGCAGGAAGGTTACGGTGCATTTTCCATCGGCCATTCGCAGATTGAGGCGACGGTCCGGTACATCGCGCGGCAGGAGGAGCATCATCGGAAACGCGATTTTCAGGCGGAGTTTTTGGCGATTTTGAAGAAGCACCGCATGGAATACGATCTGCGGTATGTGTGGGGTTGAAGGATTCGCGCCGGCCCTCCGGGACGGCGGGAATGTCACCTCCCAGAGGGAGGGCACGAGTTTAGCCCAGCGTGGAGTCCGCCGCAAGCGGACGGAACGCTGGGAGGATGCCCCCAAACACGGTGCCGTCCCGGAGGGCCGGCGCGAACGTCGTGCAGTTGCGAGAATCATGCAGGATTCGGGCGATCCGCCGAATCGAACCGTCGTTCCGAATGTGAGCGGGTAGATTTCGTTCCGCCCCTCCAGGGCGGAAACGCTTTTTGGGGGACGCATTCCCAGCGTTGCGCTGCGCTCCACGCTGGGCTAAGCTCGTTCTCTCCCTCCGGGAGAGATAGCCACGCCTTCTCAGACCTAATAATGCAGATTTGCGGTAGGCCCGAGCAATTCGGCAACCTTCGATACGTCCCATTGCGTCTGCATCGTGCGACCGTCCCTCAGTTTGATCCAGGTCCCGCCCTTGTTCGTCTCCTCTCGGTCGTATCCGAAGGATTGAATCTCTGAAATCGGCACATACGAGAGTCCGTCGTCAAAGGTGACAAAGTTGGGCATAGGGGGTCCTCCTGTACACCCCCCATGCTAGACCGTTCGTTCGGCAGCCAACGGCAGAAATCTTCACAAAATTGAACAGCAGTGAGAAAATCGGGCACATGCTGGGAAGATTCCTCAGTCACTGCCCGAAAGGCGGCCCGGGTGACGAGGCCTACGAACTCACTTACGCCGAGTGTGCCGATTTTCTCCTCGGTAGGATGCACGCTCAAGAGCCGCCCTTTGATCGCCATGAGTGGCATCTGGCGACGATTAAGATTCCCTCGGACGAACTAGACGCCACATTTGAGTTCATTTGCTGGATGAATTCTCTTGCGCTTTTTGTCTCAGGTATCGCCGAGCGGAACAGCGACAATGCAGGCAACCAGCTTGCAGGCGAACTCGTTGAGCAACTAAAGTCGCGGTTCCATGACTCAGGCCCCACTCTCACCATGTTCTTTAATGCAATCCTATGTGCGCCGCCATTACCTTCTGACCATTCAGCATTCAAGGAAAAGGCAGGCGAGAAGTGGTCAGCCCACACTGCGGTCTTCGGGCGAGCGAAGGCCGCCCTCGACCATGTTGACATCGAAAAGAGCGCACGCGAGGCGGCGCTCAGTTTGCTGGGGCCCTGCATGGTCTATGGAACGCAATGTTCGATAACGAGGTTCAGCACAGTGATTCCAAAGATTCGACTTGTGGAGCGCCACTCTGACCAGCCGCAAGCAAGTTGAAAGATAGGCGTCAAGGATCGCGGGGCGCTCTATCCGCAAAAGGGCCGCTCAGCGATGCTGAGCGGCCCTAAGTTATGATCCCGATGTACGGGCTTGGACGCCCGTACGACAACCGCGCTGGAGCGCGGCGCTGCCGATCAGTCCCCGGAAACCAGTTCGCTTTCCGTCCGGTTCCGGTTAATCGGCATGGCCGCGTTGTTGCTTGCCGGCTTGATGTCGCTCAGCGATACCATGCCGCCCTCAAGAGGCTTCTCGCCCAGCACGTGCTCGCGATAGAGCTTGGCCATCTTGGCGTTCTCGGCTTCCTGCTTCATCTTTTCTTCGCGGGCGCGCATCTTCTCTTCGCGGGCGTTCTTGGCGATGCCCAGGTTGTCGAGCGTGTGGTTGGCTTCGGAGTTTACGTGCGCCATGTTGAGCTGCAGTTCGTGGCCGACCTGGTTCATGCCAACTTTTTTGCCGCCGGCAAAAATCTCGTGGCGGCCGTGCTCCTCGTACCACTTGGTCAGCGTGGCCGTCATGTGCATCTTCTCAATAATGTTGCGCCAGCCTACGCCCGTGTTATACGCGCAGAAGCTGATTTCGCCTTCCTGCGTGGCGTAGGGAATGATGCACTGCTCGGTGCGGCGGAAGTCGTAGTTGAACAAATCCTGGAACCACATGCCGGCGATGAACAGGAAGTTCCAGCGATCCTGGCGGCGCTTCTTGATGTCTTCCATGGTGCGGTCGCCCTTGACGCTGCCGTAGTTTTTGCCGGTGGCGTTAAAGGTCTTGTCCATCTTCTTCAGCATGTCGGTAATTTTGAAGTGGGTGGGCGCCTGGAACGGATCGTAGTTGCGCAAGAGCGCCAGTCCGAATCCAATCACCGACATCCACTTGCCGCGAGCCGCGTCATTCACCTTGGCCAGGTCCTTGGCTACCTGGTCCATGTGCAGGAAGGCCGTGACCGGCGCGGCTTCCTTGGTTTCCTTGTCGATCATCAGCGCCATGCCGATGCCGCAGTTGGGATGGCATCCGCAGCTAAGCTGGCCCCACTCGGCGGTGGGCCCGTGCACCAGGTCGGCCCAGTCAGAGAAGGTGCTCATAAAGCTGATGGGGAACCAGTCGCGCTCGGGTACGCCGAAACCGCACTGGGTCTTGATGTCGTGCGCCATGTGCGAGAGCGTGTAGCGCTGGGCTACGCGGCGCTCGTCGGTAATCTCTTCGTCGCGGCCGGTAAAGCTGACCGGCTGGAAGCTGAGGAAGCTGATGGTCTTGGGATTGTCGAGCGCGAACTCGATAATGCGGCCCACCTGCTCGTTGTTGATGCCGTTCACGATGGTGGTTACGGGCACGATTTCAACGCCGGCTTCGTGCAGGTTGTTAATGGCCTGCAGCTTTACGTCAAACAGGTTGCCCACCTTGCGGTGACTGTTGGCAGCGTTGCCGATGCCGTCAAACTGGAGGTACACGTAGCGGAGACCGGCTTCGGCAGCGGCGCGGCAAAGCTCTTTGCTCTTGGCAAATTCAATGCCATTCGAAGCGGCCTGCACCGAGTTGAAGCCAACCTTGCGGCTGTAAGCTACCGCATCAAGGAAGTACGGGCTCAGCGTGGGCTCGCCGCCGCTGAACTGAACGCTCATCTGCCGCTTGGGCTTGATGGTGATGGCGTTGTCGAGCATGGTCTTGATTTCGTCCCAGGTAAGCTCATGGACGAAGCCAACCTGGTTGGCGTCCATAAAGCAGGGGTCGCACATCATGTTGCAGCGGTTGGTCAGGTCGATGGTGAGCACCGAACCGCGCCCGTGAGTCACAGTCGACGTACCGTGGTGATGCAGTTCCTTGTCGCCCTTGCCGTGCGCGCGAATGTCGCGGCCGGGGAAGCTCTCTTCAAGGTGCTTGAAGAACGCCGGATCGATCGACATCACGTCTTCAAAGTGGCCGTGCTTGGGGCAGTCCTTCACCATCAGGATTTTGCCGTCGCGCTCGATGATCTGGGCCTTGATTTCGCCCACCTTCTCGTTGAGCAGAACTTCGTGGGGCAGCTTGCCGTCGAGAATCTGCTTGCGGATTTCGGGAACGCACTTGGGGCAAAGCGAGTCAGTGGTGCGCGGCCAGCCGAGCGGCGGCTTTTCCTTCTGCCAGCTCTTCAGAAGCGGTTTATCGCTCCACTTGGGAGTGAATCCGGGGTTGGGGCTGATGCGGTTCAGTCTCTCGTACACAACCCAGGCGCCTTTGGCTGCGTAAACGGCGGCCTTCTCGGCGTATTTCATCGCTTTTGACATTGGTGCGATCTCCTTGAATTCAATTTGGATGCCGGCTGTTTTGGTGATGTAAGCCCGGCGGCATCTGTCCGGTACCAGCCGCAGGGTCTAAAAGGTCACTGTCAGGGTAGCCGGATGGGCCAGTCAACCCAAGGCGCGTGCAGCGAATGGCAAAAACGGGGGGTGAATGGGGATTTGGGGGCGGCGAATGGATGGGGGTTTGGGCGGGGCGAGATTGAGTAACAAACCTATGGGGAAGAGTGTGTTAGGAGCGGCCGGCGGAGATTCTGCCGTCGGCTTGGCTGCCGGGCCGCCTCGGCCAATCAAACTAACGAGCCAGCATTTTTCCAATCGTTGACTCCGGCAAGACTATTCAGGGGTAGAATTGGTGCGCAATCAACTTATCTATCTCAGCTTTCTCAAACGCTCCTGGAAAGTAGCAGGAGAGACGAGTGTGTTTGATAAAGCCGGAGACCTCAGCCAGAGGTTCCGCAAGGGGACCGCATGTTTAGAAGCCTTTCCGCAATTCTTTCCTTCCTGTCTCGCTTGCAACCAATCGGCCCAGCCGATGCGATGGATGCGCGTCGTCGAGCAGGAAGGCTCAACACGGCTGACCTGTGGTTGACCCTCTTCGTCGTGTTTGCAATGGGTGCGAGTTCGACCGCCCGTGCGCAGTCCGACGAATGGGTTTGGATGGGTGGCAATAATCAATCGAATGCATCGGGTATTTACGGAACTTTGCAAACCCCGGCACCTGCTAACTTGCCCGGCTCAAGGAACGGCAGCGCCACCTGGGTTGACAGTCAGGGTAAGTTCTGGCTCTTCGGCGGGCTCGGGTATGACTCGGCTGGAGAACTTGGCTACCTCAACGATCTATGGAAATTCGATCCCGCAGCCAATGAATGGTCTTGGATGGCCGGCGGGAACTTCCACAATCAGGCTGGCGTGTACGGTACCCTCCTGGCGCCGGCTCCGGACAACACACCTGGCAGCCGCATGCAGCCTGCTTCATGGATCGACGGAGCGGGCCACTTCTGGCTTTTCGGGGGTGCCGGGGCCGATTCCGCCGGTAACTACGGCGGGCTCAATGATCTCTGGGAATTTGATCCCTCCAGCAATCAGTGGACCTGGATGGGGGGCAGCAGCACCATCCCGGCTGGGTCTCAAGGCTCGCCTGGAGTGTATGGATCGAAGGGCGCAGCCGCAGCCGCTAATCTCCCAGGAAGCCGATCCGCCGCGGCCACCTGGACCGATCCCCAAGGCAATCTCTGGCTGTTTGGCGGCGGCGGATTCGATTCCGCAGGGCAATCAGGAGAACTCAACGACCTATGGGAATACTCGCCCGCCACGAACCAATGGACGTGGATCGGCGGATCGAACACCAATGGCCAACCCGGCGTTTACGGCACCCTGGGAACTCCGGCGGCAGCGAACATTCCTGGATCGCGGGACTCCTCTGTGAGCTGGATCGACCATAGTGGCAACCTGTGGCTGTTCGGCGGACAGGGGCTCTCTTCAGCGGCATCCAACCCATCCGCCGGCTATCTGAATGATCTCTGGCTCTTCAGCCCCTCCAGCGGCCAGTGGACCTGGATGGCTGGAAGCAGCACCATCGGCGAGGCTGACCAGCCAGGAGTAACAGAGGTTTTTGGAGCTTACGGCTCCTGGATGACGCCAGCTGCCGGAAATGTGCCAGGAGGCCGTTACGCGGCAGCCGGATGGACCGATGCAAGCGGCAACCTCTGGCTGTTCGGCGGTCGCGGATATGGCTCAGGCGATTACTTCGGCAACCTGGACGATCTTTGGGAGTTCTCCCCTTCCACCCATCAGTGGGCATGGATCGACGGCAGCAGCACTGCTGTCGAACAACCCAGTTCCTTCGGCACCTTGGGGTCCCCCTCTATTCTGGACACGCCCGGGGGGCGTAACGGACCTGCGGAATGGGCCGACCCCAGCGGCGATTTCTGGTTATTCGGTGGGGCAGGCAGAGACTCGAGCGGAAACCAAAGCGAACTGAGCGATCTTTGGGAATTTCAGCCCAATCCCTTAGCAGGCCTCGCAGCCGATGCACCGGTCATCTCTCCTGCCTCCGGACAGCTCGCGGCCCCGGCCACGGTCTCAATTTCCGACAGTACTCCCGGAGCGGAAATCTATTACGTGGAAAACGGCGCTACCCCACCCACGCAATATACCGGGCCATTCGCCCTCTCTACAACACAGACATTCAATCTGGTCGCCGTTGCCGTCGCCAGTGGATACGCAACCAGCCCTCCTTCATCGGCGCAATATACTATTCCCTCTGCGGCAGTCCCCACATTCAGTCTTGCGCCGGGGACTTATACCACCGCGCAAACGCTCTCAATCGCGGATGACACTCCCGCCGCAACCGTCCTCTTCACAACGGATGGTTCTGTTCCCACGGAAAGTTCAACTCGGTACACCGGGCCGATTGTTATCTCACAGTCGCAGGTGATCACGGCCACCGCCATTGCGAACGGCTACGCCAATAGCGCGCCGGTAGGCGCCGTATACACCATTTGGCCCGCCTCCGCGGTCAACGAATGGGCATGGATGAATGGGCCGAATGTCGCCGCCAATCCGGTCTGGGGCACGCTGGGAACGCCCGCAATCGGGAATCTGCCGGGTCGACGCTGTCGCGCAGCACATTGGACCGATGACAAGGGTAACCTGTGGCTTTTTGGAGGGTTTGGTTACGGCAACTCGAACGGCTGGGTATACCGCAACGATTTATGGGAGTTCTTGCCATCTGCAGACGAATGGGGGTGGATGGGTGGAAGCGACGATAATGGGGTCCTGAGCGATGGAGGGATGCCGGGTATTTACGGTACGCCCGGAACCCCTTCTGCGACGAACATTCCCGGCGGCCGCGAAGGTTCTTCAAGCTGGCGTGACAGCAACGGCAATTTCTGGCTCTTTGGCGGCGACGGCTTCGATTCTACCGGTACCCTTGGCGAACTCAACGATTTGTGGATGTTCGAGCCAGCCACAAACGAGTGGACCTGGGTGACGGGCAGCAGCATCGTGAACAATTGCTTCGTGGCAAATACTTATCCGTTTTGCGCTGGGCAGCCAGGGGTCTATGGTACCCAGGGCGCGGCGGCGGCTGCCAATACTCCGGGCGCCCGGGAAGAAGCTGCCACATGGTACGACAGCGCAGGCAATCTTTGGCTATTCGGCGGAGTCGGAATTGACCCCGTTTATGAGGTCAATTATTACTTCAACGACCTGTGGAAGTTCAGTCCGTCCACAAAGGAGTGGACATGGGTCAGCGGTAACAGCAGCACTAGCCCTCAGGTCGTGTGCGACTTCGATCCTAATTCGGAACTTATAAACGACTGCGGCTACCCCGGGATCTACGGCGCACTCGGTTCTTCGGCATCTGCAAATCTCCTCCCCGGCGCCCGCAGAGGCGCGAGCACGTGGATCGATGGCAACGGAAATCTGTGGTTGTTTGGTGGCGAAGGATTCGATGTCGTTGGCGATGTCAACCCCTTGAACGACATGTGGGAGTTCACGCCTTCAAACTCCCGGTGGGCGTGGAAGGGTGGCACCGACTTTGTCGCACCATGCATGGCTGATTGGAGCGATTCGTGCTCCGCTTTCATTCTCCCAGGCACTTATGGCACGCAGGGAGTGCCTGCGGCCGGGAACGTTCCCGGATATACCTCAGAAGCAGCCACCTGGACAGACAGGGCCGGCAACTTCTGGTTGTTCACTGGGGCCGGCGCCACCTACACACCTCTACTTTGGCCTCCATTAACAAATTGGGGTTGGAACAATCTCTGGGTATACAGTCCCACAGCCAATGAGTGGACTTGGATGACCGGCACTCAGGCAAGCAAATTGAGCACACCGTGGTCGCTCGGGTCCTACGGAGATCAGGGCGTGCCTGATGCTAGTAATAATCCTCCTAGCCTCACGGGAGCGGCAGCTTGGACTGACCCCAATGGCAATTTCTGGCTATTCGGAGGCTTGAATGATGATTATTACAACACAATGTGGGAATACCAGCCCTCGGCGCCGGCTCCTGTGCCGGGTTTCGCATTAGTCAATCTGAATTTTCAAGGATTCAACAATGCCTACAGCTTAGTCGTCGCAGCAGGAACGAGCGGCACGACGACCGTCAACACGGTGGTTGGAGACGATTTCGATCAGCCGGTTACGTTGAGCGCAGTGAATCTGCCGGCCGGCATGACCGCGGCATTTAGCCCCAACACAATTACCGGTTTTGGTACATCTCAGGTGATATTTTCGGTCGCTCTAAACGCCGCGCCAGGGGATTACACGCTCACGATTGCCGGCACGAGCGGGGGTGTGACTGAAACCACGACAGTTACGCTCACTGTCATGTCCGCGCCGCCGGCGACTTTTACCCTCGGAGCCTCGCCCTCTTCGCTTACAGTCCAATCTGGCGCATCCGGAGCGATCACACTCACCGTGACGCCGGAGTACGGTTTCAGTTCCACCGTGAGTTTTGCCTGCTCCGGTCAGCAGGCTGGAGTTACCTGCACATTCAATCCGACGACGGTGACGCCAGCGGCGGGCGCGGCGGCGACCACGCAGCTTACCTTCACTGCCAGCGCTTCGGCGGAATCCAAGCCAAACCGCGGGCCATTCATACCGGTTTCAGGACTCACCTTGGCGGCGCTGCTCTTTGTCTTCAGCAGGCGGCGCGGGGTGCGCGCGTTCCTGCTCGTTTTGTTCTTCGCAGCCGGATTCAGTCTGCTCTCTGGCTGCGGCAGCGGCGGTGGAGGGGGTGGGGGCGGAGGAGGTGGCGGCGGTGGTGGGGGCTCGACGCCAACAACCTCGACCGTGACCGTAACCGCCACGTCCGGGGCCATTCAGCAAACCACTACCATCACGCTGACGTTGAACTGAAAAGCAGCGGAGAACGCCCCGCCGTCTACGCACTCTACTGCGTGCTCCCGTCCTTGCTCGCCACCTGGTTGATAATCCGCTGCACCAGCACCACGCGCACATGGATTTTGCTGGCGATATCGGGCATGAACTCGGTGATGAAGTTGTCTATGGGCGCGGTGCCGATGCCCGTGCCGTAGCGCGCTGCGCTGGCGCGGAAGTTGGTCTTCTGGCCCGGAACATAAAGGTCGCCCACTGCGTCGTCGAACATGAAGCCCACCACGTCGGCATAATTCACCATCCCCTTGCCGTTGTCGCCCTGTGTCCAGGCCACCTGGTCGATGCAGTGCAGGATGCGGCGCGGTATCGAAGCCTTGGGCAAACGGTGGTAGTGCGGGTCCTGGTGCGCGATCGACGGAATCAGAAACGTGCCGAAAAACTCGCCCGTCATGTCCTGCGTCAAGCTCACGCCGCCGTCCTTGGCCCAGCCATAAAAGCCGGGCCCGTACACCGAGTGGGAATTCATTGCCACCGCAATACCCGATTCAGCCGAGATGGTCATCAAGTTGAACGGATCGATCAGGTTCCTGATTGCCAGTCGCGCCTTCTCGCGTGGAGTGAGCGGTTTAACTTCAGGCCCTGTCACGAATCGCGCATACCAGTTGACGATGGCGGGCGCGTGAGGAACGCAGACCACCATGTCCACAATCCGGGGCGCGGGCAGCGATTGCAGATCGGCGGCCTGGAGGGCGGCGACAGCGCGCACCACCGCGGTTGAAGCCATGCTGGCGCCGGCGTTCTTTACGTCGCAGGGATTGGGCGCGGCCAGAGCTGCCCCCGATTGCGGTTTTGGCTCGTCGGGCAGGGCTTGCGCTGACGGTTGGGCTGCCGGTTGATTCGATTGCCCTGAAGCAGCGGGCGAGCTTGCAGCCGGCATACCTGACTGGGGGGATTGGCCGTCAAGCGTGGCGGCGAAAGCGCATGCGGGAGCGAGCAGCGTCACCAGCAGCAGGAGCACAAACATATTCCGCACAATAGAATGCCCGCAGCCGGCGACCGCCGGCAATGATGGGCAGCACCTGGCTGTTAAGTGTTTCTCAGGCTTCACTTTCTCGTCTCGCACTCAAGATGTGACGCCGATTCTTGAAAAAAGGTCAACTTGGAGTCGGATTTGGGGTCTATGGATGGGCATACTTGCGGCCCGGCTCCCCTTTAATGGAACCACCGGCGCCTTGTTGACCGTATTTACAGGTGCGGCACCTGCCCTACTCAAGAACGCGTGACAGGCATTGACGCTTTGCATGCCCCAACCGCAGACTGAGACTGGGCCGATGCCTTAATTCAGAAGATTGAAGGTGCAAGGCAATGGGTTCTTATCCTCCACCACCCCCGGGACCAGGCGTTGGCCGGCGGCTTGAAGAAGCAATCGAGTTGATCGAGATGGAACTGCGGCACGCGGTCGCCTACGTCAACGACGCGGTGATTCCGCAGGTGCGGCAGGAGTCCATCAAGGCAATGCGCAACCTTTCAGATACTCTGCGCGGGCTTGCCGACAAAATGGACAAGCAATCCGATGGACCAAAGGATCCGAAGGCTTGAGCGGAGCAAACTGCGAAGCAGCAGCGTATTCCCACCCTTTCGCAGAAGGTGCGAAAGGATGGGGCACCCTCGCGAAGAGAGGGATCGCCCACGCTAAAGGGGGAGTCGGCGGCGACGGAGCGGGATTTGCCGCGCGTTCGCTGCTGCTGCTGCCTGCACTCTTCGTGGCCATTCTCGTAAGCGGCTGCAGCCATCGCACGCAATCGTCGCAGTTGCCTTCGCAATCGCTGCCGCCCGCAACGCAGCCCGGCCAAAATCAAGCTGCCAACGTTCCGCAGTCGCGCATTCCCAAAACCCCGCTGCCCCGCGGCGGCGTAAGCGCTGAAGACCTTGACTACGTTTTGACCCACAAGCCCATCTATACGCAGGTTGGATACGCTACCTGGTACACCGCTCCTTATAAGGGACGTCGCGCCGCAAATGGCGAGGTCTTTGACGATCGCTCAATGACGGCAGCCAACCGCACCCTGCCCATGGGATCGCTGATTGTTGTTACCAATCTGCAGACCGGGCAGTCGGCGGCCATGCGCATCGCCGACCGCGGCCCGTTTGTTGAAGACCGCATTCTCGATTTGACCGTCGCTTCAGCCAAGGCCACCGGCGTGTATCGCGTTGGCCTGGCCAAGGTACGCCTCGATGTTTACCGCGCGCCCAAGTCCATCGACACCGGCGGCCGCTGGTGCGTGCAAATTGGCGCCTTTCACAGCCAGCATGCGGCCAACAAACTCAAGAAACAGTTGGAGAAGAAGTACTCCGGTGCCAGCGTCATTGATTTTCCCGGGCAAGACAGCTACTGGGTGCGCATCCGCCCCGAGGGCGATAACCGCGAACAGGCCGAGTACATCGCCAGCCATCTGCACCCCAGCCAGGGCGAAGCCTACCTCACCAGGCTCGACTGATGGGCGATTGCGCATCGCAATCGCTCACTCCGTTCGGTGAGACCCGCAAAATTACTCGCTTCGCAACGCAACCACGGGATCGACCCGCATGGCGCGCCGCGCGGGAAGATATGCCGCAGCCAGCGTAACCAAAGCCAGTAGAAGTGCAACTGCGGCAAACGTCAGCGGATCGGTGGGCGCAATTCCGAAAAGAAGCGTCGAGAGAAAGCGCATCAGCGCCAGGGCCGCGGGGATGCCGATCGCCAAGCCGAGCAGCAAAAGTTTTGTCGATTCCCAAATTACCAGGCGCTGAACGCTTGCATGTGTGGCTCCAAGCGCCATGCGCACGCCAATTTCGCGCGTGCGCCGCGAGACGGAGAAAGATACGACGCCGTAAATGCCGATAGCCGCAAGTAATAGCGCCATGCCGCTGAACACTCCCAAAAGCGAGGTGCGAAACCTGGCCCCGGCGAGCGACTCATGCAATGCGCCCGGGAGCGTTTCAATATCCGTGACCGGCAGGTTCTTGTCGATATTCCGCGTCTCATCGCGGATGGCGCCGGCAACCGCGGCAACGCCAAGGTCGCTCCTCACCACCACTTCGCCGCCCCAAAATGGCGCCTGGGCAAATGGCACATACATCATCGGCCCCGGATCCTTGGCGAGAGAAACGTCATGCATGTCGGCAACCACTCCCACAATCTGCCGCGACACATTGTTTCTTGGCGGAAATCCGAAGACAAGCTCTTTGCCCAGCGGATCCTGATGCGGGAAATAGTGCCGGACCAGCGTCTCGCTGACCACGGCAACAGGCCGCGTTGAAGCATTATCGTCCACGGTGAACAGCCGTCCACGAACAACCGGAATCCCCATCACGTGAAAGTATTGCGGGCTCGCGGCTACGTAATCCGCAGTGTCGCTTGCGCCTTGCGGCAGGGGCGGATTGCCGGCAATCGTAAAGGGCAGCGTGACGGCCGTGTCCGTAATGGGGAGCGGCGCGGCGATTGCGGAATTCTGAAGTCCGGGCCGCGCTGCGAGCCGCTCCATCAGTTCGATTGAAAAAGCAGTCCACTGCTCTGGCGTTGAATATTGAAACCGCGGCAGTGAGATTTCAGCCTTCACTACATTCTCTGTTTTGAATCCAGGGTCAACCGAGAGCAGGCGAGAAAAGCTGCGCATCAGCAGCCCGGCGCCAACCAGCAGCACCACAGCCAGGGCAATCTCAGCCGTCGCAAGAAAATTGCGGGCGCGCTGCGAGCTTCGCGCTTCTCCGGTTCCGCGTCCCTCCCTGAGATTTGCCTGCGGAGCGGTTCGCGCCGCGTAAAACACAGGCGCGAGGCCGGACACGAGGCCGGCAACCAGCGATAACACGAGCGCGAACCAGAGAACGGAACCGTCGACGCGGATGGAATGCATCTGTCGCAGTTCCGGAGGCAGAAATGGAACCAGCGCCGCAACACTGAACCATGCCAGAGCGATGCCCGTGACGCCTCCCAACAGTCCCAGGATTGCGCCTTCCGTCAGCAATTGGCGGGCAATGCGGCCGTTACTCGCGCCCAGGGCGATCCTGATCCCGATCTCCTTTGATCGCGAACTGGCGCGTGCAAGCAGCAGGTTGGCGATATTGGCGCATGCAATCAATAACACCAGGCCAACTGCGCAAAGCAGCAACATCAGCGGCGTTCTGACATCTCCGACAATCACTTTCTTGAGAGGTTCAACGCCCAGCATCCATCCGCTCTCATCTGGAAACTGGTGTGCCAGGGCGGCGCTCATCGTACCCAGTTCCGATTGCGCTTGATCGAGAGAAACGCCAGGCTGCAGCCGTGCAATCACCGGCATCCAGTGCGCCGAAGGCGGCCGTGTTTCCCAGTTGCTGAAGAGCGGGTCCTGGGCAAGTGGTATCCACACTTGTTCGGCCTGGTTGAAAAAGGGAGTATGGAAGCCTGCCGGCATCACCCCGACCACGGTATAGGCGCGCTGATCGAGCTCAATCGCGCTGCCTGCGATTCGTAGATTGGCGCCGAACCGGCTGCGCCACAGGTTCTCGCTCAATACCACCACGGGCGCCGCATCGCGCTTGCCGTCTTCGGGCAGCAGCGCCCGGCCCAGCAAGGGCTGTCTTCCGAACACGGTAAAGAAATCTGGACTCACAGCAATGGTGCCGATGTCCGCCGGCTCTCCCTGTCCGCTAAGAGTGAGGGCGTGGCCCGCAAGGCCGGCCATCGCGCTGAATGTCTGCGCGTGATCGCGCAGTTCCATAAAGACGGGCCATGAAACTCCAGCGTCTTTGATTGCCGCCTGCGGCCGTGCGTCAACTACATTCACAAGCCGGCCAGGGTTTGCGTACGGCAAAGGCTGCAGCAGAACGGCATTCACAACCGAAAAAACTGCCGCGTTCGCGCCGATGCCAAGCGCCAGCGTGAGCACCGCGGCCGCCGTAAAGGCGGGCGACTTGGCCAGCATGCGGAACGCGTATCGCAGGTCCTTGAGCAGCGTTTCAATCAACAGCATTCTTCGCTCGGCATGATAGCTTTCCCTGATCGCTTCCGCCGGACCGAACTTCAGTCGTGCCTGGCGGCGCGCCTCGGCATGCGGCAAACCGGCTCTCAAATTCTCCTCGGTCACGAGAGCGATATGTTCTTCAATCTCTTCTCTCAAACGCTCGTCATCCTCGCGCCTGTCTACCGAGTTCGAAATGCGCCGGAGCAAACGTCTCAGGAATCTCATGCGAATTCCTCCACCTTGATCTCGAAGAAGTGCTCGATAATGGCCGCCACCGGCGACGTGTTGGTATCCAACAGGGATAATAGCGAACTTCCTTTTGGAAAACAACAGGAATCTTAATGGGTCTCCAAAAAACCGCACCCCGCAGAGAGTGAGTGCGCTTTGAGTCTCGCTTTTGTGCACCCTATTTCGCCGGCCGATCCACCGTCTCGCCAGGCGCAAAGTCTTTCCGCCAATAGGGCTCTCCTCGCTTCACCGTCAGCACCACACTCTTGAACGCCTCGGCTCCATCGAGCGGATCGCCGGATACAAAAACAAGGTTCGCAAGCTTTCCGGGTTCAACTGTTCCCATCTCCTTTTCCTGCCCCAGCGCTCGAGATCCGATCGCGGTGGCGGAGTGAATTACGTCCGCAGGCCGCATACCTGCTCCAACCTGCAACAGCAGCAATTCATCCAGCAGCGGAGACCAGCTCTTGTTGTCTTCGTCTTCCGTATCTGTTCCGGTTGAGATCGGAACTCCCGCCAGGTACGCAGCATGAGTGACCCGCTCACCGATATCCAGTGTGTCGACGGCATTAGCCTGAGGGTGTTTGGCGCGGCTCTCCATGTTTTCTTTAAACACCAGCAGTGTTGCATCCAGAATCGTGTTGCGGGCTTTCATCTCGGCCAGCAGATTGTCGAGCCGCGGACCAAAACCATTTGCATACTGCTGCTCGGCCGCGGGATGCAGATGCGACTCGGCATAGGTGCTGGCAGGATTAGAAATCGCCAGCATCGGCGCATGCGAAATGGTATCTACGCCTGCTTCGACCACTTGCGTTGCGGTGGCCGGGAAGACCGTTGCATGGGCCCACACCAGCATGCCCTGGCTGTGCGCTTCTCGGGTAATTGCCGCCACCAGTTCCGCGGGCAGGTCAGCGTATATCTTGATCGCTGTGGCCCCGGTGCCATGCGCTTCAGCGATGGCCAGATGCAGATCGGTCTGCGCAGTCACTGCCTTCATCCATGGCACTTCTCCAGCCGCCGCGCCCTGGGCAGCTTGATGCGTGCGCGGATCTTTGAAGAAGCTTGGGCCGGCCATCAAAGCAGCGTAATAGATATCCGGTCCGGGCACTTCGCCGAGCAGAGAAACACGGGCCAGTTCCGCAAGCTGGCGCGTGTCTCCAGCCATGTCGCGCTCGGCAGTGATGCCGCAATACAGGTCGCGCCGCATAAGCCGCAGCGCCTCCTCGCGCGTTGTGTCGGTGGCGATATGGATGTGCGTGTTAATCAGTCCAGGCAGTACATAGAGCCCTGTCACATCCACCACTTTGCTGCCTGCCGCAGCGGCGAGTTCCGAAGCCGGTTCGACGGCCTCGATTCGCTCTCCTCGCACCACAATGGCCATATTCTTTTTAGGCGTATTGGTGACGCCATCGATCAGCGTGGCCCCTTTGTATATCGTGACCGCGTCCGCCTGCGCATTCGCATTTGAATGATGCTGCGCCAGAAATAGCAGCAGTGAGAAAGCGTAAGCCGCGCTCGTTTTGAATCTGCGTCTCGACATCGTCCTGTCCATATGGCTCTCTTGTTAACCCCTGGCAGATTTTGCTTATACCCTGCCCGCAATAGATACTTACGGTACCAATTGTTTCGTATGAGGAGCCAATCGTGGAAGGAATTTCACGGCGTACTTTCTTGAGAAGCGCAATGAACGCTGCCGTGGCCGCGCCTCTCGTTCTTGGTCCCGGTTATCGTTTGTTTGGCCAGCCGTCGCCGCAGTATCCAGAGCGCGTAGTGCGCCTGATGCGCGATTCGCTCGCCATCGATATGCTGAACCAGTTTCTGTATCGCATCGATCAGGATGACCTGAAGGAGAAGTGGCTCACCCAGGCCGGCGCATTCACTGAGGCCGACTACCTCAAGTTCACCAGCACGGGCGTTTCAGTTTTCAACTTCGGCGAAGGCGTTGACGATTTTGCCGGCGCCCAGGCGCTGTTTGCCAGTTGGAATAACTTCATCGCGCAATATCCCCAGTGGCTCATGCGCATCGACACCGCCGGCGATATGTCGAAAGCCAAGCAGCAAGGCAAGCTCGGAATCCTTTTCGGGCTGCAGTGCAGCGATCAGTTCCAGACTCTCGACGATGTGAATCGTTGTTATGGATTCGGCTTGCGCGTCTCCCAGCTTTGTTACAACTTCAGAACGCGTATTGCGGATGGAGCTTTTGAGCCATTCGATGGAGGCGTGAGCGAGTACGGCGGAAAAGTGATTGAACGGATGAACCAGGTCGGCATGGCGGTGGATCTGGGTCACGCCAGCGATAAGACCAAGCTCGACGCCCTCGAAATCTCAAAGAAGCCCGTCATTCTTTCGCATGGCAATTGCCGCGCCCTCAATCCCAATTCGCGAAGAGCCTCAACTGACGAGGCTATTCGCAAGCTGGCTGCCAAGGGAGGCGTCATGGGCATAACCGACATCGCCTTCATGGTGAAAGGCAGCGAGCCGGTCACCGTCGAAGATGTAGTCGACCATTTCGATCACGTGCGTGACCTGGTTGGCATCGAGCACGTAGCGGTAGGCTCCGATGCCGGCATCGAAAGTAACGATCTTGGGTCCGCAACTGTCTTGAAGAATCTTCTCAACAAGGCCGATCCCCGCTATCGCGTTCACGGCGAGCACGAGGTGGTGGTGGGAATGCAAGGGCCTAATCGGATGTTCGAATTGACGGCCGCGCTGGTCAGGCGCGGCTATACCGACGATCAGATACGGCTTGTCCTTGGTGGAAACTGGGTGAGGGTGCTGAAGGAAATCTGGCAGGCCGCCCCGTAAACTGAATACATGCCGCCGATCCTGATCGCACAGAACATCTCAAAACGCTTCGGCGCTAATCCCCTGTTCGAGAACATTTCCTATGCGGTGCATGACGGCGACCGCATCGGCCTCATCGGCCCCAACGGCGCGGGTAAATCCACATTCCTCGCCATCCTCAACGGCGAACAGCAGCCGGACTCCGGCGAAGTTTCATTCCGCAAAAACGTGCGCATTGGCTATGTACATCAAATCTCCGGCTTCGCGGCGGGGATGACCGTGCGCCAGGTTGTTGAAGCCGCGCTCGACCGCAGCACAGTGCCGGTCGATGCCCGCGAGCAGCGGCTTCGCGAGACTCTCGGCCGCACCGGCTTTGCCGAAGTCGATACGCCCGCTGTCCCAGGCATGAGCAGAGAAGCCGCCAGCCTGAGCGGAGGCTGGCTCAAGCGCCTCGCAATTGCTGAGGCCCTGGTCACCGACCCTGACGTCCTGCTGCTCGACGAGCCCACCAATCATCTCGATCTTGAAGGCATCGAATGGCTCGAGGAGTTGCTCCGCGGCGCGAAATTCGCCTTCGTCGTAGTCACCCACGATCGCTATTTTCTTGAGGACGTCGCCACAGAAGTGGTCGAGCTCAACCGCATCTACTCTGCTGGTTTGCTGCGCGTGAAAGGCAGCTATTCCAAATTCCTTAAAGAGCGGGACGCCTACGTGGAATGGCAACAGCGCGCCCAGGAAAGCCTGCGTAACCGCGTGAAGATCGAGATGGAATGGCTTCGCCGCGGTCCCAAGGCCCGTGCCACCAAGGCCAAGGCCCGCATCGACAATGCCAACGCACTCATTGCCGAGCTGCGAGATTCTGAATCACGCAGCCGCACGGCCACGGCGGGAATCGACTTTGACTCCACCGGCCGCCAGACCAAACGCCTCATCGAAATCGATAGCGCCGCCGTCACACTGGGAGATCGCGAAATCCTTCACGGCGTCAGCGTCAACCTTACCAACGGCCTCAAGCTCGGGCTCGCCGGCTCTAACGGCTCCGGCAAAACCACGCTCATCCGCGCCATCACTGGCGAAATCCCGGTGAGCGCCGGCGAAATCCGCCGTGCCGCTGGCCTGCGCATCGTTTACTTTTCACAAAAGCGCGAGCTGGATACGGCCCTCACACTACGCCGCACGCTCGCGCCCGACTCTGACTCCGTCATTTACCAGGATCGCGTCGTCCATGTTGCCAGTTACGCTTCGCGCTTCCTCTTCACCAGCGAACAGCTCAATCAGCCAGTCGAGCGCCTAAGCGGCGGCGAGCGCGCCCGCGTCCTCATCGCCCAGCTAATGCTTCAGCCCGCCGACGTGCTCATCCTCGACGAACCCACCAACGATCTCGATATCCCCACCCTCGAGATCCTCGAAGAGTCTCTGCTCGAATTCCCCGGCGCGCTGGTCCTCGTCACTCACGACCGCTATCTGCTCGACCGCGTCACCAACGCCGTACTTGGTCTCGATGGACTCGGCAACTCCGCTCTCTTTGCCGACTACCTGCAGTGGGAGGCGTGGCGCGACAAGCAAGTTCGCGCTGCGTCGGGACCTGCTTCAGCGGAAACGCCGCAATCGATCCCAGCCGGTAAAGCCGCAACAGCCGCTGCCTCCGCCCCGCCGGTCCGCAAAAAGCTCTCGTATATTGAGCAGCGCGAATACGACGCCATCGAAGCCCGCATCGACGAAGCCGACGCTCGTCTGCGTGCCGCCGAGCAGCGCATCCAGGCTCCCGAAGTCGTCACCGATTCGCAGGCGCTCACTTCAGCACTTGCCGAACTCGAAGAGGCAAAAGCCTATCATCATGCCGTGTACGAGCGCTGGGTCGAGCTGACCGAGAAAATTGGCGGTTGAATAGGGACTCCAATTTCCTGGGGCCTATTTTGAAGGCGCCGCGCACTTCGGGTCGGCAATTTCGACGCGGCGATTCTTCGCTCTGCCCGCGTCGGTTGCATTATCAGCAATCGGCTTTGTCTTGCCAAAGCCTTTGGCTGTAAGCCGGTCACCGGCAATCCCATGTTGTGTGAGCCAGGTGACAATTGCCTTGGCGCGCGCTTCTGAGAGGGTTTGATTGTAGGCATCGCCGCCCACGTTGTCCGTGTGACCCTGGACCTCGATCTTCTGCGTGGGATTCTTCTTCAACAGATCCAGTATCTGTTGCAACACTGGATCGCTGGCTGTTTGAAGAGTGGACTTATTGAAGTCGAAAAGCACGCCGTAGATGGCTACGTGACAGTTGGTCTTGAGATCGCTGCCCATGTCTTTGTTCACCGCGCCGGCGTCGGCTACACGAATGTCGAAGGTGTCATTCTTGTGGAGTGACGCCCACAGGTTGCGGCCGTTCTTTGTGAAATGCGCCGAGATTACTACGTCGGAACCCATGCTCTCATTCACAATGGTCCAGCCCGCCACGGTCAGCGCATCGTGATATGCAATGCGGAAGAGCGGATTTGAAAGTCCGTCCGGCGGTGCGTAGTAAGCCTTGATGATCGAGCCCGTGGCCACCAGTTCCGGCTCAGGGGCACCCTTGATGGCAACATAAAACGGTGCGGGGTCCGGCGCGCTGCTTCTGAACTTCGAGCCCGGTAGCGGGCCCAGCCAGGGAAAATCGCCTACGGCAGCATTAACCGGCTCAGGCGTCGCGGATGGAGGCGTGAGCGTGAACTTGAAGGGCATCGGCGCAATCTCAACCATGTCCACTCCGGCGCGTTCTGGATCGCCGGGACCGGTCGTGGCCCATGCCTCCACCCCGTCTTTCTGGTAGTGAAGAAACAACTCGAGTCCTCCAGCGGACCACTCATGCACTGAGGTCCAGCCGTTGGCAAGGAAGGCCGGCTTGATCCTGGCCCAAATCGCATCCTGCGTCATGGCGCCTGAAACGATAACGGGAAACGACCAATGCTTTCCGCGCACCACCTTGCCCACCCCGTTGGCTCCCCGGTCTCCATCCGGCATCTGCATTTCGGTCCAGGGCTCATAGGTGATGCGGTACGGCTTGCCTACCTTGTTGAGAAAACTGAGCTCCGCCGGAATCGGCTGCTCCTGCGCCATGAAGGGAAGGGCTGTGAAAACAAGCAACGCGATGATGATCGCGAAGCGCAAACGGGACGCGGCCGCCCCAGCAGACGAACGAGCAGGTTGGCGCATGTTTACCTCAGAACTTTCGAAGGGTAACATACGGTCCCTGTTTGTTATTTTTTTCTTGCAGTTGCGCTCCGTCCTGCAATCAATCGGCGCATCCCGGCGCACAATGATCCTGTGCAGCCCATGACCGACAAATCACAAATCAAGAACCACCGAGCAAAAAGCCACAGACTGCAAACCCGCAAAAACGCCGACTCCCCGCCCGGCTCCTCTGCAAATCCCAATCTTGAGGCCGTGTCCTCTGGTAAGTACAAGCAACTAAATATTTTACTGAATTATTGATGGTCGCATAATGGTAAATGGAAGCCTGCGAACACGGACCAATTATTGCCGTTTTCTGCCCTGATTTTGACCCTTTTCCCCAATTTCAGATTCGTCTCTTGCTTGTGCCAATCCTCGCGCGCAACTATAAGAGAAACCATGCCTCGCTTCCCTTCGCTGTCTCGATCAGCCGTTTTCTTCTGGTTCGCTCTTTCGTCCGCTCTTATCGCGCAGGACGCGCCGAAACCAGACGCGCCGAAACCAGATTCCCCGGCAACCATTGCGCAGAAAACCGCTGGCATGAAGCACCTCGACGGTTTCATGCCGCTTGACTGGGAGGCGAAAGCCGGCAAGCTCTACCTTGAGATATCGCGCCTGAACGCCGATGGCCGCACACCCGATCTGCTCTACGTGAATTCGTTGCCATACGGAACCGGCTCGAACGACCTGGGACTCGATCGCGGGCAGCTTTCTGAAGGCGATGTGGTGCGTTTCGAGCGCATCGGTCCAAAGGTTCTGCTGGTCGAGACGAACCAGCGCTTTCGCAGCGCCTCGAACGATCCCGACGAGCAGCTTGCAGTAACGCAGTCATTCCCTGAGTCGGTGCTTTGGGGATTCAAGGTTGAAGCCGAATCGGCCGACGGTTCCTCCGTTCTTGTCGATGCCACTGACTTTTTCCTGCACGACGCGCATCATGTTAGCGAGGCGATCGCTTCAGCGCAGCAGGGAGCGGGTCAAAGTGACAGCTACACGCTGGATGCGAGCCGCTCCACGATTGTGCCCGGCGATACCAAGGCATTCCCGAAGAACAGCGTGGTTGAGGCCGAGCTCACCTTCACAACAAGCGGTCCCCTCCGCGGCCAATTCGTCCACGACGTTACTCCCGATCCGCATTCGCTCACGGTGCGCGAGCGCCAGATGTTTGTAGAACTGCCACCGCTTGATGGCAGCTTCACGCCAAGGAAGTTCAATCCGCGCTCTGGCTACATCGATCTTTCATTTCGCGATTACACCGCGCCATTGAGCGGGTCACTCGATCGGCATTGGATTCTGCGTCACCGGCTCATCAAAAAAAATCCCAACTGCGTGACCAATTGCGAGGCGGTCGCGCCGCTCCAGTATTACGTCGATCGCGGCGCTCCCGAGCCGATTCGCTCGGCGTTGCGCGAAGGCGCGAGCTGGTGGGACCAGGCCTTTCAGGCAGCGGGATGGGCAAAGGGAACCTTCCGCGTCGACTTGCTGCCTGAAGGCGCCGACCCGATGGATGTTCGCTACAACATCATTCAGTGGGTGCATCGCTACACGCGTGGATGGAGCTATGGCGATGCAATCGCCGATCCGCGAACAGGCGAGATTCTGAAGGGCAACGTGACGCTTGGCAGCTTGCGTGGACGGCAGGATTACATGATTGCCGAGGCGTTGCTCTCACCTTATGCCGCGGGTAAGGTTTATACAGACCAGACCAACCCGATGTTGCAGATGGTGCTCGAGCGCTTGCGGCAACTGGGCGCGCACGAGACGGGCCACACGCTGGGCCTGGCGCACAACTTTGCCGCGTCGAGCGTGATGCAGGGCGACAGCGTGATGGATTATCCGCATCCATATATCACGCTTGATGCGAATGGCAAGATCGATCTGTCGCACGCGTACGCCAACGGCATAGGCGATTGGGACAAGGTGTCGATCGATTATGGCTATCGGCAATTTGTGCCCGGGACCGACGAAGACGCCGCGTTGAACCGGATCTTGAGCGACGCCGACAAAGCCGGGCAGGTATTTATTACAGACGAAGACGCGCGGCCGGCGTCGGGAGCGCATCCCAGGGCGCACCTGTGGGACAACGGTGCGG
Organism: uncultured Occallatibacter sp.; assembly: GCA_964528915.1. GTDB lineage: Bacteria > Acidobacteriota > Terriglobia > Terriglobales > Acidobacteriaceae > Telmatobacter. Next base: position 176,197 of record CAZGUD010000002.1, read on the forward strand.
ATGCAGCCGACGAACTCGAACGCATCCTGAAGATTCGCGCGGTGGCGCTGCAGCAGTTCGGTGAGAACGCAATCAAGCCCGGAACGCCGATGGCGCAGCTTGAGGAGACGCTGGTTCCGCTGTACCTGCTGCACCGCTATCAGACTGAGGCTGCGATCAAGCTGATTGCGGGCCTCGATTACCGCTACAACCTGCGTGGCGACGGGCAGCCGAATCCGGCGATTGTTGCGCCAGAGGAACAGCAGAAGGCCATCGCTGCGGTGATGAAGACGCTGGAGCCGCAAACGCTCACGCTGCCCGAGAGCCTGCTCGCGATACTGCCTCCGCATCCACCAGCCGACCCAAGAACGCAGGAGTCATTGCCGTCGCGTACGGGGCTTACATTCGATCCCGTTGCGGCGGCAGAATCCGCGGCAGACCTCACGCTCGAGGTGCTGCTGAATCCAGCGCGCGCCTCGCGGCTGGTTGAGTATCACATGCGCGAACCTGGCGCGCCATCGCTGCGCTCGCTACTGGAGACGATCTCAAAAACCACCGCGGAACGGACAGAGGGCGGCCACTCGATGTCGTCAGAGGTGGCGCGGGCGGTGGAGTTTCGCGCGCTTGAGGCAATGCTGGCGCTGGCCGTGAATCCCGCGGCATCGAGCCAGGCGCGCGCCATCGCAGCATGGCACATTCAGGACCTGCTCAATCAGTTGATGAGCACGCCGGCGCCCACCGATACGGCCGAGGCGATTCACCGTGCTGCGATGATCGCCCGCATCCAACAGTTCGAGAGAGAGCCGGAAAAGTTTGTGCCCGCCAGGCCAATAGAAGCGCCACCAGGCATGCCGATAGGCGACGACGAAGAAATGTGAAACAGCAGCAAGTCAGCGCGCCGTAGCACCGGCCTCCACACGCTGCGGAAAAACTCATGCAGCGCGTTGTCTTGTATCAGGGCCCGACTGGTAGGTCAGGGCTTCAGCCCTGACTGCCGATAAGGCCAATAAAATGATCTCAGGGCTTTAGCCCCTGGGGATGTTTGCGGGAATACCGCTACGAAAACTGAGTTTTTCCGCAGCGACTCGGAAAGTCAGGACAGATGAAAGTTGGGATCATTGGAACAGGTGCGATTGCCGGTAAACACGCGCAGGCGTACAAAAACATCGGCTACGAAGTAACGGCATGCACCGACCGCACGTTTGAGAAAGGCCGCGACTTCGCGGCCAATTGGAACGCGGAGTTTGAGGCAACGCCCGAGGAACTCGCGCGGCGCGACGATGTGGATTATCTCGATGTCTGCACGTTCCCCGCGTATCGGCTCGAAGCAGTCGAGCTCGGCGCGAAGTTCGGGAAACACGTGCTGGTGCAGAAGCCCATGGCGGTGGATCTTAGAGTCGCGGCGCAGATGATTGCAGCCGCGCGGAATGCGGGAATCCAGCTCGGCGTTGTAAGCCAGCACCGCTTCGACGACTCAATCATGTTTCTGAAGCGCGCGATTGCCGCCGGAAGACTGGGGCGCATTCTTGAAGCCGATGCGTACGTGAAGTGGTACCGCTCGGCTGAATACTATGCGCGGCCTGTGAAGGGTAGTTGGGCAGGCGAGGGCGGCGGAGCGCTGATGAACCAGGCGATTCACCAGGTTGACATGCTGCTCCATCTCATCGGCGCAGTCGACGAGGTGTTTGCATACTGGCATCTCGGCGCATTGCACAAGATCGAATCGGAAGACGTTGTGTGCGCGGTGATGCGCTACGCGAATGGCGCGACGGGAGTGATGCAGGCTGCGACCGCGTTGTGGCCGGGGTATCCTGAGCGGATTGAGATTCACGGAACAAAGGGTTCGGCGATCATCACCGGCGATCAACTGACAACGTGGGATGTAAAGGACGATGAGGGCGAGCCTGCGCCGATCGCGCGCGAGGCAAAGTCGGGCGCATCCGATCCCATGGCAATTTCGCTCACGCCGTTCGAGCGGACGTTTTTGGATTTTGGCGAGGCCTGCAAAACGGGACGACCGCCGAATTCGTCGGGAGTTGAAGGGTATCGCGCGTTGCAGTTGGTCACGGCGATTTATGACTCGTGCCGATCGGGTGAGAAGGTGAAGCTCGACTCCGCCCTACCAGTCGGTTAACGTTCCATCGAGCTTGCGGTTGATGGGCAAATAGGCGCGCTGATAGGGATACTTTGCCGCCAGCGTTTCATCCAGATCGACGCCGAGACCGGGAGCGTCGCCGGGGAACATGTAGCCGTCTTTGAATGTGTAGTGGTGCGGAAAGACCGCGTCGGTTTCGTCTGTGTGCGGCATGTGCTCCTGGATGCCGAAGTTGTGGATCGCAGTGTCGAAGTGAAGAGCCGCGGCCATGGTGACCGGCGAAAGATCGGTCGCGCCGTGAAAGCCCGTGCGCACGTGATAGAGCTCTGCGAAGTCGGCAGCTTTTTTCAGGTGCGTAATGCCTCCGCCATGCACGATGGCCATGCGGATGTAGTCGATCCACTGATTGCGGATCAGGTCATGCGCGTCCCAAATGGAGTTGAACACCTCGCCTGTAGCGATCGGCGTGGTGGTGTGCTCGCGAATCATGCGATAGCCTTCCTGCAACTCCGCGGGGACTGGGTCTTCAATCCAGAAAAGATGGAACGGCTCGAGTTCTTTTCCCAGGCGGGCAGCTTCAATGGGCGTGAGGCGATGGTGGCAATCGTGCAGCAGCAGCAGATCTTCACCAAAAGTTTCGCGGACGCGCTCAAACAACTTCGGTACGTGGCGAAGGTACGGCTCGGTTGCCCAATCGCACTCGGGGGGCAAACCACGCTCGGCCGGCTCGTAACGCCCGGCGCCCTTGGGCACGCCGTAAGTTGACTTGAGTCCGGGAAAGCCGCTCTGCACGCGGATGGCGCGATAACCCAACTGCCGATGCCGCTCCACGTCCTCAACAGCCTCATCGATGTCTTTGCCGTTGGCGTGCGCGTAAACCATCACGCCTCCGCGGCTGCGCCCGCCCAGCAGGTTGTACACGGGCGTGTTCAGAGCCTTGCCTTTGATATCCCACAGAGCCACGTCGACGGCGCCGATGGCGGCCATCGTAACCGGTCCGCGCCGCCAATAGGCTCCGCGATAGAGGTATTGCCAGATGTCTTCGATCTGAAAGGGATCGCGGCCGATGAGACAGGGAATCAAGTGATCGCTGAGGTAGCCGGCAACGGCGAGTTCGCGGCCGTTGAGAGTGCCGTCACCCAGGCCGTAGATGCCTTCGTCCGTTTCGATCTTGAGGGTGACAAAGTTGCGGCCCGGCGACGTGATGTTAACGTAGGCGTTGCGGATTTTCATTGCTGCGTTGCTCCGGTTTACGGCGACAATGATTATAGTTTCGAGGCCTGTTGCGAAAGTCGAGTTCGATTCAAAGACATCCCTCAGGGGCTAAAGTCCAGGCATTCTTAGAGGCGCTGTCGGCACGGATAAATCCGTGCCCTTTCAAAACAGCGGCAGCAATCGCCTTTCGTGCAGGTCCATCGACGTTCGTGCAGTCTGCAGGACGGTGCTTATTCGAACCCTGACGTCGACCACGTGGTGATGCACTTACTGGTTCACGCCGCTGGCTAGGAATCCTCCATCGACCGCGATCACTTCGCCGGTCACAAACGATGCGGCCTCGGAACACAGAAATACAGCGGCGCCAGCCAGCTCATGCGGTTTGCCGAAGCGGCCCATGGGCGTACGCAGCAAAAGCTCTTCTCCCCGCGGCGTGCCTTGCACCAGCCGGGCGTTGAGCTCAGTGGGAAATACCCCCGGCGCGATTGCGTTGACGTTAACTCCGGTTTGAGCCAGCTCGATGGCCAGCACTTTGGTGAGCGAAGTGATTCCGGCCTTGCTGGCGCAGTAAGCAGCCACATCGGCAAAGCCTACGAACGTGCTGAGCGAGGCGATGTTCACAATGCGTCCGTAGCCCGCAGCCACCATGGTCAGGCCGAATATCTGGCAGGCGCGCAGTGTGCCGGTCAGGTTGGTTTCAATTACCCGCGACCAATCAGCCTCAGCCACTTTGAGAGTTTCAGCTTTGTGAGTAGTGCCGGCGGCGTTCACAAGAATATCCACTTTGCCGAATTCGGCAAGGACCGCGTCGTGCATGGCCTGGAGCGAAATGCGATTGGTCACGTCGCTGGTCACCCGCAGGGTCCGGCGTCCCAGCGCCTCGATTTCGGCAGCCGCTCGTTCAACCTGCTCCATGCGCCGCGAAGTGGTCACAACGTCGGCGCCGGCGTTGGCGAGCCCCAGTGCAATGGCATGGCCCAGGCCCGTGGTTCCCCCGCAAACAACCGCAACCCGCCCATGCAAATCAAACAGATTCTCGCCCATCGCTTGCCTCGCGGTCCCTGATTCAGGATCACATCATTCATATTAGTTCGGGACACGAAGTAAATCCATCCTATATGCTTCGGATGGCGGCGCGGCAGTTTCAATAAAGTTGCATAGTCGACCTACGAACGGGAGGAAGTATGAACAGGAGTGGTGCGGCACGACGCGAATTTCTGAGGCGCGCGGGATGGATCGGCTCGGCTGCAGTGATAGCGGGGATGCCGGAGAGTGCAAGGTCGCTGGCGGGAATTGAGGGCGGAGGACACGGTGGCGCAATTAAGAGCTCGGTGCTGCCGCAGCAGGAAGCGGAGCCGCCGAGGAACCACATCAAGTTTGGCGTGTGCGGCATGAGCCACGACCATATTTACGGAATGATCGGCGCGGTGCAGCGCGGCGGCGGCGAGCTGGTGGCGGCGTGGGGCGGCGAAGATGACAAGGTTGCCGCTTTCAAGTCGCAGTATTCCGACGTAAAGATGGCGAGTACGCAGGAAGAAATTCTCGACGATCCATCCATCCAGCTTGTCCTGAGCTCGCAGATTGCCAATGAACGCGCCGCGATAGGCGTAAAGGCGATGAAACAGGGCAAGGACTTTCTCTCAGATAAGCCGGGCATCACAACACTCGACCAACTGGACGAAGTGCGAAAGACGATCAAGGAAACGGGCAGGACCTACGCCATCATGTACAGCGAGCGGCTTGAAGTGAAGGCCGCCGTGTATGCGGGCGAGTTGGTAAAACAGGGCGCCATTGGAAAGGTGATACAAACCATCAACATTGCTCCCCACCAGATCTTTCAGCATGGCGGCGCGGCCGGCGGAGGCTCGGGCAGGCCGGCGTGGTTCTGGCATGAGAATCAATTCGGTGGCATTCTCTGCGATATCGGGTCGCACCAGATCGATCAGTTCCTTTTCTACACGGGGTCGACGGAGGCCGAAGTCGTGGAGTCGCAGGTGGCCAATGTGAGGCATCCCGACCATCCTCAGTTTCAAGATTTTGGCGATATGGTGCTGCGCGGCAACAAGGGGTTTGGCTACGTGCGGCTCGATTGGTTTACGCCCGATGGACTGGGAACATGGGGTGATGGACGGACATTCATTCTGGGCACCGATGGATACATCGAGGTGCGCAAGTACGCCAACGTGGCAGTGTCGCACCAGGGAAACAATTTGTTTATTGTCGACAAGGATGGGGCTCGTCAAATTGATTGCAATCACATGCCGCTGCCGTTCGGGCCCCAATTTGTGGCCGACATTGTGAATCGCACGCACGTTGCGCAGGATCAGGATCAATGCCTGCTGGTCGCGGAGTTATCAATCAAGGCGCAGTTAAATGCAAAGCGCGTGAAGCTGGAAGAGTAGCGACGCCGGCCAGCCGGAGCCATACATGTATCAGTTGAGGAGAATTGAGATGACGATCACGAGACGCGATGCGATGGTGGGGTTTGCGGCGCTGGCGGGAACAATAACAGCAGCATCGACGGCTTCGGCGCAGGCGCCAAGGGCTGAGTCGCAAAAACCGGTCGAAAATCAAAAGGCAATTCTGGGTCCGGCGGTTTTTCACTGGGATGATTTGAAGCCGGAGAAGAGTCCGGTGGGAGCGCATGCATCCATTTGCGATCAGCCTACAGCGACCGTCGATCGATTGGAAATGCATGTGGGAATGCTGAATCCGGGAGAAATGTCGCATCCGCCGCACAAGCATGTGAATGAAGAGCTGATCATTCTCAAAGAAGGCACCTGCGAGACGCTGTCGAACGGGCAGTGGGTGAGGGTCGAGGCAGGTTCAGTCGTCTTCAATGCGTCGAACAGCCTGCATGGGTTTCGGAACGTCGGGCAGTGGCCGGCCATCTATCACGTCATTAACTGGAGTCCGAATAAGGTGGTGAACGGTTAACGGTTAACGGTGAACGGTGAACGGTGGACTGTGCACGGTGCACGGTGAACGGTGAACGGTGGACGGTGAACGGTGGACGGTGAACGGTGGACGGTGGACGGTGCACGGTGGACGGTGGACGGTGGACGGTGAACGGTGAACGGCGAACGGCGAACAGGGAACACAGGCTCCTTCTGAGAGCGGGGAATCTATGGGAAGGCCCCGGAAGCGGAGCCTCAGGTTGATGAAAAACCTGCAGCTTTGAAAGGGCACGGATTCATCCGTGCCACAAGCCCAGCAATATCAAATCGGCTTTAGCCGCCGAGGGATGGTTTAAAGATTCGTCAGCGGTGCCGAGGCCCCGGAAACGGGGCCTTTTTTTCGGTATCCGTAACAGCTTGATTCTGCGCAATATATGTACATATTGTGATTGAAATGATCATTTTTATTGACATTTTGATCATTTAAGGACTAGGCTCGGAACTCAAAGCGGAAGAAGACTCTCAAACCGTCGAGCGACATGCCAGATCGCCAGCCGGGCGAAATCCTCCTGAAACCTGAAGCCCGGGCATGAGCGCAACGGCGCAACAGAAGTTCAAGACTGAAACCCAATTTCAAGTGAGGACCACGATGAAGACGAATGCATTCCGGTTTTTCCTGGCGTGCACGCTGGCGGTTCTGGCGTGCGTAACGGCCGCGAGGGGCCAGAACGTAACCGGCACCATCACCGGCGAAGTGACTGACCAGAGCGGTGCGGTGCTGCCTGGCGCGAGTGTGGCAGCGGTGAATCTCGACACCAATATAAGCACCCAGGCAACCACGAATAACGATGGATTGTTCCGCATCGATTTCCTGCCCATCGGCCGCTACCAGGTGACGGTGGAGGCGGCAGGATTCGAGAAGTCGACGATTCCTGCGTTTTCACTCGAGGTGCAGCAGACGGCTGATTTCAAGGTGAAGATGGTGGTGGGCAGCACCTCGGCGAGCGTGAGCGTGTCTGCAGCCGCTCCAATTCTGAACACCGAAAACATCACGCTGGCCTCAACGTTCACGGCCAACACCATTTCCAGTTTTCCATTGAACGGCCTCGATTTCTCGGCATTGACTTTGTATTTGCCGGGTGCCGTCACGACCTACGGAACCTCAGGCCAGACAAGTTTCGAGCGCAGTACCTATAACTCTGACACGCCCAACTTCAATGGCAATCGGGCGCAGGCCAATAACTACACGCTTGACGGCATCGACATGAACGAAACCTATAACAACCTGATCTCATATAGCCCGGCGCCGCAAGCGCTGGAAGAGATCAAGGTGGTTACGGCCGACTCGCCCACCGACCAGGGCAACGTGAACGGGGCCGCGGTTGAGGCCGTGCTGAAGAGCGGAACCAACCAGATTCATGGTTCGGCTTACGGCTTTGTGCAGGACTACAGGTTCGACGCGAACGCCTATCAGCACGGACAATCGGGGCTTCCAGTGAGCCCGTACTCATTCTCCCAGTTCGGAGGCAACATCGGCGGGCCCATTCTGCACAACAAGCTATTCCTCTTTGGCGATTACCTCGGCGCGCGCTGGCACGTAGGCGGGCTCGGCACCGCAAGCGTGATTCCAGACGCAATGCGTAACGGGGATTTCTCGGTGCTGCTCACGACCGCCAATCCTATTCAGCTCTACGACCCGCTGAACGGCTTCGCTCCTTATGCCAATAACAAGGGCGTTCCCATCACCAATCCGGTAGCCAAATACCTGTTTGCCAATCCCAAGCTCTATCCCGATTGCGGCGTTGACAATCCAGTCACTCCAAACGGCGGCAAGTGCTCAACAGCGCCCCCCAGCGACGGAATCGCGGAAAACAACTATGAGGCGCCGAATCCGCAATACAAAGGCAACAACCAGGGCGATGCAAAAATCGAGTACGACATGGGTTCGCACGACAAGATCACGGGTTTCTACTCGATCTCTCACGCCTACGACGGGTCGGTCGCGGTTCTCGCCATCTCCTTCCCGGGCGTCAATCTCTATCCCACCTGGCTTACGGGCGCAACATGGACACACACGTTTTCCCCGAACCTCGTCAATTCGGCGCGTATCGGTTTCACGCGCACCGATTGGAACCAGGGTTTCCCGGTTGACACCACCGGACTATTCGGGACCTCGGGCAACTCCAAGGTCGGCATTGCCTTCCCCGACCAGAGATATAACGGTTTTACCAACCAGGGCTTCAACGCCAATATCAGCGACGTGGGTACGACGGCTTATAACGGCGGCATCATCGACAACACCTACAGCTACATTGACAACGTGACCTGGCAGCGCGGCAAGCATTTCCTCAGCATGGGAATTGAAGCGCGCCGCTACCAGAACAACTATCCCACCGGCAACAACGACGGCTATCTCGGCTCGCTGAATTACTCCGGCGCATTCACCTCCAATGGCAACGGCTCCGGCGGTTACGGCCCGGCAGATTTTGTGCTCGACCGCGTGTCGTCGGGAGGTGTCACTCTATCGAGCGTGAATGTTGGGCAGCGGCAATGGCGTATTGCCGGGTTTGCCCAGGATAACCTCAAGCTGACCTCAAACCTCACGGTGGTCTTCGGCGTGCGTTACGAGTACGACGAACCCTGGATCGAGCAGGATGACAGGACAGGAAACATCAACCTGACCACCGGGCAAATCGACTATGCCGGCCACCTTCCCGCCGGTGCTCTCCCAGGCTCTGGAATCTGCAGTAACCTGGCCTGCTACCAGCCGAATTACCGGCAATGGATGCCGCATGTCGGATTCGCTTATCAAATGAACGGCCGCTTTGTTGTCCGCGGCGGTTTCGGCGCCAGCAGCTTCTTTGAAGGCAATTCATTCAACCAGCGGCTCACGGCTATTGCGCCCTTCCTGCAGGCGGCTGGCTTCTCAGTCAGCAGCCCGACCACAACTTCGGTGCCCACCCCCAATACCGCCGAAGAAGGCTTTACCGGGTCCGACACTGCCGTTCAGTACAGCAGTTCAAATAATGGGTACACTGCTTATCCGCAGAACATTCAGCCGGCCTACGTCAAAGAATGGAATTTGACGCTGGAGTACGCGCTCACGCATACGGCTTCACTGCAGGTCGGCTATGTTGGCGAGGCTGGCCAGCACATTGAAGACTACGGCAACGTGAACCAGTTGACCGTGAATAACGATCAGACTTCGGCGCCGTTTTACAACAGCCCCTATCTTGGTGTGAACGGAGTCGACTCCGCGCTGGGCGTCGGCGGCAACGGCGGCCTGCTGATTACCGAGTCGCGCGCCATGATGAACTACAACGCGCTGCAGGCGGTGCTGCGCCAGCGCCTCAATCACGGCCTCGAATACACGGTCAACTACACCTGGGGAAAGGCGATGACCAACAGCCTGGGCAACTATGGCCTGAACGTAAATGGCTTCAGTGGCGCATTCCAAAACTATTACAACAGCGCGGCAGATGTCGGCCTGTCGGGATACGACGTGAAGCATGACTTATCTGCCACGGCGGTCTATGCGGTTCCCGTGGGCCGCGGACGCGAGTTCCTCTCCAATTCCAATCGGGTGATGGACGAAGCGATCGGCGGCTGGAAACTTTCGACCGCCATCGTCGGCTACTCGGGCTTCCCTGAAAACATTACGGGCGGATCGAGCAATTCCAATAGCTATGGAGCCAATCGCGTGAACCAGTACCGGCCGCTGATCGTCAAGAACCGCAGCAATGCGAACTGGTTCGGCACCGATCCCTCAGCCATGCCTTGCACTACTGCCGGGGTGGATAACGGCACCTGTGCATTCGGCATTCCCGCCAACAACACCTTTGGCAGCGAAAGCAATGGCGCAGTGCGCGGGCCGGGATACTTCAACACCGACCTGTCGGCGTTCAAAGATTTCCATACCTTCAGGGAGGAGATCATCGGTTTCCGCTTTGACGCCTTCAACGCGTTTAACATTGTGAGCTACGGCAACCCTGACACCGGCATCACCGATTCGACCTTCGGCAATGTTTCGTTGCAGGGACCGCGCTCGCAGGAACGTCACTTGCAGTTCTCGCTGCACTACGACTTCTAAACGGCCAGGATGATCCGGCTGTTGCAGCTTAAATCTGCGACAGCCGGATTGGCGCGAAGATATCGTTTCGCGCGGAGGCGCTGTTTTGCTTAACTTGGGATAGCGGCACCGAATAAAGTTACGGAATCGGGTCATCATGATTCTTGAGATTTGTGTCGATTCGGTGGAGTCGGCGGTTGCGGCGCAGGCCGGTGGCGCGGAACGGCTTGAGCTTTGCTCGGCGCTCCGCGAGGGCGGAATCACACCCAGCGCCGGTCTGCTCCGCCAAGTGATTGCAGCCGTAAAGATCGACGTATTTGCCATGGTCCGGCCCCGCGGCGGCGATTTTTGCTACACCGCCGACGAATACGATGTGATGCACGAGGACGTAATGGAGGCGCGAACGGCTGGCGCGGCAGGCGTGGTGCTGGGCGTACTCACACCGGATGGAAAAGTGGACGTGGAGCGGACACGCGAACTTGTTGCCGCAGCGCGGCCAATGAAGGTTACCTTTCATCGCGCCTTCGATGTGACCGCCGATCTTGAGCAGGCTCTCCAACAGGTGGTTGCAACAGGTGCGGACCGGATTTTGACTTCGGGTGGCGAGTCGGATGGAGTGCGTGGCGCGGCCAGGATTGCGCGGCTGGTGGAGAATGCCAGCGGCCGCGTGCAACTGGTGGGCGCGGGCGGGATTCGCGCCAGCAACGTGCGCGAGTTTGTGCAGGCCACGGGCTTGAAAGAAGTACATGCGGCGCTGCGAGCACGGACGATGAGCCCTGTGACCTACTGGAATCACGCGGTGAGCTTCGGGACGCATCCCGACGGGCTGGCGCGCTACGTGGTGCGCGAAGAAGACGTGCGCAAGCTGCGGCGGGCACTGGAAACCGCTGCAAAGAATGGCAACGCTCTCGTACAATGACCGGGAGCCACCGCCCATGTCTTCAAAGACCGATAAACGAGCGAAAGAGATTCTCAGGCTGCTGCTGCGGCATGGCAAGACTTCAGTTGAGGAGCTGACGGCCGAGCTTACTGCCTCGCCCGCCAGCATTCGCCGCGACCTTACGCGGCTTGAGCAGCAGGGACTGGTGTACCGCACGCACGGCGGCGCAATGCTTACGGGCAAGGCGGTGTATGAGCCGTTCCGCTTCGATGCTTCGTTCCACGTGCGCGAAGACCGCTTTGCCGCCGAGAAGCAGCGCATTGCCCAGGCTGCGGCAGCCATGGTCAAAGATCATGAGACGATCGGGCTTGCTGCCGGAACAACCACAACGCTGATTGCGCGGCAACTTCAGCACCGGCGCGGCATCCGCATCGTGACCAACGCGGTAAACATCGGTATGGAATTGAGCTCGGTGACCGGGCTCGATACCACGTTGACCGGCGGCACCATGCGCTGGGCAGGGGCATTCAGTCTGGTGGGACCGGCGGCCATTGAGACGCTGAATATGTTTGTGCTCGACCGGCTGTTCCTGAGCGTGACCGGCGTAGACGCCGAGCGCGGCGCCACGATGATCGAGCCGGAAGAGGCGGCATTGTTTCGCGTGATGGTGCGCCAGGCGCGCGAAGTGGTGGTGGTGGCCGACTCAAGCAAGGTTGGCATGGTGAGCCCGGCGGTGATATGCCCATTGCGCGAGGTTGACTTGCTGATTACCGACGATGGAATCACCGATGAAGCGGTGAGCGCATTCGAAGCCTGCGACGTGAAAGTGATGGCGGTATAGCACTCTTCCGCGGTAGGCGCTATTTCTTCGCCACGCGATCCGGCAACAAGTCCCAGATGCCCGGATCTTCCGATCCCAGCACCCACGAACAGAATCCCTCAAGCCCGCGGTCCTCAGTGAGCTGATAGCGGTCTTTGAAAGTGTGCACGTCGGTATAGAAAATCCACTCACGCATCTGGTCGCGGTAGAACCAGAAGAACTCGGTATGGTCAAAAGCATCCCACTCCGGCTTGCCGCCGTAGGCGTTGGCGAGCTGCAGAGCATCGGGAGTGCTGATGTAATCCGCGCTGTGGCTGGGCGTGTATTCGCCGGTTGCCTTGTCTTCAACAGGCGCGCCCGTGTACCAGTGGTAGCCGTAAAGCGGGATGCCGAGCGAAAGCTTTGCCTTGGGCACAAATTGCAGCGCGTAATCCAGGTTGTCTGTGGTCCACTGCCAGCCGGCAACCGGGCCGGGCATGGTCCAGCGGGTCTGCTGGTCATAGGTCATCAGGCAGAGCAGGTCGACGGATTTTGAAAGTGCAGCCAGGTCGAAAGCGCCGCGCCAGTCAGTGTAGATCCACTTGGCAAAACCGCCCTTGCCCGGATACCCGGGCGCATTGGGAACGGTAGCGATGGAGAGCTGCAGGCCTGCCTTATGCAGGGCTTCAGCCGAGTGCGCAACCAGGGCTGAAAGATTATCGCGATCCAGGTAGTCCACATTTTCAAGGTCGAACTGAAAGCCGGCGTAGCCATGCAGTTTTGCCTCGCGCAGCATGGCGTCATTCATGTGGTCCTGGGCTTCGACGCTGGTGGCCAACACGTGAAACTTCTTCTTGTTGAAGAGGGCCACGATAGGCATCACGGGCAGGTTTTCGCGGTGCGCAACGTCGAGCACCGTGGGATTGGGCGCGCCGGTAACCAGGCCGTTTTCGTCAACCTCATACCAGGTGGGGACCAGCAGGTCGATCTTGCCGGAGTGCGCGAGAAACGACCGGATCGACTCGGGGCTGTCAGTGAGGTAGAAGAGAGCCACCGGCGCTGCTGAGGCGGTGGCGCAAACCGTGAGAAAAGCTAAGAAGAGAAATGGCATTCGGCGCATGACTAACCCCCGCTGCATGGACTTGAAGCCGCGACGGCCCTCGCAGTGCAGATGGCGTGCGACTACGAAAGCATACCTGAGCAGGGCGATAGTAGAAAGCGCAAGACAGTGCGCGTTGGAACGGCTATTCTGTTCGCACCATGATGGGCCGAAGACCAGGGAGCATATTTCGCTGGTTATTTGACTCGCGCCACGGTCCCACGGGCCGGCTCGTTCCGCGATGGATTTTTCTGCGCGCGCTCGCGCTCATTTACTTCTCGGCATTTCTCTCGCTGATTTTCCAAATCAATGGACTGATGGGACCCCAGGGCGTGATTCCGGCGCAGAACTACCTGCGCGCGGTCGCCGGCGCGTTAGGGCAGCTGCGCTACTGGTACGCGCCTACGCTCTTCTGGGCTTCTGCAAGCACTACGATGCTTTTGGCCGTGACCTGGATCGGCCTGATTGCATCGATAGTGGCGCTGGTGAACGTGTGGCCAAGGCTGAGCTTCTTTATCTGCTTTGTCTGTTTTCTCTCGTTTGTGACGGCGACTGAAGTTTTCTCAATGTATCAATCGGACGGCATGCTGCTCGAGGCGGGGTTCATAGCGCTGTTCTATGCCCCGGGTGGAATTCTGCCGGGCTGGGGCGCAGCGCAGCCGCCATCGCGCATGAGCCTGTTTCTGCTGCAGTGGGAGTGGTTCCGCATCTACTTTGAGTCGGGCATGGTCAAGCTGCTCAGCGGCGATGTGGAATGGCGGAACTTTACGGCCATGGACGAGTACTACCAGAACGGCCCATTGCCAACCTGGATCGGATGGTACGTCGAGCACTTGCCGCACTGGTTCCATGCGGCGTCGGTGGGTGCCACCCTGGCCATGGAACTGGCGCTCGTCTTCATGTTGTTTTTCCCCCGCCGCATTCGGCTGATCTGTTTCTTTATCGTCACGCCATGGGAATTGGGAGTGATCCTTACGGCCAATTACACCTTCCTCAATTACCTGGTGCTTTCGCTGGGGGTCCTGCTACTCGACGATCGTTTCCTGGTGGGTTTTGTGCCGGCGCGGTGCAGGCCGCGGGAGCCTGTGCCAGTTTTCGAAGTGGAACTGCAAGAGGAGCCATCGCTCTCAATCTTCAACGTGCGCGAAGCAGCCGGGCCAAGCGAAAAAGATACCAGCGAAACGGGAACCAACGATGCGCTGATTGCGAGAGTGCGCGAGTTGACCGAAGAGCGGGAGTCGCGGCATTGGGCGGGAACCGCGTGGCGAGCCGCAGGTCTCGCAGTGACTGCGGTAATGTTGACGTGGATCGCATATGACACGACGATTGAGATGATCGGCATTCCCCTGCGCGGTGCGCAACTGCCGGTTGTGCCGGTCAGGGCTCTGGAACCATTCAGAATCGCTAATCAATACGGCCTGTTTGCGGTTATGACGCGCGGGCGATACGAAATCGAATTTCAGGGATCGAACGACGGCACCAATTGGGCCGCGTATCCTTTTCGCTTCAAACCGCAGGCACTGAACCAGGCGCCGGGGATCTACGCTCCGTATCAGCCGCGATTCGAGTGGAATCTCTGGTTTTCATCGCTGGGAGACTGGCAACAGAACGAACTGGTTCCATCAACCGAGGAGCGCCTGCTGGTAAGCAGCCCGGCGGTCCTCTCATTATTCAAGCGCAATCCGTTCCCGAATGCGCCACCGCGATATGTGAGGGCGGTATTGTGGCAATACTGGTTTACGACGATGGACGAGAAGCGCCGGACAGGCAACTGGTGGCGCCGCGAGTACATCGGCCTCTACGCTCCGGAATTGACGCTGACTCAGGATGGCGACTATGCGATTGTTAAGTGGCCCGCTGAGTTGCCGCCTCACGATTGAGAGGGATGTATGAGCCGCGCATGCGTGATTGGATCGGGCCCGAACGGACTGGCTGCCGCCATTGTGCTGGCGCAGGCAGGCCTTGAAGTCGACGTGTTCGAGGCTCAGGCTGAGCCCGGAGGAGCCTCCCGCAGTCTGCCGCTCACCTTGCCTGGGTTTGTCCACGATTTCGGGTCGGCCGTGCATCCGTTCGCGGCTGGATCGCCTTTCTTTCGCACGTTGCCGCTCGCCAATCACGGCCTCGAATGGATTCAGGGGGAAGCGCCCGTCGCACATCCGCTGGATGATGGAACAGCGGTGGCGCTGGAGCACGATTTGAGTGCGACAGCGCGGACGCTTGGCGAAGACGGTGCGGCCTGGCGAAGCCTCGTCGGCCCGATTGCGGAACGATGGGACGATTTTGCCGCGGACGCATTTGGCCCGCTGCTGCGCATGCCGCGGCACCCTTTCCTGATGGCAAAATTCGGGCTCACAGTCCTGCAGCCGGCCAATACCCTGGCAACCAGTTACTTCAAGAATGAGCGGACTCGCGCCGCGTTTGCAGGGCTGGCCGGGCACTCGTTCCTCAGCTTCAACCGGCCGCTCAGCGGAACCATCGGCGTTATGTTCGGCGCGTCTGTTCACGGGCCGGGCTGGCCCATTCCGCGAGGTGGCGCAAAGTCGATTGCCGCCGCTCTCATTCGCTTGCTGGAGTCGCTCGGCGGGAAAGTGCACACGTCGTTGCCCATCGATGCCGAGATGTTCCGCGAGTTGGACAGGGAGTACGAACTGAAACTGTTTGACACCGATCCGGGGCAGATGGCGGCGATTGTGATGGGCCGCATGAACCACAAATTCCGGAAGGAGTTCGCCCGTTTCAAGCGCGCGCCGGGCATTTTCAAGGTGGATTATGCGCTGCGTGAGCCGGTGCCGTGGAAAGCGGCTGAGTGCAGGCGCGCGATTACGGTCCATCTCGGCGGCAGTTTTCGAGAAATCGCAGAGGCTGAGAAAGCTGTGGCGCAAGGGCGCGAAGCAGAGCGGCCGTTCGTGCTGGCGGCGCAGCCCACATTGTTCGATCCATCGCGTGCGCCCGAGGGCAAGCATGTGTTGTGGACCTATTGCCACGTGCCGAACGGATCGCGCGCGGATATGACGGAAAGGATCGAGTCGCAGATCGAGAGGTTTGCGCCCGGGTTTCGTGATTGCGTGCTCGCGCGCCATGTATCGTCTCCCGCGACCATGGAAAAAATGAATGCAAACCTTGTGGGTGGAGACATCGCGGGAGGCGCAACGAGCCTGCGCCAGCTTCTGCTGCGGCCTACGGTGCACAGCTATCGAACCAGCGCCAGGGACATCTATATTTGCTCGGCCTCAACGCCACCCGGTGGCGGCGTGCACGGAATGTGCGGATATCATGCCGCGAAACTCGCGCTCAAGCGGATGAAATAATAACTGCATGGCAGGAATTGATGAGCGCGACCTGAAGCAGCAGTTCGCAAGCGACAATTATGCGGGTATCTGTCCCGAGGCATGGATGGCGACCGACGCCGCCAACCGCGGACACGCCACCGCGTATGGAGACGATCCCTGGACCGGGAAGGCGTCGGATGCGTTTCGCAAGCTGTTTGAGACCGATTGCGAGGTTTACTTCGTCTTCAACGGGACAGCGGCAAATTCGCTGGCCCTGGCATCGCTGTGCCAGTCATACCACAGCGTGATTTGCTGCGACCAATCGCATGTCGAGACCGATGAATGCGGCGCGCCCGAGTTCTTTTCGAATGGTTCGAAGCTGCTGGTAGCGCCGAGCATCGATGGAAAGCTGGCGCCGGAAGCGATTCACGAGCTTGCCACCAAGCGCAAAGACATTCACTATCCCAAGCCGAGAGCGGTCACGGTCACACAGCCGACAGAAATCGGACGCGTGTACACGATTGAAGAGCTGCGCGCGATTTCAGCCATATGCAAGCGGCATGGTTTGTCGCTGCACATGGACGGCGCGCGATTTGCGAATGCCTGCGCCAGCCTGGGCTGTTCGCCCGCCGATATGACCTGGCGAAGCGGCGTTGACGTATTGTGCTTTGGCGGCACAAAAAATGGAATGGCGGTTGGCGAGGCTGTACTGTTTTTCGATCGCAGGCTGGCCGCCGATTTCGACTACCGCTGCAAACAGGCCGGGCAACTGGCCTCGAAGATGCGATTCCTGTCGGCTCCGTGGGTGGGGATGCTTGAAAGCGGAGCCTGGCTCAAAAACGCGCAGCACGCCAACCAGTGCGCAAAGCGCTTCGCGGCGCAGGTCGAAGGAGTAGAGGGCGTGAAGCTGGTCCAACCGGTGGAAGCGAATGCGGTCTTTATTCAAGCCGAGCCGGAGGTACTAGAGCGCCTGCACAGATTGGGATGGAACTTCTACACCTTTATCGGCGGCGCCGCGCGATTCATGTTCGCGTGGGACAGCGATCCCCAGCGCATCGATGCCCTCTGCCGCGACCTGAAGGAGTGCGCGGCGTAGCCCGTATTTGTTACGGTCCAGCAAGTGAGCAGCGCCGGTCTCCACAGGCTGTATTGAGGGTCTCCCGACCCTCAGAGACTTCGCTGAACCATGTTTATTGCGATGAACCGGGCGTACGTTCCCGCACAGGCGCCTGTTCCAGCGCATGCAGCACGGCATCGTAGGCCGGTTTGGGTTGGAATGTAGCGTCGAAGAGCAGCGGCCGCTGAGGCTGGCCGTCGGGGCGCACAAATTGCGGAAAAGATGCGGGGTGGTTCAACCAACTATACGGGTCGACCAGTCCCCATGTGACCAGCGCAATTACAGCCGGCTCATCGAGAGCGACGGCCAGAAAGCGCGCGTAAACGTCAGCGACTGCGTGGTCACGTTTGTCTGGCGCCGGCGGCGCGCCGCGATCGTCCACATCGAGTTCGGTGATCGCGATCTTAAGCCCGCGCTGCGCCAGCTCGTGGAGAAAGCCGCGGTAATTCTTTTCGTTGAAGTCACCGAAATGGGCGAATTTTAGATGCGATTGCAGTCCCACGCCATCGATGGGAATCTGCGCCTTTTTGAGACGGTCCAACAGATGGAAGAGCGCGGAGCGGCGGTCACTCTGATCCTGCGTATCGAGCTCCAGATCGTAATCGTTGTAGAGCAGCAGCGCTCCAGGATCGGCGGCACGCGCCTCGCGAAAGGCAGTTTCAAAATAATCGGGGCCCAGCGAGCGCAGCAGCGGGGAGTCGACGCGAAGTCCGTCGGGGGCGCCGTCGCGTGGGTGTATAGCTTCATTCACAACATTCCATGAGGAACATTTGCCGCGATAAAAGCCGGCGATGCGCTTGATATGCGCGGCGGCAGCGGCCTGCGCCTGCGCCTGGGAAAGGCTTTCAAGCCAGGCGGGAGTTTGTTCGTGCCACAACAGATGCGCGCCGGTCAGCCGCAGGCCTGCATCGAGGGCTACGGCGACATTCGGGTCGAAGCTATCGTTTTCTTCGGCAGGATTGGGCGCTATGTGCTTCCACGCGAGAATCCCCGCGTAGAGCGCGCACTGTTTGAGGAAGAGCACTCGATACGCATCCGGCTGATGGCGGAACTGCTCGTCGCTGCACGAGCCATACGCAAGGCCCGCGTGAGTAGCAGCCTCGCGCAGGGTGGGCTGCGCGTCTCCTGAGGTAAGGCCAGAAGCCCAACGCGACGCGAAAATTGAAGACACTGCGGCTGCGCCAAGCCCGCTCAGATGCTCTCTACGCGTGATTTTCATATGCATCAAGTGTAGGCCCGGCGGCGCGCCACGGTTCCGGTTTGCATGGGACAGCGATTCCGGGCGTACCGAGGCGCTCTGCCAGGACCCGAGAAAGTGCACCGCGTAAATGCCAGTAAGGCAGCTCGGACCCTGCATTTATTAATGAGTTAATTAATGTAAGTGGTGTAAAGACGCCTGAGTCTGGTTCCAAGGGACTTAGGCGCCTGGCTTCTTGTGGCGGAAGAAACATTATGTTCGTTTCTGCATCGAGGCCGATATTCATCGGCAATTAAATCCGTCTTTATAAGCTCCTTATACAATTCAATTGCTTAATTCAAGAAGATAGGGTTATGTTAGTGCTACGCGGAAACCTGATTTCTGCGCCATCCACTTACCTGCAATAGCAGATCTTCGAAACTCCAGGAGACCAGCATGGGATTAGCTGAGATTCTTGCATCGATTGACAGCGAAATTTCAACGTTGCAGAGAGCGCGCGCGTTGCTTGCCGCAGGAGCGCATGTAGGCAGGAAGCGGGGAAGACCCAGCAAGACGGCCGCAGTTGTGAACGCCCTGATAAGCACGCCGGCAAAGAAGCGAAAGAAGAGAAACCTCACACCCGAGGGCCGCAAGAGAATTGCTGATGCTCAAAAGCGTCGCTGGGCGGCGATGCGGAAATCGGCAGCAGGCGCCAAGTAACTCGATAGAGCCGTTTGAATCAGGAAGCAGAAGTACTGCATCGCCGCGCGCAATCCACAGTAGGGTTCCCGCCAACCAGGAGAATTCTGATCAGTGGAAACACTGATTACTATTGTGAGTTACAAGAGTCACCTCTCCGGAACTTCCCACTTACCCGACGCCGCCGACCGGAATATAGCATCTATCACTGCCATGTTGCCGAGAGCATCCTCGAGTGTAACTGGCACCTCGGCGCCTTCAACCACGGCCTTTGCAAAAGCATCACCCTGAAATGTGTATTGATCGCCTGCGGGGAAAGATTCAATCGAAATTCCTGCCCCGGTAAGATCCCCCGTCGCGTCGATGAAGAGATGCGTGGGACGATCGTTGGGCGCGTTGAACGGAATTTCGATCTCGATGCGCCCACGCGTTCCCAGGAAATGGACGCGCTGATAAGGGATGAGCTGCGTACCGCAGGTAAATATGGCGTGTCCTGACGGGAACTCGAGAATCGCTGAGGCGAGGCGATCGATGCCCATCTGGGGGTCGCGTTCGGCAGTCGCGACGACGCGTATAGGCTCCTCGCCAAATGCGAAACGCGACGCGTGGATAAGATAGCAGCCGATGTCGTAGACACCGCCCCCGCCGAAGTCGACGCGGCTGCGGATGTTGGCCGGGTCAGTGAGAAAGTAGCTGAAGAAGCCTGTCACCGAGCGCAGTTCGCCGACGCGCCCTTCGTCCAGCAGTTCGCGAAGGCGCAACCACTGGGGAAAGCTGCGAATCATGAATGCCTCTCCGATTTTTACTCCGGCGCGATCGCGAGCCGCAATGAGCGACCGCGCCTCGGCAACGCTCTTGCTGAGAGGTTTTTCGCACAAAACGTGTTTCCCGGCTTCAGCGGCCCTGATGCTCCAGGGCACGTGCAACTGATTTGGCAACGGGTTATAGATGGCGTCGATCTCAGGGTCGGCAAGCAGCTCCTCATAGGAGCCGTAGGCCTTGGGAATATTGAGCGTTGAAGCAGTATAGCGAGCTTTAGTCAGATCGCGCGATGCGATGGCGGTGACGCAGGTAAGCTGACTCTTTTGCATGGCGGGGATCACTTGCCTGATCCCGATCTGCGCTGTACTCAGAACTCCGAACCGAAGCTTGGTGGACATAAGGGCATGATAGCGCCGCCGCGAGTCTGCGCGCGGTTCAGACGGTAGGTGGTTCTGAGATATTTCGTTTTTGTTAACCGGCAATGAGGGCGACCGCCTCGGCCGAGTTTGCGGCGACACGCAGCAGCGCGCGATTTTCGGGCTTCAGAAAGCCCGCGTTGACTGCAGTGTCGAGAAAGTCAAGCAGACCATTCCAATAGCCGAGCGTGTTGATGAGGATGCAGGGCTTGGCGTGAATGGCGAGTTGCGCCCAGGTGACGGCCTCAATCATTTCGTCGAGCGTTCCGTACCCTCCCGGGAGTGCGATGAATGCATCGGCGAGCGCGTGCAGCCGCATCTTGCGCTCGTGCATCGTGGGCACCACTTCAAGAGTGGTGAGTCGATTGTGAGCAATTTCCCGGCCGGACAAAACGTTGGGCAGTATGCCAATGACCTCGGCGCCTGCCTCGAGCGCGGCGTTGGCAACCGCGCCCATCAGCCCCAACGAGGCTCCGCCGTAAACCAGACCCAACCCCGCAATAGCGATTGCCTGGCCCAGTGCGCGAGCTTCAGCCAGGTACTCGGGACTAGCGCCGTCGGAAGATCCGCAATAAACAGTTACACGACGAACAGGAGTTACAGCCGGAGATTGAACCGAAGATCGAGATTCACTCATTCGCATCAAGGATAACGCCCGCAGGTTGTGGCAGGGTTAGCGCACCTTTTTTGGCTGTGCGGAAAAGATAGACAAAGGGAATACAGGCGAAAGACAGGAAGCCCAGTATGCGGA
Source organism: uncultured Occallatibacter sp. (assembly GCA_964528915.1). Taxonomy (GTDB): domain Bacteria; phylum Acidobacteriota; class Terriglobia; order Terriglobales; family Acidobacteriaceae; genus Telmatobacter. The sequence goes on from CAZGUD010000002.1 coordinate 197,421, forward strand.
AGTTGTCGACATAGGCGAGAAGCGAAGCCTGTTGTTGGAGCAGGGCGTAGATCGCGCCAAAAGCTCGTTGATGAGCGTCGTAAGAGGATGTGCCCGAGGTGTAGAGGCTGGCCTGCAGCCCGCGAATCACGCCGCCTGAAACGTCGGAAGCCGAAAAGCCGGCTGCGAGAAAGTTCTGATGCACCTGCGCTCGGCGGACCAGCAGCGTAGTAGCCGTGGCGATGCCGATGCTGCCGCCAATGTTGCGTACCAGGTTGTAGATGCCTGCAGCATTGCCGATCTCCTGTTTGCGCAGGCGGCTCATGGTCATGGTGGTTAACGGAACGAAGATAAAGCCGCCCGCAAAGCCATTGAAAAAGTTTGGAATGGCGACGGTGAACATTGAGATTTCGAGATTCACGTGGCCGAGCATGAAGGTGGAAGCGCCAAGCACGATGAAGCCGAAGGTGAGCATATGGCGTGAGTCGATGCGGTTGGCGAGCGCGCCGGCGATGATCATTGAGAGCATGGAGCCAAGTCCGCGTGGGCTCACGGCGAGGCCGCTGTCGAGCGCGGGATATCCGAGCAGGGTTTGCAAAAAGAGCGGCAGCAGGGCGGTGGAACTGTAGAGAACGAAGCCATAAAGTCCGGTGATGAGTGTGCCGGTGGCAAAGTTGCGATTCAGCAAAATGTGAAGCTGGACGATAGGCTCGCGGCAGTGCAGCTCACGGGCGATGAAGGCGACAAGCGCAAGTACGGAGACAGCGACGGTGAAGCGGATCCAGAGCGCCCCGAACCAGTCCGCTTCCTGGCCCTTGTCGAGGACAAGCTGCAGGGTGCCGAGCCACAGAGCCATGAATGCGAAGCCGAGGGCGTCAATTGATTGGCGCACGTGTGAGCGCAGGTAGGGGGGATCCTCAATAAAAGTGGCGGCAAGAAAGAGCGCGAGCACACCGACCGGAAGGTTGATGTAGAAAATCCAGCGCCAGGAGTAGCTGTCGGTGATCCAGCCGCCCAGCGTGGGACCAATCACCGGCGCAACCACGATGCCGGTGCCGTAAACAGCCATTGCCTTGCCGTGCTGGCCGCTGGGAAAGCTTTCCAGAAGGATGGACTGAGCCAGCGGTTGCATGCCGCCGCCGCCCACGCCCTGCAAAATGCGGGCAAGGATGAGCATGGGCATGTTGATGGCTGCGCCACAGAGCATCGACGCGCCAGTAAATATCAGGATCGAGATCATTAGCAGGCGCTTGCGGCCGATGCGCCGCGTAATCCAACTGGTGGCCGGCAGCATGATTGCATTCGAGACCAGATAGCTGGTGAGCACCCAGGTAGCTTCGTCGGTCGAGGCCGACAGGTTGCCGGCGATATGGGGCAGCGCGACGTTGGCGACCGAGGAATCAAGCACCACCATGAAGGTGGCTGTCATCACAGCGGCGGCGATGGCCCACGGGTTCGATTTTGGTGTCCAGTGGGCCGGCTCAACAATCGCAGGTGTGGAGGCGTCACTCATTGAAACCGCCCTCGAGCGAGCCCGAAACTCGCCGGGAAGGCTGGATTCGAACGATTGACCATAGATTTATTATTCCGCACTCTCAAGCCGCGTCCGGGCAAAACCAATGATGTGTACTGCTAAAGCTGAATTTGTGCCAGACCTGATACATGCTGCGCCGATCACAAGAAACAGGGCCGCTTAGCGGCCAGATTCGCCGCGTCTGCACGCGCGTGCCAACACAGGTAAACTTGAAGAAGGACCTTTCCAGTCCGAACCGTTGCCTTGCGAACAATCCTCTCCAATCTGAATCCTGAACAGCGCGCCGCGGTTGAAGCCACGGATGGTCCGTTGCTGATCCTTGCCGGCGCGGGATCCGGCAAAACCCGCGTCATTACCAGCCGGATTGCCTGGCTCATCCAGGAAAAAGGCGTGGCACCGGACGCGATCCTCGCAGTCACCTTTACCAACAAAGCGGCCAGCGAGATGGGTGAGCGAGTCGATCGGCTGCTTGGCCATGGCTCGCTCGCCAAGCCGCTCATCGCCACATTTCACTCGCTGTGCGTGCGTATTCTGCGCCGCGATGTTGAAGCGCTGAAAGTAGGCGATAAAGGACTCACGCGCAGCTTTGCAATCTTCGACGAGAACGATCAACAGGGCATTGTAAAGCAGATCATGAAGCGGATGGGCCTCGATACCAAGCAGCTCACGCCCCGCACCGTGCTGGGACGGATTTCGTGGGCCAAGAACCACATGGTCGATCCGCAGGAATATTTTCTCGAGTCCAAAGATCCCAACAGCGAACGGGTTGCGCAGATCTTCAAGCAGTACCAGACCGAGCTCGGCAAGAACAACGCAATGGACTTCGACGATCTGCTGCTTGAGGCGGTGCGGCTGCTGAAGGCTTCGCGCGAAGTACGCGAGCGCTACCAGCGGCGCTACCGCTATCTGCTGGTAGACGAGTACCAGGACACCAACCGGCCGCAGTACGAACTGATGAAGCTGCTCGCCGGCGAACAGAAAAATGTATGCGCGGTGGGCGACGAAGATCAAAGCATTTACTCCTGGCGCGGCGCAGACATCCGCAACATTCTCGAGTTCGAGCAGGACTTTCCTAATGCGCAAATCATTCGCCTGGAACAGAACTACCGCTCGACGCAGGTGATTCTTGAAGCCGCCGGCGCGGTAGTCGCGAACAACCTGCGGCGCAAGGGCAAAAAGCTGTGGACCGAGCGGCAGGGCGGTTCGCTGATTGGCTACTACGAAGCGCCCGACGGTGAAAACGAGGCGCTGTTTATCGCCGACAAGATTCAGGCGTTCCAGCGCGAGAACCAGGGATCGGAAGCGGGCTCGGGCGGAGGTCAGCACTGCGCCGTGCTGTACCGGACCAATTCGCAGTCGCGCCTGGTGGAAGAGGCGTTGCGCCGCTACAACATCAGCTACACCATGGTGGGCGGATTCAGTTTCTACGAGCGCGCCGAGATCAAGGATCTGCTTGCGTACCTGCGGCTGGTGCGGAATCCGCATGATTCAATGGCTCTCGCGCGGGTGGTCAACACTCCGGCGCGCGGCATTGGCAAATCGACGCTTGAGACAGTTGAGCGGTTGGCGCTCGAAACCGACAAGTCTACCTGGGATGCGATCGCGGTGGCGATCCAGAACCGGCTGATTCCGGCGCGCGCACTTTCCGCCCTCGACTCATTCCGTCAGATTATTGTGGATGCCCAGGCGATGATGGACCCGGACTTTGCGGGCAAGCTTTCGGCGGATGCAGCGGCTGCCGAAGCCGGCGCGGGCGACACTGACTTTACGTTCGGCGCGGAACAACCGGCGACGGACTCGATACCGCCGATTGACGCCCTGGTTGAGGGCGCAGAATTCGGGTTTGGCGCCAACACCGATGGGCAGATGGCGCTGCTCGATGCTTCACACTTTTCCCCCTTCGAGCAGAAGCAGGCAATGCCGTTCCTCAAAATGCCGCAGCAGTCGACTCCGGCAAAGTCGACTCCTGGCTCTGACGCAGAGAAAAAGAGCGGCGACGAAGACGAGCCTCAAAAGACTGAAGGATTCAGAAGGCCGGGCGATGCGGCAACGCTGCCGGAGCTGATCCGGTTCATCATCGATCGCACGGGCTACATCAAGGCGCTTGAAACGGAAGGTTCGCCTGAGGCCTTCAGCCGCATTGAAAACCTGAAGGAGCTGGCGAATGCGGCGCACGATGCCGAGGTGCGCGGCGAGACGCTGGCCGATTTTCTCGATCACGCGGCGCTCGCCTCTGACACCGATCAATTCGATCCCGATGCGCGCGTAACGCTGATGACGCTCCATGCTGCCAAGGGACTCGAGTTTCCGCTTGTCTTTCTGGCGGGGCTCGAGGAAGGGCTCTTTCCCCACTCGAGAACGCTGAACAGTCCTGAGGAACTGGAAGAGGAACGGCGGCTCTGCTACGTGGGAATGACGCGAGCCATGAACACGCTGATTCTGACGCGCGCGCATTATCGCCGTCGCTATGGCAACGATGCGCCTGAAATGAGCATTCCGTCGCGGTTCCTTGAAGAGGTGCCGCCGGCTCTGATTGAGAACCTGGGAGGACGGAGCCCTGCGTGGTCGACTCCGGCGTATGGCTCGGGCTACGGGTACGGCAGCCGGCGGGGGTTCGGGCGCGGCAATAACAGAGATTCAAACCGCGATAGCGACAGCCGGCACTACAACTACGAGGATGAAAGCCAGGAAGTGAACCCCGCGGCGCGGTCGCGGAACACTGCAACGCGGCGAGACCCGACGAAGCCGTTTATGGCCTCGTGGATGACGGGTGCGAAGAAGAGCGTGCCGGCGCAGGAATCTGCACCAAAAAATGAAGGCGCAGAAGCGCCAGGCCCTGAAGCGCCCTCGATCGACAATATTGCGAAGTTTTTTGGTGGCAAAGTCGGAGTCAGCCGCCCGGGTTCGCTGGCTCGTCCGGCCATGGAGATAGTCGCGCCGGGCGGAGCGACGGGCTTGAAAAGAGGCGACCGCGTTCGTCACGCGAAGTACGGCGAAGGAACAGTGATGATGCGCGAAGGCGATGGCGAAGACGCCAAGCTTTCGGTAGTTTTTGAGAGGCACGGGCTCAAGAAGCTGATGGAGAAGTTCGCTAACCTTAAGAAAATGTGATACTTATAATTGAGATCGATGATTATGGTATGATGGTGCCATCATGATGTCACGAACCCAGATCACCTTAGATAGCGAGCTCCAGAAGCGAGCACAACAACACGCCGGCGAGATGGGCATCTCCTTTGCCGAGTACGTTCGACGGCTGGTGGCGCGCGACCTTTCGCGCGCAGAACGAAATGCTTCAATCCAGTGCGTCTTCGATCTCGGCTCATCAGGCGGTTCCGATATTTCCAAGGATAAGGACGCGATGCTCGCAGCAGCGTTCGGCGCAGCAAATCCGACCGCAGTTGACGATCAGAGCAGCGCGCGGCGATGAGTCTCTATGTAGACACGTCAGTGTGGTACGCCGCTGCAGACTCGTCTGACCGGAGCAATGCGCGAGCGAAGCAGGTCCTTGGTTCCGGCGAGCAACTCGTCACAAGCGATCATGTGTTGATAGAGACCTGGATGCTGATCCGGCACAGAGTAAACCGGGCCGCAGCCGAGCGCTTTTGGGGCGGCCTGAGAAGCGGCGCCGCGCTTATTGAACCTGTTTCTCCCGCCGACCTTGAAGCTGCATGGCAGATTGGTTCCTCCTGGGCCGACCAGGATTTCTCGATTGTCGATTGCACGAGTTTTGCGGTCATGAACCGGTTGGGAATCGAGGCGGCTGCTTCGCTGGACGAGCATTTCGCAATCTTCCGCTTCGGGCCGAACCGTCGCCACTCGTTCACGATATTGCGGTAGCTTTCGAGCGTCATCGTGCGGGACGCGCTCAAACGCGCAATCCGAACTGAGCGGATATAGCTATTCAGCCTCCATCCGCCTAGCCTCTTCCTCGCCATCCAGCACGCGAAACACCCCCTCGGCCAGCGCCTGCAACTCGTCTTCGCCGGGATAGATAGTGATCGGCGCGATCCATTCGATCTGTGTGCGCAACCGGTTCACCACACGCTCAGAATGCGCCATGCCGCCGGTCAAAATGATGGCATCCACGCTGCCGGCCAGCACGGCCGCCATGGCGCCCGTTTCTTTGGCGATCTGGTATATCAAGGCATCGAGCACCTGCGCAGCCAAAGCATCTCCCGCGTCGATGCGCTGTTCCACTTCGAGCAGGTCACGGGTACCGAGGTAGGCGAAAAGGCCGCCGTCGCCAAAGACCTGGCGATCGAGTTCGGCCTGCGTGAAGCGGCCGCTGAAACACAGCTTGATGAGCGCGCGCACCGGCAACGAGCCGGTGCGATCGGGTCCAAAGGGGCCCTCTTCAATGGAATTGCTGTCGATGGTGCGGCCGCCGCGATGAGCCGACACGGTAATGCCGCTGCCCATGTGCACAACAATAAGCCGCAGATCGGCGTAGGCGCGGCTTCGCTCGCGGGCAAATCGGCGAGCTACCGCCTTGGTGTTCAGTGCGTGGCCCACGCTGGTGCGTTGCACCAGCGTCGAGCCGGTAATGCGAGCGCAGGGCTGCCACTCGTCTACGGTGACCGGATCGACAATATAGGCGTCCACGCCCGATGCCTTGGCAAAGCGGAGCGCCAGAACCGCGCCCAGGTTTGAAGCGTGGTCGCCCAGCGGCGTGTGGCGAAGCGCCTCCACCATCGCCTCGTTCACCAGGTAGGTGCCGCACTCCATGGGCGGCAACAGTCCCCCGCGTCCGACTACCGCCTCCCAGCGCTCCGCATTTTCACTCTTCGGTGCGTATCCTGCTGCTTCCAGCGCCCTCTCAATAAGCTCGGCGCGGTAATCCATGCGCGCCAGCATAGGCTGCCCGCGAAAGAGATCGATCTCCTCGTCGCCATGGCGGATGGTCTGCGAGAACTCCTCGCGGTCGCGCCTGAATACGCCGATTTTTGTCGATGTGGTTCCGGGGTTGATCGCCAGCACACGGCCGGAACTTGGCTTCGGAATGCTGCTCAAGCTGCACCTCTCAGGCACCCCAACAGGGGCGCGAGCGGAAATGAGTTTACACGCGCAGAGCCATGCCGTGAGTGATCTGCGTCAGCCTCGGCGAAAATCGGAATGAGAGTTGGCCGAAGGATTCAGTTCCTGAGGAACTGCGGCTTTCGCGCAGGGCGAAAACCCTGATATCCTTGAAGACGCGAACCGCATTCGGCGGGAACACACAGAAAATACAGAATTGAAAGAGGTTATTCGTGGCAGATACCACCAAGATTGAAGATAAACTGGAACGAAAGAAGCTGAAGCGCGCCGCCCGCAAAAAAGCAGCGCCCAAGGGCAAGCGAACCACCCCGCGCGGCGCCGCCAAGAAAAAAGTGAAGAAGATGGTGCGCGGCCAGTCGAAGCGGTAAAAATGCCAGCCTTCAGCCATTAGCTTTCAGCCTTCAGCCCCATTGTGCGGCAATTCACCTTCTCGCCCCACTGCGCTAAAGGACTGAAAGCTGATAGCTGAAGGCTGAAAGCTGCATCCCGAATCTCTCCTGTATGCTTTCAAGAAATACCCGCAACGGCGAAAGAGGCTCGCCGGCGGGATGAGGAGAACTCCACTGCTGAGCCAACTGCTTGCCCGCAAGTCAATCGACAAGCTGATACGTGACTCGGAGGAGCCTGAGCACGCGCTCAAGAAGACTCTTGGGCCGTGGTCGTTAACTGCGCTGGGCATCGGCGCGGTCATCGGGTCCGGCATCTTCACCGTCATCGGGACGGCCATGGCCGGCCAGCAGTTCGATCATCCCTCGCTCGAAAACACGCCCCTCATCCACTACCTCATCCATCACACCGCACTCGCCGGCCGCCCCGGCGCAGGGCCCGCTCTCGCCCTTTCGCTCGTGCTGGTCGCATTCGTCTGCGCCTTCACCGGACTCTGCTACGCCGAAATATCATCCATGATCCCCATTGCCGGGTCGGCCTACACCTATACCTACGCAACCATGGGTGAGCTGGTGGCCTGGATCATCGGCTGGGATCTGATCCTCGAGTATGCCTTCAGCAACATGAGCGTCAGCGTCGGCTTTGCCGCTCATATCGTTGACCTGCTCGACTGGTTCAACATCCATCTGCCCCTCATGTGGATCTCGCCTGCATATCTGCCCACCGGGCTGCAGGACTTTGCGGGAAACAATCTCTACGATCCGGGCTGGCACTTAGGCTTCAATGTTCCCGCATTCCTCGTGGTCATGATCCTCACGGTCATTCTCGTCCGTGGCATCCGCGAATCGGCACGAGCCAACAACGTCATGGTGCTCGTCAAGATCGCGGCGATCCTGGTGTTCATCTTTGCCTCGGCTAGTTTCGTCAAGCCACACTATTGGCATCCCTTCATGCCCAACGGATGGTCGGGCGTGCTTACCGGCGGATCGATCATCTTTTTCACTTATATCGGTTTCGATTCCGTTTCGACTGCCGCGGAAGAGTGCAACAATCCGCAACGGGATCTGCCCTTTGGCATCCTGGCCACCCTGGTTGCATGCACCGTCCTCTACGGCGGAGTCGCCATCGTGCTCAGCGGCATTGTCCCCTGGCAGTCTGTGATGGGCGACGCCGCCCCCGTCGTCAACGCTCTCAAGCGGCTCTCCATACTTCATGCCAGCGTCGAACTCCATTGGGTGCGCCTCTTTGTTCTCATGGGTGCGCTTATGGGCATGATCTCCTCGATCCTTGTATTTCAGCTTGGACAGGCGCGCATCTGGTTCGCCATGTCCCGCGACGGATTGCTGCCTGCCATCTTCAGCCGCATTCACGCGCAATTCCGAACCCCCGCATTCGCCACCTGGGTTGCGGGATTCGTGGTCGGCATTCCCGCGGGCCTGCTCGATATCGGCACCGTCTCAAATCTCTCCAATATCGGCACCCTCTTTGCCTTTGTCCTGGTTTCCGCAGCGGTCATCATTCTGCGCTACCGCGAGCCGGAACGGCACCGCGGTTTCCGCACGCCGCTGGGCCCCGTCTTTCCCGTGCTCAGCATCGTCTTTTGCATCATATTGATGATGGGCCTTGAGGTGCTGACCTGGATGGCCTTCTTTGCGTGGCTCGTCGCCGGCTTGTTTATCTATTTCCTCTACAGCCGTCACCGCTCCGAGTTCGCGCATTTGAAGTAATAGGGCAGCCGTAGCGGAGGATTCCCCAGATGAAGCCCTGGAAATTCATACTCGTAACTACGCTCGTCACGCTTACTATTGGCGGCATCTATTTGTTGGTGGTATTCAAGCATCGCCAAAACCCCGGCGTCGTAACCCAGGCCGCTCCCGAACAGAACCTGACGTCGGACGACGTGGCGATTGTGCGCCAGATGTTTATGACCTCGTTTGACGATGCGGTCAAGCTGCAGGGCACAAGCGTGTGGATGAAGAACGGCTACACCATGCCCTACTACCCTTATGAGGGCGGCCGCGTGGTCTTCGCGAAAAAAATCGGATTGATTCCATCGGCGCAGAAGCTCGACATCAAGAAAGTTATCAAGGCTGCCGTGCCGGCGAATGAAGACGACAGCATCGATCATGGCACCCGGCAGGTGTTTGCGGTGTTTACTTTGCCGGGCAGCACCGATCTGGACGCAACACCGATCGGCGTGATCCAGGGAAACCAGGAGCAGTACTTCTGCGACCTGCTGTTCTACTACGACGATCCCCACACCATCTACGACAATTGGCCGAAGGATGTGTGGGCTGCGATCGACGCGCACCAGGTCAAACCGGGAATGAGCGAGCTGGAGACGCGCATGGCGATCGGCCAGAAGATCGATAACAATGGCGGCACCGAGGGCAACCGCACCGTGACCTACGACCAGGCCGGCAAGACGTGGACCGTTACCTACGTGAATAATCACGCGACCACGATCAAGGGCCAGTGAGCCCAGATTGTACCGCCGGTTTCCCGACCGGCTGTAGTGCGGGCGTCCTCGCCTGCGCACGGCTTGATGCGGGCCAGCATTTTCATCGTCTATGGGTATCGCAACGCGACATGTATGACTGCGGTTGTTCCTTGGCGAACTTCGGGTCCGCCTCACCAGTCTCTGAAGATTGAATTGACTCCCGGCGAGGTGACGGGTTAAGTTGGTTTTTCCCGCTGAAAATCCCCTGAGGACAACCAATCATGCACAGGTTTCTTGCCCTTCTATTGCTGCTTGCCACCCCTCCGATTCCGGCTGCCGCGCCGGCGCAAACCGCCGCGGCTCAGGCCACTCCGGCGCCAAGTGCAGGTTCGGTCAGCCCCGCGGCCGCATCCGCTCCCGCGCCCCCACCCGCTCCCAACGATTACTCCAGGCCCGACTATTGGCTGTGCCTGCCGGGACGACAGGATGCGTGCGCGGCAGACCTTACAACCACGGTCATCGCCGCAGATGGATCAATGAGCAAAGAGTCGTGGACACCCGCTGCCGATCCGCAGGTGGATTGCTTCTACGTTTATCCGACTGTATCGCTCGAGCCGACCATCAGCAGCGACATGATGCAGGGCCCCGCGGAGAAGGGCGTGGTGCGGTCGCAGTTTGCGCGCTTCGGCCAGGTGTGCCGGCTGTATGCACCCATGTACCGGCAGGTGACAATGTTCGGGCTGCTTGCCAGGATGTCCGGCAGGCCGATTCCAGCGGCCCAGGCGCTCGCTTACAGTGATGTGGCCGACGCGTGGCATTACTACCTGGAGCACGACAACCACGGGCGCGGCGTCATTCTCATCGGTCACTCGCAGGGTGGTAACCTGCTGCGGCAGTTGTTACAGAACGAGATTGACGGCAAGCCGATTCAATCGCGCATTGTTGCGGCTGCGCTGGTGGGAGCCACAATTGCAGTGCCGAAGGACGCCGATGTGGGCGGCAGCTTTAAGCACCTGCCGCTGTGCCGGTCAGCTTCCCAGACGGGATGCATCATTACGTACGAGTCTTTTCCCGCGGATTTTCCGCCGGCTGCGGGAGGGCTGTTTGCAACCGTGGCCGGCGACAATATGGTGGCTGCATGCACCAATCCAGCGGCGCTCAGCGGAGGCAGCGGAGTGCTGCATGCCTACCTTTCCACTCGTGTGCGGGAGTGGGCCAATGTGGCGCAGCCGGGCGCGTGGTTGAAGGCCGAAAAGCCGGTGACCACTCCCTTTGTGAGCCTGCCCGGCATGTTGACTGCTCAGTGCGCAACCAGCAACGGGCTCCGCTATCTTGCGATTTCGGTAAACAAAAGCGACGCCGATGCGCGGACGGGAGATATCCACGGCGAAGTTGCGGTGAATGGCCAGGTGCTCCGCCAATGGGGACTGCACGTTCTGGACATGAACCTGGCGCAGGGCAATCTGATTGAGATCTTCGGGCAACAGTCGAAAGCGTGGCTGGCTGAGAAGCAATAGCATCGCGCCAAGAGAAGCTTTGCGTATTGTGTAGTATTTCGGTGTCGGCGACCACACACCCGCGAAGCCGACTCGAGCACTCCGTCTCCCTTCCAATGCGCTGTCATCCTGACACTGAGCGCAGCGAAGCGGAAGGATCTGCGGTTGCTTCTTCCAACCTGAAACCCGCCAATACTTCCGGATTGGCGACAAACCAGGCGCAACACTATTCCGGGTCCTACCGCGTTTTTCGGGGGTAATGAATTACGATGCGTCATGCGGCTTTTCTACTCGATGCTGGCATTTAGCCTTTGTGCCGTGTTTTGCCACGCACAGACGGAAATCAATGACACAACGGTCCTGGAGCAGACCCGGGCGAAATATGACGCTCCCTTTGAAAGAAACCTCCAATCCTTCAGTTGCGCCGTAGAGTTCAACTGGAAGCAACACTTCACCGAGGTCGTACGTCTCGGCGACGAAGGAACGGACGATGAGATCGCTAAACTGATTCAGCCCATCAACACTCGCGTCACTGTCACCCGACAGAACGCAACGGTGTCATCAGGGATGACGGAAGATGAAGAACACAAGCTCCCCCATGGAGGCATGGCGGAAGGTCTTCTCAAACATGCAGTGCAGTTCAGCTTGAATAGCTGGTTGGTTGCCGGCAATAACGCGATGCTTCCGCCGGAAAACACACCCGTTCATGTCGAGCCATCTTCCTCAGGCTACAGGCTTGAATTCAAAATCCAGACGTTTGATGTTGAGATGATGTTCGCGCACGACATGAGCCTCCAGAGCGAAGCGCCAAAGGGATCTGCGTCCGATCGCCGAGAAACAGACTTCCGTCCCGGCCCGCAGGGCTTTCTCATGACCTCATACAGGCTCGGCGAGGATGGAGATTTTAGGTCCGGCAATCGGATAATCCTCACCTATACCTATCAAACCGTTGGCGGATTTCAATTGCCCGAACAAGTTTCGATCAATCGCGAGAGCCACCACGAAGTCTGGCACTACAAGCTAACCGGCTGCACAGTAGAAACGACTAAGTGATCCTGTATTGATAGGTCGGCTTGTGGCATGTTTTCGGATCTCGGACGCGGTGGAGGTCGGATCACCGCCTATCCGGAAGTTTGGGAAAAACAACCGCAGATGCTTCGCTGCGCTCAGCATGACGGTGCGTTTGGGTTGATTGGAGCGGTTGACCGCCCAACCGTCAATACTCATCGGTGCACGCTCCGCGTGCCCCCGGCGCGGATGAAGCGCGCCCTCCCACCCTTATCGCGATGAGGCTGTGGAAAGGATGGGGCACCTGCGATCCGCTCAGAACGAGAAGCGTGAGAAGCACCCTGGACCGTTCGACCCCAAGGTCAGCTCCTGCGATCAAAAAACGTGCAGAACACACCATGATGAGCGGAATTTGCGTTGAGTCAATCGAAGCTGCTCATTTTAAGCGGTTTCGCGGCTTGTCGGCTCTTCCGCAACAGCCTTCGGCGGCGGCGAAGCTAAACTCAATGTGTGAACGAAATCGAATCTTTCATCCGCCGACTCCCGAAGGCTGAGCTTCATCTCCATCTCGAGGGCACCATTCTGCCCTCAACGCTGGTCGAGCTGAGCGCGCGGCACGACGATTCTCCGCTGACCCAGGCCGAGGCCGACGCAATTTACCAGTTCACTGATTTCACCGGATTCATTGAGGCGTTCAAGGCCGTCACACGGCGGCTCAAAGCGGCCGAGGACTACGAACTGATTGCCTGGCGCATGATGCAGCAGCTAGCCGCACAGGGCGTGGTTCATGCCGAGGTATACATCTCGGTCGGCGTCATTTACATGTGGCGGAATCACGATCCGGTTTGCTTTGAGCCCATCTTCGCGGGGCTCGAACGGGCGCGTGAGCGGGCCGCGCGCGAGCTTGGCCTCTCACTCTACTGGATCTTCGATGCGGTGCGGCACTTTACCGTGCCCGAAGCGGAACGAGTGTTTCGCAAGGCCGCGGAGATGCGCGCGCAATATCCGTCAATTATCGGCATCGGGCTGGGCGGCGATGAGCGAACCGCTGGCTCGGAGCCGTTCCGCGCACTCTATGCCGAAGCGCGCGAGGCGGGACTGCGCCTCACCAATCACGCCGGCGAAACCACCGGCCCGGAAGCAATCTGGGAGGCGCTGTCAATTGGCTCGGAGCGGATAGGCCACGCGCTCTCGGCAATCCACGACCCGGCGCTGATGGATGAGTTGAAGGCGCGCCAGATCGGGATGGAGCTCAACCCCACTTCAAATGTGAAGACCGGCGTCTGCACATCGTTTGCCGACCACCCCCTGCGCCGCTACTTCGACCAGGGCTTGCTGGTCACCATCAATTCCGACGATCCCGCCTTCTTTGGCTCAAACGTGGCCAATGAATACAGGCTCGCGCACGAAATTCATGGCTTCAGCCACAACGAGTTGCAAAAACTTGCATCAAATTCGATCAGGGCAAGTTTTCTTCCCGAATTAGAAAAATCGGCCTGGCTTGCCCAAGTTGAAATCGCTCGCCCAAATTGAAACCGTTGAGTAACTGCCTTGTAATCCACAAGTCCCACCCTGCGGGCCAGCGAAGCAACTTCTGCGCTATTATGAGTGCATCCGGAGGCAGTGCCATGTCAATTGAAGCAGAACCGCTCACGCCATGCGAAGACCCACCCGAAGTGGAGAAGCGGGAATTGAAAGCGTTGCGGGTCATCACCTGGTTTTCAGTGGGTATGGCGGTGGCTGCGCTGGGTATCTTTCTTGGCGCTGAGCTGAGGAGCCGGTCAAAATTCAAGCGCCGCACGCCTTATGATTTCTACACCAACGCAGGTGAGCAGCAGGCGAGCGAGTTCGGCGTAGGCATTTAAGGCCCGTCGAAACATTCGGCAAAAATAAGCGAGCCGGGCGATTGCCCGGCTCGCTTTTCTTGTGCCCGCACCACGCGCTACTGCGTAATTACCAATAGCGTAATCGACTGCCCCGGGAAGGTGTAGCTGATAGTGCTGCTGGTGCTTCCGCTTGCCGGCGGAGTCACAGTCGCAGGTGTTTGCGTTGCAATGGAGTTGATGTTCGCGTTGCTGTACTGATACACCTGGGCCGCGGTGTTGCTGTTAGCGGTATAGTTCTCAAGCGACAGCGTCGAAGTGAGCGAACCGTAGGTTTTGTTGATCACCATCACGGTGATGGCGCCATCAGAACTGCGCTGGGCTCCGTAGACTGAGAGCTGATTCTCGGCATCTGCTCCCGAGGCGCTGCTGTTTGCCGACAGATAAACATCGCCGAACATTGAGTCTTTGCCGTCGTAGTTGCGATACATGGCGAAAGCGAAGTTGGCCGGGTTTTCGGCCGTTGAGTCAATCACGCTGGTCGGAGTTCCCAGCGGCCACATCGCACCGAGGCCCAGGCCCTGACGCCCGAAGATGCCCAGAATGTCTGCCTCGACCACGGCGCCGCTGATTGAGTCCAGGCCGCCGAAGTTGTACTCATCGATGGCCGTCAACGTGCCCGGATAGTCACGGTTCACCCAGGTCTGCAGCGTGGGAATCAGATTGGGAGATTGCGGCGGCGGCGAGCAGTTTGTGGTGTAGTTCGTGTCGGTGATGTAGTTCGGTTGCGGGTAATCGGGATCCGTGTAGGTAGGATCCCAGAAGGCCCGCGTCCCGTTCGCGCGCACCTCCTGCTCCTGGGTGTCGCCCGCGGGGTTGAAGCCAGTCGAGACGCCGCTTCCCGCCGGATAGTCAGGCGCGAAATAGCCGTGAACATCCAGGTAATCGAGCAGGCGAACGCCGTACTGCTGCGAATAATTGTTGAATTGCTGCAGGTAGTACTCGATCAGGGGCACGCCGTTGTGCGCCTCGCGGTCTATAGGATTGCTCCACGGTTCAAAGCAGGGATTTCCCGTTTGCCAGCCTGACACAATGTCTTTCTTCGAATAGAAGTATGCCCACCAGTAGTCGATCACCGGCCCCGAGACCAGCGCCGTAGGGTCGGCCGTCTTGATCGCCAGCGCCGTTCCAATTCCGTTGTCAGTCACCTCGTCGTAAGTAAAGGGGTCGGGATGCACATCGCGGTGCTCGCCGTCCCACCACGTCGGCTCGTTGTCGAGATCCCAGACAGCCACTCCCTTGCCGCTCGCGCCGTTGCCATAGCTCGGATTGCTCGCGATTGAATTCACCCAGCCGCCCGGCCATGTTCCATTCGCCCAGGCGCTCATGGTCCCGATTGACGAGCCGGGAGCGGGAGCATTGGCGATGCTGGGCGGCGGCGCCGCTATGCTTGTGACCTGCGCGACCGTATTGTTGCCATAAATGTTGCAGCCGCCAGAAACCGTACAGCCGTCATCTCCGTCGGGGTACACTCCGTATCCGCATTGCTCGTTGTTGTAGCTGACAAATGCGGGGTAGTTGATGAAGCCGGTAAAGCCCTCCTGCCCCACTTGATTGGGAAACGTCGAGCTGGGAAAACTGCACGCATAGGTTCCGTTGCTCACCCAGCCTTGCACCGGCATCGTGCCCAGCGCCGCCGAACCCGCCGCATCCGCAGCCGGGAAGAACGAAGTGAAATCTGTGCCCGCCGTTGGGTTGGCGGCGCTGAGAATGCTGCCTCCTGTGGCGTTGGGGAACATGTACGCTGCGCCCTGGCCATTTTCGAAATACCAGTCGCTGCCCGAGTTGGTCCAGCCGTTCTGATAGTTGTAGCGCGAACTGTCGTCGCCGCCCCAGCGAAGAATGCCGGGGTTTGCAATCTTCTCTGAGGCCGAGTCAAGAAGATACGCATTCATTCCGTAAACGTAGGGACTGATGGTGTGCGGATTCTCGCTCGGCGTGTTGGGCGTGTTTACGTCTACCGTGAGCGTTGGTCCGGTTACGGTGGCCGGCGCGGCCAGCGTGATTGTCACACTTCCGCTTAGCGAGGGCGCTGCCACGCTAGTGGCCGTAACCGTCACCGTTGCAGGCGCAGGGTAGGGCGTGTTGTAAAGGCCAGTGGCACTGATGTCGCCCGGACTGAGGCTGCTGCCCGATGGAGCGGCGACCGTCCAGGTGACGGCGCTGCCTATGCCGTTATCGTTGTTAATGGTTGCGGTGAACTGTTGCTGCGTACCGACGGTGACCGATCCCGATGGCGTGACCGTGATGGACGGAGTGGGCGGCGGGGGGGCAGAAGAGTTTCCGCACGCCGAAATTATCAGGCACGCCGCTGAAACCGATCCAAAAGCTGCTGGCCAACGAAAGATGTGCATATGCCGCCCCACTGAAATTACTCGGTGTTGGCTGCTCGGATGCATCGCGGCTTACTGTGTAATCACCAATAGCGTAATCGACTGGCCCGGGAACGTGTAGCTGATGGTGCTGCTGGTGCTTCCGCTTGCGGGCGGAGTCACAGTCGCAGGTGTTTGCGTTGCAATGGCGTTGATGTTCGCGTTGCTGTACTGGTACACCTGGGTCGTTGTGTTACTGTTGGCGGTAAAGTTCGCAAGCGACAGTGTTGAAGTAAGCGAGCCGTAGGTCTTGTTGATCACCATCACGGTGATGGCGCCATCTGCACTGCGCTGTGCCCCATAGACTGAGAGCTGGCCCTCAGCATCTGCGCCCGCGTTACTGCTGGTCGCCGAAAGGTAAACATCGCCGAAAGTCGAGTCCTTGCCGTCATAATTGCGATACATGGCGAAGGCATAGTTGGCCGGCATCTGCTGGCTGTCATTGCCGGTTGAAGGCCAAAATGCTCCCAGGTCGAGTCCTTCGCGGCCGAAGATTCCCAGAATGTCGGCCTGGGTTACGGCGCCGTTGATCGACTCCAACCCTCCGAAGTTGTATTCGTCAATCGCCGTTTTGGTGCCTGGGTAGTCGTTGTTGACCCACGTCTTCAGCATGGGAATCAACTGCGGCGACTGAAGCGGAACCGTGCAGCTTGTTGTGTAGTTCGGATCGGTAATGTAGTTCGGCTGCGTGAAGTTCGGGTCGGTGTAGGTGGGATCCCAGAAAACCCGCGTGGAGTTGAGGCGCGCAACCTGCTCTTGCGTGTCGCCCGCGGTGGTTAGGCCCACGCTGTTGCCGTTGTACGTGGCAGCGAAGTAGCCGTGAATGTCAACGTAATCGAGCAGACGAATGCCATATTGCTGCGAATATTTGTTGAACTGCTGCAGGTAGTACTCAATCAGCGGCACGCCGCCGTGCGCGGTGCGGTCGCCAGGGCTGCTCCATGGCTCATAGCAGGGGCCCGCGTCCCAGCCGTTCCATATGTCCTGCATGGAGTAGAAGTAGCCCCACCACCAATCGATAATCGGGCCACTGACCTGTGCGCTGGGGTCGGCCGTTTTCACTGCCAGCGCCGTGCCGATCCCGTGATTGGTCACCTCGTCATAGGTAAACGGATAGGGATGGACATCGTGATGCGTGGCGCTCCACCAGGTTGGTTCGTTGTCGAGATCCCAAACCTGAACGCCGCTGGGGTTGCTGCCCGGGCCGATTGCCGGAGTATTCACCAGGCTGTTGACCCATCCGCCGCTCCAAGTGTTGTTGGCCCATTGACTCATGGTCGCAGGCGACGAGCCCGGAGCTGGAGTTGATGGGTCGGTGATGTCCGGAGGGGGTGCGGCAATACTGGTGATTTCTGCTTCCTGAGCCGCAGCGGCGGGGGTGTTGTCCACCAGGATGGCGCAGCCGCTGGTGCTGTTGCAGCCGCTGACGCCGTCGGGATACAAGCCCCAGCCGCACTGCTCGTTGTTGTAGTTGGTGAACGGGGGGTTGCCGTTCCCTCCCATTTGGTTTGGAAACAAGCTCTGCGGGAAACCGCAGGCAATCTGGCCGTTAGATACCCAACCGTTAACGGGCACGCTGCCCAGCACGTTCGCCCCGCCAGAATGGACGGTGGCTACATAGCTGTTGAAGGTTCCATCGCCCGGCATTCCGTCGTCACCCGGCGGCTGATTCTGGAAGTACCAGTCAGCGGCGGAGTTTGACCACTTGTTCTGGTAGTTATAACGCGAAGTGTTATCGCCACCCCAGCGCGTGATGGAGGGATTCGCGGTCGCCTGCGACACCGGGTCAAGGGCATAAGCATTCATGCCGTAAACATAAGGGTTGATGACATGCGGATTTTCGCTGGGCGTGTTGGGCGTGTCGACGTCGACCGCAAGCGCCGGGCCAGTTGTCGTCGCCGGTGCCGAGAGTGTGACCGTCGCACTGCCGTTGACCGTGGGCATGGCTACGCTGGTGGCCGTCACGGTCACAGTCGCAGGAGCCGGGTAAGGCGTGTTGTAGAGGCCTGTCGAACTGATGTCGCCGGGGCTGAGGCTGCTGCCCGAGGGAGCAGTGACCGCCCATGTGACTGCCGTACTTGTCGTACCAAAATTAGTCGCGGTCGCCGTGAACTGCTGCTGCGTCCCAATCACGGCACTGCTCGGAGTGACAGTTATCGAGGGCGTCAGCGGAGGAGGCGGTGTTGTTGAACCCGAGCCGCCGCCACCGCAAGCCGCAACCCACATACATATCGCCAAAACTGTTGCAAGAGTTACCAGCCGATCAATGTGTTTCATAACTCTGCCTCCAAACATTTCACGAATTTCGGATTCACTCCGCTAATTCGGAATCACAAACAATGTAATTGACTGGGTCGGGAACGTGTAACTGATGGTGCTGGTTGTTCCGCCTCCCGAGGGCGGCGTAATGCTGACGGCAGGCTGCGCCACAATGGCGTTGATGTTGGCGTTGTTGTAGAGAAACGCCTGTCCGGTCCCGCTGGTTGACGTAAAGTTCTCAAGCGAGAGTGTCGCGGTGAGCGGCCCGTAAGTTTTGTTAATCACCACGATGGTAAGGGCGTTGTCACTGCTGCGCACCGCGCCATACACCGAGAGCTGCCCCTGGTTGGCGCTGGTCGAGTTCAGCGCCGTGTCGCCAAACATTGAATTTTTGCCGTCGTAATTGCGGTAAATCTCGTATGCCATCAGGCCCGGAACCTGGGTCGTGGGATCGGGAGGGCCCCAGAGCGTCGCCATATCGAGCCCGTACTTGCCGAAGATGCCGAGAATGTCAGCCTGCGCCACCGCGCCGTTCATGTTCTCCTGCCCGCCCCAGTTGTACTCAGTGAACGCGATCTTGGTGCCGGGGAAATCTTTGGCTACCCAGCCTTGCGCCATCGGTATCAACTGCGGAGCCTGCAAAGGAACATTGCAGCTCGTTGTATAGTTCGAGTCCGTGGTGTAGTTCGGCTGCGGAAAGTTGGGATCGGTATAGGTCGGATCCCACAAAACGCGTGTGGAGTCCAGACGAACAATTTGCTCCTGTGTGTCGCCGGCCGTGGTCAGACCTACGCCGTTGCCGTTGTATGTGCCGGCAAAATAGGTGTGCAGGTCAAGATAGTCGAGCAGGCGCGCGCCGTAAGTAGTCGACGCGGCATTGAACTGCTGCAGGTAATACTCGATGAACGGCACGCCGCCGTGCGCCTCGCGATCAACCGGATTGCTCCAGGGCTGGACGCAACCGATGCCGGAGCCCCATCCGGACTCGATATCTTTCTTGGAATAGAAATAGTTCCACCAATAATCGACCACCGGGCCGTTCACCTGGGCGGTGGGATCGGCCGTCTTCACAGCCTGCGCAGTAGCAATGCCGTTGTTTGTGACTTCGTCGTAGGTCGAAGGGTTGGGATGGACGTCGCGATGTTCGGCGTCCCACCAGGCCGGTTCGTTGTCGAGATCGTAGGAATATACGCCGCCTTTGGCCGCAGTGCCGAAGGTCTGCACCAGGTAAGCGACCCAGGCGCCGTCCCATGCCGGGCCAGCGGGAGTACCGGAGACAGTTGCCTCGTTTGACGGATCGGGTATGTTGCACCCCGTGGAACTGGTGCAGCCAGCAACTCCCTCGGGGTACTGGCCGTCGCCGCAGTTCGCATCGTACGGGTCAAATGAGTATTGCTGCGGGAAGGCCGTGGCCGTGTAGCTGCAAGACGTGCCATCCTTTGCAACATAGCCTTCCACAGGCATGGTGCCCAGGGTTTTAGCTCCAAGGGCGGCATCGCCTATTACCTGCTCATTGAACTCGCTGGTGGCCTGCTGGCCATTGTTGCCAACTCCGTTTTGAAAGTACCAATCGCTGCCGGCGTTGGTCACGTCCAGTTGATAGTTGTAAAGAGAAGTTGCGTCGCCGCCAAAGCGATCGATGGTGATGTTGGCCGCCTGGGCTGCGGAAGCGCTGGACGAATACCCATTCCATCCGTAAATGTACGGGCTGATGGGGTGGGTCTGGTCCCCGGCATCGACGGCCAAAGCCGGGCCGCTGGCGCTTGCCGCCTCGCTCAGCGTGACAGTTACACTGCCGCTCACTGTGGGCATGGCGGTGCTCGTGGCCGTCACCGTGACAGTTGGCGGCGCCGGATAGGGCGTGTTGTAGAGCCCCGTTGAACTGATATCGCCGCCACTGAGACTGCTGCCCGAAGGCGCCGAAACCGACCAGGTAACGGCCGTGCTCGTGCTGCCGAAATTCGTCGCGGTGGCGGTGAACTGCTGCTGTGTTCCGATCGTTACCGGCCCCGAGGGGCTGACCGCGATGTTGGGCGGAGTTGCCGCCACGGCCTGCACTGAAGCCGTGCTCGAAGCAGTCGCTCCGCTCGTGCCGGTTACCGTGAGCGTGTAGACCGTTGTTGCATCGTTCGGAGGCGTGACCGTGACCGCTGTTCCGCTGGTCGCAGCCAGATTGCCCGGCGTTATCACGCCTGTGCCGTTTGAGAACACGCCGGTGAGTTGGGCAGTAGCGCCGTCAGTTACTGAACTCGGGCTGGCCGTAAAGCTGGTGATGGTGGGCGGCAAGGTGTTACCGCCGCCATTGCCACCGCTGCCGCCGCCACAAGCTGCTATCCACAGGAATGCCGCTGAAACTGTTGCAAGAGTTCCAAGCCGAACAATGAGTTTCATATCACTGCCTCCAAAAAATTCATTTGCGCTCGTCAGTCACGGCGACGAGCCCACCGGTTAAACGAGCCGGTATTAGTTCGGTATCACAAACAACGTGATTGACTGTGCCGGAAAGGTGTAGCCGATGGTACTGCTGGTGGCCCCGCTTAGGGGTGGAGCTACGGTTACGGCTGGTTGCTGCGCAATGGCATTCAGGTTTGCGTTGCTGTACTGGTAAACCTGCGCCGTTGTGTTGCTGCTGGCGGCAAAGTTCTCAAGCGTCAGAGTCGAAGTGAGTGATCCGAACGTCTTGTTGATCACCATCACGGTGATGGCGCCATCCGAGCTGCGCTGAGCACCATAGACCGAGAGCTGGCCCTCGGCATCGGCTCCCGAAGCAGTGCTGGTCGCCCAAAGATAAACATCGCCGAACGCTGAGTCTTTGCCGTCGTAGTTGCGATACATGGCGAAAGAGTAGTTAGCGGGTTGCTGCTGGGTGTCGTCGTTGGTGGAGGGCCAGAAGGATCCAAGGTCAAGTCCCTCGCGGCCGAAGATGCCCAGAATGTCCGCCTGGGTTACGGCGCCGTTGATCGACTCGAGCCCGCCGAAGTTGTATTCGTCAATCGATGTCTTGGTGCCCGGGTAATCGTTGGCAACCCATGACTTAAGCATGGGGATGACCTGGGGCGCCTGAAGCGGAACCGCGCAGTTGGATGTGTAGTTCGCGTCGGTGATGTAGTTGGGCTGCGTGTAGTTCGGATCGGTGTAAGTGGCATCCCAGAAGACGCGCGTGGAGTTGAGGCGGACAATCTGTTCCTGCGTGTCGCCCGCGGTGGTAAAGGCAACGGTAGTGCCGCTGCCAGCCGGAAAATCAGGCGCAAAGTAGCCGTGAATGTCCACGTAGTCGAGCAAGCGAATGCCATATTGCTGCGAGTATTTGTTGAATTGCTGCAGGTAGTACTCGATGAGCGGAGTGCCTCCGTGCGCCTCGCGGTCGCTGGGGCTGCTCCATGGCTCAAAGCAGGGACCCGCGTCCCAACCGGCCCAAATATCCTGCATGGAATAGAAGTAACCCCACCAATAATCGATGACTGGACCGCTGATCTGCGCGCTGGGGTCTGCGGTCTTGACGGCGAGCGCCGAGCCGATGCCGCGATTGGTGACCTCGTCATACGTAAAGGCGAAGGGATGGACATCGCGCAGCGTGCCGCTCCACCAGGTTGGCTCGTTATCCAGATTCCACACCTGCACGCCCGTGCTGCTGCTTGCGGGCCCGATGCCCGGGGTGTTCACCAGAGTGTTCACCCAGCCGCCATCCCAGGTGCTGTTGGCCCAGGCCGTCATGACTGATGGCGACGATCCGGGAGCGGGCGTAGAAGACGCGTCTGTGATGTCGGGCGGGTAGATGGGGATGCTGGTGACTTCAGCTTCAGTTATGTCAGCAGTGGGGTCGGCGGTTGTTGGGTAGACCAGGATGGCGCAACCGTTGCTCGCGGTGCAGCCGTTGTAACCGTCGGGATAGTCGCCATAACCGCACATCTCGTTGTTGTAGCTGACAAAGGCGGAGCCTCCGCTGGGGCCAGCCTGGTTAGGGAAGGCCGACTGAGAGAACCCGCAGGCATTCTGGCCGTTTGCAACCCATCCGTTTACAGGTACGGTGCCAAGCGCGGCCGCTCCACCGGCGTGGACAGTGGACAGGTAGCTGTTGAAGGTTCCATCGCCCGGCTCGAGGCCAGCTCCCTGGATGTTTTCGAAATACCAGTCGGCAGTGGTATTCGACCAGGTGTTTTTGTAATTGTAGCGAGACGTATTATCGCCGCCCCAGCGCGTAATGGAGGGATTCGCGGTGGCCTGCGAGACCGGGTCGAGAGCCCACGCACCCATGCCGTAGACGTACGGATTGATGGCGTGGGGATTCTCGCTGGGCGTGTTGGGCGTGTTGATGTCGACCGCAAGCGCCGGGCCGGTTGCCGTTGCCGGGGACGAGAGAGTGACGGTTACATTGCCGCTGACCGCAGGCAGTGCCGTGCTGGTTGCGGTAACTGAGACCGTTGCAGGCGCAGGGTAGGGCGTGTTGTACAGGCCAGTCGAACTGATATCGCCGGCACTCAGGCTGCTGCCCGAGGGTGCCGAAACTGACCAGGTGACTGCGGTGCTCGTGGTGCCGAAACCACCTGGGGCCGCAGTAAATTGTTGCTGGGTTCCGATCAC
The DNA here is from genome assembly GCA_964528915.1 of uncultured Occallatibacter sp. GTDB lineage: Bacteria > Acidobacteriota > Terriglobia > Terriglobales > Acidobacteriaceae > Telmatobacter. Next base: position 220,397 of record CAZGUD010000002.1, read on the forward strand.
GGCGCTATTGGGAGTGACGGTGAGGATGGGAGTGACTGTAACTGCCGCCGATTGGATGGCTTGAGTTCCATTAGTAGCGGTCACAGTCAGGGTATAACTAGCTGTGGCTGTGGGGCTCACACTCACCGCATTGCCGCTGGTTGCGCTGATATTGCCGGGAGTGATGACACCTGTACCTCCCGAGAACACTCCCGTGAGGCTCGCGCTTTGACCATAATTGATGATGCCTGGGCTGGCCGTGAAGCTGGTGATGGATGGTGCCGGCCCCGTGCCTCCTCCTCCGCTGTTGCTCGAGCCGCAAGCAACAACCCACATGCATGCCGCTGAAACTGTTGCAATTGTTACCAGCCGAATAAGGAGTTTCATATCAGTGCTTCCGATCTTTCTTTTGCAATCGTTCGCCAAGGTGACGGGACTGCCGGATAACTGAGTCGAAGCTTGCCGGTGCCTAGTTCGGAATCACAAACAACGTGATTGATTGTGTCGGAAACGTATAGTCAATTGTGCTGGCCGCTCCGCTTCCCGAAGGCGAAGCGATGGCGACGGCCGGCTGCGCCACAATGGCGTCGATGTTGGCGTTGCTGTACTGAAACGCCTGCGCGGTCCCGCTCTTCGATTTCAAGTTCTCAAGCGACAATGTTGCAGTGAGCGGCCCGTAAGTTTTGTTGATCACGACGATAGTGAACGCCTTGTCTGCGGAGCGCAGCGCGCCATAGACCGAAAGTTGTCCCTGGTTGGCGCTGGTCGAGTCGAGTGCCGTATCGCCGAACAATGAATTGTTGCCGTCGTAGTTGCGGTAAATCTTGTATGCCATCAGGCCCGGCACCTGCTTAACCGGATCCGGCGGACCCCACAACGTGGCCAGATCGAGCCCGTACTTGCCGAAGATGCCCAGCACGTCGGCCTGAGCTACCGCGCCGTTTACGTTCTCCAGTCCGCCCCAGTTGTATTCGGTAAAAGCGATCTTCGTCCCGGGATAATCCGCGGCGACCCATTTCTGCGCCATCGGAATAAGTTGCGGAGCCTGCAGCGGTACCTTGCATGTCGACGTGTAATCCGAATCGGTGGTGTAGTTCGGCTGCGGATGTTCCGGATCGGTGTAGGTTGGGTCCCAGAAGGCGCGCGTCGAGTTCAGCCGCACTTCCTGTTCCTGCGTATCTCCCGCAGGCGCCAGTCCCACGTCGTTGCCGTTATAGCTGCCGGCAAAGTAAGTGTGCAGATCGAGGTAATCAAGCAGCCGCGCGCCGTATGCGGTTGAAGCCGCACTGAACTGCTGCAGGTAGTACTCGACAAACGGTACGCCGCCGTGCGCTGCGCGATCGGTGGGATTGCTCCATGCCTGATGGCACGGCGCCGTCTTCCAACCTTGCTCGATTTCCTTTTTCGAATAGAAGTAATTGAACCAGAAGTCAACTACAGGACCGCTCACCGCAGCCGTGGCATCGGCCGTCTTGATCGCTTTGGCCGTTGCAATTCCGTTGTTGGTTACTTCGTCGTAAGTTGAAGGGTTGGGATGCACATCGCGATGCCCGCCGTCCCACCACGCGGGCTCGTTGTCGAGGGAATAGATTGCCACGCCGCCATGTGCTGCGTTCCCGAATTTACTCACCAGGTATGTGACCCAGCCCTGCGCCCATGTTGCGTTGTCGATCGGCTGAGCGATTATCGTAGGATCGTTGCCCGTAATTTCGCAGCCCTTTTCTTCGGTGCAGCCGTTGGTTCCCTTGGGATATACCCCATTGCCGCATTTCGGGTCATAGGGATTGAACTTTGTCTGGCTCGGGTAGATTGAAGCCGGATAGCTGCAGCCAACACCGGTCTTCGCTACCCACCCCATCATCGGCACCGTGCCCATGGTCTTGGCGCCAACGGCCTTGTCGTTCTTCACCTGGGCATTGAATGAGCTGTCGTCCTCGGTGCCGGCCTTTTCAACGCTGTTCTTGTAATACCAGTCGCTGCCCGCACTGGTTACGTCGAGCTTGTAGTTGTAGAGCGAAGTTCCGTCGCCGCCAAAGCGGTCAACCGGCAGGTTCACGGCCTTACCCAGTTCGGCCGCCATCGCAAACGCATTCATGCCATAGATATCCGGGCTGATGGCATGGGTCCGGCTGCCGGCGTCAACTGTTAGCGCAGGTCCTCGACCGCTTGCCGCCTCGCTCAGCTTTACGGTTACGCTGCCTTTTACCGCGGGCAGGGCGACGCTCGTAGCCGTAATGGTGACCGTTGCAGGCGCCGGATAAGGCGTGTTGTAGAGGCCGGTCGCGCTGATGTCCCCCGGACTCAGGCTGCTGCCCGAAGGGCCTGAGACAGACCAGGTGACCGCGGAGCTGGTGGCGCCGAAACCACTCGCGGCCGCTGTGAACTGCTGCTGCGTTCCGATAATGACGGTACTGCTGGGAGTGACGGTGATGGAGGGCGTTGCCGAACCCGTCCCTTGAGCGGGCAAGACTGATAAGCCGCCAAACGCTACAAACCAAAGGCAGACCGCGAAAACTGCTGCGTGGTTCACCAACTGACTGAAGACTCTCACAAGGCCTGCCTCAAGACGTTCACGTGCATTCCATTTTGAATGCGTTTACATTGGCTGCGAAAAACGCTGCTACGGAATGCCGGCGGCCATTTTAACACCGGATTTATTGTGTCGTCGTCGCACCGCGACACAGCATCTCCGGCGCTGGTTTGCAAGCAGCACTCGCACCCCCAAAGACGGCTTTACAGGCTGCGGAAAAACTCGTTCGGGCATAGGCAACGAAGGCCCTGTAACAAGGGCACGGCTTTAGCCGGGCCGACAAAGCTCCCAAATTGAGTATGGGCTTTAGCCCCTGCTGCCTCTCGCGCCCGCAAGAATCAATTGTTCCGCAGCCCTCATAACCCGCAATTCACCGGCCTACTCCCCGCTCCAGTTGTACGACGAGATCAGCTTCCCATCTTTGCCGATGAGGACGATTGCTGCCTCACCGTTTCGAAGCAGGCCGGTTACATGTTTGCCGCTCCGCACATCGGTGAAATCCACCTTTTTCTGGTCGGTCTCAGACGTGATCACATACAGAGTCGCGTCAGGATACTGCGACGGGCAGATCAGGATTCCCGGATCGGAGACTGAGGTGGTGTAAACGGGACTCACCCCGGCGGTATGGAGGGCATGGCGATAGACGTCGCCCACCGCGGCCAGATTGTCGTTGAGCTCGATGGGAAGCGGCGCAAACAGGATTTTCCCTCGCCCCAGGGCCTCCTCGGCCCATTCGCCCCCGTTGCGCAACTCGGCACGGTTCAGATAAGTCGTCTTGCTGCCAGAAAAGACAAGCTTCTCGTCTCCACCGGGAAAGAGCATGCTTTGGTTGCGTTCGGTGAGCGGCACGGTTTGATAGTCGAAGCCGATGGCAACTTGCCTGCCCGTGGGATGCATGTGAGCATCGCCGTCGAACGGGCCGGTGACCAGAAGCACGGCTCCATCTTTCACGCGATTGAGAATCGTCTGCCACGCCGCGTCAGTGAGGCCGAATGGCGACGGCAGCAGGATGAGTTTCGGCGAGCCGATCTGGTCGATCTGGTATTCGCCAACCGCATAGGCCTCGCTGCGTGCGTATCCATAAAGCGCCCGAACGGCTGTCTGCTGCGCCTGGATTGCGAATGAGTTGCCCACCGACATCTGGAACGATTGAGGCAGAACAAGCGCAACCTGGGGCAGTTCGAATCCAGTAGCCAGCGGCGCGGCCTGGCGAGCGAATTCTCCCAGGGCCTGCATCTGGATCTCCCAGATCCGGGCTGAACCGTCGCTCCGCTCGATGCCAAAATCGCCTCCCCGCGACCAATCCCACTGCAAAGCGCCGCTCGATCCGGCAGCAAATCCAAGCGCCCATTTGCGCTCAAGCAACCCCAGGCCTGTCAGTTCGTCGTAGCGCCACACGCCGTCGGGAGCCCACACCGGCTGGTAGCCGGTTTCGCCGGTGATGTTGGGCTGGCCCACACGTTTAGCCGCGACGGAATCCCATAGCAGCGCATCGTCCTGCCAGTAGGTGTGATTGGTCGTGAACGAAACGCCGGCACTGCCGTAGAACTGGTTCAGCACGCGGTCGGTCACTCCGCCCTCATCCTGCCCCACGTCAATCAACTGGTTGCTGCCTGTGCTGTGAATCAGCTCAACCATCCCGCGCACCCAATCGCTGAACACGTCTTGCGCAAACAGGTTGTAATCAAGCGCGCGAACCTCATCCGCGTTGCCATACCGATTATCCTGGCTGCCGGCAGTAAGATCCTGCGGCCTCGGCAGCGGAACCGCGTCGAAGCTCGAATACCGATCGGGCGTGACCCGCCACGCGCTCGCCAGCGCTTCGAGTTTGCCGTCGTATTTCCGGCTCAGCCATTTGCGCCAGGCCGCGAGTTCGGCCGGGTCGCCGTTGGGGTAGCTGCCTTGAAATACATGGTAGGGATTCGAGACGCTGGGCTCGTTGATCAGATCGTAGGAGAGAAACGGCACGCCTTTGAAGCGATCGACGACCGAGCGCACGTAGGCCTTTTCCGTCGCAAGTGATGCAGCATCGAGATATGGATTCGGCACAGGCGGCTCGGCCTTCTTGCCGCGCAGCGAGCCGTCGTACCTCGGCGTGAAAGCGAAAAACGTAAAGTTGATCGCAATTTTGTGCCGCTGCGCGCACAGCAGATAAGCCTCGAGGTTGCGCAGGAAACGCTGATTCACCCCGCCGTCCTTGTCGACAAAACTCGTGTTCGGGAACCATACCCCGGTGCGCACAAAGCTCACGCCGCGCGCCTCCATATCGGCAAAATCCTTCTCCCACACCCACGCATTTCGCGCGGTTGAGAGGTCCCAGCCGTTTTCCTCGGTAGTGAAGTAGTTGGTGCCGACGGGCATGAAGGGCTTGCCATCCTCTGTGAGGAAATCGCCATGCACTCCCATCAGCGGGCCGGCATTCACAGTCGAATCAGGTTCAACCCAGAAGCCGTTCTGATAGAACTCCCTGAACGCGCCGCCTGCATTGAATGTTGCCGAGACGGTGTAGAAGCCGGGAGCGAGATCGCTTTTTGAAGGAACCGGCAAATTGGCGGTGGCAGCGTCGGCGACGGGAAGCGTTAGAGAATCCACCACACCTTTTTCTGAACTGATTGCGACCTTGACTTCGCCCGCGAGTTTCGCACGCGTTTTGTCAAGGTGCGGACTGCGCAGATGAACCGTGATTATTGGCGCTTCGCCGGGACGGATTGCCGAGAATTGCATCTCGACAGAAAGCATGGTCGCGCCCTGGCTCGCGTAGAGCGCGGCCTGTTTGATGAGGGCAATTCCATCCGGGCTTTCCCAGTAGCCAGGCGCGGGATCGAAGTCGAGCGCCACCACCCGGCTGCCTTGCATCGCTCCCCATCCAAAATCGGCCGCAATTACCGGAGCCGCTACCAGCAGGCCTGCCGGGTCGACCATGTAACCGAGTCCATCAAGATGACCTTCGACAGCGAAAAAGCGGCGCGCCCGAATCTGCGGCGTTTGAGCGAATGCGTAGCCGTGCTTCCATGCAAAATGTGCCGAAGATGAAACCGGTACCGTGATGGCGTGGTTGAAGTCGAGAGCCCGGGCGTAGGTGTCCTGCGCCTCTTCCTGCGCGAACTTGCCATCGGCCTGTATAACCGGCACATGCAGCGGCTGGCCGCCGATCACCAGCAGGTCGCCGCCGGCGCGCAGATACGTCCGCATCGCCTTCCACGCATCCACGGGCACTGCCGAGCCGTAGGGCAAGACAAGCAGATCGGCGCCGTCAAGCGTGGCGGGATCGTTGAGAGCTTTGAGATCGGCGAATACGGCGCTGGCCATGGCCTGGCTGAGTGCATTGCGGTCAACTGGCTGGCTGTCGACAGTAGGAAATCCCGGCTGCCAGAACACCACGGTTTTCGCTGCGAGCAGCACGGGCGAAACAGCGCCCAGCAAGGCAATCAAAAGCAACCGGCCAAGGCGGCTCGGCGAAGTAAAACAGGTAAGTCTACTGGGATTCATTGGTAAGGCTCCGATTTCAGAACAAGCGTCGGCAATAATCAAGGCCGAGCCCGCCGTTAACTACAGAGGCGCGCAACTGGCCGCATGCAGACGAGTCTATCCGGATGAAGGCGCTTCGCCTGTGACAGGCGTCGCTCAATCGCCGCTTGCGTGGGCCGACTTTGCGTCCTTTATTGCGGCGAAGGTTGCTACCGCACACCCCACCAGCGGCGCGCGATCAAGCAGCTCTGAGACCCGGATTTGCAGAGCCCGATCGGGAATCTCCGCGCGGGTGATGGGCAAAAAGAGATCTGCCGAGCGGGAAATCCCTCCGCCGAGCACCACCACCTCGGCGCGAAAATCGGCGAGCAGCGAACCGATTACCTGCCCAAGATGATGCGCAAAGTCGGCAAATGCTTCCTGCGCGTCTGAATCGTCAGGTACGGCGGCGGCAATCTCGGCCACAGAAATCGTTTTCCCAGTGCGCCGGCCGTAATTGCCCGCAATTCCGCGCGTGGAGACAAAGTCCTCCACAATTCCGTTCTCGTATGGCACATTCCAAATCTCGCCATCTTCGGGAACGCCGGGACCAGTGGTGACGAGCCTGCCGTCGACCGCGAATGCGGAGCCGATGCCCGTGCCAAGCGTGAGCCCGATTGCGCGGGCAAACCCCTTTGCGGCTCCCGCACCCACTTCGCCCAGCAGAAAAGCGTCTGCATCGTTAAGAAAACGCACCTCGCCGGGATCGCAGCCGATGCGTGAGGCGAGCGTCTTGCGCAAATCTATCCCGTATAGGTACTCGAGCTTGTGGCGCATCAGGCTGACGCCCGCCTCAAAGTCGAAGGGCCCGGGAACCGCGAGTGTAGCGCCAATGCCCGACGGGTCGCCGCCGGCAGCCTTCGAGGCGAGCTCGAATAGAAGGCCGACGAAGCCTTCGCTTGTGGTGATATCTCCGTACTGCGCGCTTGCGACCGGCCCAAGGCTTAAATTGTCGCCCAGACAGAGAGCCGCCGAAATATGGCTGCCGCCAACATCGAATGTAAGAACCCGGGAATTACGTACGTCTACCATAAGACCGCTGCAAAGACCCTTCAGCGAGCAGCAAACATCTCAAATGAGATTGCTAGCAGTTGTATCACAGCATCCTGAAGCGAGTCGAAAGCGAGGGCTGGCAAGTGGACTGCCTGTCTCCTGACCGGCTGTGGCTCTGCGTGAACTCGAATTCCCGGCTCTCGCCGCTTCTGTGCGAGATGCCGCTCATTTGCCCGATTGAATCACAACAGGGGTACTGTGTTTGCAGCCGCAGGAATTGCGCAAAACAATCTCTACGGGTAAAACAATGCGATTGCCTATGCGAGGTGTTTGGCCGCGAGCGATGCGATCGAACAGCAGGCTCGTTGCTGCGCGGCTCATTTCATTTGCCGGCTGACGCACCACGGTCAGTGGGGGCGACGTTACCTCGGCCATGTCGAAGTCGTCGAACCCCACCAGGGCCAGGTCGTTCGGAATATTGAGGCCGAGGCGCGCTACGGCGTTCAGGACGTAGCGCGTCACCACTGTGCTCGAAGTGAAGAGCGCGGTGGGCGGTTGGCTGCTCTCAAGCTTCTTCTTGAGCGCCGCCACGGTTACCGTTTCGGTGATGCAATCGAACGCCGCGTCGGTTTCCAGTTTCGCGTCCTGCATGGCACGCCGATAGCCCAGGAAGCGGGCATTGACGGTAAAAAGCGAGCGGCTGAGGCCGAGATAGGCAATCCGCTTGTGACCGTGCTCGATCAGGTGTTCAACTATGCGGCGCGCCCCGGCAGAGTTCTGAACGAGAACCACGTCAAGCGAAGGATCGGGAACCGGGCGGTCGAAGGTCACCACTGGCGTCTTGCCGAAGAGACTGCGATTGAGACGCGACTGGCGGAATTTCGATGGGATGACGACCAGCCCATCTACATGCCGCTCGAGCATCCGTTCGGCCTCGGCATACTCCGTGCCGGCGTCATCGGCAGATATGGTGATGATCACTGAGTAGCCGTGTTCTCTGGCAACCAATGTGACGGCGTGGGCGCAGGTTGCGAAGAAAGGTTCGTTGAGGCACGGGATAATCAGGCCGATCGACCGGCTCCGTTGGCCGCGGAACGCCCGGGCAAGCTCATTCGGCCGGTAGTTCAACTGCTCGACTGCGCGTAGAACCCGTTGCTTTGACTCGGTAGAAACGTACGAGTGGCCGCTCAGCGCACGCGAAACGGTCATGGTTCCAACGCCCGCCAGCCGCGCAACATCCCTCATCGTCGGCTTGCGATGCACTCCAGCACGCCCGGCAGGCAGCTTGACCCTTGCCGGAACGGAATTGCGTCTTGCTTTAGACAACGCTTTCTCCGGGAACTGCCAACACCCAGCGCCTTGGCCTGGGGTCAAAACGTTTCGGCACCCAAGGTTTCGCGGCGTTTCGGCGCAGAATTACAGAAAACGGTTTCCCTCTGATCTATTCTTCCGTTCAACGTACAGCTAATGCGGGAATATAGCAATAAATCCAGCCATAAATCCAATGAATTCCTGAGCGTATTCAGGAAAGCGATTTACTCAAGTCTATAGCGCCCGGCCCGGTGCCTTGAGAGGCTTACAATCCATCCAGAATGGCTCAGCGGAAGATTGTCCACATCGACATGGACGCCTTTTATGCGTCGGTGGAACAGCGCGACAATCCCGAACTGCGCGGCAAACCGGTGGTGGTTGCATGGCGGGGGAACCGATCAGTGGTTTGCGCTGCATCGTACGAGGCACGGCGATTTGGGGTCCGATCGGCCATGCCGGCGGTGCGCGCCGAACGCCTGTGTCCTCAGGCCGTCTTTGTGCCTCCCGACTTCACGCGCTACCGCGCCGTATCAAGGCACACCCGGGAGATCTTCAAGCGGCATACCGACCTCATTGAGCCGTTGTCACTCGACGAAGCATATCTCGATGTAACTGAGAACAAGACTGGCCTGGCAACCGCAACGCGTGTCGCGCGATCCATCAGGGCGCAGATTTGGGAAGAGCTGAATCTGACCGCATCGGCCGGCGTAGCTCCCAACAAGTTTTTGGCGAAGATTGCGTCGGACTGGCGCAAGCCTAACGGATTATTCGTGTTACAGCCCGCTGATATCGATGGGTTCTTGCCGCCGCTGCCGGTAGGACGTTTACCGGGGGTGGGCAAAGTCACCGAATCGCGGCTGGGCGAAATGGGTGTGAAAACAGTAGGCGATTTGCGCTCCTTCGAGCTCGCGGATCTTGAGAGACGCTTCGGTCGCCACGGGCAGCGGCTTTACGAACTCGCCCGCGGCATCGATCTCAGCCCGGTGGTTCCCGACCGGCCCACCCAGTCGATTTCTGCCGAAGACACCTTTGAGCGCGATGTGCCTCTGGCTGAAACCGAGCCTCTGATACGCAGGCTTGCCGAAAAAACCTGGGCGGCGTCGCGCAACGAGACCCGAGTAGCCAGAACAGTGGTTCTCAAACTGAAGACCAGCGATTTCAGAATTTTGACACGGAGCTTGACTCCGCATTCGCCTCCGGCAACCTGCGACGAACTCACCAGCATTGCGCTGGAGCTTCGTGACCGCGTGAACCTTGGTGCGCGGCAACTTTACCGTCTGGTCGGCGTGGGCTTGAGCAATTTTTACGACCCTGAAGACGATCCGCAGGCCGAGTTATTCAGCGATCCCGAACTCGACGGGTAACCCCGCTGATATAGTCGATCAGTTAAGGAGAGCCATGAGCACAGACAAACAACCAGAGGAGCGCAGCGCCCCGCTCCTTTTGAGCGAGAGATTTACGCGCGCGGTCGATTACGCGCGAACCCTTCATATCGAACGGCGCAAGGGAACCGAGATTCCCTACATGGCGCATCTGCTGGGCGTGGCCTCGCTGGTGATGGGTGAGTCAGGGCGCGTGGACTTCGCGGTGACCGAGGACATGGTGATTGCCGCGCTGCTCCACGACACCGTGGAAGATTACGGCGGCGAGCCCCGGCTCAAAGATGTCGAATTCAACTTCGGAACCAATGTTGCGCGGATGGTGGAGGGACTCTCAGACACGCTGGCTGAGGACTCAAGCAACAAAGAGCCGTGGGAGGAACGCAAGAAGAAGTATCTTGACCGGCTGCGCCACGAGCCTTCAGATGTGCAATTGATTTCAGCCGCCGACAAACTCTATAACGCGCAGTCGATTCTGACTGACTATCGGCGGATTGGCGAGGAGATCTGGCGGCGATTCAAACGCGGGCGCGACAAACAGATCTGGTACTTCAATGAGTTGCTGGCGTTGTTTCAGAGCTCGGGCGCCAACGAAATCGTGGACGAGCTCGAGCGCGTGGTCAGGGAGCTCGAGCGGGTTTCGGCGAAAGAATAGATACGTCTTCGGTTAAGTCAGCGTTTCAGCGGAGTCCCCGAGGTGCACAAGGTGGGACCGGTTACCCCAAAAAGGTCAAAAGATGGTGAAACGGGCCAAACAAAGCCATAGTAGAATAGCAGCGAAATGAAAATGGATTTCCTTGCGCGGCTCCAGGTAGAGGCGGCTGCGAGTTAGTGTCCGGGCAGTTCATAAGACGCGTTCATCTCTTTTTTCATCACGTCGTGTATGTGATTGCGGAACCCGTCAGGACACGCTTAAGCCGCTGAACCCCACCACCCCCGGGGGGCGCGCAGCAAATGGCAAACAATGACTGCGGTGTCGGCGCACGTAATTTCTTCATTCGATGCGACGACACGAGCGTTGTTCTCGCCTGTTCATCTCCATGTTTCAGTGGAGGGAGGCTTGCCATCGAGCGCACGGGCCATGACCAACGCTTGCGTTCCGACGCAAACAGAAGCCATTGGCTTACGGCAGAGAATAATCTCAACCCCGGGCAGGACTTGTTCCTGGCTCGATTTTTTGCAGTACTGCAGACTTTAGTCCCCATGTGTTGGTTATTTCATTTGAAGAGAGGATCGTGTACCGGAAAAACAGGCTCAGGAACAGATAAGAGCCGCACGAGCCCTCCGATATTCCGGTGGCTGCGACAGGGGCTGCCTGCCCTTGCTTGCGGGCTGCTCGCATTTTTTTCGACTGCGACCCTCCGCGCACAAGAGTACAGCTTCCGCTATTTTGGTATTTCTGAAGGGCTCAATAACCTCGCCATCCGGGATATTTTCCAGGGCCCGAGCGGCTTCCTCTGGGTAAATACCGAAAACGGCATCTACCGCTTTGACGGCGAGCGTTTTGAGTTTTTCGGTCCCCCACAAGGCATTCCACTTGGACTCGACGTTTCGTTCGGCGACGCTCCCGACGGTTCTTTGCTGGTGGGGGCGCAGTATGGCCTTTACCGCCTTATAGGAAACCGATTCAGCCAGGTGCCCGGGAATTTCAAATCGGTGAGCGAAACCGAGGGCATTCAGGCCGATGGGAAGGGACATACCTGGCTGGCGACGGATATCGGCCTTGTCGAACTTACCTCGGATCCGGGGCAGACGCAGTTTTCGCAGCGCATCCTTCCGCGCGTGCCGGGGACTTCAAGTCCCGCGGCGCACTCGGTGCTGTTGGATGGTGACACGATCTGGTATGGATGCGGCGACGCGATCTGCCACGTTGACGGCCATGGCGCCAGCTCGGTTCTGGGACGGGAAGCCGGATTGCCGGCCGACCGTTGGCAATCGATCAAGAAAGACAGGGACGGAACTTTGTGGGTCAGCGGGACCGTCAGCGGGCTTCTGGTCCGTGCCGACGGGCAGGCAAAGTTCAGCAAGCCCAACGCCCCCGAGATTGCCGGAGCTCTCAATGGGGTTCCAAGCCTCGACGCCGATGGCCGCCTCATATTGACTTCGCCGTCCGGCATGATGATCTCCACGCGCAAAGGATGGCATCGGATCGACCGTGCAACCGGATTGCGCGGGACAGTTAGCTCAGTCTATGAGGACCGCCAGCAATCTCTCTGGGTGGGTCTTGCGGGCCGCGGCCTTGTGCAGTGGCGCGGCTATCGGCAGTGGGAATACTACACGGCAGAAAGCGGACTCGGCAGCGACATCGTTTTTGAGATTCTGCCCGAGGTCGACGGCTCCCTTTGGGTGGCTACGCAAGCCGGGGTATATCACGGAATGCGGAAAGATTTTGCCGAGCAATGGACTCCGCTCGGGGCCCTCGTCAACACGCCGGTGCATAGCCTGCAAAAAGATCAGGATGGAAATCTCTGGGTTGGCACAACCCACAAGGGCATTGCGCGCGTGCACCTCGCCACGGGAACGGTGACCTGGTACGGAGATGCTGAGGGACTGACGGGGAAGGCGGCCTTTACCATTCGCTTCGACCGGGAGCACCGGCTGTGGGCAGCCACAGATGTTGGATTATTCGTTTCATCGCCCCCTTACGACAAATTCCTGCATGTGAACGATCTCCCTCAGTTCCTTTACTGGTCCGTGACAGAAGATTCACAGGGAGTGATTTGGGCGGGCGGCTCCGGGGGCCTCTTCGGATTAATTGACGGGCATTGGCACAACTGGACCAAGGCGGACGGACTAAGTAACCAGGAGGTGCTCGCGCTGGGTGCAGGTCCCGGCGGCGCGCTGTGGATCGGGTACAGCTATGGCGGGGGCATCGACCGCGTTTATCGCTCCGGAACTACAATCCGAGTCGAGCGAGGCGTGCAACGTGCCGGTACGACCGGGATTATCTACTATCTCGACTTTGACGCCGCTGGCCGGTTATGGGCTGGATCGGACCATGGCGTGGACATGTGGAACGGCTCCCGATGGAGCCACTACGACATGAACGACGGCCTGGCCTGGGACGACTGCGATTTGAATGCATTTGCCCAGGAGCCAAACAACGGTCCGCTTTGGTTCGGAACAAGCGGCGGCCTCTCGCGCTTCACCCCGCAGCCTCGGGCCGTCACCAACGCTTCGCCTCAAGTGGTGTTCACCCGCCTGCTTTCAGGACAGACCGACGTTTCCGGTCTTCAGAATCCGTCGTTGGGCGCTGGCGCCAACTCTCTGTCGGTGCAGTACTCAGTCCTGAACAGTACCGCGGGTCCCAATAATGTCGACTTCCGCTACCGGATGATTGGTGAATCATCCGACTGGACCGAGACAACCCGGCGCGAGCTGGAGTTTGTTAACCTGGCGCCCGGACAATACCGCCTGCAGGTTGAAGCCGGCGACGGATTGGGCAACTGGAGCGGCCGTGTTGCCGAATACACCTTCACTATTCGGCCGCCCTGGTATAAAGCCTGGTGGTTTCTGCTGCTTTGCATCATTGTGCCGGGGTTGAGCTTTCTGGGTTTCCTGCGTCTCAGGGTCGCCACCATCCGCGCTCGTGAGCGTGAGCTGGTTCGCCTGGTGGAGGAGAAAACTGCCGACCTGAAGAAGGCGAATGAAGAGCTCACCCGCCTTTCCGCTACGGATGCCCTTACCGGACTGGCTAACCGGCGCTGCTTCGATCAGACACTCGAAAAGGAGTGTGCGCGCCTCCACCGCTCCGATTCGCCCCTCTCATTGGTCCTCTTCGACGTGGATCATTTCAAGGCGCTCAATGACTCGCTTGGCCATCAGCGCGGAGATGTTTGCCTGGCATTGCTCGCCGGAGAAATGAATCGCATCGCCAGGCGATCCATTGATGTGGTGGCGCGCTTTGGCGGCGAAGAATTTGCCATGATTCTGCCCAATACCAGCCTTGAAGGTGCGCGGCGGATTGCGGAGATGGTGCGCCGCGCGGTCATGGATCTCAACCTTCCCCACCCCGCTTCGCCCGGACCCGCATATCTAACCATAAGCGCTGGCGTAGCCACTTCTTCCGGTGGACAGGATACCCCTCAGAATCTGGTGGCAGCCGCGGACCGGGCGCTGTACATGGCCAAGCGGCAGGGCCGCAACCGCGTCATCCTGGCTGAGCCCGATGCCCCCAGCGGCCGGGCCGCGCCGCCAGTTCAGTAGTAAATCCGGGTTAGTGGTTCGGCTTGAAGGGCAATCGTCCGCCCACCCCGGAGCCGTGCCCGGTGGGGCAGAAAACTGGCTGTAGCCGTTCCATGATTGGTGTGCTCAAGAGTTCCGTGCCCCCTCCATGCGATTCTTTCTATCGCATGGGTGGGAGGCCGCCACCGCTGGTTATAGCAATTCTGGATCCGGGCTAGCCCTTGCGGCGGTAGAGGATCTGGAAATCGTAGCCGGGATTGGCAGGGAAGAGCGAGGCCACGTGACGCAGCCGCTCGGCCAGCGCCGGCGCGGCCAGCAGCGGATACTCCCGCTCGCGAAGATCGTGATAGTCGAAGTCGACTGAAAGCGAAAGCATGTAGACCGCCAGCGCGTCTGAAAACGAAGACTCGAAGTATGCGGTGCGCGCGCGCTCGTCGATCACGCTCGGGCCATTTTTTGCGCCGGCCCGCATCTCCATCGCCTTGCGGCGTGTCTCCCACGCATCCTGGCTCGTTTCGCCGCGCACCTGCGCCTCACTCTGCGACCACACCAGCGATGAAAAGCTCTCTGGCACTCCAGTCGCTTCAACAAAATTGTGCGCAACGTTGATAAAGAATTCGAAGGCCAGCCCGAAGCGGTCTTCAACCAGCCGCGTTGAGAGGAATACGGCATCGATTGAACCAAACGCCTGGTTGCGATGGCACACCGCGCGATCGCCGAGTTCGACGTTGTAGAGAGGCGCGATCAGGGTTTCGCCGGTATCGGCAATGGCCAGCGGAATGAAGTAGTACGCGCGGCTCTCGAGCGCCGGCGCGATGGTGGCCGGTACCGCGCCTACCAGCCGCTCCAGGTCGGGCTCGCTGATGCGCGTCTCGCCCCACGCCGCATAACGGATCCCGTTTACCGCGCGGGTAACGTTCACCTGCGTGGCCACCTTCTCCGCATGCCAAAGATCGATCTGCGCGCTGCTTGCCATCGCTTCATATTCTACGGTATCGACGGTTAAACTAGCCCTGTAAGGGCTTTTGGGGCAAGCGCTCAGCCTGAAAGGTACGGGCCTCACAAGGCGCGAAAAACTCGCCGGGATACAGTCTTGTATCAGGGCACGAGTTTATTCGTGCCGACAAAGCGCCAATATGAGCGCGGGCTTTAGCCCATGCGGAAAGGGTTTTGCACGCTGCCCCATTTACTGCCTTCAGGGGGCTGGCGCGGTGAATACCTCCACAAGCCCGGGATTGAGCGGATGATGAATCGACCTTTGCCAATGGAATCAAATCAAGCCCCGCGCGGCGCCAGCATCTTCGGATTCCCCCTCGCGGGCTTCAGCCTTTTTCAAAGCCTGCTGCTGGCCGTCGCCTCGGCCTTCCTGACCTTCTTCGCAACCACCTGCGTTTCAATCTTTGCCCTGCTCGGATGGAACCTGTTCGGCCACCACACCGTGAGCTTTGCTGATACCTACCGCTACGTGGGTTTGCCCGCCGGTCTGCTGGTGCTGCTGCTGGCGCTGCCGTTCTTCCTCGCGATTTGGGTAAGGGCCAAGGTGCGGAAATAGATTTCCTCAGTCATCCTTTGGGGGCATTGATCGTGATCCGAGCCTGATACACAGGTTCAGCATCTTCGACAGACCCGAGTGGCGTTCTCGTTTAGAGAACAGTCGTACTCCAAATGAGAACGGCCTCCAAGAGGAGGCCGTCCAGGTTGATGAAAAACCTGCAGCATTGAAAGGGCACGGATTCGATGAAAAACCTGCAGTATTGAAAGGGCACGGATTCATCCGTGCCACAAGTGCAGCAATATCAAAACGGCTTTAGCCGCTGAGGGATGGTTTAAAGCTTCGTCAGCAGTCTGCGGCCTCCAAGAGGAGTCCGTCGTTTTTTCCAATACTGCTTAAGCGGACTGTGAAACTACATTCCCGCCGGCTTCGGATTCTCGCGGTCGTACTTCGCAATCTGAATTTTCTTCGCAAGCCCCAGCTTCGACAATATCCAGATACCGTAGAAATTCGGGTCCACCTCGTACCACCTCAGACCGTGACGCGCGCTTACCGGGTGAGCATGGTGGTTGTTGTGCCAGCCTTCGCCGCCGGTCAGCAATGCAACCCACCAGCTATTGCGCGAGTCGTCGCGGGTTTCAAAGCGCCGGCTGCCCCAAAGATGCGTGGCCGAGTTCACCAGCCAGGTTGCATGCAGGCCAAGCGTCACCCGCAGCATTACTCCCCACAGTAAAAATCCGATGCCGCTCCACGGCCCGCCAAAAGCCCATCCCAAACCAAAAAGCAGCGCGCCGCTGGTGGTTAGCGGAAGCCAGTGATACTTGCTCAGCCAAATGTGGAAGCGGTCGCGATGCAGATCGGGCGAGTAGCGCGCCAGCACCTCGGTCTGCGCATGCAGCGCTTCGCCGAAGAGAATCCAGCCGGTATGCGCCCACCATGCGCCCTCGCGCGGGGTATGCGGATCGCCTTCCTGGTCGCTCAACTGGTGGTGCACGCGATGAGTCGACACCCAGAAGATGGGACCGCCCTCAAGCGCCAGCGTGGCGCAGACTGCCATGGCGTACTCAACCCACTTGGGCACGTGATAGCCGCGATGCGTTAGCAGGCGGTGATAGCACATGCCGATGCCCACGTTGATGGCGAGCACGTAAATGATGGCCGCCACCAGCAGCCGTTGCCAACTGAAGAAGAACAGCGCGGCCAGCGCGCCAACGTGAAATGCGGCGATCGTCCCCACCGTAATCCAGTTCATCCCCTTGCTTACTGCGGCCTCGCGGCCCATTTGAACCTGCAAACGCGCGGGAACCGCATGTGCGGCGGAAGCATCCCGTCTAGCTTGTACTGGATTTGATTCGGCTAAAATTTCGGTTGATGTCTCAGGGGAAGGTGCGGTCAGAACTGATGCCATTCGCTAATACGTCCTTCGGTTCAGTGGCTGCGAGCCCACTCATAAGTTGATTGTATAGGAGGAAATGCTCTGCCAGCTTAGCTTTCGCTCACACTTTTGCGGCATGTGCAACAGCCGGAGAGGAACCCCTGAAGCGCCAATAGGATGCCTAGTTGCTGGCGCTGGTATCGGCCCCTCCGCTCACAAACAGCTTCGTCACCTGGCCGCGCAGCACGCGGTATAGCGCAAACTGCCGTCCGGTGGCGCCGCGCAGCTCAAACAGCAGCTCGCCCCGATTGTCGGCCATCGCGTCCACTGCATCGATCAGCAGCATCCTGGGCGCTTCGTCCAGGCGCGACCCGTCGGTGACGCTCTTCAAAAGCACTTCAACATTGCCGTAAAGATCGGGCTGCGCAACCAGCGTCACAAACTTCTCGTCGGCGCCCGTTCCCGCCGTATGAGCGCTAAGCACCATGGTTGCGCCAGAGCTATAGGCCAGCTCAAACACCCTGAACTGCTCGTCTTCAAGCGGCGCGGGCTCTTGCGGAGGCGCGGGTGCGGCAGCCTTGGTGCTCTTGTGGGTGGTGGTCTTCGCCGTCTTGGTCGCTGGCTTGGGCGCGGGCGGAGGAGTCAATCCCAGCGCCGTCCGCGCCAAATCTTCGAGCTGAGCCTTGTACTTTTGCTGATCGTCGGGATTCGCCCAGGAATAATCCCACGGATGGTCGGGCGTGTTCCGGGCGTCGGAAACGGCGACCGTTTGATGCATCTCCGGTGGCAGGCCCTTCAAGGTTGGCGCGGCCACGCCGCCCATCTCACCGGTGCCGTAAGAAACCTGTCCGCGCTTCAGTTTCGGCCGGTTGGGATCGGTGCTGTCGACCGAAGAGACCGACGGATCGTCGTCGCTGGTACTCCCGCTCTTCTTCTTTGTCAGCTTGGGCCGGTCGGGATCGGTACTGCCGCTGCCCGAATCCGCTGTCGTGCTGCTGCCGCTGTCAGTGCTCTTGTGCAGTGTTGGCCGGTCGGGGTCCGACGCAGGCTGCGATCCCGTATTCGAACCTGAATCGGTTCCCGAATCGCTGCCTGAGCCGGGAGCTTTGTGCAGCGTGGGGCGATCGGGATCGGGCGCTTCATTGGGATTGCCGCCGCCCGACCCGGAGCCTGACCCGGAGCCAGAATCGCCGGAGTCACGCTTGCGATGCAGCACCGGCTGATCGCTCGCTGCGTCATCATCCACCTTCCAGTCATGCGCATTCAACGGCTTGGGCGGTTTGGGCTTGGGCAGCGGCTCCAGCTTTCCGTAGCCCACCCATGAGCCATTCTCTTGTGAGGCGCCATAGACGACAAAGAGCCCGGTATTCTTGCCGTCTTCCTTTAACTGGTATTCAACCTCTCCGTCGAGTGCGATGGGCTGGGGCCGGGCTAGATAAATGCCCCCGTCCTGCAACTCCTTGCCGTCGAAAACGGTGATTGGAATGATCCGGCTGCGGGTGGGATGCTGCTGATCGCCGATCCACTCCAGCACCGCAACCGATCGCAGTTCTGGAGCGTTGTCGCTCTTGCCCACCTGGCCAACGTACTGCGCACCCGCCGGCCTCACGCACACCGCGGTTGCACCGGCAAGCACCAATACGAGTTTGACAACGAATCTGAAACGGAAGGGAAGCGATGACACGGGAGAGTTGCCTCGAAGATAATCGATACCGGGTTGTTGGGGCTGCATCAAGGTTCGGCGGGGCGAGCGAAGCCCGCCATGTGATTGTGTCACGTTTCGCGTTGACGATGCCGTTTGCCTCAAACGCCGTACCATCTTGATTGTGAGGATAATCTTCATGGAACTGAACAAGAAAGTTGCCGATTTTACGCTCCAGACCGACGAGAGCAAAGACGCCAGCCTGTCTGATTATGCGGGCAAGCCCGTTGTGCTGTTCTTTTATCCACGCGCCGATACCCCCGGCTGCACCATTGAGGCCTGCGGATTCCGCGACCAGTTCAAGAAGCTTCAGGCCGCCGGCGCCGTGGTTCTGGGCATCAGCCGCGATACGCCCAAAGACCAGGCAAAGTTTCGCGCAAAATATGACCTTCCCTACACACTCCTTGCTGATGTAGACGAGAAAGTTTGCAATCAGTTTGGCGTAATGAAGGAAAAGAACATGTACGGCAAGAAAGTATGGGGGATAGCGCGGACTACATTCCTGATCGGCCCCGACCAGACCCTGCTGCACATTTTTGAGAATGTGAAACCCGAGGGCCACGCCGAAGAGGTGCTGGCGCTGATCAAGGAGTGGAAGAAAGCGCACAAGTAGTGAGAGTGGGCAAGAAAACGGGCACCTCAGGTCCCGACCTGGGGACCTGAGGCCCACCCCTTCTACCCAGGCATGTCATCGTGAACCCCAACTCCCAGGCTTGTCATCCTGGACGAAGCGGAAGGATCTGCGGTGGCCTTTGCAGTTGCCTTTAAGGAGACCGCATTCCCTGAGCAATCAAATTCTGCCTACCCCGACCGGAGCCTCCTATGTTCACGCGCAATCTGTTAGCCGCCATTCTCTCGCTCATCCCCGCCTGCGCCGTCGCGCAGACTGACACCGGCCCTGCGCCCGATGTCGCGGCTATTCACACGCTCATAGGGCAGTACACCAAGGCTATCGATACGGTTGACCTGCAGTCGCTCTCGCAAATCTGGTCTCACTCGCCCGAGGTTTCGTTTATCTATCCGCTGGGCGAGGAGCATGGGCTCGACGCCATCGAGCAGCATGTCTTTCAAAACGTGATGGGAGGCATGTTTTCGGCTCGCGATCTTCAGGCGCATGGATTGGAAATCCACGTGAACGGAGATGCAGCGTGGTCAGAATTCCATTGGGTTTTTCACGCCACGATGCGCAAAGACGGCTCGGCCGTAACCACGCGCGGCGTCGAAACCCAGATCTACCGCAAAGAATCCGGGAGCTGGCGCCTGGTTCACGTCCATTACTCCGGAGACACTCAATCCACCCCTTGAGCGGGACGCGGAAATCCCCGCGTGCCACTTTCGAGCCCGCCGAAGTCCCGAATTCCCAAGAGTCCCCAAATCCCAGCCCTGTCTTGCTGACTCTGCCCCCGAAACGTAGTGGCGGGGGAAGCGGAAGGATCTGCGGTTGCCTTTGCCGTTGCCTTTTCCGGCCCCCGGGATGCTGCCCGCCGGCCCAGTCCAGCCCCGCATTCCCTGTGCTACCCTTTCACCAATTGTGGCTAATTTCGAAAAAACCCCGGCCGAAGTCCAGGAGATCCTGTCCAAGCCTATTCAGCAGCTCGGCCTCAAGCTGGAAGGCTCTCCACTTGACCGCTTCGTCCAGCAACTCTACAAGGAGCTGGATGCCAAGAATCTCAAAAAATTCCGCCCCAAGTGCTATCTCACCGATGAGTGGGGCTGCCCGAACATGGAACCCGTCATCGGAATCCCTTTCTACCTGGCCGATCCCAAACTGCAGCGCCTTGAGTCGGAGATGAACGACATCGAAGACGCACGGCAGATCATGATGTACATGCGCCACGAAGCCGGCCACGCTTTCAATTACGCCTACGCTCTCTTTAAAACTGAAGAATGGCGCAACATCTTCGGATCGTTCCGGCGCCCCTACCGGGACAGCTACAAGCCGGTTCCGTTTTCACGCCAGTTCGTGCGGCACATGGAGGGATGGTACGCGCAGAAACATCCCGATGAAGATTTCGCTGAAACCTTCGCGGTATGGCTGACGCCTCGCTCCAACTGGCGCAAGCGCTACAAGGATTGGGGCGCGATGAAGAAGCTGCTCTACATGGATCGAATCGGGCACAAGCTCGGCGATACAGATCCCCTGGTCGGGCACGGCGATACCGATATTACCGTCGACGAAATGGCGGTGACCGTCGGCGAGTTCTATCAGCATGCGCTCGATCAACAGCTCACGCCCGGCGAACTTCCTCTCGACACCGATCTGCGCGACATCTTCAACGTATCCAGGCGTCGCAGAAATAATGTGCGTCCCGCGGCCGATCTTCTCCGCGAAAATCGCAAGGTCCTCGTCGACAAGGTGAACTATTGGACTGGCGTTCAGCGTCCGCTGGTAAAAAAATTAGTTGAAGCGATCGAAGCAAAAGTAAACGACCTTGGCCTGCATGCCGACATAAAATGTGAAAGGGACTATTTGACCGAGGTCGCAGTGTACGCGACCGCACTGGCAATGAACTACATGACTCGGGGCAAGTTCATTCAACCCTGAAACGTGATTCGCTGCGTGATTCCACGCTTGCATCAATGCGTGCGCCGCGGCAAATGCAAACAGATCGAAAGGCGTAGAGGCATCATGGCAAACCTCAAAATAACCATCTTGCACGACGTTTGGGAAGAGGGGCCGCCTGAGCCTGAGCCGGAGCCAGTAAAGGCGCCGCGCGGCAAGGGCAAACGTCAGAAGAAGAAAAAGAATCCGCTGTACGATCGCGAAGAGATATTCGAGGCGCTCACCAAGCTAGGCCACGAACCTTCTTATCACGTTCTGGACGGCAAGAACCAATCGCTGCATGCGCTCGGCCGGTGCGGCGCCGACCTCATCTTCAACCTTACTGAGTCATATGCAGGCGACGACACCATGGACAAAAACATCGCCGCCTATCTCGAGCTGCTGCACATTCCCTATACCGGCAGCGGCCCGCAGGCTCTCTATCTGGCCCAGGACAAGTCGATCGCCAAAAAGATTTTCGACTTCCACAAAATCAAGACCCCCGACTTTGCCACGTCGTATCGAGGCCGCACCGATCACTCGCACGATATCAAGTTCCCGCTCATCGTCAAGCCTGTCTCCGAAGATGGATCCATCGGCATCGATAACGGCTCAGTGGTTGACAGCGTGAAAGAGCTGATGGAACGCATCGACTACATCCATGAGGAATTCGATAGCCCGGCGCTGGTTGAGGAGTACATCGAAGGCCGCGAAATCTACGCCTCCATCCTGGGCAACGAAAACGCCGAGGTGCTGCCGCTGATAGAACTCGATCTTTCCAAGCTTCCCGAAGGCAGCCGAAGGATCGCCGGCCAGGACGTGAAATTCGATTTCGAGACCGAGGCTTACAAGGTCACCAAGTCCGCGCCCGTTGAAGGCCTCGACGACGAGATCATGAAGAAACTTCAAGACACGGCGCTCGCCGCCAGCCGCGCCCTAAAGCTGCGCGACTATAGCCGCGTCGATATGCGGCTCGACAAAGAAGGCGAGGTCTACGTAATCGAAGCTAACCCCAATCCATGGCTCGCCAGCGCCGCCGAATTCACTATGGCAGCCAGGAAGGCCGGCTACTCCTACACCGACATGATCGATAAAATCGTGGAGCTGGCTCGCGCCCGCTCAATGTAATTCAAACCGAAGGCATCGAAGTTCAGCGGGCCTCGATTTTGCCGGAGATGCGGTTGTACTCTTCGTGCGAAATAATGTGGCGCTTCACCAGGTCGTATGAGTCGTTATACGGCCGATGCTCGATGATGCGGTTTGCGGCCGCATCGTCAACGCCCGGAAGGGACTTCAGATCGTCGGCCGATGCGCGATTGATGTTAATGGTGCGCTGCTGCTTCACACCTTCAACCACTCCCTGCACAACCGCTTTCGTATCGCGGGCAGCGGCCGAGGTCGCGCGGGCTGTCTGCTCGCGAATTTCGTCGGGGCTGCGATCATGCGGCGTGCATCCGATAAGAACGACAGGTATCAACAGTACGAACGCCGAAAACTTCATGCGCGTTTAGATGCTGAGAAGCGCTTTCGAGCGTAGGTTGACTCATTTCAGCCATTCGTCGAGCGTCGGTGATATACAGGGGATAAGCCTTGGCTCAAAAGAAACCATCGCGACTAAGTTTGCATCTCCACTTCCCTCCCTGCCGGCAAGTCATCCAATCGTTGAGTACGAAGTTTCGCGCGAGGTCAAACAATGCAGGTTCCGAATCATGTGCAAGAACATATAGATACAATCGCCAAACATGAACACGAATTTCTGGCGCGAAGATCGCCGGCGGAACGACTGGGCGATTTAACGGCCGCCGTCGTCGGCAATCTCGGCTTTGTAGCCGCTCATATCTTGCTTTTCATTTTCTGGATTCTCGTAAACACCTTGCATTTGGCGCAAATTCCGCATTTCGATCCCATGCCCTTTTCGCTTCTTGCAACCCTCGTCGCCATGGAGGCTATCCTGCTGGCCAGCCTGATCCTCATGAGGCAGTCACGACTCGCTCGCCGCGCCGATGAACGGGAACATCTCGTGCTCCAAATCCTTCTCCTCACTGAAAAAGAAGTGACGGCGGTGATAAGCATGAACCAGCAAATTGCGACTAAGGTGGGATTATCGAATATGGAAAACAGCAAGGAATTCGAACAACTCGGTCAGAATACTTCAATCGACGAAGTCGCTCAGGACATACAACGAAGTCTGTCGGACGATCCGTCGTAGGCGCGTTGCCGCCCTTCCAACCCAGCCAATGTCATCCTGAACGAAGTGAAGGATCTGCGGTTGCTCTTGCAGTTGCTCCTAAGGAGGTCGCCCACTTTGCTACACTTCACCTGCAATGAACGTGCCCACGTCCGGCAAATTAATGAAGCGCGCCTTCTTCGAAGACCCTCCCGAACAGGTTTCCCCGCGTCTCCTGGGCAAGATCCTCGCGCGCCGTACTCGCTCAGGATGGATCGCGGGCCGCATCGTCGAGGTCGAAGCGTATCTTGGACCGCACAACGATCCGCCCGATCCCGCCGCACACACTTATCGCGGACCCACGCCGCGCAACCAGGTCATCTTCGGACCGCCGGGCCACGCGTATGTTTATTCAATCTACGGCCGCTACTACTGCATGAACATTTCCTGCGAGCCTGAAGGGCAGGCCGGCTGCATTCTTTTGCGCGCGCTTGAGCCGGTCTCAGGCCTGAAACAGATGGCGCGCAATCGCGGTCTCAGCGCCGGTGCTAAACCCAGCCAACTCACCTCGGGTCCAAGTCGCCTTTGCCAGGCGCTGGGTCTCACGCGAGATCAACACAATGGCCTCGATCTCCTCGATCCTAAGTCGCCGCTTCAGGTGCTCGACGACGGCTTCAAGGCCGACCAGGTTCTCATCACCGTTCGCATCGGCATTCGCCGTGCCGTCGATCTCCCATTGCGATTCTGCATTCGCGGCCACGCCTGCGTCTCAGGGCCGAAATCGCACCGTTAGCGCGTCCTTCACTCCGTCTCCCTGCGCCCGCTTCTTTTCGAGGAATCGCCGCACCGCCGGATCGGCCTCCATTCCGATAGCAATCTCGTACGCCTTTTGTGCTTCGTCGTGGGCTCCGGTTCGCACCAGTAATTCGGCTCGCGCCGCCCAGTACGGTTGATACGCCCGAACCCGGTCATCGGCCTCAACCAGCGCAAGCGCCTGCAATCCGGCGTCGGCTCCCTCAACTTCGGCCAGGGCTACTGCGCGATTGATCTGCGCAACCGGCGAGCCCGTCAGCTTTACCAGGGCTGCATAGAGTTCCAGAATCGCGGTCCATGCAATCTTTCCGGTCCGCCGCCGCTCCACATGTGCCGACTGGATGGCCGCTTCAAGTTGAAATCTGCCGATCTGACCGAATCCGCATGCGCGTCGCAGCGCCGCTTCGGCCTCCTCGATCATCGGCGTATTCCACAACGCGGTTTCCTGTTCGGTCAACGGCACAAACTCGCCGCCCTGGTTTCGACGCGCAGGCCGCCGCGCTTCGGCATACAACATCAGCGCGAGCAATCCCCACGCCTCGGGCTCATCGGGTAACAACTCGGTCAGCATTCTTCCCAGGTAAATGGCCTCGCCCGCCAGCTCGCGCCGCGCCTCATCGGTTCCTGCGGCATCGACCCAGCCCTCGGTGAATCCGGCGTACACAGCGTCGAGCACGCCATCGAGCCGCTCGGCCAGCCCTCCGCGCTCCGGAACCCGGAAAGGAATGCCCGCGTGCCTGATCTTCGCTTTGGCTCTCACCAGTCGCTGCGCCATTGCCCCAGGCGACATCAGGAATGCCGAGGCAATCTGCGACGCCTCGAGTCCCAGCACTACCTGCAGCATCAGCGGAGCGCGAATTGCCGCATCGATGGCCGGATGCGCGCATGCAAACAACAGCGCCAGCCGGCGATCGGGAATTTCGGCTTCTTCTGTCGCAGCGACGGCCAATCGTTCCAGTTCTTCAGGGTCGCCGTTCCAGCGATCGCGACGCATGTGGTCGATCAGCTTGCGCCGCGCCACGGTCAGCAGCCAGGCTTCGGCATTCTGTGGGCATCCCTGCCGCGGCCAATCTTCGAGAGCTGCTTCAAAGGCTTCCTGCAGTGCGTCTTCGGCTGCAGCCACATCGCAAGTCTGGGCTGCCAGAAAAGCGATCAGCTTGCTGCGGCTGCGTCGCGCCAGCAATTCCGCAACCGTGTGAGCACCATCGTTCTCATGATGATTCGCCATCATTCTGGGTGGGCAGATCAGGATTTCTTTCCGCGGCTGCCGCGCGAATTCAGCCTCTCCAGCAGTTTCACTGTAACGATGTCGCCCGGGGCTTTTCCTATCGCATCAAGAATCTCAGCCTTTACCGGCAATTTGTGGTTGCCGTCTCCTAACGCCATAAATGAGCTTTGGAACGCGCGGCCATCAATCGTTCCTTTAACCTTGACCAATCCGCGCGTGCCAAAGAATGAGGCCGACTCCGGCCAGATAACGTAAGTCCAGCCGCCCGGCTTGGGGCTTTTGAGCAATTGCGCTCGAAATGATTTGTCCAGAATCGTCGCCTCATTCATTGCTTTGACCTCGCGCGCCGGCTTACATGGCCCAGATGGCCCGCACTTCAACAGTGCCGTGCTGAACCCCCGGGCAGCGGGCCGCCCACGTCATAGCCGCGTCCAGGTCGGGCACATCGATCAAATAATACCCGCCCAGTTGCTCTTTCGACTCGGCAAATGGACCATCCAGCACCTGTGTCTTTCCGTTGGTCGTGCGAAGCGTGGTCGCCGTGGCCGATGGCCGCAGCCGGTTCGAGCTCACCAGCACGCCGGCCTTTTTCAGCGCCTCGGTGTACGCCCCGTAGGCCGCAACGCCCTGTTGCTGTTGTTCCGGAGTCATCGCGCCCCAGCCCGACTCGTCCGCATAAAGTGTCAACAAATACTGCATAACCTTCCCTCCGATTTTGAATTGTAGGCGCTAAGGCATCTCTCTAAGGTGCAGTCTGGGTGCCCCACCCTTGCCGCGTCTTTGTTTTTGCGGCCAGGGTGGGATTGTTCTACAGCAAAAGGAAAGATGCATAGCCGCCTCAATCTGATGACGAACCAATCCGCCCTCAATCGACATCGGTCCGTTTTTTTCTTTCCAGCCTCTTGTGCTCTCAACCGTTGAATTGACACCGGGATGCGTCTCAATCGGATAGAATTTCGTCCAACGGATGTACCCACTCCACCCCGCGAGGAACCCCGCACGTGAAATTAGCTTCCCTCCTGCTCCCGTCCGGCGCTGTCGCGCTTCTTGGCGCAGCCGTATTCGTTTGCGCCTCCATAGCCCAGGCTCCGCAAGCTGCACCGGCCGGCGGACCCGGCGGTCCGCCCCGTTCGTACCCGGCGCCCACCAACCTGCAGGTGCTGCCCAAGAATCTTACCGGCAACCAGGTGCACGAAATCATGGAGGGATACGCGGGCGCTCTTGGCCAGCACTGCAATTACTGCCACGCCGCCGACCCAAAGAACGTTGGCCCCAACGGCCGTCCGCGCCTTAACTTTGCCTCTGACGATAAAGACGAGAAGAAGATGGCACGCATCATGATCTCCATGACCGACGACATCAACAAGAACTACGTGTCAAAGGTAGCGGCGATGGACGAGATGCCTGAAAAGGCGCCGCCGGTGACTTGCGGAACATGCCATCAGGGCCACGAAGATCCGCCGGAGTTCAAGGCTGCGCCGGAGCATGGACCGGGTGCGCCGATGCCGGGAATGCAGCACTGAGGCTGGCTCTCGCGGATCGCTCACTTGGCGCAAGTCTCTGAGGGCCGGGAGGCCCTCAGTACAGCCGGTCAAAAGACCGGCGGTACTCGCCACTGATCACTGATAACTGACCACTGAGCACTGACCACAGTTCTCTAGATTTCAGGCTGGCGGGGGCGGGCCAGGAATCGCGCGCCTAACGCGCCGCCGGCGATTGAAAATAGCATCAATGCCGCGGCTAGTTCGCCGGTCATCGACAGGAATGCCTCGGCGCGTCCTTGCGGCGTAAGCATCATTGTCTTCATAGTGGCCGCGCTGGGCGCGTCCAGCCCAAACGCAACCGAGAAGTCGGCGAATAACTTGTTGACAGTAGTTGTCCACAGGCTGTCGATGGGCGCACCAAAACCAAACCAGTACCGCGCCCCATACAGCAGCAGTCCGCAAATGGCGGTTGCGGTCCACGCGCTCATGATTCCCGTGATAAGCCCGATGCGTGCGCCTGCGCCGATCGTGATCCATGCCGGCTTCTGGTTGCGCTTGTAGATTGCCACTACCCACGCCGCCGCTGCCGCCATCAGGAACAGCAGCCCCAGAAAACCTGATTCATTCGCAATCGAGTACAGAAAAAATACCGCGAATACAATTCCCGCCGGTACAGCCAGCTTTGCCGCTACGCTCATCGCCGGCTTCCACGCAATACTGGCCGCATCGCGCACCGGTTCCACGCGCCGCTCGGGCTGCGCCGACCCGATGCCTGCGTCTGCCTCGTATACAAGTTGCGGCAGGCCGCACATCGGGCAGTAGGTCGAACTGTCTTCTATCGCCTGATGACAACGTGTGCAGGTTATTTCCATCTAACTATGAGCCTATCGCATCCGGGCGCGCGGGTGCGCGGGGGTGAGCCGAAGCGTCAGCCTGAGAATTTGAGATCAGCGGGATCAGGTTCGGGAATCCTGCAGCGTCTTACTTTTTGCTATACGGCGGTTCCACCCTGGCCACAAAATCAAAAGCGTTCTCAGAGTGCCCCACACGCACTCTATAGCTCAGGATTCTGCCCTTCTATGCGTGTGCGTGGACTTGGGTCTGCGCGGTTTTCTCCCCAGCTTGAGCCCATTGTACGCAAACAAAGACACGTAGTCGCGATGCATGCAGGCATAACACCGTACAGGAATCTTTATCTTTAGAAGCTGGCCCAGATCGAAGCTCCGGAAGTGAGACCGGTGCATTTCTGTTGATCCGCACATTGAGCAATAAATACCCACGGGGAGCACCTCAATCTTTGAAACCGAGAACGTGCCTCGTGGGAGCATTATAACGGTTACTTTAGGTTAAACCTAGGTCATCCATATTAAAAAGCGGAGAAGCGTTCAATTCATCGATAAGGCATTTGTTTTCATCAAAATTGAAAAGTAACACTACGATTCAGGAAACATCAGGGGTACTGCATTGTGGATTTCTTTGTCCTCAACCGGCCATGTGAAGCCGATCCTGAACTATCGATTCAGCCGCTGCCACCGCCTCTTCCAGCGTCATATTCGTGGAGTCGAGCAAGACGGCATCCGCCGCGGCCTTCAGTGGCGAATCGGCGCGATTGCGGTCGCGCTCGTCGCGGGCGCGCATCTCGCGGATTACCTCTTCGGGCTGCACTACGGGAATCTTGCCTGCCAGGCCAAGCTGCTCAAAGCGGCGCTGGCCGCGGACCTCGGGAGCCGCGTCGAGGAAGATCTTGACTTCAGCATGGGGAAAAACCACGGTGCCGATATCGCGGCCTTCCATCACCACGCCGCCCTCTTCTCCAACTTGCTGCTGCAGCCGAACCATCCAGGCGCGAATCGCGGGAAAAACACTTACCCGCGAAGCTGCGTCGGTGACTGACGCGGTGCGAATAAGGTGGGTAACGTCTTCGCCGTCAAGCAAAACGCGATTATCTTCGCCGCCCGGCTCCAGCCGGATTTGCGTGCCCACAGCAAGCGCCTCGAGAGAACTGCTGTTATCCAAAGGAACGCCGGCACGCAACGCCTTGAGAGCAAACGCGCGATACATAGCGCCCGTCTCCAGGTTGAGCAGGCCGAAATGACGGGCCAGATGGCGCGCGATCGTACTTTTTCCCGCGCCAGCGGGCCCATCGATTGCAATGATGATTTTCCGGCCCTTTAACGAGCTTGCCAAGCGGGAATTTTCCGCGTTCATCCGCGCTTCTTCGTCCTTTGCTTTGCCGGCGCTGTGAATCCGTAGCGTTTGCTGTTACCGGCTTTGGCGCCCGCAGTCAGAGCCGGCTTGCGCGAACGCGCGTCAACACGCACATCCTTACGCGAAGTGCCCGAACGCGCAGCGACGCCGGACTTGGCCACCACCTTGCCGTTCGATGCGTGTCCATTGCGCTGCACCCGCGACTGCGAAGTTGCCTTGCCATTTCCGTTGGAAGCATGGCCGTTGCGCAGGCTGCCGTTTCTCGACGCGTGGCTGCCGTTCAACGAACTGCTGCGGTTTCCATTGCCGTTCGACGGCTTCGCCCAGCGCGCAGCAGACGAGACGCGCGTTGCTCCGGGTCGGCTTGAAGTTCCAGGACGACTTGACGCTGTGCGGGCCTCGCGCGTCGGCCGCCGCGATGACCGGCTGGCAGGAGCCTGCGCCCGTTTGCGATCACGAGCGTGCGATGAAGAACGGCTGAATTGCGGCCGCGCTGTCGAAGGCTTGCTGATCGAGGCGGGCTTGCTCTCGGCTGAGATCCGCGGAGCAGCTTGCGCAGTTACGTCCGGCACAGCAGCAGGCAATGCCACTGGCTCGGGCTCCGGACGCCGCTCAGGTACAAAAGGCGTCTCTTCTTCAAAACGCCCTGTGTTGAAGAAATATGAAGATGCCATTGCCGAGCTGGCGTAGATGTTGGTCGACACCGTGAATTCCGGCAGCGTTCCCGCTACATAGAAATGTGGCGCGTGACCCAGCGAGATTGTGTGAACCTGCCGCGTTGCAACCAGCCCGCGCAGCACTTCGCGTATCTTGCTGCGAGCTGTGAGTGGGGCAAGAAACAGCTCCACATCTTCCATGCTGGCGGCTATTACAGCCTGCAGGTAGATTGAGGCGAGCACTGAGATTGCGGTCACCTGCGACGTGGATGCGCCCTCGGCAATCGCCTTCTGGAACCGCAGCCGCAGAAGCTGCCACTTGGCGTGCTGGCCCGGTGCTGCAATCACCGGAATGATGCGCAGTTGCTGCCAGAGCTCGGTGATGGCGCGCAGAACCGCCGCCTCAGTCACCTCTTTGCCAAGCGCTCGCGTGAGCTGCGGAATGGTGGCGTCGCCGGCCTCGAGCAGCTTGTAGGCCTGGATCGCGAGCGGTGAAACCTGGCGCGAGCCCGTCAGTTGCGGGGTGCGGCGCCAATCGCGGTCGCCGCGCAGCGCGTAAACGTAAGGAAGAACCCAGGCCGCCACCACAAAATCGGGGTGCTCGCCGGGCTGGCCAAGCAGGTTGAGTCGGACTGCGATGCCGTCAAGCTCAAGACGAACCAGCAGTTCCTCTGCTAATGAGATGTGTTTTTGATCGGGGTTTGAATTGCGCTCGCCCGCGACGGCCTCAACAAACGATGGGGCCAGACCCGCGGAATACTGGCGGCGCGGGAGGAAGAGACAAAGTCCGGTCTCCTCGATCCAGGTTCGGGCATCTTCAAGAGTCAGTGCTCCGTGCCCATTCAGGCGCATCCGTTCGACGCGCGACGCTTCCAATTGCTCTGCTGTCAAAGAAAAAACCTCACTTCCAGGCTGGCGCTACGGCATAACCAGAGTTATTGCGTCCTGTTTTTGCCTCATTGCCAAAGGTTGACGCCTGCCAGACCCACGGCCTGTGCAGCCGGTCGCAGGGGTATTTCAACGATTCGCGTCAACGAATTACAAGCGTTCCGGGATATATTTCCCGGTTTTGCTTAATTTGCGCCGGCTATTCGCTCCTGGGAGCGGAACAGCCACCTTCCAAGCGTCCTAAACTCGATGGAAGGCGCGTTGGATCTCTCTCCAAGAATACAGCAAAGCGATTGGACGTCCATGGGGGCAACTAGTTGGGTGTCTTGTTTTAGCAAGTTCCAACAATAGCCACTCCATACGTTCCGGGTCAAGAGGGGTGTTTACCTTGATGGCGGAGTGGCAGGCGATGGACGCCGCGATGCGACTGCGAATGGTTGCAAGTTGTTCATTCTGCTTATGTTGATCTCCTGGCAGATAGGCCTCGTCATCACCGTCGCTGGCCGTTTGCTCGATCACTTCAGCCAGCGTTCGCTCCAGCTCCGCACCCTCTAGTCCCACCGGCGAAGCCTTCACTGCGAGGGTCTGCGGGCCGAATGGCTCAACTTCGAAGCCGTTCCGCTCTAACTCATCGGCGATGCGCGTAAACACAATCATTTGTTCAGGTTTCAGTTCAAAAAGCAGGGGCATCAGCAATCGCTGCCGCTGCACGCGTTCAACTTGTCTTTCGCGCAAAATTTTTTCAAAAAGCACTCTTTCGTGTGCAACATGCTGATCGATGATCCATAAACCGTCTTCCCCGGTCGCCAAAATAAACGATTCTCGGAGCTGCCCCAGCGGCCGGAGCGACCCTAAATGGTTTAGATTGCTAGCCGATTGTTCGGCTTCGACGATGGCCGCTGCCGCTTCCGCACCCGCGGAGTCGGAAAGCCCCCCGGCATTACCCGGGCCGCATTCCAGGGTGTCGGACGGTACCGCAGGCTGGAACAGTGCCGCCGCCGCTTCGCCCCAGGCCCGCCGATCGAAAAAGCGCGGGTCAAATCCCCCGAACCGAGGTCCGATGTCCAAGGCTGCCTCGTCTCCCTCCGGGGCCCCGAATGGCAGCCGGCCAGGCACCGCCGACGGCTGGCGAGGCGTCAGGCGGAATGGCTCGGCATCCGTCGCGCCCCCTGCAAACGCCTCGGGGTCTGAATCGGGCAATGGTGCTGGCGCCCCAGGCAGAGGCGATGTGGCCGTCGGAATCAGCGATGGGCTTGCCGTGGGCTGCGACTGAAGCGCGTTCAGGAATCCCGCTGCCGGACGCGCCTTCACCAGGGCCGTGCGCAGGCTGTCGCGGACGAAGTCGTGCACCAGCGTTTGCTGCCGGAACCGCACCTCGGTCTTGGCCGGATGCACGTTCACGTCCACCTCTTCGGGCGGCATTTCAATAAACAGCAGAACCACCGGGAAGCTGGTCGGAGGAATCACGTTCCGGTACGCCTCGGTGATGGCGTGCATCATCAGCCGGTCGCGGATGAGCCGCTTGTTGACGAAGATGTAGATCGAATTGCGGTTGAGCTTTTGCAGTTCGGGCTTGGAGTAGAACCCTGTCAGCCGAAGCGTGCCCGGGATCCGTTTAGGCGCATCGGGATCCACTCTCCACGGCGGCGGCTCGGGCAGACCCCCGCGCTCCAGCGGCAACTCCGCAGCCACCGGGAGCAACTGGCCCAGGGTCTCTTTGCCGAAGATCTGGTAAATACGCTCTGCGGTGCGACTGACCGGCGGCGCGGCCACGATTGTGTGGCTCGCCGAAACCAGCTCAAAGTGCTTCTCAGGGTGGGCCAGCGCGTAGTGTGTCACCAGCGCCGTAACATGCGCGAGCTCGGTCGATTCTGCGCGCAAAAACTTGCGCCGCGCCGGTGTATTGAAAAAGAGATCGCTTACGGCGATGGTGGTCCCGCGCGGCAGTGCGGCGTCTTCAACGTTGTGAATCTTTCCTCCGGCAATTTCCATGAGTGTGCCTGCGCCGTCTTCGCCGGTTGCCGTTTCCAAAGTCACTCGCGCAACCGAGGCAATCGATGGCAGCGCCTCACCCCGAAATCCAAGCGTAGCAATCGCCAGCAGATCGTCGGCACTGCGCAGCTTCGATGTTGCATGCCGCTCAAACGCCAGCAGCGCGTCGTCGCGATTCATGCCCTGCCCGTCGTCGGCCACGCGGATCAGCTTGCGCCCGCCACCCTCCACCTCAATGCGAATCCGGTTGGCGCCTGCATCGATCGCGTTCTCAAGCAGCTCTTTCACTACTGACGCGGGGCGGTCCACCACTTCGCCGGCAGCGATCTGATTCGCCACCTGATCGGAAAGAATCCGGATGCGCCCCATAAGGGATTAGAGTACCGCAGTGTCGATATCGGCATGGCTGTGAATCGGAAGGCTTAATTGCGCAAATTCTGGGCAGGCGGTTGCCCCATTCTCGCAGGTCTCTGTTTTTTGAGGCCAGGGAGGGATCGGTCTTCAGCCAAAGGACAAATGCTCTAAGTCGTAAACGCAAACCAGCCCCTTATGTTCGCAACCTAACGATTTCAACAGGCTGGCGTCAAACTGTTACTGTGTGTAACATCATCTCTGAATGCGCCCGCCAGGGTATGTGGAGGTCGGTCAATGAGGGAGCTGCTGCAGGATCTGACTTATGCGTTTCGCCAGATGCGCAAGACACCCGGCTTCACCGCAACGGTGCTGCTCACGCTCGCGCTGGGCATCGGCGCAAACTCGGCCATCTTTACCTTGGTCAATGCCATCCTGCTCCATAACCTTCCCGTAACAGATCCTAAAACCCTCATCCGCATCGGCGACAAAGACGACTGCTGCGTCAACGGCGGCTGGAGTGACGATGGCGATAACTCGCTCTTTGCCACCGACACCTATTACATGTTCAAGAAGAGCCTGCCGGAGTTTGAAGAGCTGGCCGCGATGGAATCGGGCTACGCGTGGCGGCCCATTATCGTCCGCCGCGCCGGGCCCCACACGCAAGCGAAATCCGTCATGGGAACCTTCGTCTCGGGCAACTACTTCCGTGTATTTGGTCTATCGCCGGCGGCCGGCCGGTTCTTTGCGGATTCCGAAGATACTAAAGGCGCGGCAATCACTGCCGTGATGAGCTACGACGCCTGGCAGCAGGACTACGCCGCCGATCCTACGGTCGTGGGCAGCGCATTTTATGTCAACACCAAGCCCGTCACCATCATCGGGGTCGCACCCAAGGGGTTCTACGGCGATCGCATCGATACCAATCCGCCCAAGTACTTTCTGCCCATGAACGCGATGGATGCGGTCAGCGGCGCGCCGTACTTTAACGACCCTAATTTGCAGTGGGCCTACATCATCGGCCGCGTCAAACCGGGAACTTCCATCGCCGCGCTCCAGGCCAAGGCCAGCGTCCTCCTGAAACAGGCATATGCTCCCCTCAAAACATTTACCGATCAGCGTTCCAAAAAGTCCCTTTCGCTGACCCATGTTGTTCTTTCACCTGGCGGCGGGGGCATCCAGAACATGCAGCAAGGATATAAGGACCGCCTGAACCTGCTGCAATGGATCGCCGCGCTCGTCCTGCTCGTGGCGTGCGCCAACATTGCTAACCTGCTGCTGGTGCGCGGCATGAGCCGCCGCGCTGAGCTTTCCGTCCGCTCCGCTCTGGGTGCCCAGCGCAGCCGCATCGTTCGCCAGCTTCTTACTGAAAGCGTTCTTCTCTCCGGCCTGGGTGGCCTCCTCGGCCTCGCCGTTTCCTATCTCGGAGCCCATGCGCTGCTGGCGCTCGCCTTTCCCGATCAACAAAACATGCCGGTGAATGCCGCGCCTTCGCCACTCGTCATCGGGTTTGCGTTTGCGCTTTCGCTGGTTACGGGCGTTCTCTTTGGACTGGCGCCGGCCCTGATGGCCGCCCGCACACAACCCGCCGATGCTCTGCGCTCCAATGCGCGTACCACCGCTCATGGAGCATCGTTCCTGCAGCGATCGCTGGTGGTGTTGCAGTCGGCTCTCTCGCTCGTGCTGCTGGTCGCCGCCGGCCTGTTTGTGCAGAGTCTCAACAAGGCCGAGAACGTTGACATGAAGCTGGATGCAACCAATCGCTACATCGCCCACATCAATCCGCAGGCGGCCGGCTACAAAAATACTGAGGTCGAGCCCCTTTACCAGACCATCGTTGACCGCTTCCACGCCATCCCCGGCGTTCTAAAAGTTGGGCTGGCCACTTACACCCCGATGGAACAAAACAATTGGGGTTCCGGCGTAAAGGTGCAGGGCGAGCCGGACCTCAACAAAGGCGCATCCTGGGTCAAAGCCACTCCCGAGTATTTTGATTCCGTCGGCACCCACGTTGTAATGGGCCGCGGCTTCGGGCCGCAGGACACCATGAATGCGCCGCCGGTCGCGGTCGTGAACCAGGAATTTGTGAAGCAGTTCTTCGGCAAACGCAATCCGATCGGGCATCGTTTTGGATCTTCGGGTCCGGCCAAGGTTCCCCAGGATGGAGCGCATGAGATTGTCGGCGTAGTTGAAGACACCACGTATACAAGCGTGTATTGGAAAGATCACGCCATGTATTTTCTGCCCCTCACGCAGCCCGCCGGCGTAGCCAACGACCCTGAAAACCCAGTCGACGAAGACCTGTCCACCTACGCCGGCGCGATTGTGATCCAGACCGGCCGCCCCGTCCCCGGCTTTGAAAAGATCGTGGGTCAAACCCTGGCCAGCATCAATCCCAATCTCACCATAGTCAAGTTCGAGACCTTCCAGCAGCAGATTGACGACCAGTTCAATTCCGAACGCCTCATCGCCCGGCTTACTTCGCTCTTCGGCCTGCTGGCGCTGCTGCTCGCCGCCATCGGACTTTATGGCGTTACGGCCTATATCGTGGCGCGCCGCACGCCTGAAATCGGCATTCGCATGGCACTGGGAGCGGCACGCAGCCGCGTTATCGGCATGGTGATGCGCGGAGCCATGCTGCAATCCGTCATCGGTCTCGCCATCGGCATTCCGGTTGCAATCTTCTGCGTGCGCTACGTCAAGTCGCAGCTTTACGAGATCACCAGCGTCAATGTGCCGGTGATGGCAGTCGCCATTGGTGTGCTGTTGCTTGCCGCTGCCGTAGCCGGCATCATTCCAGCCCGCCGCGCAGCCTCCATCGATCCCGTAAAAGCCTTGCGCATTGAATGAGGGAGCCCCCAGACCCTGGCATTCGGGGACCGGGGATGGTCCCTGGCTGGTTACCCCATCCTTTGCGCGTCATTTGCGCAAAGGGTGGGATACCACCAACTTCGAGTCAAGCGGAGGGCACCAACTTCGAATCGACCGGAGGAAGCAGGGGCCTTCAGGCCCTTGAGTTCGATGAAAAACCTGGTGCTTTGAAAGGGCACGGATTCATCCGTGCCACAAGTCCAGCAATATCAAAACGGCTTTAGCCGCCGAGAGATGGTTTAAAGCTTTGTCAGGAGTCTGAGGGGCTTTCAGGCCCCTGAATAACGGTGAAAACCCCCGCGGCCTTCAGGCCCGGGCCTCACTCACCCGTTGGCATACCACCAACCCGTAACTGCGTTTTTGAAATACCCCGCTTCGTCACCAGGTAAACCGCAAAGCTGCCCAGCCAGTGCCCGCCCTCGTAATGCTCTCCTGTGACAGCAGCCAACCCAGCCTGCCGGTGCGCGGCGGCAGCCGCCGTGATCGCCGCCAACCGCTTGTCGCTCTTCGGCAAGCTCGCGGCGATCCCCTCCAGCATCCATGCCCGGCTCAGATTGAGCCCGTCAAGGTGCGCCAGCTTGGGATCGCTTGGATCGGGCGACACAACCGGCCGCATCCAGCTCCCGCCGCCCGTCGCCGGAATCTGCGGCATGAATGCCGCGAGCCAGCGAGCAAACTCCTGGCTCGGAAGCACCCGCCGCATCAGATCCGCTTCGCCCAGGCAAGGCGACAGGAAATCCTCACCGGAAGGCTCGTAGGCCAATGGGCAGTTCCTGTCGCCGAAGTAGAACTGCCTGGCTTTCGACTCAATCAGCTCGGCGAACGCTCTGTTGCCGGAACTGCGGGCATAGTCCAGCATCAAGCCGAGAGCGAAAGCGCTCTGGTCGTGCTCGCCGATCCGCACCGGATGAGAGAGTTTGGGCAGCCAGTCGCTAAGCCTTCCCACCGCTGCATCCTCAAGCGGGCGCAGATTGGCCGCCATCTCGCTGGCCTGCGCATCGTTCCACTCCCTCAGTTCCGCCGCCAACTGCAGAAGCCACGCCAGCCCATACGGCCGCTCAAAACTTGCGCGTCCATCTCCTCGTAAATATTTAGCCTCCCGCGCAATGTTTTCCGCGGTCAGGCTTTGCCGCAACGCCTCCCGTGCAGGCCCCGCAAACGCCGCATCCGGATAAGTTCTCGCCAGCCTCGCCAGCAACCAGTGTCCGTGCACCGAGGAATGCCAGTCGTAACAGCCGTAGAAAGCCGGCGTCAGCTCCCGCGGCGGCGCAACGTCAGCATCGCTATTCAACGTGTGGCTGATGTGGTTTGGATACTCTTTGTGCACGCAGGCCAACGCAAGATTCGCAAACCGCTGGGCGGCCTTGCTGTCGAACTGACCTGTGCTTTGGGCGGCAGAACTCATGGCGAAAAGAGCGACGGAGGCGCAGACAAGCATCTTCATTGACTGTACTTTAGTGCATTTCAGAGAAGAGCCGCCTCGAATCATCAGTCAAGATCGGGCTATTGGGGAGAAGGGGCAAAAGTGTGCGTCTTAGCGTGGACAACATGAACGCCAAGGTGTCCCGGCGCGAGTGCTTGAACGGCGTGGCCGAACCTGGAGACGATCTGCAGGAAACTGATGTCCTCTATGACACAAAATCCGTGCAAGCGAAGGATCGCAGCCATGCCCGCGGGTTCGAAACGGCTGTCGGAACGTTCGCCAATTTTCTCAAGCTGTTGGCTCCGCCCTTTTTCAAGTTGTTTTACCTCTTCCGAAGATGCTTCGGGCGGTTCCATGTAGTCGAACACGACCTCCGAATTCTGGACTGAAGACATGTAGTCGAGAGTGCGGCCGATCGCGTCCTCCGTCAGATAGGGAACAACTCCGAGCCACGTAAAAAATGCGGGCGAGTTCTGTGCAAGGCCCGCGGCGACCAGCTTCTCTCCCAAATCGTCGCGCTCAAAATCGACTGGCACGAAGACAAGCGATGACGGAAGTTCGATCTGAGCTTCAGCCAGACGCTCGCGTTTCCAAGCCTGCGTCGCGGGGTGGTCCACCTCATAAATCTCCAGTCCGGCATGGCGATTCCGGAGAGCGAAAGTGTCGAGTCCTGCGCCCAGGATGACGATCTGCCGAATCCCTGCTTTCACAGCTGTTGACAAGGCATCTTCCGCAATCCGGCTTCGCGCGGTCGTGAACAGACGCCCGATGCTGGCCAAAGGGTGTCCGCTCGCAAATTGCAGCACGTCCTTTTCGTCTTCACCCAGAATCTTCATGGCAAACGGGTCATTGAGGATTGAGCCATGATCGAGCACCTGGTGAGCAGCTCGCTGTCGGGCGACCATCAGGGCTGTGCGGCTGGGTCCATCTGGCTTCATGTTTGTGGGTCTCCCTTATTATCGATGGCTGATCGCACGGGAATGATTGCCGGGCGTTCGGGCCGCCCGCCTTCGACCAGCTCTACCTGTACGCCGCGCCCTTCCCGTCAAATGAAGCGAAGACGCGCTCCATGATTTCTCGACGCAACGTGAGGCGCAGGTCAGTGCTCGATTCCGGCTCGGTGTTCGACTGAGGATGCAGCGCGGCCGACGGCGCGGGCGCTCCCGTGTCGGTCGTGTTCACCGCCAGAATTGCCGCCGCGTGCCGCGCGGGATCGATGAATATCTCTGATGAAAATCCGCCCTGGTCGCCGTCGTGGTACACATAGCGATGCCCCCCGATATTCAGCACAAAAAAGCCGAGTCCCATCTTCGGTGCATCCTCGGTGTATGCGGTCTTCTCCTCCCCGGCCACGGGCAGCACGCCAGTCCATGCCTCTTCAAGAGAACTGCGCTTCAGAACAAAGTCATCAACAGGATTGCTGGAGTCGCCGATAAGGAAGCGGACATACTTCTCCATGTCTGTGATGGGTGCTTTCAGGCCGCTGTTCGATGTAGTGATTCCGGTGTCGAAGTTGAACGGCTGCTCGGTGAGCTTGTCGCCGGCGCGCAGATAGCTGCCCGAAACGTGCGACTCAAGAAAATACGGCGAGCGATCGAAGTAGCTCCGCGTCATTCCCAGCGGCTTCAAGATGTTCTTGTCGATGTAGACTTCGAAATCGTCGCCGCTGAGCCGCTCGATAATCTGCCCAAGAAAAACATAGCCCAGGTTGGAATAGCTCCACCGGGTCCCCGGCTTGAATGCCACGTGCGTATAGGGCAGCATCGCCGCTACCTGCGCCCAGTGCGTCGGCTCAAACGGCTGCCAGTCGCAGTTTCTTGCATCGTCGCAGTCCCACGGCCAGGTAGGATTGCGAAAGCCCGCGCTGTGCGTAAGCAGATCGCGAACCGTGATCGCTTCAACGTCTCCGAAATCGTCGTGAACCTGCCGCAGCTCGGGCACATAACGCACCACCGGATCGTCCAGCGAAAGCTTGCCGCGATCGCGTAATTGCAGAATCGCAATCGATGTCAGTGTCTTGGTGATCGATGCCCAGTTATACGCGGTTTCGGCATCTACCGGCTGATTCGCGCCGTTCCGCATCACGCCGAAATAAAACTCCGTAGCCGGCCCCGGACCATGAACCAATGCCATTCCACCGCCAACAATCCGGTGCTGCGTCAGGACAGAATTGAAGCGCTGATGCAGCGCATCGAGCTGTGCGAGCCCCGATGAGGTGGAAAGTGGAACTCCGAAGAGCAAAGTAATGACGATGGTGCGTATTCCGGCCGGCATTCCGCCCATCATAATACGCGCCAGCCAGCTTGTACCGCCGGTCTCCCGACCGGCTGTGCGGAGGGTCTCCCGACCCTCCGGTGACGCGCACCCGCCGGGTGCCCCATCCTTTGCGCGTAGTTTGCGCAAAGGGTGGGATACCACCAACTCCGGCTCGAACGGAGGGAGCAGGGGCCTTCAGGCCTCTGAATAACGGAGAAGAAACCCGCGGCCTTCAGGCCCGGGCATTTTCCTGCGAACCTGACTTGTTCTAGATATGGCAGCTAGCCATGCCGCGCTTCTCAAGATAGCGCTGGTGGTATTCCTCCGCGCGCCAGAAGTTCTGCGCCGGCTCAACCCTGGTCACAATGCGTTTGGGCTTGAACGTGCCGGCTTCGGTTAACTGCTCGATCTTCGCCTGGGCCTGCTGCTGCTGCTCCGGCGAGTGGAAGAAGATCGCCGACCGGTATTGCGTGCCCCAGTCAGGCCCCTGGCGGTTGAGCGTCGTGGGGTCGTGCAACCTGAAGAACGCGTCCAGCAGTTGCTCGTAACTCACCTTCTCCGTGTCGAAATCGATTTCCACAACTTCGGCGTGACCGGTTTTGTCGGTGCACACGTCCTTGTAGGTGGGCCGTTCCAACGACCCGCCCTCATATCCCACCGCTGTAGCCGTTACGCCCGGAATGGCAGCAAACGCCGCCTCCACGCCCCAG
This sequence comes from uncultured Occallatibacter sp., assembly GCA_964528915.1. Classification (GTDB taxonomy): domain Bacteria; phylum Acidobacteriota; class Terriglobia; order Terriglobales; family Acidobacteriaceae; genus Telmatobacter. The sequence continues at coordinate 260,439 of CAZGUD010000002.1, forward strand.
AAGCACCCGGCTCCGAATGTCGCTTTTTCAATGCTCATACTTCTATTGATGCCTTTCAGGGAATTTCGTACCAAGCCGCCACTGGCCGTTCCGACCCGCGATGGACGAATCTGGGTGGGAGTCCATAAACCTCAACATGACTTTGCCCAAATCGCCAGGGGGTCACTACTATGGTCCATCTGCCTCTTTGGCCGTCGAATTGGCTTTTCACGTGCCGCGCCGGTTTCTATACTCGCACGAAGAGCGAGCTGTCTCAATAGACGCCCCCGCTCACGCTGAATTCTATGACTATGCAACCGTCGCGGAAACGCGCCGCTCCCCCCGCCCAGTCACCCGCAATCCCTGACCGCCTGTACTTCAAGATCGGAGATGTCGCACGCATCTGCTCTCTTGAAACCTACGTGCTCCGTTTCTGGGAGTCGCAATTCCCACAGCTCAAACCCAACAAGAGCGGTACCGGCCAGCGCCTTTACCGTCGCCGCGACGTAGAGATGGTGCTTGAGATCAAGCGCCTGGTCCACGATGAGGGATACACGATTCCGGGCGCCCGACAGGCATTGGAACAAGCCGCTCCCCGCCGCAATCCGCAGGGGGCACTGCCGTTACCCGCCGACCGCGCCGAGCGCCGCGACAAACTCGCCTCCATTATCGGACAGGCGCGCGCTGAGCTGCGTGAGATCGCCGGCCTGCTCGCCTCATCCGATCCCCAGGTGCCCCGCCGTCGTCCCCGCATCTCGGCGGTTCACAGCCCCTCGGGATCGCTGTTCCCGTCATAAGGCTGGTTCGCAAGGCCGGTTCGCTTCGTCGACCGGACCACGATCCTTCCCCTTCGCCTGTGCTTCCTGGCAGGCTGCGGAAAAATTCGCCAAAGCCCAAGTCAAAGAAGCTCTGTAACAAGGTCACGACTTCAGTCGTGCCGATAAAGCTCCCAAAAATGTGTGCGGGCTTTAGCCCCTGCTCGGTCGACTGCGCCGAAACTGCTTCGTTCAAAGAGTTTTCCCGCAGTCTCTTCGGTCCCTGACCGCTTGAATTTGTACCAAATTGGGGTGCCCCGGCGTCCCGATTCGGGGACCTGGGATTGGCAATCGTCAGGTGCGAATCTACGCCGTCAGAGCTCTAGTCCATCCTCAATGCGCGCATCGGATCGACCGATGCCGCGCCCCGCGCAGGTACGATGGCGGCTACTGCAGCCGCTGCCAGAAGCAGCGCCACACTGCCGCCAATTGCAACCGGATCGGCAACAGGCGTCTGGTAAAGCAGGCTGCGCACCCAGCGCAAGACCAGCAGCGTCATCAACAGGCCTGCGCCTGTTCCCAGCACAACCGGTACGGCGGCCTGCCGCAGTACGAGCCGCATCAGCGCGCCCTTGCCCGAGCCGAGGGCAATCCTGATCCCGAACTCCTGCCGCCGCAGCGACACTGAATACGCAAGCACTCCATACACACCCAGCCCAGCCAGCAGCAGCGCAACCGCGCCAAAACTGGTGAGCACAATGGCCTGAAAACGCTCGGACGACACCGACTCACTCACCTGGTCGTCCAGCGTTTTAATTGACGGGATCGCCACTTTCGAATCGGTCTGCCAAATCACGCGCCGCATCTCGGGTATCAAAGCTTCGCTCGGCTGCGGGCTGCGCACCAGAAACGAAATCGTCCACGGCGTAAACGCCCAGTACGGGATGTAGACCATGGCCGCGTCATCGCGCAGGCCGTTCACTCGCGCATCGGCCACCACACCCACAATGCGCACCCCCATCGGCGCGTCCGGCACAATGTCGCCGATCTCTTTGCCTACTGGATTCTCGCCGGTAAAACCCTCGCGCGCAGTCTGCTCTGAGATGAGCGCCACCATCGGGTTGGCGCGGTCGCCGGCCGTAATGTTGCGCCCCGCAACCAGCGGAATCTGCATCGTGCGCAAATAATCCTGGTCGATCCATCGAACATTGATGGGGATCTCTTCGGCAGGCGGCACAGGATGATCGGGCCTTTGCAGATCGTCTACCCAGGTTTCCCCGGTGAGCGGCGCGGCGCTGGTAATGCTCGCCGACTTCACCCCTGGCAATTGCCTGAGCGAGGTCAGCACCCGGTCGGCAAAGGCCAGCTTGTTTGCCTTAAATGTGGACGGCGATTCTGAGTCGCCGTACTGCGGCGAAAACAAATCAACCTGCGCAACGGTCACATGGCTGGTGTCGAATCCGCGGTCCTGCCGCAGCAGGTGCGAAAAGCTGCGCAGCACCAGCGTCGTAACCACCAGCAGCGTGAGAGTGCATGCCACCTGCCCGGCCACCAGCAGGCCGCGCGTGCGCCGGCCTTCGCGGGTGTTGGCCACACGCGTTGAGTTTGTCTGCAGCGCCGATTGCGGAGACACACGAAAAGAGCGCAGCGCCGGCAATGTTCCAAAAACAAGCGCGGCCGCAATCGATGTGGCTGCGGCAAAACACAGTACCGGCAGGCTCACATGCACTTCATCGAGCCGCGGAATGGTTTTGGGCGCAATGGCAACCAGCAGTCGCACGCCGGCAACGGCCAGCGCCGCTCCCGTTGCACCGCCCATAATCGCCAGCACCAGGCTTTCAGTCAGCCGGAAACGGAAGAGACGAATCCCGCTTGCTCCTAATGCGGCGCGCACCGCCGTTTCACGTTCCGCGTTCGCTGCGCGAGCCAGTTGCAAATTGGCCAGGTTCACGCAGGCAATCAGCAGCACGCTGCCCACCGCCGCAAACAGCATCCACAGGGCGCCGCTGATATTTGCGGTCACATCCTTCGCCAGCGGCGTCAGCGCCATTCCAAGATGAAGCGGCAGATGCGCCGAGAGCGTGTAAGCCTGCTGCAGCCCCTCAAGCTCGGCGTTGGCCTGCGCCAGTGTCACGCCCGGCTTGAGCCGCGCAATCGACTTGTAATTAAAGCCGCCCATATCGGCGCTCAGATCGTAATCGGTGGGTGCGAGCGGAACATAAATCTCCACGTTGCGGGCAGCTTCCTGGAACGCGATCTTGGGAGCCAGGGCAATCTGCGGAAAGCGCACTCCGTCCGCCAACACTCCCACCACGGTGTAAGCCGCGCCGCTCACGCGCACCGTCTCGCCAATCGCTTTGGGATCGCCTTGCAACAACGACTGCCAGCCCTGGTAACTCAAAATCATTTCGTGGTCGGCGCCTGGTTTCGCTTCGCTGGGCAGAAAATCCCTTCCCAGCGCCGGCTGCACTCCCAGCACATGAAAAAAATTCGGCGACACCTGCTGCGCTCCAACAATATTGGGCCGGTCGCCGCTGGGAGAAACGCTCAAACCACGCGTTTGAAAAATAGCCACGTCTTCGAGCGTCTTCGCAGTGTTCTTCAGCCGCATGATATGCCGGTAATTGTCAGGCACCTCTATTCTTCCGTCGTGTTCCTGCGCTTCAACCTCGCGCATCACCACCAGTCGGCCTTGATCGGGAAATGCGAACGGTTTCAGCAGCACCGTATTCACTACGCTGAACATGGCAGTGACCGCGCCGATGCCCAGGGCCAGCGTGAGGATTGCGGTCAGAGCAAATCCCGGCGAACGCCGCAACTGGCGCAACGCAATGCGCGCGTCGCGCAGAATCTCTTCGATCGGTGGCAGCCCGCGCTGCACCCGGTACCGTTCGCGCGTTTGCGTCACCCCGCCAAATGCGCGCAGCGCCGCGGTGCGAGCATCTGCAGCGCTCATCCCTTTGCGCTGGTTCTCTTCCGCGGCAAGGTCAATGTGCGCGCGCAATTCCTCATCCAGCTCAGCGTCGCGCACGCGCCTATTGAAGAGAGCTTTCACACGGCTCGCAAGTGTGCGCATCCAGTCCATCGTCTAATTAGTCTCCTCAAGGAAACGGGCCATGGTGCCCGCAATGCGCATCCAGTTCTCGGTTTCTTCCGCAATTTTCCTGTGGCCAATCCGGCTCAGCGTGTAAAAACGCGCGCGCCGATTGCTCTCCGATGTACCCCACTCGCCTTTGATCCAGCCTCTCTGTTCGAGCCGCAGCAGCGCGGGGTAAATTGTGCCTTGGTTCATGCTCAGAGTCATGCCGCTCACCTGCTCGATGCGCCGCGCGATCCCGTAACCGTGCAGCGGCCCCATCGACTCAAGCGTCTTCAGCACCATCAGGTCCAGAGTGCCTTGCAGCACATCGGGTTTCTGCTCGCCCATTGCCACTCCTGTTGGACATCTGACTATACGATGCACTGCCATAGTCAGTTTGTCAACAGGAATGAATTCGCGACCAGTGGCCCGGCTTGAAAGGTGCGGGCTTTACAGGTTGCGGAAAAATACCTCGAGCACCGAGTCTTGTATCAGGGCACGAGTTTACTCGTACCGCAAACGGCTGCCCTTCATCGTCGGGCTTTAGCCCCTGTTGTCTTTCTGTAGAGCGATCTCTTCAGCTTGAAGGGTACGGGCTTCAGCCCGTACATGAATCGAGCAACATGTCGTCGGGCTTTAGCCCCGGAGGGATTGTTTTCACAAGCTGACCCGCTACCCAATCGCAACCATGATTTAGAAGTCGCCTATTCCTTCTCGCGATGCGTTATCGTTCTTGTGGAAGGTGCCGGGCCTCTGGCCGCTTGAAGTTGTACTAAAGTAGGGTGCCCATCCTTTCCGCGGCCTTATCGCGGAAAGCGTGGGAAAGCACAAAATCACGCGGTTAAAGACCTGGCGAAGAACTGCCCATGCGCGCCGCCCAACTCACCGCTCCCAAAACATTCCGGCTGGCCGAGATGCCGCTTGAAGCTCCCGGTCCGGGCGAAGTGCAGATCCGCGTCGAGGCGGTGGGAGTCTGCGGCTCCGATCTCCACGCCTACAGTGAAGGCGCGGTCGGCAGCACTCCCAATGTTTATCCCATGGTGCTTGGACACGAGCCCGCAGGCGTGATTGTGAAAACCGGCGCAGGCGTCACGGGGCTCGCACCAGGCGATCGTGGCGCACTCGAGCCCGCGCTCTATTGCTATCACTGCGAGTTCTGTTTAAGCGGCCGCCACAACGTCTGCGCCAATATCCGCTTTCTTTCCAGCCCCCGGCTCCCCGGTTTCTTCCGCGAACTGGTCAACCTCCCGGTGGCGAACTTCCGTCCCATCCCCGCCGGAATGCAATTTGAGGCGGCCACTCTCGCCGAACCTCTCGCCATCGCCATGCATTCCCTGCGCCTCACCTCTCTGCGGCCGGGCGAAACGGTTGCGGTTATCGGCGCGGGGCCTATCGGGTTGATGACCATAGCCGCATTGCGAGCCGTCGGCGCGGGACGAATCTGGGCCGTGGAACCGCTGCCGCATCGCCGCGAGCTGGCACTTGCGACTGGCGCCGGCGCAGCGCTCGAGCCCGGCGAAGCCATCTCTGAGATCCTTCTCGCGACCGGCCGTCGCGGCGTCGATTGCGCCATCGACTGTGCGGCCGGAGCAGAAACCTCCAATCAGGCCGTAAGCCTTACGCGAAATGCGGGCCGTGTCGCCATCACCGGCATTCACTCCACACCCTTGGTTTCGCTCGATGGCTCGGCCATGCGCCGCAAAGAGCTGACCATCTTTAACGTGCGCCGTTCGAATCACGAGACCGATGAGGCACTGGAGCTTCTGCGCACAAATGCCGCGTGGTTTACTCCGGTGCTCACCCACTCAAGGTCAATCGACCGCATCGACGAAGCCTTCGATATCGCCAGCCGGTATCAAGACGGCGTGGGCAAAATGATCGTCCGGCCGTAGGCGTTTGGCGATTGCCTCATAAGTGACCGGAACTGGGGAATGGGTTTCAAACTCTTTCTGCTTGGCGCCGCCTGGCTGCTTTCTCCTCCCTCAGATCGAGTTCCAGTCCCTGGCAGCCTCCATCAAAAATTGCGTTGGGAAGAGCGGGCAATCAATTCGGCAATTTCGGCCAACCACTTGTCAGCTTGTGCATCGGCCGGAACAACCAGATCGAAGTCAGCCCTGCCATGGTGATGATCTTCATTCCGGAACAGGATCAGAGGGACTGAGGAGATTGCGCGGATCAGCGATAATGCATGGGCCTGCACAGTTCCATCGTTTCCCTCGTTATCCGCAATTACCACGGCATCGGCAGGCACTATTCCAACCAGGGCGGCGTGAAGGTGGGCAAGGGAGTTGCACTCTTCTACTGAATAGCCCCTGCTCTTGAGCGCGGCGGCCCGATTGAAAGTATCCGAGCCAAAGTGGACGATTCTAACGGCCATTCTTTCGTACCTCCGAGTTTCAAGCGCAGTTGTCAAAACAGCTCCAGGGGGATAGAAAAGCAATCGGATTTCCATTTGGCAGGCCAAACCCCTTTGTTGCCGGGAAAATTGAGCTATGTGCCGGTATAAATGGCGCTTGAAACAGAGCGGCGACCGGCGGCTGAATTCCGCGAACGTGCATTAATTACACACACCGCGTAAAACCGTCTTGGCAGAACTAGAGACCAGAATTGGTTGCATGAGCCCGGCTTTGAAAGGGTTCGGCAGGCAGGTCAGGGCAGTTAGGTGAGGGCAAGTAGGTGAGGGCAGGTAGGCCAGGGCTTTAGCCCTGACAGCCGCAAAAGGCCCTTAAACGCCGGGACTTTAGCGTCTGCGGGAGAACCACTCACGGAACGCTTTCGGTCGACTTCTGAGGGGGCAGGGGCCTTCAGGCCCCTGAATAAGGCGCAGATCATAGAGGCGGCTTTAGCCGCGGGTCCTTTCGGGCAGCCTTTTTGACCTTAGTCTGAGCTCTCACGCACGCTCTTTACCCATGCCGCAAAAGCCGCAAAAACTCTGGGCTTTAGCCCCTCAAGGATGTTTCCGGGTTCCAGCAGTTATATGCATGTGCGCTGACGTAACGCCTTCCTGTCCAACCATTGGCCAACCCGCCCGCCGTTTTTCCGCATCCCGCCAAATCCCAGCCGTGAGTGCAGCGGGTAGGCAGTTGGCCGAATGCATTGCAGATGTTATAGGAGGAATACTGCGAAGGTAATTGGTCGGGACGGGCAGATTTGAACTGCCGACCCCTCGCACCCCAAGCGGTCACGCTGTTTCGTCTGCCGTTTACCGTGGCATCCTCTAACTTGCTGTCTGAGTGTTCCTTAAAGGCATTTTTGATGCTTCCAAAGGGCGCGTCGATTGCCGCCATTTACCCTCATTTTTTGTCAAGGGTCCCCACAGTTTCCCCCACAGTTTTTCGCGTCAATTTCGGCTCTGAAATCGCACCAGGACGCCCACTGAGGCGGCGCTCAAAGCTGGAGCGTAGGCGCTGGTGGATGCGGGCCAAGGCGGGCCGCTGGTGCGCAGCGCAAGGCGTTCCCGGTGGATTTAGAATTGCCGCATCATGGCATGGCGCTTCCGCCGTAGTCTGAAACTCGGGCCGCTCAAATTGAACCTGTCAAAGTCCGGGGTGGGGTACTCCGTGGGAGTGCGCGGCTTCCGTGTGGGCAAAGATGCCAAGGGCAGATCGTACACGGCGGCATCCATTCCCGGAACCGGCCTCTACAACCGGACCTATTCCAGCGCCGCTAAGTCCACAGCGCCGCGCGCCCTGTCCGTTGGTGCCACTGTGCGCAGCACACCAGCGCGCGCGGCCTAGCCCCGTTTCTGCCCTTTGCTGGCGGTGTTCTGGTGGGGGTCTTGCTCATGGGGATTTTCTTTTCCAGTTCTGCGCCCGCGCCTGTAACTCTACCAGCGGCGGTTACGGTGCCCGCCCCACCGCCACAGCCCGTTCCTGCGAAACATCGGGCGCGCCACGCGAGGCCCGTAAGCCCGCCAACAGGCCGGAGCCAGACGGTCACACCAATTCAGTAAAGAGCTAGCAAGAGCGGGCGCTCGTGCGCGGAAGATATCACCAGCGCCCGCCGTAGAGTTGTGTTCGGATAATTTGGCGATTCCGACACGGCAAGCGGCTATGAAATGCTGGCCGGGTATTTAGCCCCAATGCACGCCTTCACTTCGTTCCACCAATTGATTTCGCTGCAACTGACCGCATCCTTGTAACCCGGACCCGGCTTCATTTCTTCAGCATTGATCGCAAGGCTATTCAGGGGCGGGAGGCTCTTATCGTGACACCATTCGGCAAGTTCGCCAAGAAAGACGCCCACCACACGAGTGAGGTGGGAAAGGTTCACGTCATCGCATAGCTTGCCGTATGGAAGCAGGTCGCTCGGTGTCACTGTGTCCGGCGTCTTTTTGGCAGCTATAGCGTCGTGGCACTTTAGGAGCCGGGCTGCGATTAGTTCCGTTTCGAGTCTCATATTCAGTTTCTCCTTGACGGCTTAGATTGATGCTCCGTCGCATAGATATACCGATTCTGAAGAGCCTCCGAATTCGCATTGTGGGACGTTGAAGGTTTTGGGCCTTTACGCGCCAATCAATAGCCCCGAATCGGCCTGATCTGGATTTGACGGGCCTTATGTTCTTCGTGGAAGACCTTACCGCAGACCTCACATTTTCTGCCAGGTCCCCCCGCATAACTCACTCTCGGAGCTAGGTTCACCAATTTCCCATCCGCATCGTAGCATCGTTGACAATACGGCCCTTGCTCGCCAAGGAAGTAGTAGTTCGATTCTCCAACTTGCCGAATTATTGGCTTTGACAACTTCTCCGATTGCGCCTCACGAAGCTGCTGGTTTTCCTCTGTCAGTCGCACAATTATCGACTTCAGCGCCAAGAACTCATCGTAGAGTTTGCTGACGTTATCTTTAAGCACTGTGTCTTTTGAGGTCTGGGAACGCTCTCTCGCCGCCTCCAGTGCTTTCCATGCTCTATCGAGTATTTGTAAAGCCAAAACAGCGGTCTTGGGGTCCATGCGCGAAGCATAGCACGCCAATTGACTGTCTGCGCCTCCGGGGACGCCCGGCTGGTATTACTGACTCGAATCGAGCGAAGGCGGTTCTATACCGTGCTCCATCTCAGGCCCAAGTGAATTTGGATGGCCTATATCGAGATCGATGTTCGACCAACATTTTGCCCCACTCACTGATTGGTACACAAGGCGCAGCGGGACTGACTGAATCTCCGCCTCCGGCGCGCCCGTTGAGCGTATGGGCAATGTTGGAACATTGAAGCTGTGATCGAATCGAAACCGTCTCGTCTTGTCTGGCGCGAGGCTACCCAGTTTCTCTTGGTATCCGCTCCGACAAATTGCCAATACACCTAAGGCTGGGCTGTTACCAACGTTCTGCAACGTAAGCGTCGCGCTCTGGGTCCCGTATTCGCCGCCCGTGACCTCAATAATTGGCCTGTAAGCAAGGTGTAACTGTCCGCGCATCAACTCCGTTTGTTGGAGGCTGAGTTTTGCCATCTGCTCCGAGGATTTGGCTTGCGCGTCCGATGCGCGCGCCTGTTCGGTTGCAGCTTTCAATTGCCGGACAGCGACAGCCGCTGTAACTACGAGAGCAGCGAGAGTGAGAACTTGAACTATCCCCAAAACAGACCGAAGAATTACCAGGGTCATTTGCATAACCGCAGCCTATCCTTTCTCCCATGCGGCGAGCAGGTAGTTGAGGGTGAGTAAACACTCTAAGAGAGCTATCGAGAATTCCATACCTCAAGCATTGGATAAAACCGGCCAGGTTCGATGGGAACGGGGTCCGGCTGGGTGACACCCATAAGCCGGAGAAACTCCAGTGGGCGAAGTACCTTTGTCGGATGTTCAATCTCGACGCCCCCAGCGTCTTCAATGTGCCTGAATATGTTGGGGAGAGATGTTTCGAGCGTCAGAAACACGTCCATGCGATTACGTTGTGCAGTCCAGAGGTGAAACATATCCGGGTAGTTCTCTGCGCTCCGACTGATTTCACAGAGTCTTTGAAAGCACCGAAGATTCCGAAGGCTTTCTATTTCGAATTCTGTCAGTCCGAGAATGGTTCTGCATTCGAAGATTGCGGATATGTGCCCGTCATCCAGGGTGCAGAGCCATTCCATGAAATCGATTTGACTTAGACTTGTTTTCAATCCACGTCTACGGTCTTTCTTTCCGCCCTTTCTTGTGAGAGCAAAAAAGTCACCCGAGCGGAAACGTGATCGCTCTAAAGCGGGTGGACAATTGTTTATTTCGCAACCTTCCAACGCATCGAATTCTCTTTCCCCTATGATGCGCCAAACGCTTTCAAATCGAAGCTCGATATAGGTAAAGGCTTCGAATCGCTTTTCACGAATGAAGCGCCCTACCGTGAATAGCGAGTCTATCTGCGACTGATATTCCTGATTAGGGTCGGCCGTCTTTCGCACGTACCCGCCCACCAGATAATGTTGGTTCTCAATTCCGAAGCGAGGCCCTTGCGGTCCCATTACGCTTTCCGCGAATTGGCAATGGCCGAATATGCCGTTGTCCAACATCACGCGCATTTCGATTCACCTCCAAGGGGTGTGCCTTGTGAATCATTGTACGGAGGCGCGCTGGTGGTTTAGGGCGAGTAGGCGCTCCAAGAGTTCGGCATCGGTGAGAGTGGAGGGCCAGCCATAGGCGGCGAAGACGGCCTCATCTAACTTGCGGTGAGCGTCTGCCAGCCACGCGGGGCGCGCGTTGTAGAGATTCGTTAGGGTGCGTTTTTTCAGCTCTGCTTCGCTTGCACCAGGCGGATTGAGCCAGGCATCACGCTTTGCTACGAGTTCGCGCGCGGCGTCTGCGATGGCCTCCACCAGCGGTGAGACTTTCGGCTCATGGCCCGGCGGCCAGGGGAAAGGGAAGGTTTCAAAGGTTGTTGCAGAATTGTAGGACGGATCATTTCCTTTGCCGATCCACGAACAAGTGCTCAAGGTCCAGATCTCGTGCGCCCGAGATTGGAGCGCCCCGAAGAAATAATCATCATCTCGGGCAATCACATGGAGCTTGTGGTCTGGTACTACACCAGTTTCCGTCCATGCGAAGATTCGATGCTTCGCAACCTCCGGCGTGACAATGCACCGCTTCAATCCTGCAAGGGCCTTGCGCATCGCGGGGCGCGTTCGGCCATGCAGCCACCAGTTCTGATGCATCAGGCGGTCGCGGCTTTCATCTCTTAGCGGCTTCACCACTGTTCGCACATATTCAAACGGCAACTCATAGAGCGCGGCATCCGCCTCCGGCAATTCGCCAAAATCTATGAGCCATCCATTCTGGCTCCGCTGTACCACATCACGGCCAATGAGCCGGGGCTTGACCACATCGGAGTTCGGCCTCCCATTCGGATTAAGTGGAGCTGCGAGCATTTCTCGGGCTTGCTCGTCTGTGAGATCGAACGGCCCGCCTTTCATAACTCCCAAAAAGCAAAGCCCGTGATTTTCGCTCAAGGTCAACGCACTTGCGACGTTGGCCTCTGCGGTGAGATCGGCATGAATTACCGATGTTGGCTTACCGTCTAGCGTCTTTTCTGCTTGCGCGCCGTTGTCAAAGCCCACTATCGAAACTCGAACGGCTGCGCCGTCAAGTATCCAAGGGCGGTCACTCCAGGCCATGAAGATGCCGCCCGTTTCGAGGATGCGCTCTAAGATCGGGCGATTGCCCACCATCGTGATTGAGTTGGTTGCAAGTAATCCCGCGCGCATCGCGTGTCCCGACTCAATTTGTGCGCGCGCCCGCTCAAACCAGAATGTAACGAGATCGGCTCCGCCAGGGACGCGGCCATCGTACAGGCCGCGCAATTCGTTCACGTACTCATCCCCGAGTTCCCCGCGCATTTTCTTGTCTCCAAGAAACGGCGGATTGCCAATAATGAAGTCTGCATCCGGCCAGGCGGGTTCAACCGGCTTTCCTTCCGCATCATGGGCGAGAATCGCGTCCCGGTGTTGGATGTTATCGAGCTTGCGGAGAATCGGCTCTGTAGGCCATCCAATGCCGTTGTCATTGAGCCATTGCAGATAGCCAATCCAAACCACCACAGAGGCAAGCTGGTGCGCGTAGACGTTGGTTTCAATCCCGTAGAGCTGCGCTGGTGAGACTTGGAAAGGTAGAAACGTGGGAAGGCCATGCTCTGCCGCAAAAACGTAAGCCTCTTTCCAGAGGTCCAACATGCGGCGGAGTGCAACGTAGAGGAAATTTCCGCTCCCGCAAGCGGGGTCTAGGATTCGAAATTTTGAGAGTTCCTCCACACACGCAAAGAGTTTCTCTTGAAGCTCTGCGCGGAGCTTGTTATATGCGCCGCCTTTGGCCGTCTGCGCCTTCGCCGCGAGTTCCAGGGCCTCTGCCCTCACTTGTTGCCAGCGGCGCTCCAGAGGGGCCATTACGACGGGTTCAACGATAAGGAGAATATCTTCTTTGCTGGTGTAGTGCGCTCCGAGTTGAGAACGCTTGCCGGGGTCAAGGCTGCGCTCAAACAGCGTTCCGAAGATGGCAGGCTCTACGGCAGACCAATCAAGGCCAGCGGCGGCGCGCAGCGCGCCCAGGTCCCACGCGGAAAGTTCGAATACTTCATCATCACCAAAAAGCCCGCCATTGAAATAGTGAATATCGTACATGCCGAAATTGCTGCCTTCGGTGGACATGGCTGCGAACAACTGGCGGAGCTTGCGAGTAAAGCTTGAGGCGCGGTCCCTCGCAAGCTGGAGCATTTGGCGGAAAAGATGATTGGGCAAAAGGCCGATGCTGTCGGCAAACAGGCAGAAGAGCAGGCGCATCAGGAAATGCGCGGCGCGCTCAGAATCGACCCCGCGCTCACGAAGGCTATTAGCGAGCTTGGCGAATTCGGCGGCGGCTTGCTCGGTGACACGCGCAGCGGCGGCCTCTGGGCGGAGTTCTCCAGGATCGGTGAAGAGTGCGCGTAGAACTTCAAGCGGAGGGAGAGCACAGTTGGGAGTGGGCGCACTGGTGAGCAGATCGGCAAGAGCGAACTTGTAGACGCGGGTTTGTGTGCCGGTGAAATTGGTATGGACTTCGAAAATGTCCATATCGCAAACCACCAGGAGCGGCGGGTTTTCAAGATCGTCCCGGTAATCGGCGAGCTGGTGATATGCCGCCGCAAGGTCTTTGTGTTTGCCCTTGTATTCCCATGCGAAGTATCCGCGCTTCCACACATCGGCAAAGCCCTTGCCGCCGTGGAGCTTTGAAACGGGTTTTTCAAACGTGAAACTCTCGCCGGTGTGATCGGCGGCGGCGGGGTGGGGCTGGTGGAGCACTTCGCAGAGGTCGATGAAGTGAGACTGCGCGGCGGCGCGCTCCGTGAGCGTGACGGCCTTCCAGCGTTCGACAAACTCAGCAAGCGAGAGCGGCATGGCGGGGTCACTCTTTCGTGAAGCTCAATTCTCGCAGAGGGCGGCGGGGTTGGGGAGTGCAAGGCGGGATGCCCCAGGAGCATTTGAGAGACTCGTACCGCCGTTCCACCGTCGAAGAGCGCACCAGAGCTGCGATTCCGGCCCGCTGCAATGCCCTCTGCGGCAGGATGGCGAAGGCTGCGATTCTCTCACTAGAGGCGCTTTTTTTCGGAATTATGTGGAAACAAATGTGCGGTTACACATAACGGTCTAGGCCGCGCCGCCATTGAAGATTTTGATCCCCCCTACCCTCGGCCAGCCCCATCGGAGTCCCTAAAAGCAACCCCCAACACCCTACTACGACGCCGCGCCGTCCTGCGCACTTGCGCTCGGAACCCGGCCTTGATCGTTTTAGGCGTTCGCAAGCCCATCACGAATTACCCGGACCTTGACTGTACAACCATAAAAGCCGCGTAGAGCTTGTGAGATCGCGGTCTCGTGCTGCCGGATACCCAATTCCGCCTTATCTGGCGCTGGGCTGCGCAAAGTCAGATTGACAGTGCCAGCGCTATCTTCATCAGCCGAAACCACGGTCACATCACGGAGACGGTATTTCTTGAATTCTTTGGCACCGTGGTCAGTGCGCACTTTTTCGGTTGCCGAGTTCCAAGCCGTTCGGGCTAGACCCAAATCGGCGAATGGCGCTTTTCCTCTATTAGAAAAGGTCTTTCGGGATTTGGCTGGTCGCAGCTTCGCAGCGCGGCTGCGCGCGGCTGGCTCTTCCGATGAAGAATCAGATTGCAAATCAATAGAACAATCCCCTAAAGACTCTATGGGTGGACGCCCGTGTCCGGGTCCCCCCGTCGCATTTGTCGGGGCCGGGTGGGAGGATACGTCCGCCGCTGGTGGCCGCGCTGGTCCGCGCCTCCCGGCCATTGGCGTCATTGGGGTCCTCAAAACTTTCTGAATTTCCAGGCGGCGCGCTTTTGCCTCTGGCGTCTGAGGCGGACTTCCGAGAGCGGGAAAGAAATACTCATTCGAGGTTTGACCTCTCAAGTCCTCTCGGCGCAAGTGAATCCTTTGGATGACTCCCTTTCGTTCGAGATTCACGATTGTTCGTTGGCAATGCCGGTAACTTATGCAGGCCTCTCCGGCGAGGGTATTTATGCCAGGCCACGCGACGCCGAGGTCCGAATTGAAGTGTTGAGCCAGAAGCGTTAGAACGTTTTTCTCAGTGGAAGTGATTCTTGAACCGTTCGGCGCTACCGAAAGATTTCGCACATAGTCACTTGCAGCGAACCGCGCAACGGTTGCAGACTGCGAATCTGGGGCGTGCTTTGCCTGCCTTGAGCTTGATCCTTTGGGGCTGGCAAAGGATTTGATGGGGACCAGTTCGGCCATTTATTTAATCGCCGGAGTAGTGCCCTCTTCCATCAGGCGGTCAATCTCTGACAGCGGAATGCGAACGGCGCGGCCCAGCCGCACTACACCTATTCGGCGCTCGCCAATCCACTGCCAGACGGTTTTCTGAGAAAGAGCGAGTATTTCCGCCGCCTCCGGCACTTTGAACAGCTTCGCTGGTGGCATTGTTCTCTTTTTCCTCCGTATACTGGTGTGTACTACGCTGCTATGCTAGTGATGTACGTGCACCCCGTATAGAGCTACAATTGGGGTACTGAGGAAAAGAGGTTTTCGAATTGGCCCCAGACAGCTCCAAGAGAATTGAGCGGATGAAAGAAGCGATGGTCGCTTTTGAACGCGCATCATCCGAGCGCGCCGTTTCAGCGATGCCAGTTGCCGTCCACTACGTCGCGCGGATTGGACGAGTTGAACTCGCCAAGTGCAGGGACGATTACGAGTTCCGAATTACACGGACATTTGAGGACGGGAGAAAGGGAGAGCAATGGTCAGATCAATCACTTAACGTCTTCACGGTCCGAGATGAGTTCCTCAAGGTGAAGACGCCAGGCGAGGCCCTCGACTTTCTGACTGCAACGGGGGAGTTCTATCCACTCAATGACACAATTCGCTGGAGTGAATTCAAACTCTGGCAGCGATTCACTCATCTGGTTCAAGAACACAATGAACTCGCGTCCGCAATGAAGTGCGGAGACAGAAGCGGAGAACATACGGAAGCCTTGAAAGCCTTGACTGGCATTTATCCGAGCCGCTTCTTTGAATTGCCTCACAATGCGGAGTCGGATTTAGACAAGCAGTGGAGAAATGACCCTGAGATCGGAGAGATGATTCGTGAAGGTGAGGCTCTCGAAGTTAAATGCCGTCGCGACTTATGCGCGTGGTTCCATAACCCGGCGGGCGAAGCGTGCTCAATTGAATGGATTCCGAAAGAAGGTGAAATCAATGAGGACCTCACGCGCAAGCTGCAATCGGGCAGAGCAATGATTGAGTTCTTGCTTCCGAGAGAAGAGCTACGGCCTGTGTTGGTTATTCGGACCCGATACACATTACAGGCGATTGCAGCGGCCATATACGCAGATCGGATACAGGGAGTGGAGTATCGAACTTGCTCCGTCTGTAACGCGCTCTTCAAAGTGGGAGCGCACAAGAACAAGAAATACTGTGACCGCGAACGCTGCAAAAACACGGCGCACCAGCGGAGACGGCGGGCTGTCCCGACAAAGAAAAACCAGATAACAAAGACGAGAAAGACAAGGAAAGGCGGACAAAAGTGAGCATCTTCGAACGTGGTGAACGGTGGTGGTACGAGTTCGAGTTTCGCGGTCAACGCATCCGCGAATCAACGGGCAGTGGTTCTAAGACGCTGGCAATCAAGGCAGAGCGCAACCGGAGACGAGAGCTGGAAGAATCCGCAAACGGAATTCGTCCTGCCCGCCGCCCGGTTTTGTTCACCACGGCGGCGCGCGATTGGATGGCCGTGAATAAGGCTCGCTGGAGCAAGTCGAACGTCTCGATTCAGAAATTCAATTTGAAGCATCTGTCCGGTTATTTCGGCTCTATGCTGATTGCCGACATTACGCCTCAGCAGATCGGCAAGTATCAGGGCATCAGGCAAAAAGAGGGCGCATCGAATCGGACAATCAACATGGAAGTCTCTACACTTCGCATGATGATGAAAGCCGCGCGGCTTTGGAGTGCAATCTCCGATGATGTACGAATGCTGCCAGAGCGCCGCGACGTTGGCAGGGCGCTCACTCCCGATGAAGAGAAGAAATTGCTTGAGGCTTGCCGCAAGAGTCCTCAGAAAGCCCTGTACACAGCAGTGGTCATTTTCTGCAATACGGGCTTGCGGAATGCAGAACTGCGCCGCGCTCGCTGGAGCCAGGTGGATTTCATGAAAGCGGAGTTTCAAGTTGGAGAGGCTAAGACAGAGGGCAGCGAAGGGCGCATCATTCCTCTGAATCAAGCGGCGCTCGGAGAATTCAAAGAGTGGAAAAGCCGTTGGCCCGATGCGAAGCCCGAAAACTACATCTTCCCAACTGAGAAATTAGCGTTCAGGGGCGAAGGCGCCGCAGAGAAGGGCATTATGACGGCTTATAAGGTGGACCCTGCAAAGCCGCTCGGAGGGTGGAAGCGGGCATGGAGCACAGCCAAGAAAGAGGCCGGTGTCGAATGCCGGATTCACGATCTGCGCCACCACTTCATTTCGGCGCTTGCGCAGACTCAGACACCAGACGCCACTATCCAGGCAATCAGCGGGCATCTCAGCAGAAAGATGCTTGAGCATTATAGCCATGTGAGACTTGAGGCGAAGCGCCACGCGGTTGCAACGTTGGACGCGATAGCCGCGCAGCCGATTCAATAGTCGAGTGAGGGACCCATGACGCGAAAATTCAATCAGGGTCCCCACAAAATCCCCCACAATTTCGGCGGAGCTTCCAGGCCTGACTTTGTAAGTGATTGATTTAAATGGTCGGGACGGGCAGATTTGAACTGCCGACCCCTCGCACCCCAAGCGAGTGCTCTACCAGGCTGAGCCACGTCCCGACACAAGACGAACCGGCTCATTGCGAGCCGGTTTCTGGGGTTCAGAGATTAGTTTACACCGATGCGCCGCTCGATGCGGGTCACTGCGCAGGCGGAACGTACTCGGATGGCAGCGCCGAGCCGGTCCCGAAAAAGAACTCCTCCATCTGCTCGACGAGGAACTGCTGCGCCTGGGGCGTCCACGGTTGCAGCCGGTACTCGTTCAGCAGCATCTTTTGCCGGTCAACCCACTCCGACCATGCCGCTTTGGAGACGTTCTTGTAGATCTTCTGGCCAAACTCCGAGTCGAAGGGCGGCTCGTCCAGGCCCTCCATCTCCTTCTTGTAACGAACGCAAAAAACAGTGTGCGCCATGCCTCACTCCCAGATTCAATTGTATTTGATATCAACCCGCACAGGCGGGCGCAATCAGCCTGCCGCGTGGCGCATCCCCTCCCCCTGTTGCCCTTCACGAAAATTGGGAAGATTTTATAACCGCTATTTTGAAAGCAGGAGCACAATCGCCAGTAATGGTGGACTTGGGTTAACCAAGCCGCGCAGCGCCCTCCCCTTATCCTTCTTCGGAGCCCGGCAAAAATTGGCCGGGCTTAGATGCCGCGCGAGCACTTCGGCCCCCCTCCAAATGCCCAGGTTCTGGAGGAAATTACGTGGCTCAAGAAAATGTTCAAAGCGGGCTGAGTGAGGCCGCCGCATCCGGCCTCGCCTACCTCACGTTTATTCCGGCGATCGTTTTTCTGGTTGTCGCTCCTTACAACCAGAATTCCAATGTCCGTTTCCACGCCTGGCAATCGATCTTTCTCTCCATTGCGTGGGCGGCTGTCTGGATTGTCCTGGTGGTGATCGGGGTGGTCCCGTTGCTTAATTTTGTTCTCGTGGTGCTCACGCCCATCACGGCCATCTGTTTCTTCGTTCTGTGGGTGATCGTTCTCGTTCAGGCGTTCCAGGGCAAACGGTTCAAGGTCCCGTTGCTTGGCGATTTAGCGCTGAAACAGGCTGGCGGCAGCGGCTTTTAGCTCAAGCCCGGTGCCACCCCTTTAGGCGGCATCAACGCCTGCGACCTCTCTTGCCGATCCGACGTTTTGGTTTCGCGGCCTGCGTCGGCGCGCCCGCGTGTTTCGCCGCCTTCCGGTTCTTCTTCGCTTGTTTAGCAGTTGGCTTGGCTGCCTTGCGAACTTGGGAAGCCTCATCTTCGACAATTGAGAACTGCAGTTTGCGCTCCTGCGCCAGTATCCGGTCGAGGATCACCTGCACCCGGTCACCTGCACGATACCTCCGGCCCCATCGCTCGCCAACGATTTCATGCGTGTTTTCGCGCCACGTGTAGCGGTCGTCGCGCAACGTATCAGTGGGCACCAGCCCCTCGACAAACAAATCCGTCAGCTCCACAAACAGCCCGTACTTCGATGGATTCAGCACCAGCGCCGCAAACTCCTCGCCCACGCGATCCTGCATGAAGCGCACCTTCTTCCACTCCACCAGCTCGCGCTCGGCCTCGGCCGCGCGACGCTCGGTCTGGCTGGTCTCGTCGGCAATCTGCTTCAGCTCCTGCTCCGGGATAGGCGGCTCGCCACCAAAAAGCTCTTCAGCCTTGCGGCGCTCCTGCGCGCGGATGTGAGGCGCGGGCGACGGGCCGTACGCGCCTTCGTTGGGATGTATCCATGGAGAGGCAAGCCGGTCCTTCGCCACTTCACCGTGACCCTCAACGCCGGCCCTCAGCAGGGCCTTCGCAATGCGGTGCACAATCAGGTCGGGGTAGCGGCGGATAGGCGACGTAAAGTGCGTGTATGTGGGTGCGGCCAGCGCAAAGTGGCCCTCGTTCACTTCCGAGTAGCGCGCCTGCCTGAGCGACCGCAGCATCAGGTAGCTCAAAATCCGTTCCTCGGGCTTGCCCTCAATCCGCGCCGCCAGCTTCTGGTACATCTTCGGAGTGACCGCGACATCCTCGGCGACCTCATGCACGCGCGGCTTGCGCCCCTGGCCGTATGATTCCCGCCGCTCGGCCTTGGTCTGGATGCGCCTTACAGGCAGCGCACCCAGCCCCAGCGAATAACCAAAACCGGCTGCCAGTTCTTCGAACTGCACTACGCGCCGGGGCTCAGGTTTCTCATGAATGCGGTAGATCGACGGCACGCCCAGGTCCTCGAGCCACGTGGCAACGCACTCGTTCGCGGCCAGCATGAACTCCTCGATCAAACGGTTGGCCCAGGTACGCTCGGCGCGCGTCACTCCTTTCATCTGCCCCTGCTCGTCAAACTCGATCACCGGCTCAGGCAAGTCGAAATCGATCGAGCCCCGCTCCTCGCGCCGCTTGTTCATCAGGACGGCCAGCCGCTGCATCCGTTCGATCTCCGCAACCTGCGCCGCGTATCTCGCCCGCGTTTCCTCATCGCCCTCCAGAATCGCGTGGACGGCGGTGTAGGTCATGCGCGCTGCCGAACGGATTACGCCCTCGGAAATCTCGTAGCTCTCGATGCGACCCTCGGCATCAAGCTGCATCAGGCAGCTCAGCACCAGGCGGTCTTCGTTGGGCCGTAGGCTGCAGATGCCGGTCGAAAGTTCCTGCGGCAGCATGGGAATGGCGCGATCGGGAAAGTAAACGCTGGTGCCGCGCAGACGCGCTTCGAGATCGAGATCCGAGCCTTCGCCAACGTACTCCGCCACATCGGCAATGTGTACCTGCAACTGGTAACCCTCGCCCGCGCGTTCGCGCACTATGACCGCATCGTCAAAGTCGCGCGCTGTCTCGCCGTCGATGGTAACGATCGGCAGTCCGCGAAAGTCGCACCGCCGCGCAATCTCCTCAGCATCGAGATGAGCCACCGCGCGTGCCTCGGCCAGCACATTTTCGGGGAAAATCCGCGGAAGCTGGTGCTTGCGAATCATCATCTCCACGTCGACGCCGAAATCGTCCGGGTCACCGAGTACTTCAATCACGCGCCCGATGGGCGGCCGCGTCGGCGTGGGCCAGCTGGTGATCTCTACATCGACGACCAGCCCTTCGAAATCGCGCTCCGCGCCTTCGTGTTTTGAATGGGAGAGCGCCTCAGAACCGAGAACGCGATGCGGCGTGCCAGATTCGCTTTCCGGCAAAATCTCGGCTCCCGGCGGAATCACGATCGCCTGCGCCATGCGCTCGTCGAATGGGACAACCGTGTGGCCCATCGAGCGGTCCGATCTCGCGTAATGAAACACTCCGACCACGGTCGCGTTGCGCCGCTCCATCACTCGCACGATACGACCCTGGCGCCGCCCGTCGGCTTTGGGCGGCTCAAGCTCCACCAGTACCTGGTCGCCCTGCATTGCACCGTTGATCTCATTGGGCGGAATGAACACGTCCTCGTCGATACGTACCGAAGCTTGCCCGGCATTGGGCCGCACAAATCCAAAACCGTCGCGATGCAGATCGAGCCGCCCGGCCATGAGGTTGTCGCGCGTGCCGGCGGACGTCCCGCCCGGAGCTTTGGGAATGCCCCACATCTCGCGGTCGACTTTCGCAAGCTGGCCGCGCGCAGTTAACCGGGCAAGCTGCTCCAGTAACAGGCGCCGCTCGCGTCCGCCGCCCAAGCCCAGTTCGCGCACCAGTTGCTTGTATCCGGCCTTACCTCCGGCGGAGCGCGCAATCTGCGAAATCAGCTCTCGATCGGTCATAGCTCAAGCGCACGATATGGAACGGCTGAGTGCGAAGCATGCGCTCCCGCCAACTCCGGCAGAATGTTTCGGCCACGCTCATACAATGTTGAATTCAAAAGATAATCCTCCGTCCAATCCGGATTCAAGCCTCGTCCAATCCGGATTCAGGTCTCGTCCAATCCGGATTCAAGCCTCGTCCAATCCGGATTAACGCTATATGCTCTCAGCCCGATCAGCCCCACAAACACGCCAGCGGCGCGGCAAACAGCCTGTCTCCGAATGGCACCCGCCTCTCGCCATCGTAGAGCACAAATCCCGCTCTGAAACTCGCTCCGCAGGCATCGGCCAGCTTGCGCAGGCCTTTGAAGTCCCCGCTATTCACAGTGGCGCTGGCCTTCACCTCGATGCCTGCCACCGCGCCCGAATCGTCCTCCACCACAAAGTCCACCTCGTCCTGGTCCTTGTCGCGGTAGTGGTAAAGCGCGCACGCGTTTCCGGTCCACGCGATCTGTTTCATCAGCTCTGTAAATACAAATGTCTCCAGCAGCCTTCCAAAGATAGTGCGGTCCAGCCGAATTCGCTCCGGCGTAACAGCCAGCAGGGCGGCCAGCAGTCCCGAATCGAGAAAGTGCAGCTTGGGCGTTTTCACCAGCCGCTTCAGTTGATTGCGAAACCACGGCTCCACGCGCCGCACCAGGTAGAGCTGCTCCAGGATTTCGATGTACTTTCGCGTGGTTTTGTCGTCGAAGCCCACCCGGCCGCCGATCTCGGTGAAGTTGGTCAACTGCCCGGAATAATGCGCCAGCACCTGCAGAAGCCGCGGCATCTGCGCCAGCTTCTCCACGTCGGCAATGTCGCGCACGTCCCGCTGCACAATCGCCCGCACATAGTCGCGCGCCCATGCGCGCCGGCGCTCGAGCTGCTTGCGCCGCAGCATCTCCGGATAGCCGCCGATCAGCACCGCATCCACAAGCTGCCTGCCGGTCATTGTCTCTCCGCATCTGCCGGCTTTTCCCTCGAAGGCCGCTCGCAGGAATCCCGGCTTGCGGCGGTGAATCTCCGACTGCGAAAGTGGCAGAAGATTCACGATCTCCATGCGGCCGGCCAGGCTCTCTGAGACCAGCGGCACGGCCAGCAGGTTTGCCGACCCGGTGAGCAGGAAACGCCCCGGCTGCCGGGCGTCGTCCACCGACATTTTGATTGACCGCAGAAGATCGGGAGCCCGCTGAATCTCGTCGATGGTGACCTTTTTGAAACTGCGCACCAGTCCGGCCGGGTCAGCGCGGGCCGAGGCCAGAACCGTGTCATTATCCAAAGTGATGAATTCACGCCCGGCCGCCACCAGCGAGCGCACCAGCGTGGTCTTGCCGCATTGCCGCGGCCCCGTCACCAGCACCACCGGCGTGTCCTTCAGCGCGGTCAGCACCTGGGCGGCGGAAAATCGCGGATAAAGCCGCTTTCTGGGTTCGGCCATTTCGGATTATTATCTCGTCCATTTCGGATTATACTTGCGTCCAATCCGGATTAAAAGCTCGTCCAATTCGGATTTGCGGTTCACGCAGACGCCTGCCCCAGCCCGTCAGCCCCCTGCCGGCCGGGCGCCGCCGTCCGCTCTCCGGTTCGAAAACCGGGCCCATCGGCGTGTCGTGATCCTCGGCGCATTCCGCGCTCCCCGGCGGCGCGCTTCGATCTCCCAGCGCCGACAGGCTAAAATAGCGGGGACGGAAGAAAACCGGAGCGGAGACTGCTGATCGGTTGCAGCCTCTAGCCCGAACTTCACGCGGGTGTGCCGAAGGCACCAGGCTAGACGGCAGTACTCATACATTTTTTGCTGGGTTTACGCCGTTGGCACTGCCTTGGCAACTCCCCCCGGTCCCTACGTTGGGACAGAAAAGGAACTATCGTGAGCGCAATGTGGAAACCAAGCCAGACCGGATCGATCAACACCAACCCTACGCCGGAACCGCCCCGCGCCGTGCCGCCGCCTCCGCCGGTAGAGGCCGCCCCCAGCCGCCCCCAGCCAGTCACCGGCGAGCAGGCCACCATCAGCAAGGGCCTCTTTATCAAGGGAGACATTTCCGGCTCCGAGTCGCTCTATATCGACGGCAAGGTCGAAGGCAGCGTCAGCCTGCCGGGCAACCGCGTCACCGTTGGGCGCAATGGCCAGGTGGCGGCTAACATCACGGCGCGCGAGATCGTGGTTCTGGGCAAGGTCAGAGGCAACGTCTCGGCCTCTGACCGCGTCGACATTCGCGCCGAGGGCTCGCTCAATGGCGATGTGGCAGCGGCCCGCATCAGCATTGAAGACGGCGCCTTCTTCAAGGGCGGCATCGACATCCGCAAACCGGACGCGAAACCAGCCGCTGCTTCACCCGCAGCTCCGTCAGCACCTGAGCCGGTGAAGGTCGGGCAGTAGGGCGATCGGCTGCATTGATTTTCTCTAAACCCGCCCGTTCCCCAACCATCAGGGAGCGTGCGGGTTTTCAAGAGCCTCTCACTCGCGCGCCCGGCGCCCTCAGCGCGGCTTCAACCCCAGCCGTTTCATTGCCGCCCGCGGCAACGCCGAGCCGGTTTTCTCAAGCACCAGTTTCACCAGCAGCAGCCAGAATGCCGTTCCCACCGCCAGGATTGCCGCATCGCCGGCTCGCCCATGCTGCGGCCACTGCGTGGCACCAGGATGCATGCGCACCCACGCGAATCCCCACGCCAGCAGGGCTGCGGCGCCGCCTCCCGTGATTCCCGCCAGCAGGCATCGGCCCATCTCGGCGTAGTCCAGACTGGCCAGCGAGACCATGTGCCGCTTGTGGAGAAGCAACGCAATCAGCAGCGTCTGCATCGCGATGCCCGTATCCGACGCCATCGCCAGCCCCATCGCGCCATGGGCCCGGTAGAAAAAGTAGTAGATCGGCAGCGATGCCAGGGTCACAATCGTCCCCGCTACCATGGGCACAAACGTATTGCCGGCCGCATAAAAGGCGCGCGAGTAGATCGCCTGGGCCGACCACAGAAACAGCGAAATGGAAAAGACGGCAAAGTAGGCCGCGCACTCGCGCGCGTCCGCAGCCGAGAAACGGCCGCCGGTAAACAGCAGGTCAACCAGCGGAACTGCCATTGCCGCCATGGCTGAGGTTGCCAGCAGTCCGAGGCACGCAACCCGCGACACCGAGTCAGCCACTCCGGTAGCAAATTCGTAGCGCTTGTTCTGGCTCCACAGGCTGGCGAAAAAGGGCATCGACGCCACGCCCGCCGCCTGGGCCAGCATCGACATCGGCGCAATAAAAAGGCGCTTCGCGTAAGTCATCAGCGCGATGGCGCCATTGGTCGATGAGGCAAAGTAGTTGATGATCCAGGTATCCGCCGTCACCAGCGAAACCCCGGCCATCAGCGGCAGCGACAGCCGCACCCACTCCCGCAGTCCTTCGTCGTGCCAGTCGAGAATGGGCCGGTAACGCACTCCTGCCCGCCGCGCAAAAAACCAGTTCAGCAGAAAGGGTCCGCACAGCGCGCCGGCCACCGTGCCCAGCGCCAGCGAGGTAATGCCCATCTTCTTTACCAGCAGCAACCCGCCCACAATGGTGCCGAGGTTATAAATCAGCGGCGCCACCGCCTGCACGTTGAACTGCCTGCGCACCAGCAGCACCGCGCCAAACACGCCGCCGGCAAAAAAACACAACTGCGCCGGCAGCAGAATCCGCGTAAGGTGCACGCATAGTGCGGCCTTTTCTGCGTCGAACCCACTGAAGAATCGATGGACGTACCAGGGAGCAAAGATCTCGGCCAGCGCAATGGCCGAGCCCAGCACGATGTACATGGTCGTCAATATCACCGACAGCGAACGCTCGCCCTGGGCCTCGCGCCCTGCTTCGCGATAGCGGGTCAGGATGGTGACAAACGTGATTGAAGCCGCACCACCCACCAGGAAGTACGCGATCTGGTCCGGCAACTGGAAGGCCGCCATAAACGCGTCGGCTTTCATGCCGCGTCCGAATAGCCACGCGATATACATGTTGCGCAGCAACCCGAAGATGCTAGACAAAAAAGTTGCCGCCATCAGCACCATCGTCGCGCTGAAAGCTGAATGAGCGTACGAAGGGTGCAGTCGCCCCAACCTGCGCGCCCACCACGATTGCGGGCGGGGAGAGGGTTGGGTTGAGGACGAGCCGGTCACTGCAGTTGATTTTATCGTTGCGTCACTGTGCGCGTTGTTGATGGAACCCGGATAGGCACGCGTTATGCTGTGTGCATGCGGATTCTCTCCTGCCTCACGGCCACGTCCCTCTGCCTGCTCGCAATCCCATCCGGGTTTTCGCAATCCATTCGCGGACGAAGCGGCATTACCTTGCCCCCGCCGCCCGAGGTTCAGTCAACTCCGGTCACCGACGACTACTTCGGCACCAAAATCGTCGACAACTACCGCTGGCTCGAGGACGAGAAGAGCGACGCTACCCAGGCATTCATCGATGCCGAGAACGGATACACCGACCGCTATCTGAAACAGGACCGCATTTACTCTCAGATTCCCGATCAGCTCGGCGCGTTGATGGACGTCACTGAGACCAGCGCCCCGGTAGAGCGCAATGGCAACTTCTTCTTCATGCGCCGCCTCGCCGGCGAACAGCAGTTTTCCATCTACGTTCGCCACGGATGGACCGGCAAAGACGAGCGGCTGCTCGATCCGGCGGCCATCAGCCGCGATCCCAATACCTCCATCGCGCTTCGCGATGTCTCGCGCGACGGCTCGCTGCTGCTCTACTCGTTGAAAGAAGGCGGTGCCGACGAAGCCGGCGTTCGCGTATTCAATGTCAAAACCAAAAAGCCCCTCGTCGACGAGCTGCCCAGCGCGCGTTATTTTTCCCTCGACTTCGCGCCCGACGGCAACAGCTTTTACTACACGCGGTACAACAAGCAGGGAACGCTGCTGTATCAGCATGTGCTGGGCGAGCGCCCCTCGCACGATCAGCTTATCTTCGGGCACGAGTTCCGCGGCGAAGCTCTGGCAGCCGACGACCTCTTATTCGCACAAGTCACTGACGACGGCCGTTATCTTGTCATCCAGATCGATCGCGGGGTCCCGGCCCGCCGCGTCGACATTGTCTTCCGCGACCTCACCAAAAAAGACTCGTACTTCGACATTCTCGTGTGGGCCATCGATTCGCGCTTCTCCGCCATTTATGCGCGCGACGCGTGGTATGTCAAAACCGACTACAAGGCCCCGCTGGGCCGCATTCTCAAAGCCGATCCCGGCGTCATGCCCGAGGCATGGAAGACGATCGTGCCCGAAGGCAAAGAGGTCATCGATGGCTGGTCGATCGTGGGCGGAAGGCTTTTCATAAGCCGCCTCAAAGACGTGAAGCCTGAAACATCGATCTATACTCTCGACGGCAAACCCGCCGGCCAGCTTGCCTACGATGGCATCGGTTCCGCATCCGTCCCCTTCGGCAGAACCATCGACCGCTACGGTTACTACTCCTTCTCGTCGTTCATCGTGCCCCCCACGCTGTACCGCCTCGATACAACCACCGGCAAGCGCGAGGTCTTCTTCCAGCCTAAAATCCCGTTCGACTCCAGCCAGTACGAAATCAAACAAGTCTTTTTCAAATCCAAAGACGGCGCCCAGGTGCCCATGTTCATTGCCGGCAAAAAAGGGCTCAAGCAGGACGGCTCCGAGCGCCTGCTCATGACCGGCTACGGCGGATTCAATGTCAGTCTCTTTGCCGACTGGAATTCCGAATACGCGTGGTGGCTCCAGCAGGGCGGATGGTTTGCCATGCCCAACCTGCGCGGCGGCGGCGAATACGGCGAGCAGTGGCACGAGCAGGGCATGTTCGAAAAGAAACAGAACGTTTTTGACGACTGGTTCGCTGCCGCACAATACCTGATCGACAACAAGTACACTTCGCAGGCTCACTTCGCCATCATCGGCCGCTCCAATGGCGGTCTGCTCATGGGCGCCTCCATCGTGCAGCATCCGGAATTATTTTCCGCAGTCGTTTGTGGGTATCCCCTGCTCGACATGCTCCGCTACCAGAAGTTCAAAGTTGGCTCATTCTGGATAACGGAATATGGCTCCGCGGACAATCAGAAGCAATTCCCCTATCTACTCAAATACTCGCCGTATCAGAACGTCAAGGTGAGCGACGCCTATCCTGCCGTGATGTTCTTTACCGGCGACAGCGATACGCGCGTTGACCCGCTGCACGCCCGCAAAATGACTGCGCTGCTCCAGTCGGCATCGAAAAGCGGCCGTCCCGTCCTGCTCCACTACGGCCGTGGCGGAGGCCATTCGGCGGGCGTCAGCGTCGATCAGGAGATTGATGATTACTCCATGGAACTGGCCTTCGCTTGGACTGAAACCGGACAATCCGCGACACAGAAGTAGCAAAACCGAACTGCGGACAAGGTACCCACGCCTTTGGCCCGGGGTAACCTATTCTCCGCTCTCACCTGACCGATAACCCAACTACACGACCTGGAAAAGCAGGTTAGCAACTCACTTGGTCGGCTGCGGGATTCATCCCGAAGCCGGCGACGTCTCTTTTGGTGCGTTTGAGAATTAAACGGGCCCTGCCCAGCCTGGGACCGCGAGCAGGAATCGAGTCTTTTCAGTCTGGAGCAGATGATTATGGCGCGGTCAGATTCGGTGAGAAGCGAGCACGGTCAATCACGGGAGGAGCGCCGGCTCGCCGCATTGGTCGCTACCGGGATTCTCGACTCGGAACCCGAACCCAGCTTCGATGCCATCACCCGCCTGTGCGCGGACTACTTTAAAGCCGACACAGTCTTTCTCGGCTTTGCCGACGAGAGCAGACTCTGGATCAAATCCTCCTGGGGAGAGCAGGTGCGCGAACTCCCCCGACGAAACTCCATCTTCGACCTGATGCTCGCTGAGGATGGCCCGCTCATCGTTCCTGACACCCTTGAAGACCCCCGGTTCCGCGAAGACGGGGTGTCGATTCGCCGCCTCGAAGCCCGCTCGTTCGCTGCGGTTCCCGTCCGTTGCCGCTTGGGCAACATTCTGGGCGACCTCGTCGTCATCAGTTCCCACCCCCGCCGCACCATGGCGCGCGACGAGCTTCGCATGCTTGAAAGCCTGGCGGAACTCGCGGCCCACGAGGTTGAACTCCGCCAATTAAGAAAGAATTGCCAACCCTGCGCAACCCTCACCGCGCACCAGCCCCTCAACGAATCCACCACCTGGCCGCAACTCCCTGAGCTTCGCGCCGCTCTTGAAAATCGCGAATTCGTGCTCTTTTATCAGCCTGAAGTCGAGTTGGCTACGCATCGCATCGTCGGTCTTGAGGCACTCATCCGCTGGCAACATCCCGAGCGTGGCCTCGTCCCGCCCATGGATTTCATCCCCGCCGCTGAAGAATGCGGCCTCATTCTCCCCATCGGCGATTGGGGTTTGGCCGAGGTCTGCGGACAGATCAGTCAATGGACCAGCGAAGACGCAAACCATAGTGCACTTCGCGTCTGCGTGAATCTTTCGGCTCGCCAGTTTTCTCGCACCGGTCTCGTCGACCACGTTCAATCGCTGCTCTCCCGCTTCGGCATCGCCAGCCGCCAGCTCGGCCTCGAGATTACCGAGTCCAGTCTCATGTCTGACACGCGCACCGCCTTCAACGTGCTCGGCGATCTGCGCCGCCTCGGCGTCTCGCTGCTCATGGACGATTTCGGCACCGGATACAGCTCCCTCAATCATCTCCATTCTTTTCCCTTCGACGTCCTCAAGATTGACCGCTCATTTGTGAGCCGGATGACCGACGGCGACCAGGCATTGCAAATAGTGAAGACCATCGTCGAGCTGGCTCGCGCGCTCGGCATGGACGTTGTGGCTGAAGGTGTGGAAACCCGCGAACAGCGCAATCTGCTTCGCGATCTCGGCTGCCGCTACGGCCAGGGATTTCTGTTCTCGCGACCCATCGGCGCAGAGGCAATCACCGAGCTACTCCGGCTACCCGGTCGAATCCTGCCCGATCACTTTCTTCACTCTCAGTCCACCTAGCAGGCTGCGGAAAACTCGCCGGGATGCGGCTTTGTATCAGGGCATGAGTTTGCTAGTGCCGATAAAGCGCCCAAAATGAGTGCGGGCTTTAGCCCCTGCGGTCCGTTGCCCGGCCGTTGGGGTGCCCATCCTAAACGCGTTCTTTGCGTTTAGGGTGGGAGACCGCGAACCTTAACTGGACCATTTCAATCAGGCACGAAAATGGGCGCGCCACCTTCGCGATGTCCAATTCGGGAGCCTTCCCCATTTGAGATTCCGGCCAGGCCGACCACGCGGAATCCTCTCAACTGTCCGCCACCAGCCCGCTATCCTCAATCCCATGGAGAGCGCATCGCAGCCGGCAGCCTCATCTTCATCCAAGCCGGAATCGTCCAGCTTCGCCGGCTTTCTCTCCGCGCTGGCCTCACCCGCACCGCGAACTACTCAATGGAATGACGATGCCCTTGCCGACGACGTGGCCACTCTCAGCTACGAAAGCGCGCTCAAGGCGCACTCGCGCTACAATCCCGCGGCCGAACCACTGCCGCAGCCCTCTCCCGTTTTCGCTCAGCCCTCTGCGGCGTTCGACCCCGAACGCCTCTCTCCCGCATCAGGCAGCTTGTTCTCAACCGTCGAGCGCGCGCCGCAACTACCGGCTCCGCCATCCGCAACCGGGCCCGGCGATCTCAAGTCGGCCAGCATCACCATTCGAATGAGCGAAGCAGAATGCGCACAGCTCAAGCAGCGCGCCGCCGATGCCGGAATCACCATCTCTGCCTATCTGCGCTCCTGCACCTTTGAGGCGGAAACATTGCGTGGCCAGGTAAAAGAAGCCCTGGCGCAACTGCGTGCAGCCGCATCCGCCAACGACAAACAGCCCGCGCCCATGCCCGATCGCCCCACAACGTTTGGCTGGCTCCCGCGGATATTTGCGAGTCGCGTCCCAACCAGGAAGGAGCAGGGGCATTCATGCCCCTGAAAAGGCCACCCCAATACCTTTCACTTAACCGATCGGTTGGTAGTCAAAACGCCGGGGGTGCCCCGACCCCGGGATATTACCAAACCACAAATGAGGGTGCCCCCGATCCCTCGCATTCGGGGACCGGGGATGCCGCGCCCCCCGTCACTCCCTCAATCTTTCTCGATCACCAGGCACTTCAGGTATTCGGTCTCAGGCAGGTTCAGCACCACCGGATGGTCTGGCGCCGCGCCGCGCCGCTCCAGCAGCCGTACTCGTGCGCCCGCATCTGTTGCGGCTGCGGCAACCGCCCTTTCAAGGTCGGCCCAGCTCACATGATGCGAGCACGAGCAGCTAACCAGCAGCCCTCCCGGCCGCAGCATCTTGAACGCGCGCAGGTTCAATTCCTTGTATCCGCGCAGCGCGCCCTCAACCGCCCGCTTCGACTTCGCAAATGCCGGAGGGTCGAGCACAATCGCGTCGAACTGCTCGCCCGCACTCGACCAGTCGCGCAGAATCTCAAACGCGTCGCCCTCAACCCAATCCACCTGTTTGTCGCCGATCACGTCGCGGTTGGCTTCGAGATTCCGCTCCGCCACTTCAAGCGATGCGTGCGATGCATCGATGCCCGTAACACTCTTCGACACGCTCGCCAGGTGCAGCGCGAATCCGCCTTGATAGGTACACACGTCAAGTGCGCGGCCGGTCGCGCCCAGCCGTTTGGCCCACTCGCTCGCAGCGGCATAGTTCGCTTGCTGATCGAGAAATGCGCCAGTCTTCTGGCCGGAGTTCGCATCGTAGAAAAACTTCCGGCCGTTCAAAACGAACTGAGTCTGCGCCTTCGGCTCTTTCCCGCTCGCCGCCCACAAGGGCCCGGGAGCCGGCGCAGGCAATCCCTCCAGTTCGCGGATGCGCGGATCGGGCCGCTCCCATATCGCCGCTGCGAACAGGTGCTCATGCTGCGTGAGCACACGCGTTACAGCCTCGCGTACCGCAGCAGAATTAAGTCCCCGGGCCAGCAACTGCACAATAATCAGGTCGGCGTACTTGTCGATCACCAGGCCGGGCAACTCGTCAGCCTCGCTGAAGCAAAGCCGGCAGGAATCCGATTTGCGCTCCTCGCCAACTAACAGCGGCAGCCGGCGCGAAATGGAGACACGCAGCCGCGCAGCCAGCAGCTCAAGCCACTGCGTCTCCCCAATCGCCTCGCGCGAAACCATCCGCAAAGCAATCTGCGAGGCAGGGCTGAAGAGCGCGGCGCCGAGCAGGAGTCCGCGATTATCGGCCACGGGCAACAGCGACGGCTCTTCGCCATCACCCAGCTCGAGCGACTCAATCTCAGAGGCGTAGACCCACACGTGGCCGCTTCGCAAACGGTCAGCCGCACGCCGGCTTATGACGGCGCCGGCAGGCGCAGTGCCATCCTGCGTCGCCCGCTTCCCGGCCGGGCGATATGGCGATCCAGCCCGCAGTCCAGAAGCTGCTTGCGGCGACGATGAACGTGCTGCAGCGTTATCGCCGGCTTCGGCAGGCACACGGCTCCCGTGAGCAGACGGTTTGTGCGATTTCTCGCCAAACCCGACAGAAGATCGAGGGGCTTTTCTCCCCTGCCTTCCTTTATGCGGTTCGTCCGCCTTGGCCATCCGCTCCCTTTCGCGCCCCTCCATTCGGGAGGGCCGGGAGCGTCAGCCCCAGGTCACTTCGTCTGGATGGAGCGCAGATACTGGCTCAAATTGCTGATTCTGAGCAATCTCTCGTCAGGATGCTGCTGGTCCATCTTACCAAGCACGGGTCCCCACACCGGCATCTGCGCGCTTCCATGCGCGGGCAGTTCGGTGCCGTACTCCAGCACCGTGGCAATATGGCTCGAGGGGTACTTGCCCCCGTTGATTCTCGCAAGTGCCGTAAGGTCTGCCGGTTTCTGCTTCAGCGCAGGTGCTACCGGACCGCTGCCGCGCCCATCCATGCCGTGGCACGGGGCACAATAGCTCGTGTACATCTGTCTCCCGTTTACGGGACCGGTCTTTTGGACCGCGATAACCACCTTGGCGTTGTTTTGATCCGCGTATCCAGCCGAAATCGCCAGCGTTCCGGCCAGTGCGATGATTGAGAGGCTTTTCAACATACAATTCTCCATTTCCGGGCCTCTACCCACGTCAGTTCTCCCTGGGTCTTAACACGCGACTTTTGCTTCACGCGGCGCGCCGAAAAAAACGGGCCGTAGTTAACGGCCGTTTAACCCGCCCAAATTGGAGAACTGCCGCAATTGAGCATTACGCGCCTCCTCCAGCAAGTCAGGATGTGACGCGCAACACATCGCTGGAGGGGCTGGACCCATCCCAGTACACGATCGGGAGGGACAATCCCGTGTGGGAATCAAGAACGAAACTTCGCATCCTGTTCACTGCTTTAGGAGTTTTGCCCGGTTTTCGCTGCTCCGATTCCCCCTTTGTTCCCTCCTCCGCCAGTCACTCCATCCCTTCCCGGTTAACGCCACAAAATCCCATGCGGCCTATAATGAAGCATGGCGACAGCCAGGCAGACTATCCCCGCCGACGTTCCCCAGCAGATCCCGCCTGTGACGAGCGACATTGAGGGTGCGACTGAAGAAGCTGCTGCCGAAACCGTCGGCCCCACCGAACCAGCCGCTAAGACTGATACCGCCTCCCAGGACCCCGCCGCCGGTCCCGCATCCCCTCCGGCTGTCGATCCCGCGGTGAAGGCCCCGCCGCCGGGTCCCTCTGTCAACGATCGGTTCGAGGCTCTTCTCCGCCACGTCCAGGCAAACCGCCCCAACGAAGACGTCTCGCTCATCCGCAAAGCGTGGGACTTTTGCGTGAAGCATCACGAGGGACAGGTACGGGCTTCCGGCGAACCCTACATCATTCATCCCCTCGAAGTAGCCGAAGTGCTGGCCGAGATGAAGCTGGACTCGACGGCCATTTCGGCGGCGCTCCTGCACGACGCGGTCGAAGACACGCCGGCCACCAGCGAAGAGATCGCGTCCGGATTCGGCGACCAGGTAGCGCACATTGTTGAAGGCGTTACCAAGATCGACAAGATTCAATTTGCAAATCGGGAAGACCGCCAGGCCGAAAACGTGCGCAAGATGTTGCTGGCCATGGTGAGCGATGTTCGCGTGGTGCTGATCAAGCTGGCCGATCGCCTGCATAATATGCGAACGCTGGTGCACCTCAAGCCTGACCGGCAAGAGGCTATCGCCCGCGAAACTCTCGACATTTACGCGCCGCTTGCGCATCGCCTCGGCATGGGCAAAGTGCGCGGCGAGCTTGAGGACCTGGCCTTCCGCTACACCGATCCGGTGAGCTACGAACGCGCCGCCGCCGCCGTTGAAGCGCGCCGCGTTGAGGGCGAGCAATTCCTGCGCAGCGTTGAAGACACGCTCGTGGAGCAACTGCGCGAGAACGGCATTGAGGCGCGTGTCGAGTGGCGCATCAAGCGCCTCTACTCCATCTTCCAGAAGATCGAGCGCACCAAGATCACTTTCGACCAGGTCTACGATCTGCTCGCCGTCCGCGTCATCACGCACGATGTCGCGTCGTGCTACGCGGTATTCGGTCTCATCCACACGCTCTGGCGTCCTGTGCCCGGCCGCATCAAGGATTTCATCGCCATTCCCCGCGCCAATCGCTACCAGTCGCTGCACACCACCGTAATGGGCGAGGGCGGCCATCAATTCGAGGTTCAAATCCGCACTGAAGAGATGCACCGTATCGCCGAAGAAGGCATTGCCGCCCACTGGAAGTACAAGGCCGGCGAAGGCACCGTGACTGCGCGCGATGAGGAACGCCTCAACTGGATTCGCCAGCTCGTCGAGTGGCAGAAGGAGATGACCGATCCCAACGAGTTCCTCTCCAGCCTGAAGATGGACCTCTATCCCGACGAGGTTTACACCTTCACGCCCAAGGGGAAGGTGGTTGTGGTTCCGGCCGGCGGCACGCCTGTCGACTTTGCCTACACCATTCACACTGAGGTGGGCCACACCTGCGTGGGCGCCAAGGTGAACGGGCGCATGGTGCCGCTGCGCACCAAGCTGCGCACCGGCGACATCGTCGAGATTGTCACGCAAAAAGATCACAAGCCCAGTCGCGACTGGCTCACCTTCGTCAAGAGTCCGCGCGCCCGCAACAAGATCAAGCACTGGCTCAACGAAGATCAGCGCCGCCGCGCCGTTGAGATCGGCCGCAAGCTGCTTGAAAAGGAGGCGCGCCGTTTCAAGGTGCCGATGGCGCAAATTGGCGACCAGGATCTGGGCCGCATTGCCGGCGAATATGGCGTAGCAACCGCGGCCGACTTGCTGGCCACGCTCGGCCAGGGCAAGCACACCGCGCATCAGATTCTGAACAAGCTGGCGCCCGGTTACTCCAGCCAGGCTGAGACTGAAACTGCACCCGAGGCCAAGCCCGGCAGTGACGCCGCCATGTCTGATGCGGTGCGAAAGCTGCACCTCACCGGCTCTGATTCGCTGCAGGTTGAAGGTCAGAACGATTTGCTGGTTTACCGCGCGCGATGTTGCAATCCCATTCGCGGCGAAGAGATTGTCGGCTACGTCACGCGCGGCAAGGGCGTGGCCGTGCACGCGCGCAGTTGTCCAAATGTGCAGAACCTGCTGTATGAGTCCGATCGCCGCATCAACGTAGAGTGGGCTCGGGCCGGCGATCAAACTCCCGGCGCAACCCAACGCTACCCGGTCAAGATCACCGTGTTCTGCGACGATCGCCAGGGAATGCTGAAGGAGCTTACCGCCGTTATCTCAGACGAGAACACCAACATCCGCAGCGTCGACATCAAGCGTGACGACGAAGGCGAAGCGATGATTGAGTTTGTGGTTGAAGCCGAAGACGTGCGCCACCTCAACCGCATGGTTCTCGGCCTGCGTCGCGTGAATGGCGTGCGCGCAGTGCAGAGAACGCAGAAAGTATAAATGCAGGCGACAGGGAATTGGGAATAGGGATAGGACGACTGGCCAAACTTGGCCATTGAGAATAGGTCAAAACTACAATTTCCGGGGTACAATCGCCCCTAAGAGCGAGGCTGCGATGAAAACTCAAAGCGCGATCTGGACGGCGGGGGTCTTTCTCGGGTTAGGCTGTTTTGCCATCGCATTTCTTGCGATTGAGCTTGTGGGTCATCGCTATTACTACCCCACCGATCAACAAAGAAGCTCGTTCCTGGTCGCCTACAACCCCTGGAATGCCATTGCACCTTTCGTGGATCAGAAGAACAGCCACCAGACCGGCACTGGTGTATCGGCCGGTGCAGGCACTCGTTTCGTAACCCACGCGGTCGAATTCGACGAGTACTTTACGACGCAGAAACAACACGAAAAGGCGATCATGGCCGCAGCTGAGGATGACTTGGATTGCCAGCTTCAACTGAGGGGAATGCGCATCCTCAACAAGCAGAGGGGCGCAGACAAGGCGCTTCATATTTCGTATACCATCGGGCAAGTTCTTGGTTCAATAAAGCTTGACCCGCTTGCTGCGGACCCGCAAGTCCAACGCCCGTACAGCACCCTGCCGGTGGGTTACGAGGATGTCATTCTTCACGTCGCAATCAGGGAAAAGTGGTTTCCGCACGGAATTCCATCGCCGCAAGAAATCGCTCAAGTCGACCGCTAGAGCGGTAAGAAACTGTTTAAGCTTTCAATCTTCGCGTTTCCCCCGAATTCAACTTGCCGGTCTCAATTGCTCAGATTCCCGCGGCTTGCAAATGCCACAGTAGCTCAGTGCACCAATTTGCGCGCTGAGGAGTTCTTATGTCGTTTGGACTGTATGCTGGCGGCTTCGCTATCTTGATTGCCGGGCTTGCCTATGGAGCGCATCTGATGCGTATGCCCACGCAATGGATTTTCGTAGGCGCGGTAGTGTTGGTCGGGATTGGAATTCTTTCGGCCGTCAAGGCAACGCGGCAGAAAGACCCTGCGAGCTAGTGGTCTTCTTGTTCCCTAGTCCCTAGTCCCTGTCTTTCTCACACCAGCGCCAGTTGCGCCATCCCCTTGCGCGGCGGCATGAACTTCGTGGCGCGATACGCCACCTGCAGCTTTTCGCGATCGAGCAGTTTGCGAATCTGCCCGCGCGCGTGGTCGGCCCACGGGCCACGGTTGTCAAGCCTGACATACGCTTGCCAGTGGCGCAGGGCGTTGCGCGCTTCGCCGCGGCGCTCGTAAGCGAGGGCCAGGTTGTAATGCGCGTCTGCGTAGCGCGGCGAAAGAGTCACTGCGCGCTTGTACGCGGCAATCGATTCGTCGAACCGTTCCAACTCGTCCAGCACGTTGCCCAAGTCGAAGTAGGCCAGCACGTAGTTGGGGTCGATCACAGTCGCGCGCCGGTAAAACTCCTCGGCCCGCTCGTACTGCCGCAGGTGAAAATACACCGTCCCCAGGTTGATGCTGGCTGCCGCATAACGCGGATCGACAGACAGAATCTGCTCGTAGAGCGCGATGGCCCGCTGTTTCTGCCCAGCCTCTTCCGCCTGCACCGCAACCATGAACTTTTCGTTGAGCCCGTGCGCAGGGGGGCGCATGGGCGAAAGCTCAGCGGCAGCCGATCTTCGCTCGCCGCTCTCAACTCGCTCAAAATCAAACAGAAGCTGGCGCCGGATGGGATCCACCATCTCGCCGCCGTGCCTGAATGCCAGGCGCGTGCCGGTGCGCACCACGCACGCCTCCAGCAGCGGATTCTCCATTCCCGCCACGGCCTTCATGGCCAGGATCGAGTCCCTGATCGACGCTGCGGGTACGTCTTCCTCGCGCAGTACGCGAAGCGTCCGCAACTCGCCCAGGTCCTGGAATGTGTAGCTTTCCTTGGGGAGAATCAATCCAGCCCGCTCCCACCCCTGCAACTGGCGGGTGCCGATCTGGAGTATTCGCAATACATCCTGGCGGTTGTAGCTACTCACTTTGCAGAGCTCCTGGTTCAGCGAGGGACCGCTCTACTTGCGATTATGCCAAGAGTATGCGTGGATAAGCAGACGCTTACTACCGTTGAATTGAAAAAATTGGTGGATAACCCGTGCCGTATTTGGTTCACCCAGCAGCATTAACGCACCATGAATGACTTCCCAAGCGCATTTGCCCCCTCCACGGTTTTTAGGTCTCCTTGAATAAAATATGGAAGTGATGAACAGTGCTCGTGTACTTTGCAGCAAGATTGGTGCTATATTTCTTGCCTACAGGGAAAAACCGCGCGAGGTCGGAGCATGAACGTGCCCCACGTTCCCCTTGCTCTTTTGATCGGATCAGACGGTTCAATTAGGGTGCAGTCCGTTAGCGATGAGGTCCCCGCTCAGCTTGGATTCACACGCGAGGAATTCCTTACCTCAAAAGTGAATTTCGATCACCTCGTGCATCCCGGCGATTCCGATATAGCCGCGGCCCTGTTTTCCACTCAAATCAAGACGCCTTCAGGCGACTTTCTTATCCGTCTTCGCCACGCCGATGGCCGCATCCGCATCTTCCAAGCCAGTTTTTTCAAAGAGCCCGCGCCAGCGCCGGGTTGCGCCACCGTTCATCTCCAGCTCGCCGACGTTCGCAGCATCTCCACTCCGGGCGACGCCATTCTGCTTTCCAGCTTCAAGAGTCTGATTGCCCATACCAACGATTACATCCATATAAAGAATCGCAATCATGTGATTCTCGCCGCCAGCCGGCAACTGGCAAAGTTCACTGACTCGATCGACGATTCCGGCGATCTGGCCGGCAAGACCGACTACGACGTTCATCCTGAAGCCATTGCCGACATCGGCTACGCTCTTGAAGAACAGGCGTTTGCCGAAGGACGCCGCACCAACCTCATTCTGCAGGTCGGCGACCAGGAAGGAAAACAGTATTGGATCGACGACCGCAAGTATCCCATCAACGGCCCCGACGGCAACGTTATAGGCATCTTCGGTATCGCCCCCGACATCACCCGGCATCTTGAGAACGAGCGCCGTGTCATTGAGAGCGAAGCGCTGTTGCATCTGTTCATCGGACACGCGCCCGCGGCTCTGGCCATGTTTGACCGCGAAATGCGATACCTGGCCGTCAGCCGCCGCTGGCTCCAGATGTACTCGCTCACCGAAGGGCAGGTTATAGGCCGCTCCCATTACGATTTGTTTCCCGATATACCCGAGCGCTGGAAGGCTACCCACAACCGCTCCCTTGCCGGCGAAACCATAAGCAATGAAGCGGAGCTCTTCGAGCGGGCCGACGGCACCCGTCAGTGGCTCCGCAGGGAGCTTATCCCCTGGCGCAGCGATGACGGCTCAGTGGGCGGAGTCATCATCTTTGTCGACGACGAGACCGAGCACATTGAGAACCAGAGACGCCTGCGTCTTGCCGCATCGGTCTTTACTCACGCGCGTGAAGGCATCACCATTACCGACGCAAAGGGAACCATTCTGGATGTCAACGATTCCTTCACGCGCATTACCGGCTATTCGCGCTACGAAGTGGTTGGCGGCAATCCCCGCGTCCTCAAGTCGGGCCTGCAGAGCAAGGATTTTTACGACCGCATGTGGGAAAAGCTGCGCGTCGAGGGCCATTGGTCGGGCGAAATCTGGAATCGCGCCAAGAGCGGCAACATATACGCCGAGCACCTCACCATCAACGCCATTCGCGATACCAGTGGCAATGTAGTGCAGTACGTTGCGCACTTCAGTGACATTACCGCGCTCAAGGAGCACGAACTTGAGCTTGAGCACATGACCCATTACGACAGCCTGACCGGCCTGCCCAATCGCGTCCTTTTGGCCGATCGCCTGCGCCAGGCCATGAGCCAGGCCCGCCGCCGCAGCCAGCAGATCGCCGTGGCTTATCTCGACATCGATGGTTTCAAAGCCATCAACGCCCGGTATGGCCACGCCGCCGGCGATACGCTGCTCATCACTCTCGGCGCGCGTTTCAAGGCAGCCCTGCGCGAGGGCGATACCTTTGCCCGCCTTGGCGGCGACGAGTTTGTCGCCGTCATCCTCGATCTCGACAAACCTGAAGCCGGCGAAGTCATTATCAAGAGCCTGCTCGCTGCTGCTGCTGAGGAAGTGAAGGTCGATGACCAGTCGATCAAGGTCACGGCCAGCATCGGCGTCACATTCTATCCGCAGGATGAAGAGATCGACGAAGACGGTTTGATTCGCCAGGCCGATCAGGTTATGTACCAGGCCAAGCTCGGCGGTCGAAATTGCTATCGCCGCTTCGACCCCAGCCAGGATCAGACCATCCGCGGCCACTATGCGGGCCGAGAGCAGATTCGCCACGCCCTCGCCGCGCACGAGCTCGTGCTCCATTACCAGCCCAAGGTGAATATGCGCACCGGCAAGGTGATCGGCGCTGAAGCCCTTATCCGTTGGCAGGATCCTGAGCGGGGATTGATGGCGCCGGCCTCATTCCTCCCCATCGTTGAAGACCACCCGCTTGCAATCGAAATCGGCGAGTGGGTGATTGAAACCGCGCTCGCGCAAATGGAGGCGTGGCAGAATCAAGGCCTGGAAATCCCGGTAAGCGTGAATGTGGGCGCATTGCAGTTGCAGCAGCCTGACTTTGTCGATCGCCTTTGCGCCCTGCTTGCCGCCCACCCTCGCATTTCACCCGCGCAGCTCGAGCTTGAAGTGATTGAGACCAGCGCTCTGCGCGACGTACTGCAGGCTTCGACGGTTCTGAATGCGTGCCACAAGATCGGCGTCACAGTGGCCCTCGACGACTTCGGCACCGGATACTCTTCGCTCGCCTATCTCAAGCGCCTGCCCGCCAACGTCCTCAAGATCGATCAGAGTTTTGTGCGCGAGATGTTTGATGACCCCGAGAACCTCACCATCCTTGAGGGTGTGCTCGGACTGGCTGCGGCCTTTCGCCTCGACGTGATTGCTGAAGGCGTCGAGACCACCGAGCATGGATTGGTTCTGCTGCAATTGGGCTGCGAATTAGCCCAGGGTTACGGGATTGCCCGCTCCATGCCGGCCGATGAATTCCCGCGATGGGCCGCACAGTGGCTTCCCGATCCGCGCTGGGCCCAGGTCAAGCCGTTGAGCTCCGCCAACCGTCAATTGCTCTACGCCGGCGTGGAACATCGTGCCTGGATTGCCGCCTTTGAGGCCTACTTGCAGGGCAAACGAATTACTCCGCCCGCTCTCGATTCGCCTCAGTGCCGCTTTGGAGCATGGCTTGCAGCCGAGGCCCACGCACTCGCTAGCTTTCCCCCGGCACTTCAGACCATCAATCTCACGCACCGCCAGATCCACGAACTGGCCAGGGAGATCTTTATTGCCCACACCCAGGACCCCTCCCGCGGCCTTTCACGGCTCCCAGACCTCCACGAACTCCGCGACCGCCTGTTGTACCAGATTGAAAACTATCGCGATCAAGTTGGGACTGACTGACGCGTCAATCGCTCCAATCTAAACTGCGAATATCTGGTTTTTGGGAATCCGCCGGAAGTGGCAAAAAGGGCTGGAGCCGAAGGCCGGACTTGAACCGGCGACCTGCTGATTACGAATCAGCTGCTCTACCAACTGAGCTACTTCGGCTTGCTCTTCGATTGTATCTTTCGGCCGGATGAAGGTAAAGCTTACCGGCGGCGGCTCTCGCGGGAACTCAATCGCTCGATCCAGTGTCTAAGTAGAAAAGCCATGAATATCCTCGCGCAAACCCTTCAACTTGCGATAAGAATCGCGATTGTGTGGGCCGGCGGTTTCATCTTCGCCGTCTCCATTCGCGCTATCCTTCCTGAAAAGCTCGGCTTTAATATCACCACCGCGCAGAACACGCTCTTTGTGCCCTTCGACCGGGTGGGCTTCTGGACCTGCGTGCTGGCCGCCCTCACCGTCACCGGACTCGTAGTGTTTCGCGCCATGATCGCCGATCTCGGCTTCCATTCCTGAGCGCCAGCGTGGCGTAGCGCCGGGCTCCAGCCCGGTTGTCGTGTGGGCGTCCCCGCCCGCACATTTCTTGAAACTGACGCTCCATCTGGACGCGCGCATTCGCACCCGGCCGCCGTATACTCCTGCACATGCAGATCGACCACACGCAGGAGTGGCTCCGCCTTACAGAGGAGTATCGGGCCAAGGGCGACGAGGAGTTGCGCGAACTTTATCGGGACTTCGAGGACCTCACCGATGTTGCGCAGCAGGTTCTCGCAGCCGAGTTGCGCAGCCGCGGCCTCAACCAAAAGATCGCTGAGGTACAGCAGACGCCAGCTTCAAACAACAGCCCCTGGGCCAAGCGCGATATCTCGCCATTCGATCAACGCGCCGACATAGCATTGCAGGGTCGCATCCCCCTGGGCAGCATCCTCGGGAACAACACAATGGCTCCGGTTCCCGATGAAGTGGAAAGCGATTCCGAGTCAGACGAGCCCGTCGAATACACCTGGAAGACTGTATTGTGTGAAGGCGTCGAATACGATCGGGCCTGGCAGATACAGGAAGTGCTGCGCCGCGCGGGAATCGAGAGCTGGATTGAAAGAGCTGGCGGCGGCCGCGCCAGTCGTTTCGCCAATGAGTTTGACGGCGATCTGCGCGTAAAGGTCGCCGCCGACGAGCTCGATCGTGCCCAGGCCATCATCGCCAACCCCATCCCGCAGGACATCGTCGATGAGTCGCACGAGACCGCGCCCGAATACGAGCCTCCGCGCTGCCCCTCATGCGGCGCAGAAGACCCCGTGCTCGAATCTGCCGAGCCGGTGAACGCCTGGAAATGCGAAATCTGTGGCCGGGAATGGACCGATCCGGCCAGCGAATCTCAGCCCGCAGGGCCCTTTAACTGAAAAGACCCCAGAAACGGAAAGAGCCGCCCGGCAACAGGGCAGCTCGATCCTCAGGGAGAATAGTTCCAACGGAGGCAAAGCCATCAGAACTTTCTGGCTGCATAGTAGGTGCGGGGGAAGGCAGTGTCAAGAACAAATGTGGGGTAAAATAAGGCTATTATAATCAATAATTTATGAGAGCTTTTCCAGAAGCTTACGCGTCTGCTTATTCGCTGCTTCTTCGCCTTACTATGTTCGTAGTTTTCCGCTTTTTCTCCGTGTTTCTTCGGGTTTATGTCTACTTTTCCACAGGATTAGTTGCCTGTTAACCCAACGGGTGCGGCCCCCGAATTGCTGTCGGTTTCTCGACCACTTCCACATACTTTTCCCGCAAATCGAGATGGATGAATTCTTCGTCGTAAACCGACGAAATCGGCCTGCCGCGCGCCATGCGATACAGTGCCCGGCCGCCGCCCAGGAAGAAACCCAGCAGGATCGCAGCCAGCGAACCAACAATCACGATCCCTGCAATCCCCATCAGCAACTTGGCCGTCTTTTGAATCTCTGACCCCTGGGGCTGGCCCATCGAGGTCAGGTTAACCTCAAAGTGCACCAGTTCGATGAGCCGGTGGCTCTCATCTGGGATTGCGTCACCACTTACCAGCGCAACCAGCACCCCGCTGCGCCGCACCTCGAGCGATGCCGTATCGGAATCGGTGAGCGGCTTGGGCCATGCCGGCTGGGCCGCGCTGCCTGCCTTGATGTACGACCGAATCGCCGCCTCCTGCGCCTGCGCAATCTGCGGTGTGGGGTATTCGATCACGGTGAGCGTTGCAATTCCCGAGGTCAGCGAATAGTTGGCGGTCGCGGTCTCGGCGCCCAGGTCGAAACGAACCAGCCCCGGCGGCAATACGCCTCCTGCGCCCGTGTACCCCGCAGGCCCCAGCGCGTAGTGCGTCGTCTGCCCCTGAAGATTCGTCTGCGGCAGATAACCAAGAACCGGCGGGGCTATGTCTTTGTTGCCGCCGGGCACCGGCAGCTTGTCTGCGATTTCTCTCAGCTCGCCGGCAGACATCGGCCCCACGTGCGAGAAAGTCGCATCCACCACGGTGATGCCGCGCCAGAACAGAACCCGGTTATTGTCTGAGGCTGCACCGGTGCCGATCGATTCCTTCGGCCATCCATTTTGCCGGTAGTAGGAGTAG
This sequence comes from uncultured Occallatibacter sp., assembly GCA_964528915.1. GTDB lineage: Bacteria > Acidobacteriota > Terriglobia > Terriglobales > Acidobacteriaceae > Telmatobacter. The sequence goes on from CAZGUD010000002.1 coordinate 303,048, forward strand.
GCGCCGTACGCGCCGCTCTCATCGTCAAAATGCAGCGCCCGAATCGCCAGCGTCTCGCCTTCACGCTTGTAATTCGCTATCACTCCGTAGTTGAGCCCGTATTCTTTGAGCGCGGCCGCATTCGCAGGGTCCAGAGCGGCTGCGTCGTTCACCGTTTTGGGCGGCTCGGTTGCAGACCATCCGTCAAATGCGTCGGGCAGCAACGCCGTCGGCGAAGGAGGAAGCGTAAGCGTCGTGGCAGCCTTTTTCTCTGCTGCAGAGGGTTGCCCCGCCTGCGAACAAACAAACTGTCCGCCGGCAAACGCCGCGAACAGCATTACAAATCCAATCCTGCGCTTCAATAAGGTTCTCCGCCCGCACTTTCGCACGCGCTATGAGCGCGCATTTTGGTTCTCTATCAGGGTACACTCTGCCAACTGGCGCCCCTCGGTCACACGCCACTCTACATTGGACACGGCAATCCTGAGAAATGTTCCAACCGTCGACACTTCGGAGGGAGCAGCAGCCTTCAGAGGCTGTTGAATAAGGCGCTAAGTGCAGAGACGGCTTTAGCCGCGGACCCTTCCAGACAGTCTTTTTGACCGCGGATTGGGTTCTCACCCACACACTTCAGCCCGTACATAAACCGAGCAAAATGTCTGCGGACTTTGCAGGCTGCGGAAAAAACTCGACCAATGCCGCAGTTTTGAAAGGGCACGGATTTATCCGTGCCAATAAGCTCAATAAAGTGAATCGGGGTTTTAACCCCCGAGGGGCGGTTTCGACTGTTGCACTCCACTTGATGAGTTCTTCCGCAGCCTGTTTAGCCGCGGACGCTTCCAAATAGTCCTTTTTCACCTGGGATCGAATTCTCACCCACACTCTTTAGCCACCGAGGGACGTCCAATTCACTTGACGCTCAATCCGCGGGTGATCCCGTCATGGCAGCGGGAGGAGGCGGATAAAGAAGATTGCCGAGAGCCGGGTAACGTCCGCCGTAGAAGATGAGCGCGTACTCGCGAATGCCGGTGCCGAGCGGGCCACCCAGGCAGATGCCGGCCAGCACCGCAAACGCCAACGCGACCAAGCCAAAGAATACCTGGAAGATGATTCCGATCACGAACGCTGCCCCCGAAGAGTCGGTGAAGACCGAGTGAAGCGAGTACTCAATAACCCCGATTGCGCCGGCCAGGCAGAGTCCCGGAATCAGCAGCACGAAAAATACACCGATGGCCGCAATGATCGGCAGTATCACGCGGAACAGCGCGTAAACAAAGAACTGCCGCTTCTCAGCCATGATCGCGGCCCAGGCGCGGGCAAAGGCTTCGCCTGTGCTTGCGTCATCCAGCGCAAAATGCGGCAGCATGAAATCGCGAAGAAGAATGTCAATGACCAATCCGGCCAAAACCAGCAGAAGAATGATGGGAATGATGGGCAGAACCAAGGCGATCACCATGCCCCAGTTGGGTTGGCCACCGGGCGGAATGGAATGGAACACGCGCCAGAAACCGGCCGCAAAGGGAAGTGCGATCAAAACAATCAGCAGGAACGAGAAGATTCCAATCACCACGTTCAACCAGAAAAAACGCGCTGCCTGCGAACGATAGAGATGCCAACCTGGCGCAATCTGCCGGGTATTTTCGACCAGGCAATGAAAGAACGCAAACCGCAGCCGCGTGACCAGATAGAAAATCACGATAGAAATTAAAAGGACCAGCAGGCAAGCCGCCGCAATCACCACGATCCACTCCGGCTTGATGTCGTGGAGCGAATTGATGACCGGGCCCTGTGGGTACACGTGACCGCCATTGCCGGAACCGTTGTGCTGGTTCACATGGGAGTTGCTCCCGATGCCTTCGGTGATCACGGCGACCAGCCCAAGCTTGAGGAACGTTCCCCATCGGAATGGCCGGAAGAGGAAATCCCTGGTGCGTTGAAACGCAAACGTAACGGAATCCGCAGCCGAGATGGCAAGCATATGAAACCTTTCCCAGGCCTTGCCCAAGGCATTATCTTGACCTGGCCCACTCTACCCATTGAACTACGCAACCATTATGCGCGCAGTTCCGCAGCGGGGAGAGGGATTACGGGCCGGCGCCTTCAAATCGACAAAGCGATCGAGCTAATTCCCGCAGCCCGGCTCAATTGCCGCCCGTCCACGGCGTCAGCCGCGGCAGCCAGCGCGGTACGTTGCGCCTGTATTCGGCATACTCCGGCCCATAGCGCCTGGTGAGCGTCGGTTCCTCGTAAAGACAGACGAACAGGTGGAATCCGGCAAGCGCCAGCACCAGCACCAACCCGAGATCCGTGCTGCGAAACAGAAGAGCCTCAGCCGCGAGGCTGACCATCACGCCTGCATACATTGGGTTGCGCACGTAGCGGTAAAAGCCGCTCACCACCAGGTGTTCGGTCGCCGAGGTGGGAACCAGCGAGCCCTTGCCCACGCGAATGAAGCGCGCGGCTGACTCGAGCAGCGGCGCGATACCGGCAGCAATCAGCGCGCAGGCCGGCAGCCATTGCCAGCGCAGTTCGTTTGCCGGAATGCGAAAGTGCGTCAGCCAGAATGGGATGTAGACCAGCAGAATCGCCGGGCCGCCGAAGACAATAAACAGAATCGAAATGACTGCGTTCTTGCGCTGCGATCGCATGGGGCTCTTCCGCCTGACTGGAATACGATCCCGAAGCATCGCTGGTTACAAATCCTGCCGGTTATTGCGAGCTCTTTGTCTCTGCCTCAATCGAGTCAACACGGCTTGTGGCCTCGGCCAATCCGTACAGTCCACTCGCGTGCAGCAACTTGATTGCCTCAACCTTCCGGTTCTGCGCCAGCAACGACCGCACCGACGAAGTCAATTCGTCCGGCCTCGCCGCCGCCGCCTTCGCTGCCGCGCCGGCTCCCATCACAAACTCCATAATCCGCGTCCGCATCTTGTCAAAATTTCCCATCCCGCTGTAACCGTTCGACATCGGAATGCGTGCCTGGGAGGTGACTACCACCAGCCGGTGAACTTTGCCGCCCTTGTCGGTCGTGGTGGTTTCGATCGCGATGTCGGTTACATCGTCGAAGGAGCACGATCCCGGGCGGATTTTGAAGAACTGTAACCGCCACCACTTCACCGTGCGCTGCTTTGCTTTGAAGGCGAACTGCGTGTGCTGCGCGCTGGCCCATGCAAATAGCCCCATGATGATCGGCGCCAGAATGTCCCAGCGATTCCCCGTGTGCGTGATGGCGCGGTGAATCGTCTGGTAGAGCATGTACACAAAGCCGATCGCAAACGGCACCGACATCCAGAGAGTGCCGTCCCCGACTACGAGTTCAGCGGGAGTTTCGCGCTGAATGTGCATGGTTGGTTCCGGTACGACTATCGCACAATTCCGGCCGCCCAGCTTCGCGTAGTCACTCTTTGGTCACTCTTGGCCCGCCAGGCTTCCAGCGCTTCAAGCGCTCGCTCGCACACCATCCGGTGCCGCTCCTTCTTATCGCGAATCCTGCGCCGCGTCTCCTCATCCAGAGACTCCAGCAAATCGAAGGTTATGTTCGCCGGCTGGAAATCCTTTGCCTCGGCGTGCGTAATGTAGTGCACCAGAGAGCCCAGGGCCGCCGCTCGCGGAACCGCCTCAGGCTTCTCGCCCCTCGCGATTGCCGCAGCGTAGATCCCCGCAAGCATTCCTGTGGCGATGGATTCCGTGTAACCCTCGACGCCCGAGATCTGGCCGGCGAACATAAGCCAGGGGACAATCCTCAGCCGCAGCGTCTCATCCAGCAGCGCCGGCGCGCAGATATATGTATTGCGATGGATCTGCCCGTAGCGCAGGAACTTCGCATTCTCAAGCCCCGGAATCAGCCGCAGCACTTTCGCCTGCTCACCCCACTTCAGGTGGTTCTGGAAGCCGACCAGGTTGTAGCTGGATGCACGCACATTTTCTTTGCGCAGTTGCACCACCGCCCACGCGTTTTTTCCGGTTCGCGGATCGCGCAAGCCGACCGGCTTCATTGGCCCGAAACGCAGCGTGTCGCGACCGCGGCGGGCCAGAATCTCAATGGGCAAACATCCCTCAAAATACCGGGGCCCCCAAGCGTCTGCCTTTGGCGCTTGGGGTGGAAAATAGTCCAGCTTCTCCCATTCCTTGGCTTCCGCAGCTTCGGCCGCAACCAGAGCATCGTAAAAGCGGTCGTACTCTTCGCGGTTCATCGGGCAGTTGATGTAGTCGGCGGTGCCCTTATCCCAGCGCGCCGCAAAGTACACCCGCTCCATGTCGATGGTGTCAGCGTCCACGATCGGCGAAATCGAATCGTAAAACGCCAGGTGCCCCGAGCCGGTGAGCCGCTCGATCTCTTTGCTCAGCCCGTCCGAGGTCAAAGGCCCTGTCGCGATGATGGTGCAGCAATACTCCCCATCGTTCTCGCTTCGGACGAGAGAAGTCACTTCTTCCCGAATCACCCGAATCCCAGGCTCGGCGGCAATGGCCTCGTTGATCCTGCGCGAAAACTCCACCCGATCCACGGCCAGCGCATGCCCCGCCGGGACGGCCGTCTCATCGGCAATCCTGAGCAAAGCCGAGCCAAGTCGCCGCATCTCCTGTTTCAGCAACCACGGCGCGGTCCATTCCGATTCGCTTTTGAGTGAGTTCGAGCAGACCAGTTCGCCGAAATCTGTAGTCTGGTGCGCCGGAGTAAGCAGCGGCTTGCCATCCACTACCCTGCGCATTTCGTACAGGTCCACCTGGCAGCCCAGTCGCGCCGCGGTCAGCGCCGCCTCAGGTCCGGCCAGGCCCCCGCCAATCACGCGAATCTTCAAGGCGCGCTCTCCGCATCGCCGGCCAGAACCCCGTTCGCACCTTCGCCCGCATTCCCGCCTGAACCCCGCGCTATCCGCTCCAGCGCCTCATCGTTCAGCCGCACGGTGCGCCATTCGTTCATGAATTCGCCGCCCATGGCTACATAGAAATCGATTGCCGGCGTGTTCCAGTCCAGTACCTGCCATTGCAAACGCCTGCAGCCCTTGCCGATCGCCGCCGCCGCTACCCGTTCCAGCAGCGCCTTCCCGATTCCCAGTCCGCGCAGCTCCGGCTCCACAAAAAGGTCTTCGAGATAGATCCCGGGCTGCCCCTTCCATGTGGAGTAGTTGTAGAAATAGAGCGCGAATCCCGCGGGCTTGCCGTCCAGTTCGGCAATCAGGCACTCATAAAAGGGTTGCGGTCCGAATCCGTCGCGCAAAAGCCCTTCCTCAGTCGCGGTCACCTCGTCCAGGCCCCGCTCGTAGAGGGCCAGCGCCTTGATGAACCTCAGAATCTCGCCAACATCGGCCGCTGTGGCGAGACGAATGGTTATAGCCATGACCCTATTTTAGGCTGTGACATGCGCCACAACGAGAGTCGTCTGCACGGCTCTAGGATGTTTCCGTAACCTGCGCGGCCCTCGCCGGAGAGGATCATTGTGCCTGGCCTTTCCAGGCGCGAACCTGATCCCGCAACACGGACGCGCTCCTTACCGCCATTTGCGTCGATTCTCGTTTCGTACCCTGTTCCCCTTGTCGAGGGGAGTGGGTTGGATTTAACGTTGGTTTTGCCTGTAATTTGCGGTTATTCAGAGCCAATGCGCTGTTTGTTGCCGCGCCGCTCTCAAGGAGATAAAAAATGAATCACAAACTTTCGCTTTTGAAGAGCCTGCCCATAGTGGCCGGCCTGGTGGCATTTGCCCTCTCGCCCGCGTTGATGCAGGCGCAAAATCTCGGTAAGATTCGCGGGCACGTGACCAATCCCACCGGGCAGCCCCAGGATAAGGGCACCGTGAGTTTGTCCACAGACGGCGGCGCCACGCTCAAATTCAGTTTCCCGGTCGACGCCAACGGCGACTATTCGGGCCAGGCCACTCCGGGAACATGGGATGTGGTCTATCGCGCTCCCGACACGCCTCCCGGCAAAATTGTCGACACCGTCAAAAACATCAAGATCACGGTGGAAACCGAGGCGGTAGTCAACCTCGACATGTCGCGCCCCGAATACATCAGCAAGCTGCCTGCCGACCAGCAAAAGGCGCTGGCAGATCTGAAGCAGAAGAATCAGGCAGCTATCCAGGCCAACCAGCTCATCTCGCATGCCAATGCCGATCTCAAGCAGGTGACGCAGGATAAGAAGGACATTGATGGCGCTGTCGCGGCCGCTCAGCAACAGCTCGGCGCCAGTGCGACCAAGGGCGATATCCAAGCCAAAGTGAATGAAGTCAAGGCCGCCAAATACGCTGACATTGAGACCCTGATGACTAACGACATCAAGGCCATGCCCAATGAGGCGTTACTTTACAACAACCTGGCCTACGCCCAGTCCGGCGAGCAAAAGTACGACGACGCCATTACCTCTTACCAGAAGGCCATCAGCCTTGAGAAGGCGGCGACCAAGCCGCGCCTCGACGTGGTGGCTGTCGCCGAAGCAGGTCTTGGCGAGGCTTATGCGCGGTCAGGCAAGGTGCCCGAGGCCAATGCAGCCTACGATGCTTCAGCCAAGGACGATCCCACCCGTGCTGCAATCCAGCTTCGCAATCAGGCCGTCATTTTCTTCCAGATGCATAACAGCGATGCCCAGGTAGCCGCAGCCGATGAAGCCATTAAGGTGAGTCCCAACGATCCGATTCTCTACTACATCAAGGGCCAGGGATTGGTGGGCAGCTCAACTATCGACCCCAAGACCAACCGCATTGTTCTGCCTCCCGATTGCCAGACTGCCTACCAGAAGTATCTTGAGCTGGCGCCCACTGGCCAGTTCGCAGACGAGGTAGCCGGAATTCTGCAACAGGCGGGCCAGAAGGTTACCAGTTCCTATCACGCTCCCAAGAAGTAAGTTGCACGAAGTTCGATTCGCGCTATGGGCGTTCGCTTCGGCGAGCGCCCTTTGCTTTTGCGCTGCCTGCCCGCTCAACCCTCTACAATCCATTCAATGAGCAGCGCTCTCCTCAGCTTCGATGAAGCCTCTGCGCTGGTTGCCGCGCACGCTGCGCGCCTGGCCCCGCTGGGAACCGAGCGCGTTGCTCTTGCTGAAGCCAACGGCCGGGTGCTGGCGCAAATCGTTCGCGCCGATCGCGATCAGCCGCCCTTTTCCCGTTCCACGCGCGATGGTTACGCCTGCCGCGCCGCGGAAGCCAACGCGCATAAATTGCTTACTCTCGCCGGCTCAACCCGCGCCGGCCAGTCTCCTGCCGCTCCGTTGCCCGGGGGTGCGGCGTGGGAGATTATGACCGGCGCGCCCGTGCCCCAGGGCGCAGACGCGGTCGTCATGCTTGAGCACGTTGAGGCCGGCGGCGGCCGCATTCGCCTGGTGCCGCCCCGCACTGTCGCTCCCGGCGAAAACATAGTCGCTCGAGGCGCCCAGGCTCGCATCGGCGATGAACTGCTCGCTCCCGGCGCGGCCATCGGCTTTGCACAGATCGCGCTCGCGGCCTCCTGCGGCTGCACGTCGCTTGAGGTCTTCCTCAAACCGCGCGTCGCCATTCTCAATACCGGCGACGAAATCGTCCCCGTAGAAGCTGAGCCAGGTCCGGCCGAAATCCGCAACTCCAACGGCCCCATGCTGGATGCGCTGGTGCGCGATGCCGGCGGCGAGCCTTGGCTGTTGCCCACCGCGCCTGACAACACGCCGGCCCTCGAAGCCGCGCTCAAACAAGCTTGCCAGGCCGACCTCGTCCTAATCAGCGGCGGCGTCTCGGCCGGCAAATTCGACCTGGTCGAGCCGGTCATGGCCAGCCTCGGCGCGCGTTTCCACTTCACCGGCGTCCGCATTCAGCCCGGAAAGCCGCTGGTCTTCGGCGATATTCCTCCCACAAATATCGCCCAAAACGAGAACGGCACGAAGTGCTGCTTCGGGCTTCCCGGTAATCCAGTCTCCTCGGCCGTCACCTTCCTGCTGTTCGCCGCGCCGCTCCTGCGCGCGCTTGCCGGCTCAAATCGCCTCGGCCCGCGCTTCGGCCTCGCTCTCCTCGCCGAAGATGTGAAAGGGAAGTCCGGACTGACGCGCTTTCTACCCGCGCACTGCAACTTCGCCGCGCCCCCCGGCGAATTACCGGCAGTTCGCCGCGTCGAATGGCAGGGCTCCGGAGATCTCGTCGCCATGGCCCACGCCAATTGCTTTCTGGTTCTGCCTGAAGATGCCGAGCGCATTTACGCCGGCGAAACGGTCCGCATTCTGCTCGCCTGAGGTTCCAATGCCCAAGCCCTCAAAGAAATCCGCACGCCGCTCCAAGCTCTCCCATTACGACGCCGCAGGCCAGCCCCACATGGTAGACGTAAGCGCCAAGCCCGCCACGCGGCGCACCGCCTCAGCCTCGGCCTTTGTCGAGCTTTCCGCAGCCGTCCTCGCCGCTCTGCCCTCGAATCCCAAGGGCGACCCGCTCCAGGTGGCGCGCATCGCGGGCATCCAGGCCGCCAAGCGGACTTCCGACCTCATTCCGCTCTGCCATCCATTGCCGCTTACCCACATCGACGTCCAGGCCCAAGTGGTCGCGGGCGGCATTCGCATCGTGGCTTCGGCTGCCACCACCGGCCCCACCGGTGTTGAAATGGAAGCCCTTACCGCCGCCGCAGTGGCCGCTCTCACCATCTATGACATGACCAAGGCCCTCGACAAATCCATCGTCATTCGCGAATTGCGGCTGGAGTCCAAAACCGGAGGAAAATCGGGCACATTTCACCGTTCCTGATCTAATGGCCTGGTTTTCCGGTATCGACCGTGGCCTCGCCCACTCACGCCTGCGCGTGAAATCGGACTGCGATGCTGACTGGTCCATGCACATGGAGTGCGGCGCGTGGCTCCCAAGGCTCGGTGCCGGCCAGTTCCCATTTAAAGAGTCGCTCAAACAAATCTGCCAGAGCGATCCGCGCCTCAAGCCGGGCCAGTGGCGCTCCAATACAAAAGTGCCCACCATGACCAAAGGCGATGTGCGGGTTCGGCGCCCGCTGTATATCGAAGCGGTTTGGCTCCGCGAATACCTCCGGGTCGCGGTTGGCCGCGCCAATAATGGGGATCACAAGGCTGCCCGCCGGAATGGTCTGGCCGCGCAGAGTCACATCGCGCAGGGTTGCTCGAAACAGCCATTGCACCGGCGACCGATAGCGCAGAACCTCCTCGATTGCCGCATTCAGCAGTCCCGGCGCTGCCGCCAACCGCGCTCGTTGTTCAGGGTATTCGGCAAAGCAAATCATGGCGTTGGAGATGAGGTTCGAGGTCGTTTCCTGGCCCGCAACGATGAGCAGTTCGATGAAGCCGGCAATCTCCTGTTCGGTGAGGCGCTCGCCGTCGACCTCAGCCTGCACCAGCCTGGTCAGCAGATCGTCTTTGGGGCGATCGCGCCGGTCGGCGACAATCGCATCCAGATAGGGTCCCATCTCCGCCTTGACCGCCATGTACGCGGCAACCGCCCCTGCGTCGGCAACCACCACTGTCTGGCTGAGACGCAGAATGCCATCGCTCCACGCGTGAAACAGGCTCCAATCTGCCGCGGGAATCCCGATCATTTCGGCGACCACCATCATGGGTAGCGGAGTTGCATAGTCCGACACCAGATCCATGCAGCGTTCATTCGCTACCGCATCCAGCAACTGGCTTGAGAGCGCCCTGATGCGCGGCTCGAGCTCGGCGATCGCTTTGGGAGTGAACGCCTTCGAGATCAGGCCGCGCAGCTTTCCATGCCGTGGCGGGTCGAGAAAGATCATCCAGTCCGGGTTCGACCTCCCAGCCGCTGTCATGCTTGAACTGAAACATTCCGAATCAGTTAGTGCCTGGCGGACGCTGGCATAATCAAAAAGCAGCCAGGGACCGCTGTCGGGGTCTCGCACCACCGGCGCAATGGCGCGCGCCACATCGTAGGTTGGAAACGGGTTGCGGCGAAAATCGGGCGAGGAAAGATCCAGCAAGGGCAAACCTCCTGAAAGTGGCATGGTTCCTGCCGGGAAAAGCGGCGTGTTCCAGATTTTGATGCGGTCAACAACCTCCGAGTTCGCTCGTCGGCTGTCCCAAATTACTGAAAATTCTCCACAACTTGCCCCAAGCCGCCAACCCTCGTATCATCCGGCAAGAGCATCAGCATCCAGAGCGAAGGCAATCAAACGCCATGAGCCATCAAGAGACAGTGAATTTGCGTGTGAAGGGCCGATTGATGTCGGCTTCTGAGATTGAGCGCACCCTGGTGCGCCTGGCCCACGAAATCGTGGAAAAGAGCAACGGCAGCGAAGACCTCTGCCTGGTGGGCATCAAACGCCGCGGCGTGCCCCTGGCCGATCGCCTGGGCAAGCTTATCTCCGGCATTGAAAAACGCAAGGTCGACACCGGTGTCCTCGATATCCAGTTTTATCGCGACGATCTTTCCACGGCGGATGTTCGTCCCGTGGTTACGCCCGGCTCCGTCGGCTGCGAGGTGGAGGGCCGCGACGTGGTGATCTGCGACGACGTGCTTTACACCGGGCGCACCATCCGCGCCGCGCTCGATGCGCTCTTCGACCACGGCCGCCCGCGCCGCGTACAACTGTGCGTACTTATTGATCGCGGCCATCGCGAACTGCCGATAGAAGCCACCTACGTGGGCAAACACGTGCCCACCAGCAGCCGCGAAATTATCGAAGTAAAGTTTCACGAGGTCGATCGGGACGAGCAGGTGCTGCTCGTCGAACGCGTTGACCCGCCAGTAACAGACAAGTAAGTCTCTGACTGCAAGTAAGTCTCTGACTGTTTAAGGTTGTACAACTGTGGGTGCCCCATCCTTTACGCAGCCTCACCGCGGAAAGGGTGGGATTGAACAAAACTATGCAAATCAATGATCTGCTCAACAATCCTCAGCCGCCCGGCAACGGCAAAGTCCGGGAGCTGAGGGCTGAGAGCTGATAGCTGAAAGCTCGATTGAAGACGACAAGATGATCCAGCAAGCTCCCCGCCGAACGCTGAACACTCCAGCCACGCCCCCATCGCCATTTCCTTATCACCCCGGCTCGTTGCTCTCGGTCATGGACCTCACCGTTCCGGCGGTCAGCCATCTGCTCCAGCGCGCCACGGCTCTCGAGCACCAGGATCCCGTTGGTCGCGACCGCATCCTGCAGAAGCGCCGCATCGCGCTCCTCTTCTATGAGTCGTCGACGCGCACCCGCACCAGCTTTGAGCTCGCGTCAAAGGCGCTTGGAGCAGATACCACGCTGGTCTCAAACCTCAGTTCGAGCATTGAAAAGGGCGAATCGCTCAAAGACACCGGCCTCACTCTGCGCGCTCTCGGAGCTGAAGCTATCATCCTGCGCCACAACTCTTCCGGCGCGGCCTGGCTGCTTGAAGAAGCCACCCGCCTGCCGGTCATCAACGCCGGCGACGGCATGCACGAGCACCCCACGCAGGCGCTGCTCGATCTGCGCACCATACTCACCCATCTGCGCCCCGGCGTTACCGAAGTTGGACCCGACACGCTCGCCGGCGTCACAGTCACCATAGTCGGCGACATTCTGCACAGCCGCGTCGCCCGCTCCAACATGCTTCTGCTTCCGCGTCTCGGCGCGCGCGTCCTGCTCTGCGGACCCAAGGAGCTGCTGCCAGAGATGGCCGCCAAATCCTCGCCGGGCATCGAGATTGAGCGCGACTTCGAATCGGCCATCCGCCAGTCGCAGGCCATTATGATGCTGAGGATTCAAGCCGAACGCATCGCCAACCTGCAACTCGACCTTGAGCAGTACAAGGCCGCTTACCAACTCACCGGCCAGCGGCTCGCATCGCAGGCGCCCAATGCAATCGTCATGCATCCGGGCCCCATCATTCGCGGCCTAGAGATTACGGCAGGCGTGGCTGACGGCCCGCAATCGACGATTCTTGAGCAGGTGACCAATGGCGTTGCGATTCGTATGGCCGTGATGGAGCGGGCGCTGACAACGGCCACTGCAACTCGGCCAGGAGCCGAATGAACATGAACCCGCTTCCTTGGCTCAGTAGTTCAAGCCGCCGCCAAATCAGGCTTCTTGACTTCCTCGGCTTGGCTTGGCTCCTAGGTTTAGGGATCGGGGCTCTCTGTCTTGAATTGGCGTCGCCAGCTTCGGGAGCGATCCCGAAAGCTCGGGCGGCGACAGGGGTAATGATTTCATTCTGTGCCGCAATTGCGATCTTCAATTGCGTCTGGGGCCTTCCAAAATTGATGGACCTTAAGCCGAATCCAGTTACCCAAAGCGCGTGGGGAATCCTTCCATTCGTTATCTGTGCTGTAGGATGCTGGCAGTGGCACGCGCCAATTCTATTGAGAGTCGTCTCCATCTTTCCAATATTGTTGTCAGTCTGGCGGATTGAGATTCTTGTGCACAGCAAAAACTCTTCAGTTGTGAGTGCACCAAAGTTAGATGGAACTGAACAGCATCAAGGAACGCGTCCATGACCACCCTCGCCATTAAGAACGGCCACCTCATCGACCCCGCCGCCGGTATCGACGCGCTAAAGGACCTCTTCATCAAAGACGGCCGCGTAGCCGAGATCGCCGCGCCCGGCAAGCTCAAGCTGGCCAACGGCGCGCCTGTCATCGATGCCAGGGGCCTCACCGTCGCACCCGGCCTCGTCGACATTCACGTGCATCTGCGCGAGCCGGGACAAGGCTACAAAGAGACCATCGCCACCGGCACCGCCGCAGCCGCTGCCGGCGGATTCACCGCCGTGGCTGCCATGCCCAACACCACGCCGGTAAACGATTCAGTTGAGATCACCCGCTGGATGCAGGCACCTGAGCGCGGCGCGCAGGTTCGCGTCTTTCCCATCGCCGCAGCCACGCGCAGTTCGAAAGGTGAAGCGCTCACTGACTACGCCGCTCTCAAGTCCGCCGGCGCAGTGGCCGTTACTGACGATGGCCGCCCAATCCTCAAAGACGGCATCATGCGCGAAAGCCTTGCCGCCGCCGCGCGCGTAGGACTCACCGTCATCCAGCACGCCGAAGACACGCGCATGACCCAATTCGCAAATGGGGCCGCCAGCATGAACCTCGGCCCGGTTTCGTTCCGGCTGGGCCTGCGTGGAATGCCCACTGAAGCTGAGTCGGGAATGGTCGAACGCGATATCCGCCTCGTGACCGAATTGCGCGATCAGCACCCGCACCTGCACGTCGCCCACACCTCAACCGCGGCCGCTATCGCCGCTGTTCGCCAGGCACGGCGCAACGGATTGCGCGTCACCTGCGAAGTCACGCCGCATCATTTCCTGCTGACCGAAGAACACGTGGGCCTGTACAACACTCACGCCAAAATGAATCCGCCGCTGCGGTCGGCTGCCGATCGTGACGCCATGATCGAAGCGCTGCTCGATGGAGTAGTCGACGCCATCGCCACCGACCACGCGCCCCACGCCATGCACGAGAAAGAGGTTGAATTCGATCTCGCGCCCAACGGCATTACCGGCCTTGAAACCGCGCTGGGCCTCTCGCTGCGCTGGCTGCACAAAGAGTGGCGCATGCCCCTGGGCCGCGTCCTCAACCTGCTCAGTGCGCAACCTGCGGCGCTGCTCGGGCTCAAGGGCCGCGGAACACTTGCCGTGGGCAGTTTTGGCGACGTTGTTTTATTTGATCCAAAGGCCGAATGGACCTACCGCGCCACCGAATCAAAATCGAAGGCCAAGAACACGCCCTTCGACGGCTGGGACATGCTGGGCAAAGTTCACTACACCATCGCCGAAGGCCGCATCGCCCACGCCATCGCCAACCGCGAGTAGCGCAGGGTCCAGCCCTGAAGGCTGTAATCGCAAAAACAGTTCGACCCGTAATCGTGACCGATCACGGACCGAACACTGTAGGTGTGAATATGAGCGCCGTGAGTCAGCGCCTACGTCTCTTCTGTAGCTCCGCTAACTCCGCTAGCTCCGCTAACGCCGCTAACTCCGCTAACGCCGCTGCCTCACCTCAGATCGTACCGGTCCGCGTTCATCACCTTCGTCCACGCAGCCACAAATTCCTTCACAAACAGCTCCTGCGCATCGCCGCTCGCATACACCTCTGCCAGGGCCCTGAGTTGCGAGTTCGAGCCAAACACCAGGTCGACCACCGTCGCAGACCACTTCAGCTCGCCCGTCTTCCGGTCCCGTCCTTCAAGCACGCCTTTATCGCTCGCCGATTTCTCCCACTTCGTGCCCATGTCCAGCAGGTTCACAAAGAAGTCGTTGGTCAGCGTCTCAGGCCGCTTGGTAAAGACGCCATGCTGCGTGTGCCCGTAATTCCCTCCCAGCACGCGCATGCCGCCGATCAGCACCGTCATCTCCGGCCCCGTCAGCGTGAGCAACTGCGCCTTGTCGATCAGCAGATACACGGCATAGTCTTCGAGTCCCTTGCACGCGTAGTTGCGGAACCCGTCCGCTTTCGGCTCGAGCACGGCGAACGAATCAACATCGGTCTGCTCCTGCGTTGCGTCGGTGCGGCCAGGCGCGAATGGAACCTTCACGTCATGGCCAGCCTTTTTCGCCGCAGCCTCTACAGCAGCAGAGCCCGCCAGCACAATCAAATCAGCCAGCGAGATCTTCTTGCCGCCGGATTGCCCCGCGTTGAACTCCTTCTGTATGGCTTCGAGCTTTTCCAGCACCCCAGCCAATTCAGCAGGCTGGTTCACTTCCCAGTCCTTCTGCGGAGCGAGCCGGATACGCGCGCCGTTGGCCCCGCCGCGCTTGTCGCTGCCGCGGAAGCTGGCAGCCGAAGCCCACGACGTGGCAACCAGTTGCGAGATCGGCAATCCCGACGCCAGCACTTTCGCTTTCAGCGCTTCAACATCCTTGTCGTTCACCAGCTCGTGGTCAACCGCGGGTACCGGATCCTGCCAGATCAGCACTTCATTCGGCACCAGCTTGCCCAAATAGCGCGAACGAGGACCCATATCGCGATGCGTCAGCTTGTACCACGCGCGCGCAAAAGCGTCGGCAAACTGGTCTGGATGCTCAAGGAAGCGCCGCGAGATCTTTTCGTAAGCCGGGTCGAAGCGCAGCGAGAGATCGGTGGTCAGCATGGTGGGTTTCCGGCGCTTGTTCGCGTCAAAGGGCTCGGGCACCATGTCATCGCCTGCCACATCTCCCTTGGGCTGCCATTGGTGCGCCCCGGCCGGGCTCTTGGTCAGTTCCCATTCAAACTTGAACAGGTTATCGAAGAAGTCGTTGTTCCACTTGGTCGGAGTCGATGTCCATATCACTTCAAGTCCGCTGGTGATAGCGTCCCCGGCGTTGCCGCTGCCGAAGTCGCTCTTCCATCCCAGCCCCTGCAAATCCACCGAAGCTGCCTCAGGCTCAGCGCCCACATGGGTCGCTGGGCCCGCGCCGTGAGTCTTGCCAAAGGTGTGTCCGCCGGCAATCAGCGCCACCGTCTCTTCGTCGTTCATCGCCATGCGTGCAAACGTTTCGCGAATGTCGCGCGCCGCTGCCACCGGGTCAGGATTCCCGTTCGGACCCTCGGGGTTCACGTAAATCAGGCCCATCTGCACCGCGCCCAGCGGGTTCGCCAATTCGCGATCGCCACTGTAGCGCTTGTCGCCCAGCCATGTCGTCTCAGGGCCCCAATCCACATCCAGCTCGGGCTCCCAGATATCTGCGCGGCCGCCGCCAAATCCAAACGTCTTGAATCCCATCGACTCCAGCGCCACGTTGCCCGCCAAAATCATCAGGTCGGCCCACGAAATTTTCTTGCCGTATTTCTGCTTGATGGGCCACAACAGCCGCCGTGCCTTATCCAGGTTTACGTTGTCAGGCCAGCTATTCAGCGGAGCGAATCGCTGCGAGCCTCTGCCGCCCCCGCCGCGCCCGTCGTAAATGCGGTACGTACCCGCCGAGTGCCACGCCATGCGGATGAACAGTCCTCCATAATGGCCAAAGTCCGCCGGCCACCAGTCCTGGGAGTCGGTCATCAACGCTGTCAGGTCCTTGATCACTGCATCGAGATCGAGCTTCTTGAACTCTTCGGCATAGTTGAACTCTTCCACCATGGGATTCGAGAGCGACGACTGCTGATGCAGTATCGCCAGGTTCAACTGTTTCGGCCACCAGTCCTGGTTGCCCTTTGCCCCCGCCTCTGTGTGCTCGATCATGCCGCCCGAAAATGGGCACTTGGATTCGCCAGACATAATTCCTCCTTGCTATAAGCCAGTCCGTTTACTTGAAATCTCTCTTCAGTACCAGCTTGTCTAGTATAGGAGCCGCCCTCCCGGTCTATCGAGCGAGCCTGTCAATAGCGTCGATAGCTTTAAGCAATCAAAGATTTACGCCGCAATCAGGCGCTTTACTTCCCGACCGGATCGCCATACGAGATTCCGCGTCCGTGCGTGCCCACATACACGCGACCAAAGATGCGCGGATCGCCGGTAACCTGCAGTATCAATCCCCACTGGTGTTTGTCGTCATTGATGCGCACCCATGTATGCGCCTCGTCAGTCGAACGGAAGATGCCATTCTGTCCATTCACGGTCCCCACCAGGTAGAGCGTTGGATAGGAGCGATGCGGCGCAGCCTTGCCAAAACCGAAAGCCTCAATCGTCTCCACGCCCGCCATGCGCGTGAACGCCGTGTCCAGGGCCGTTTCAGCCACACTCCTGTCCGATCGATAAAGCCCGTCGAACGCCGCCAGCCAAAGATCGCCCGCGCGTCCCGGCGTAGCGTAGATGTGATCCTGCCCGCCTCGCTGATCCCCGCGATGCCGTGCATCGTAAGGTGCCGGCGCATCGCTCGTCTTGATGTGCTGCCCGGTAAACGTGGCCCCTCCATCGGTGCTGCGGTAGAGAGTTCCGTCGCGCATTTGCACTGCATAGAACAGGTTCTTGTTCACCGGGTCCGCAATCGCTTTCGTTCCCGCCGGCAGCCCCTCGACCGCGGTCCACGTTGTTCCGTTGTCACGCGTCACGCTCGGCGTCTCGCGCTGCGGAGACCATATCCACGTGCGGCCATCGGCCGACACAGCCACTGAACCGGACTGGCTGGTGGGTGCTGGATTCGACGCCGTCCCCTGCCACGTTTTACCGCCGTCGAGTGAGTAGCTGATGTTTTCCCCCGCGTGATGCTCCGCGCTGATGCCCACCCGAACCAGGGTCTCAGGCTTCTGCGCAGCCCCTGCCACGCCGGTCGTATTGCCGAAGCGTGGAGGCGACGACGATCCTTCCGCTGCAGGATGATCGAGATCCCAGTGCACAAAGCCGCCGTAATCGCCGATCGCGCTCACCAGGTGTGCGCCGCTTGCCGGGCTCACCATCTCCAGCGCCACCGTCTCTTCAATTCCAGCCGCCAGCGCCCTCCAGTGTGTCGGCAATCCGCGGTCTGCGGCCGTCAGGTCAAACGTCTCCCATCCCCCGTACCCGGTCGTGAACACGGCGTGATCGGGATTGGCCGGGTCGATCTCGATATCGAAGAGCCAATGGATCGGCGTGGGTTTTACATACGGCGCGCGGCTGTAGTCGTAGACGCCCGCGCTGGCCGCCGGCCCGGTGAATATCGGCTTCCAGCTCGCGCCGCCGTCGGTAGAGCGGAAGATGTCTTCGCCACCCGGCCGCCCAAAGCTGCTGGCGATCACTGTCTGCGGGTGTTTTGCGTCTATCGCAACCGCCGCATAGCCAAACTCGCGGCTCCCGGCTACGGGATGCTCAGGCGTAATGTCGGTCCATTCGCCGGTCTTAGTATTCAGCTTCCACACCGCCCCATTGGTCATGTGCGAAGGCCCCGGCGCGGTACCGTATGCGATATACAAATTTCCGTCTTTTGAGAGAGCCGCGCGTGTTGGCCGATATTGGGTCGGCGCCCCATCCACCGGTTGCCACGTCGTGCCGCCGTCGTGCGTCACAAACAAGTTGGCCCGATTCATCAGCGAGACGCCGATGAAAATCGTCTGCGTGGCCGTACCAGCGGCATGTTTCTCCCCATCCGGCACGAATTTCACAAACACAATTCCGCTGCCGCGCACCGGCATCCGCCGCCAGAACTGCTCCGGTGTTTCGCCCGCGACATGTTGGGGCATTGGCGGCTGCGCCTCGGTCACATCGGGAAAACCTGTCACTTGCAGCCAGCTCACGCCACGGTCCGTCGAGCGCCAAAGCCCATTGTGACGCGTGCCCAGGTAAAGCACTCTTCCGTCGCCGGGATCAACGGCCATCCGTTCGCCGTTGCCGCGTCCGTCTTCGTTTCCGCCGAATTTGACCGGAACATCGGCGCGTTCGAACGTGCGCCCGCCGTCATCCGAGCGCAGAATAGCGCCGTTCGGGGTATTTGCATTCGTGTACGTGCCGCAAGCCAGGTACACGCGGCGCGCGTCAGCAGGGTCCACGGCGATCGACTCCACGCCCATCAGGTTCAGGTCCTTGTATGGAACCCAGTCGAGGATCGGCTGCCAGCGGTCAGCCTTCTGATCCCACCGGTATGCACCGCCCATGTCGGTGCGCGCGTAGCGAATCCCGGCCGCACTCGGATGGAAGATCACGCCGTCGACAAATCCGCCGCCCACAATCTGCACGTTCTTCCATATGTAGGGCTGCGTCGCAACCGGCTGCGTGCCGGACGGTTGAGCAGCAACCGCAGCAACGCACGCAACAAACACCATCGCCAATGCTCGAACTGCTCTGATCAAATCATCCCTCATTGTGAAGCACTGCCTCAGGCGCCTTTTGCAAGTGCTTCCACCGCGCCCACGTAGGATACTCCACAGATGCAAGATCGGCGCCTCAACGCCCCAGCCACTGTTCCCTAGTCCCTAGAACTGGTTGCATAAACCCGGCATTGAAAGGGCACGGCTTTAGCCGTGCCGCAAAAGCCGCAAAAACTCTGGGCTTTAGCCCCTGAGGGATGGTTGAGGGTTCCATCAGGCATATTTATGCAACCAGCTCCAGTCCCTGGTCCCTGGTCCCTAGTCCCTAGTCCCTGGATCTCATCTCTTACAATCGTTCCGTGCCACTCTCTTCTGAACCGCAAATCCCCATGCGCGCCCTGCTTGCCGGAGCGCGACGCGCCGAGCCGGCTATCATCCAGCTAACCCGAGAACTGGTCCTGGCCGAATCGCCTTCCGACAAGCCTGCGGCCGTCAACGCCTGCATGGAATTGGCTGCCGCCCGCGCAAAGTCTCTCGGGGCGCGCGTCAAGCTGCACCGGCCGCCCAAAGACCTCAACTTCGGCGTCGCACTTGAAGCACGATTCGGACCCCGTTCGCGTTCCTCCCGGCGCACCAAACCCGTGCTCCTGTTGGGCCATCTCGATACCGTCTGGCCGCTCGGCACTCTCGTGTCAATGCCTTGCAGCGTGGCGGACGGCCGTCTCCGGGGCCCGGGATCACTCGACATGAAGGCCGGCGTGGCCATGGCGCTGACGGCCATCGAGATACTCTCTGAAGCCGGCGCATTGAATCGCGAAGTTGTCCTGCTCCTCAATCCCGACGAAGAAGTTGGCAGCTCTTTCTCGCGGCCCATCACCGAGCGTTTGGCCGCCGAGTGCGCCACCGTCTTGGTCATCGAGCCGGCCCAGGGTTTGGCATACAAGACCGCGCGCAAGGGAACCGGCGACTGGCGCATCGATATCAAGGGTATTGCCGCTCATGCCGGGCTTGACTTCGAGAAGGGTGCGAGCGCCATCCGCGAGCTGGCGCGGGTGGTTGAAACCGTGAGCGACTGGACCGATCTCAAGCGCGGGCGCACGGTAAGCACAGGCGTTGCCGGTGGGGGAACGAAGACCAACGTAATCCCGGCCGAAGCATTCGCCGAGGTCGACGTTCGCATTGCCCGCAAGGCCGATGGCGCGCGCATCGAGCGTAAATTTGCGGCCCTCAAGGCTCAAGATCCCCGCTGTTCATTGACGGTAACCGGTGGCATCAACCGCCCGCCCATGGAGCGGACCCGCGGCACCGTGCGTCTCTTCACACAAGCCAAAGCACTTGCTGCCGAGCTTGGATTTGTGCTCGAAGAAGCGGCCACAGGGGGTGCGTCGGACGGGAATTTTACTTCGGCGCTGGGCATTCCGACGCTTGACGGAATGGGCGCAGTGGGTGATGGCGCGCATGCGGCCCACGAATCGGTTGTGATTGAGCACCTGGCGCCTCGCACCGCGCTGCTGGCAGGAATGCTGATCGAGGAATGAAGTTCGCGGGATGCTGATTCGGAGCCCCCCGGCCTGATACACTCCCGTGCAGTAGAGGATTGAAGAAAACATCATCGCAAATGTGAACGCCGGCTCGCTCGGCAAGGCGCTATTTCAAGGCCTGAGTTCGGCGAGCTTATTCGAATTCCGAATCAACCGTTGGAGAGCAACGAAATCATGAAATGCACTGGCCTGATTTTGAGCGTGGTGGCAATGGCTGCCGCCGCGAGCGCCCAAACTACCGCCAAGCCGGCGACCACCTCGACGGCGGCCGCGACGACCACGAAAACCGCTTCGACCGCTGCGAAAACCACTGCCGCCAGTTCCGCGGATTGGTGGCTGAAGCTGCCCCCAAAAATTCCCAAGGTCCGCGGCATCATCAAGACCGATTTTGCGCTGCGCTATGAAGACGTCAAGATCGGCACTGGCGCCGTAGCTGAGCCCAACAAGATGTACCACGTGAACTATACCGGCTACCTGGCGGCAACCGGCGAGAAGTTCGATTCGAACGCCGACCGCAAAGCCCCGGTTACAGGCAAAGATGGCAAACCTGAGTTGGGGCCCGATGGAAAGCCTGTGCTCGACGTGCAACCCCTGGTCTTCCCACAGGGCATGGGCCGCCTGATCCCCGGCTTCGACCAGGGCTTTTCAGGAATGAAAATTGGCGGCAAACGCCGCATCTTCATTCCCTGGCAGCTTGCCTACGGAACGCGCGAAATTCCGGCTCGCCCGCCCGACCACCCGGCCATGCCGTCCAAATCCGACCTCATCTTCGACGTGGAGCTGGTGGACGTAACCGACATGCCCAAGCCGCCGCAACGCCCACCGATGCAGATTCGTCCGCAGACGCCGCCATCCGGCAAGCCTGGAGCTCCTGGCGCGCCCGGCGCGGCCCCGGCTCCTGGCGCAGCGCCAACCGCTGGCGCGACACCGGCTCCTGGCGCAGCACCAACCCCCGGCGCGACACCGGCTCCAGGCGCGACCCCAGCTCCCGGCGCAGCGCCAACCGCTGGCGCAGCCCCGTCTGCCGCTCCAGGTAAGGCCGCTCCTGCCACAACCCCGCCCTCAACAACGCCTGCGCCGACATCGACGACCGCGCCAACATCGACGCCCGCTCCAACCCAACCAGCCACTGCGCCGAAGTAAACCAGTACCGCCGGTCTCCCGACCGGCTGTAGCGCGGGCGTCCCCGCCCGCGCTCGTACTCTGAATTTTCACGAGCCTGACCGCAGCACAACCTTCCATCCCGACCACGAATCTGGGTGCCCCAGGTCTCGAATCTGAGACCTGGGTTACCTCAAACTTCAACCCCACCTCGTTCAATCAACCGCCAGACAATCGGCATCGAGTGTGAGGTGAAGCGACCGGTGAGCCCGCCGTCCCGCTGCAAACTCCGCAGCAGGCTCCTGTGCTCCCAATCTGTTCTACGTATTCACCCCTCGCGCAATACAATTCAAACCGGGACGGAAAGGGTGCGCACAGTGGCAGACAAACTGAAACTCGATCGCCGAAGTTTTCTCAGAGGGGCAGCGGGAACCATGGGAGCGGTAACGCTCGCGGGGAATAGCGCTGCGGTGATTGAAGGGCAGGAGACCCACGCGGCAGAAAAGCGCACGCAGTCAGCCCAGGATCGGACTCAGCCGGACCGCACTTATCCGCGCCAGTTTCGCGGGCGGCAACTCAAGATGATTTCGTTTCCGCTGGGCGGCGTGGCCGCGGGAAGCCTGGGGTTGGGCGGGCGCGGGCAACTGGTGGATTGGGAGATGTTCAATCGCCCCAACAAAGGCTTTCGGCCTCTCTATGCATTTCCCGCGATCTGGGCGCAGGTTGAAGGCGGCAAGCCCGTCGCCCGCGTACTTGAGTCGCGCATTCAGCCGCCTTATGCCGGACCGGACGGACTGGGCTCCAGCAACGTTCCGGGGCTGGGGCGCCTTGAGTCGGCAACGTTCACCGGAGAATATCCGCTGGCGCGCATCGATTTTGAAGATCGCTCGCTGCCAGTCAAAGTCACCCTCGATGCCTTCTCGCCGTTCATTCCCCACGAGCCGGACGACTCGGGATTGCCGGTCGCGATTCTGCGCTATTCCGTCACCAATCCCGGACATAAAGCAGCCAGCGTGAGCATCGCCTTCTCCATCGAGAACCCGGTGAACACGCAGAAAGAACAGGACGACGACGCGCGGCAAAAAATGGACAATGGACGGCGCAACGACTATCGCGCCGAAAACGAAATCGCGGGCCTGGTCATGAGCAACGCCGCGCTGGCCGTCGACGATCCCATGGCCGGTGAACTTGTGCTGGCCGCAACCACGGGCGGCGCTGAAGTTTCGCATTGGGCAGGATGGCCGGCGGGCCGCTGGTGGAATGCGCCGCTCCATTTCTGGGATCGGTTTGCAAAAAGCGGCGAACTGGGCGCGCAACCCGATCCGCACAATATGGTGGGAGTGCTGTGCCTCAACAAGACGATTCCCGCGGGGCAGACGGCGAGCTTCGAGTTTTTCCTGGGATGGAGGTTCGCTAATCGCACGCCCGACTGGATGGGGTGGGCAGCGCCCCAGGGCGAAGGCAAAACCGTGATCGGCAATGCTTATGCGGCGCGTTTCAAATCGGCGTGGGAAGCCGTGACTTACACCGCCGCGCACTTGCACGATCTGGAAGCGCGCACCCGGATGTTTACCAATGCCCTGCGCGAAAGCACGCTGCCCGCGGCGGTAAAGGAAGCAGCCAGCGCCAACCTTTCAACGCTAGCCACTACAACATGTTTCCGCACCGCCGACGGCGAGTTTCACGCATTCGAAGGCAGCGGCGACAACTCGGGATGCTGCTTTGGCAATTGCACGCACGTGTGGAATTACGAAACAGCAACAGCGTTCCTGTTCCCGCAGTATGCGCGGTCGCTGCGGCGCAATTCGTTTGGATATTCGATGGACGACGCGGGCGCAATGCGCTTCCGTGAGTATCTGCCGCCCGGCAAAGAACGCTTCGGTTACGCCGCGGCCGATGGCCAGATGGGGCAAATCATCCATGCCTGGCTCGATTGGAGAATCTCCGGCGATCAGTCCCTGCTTGAGAGCACTTGGCCGCGCGTGAAGAAGGCGATCGAGTTTGCCTGGGTTCCCGGCGGATGGGATGCAAATCGCGATGGCGTAATGGAAGGCGTGCAGCACAACACTTACGATGTGGAGTTTTACGGGCCGAACCCCATGTGCGGAATCTATTACCTGGGCGCGTTGCGTGCCGCCGAAGAGATGGCGCGCGCGGCGG
This sequence comes from uncultured Occallatibacter sp., assembly GCA_964528915.1. Lineage (GTDB taxonomy): Bacteria > Acidobacteriota > Terriglobia > Terriglobales > Acidobacteriaceae > Telmatobacter. Next base: position 326,349 of record CAZGUD010000002.1, read on the forward strand.
GTGACACAGCGTCGGCCGATACGTACAAGAGTCTCTTTGAAAAGGGAAGTAAATGGACTGACGAGAACCTGTTCAACGGCGAGTTTTACGTGCAGAAGGTGCGTGGATTCAAGAAAGATGAGATTGCGAAGAACCTGCGCGGAGATATGGGAACGGAAAACACTGAGTCGCCCGAGTACCAGGTTGGCGGCGGCTGCTTGGCCGATCAGCTTATCGGCCAGTACCTCGCCGAGATTGGCGGAATGGGGCCGCTGGTGTCGCCGGAAAATATTCGCCGCACGCTTCGTTCCATCTATAAATACAACTACAAGCCAACCCTCGCCGATCACGAAAATGTTGAACGAACTTATGCGTTGAATGAAGAAGCAGCAGTGGTGGTCTGCGATTACGGCAACGCCGAGCGCCCGCACATTCCGTTTCCTTATTACGCTGAGGCATGGACCGGCCAGGAATATCTCGTAGCCAGCCTGATGATGAATTGGGAGATGGTGAATGAAGGCATAGAGTGCGTCGAGAATATTCGCGCGCGCTACGACGGCGAGAAGCGCAACCCGTGGGATGAACCGGAGTGCGGTCACCACTATGCCCGCGCCTTATCGTCGTGGTCCCCTGTCGTCGCTCTCAGCGGCTTTGTTTACGACGGTGTCAAGGCGGCCGTGATAGCTGTACCGCGTCTGACGCACGACAATTTCAAATGCTTCTGGTCAACAGGAGTGGGATGGGGCACGTTCTCGCTGCGCAAACAGAACGGCGGAACACAATTGTCAATCCAGGTGCTCAAGGGAACGCTTGCCTGCCGCTCATGCGAGATTGCCGCTGTTGGCGCGACTGCTCTAATCGAAATAGGCGCGAAAACATTGGCGAATCACGTAAGCCACAATGGTGAACGAATGATTGTAACGCTGGATGAAACCCGGCAACTGACCGCGAATGACGAATTGAAGATAACAGTACGCGGATGAGTGCAGCCACACACCAGCAACGGCCATGGATCGTAATTGTGGGCGGTTTCCTTGGTTCGGGAAAAACCAGCCTGATCCTTTCAGCCGTGCGCATCCTTGGGAAGCGCGGCCTGCGCTGCGCAGTCATCCTTAACGACCAGGGCATTGATTTGGTAGACACACGTCACGCCGAGATCGAAGGTGTGCTGGCGCGCGAAGTCACCGGCGGCTGTTTTTGTTGCCGGCTTTCCGATTTGATGTCGTTGATTGAAGAACTCCGCGCGCGTGACGTCGATGTAATCTTTGCCGAGCCTGTAGGCAGTTGCACAGACATCTCGGCGACGGTATTCGGCCCGCTGCGCGAAGAATTCGCCCGTTACCGGATTGCGCCTTTCACCGTGCTGGTCGATCCATCGCGCGCGACCGAAATGCGTGGCGAAAATGCTGATTCGCCGCTCGCTTTTCTTTTTCAAAAGCAACTGCAGGAGGCGGACCTGGTCTGCATGACCAAGGCCGATCTTTATCCCGATGCAGAAAGTCTTCCCGGTGTAGACGCGCGTTTCCTCAGCGCGAAGACCGGGCAAGGTGTTTCAGAATGGCTCGATGAAATCCTGTCGGGTGCGCTAGAAGCGGGCAAAACTACGCTGGAGATTGACTACGCGCAATACGCTCGAGCTGAAGCGGCGCTGGCGTGGCTCAATCTGAGTTTTACGCTTGAGCCGGCGGTGCCCATTTCCCCAGCGCTTGCGATCGGGCCGTTTTTCGACGGCCTGCACGATGCGCTCACCGATGCCGGAATTTCAATTGCGCATCTCAAGCTGTTTGATCGCTCGCCCTCGGGATGGTTAAAGGTGGCCGTCTGCGCCAATGGGCAAGTGCCGGCTGTCGAGGGCAATCTTGACGCGTCGCCTGCTGCCCGCCATGAGCTGCTGGTGAATTTGCGAGCGAAGGGCGATCCAGCCCAGGTGCAACAAGTGGTAGAAGAGCAGTTGCAGCGGCTGAAAGGCAAAAAGCTCGACATGCACCTCGACTGCTTCAGCCCCGCTCCACCAATGCCGGAGCGCCGGGTGCCCAGACTTGTACCGCCGGTCTCCTGAGGTTGCGAAAAACTGGGCGGGATAAGGTCTTGTATCAGGGCGCGACTGGTAGGTCAGGACTTCAGCCCTGAATGCCGATAAGGCCAATAAAATGATCTCAGGGCTTTAGCCGCTGAGGGATGGTTTAAAGCTTCGTCAGCAGTCCGCGCCTCCCGGAGGGAGGCAGCGAAGTTAGCCCTGGACAAATTCGCGTTAGCGAATGCAGTCCTGGGTAGACAACACAAAATGACTCCGCAGCCCCATAGGGGCGGGGCGATTCGGCTTCTCAAACCGACGGGAGCAGAGGCCTTCAGACGCAGTCTCAATCCAGCTTGGGATGCAGCTTGTTGAAGCCCGTAGCGTCTTGATATGCGGCACCGATCGCCACCAGCTTCGCCTCCTGATAATGCCCGGCCAAAAAGGTGAACGAAACCGGCGTGCCCGGGCCGCCAATGTCGTCGTTATCGCCGTCGTCGATTTCAGGCGGCCTGGGCGCATCCTCGCCGCGCAGGCCGTTGGGCAAAATCAGCGCCGGGTGCCCTGAGAGATTGGTGGCAACGAGCTGATCGCCGTTGGTGGGAGTCGCAATAATGTCCACCTTCTCAAACAGGGCAGACATCTGTTGCACGCCCAGCAAGCGAGCGCGATTGGCCTGGATGTAGTCCACGGCCGGGTAAAAGCGCGCGGTGCGGAAGGCGTTGGGCCAGTCCTCGACGCCCTGCTCTGTGAGCAGCTTGTCGCGGCCTGTGAGCGTCAACTCGTCGAAGGCCGCCGCAGCCTCGGCAGTCAGTAAGGGCACCATTGCGCCCCACGGCAGCTTTGGCAGCTCCACCGGAATGAGATCGACGCCCATCGTGCGCAGTTTGTCGATTGCGGCCAGATCGTAGCGCCGATCGTATTCGCGGCGCGCGCGCGCGGCTTTCTGAAATGCGTTGCGCTCTTCGCGCTTTTTCATGTCGTCGGCGCTTTCGCCGGGCTTGGCCTCTTCAAGCTTGAGCGGCGGCAGCGGGTCGAATTCGGATTTCAAATAGCCGATTCGGAGCTTGTGCCAATCAACAGCGCCCCCATCGAAGCGGATCGGAGCCGCGGAAAGGTCTTTGCCGTCGGCGCCGGCGATGGCCTCAAGCACTAGCGAGCAATCGTGCACCGAGCGGCACATGGGTCCAAGCTTGTCCATGGTCCAACTGAGCGCCATCGCTCCTGTACGTGGAACAAGTCCAAACGTTGGCCGCAAGCCGGTAACGCCGCAACGCGTCGAAGGCGAAGAAATGGAGCCAAGAGTCTCCGAGCCGATGGCGAAGCCCACGCAACCCGCCGAGACAGCGCTGCCTGGGCCAGCCGATGAACCGCTCGAGCCTTGCGCAGGATTCCACGGGTTGCGCGTTCTCCCGCCGTACCACTTGTCACCCATAGCCAACGCTCCGAGTGTGAGCTTGGCAACGAGCACAGCTCCAGCCGCATCGAGCCGCTCGACAACGGTAGCGTCTTCATCAAATGTCTGCTTCTCAAATCCCCCCGCACCCCAAGTCGTCGGATAGCCTTTCACAGCCAGCAGATCCTTCGCACCCCACGGAATCCCATGCAGCGGCCCGCGATAGTGGCCTGCGGCGATCTCGGCATCGGCGGCTTTGGCCTGCGCGATTGCTCGCTCCTCAGTGAGCGTGATGACGAAGTGGAGTTTGGAGTCGTAGCGCTTGAGGCGCGCGAGGTACATCTGGGTGAGGGCGAGGGAGGTGATTTTGCGCTGTTGAAGCAAGTTGCCGAATTCATACACTGAATAGAAAGCCAGGCTCTCTATATTCTCCGGCACAGTTGGTGGAGTGCTGGAAGGACGAAGGCCACCCTGCAGGATGGAGATCGCCTCGGAACAATTGACTGCGTGGCCTGCCTCCGCCGCCGCCAGCGGATGAAACGCAAACGCCGGCTGCACCGAGTTGGGCATCTCCAGCTTCCGGATCGCCTTGATCGATCCGTTCTGGTCCACCAGCCCGTCGATCATCATCTGCTTCTGCTCGGCGGTAAACGGCCCGATGCCGGCAATCAACCCGGCCTGGTCAATCATCTCCGGCGTGATGACGGGCGGCTTCGACTCGTCGGTGGCAGCAGGCTCCTGCGACTGCGAAGCAAGAGTGAAAAGCACGCCTGGAAACAACGGCGATGCAATGCCCGCCTTGGCGCAGGCATTCAAAAAACTTCGGCGATTAATGGTCATGGAGAGAGGTCCTTATCTGGAACGAGTGCTCTTGGGGGAACTATACGACAGGGTGCGGCCGGGAACAGCAAGGGACCGGGGGCACCCTCAGCGTGGACTGGATATCTCGCCGGAACCGGGGCCACCCGCCAACTGAATGCGGTAGAGATTGCGGCGAGCATCCTCCCGTGTGTAGGTATAAACTGAGGAGCCTACCGCTGACTCCACATACCAGGGAGTCACGGCATTTGTTTTTGTGTGTGTAAAATCCTCAACGCGAGTGATTCCTCCCGGGGGCGTTTTCGGTAGCCCCAAGCCCTGCACAACCGGAATCAAGTAACTGCCCCTATTCTGCGAGGGAAAGAAAAGATAGACGAATCTTCCAGTCGTGTCCCAATTGACAAAGCAATAACCCAGGCACAACGGCACCGACGTGCTCCCGTCCACTGCGAACGCCTTGCTAAACGCCCCGCCTTCTTCCCGGTTGTTTGGCGCCCCGGCAATGATCCAGCGACCGTCGGGTGACACCGCATGTACATCCAGGACGCGTTCCGGAGTGATCTTCCGGCGGCCGGTGCCATCCGTCTTCATCCGATAAAGAAAGTTCGAGCCGCCTTCGATCGAGCGGAAGATCAGGTCGCCATCCGGGAGAAAAAAAGGAGAGTCTTCAACATCGGCAGAATAAATGCGCACCGGGGATGAAAGGCGGCTGGTTGGCGCAACCCAAAGGTTTGTACGCCCGCTCTGGTCGTTCATTACAAATGCAATCTCTTTTCCATCCCGCGATACAGCGTAGTCCTGCATCGCGTACCCCGGAAGCGCCCTCTCCACTTTTTCACTTTGCAGGTCTTTCACCCAGAGTTCCTGGCCGCGCGTTTGTCCGTTAGCCATCAGGAAAAAGAGATTGCGTCCATCGGAAGAAAACTTTGGCAGTGAAGCGTTTCCTTCGGAGGAAATCTGGTGATCTCCATCTTTGTCGTGCAGCCACACTGTATTGTCTTGTGACCCCACAGAGGTGATGATCGACTTGCCGTCGGGCGCCATTGCAATGCCCTCCTGAGAGGTGGGGCCGAAGGTCAACTGTTCCGGTTCCCCATCGGGAAAACCTTGCCGCCAGATATGAAAGTCATCCGTCTTGGCAGAGAGATAGATCCATTTGCCGTCGGGAGACCATGCGCCCGCAAGACACGTGCCGTTAGGAGGACCAACCACTTTCACCTCATTGGCGCCCTGGAATGGAACAATCCTGCAGGGTAGAATCGCGGCTCGACTGTCCATCTGAACAATCAGCACCCATCGGCCATCCGGGGAAAGATACGAGTGATGCGCCATGCTGCGTTTACCCGCGGGCACGTAGACGTCGCGGCTATCCCCCCGACCCTCGTCCGAGGTCACCACCGCCATATGCAGCCCTTCCTTGATCTCGGAAAACAGCAGCCGTTTCCCTCCGTCAATCCACGTCACCGATGAAGAGTTAGGCAGAAGCATATGAGGCTCGCCACCCAGTACATTTACTTCCCATGTGTCCCATGGCGCCACCACGCTATAAGCAATGCTCGAGTTATCCGGTGAAAACGAGGGGCTGAGCTTTAACCGCGCGTCGTGAGTAAGCTGAACCGGCTCCCCTCCCGGCAGCAACTTCACATAGACCTCTCCCGGTCCAAGGAACGAATTGCTTCCTCGAATGAACGCGAGCATTCGTCCGTCCGGCGATAAGGCTGGATACACCGCCGAATCGGTAAAAAACGTCAGTTGCTCCCACTCATTGCTCACGGGCGGGCGCCCGCCAGACCTGCGGTGAAACAGAAACACCCCCGCCGCAATCGTCAGCACCAGGACGGCCGCCGCTGCAATTGCGTAGCCCTTCCACGCTTTGCGTTTTGGTGCCTGCGCTGAAGTTGCCGGCTGCGAATCGTTTTTCTCCCGCTCTTCCTTTGCCGCAACCAAGCCACCCCCGCTGGTTCTCAGGCTGTCGCGCGTCAACCGTTGTAAGTCGATTCGTAAGTCGGCCGCGTGCTGATAACGCAGATTCCTGTCTTTCTCCAAAGCTTTGCCGATAACTCGTTCCAGCTCTGCTGATAAGTCGGGATTCAGCCGCACAGCAGAAGTTGGCTCGCGGTTCAGGATCGCCTCGCAGATCATCCCCGCGCTCGCCCCGCGAAACGGCAGCTTGCCGGTTGCCATCTCATAGAGCACGGAGCCGAATGAAAAAAGATCCGTGCGAGCGTCCAGTTCTTTGCCCTGCACCTGCTCGGGAGACATATAGGCGACGGTCCCCAGCGTCGCGCCGGCGCTGGTCAAATGCGTCTCACTCGCCCGTGTCTGCGCCGTCATCGCCTCCGCAACTTCAACGCCTATTCCCGCCGCAGGCGTCAGTTTGGCCAAGCCAAAGTCCAGAATCTTGGCGTTGCCGCGCTTGGTTATAAAAATGTTTGCGGGTTTAATGTCGCGGTGAATCACCCCAGCCGAGTGGGCCGCCTCAAGGGCATCGGCCACATCGATAGCAATCGGGAGAAGAGCTTCTTCGTCGAGTGCCTCTCCAGAAATGCGATGCTTCAACGTCACGCCGTCCAGAAATTCCATCGCAATGAACGGACGGCCATCCTCCTGCCCAATCTCATAAATCGTGCATATATTCGGATGGTTGAGAGCGGACGCCGCTTGTGCCTCCCGCCGGAAACGAGCCAGCGTCTGTGGCTCCAGGGCGACATCATCGGGCAGAAATTTGAGTGCCACAAACCGGCGAAGAGTGAGATCCTCCGCCTTGTAAACTACGCCCATCCCGCCGGCACCCATCTTCTCGACGATGCGGTAGCGCGAGACGGTCTGGCCGATCATTGGGGCAGGCATAGCACTCGAATTGGTTCAATCTTAAGGAGCAGAATTTTATGTGTCAACGAATCATATCCATTGGCGGACACCCCGGGGCTCGCGTTTGAGACCTGGGAATCGAGGAAGCTCCACAAGCCAGGGATCGGACATTTCGATGCGGTAGGCCGAGGTTTTCAACCTCGGCGCAAACCCATTCATCAATATCCGAAAGATCGTTAACGCAGAAAAGCCGCGTTCAAACCTCGCCACCAGCTATTCACTTCCGACATGCCGGGAGTGATCCTGAGACTTATCACGGTGATTTAGAAAATGCGGGTGGACCTGGTCTCACACCGCGCATGATCAAGTTGAGGGTGCCCCCGGTCTCGATTTTGGGACCGGGGAAAGCTATACCCCTAATCTCGATACGAAAATTCTCTTGCCTCCCATTGCATGGAATTTCAATCGTTCGGCGCACACTGTAAGTGAAGGCTGAAATGAGAAGGACAGAGTCATGTTTCCGAAGAGCACTGAAGCCGGCCGCACGCGCCCTGGAATGACGTTCTTCTTCGAGCCTTCAAATGCGCCGTTCTTCTTAAATCCACGCAGAAACTGTGCAGCAGTGGAGCCGACGCAATCGAATCAACAGCTTGCACTCTTCAAAACCCCACAAAAACCATAAAGAATCCGCACAGAATCCGTACAGAATTGCAAAGAAACTGTGCAGCCGCGGTCCATCGCCGCGCACCTGAGTCAAGGCGCAATTCCTTGATCCAGCGTAGAATAAGACTTGCAGCACGAGCCGCTTGGCTCCGCGCTCGCACCCTCCGGCGCCGTTCCATCATCAGATGAATGCCGGTTGATCAAATGGGGGCGTCACGGTTTCGACGGGATCGATTGCGGCAAGGGAGACATGTCGGGGTGTGGGCACCCGTAATCGCCTGCAAAACTAAAGTTGCCAACGATAATCTGGCACTTGCTGCTTAATTAAATAAGCAGCCGTCTTTCGCGG
>CAZGUD010000003.1:0-275362 GCA_964528915.1 uncultured Occallatibacter sp.
CCCTGAAGGGCCCAGAAAGACCATCTGGTTGATAGGCTGGGTGTGAAAGCGCAGTGATGCGTGAAGCTTACCAGTACTAATCGCCCGTTTGGCTTGTCCATAGAATTAATTCCGCGCAGTAACATGCTCGGACACACTTCTTACGACAACGCCTTGTTATTCCCCATTCAGTTTCGTTTCAAGGAGCGCTGCCTCCCAAAAGGAAGCCGCGCTCCGGCAATCTTGCTGGCGCCAGTTTGCATGCTGCATTCCTGCTGAGATCCGGGCGGAACAATCCGGAGTAGCAGACGTTGCGGCCGGCTGCGGGAAAAACCACCCGCCAAGCGCCATCCAGAATCAAAGGCGAACCGATGATCCCTCGCGCGAGAAAAAATGCGCTCGGGATTTCGGCTGCGGGCCCCAATGTACGATTTTGGGACGCCCGCAAAACGCCTCACCTTGCCGGTGACCATACTGCGAGGGATCACCCGTTCCCATCCCGAACACGGAAGTTAAGCCTCGCTGGGCCGATGGTACTGCACGGGCGACTGTGTGGGAGATTAGGTGATCGCCGGCATTATTCTTAAACACAAAGGCCATCCCTTTCGGGATGGCCTTTGTGCGTTTGCGCTATTCTTTGCCTCCTGTCGCAACGTAACACTCATCGCAAAGGAATTTTCCCTTGACGCTCATCTGGAAAGGGTTGGCTAGGATCTCCTTGTCGCAGTAGTCGCAGTTGCAGTAAATATCCTCCTCTGCACACCGCCGCACCAAGTCTTGAAACTTCGTTTCGGCGATGCGGCTATCAATCCACGCGAGTCCGTCGGCGATAGATTTCGCACGTGGGTTGGCCATTGCCACTTGTGCCTCATGGTTTTTGACCGGCTCTTTGCTGCTGTTGAAGGTCGGTTCCGCAGCGCTATCGAGCCAAGCCTCATGCGCTGGGTGGACCTCAATCGATCCGGGACGCAAAAATGGGCGTTTAGCGCTATTGGATCGCGGCTCTTGATTACTATGCTCGCCCGAAGGAGGAGACCAGTGCTGGCTGCCCGATGATAAGCGAGAGGCGCGCCCTACTAGCATCTGATTTTCTGGATGCTGAGCGGCATGACAGATCGGGCACAGGGAGACCAGATTGTTCAGAGAATGAATTCCTGATTCCTCGGTGCCGAATTCGGAAATCGGCTTAATATGGTGACAATCTAAAGTTATGCCTTGGCCGGAATGTTTCCCGCAGCCCAGGCAAGCGTTGTGATCGCGAAGGAAGACAAATCTGCGCCGCCACTCCCAATCGGGTGGATAAGAATTCTTTCCATCCCCGCGATAATCCCTAAACTTGGGTTCGTAGTTTAAGAGCCAAATAAGGTAAGCAACGTTCCCAAGCGAGCGTAGCGCAACATCGGGAATTTCGCTTGAGTTTGAATCGTCAAAGCCCTCCTTTAGATACCTTGCCTCCAACGCCGACAGTTCCCTGCGATGTTCGCTCCTTCTCCGTTCCTCTTTGCCACGGGCGCGTCTGGCATGTTGAGCGCAGACACGAGAAGTAATATATGCGGTGAGTGCGACGAACGCGACCGTCAGGGAGACCCACATGACCTAGACCTTCCTCGGGCGCAGGCTACCACAGAGCAAATGCATTTTCCATTGGATTCGGATAACTGCTTGTGATTGACTTCTGTAAGCGGACACACTTCTGCGGTGCATTAAGTCGAGCAGAGCCTGAAAGGAGAAAGAAATGCTAATCAACGGAACGGACTTCAAGCAATGCCTTGAGCGAGCGATCGAACTGATCAAACACGATGCGGCTGAGCAGCACATCGACCTTAATGATCCCGAGCATTGTTTCACCGTTTGGGCAGGCGGCTTCTTTAATCGCGTTCAGTATTGCGGGAGTCGTCAGAGTCTCGATTCGGCACTGAGGCTCGCAGGGAAACATGAATACTTGAAAGAACTCTATGTGGCTTGTGCTGGATGGACAGCTTTCGGAATTATGCTTTATGAGAGAAGTCCGACTTTAACGCAGGCGGGCCTGCTTCGATAATTGAAGCTACAGTACCGCCTCAAACCCCTTCCGCTTGATCACATTCAGCAGCGCCAGCGCTGGCCCCTTCGGCGTTTTCGTCCCGCGCTCCAACTGCGAAATGTATCCCGTGGTCAGATTCAGGTACCGCGCGAACGCCGCTTGGCTCAGGTTAGCCTTCTCTCTCATCTTGCGAATCTGATTGCTGCTGATCGGCTTGGCCGTGGGAGGGGCTTCCGGGCCCAGGTGCCGTACAGTGATCTTGCGGTACTCGTCATCGTTCATCAAGCCCGCGTCATGCAGATCCCCGGCATTTTCCAGAATCGACTCAACCAAATTGCTCATTTTCTTTGCCATCGTCAACCTCCTCTATCCTGCCGCTCTCAAGTTCTCTGCGTAGGTCGGCCTCGTTTGCGTTCATCCACGCATTTGCGGTCGCCCTCAAAGAAAGCAGTTCATCGGCGCCAATATTCTCCTGGTCGCTTTTAGCAAACGCGGAGAGAAACACCGCACGCTTCTTCGCCCGATAGGCAATGATGGTGCGGTATCCGCCCGACCGTCCTTTGCCCTGCCGTGCCACGCGCTGCTTGATGAGTCCGCCGCCCAGATCGGCGTCGATCAGGCCTCGCTCCGCGCGTTCAATCGCCTCGCGTAAACCCACATCCAGAATTTGTTCGTGCCGTGCAAACCGTGCGAACCATTTCGTCTTGAAGATTCGCATCTTGCTCTCTAACACTATGCACTATAGCACACAGTGTCACCAACGCGCCGGCTCCCCCTTCACCTAACTCCGCTAACCCCGCCAACTCCGCTGCTTTTGCATTTAATTTCCCCCTACCAGCGCATACTCTTCTCATGAACAGTTTCCGCTCTCCTCAGCCGACACTCACACCCGCCCGCCGCACCTGCGTCGGCTCTCCATAAACCAAGCAGTTTCAATCTCTTGCCGTTAACCCGCCTGGAATCAGATACGCGGGCACAAATTCGTGCGCCAACCTGCCGAAAGCACAATACTTCTCCCTCGAATGGAGGGGGGATGGTATCGAGGTGAACCATGTACATCGGCTACCCATCCGGTAAGCCCCAGGAATGCCGCGCCGTCAAGTCCGATGGCCGCCGCTGCCACGCAATGGCTATGCGCGGAATGGCCTACTGTTACTTCCATCTGCCCGCCCGCCGTCGGCCCAGTGCCAAGGGCCGGCCGCTAAAGCCCCTCCGCATCGAATTCCATCTCACCGGCGACAGGCAATCGCATAAGAAACCCACCGCCCAGTTGAAAGCTGCAGTGAAGCAAGGACGGCTCGATCATCGCACCGGCGAACTCTGCGCCTATGGCATGCGCATCGTCGCCGGGACAAACGGGAACAATACTTCTGCAAGCCACGCACGGCCTACTTGAGCGTTCTGGTGTTTCCGCCCCTGTTTGATACATTGGTGGCCATGCTCCCTTATCGCAACTTTCAATTGCTGAAGGAGAAGAACTTGTCCTCCCGAAGTTTCCGCGCGTTCGCTTTCGTCGTCCTGGTTTGTCTGACGTGTCTTTACTCATTGCCGGCCTCAGCGCAGAGCAGCCAAACCGCGCCGCACGGTATCAACATGACTCCGGTCAAGCCTGAGACGGTGGGTTTTTCGTCAGAGCGGCTCGAGCGCCTGCACAGCTTTATGAAGCAGACGGTCGACGATAAACAAATCTCCGGCGTGGTCACCATCCTTGCTCGGCACGGCAAGGTCGTCGATTTTTGGAGCTACGGCCAGCGCGATCTAGCCAGCGGTGCGCCGATGACGAAAGACACAATCTTCCGCGACTTCTCCATGACCAAGCCGGTAACCGGCGTAGCCATGATGATTCTTTATGAGCAGGGCAAGTGGCTGCCGAGCGATCCGATCGCCAAGTACATTCCCGAGTTCGCGCATCTCAAGGTCTTCAATGGCGTCGGTGCAGACGGCAAGCCAATCCTTGTCGAGCCCGATCATCCGCCGACCATGGCTGAGCTCATGTCGCACACCGCTGGATTCACTTACGGCTTTTTCGGCGACACGCCCGTCGACCACATGTATCAAGACGTGAAGCCGCTCCAGGCCAAGAACCTGCAGGAGTTCATCGACCGCATGGCCACGCTGCCGCTGCTGTATCAGCCGGGCAAAGGCTGGACCTACAGCGTCTCGATGGATATCGAAGGCTACATCGTTGAGAAGCTCTCGGGCCAGTCGCTGCCCGATTTCATGCGCGACAATATTTACCGCCCGCTGGGGATGAAGGATGCTGGATTCTTTGTTCCGGCAGATAAACGCAGTCGCTTTGTTACCGAATACAGGACCGACAGTCAGGGCAAATTAGTTCCGCTTGAGAGCGGCAACAATTACTCGGTGCAGCCCGGCCTGCCGTCGGGTGGCGGAGGAATGGTGTCGACCGCGGAAGATTACTATCGCTTTGCGCAGATGCTCCTCAATGGCGGCGAACTCAACGGCCACCGCATACTGGCGCCCGCGGCTGTGAAGCTGATGACCTCGAATCATCTCAGTCCCGAGCTACTCGCGGGTCACTTCGGCATCGGCAACGCGCAAATGCGTCCGGGCTTCGGTTATGGATTTAACGGCGCAGTTGAATTTGATCCGCAAACGGCGGGCCTGCCCGACGGCAAAGGCACTTACAATTGGGACGGCGCGGCGGGCACCTGGTTCTGGGTCGATCCTACCAATGATGTTGTCTTCGTTGGCATGATTCAGGAGGTATACCCATGGCCGCCCGTGGAGTACCGCAGCCGCGCGCTGGTCTACCAGGCGCTGGTCGATCCGGAGAAGTAGGAGCTGCCATCTCAATGCGCGTCAGTCGAGCTTGGCCAATCGCCGTACTTCTTCCCGGCCTGATGTTAAGCGCTGTTCTCCCCTTGGTTCATGCGCAATCGAAGGTCCTCAGCGCGGCATTCACTTCCGCGCCGCTCAAGGTTGACGCCCAGCTCAACGACGCCTGGGCCAAGGCGACTCCTTCGAACATAGGCATCTGCATGAACGCGGCGCAGACTACCGAGCGTCCGAACTGCGCCGTCTCCGCAACCGTGCAGGCATTGTGGAATGGCCCCGTCCTCTATTTCCTTTTCACGGTCACTGACCCCGACATTACAACCGCATCGCCGGTCGACAGCAAACGTTCGAGCGTGCAGATCTACATCGACCAGTACGACGACAAGTTTCCCAAGTTCGAAGAAGACGACGGCACCATCCTCATCAGCGCCGCGGGCCAGCAGACCGGCAATCACACCAATGCCGATCTGCCTTACTACCCGACAGTGTGGGCCGCTCATCTCATCTCATCGGCCGCGGCCTATCGCACCGATGCCAGTGGCCAGAAAATTGGGTACACCGTCGAAGTCGCGTGGTCCATCGGCGATCGGCCGCTCGGCAACGGCACCAGGATCGGCATGGAGTTTGCAATCAATGTAGCGTCGAGCACTACCAACGATCTCCAGTATCGTGTTCTGTGGAACAACGGTAAAAGCAAGGGAACCGACGACAACACCACGTGGGGTGACGTCGAGCTCACCGGTTATAACCCCGCGCTGCCAATGCCGCCGAACACATTTCTACTCGAGCAGAGAATCCGCCAGGCCACTCCGTCAGACTCATCGGCGACCGGCTTGGTGCGCGGCATCTGGAAAGATGAAACGGCTGTCGATCGTGCCCTGGCTAACGCGAAGAAGACGCTGCAATCGCCAACATCGCAGGCCCAGATTGATGCGGCTACCACCGCACTTACCCGTGCGCTGCGCGGCTTGCGGCGCACCGGCAAATATCCTGACCCGCTTGACCTCAAGGCCGTCAACACGCTGCCCGATCCGTTTACGTTTTTCAACGGCAAGAAGGTTCACACGCGCGCCGAGTGGGAGCGACGCCGTGCAGAAATAATCTCGCTCGCCGAGTACTACGAGTTCGGTTCCATGCCGCCCGCGCCGCACTCCGTCACAGCAGTCTCTGCACCGGGCGCCGATTCCAAACTCCAATCGAACAACATCACCGTCACAGTTGAAGACAACGGCAAGACCGCGTCGTTCAAGCCGATTCTCTATCTGCCCAGGACCGGCACGCCGCCTTACCCGGTGATTGTCGAAGAGGATTTCTCCGCCTCGCCGCGCTTCGCGCCGCCCAATCCCGCCTATCTCGACGACGGTTACGCAATACTAAGCGTCCCCACATGGGACTCGGCGCGCTTCAACGTGAGCGGCATCGCCAGCGACGACGGCAATCATACCGGCGCGTTCTTCTCTCTCTATCCCTACAAGCTTGACGCGGCCGGCGACGACCGCGGCGTGCTGCTGGCGTGGGCGTGGGGCGCAAGCCGGTCGGTTGATGCGCTTGAATACCTGGTCGCGCACGATCCCGCTTACGCGCACCTCATCGATGTAAAGAAGCTGGTGGTGACGGGCTTTTCGCGCTGGGGCAAAGCGGCGCTGCTCGCCGGAATGCTCGACGAGCGCTTCCTTGTGACCGCTCCGGGCGGCTCTGGCAGCGGAGGCGCCGCGCCCTATCGATACGACTCGTTTGGCAACCGGCCATTTCGCAGTGAGCCGTTCGGCAACGTTTATCCGTGGGGAAAGTCGCCGGGCTCTGAGGCGATGGCCGACCACGTCCGCCATCAAACGCACAATTCGAACGAGATGATCCGGCGCTTCCTCAACGATCCCGATCCAAAGTCGGTTGAACCACGCATGTACCTCACCAGCACGTGGGGCTATGGCGATCGCCTGCCCTACGACCATCACGAGGAGATAGCGGCCATCGCGCCGCGCGCGGTACTTATTGAGAACACCAACGACGATTACGCCGACAACGCCGAGGGCGACTCCATCGGCTACGAAGGTGCAAAGCCGGTGTTCGCATTTCTGGGCGCAGAGCAGAATCTCGCGCTTGACCTTTACATGGGCGGCGGCGGACATTCGCTCAAAAAGTCGCAAGCCGAGAATCTTGTCCGCTTCGCAGATATGGTGTTCTTCAATAAACAGCTCGCGCCGGACGTGAGCGCGCACCTTGCGACCGATCCTTATCTTGACGCTGGAACTTACGACAAATACTACGGCGGATTCAAGACGATGATGCCGTGGGCCGCCGCCGCAAAGACGCAATAGCCTCGACCATTGTACGGTTTCACATCGATGCCCTACTCAGATACACTCTGTGCTGCGCAGTTCCCCGCAAGCAAGTCCTGCATCTGCGCAATGCCGCGAGGTGCCCCGTGTCGTTTCGTTCCGTGTTCGTCGCTGTCGTCCTCGCCTTTACTCTCATCATTGCTGCGTTCCTTGTAAATCGCGCACGCCCTAAAGTTGAAACCGCCCAGCCCACCGCCGACTTTGTGCGCGCTTCGGGCAAGTGCGCGGAGTGCCATGCGCGGTTGCAATATTCAGTCGTCCACGAGTACGAAATGTCGGCCCACGCGAAGAAGGGCGTGAACTGCCTCGACTGCCATGCGCCGGCCGCGGGTCAACAAAAGGTTGACCACCATGGCTTCGTAATCAGCACGCATCTGACTGCCGGCAACTGCCGCTCATGCCACGAAAACATCTACCAGGAATTCCTGCGCAGCCGCCACGCCGCACCGAGTTGGGCTGCGGTGCACGGCGCGGCCGGCCTCACCAAAGAGCAGGTTGCATTCAGCGAACAGTTCCAGCCCGGCGGCACCAATCGTCCGCCCAATCCGCTGGCAATGCCCGAGGGTCACGTGGCCGTGAACGGTGGCTGCGAACAATGCCACGCCGTCGGCAAGCCCAACGACGACGGCACTATCGGAACCTGCACCGAATGCCACTCGCGCCACACCAGCTCGGTTGCGCTTGCGCGCCTGCCCACCACTTGCGGCCAGTGCCACATGGGCCCCGACCACTCGCAGATGGAGATCTACAGCGAGTCGAAACACGGCATCATGTTTGCCGCGCAGCGCAACCTGCTGAATCTTGACGCGAACCCGCGCCTGCTGACCACGCGCGACATGTTTGTTCCCACCTGCGCCACCTGCCACATGAGCGGCATTAACGGTCTGAAGGTAACGCACAATCCGTCGGACCGGCTGAGCTGGTACCTGGCCGACGCCGTAAGCACGCACCGGCCCAACTATCTGCAGGCGCAGATCAACATGAAGCAAGTATGCACGCAATGTCACACGCAGGCGCTTGTCGATCGCATTTACAAGCAGGCTGAGCAAGTAATAGGCAATACCAACACGCGCGTCACCACGGCCAAGGCCATCATCGACGGCCTGCATAAGGATGGCTCGCTAACCGGCCCGCCATTCACGCACACCATCGACTTTACCTATTTCAACCTCTGGCACTACGACGGCCGCACCAGCAAGCACGGCGCCTTTATGGGAGGCGCAGACTTTGTGCAGTGGCATGGCAATTACGAGCTGCTGGCAAAAACTGTTGAGCTTCAGCACGACGCCGACGAGTTGCGGAGAGACCATGCGCGCAAATAGTTCCATTGCCCGCTTGCTCTCATTCACGCAAGGTCTCATCCGCAGTCCGCGCCTGCGCTGGGCCCACGATCCGCAACTCTGGGTCGAGGCCTTTGTCACTGTCAACCTCGCCATCCTGGCCGCTGATATTTACATTGCCCACTCGCTCAATCAATTCCACAAAGCAGCCGAGTACATTCCGCTTTACTTCTCCATCGCCGCGCCGGTCGTGCTTGCCGGCGGCATGGCGTGCAAGTGGCTGTGGAAGCGCGATGCGCCGTGGCGCGACCTTGGCTACCTGGTTGGGTGGCTAGCGGTTCTTATTGGACTCGGCGGCGTTCTCTACCATCTCGAAAGCCGCTTCTTTCTCGATCGCACGCTCAGCAGCCTTACCTACGCCGCGCCATTCGCCGCACCGCTTGCATACACGGGTCTCGGTTTTCTGCTTCTCGTCAATCGCATGGTTCAGAGCCGCAGCGCCGAATGGGCGCGGTGGGTAATCTTTATGGCGCTCGGCGGATTCTTCGGCAACTTCGTGCTCTCGCTTACCGACCACGCCACCAACGGATTCTTCGCGCACACCGAGTGGGTCCCCGTTATTTCTTCTGCCTTCGCCACCAGTTTTCTCGCCGTGCCGCTGGCGCATGCTGTTACGCGACGCTTCCTCGATGTTTGCCTTGCCGTCATGATGTTGCAAGCGATGGTTGGCGTGATTGGTTTCTGGCTGCATCTTCAAGCCAACCTTATTTCGCCTGAGGCCCACATATTTGACAAGCTGGTGAACGGTGCTCCGCCGCTGGCGCCACTGCTGTTTCCCAATCTCGTGGGCCTGGCCTTGATCGGCCTCTGGGCCCTTACGCCGCATTTGCCCGAGCCGGAGCCCGGCGCATCATGGCTCGGTGCGGCGTGGAACTGGGCGAATCCCGATGACGTGACTGAATCCGCGTAAGGCCAAGGCTGCCCGCTTGCGCTATCCTCGCATCGTGACTATTCTTCGCGTTTTCGGCGTCGCGCTTCTCATCTGCTTCTGCACTTCGGCAAATACTCGCTCGCAGCAACCTGCCAGCGCGCAGCAGTCTTCAGCCCCCGATCTTCTCGCCGGACTCACTGCTGACTTCGAACGCCTCGCGCCGCAGACCATTCGGCCCGCGCAGGGCTACATTCACCATCCTTATCTCATTCCCGCCGGCTACTACGCGCAGATGTGGGACTGGGATGGATTCTTCATTGGCGCGCACTGGGCCAACCAGGATCCGGCCAATGCGAAGTACCTAAGGGACTGGGTCGTCAGCTTTGCTTCTTCGGCCGATGACACCGGCTACGTTGCCGGATGCATTACGCCCAACGGACCGCGGCCGCTCTTCGGCAAATTCGCGATGAAGCCGTTCCTCGCGCAGGGAGCGGTACTTGCTGCTCGCCAGCTCAACGACTATGAATGGATTCGTCCCGTCTGGCCGGCGATGCAGCGCATTCTGGAATACCGCAGGAAGACGCAGTTCGACGCGAAGTGGAACCTGTGGTTCTGGGACAATGCTTTGCAGTCCGGCGCCGACAACAACCCGGCACTCACCAACGACACTAACGATCGCAGCGCCATTCTCGCCGTCGACGCCTCGGTGTGGGCCATGCGCGAGTACCAGGCAATGGCAGTTGTAGCGCGGCATCTGGGTGACTCCGCTCTCGCGGCTCAATACGATCGCGAAGCCGACGCCACGCGCAGCGCGATCATGAAGCATCTCTGGCGCGGCGATAAAGCTCTTTTCCTGAACCGCCGCCGCGACACAGGCGCATGGAAGCCGTCGATCACCTGGTCAAGCTTCGTCCCGCTCGCCTTCGGGCTTCTGCCCCAGGCCGATGGGGCGCGCATGATTCACCTGCACCTGCTCAACCCCGCCGAGATGCGCTCGCCCTATGGATTTCGCAGCGTCGCGAAAAGCGACCCCGCCTACAACAACGAGGCCATCATCGACCCGTACTCCAACTGGCGCGGCCCCATCTGGATCAACGCCAACTACCTTAACTGGCTTGCGCTGCGCCGCTACGGATTCAACACCGAGTCAAAATGGCTGGCCGTCTCGCTGGCAACAATCCTTCGCCGCGACATCGCGCAGTGGGGCTCAATGCACGAGGACTACGACGCCGAAACCGGTCTCGGTCTCGCACCCACCCCGGCGCAATCGCCTGACGGCAAATTCGCCGGCTTTGTGGGATGGAACATGCTCGCCGAAGACATGCTCCAGTGCGAAGACACCGGCAGCCACTGCATGTCGTTCGCGCTCGAGCGCTGACTCCTTGCCTTTAGCCAAGACCTCGCTATAGGCGTGGTTTCATTTTCCGCCGGGTCGCCTTTCAGGCAGGTTTTTTCGGAGAGAAACTTCTACCGATTTTCTCGTCCTTCACTGCTTCTCGGTACGGCCTGAGTTCAAGTAGTTCCTCGGCGACATAGGCGCCCGTCGTCCCATCTGAAAACGTAACGATCATTCCGTCATTTTGGTCGGGCACAGTAGTAAGTATTCGAATCGGTTGAGAGGCCATAGAGAAAGAATGTACCCATGCTCGGCCGGCAATTCTGCATCGTTTTGACCATCTCGCTAAAAGCCTCACAATAAAAGTTCGAATTCAGTTGCACTGCCGCCCTGACCGCCGGGTTTCGCGTGCTCGCCAATCTCCCCAAACTCTCTCCTTGACAATCTAGGAGAGCCGTATTATTCTTCCCCCTAGATTAACTAGGAAAGCGTCTCTCGGAGACTTCCATGGCTTCAGATAAACAGCAAGATATCCTCCAGGGAACACTCGACCTGCTCATTCTCAAGGCCGTTTCGCTCGGGCCGCTGCATGGCTACGGCGTGCTGCTGCGCATTCAGCAGATTTCCGGCGAAGAGCTGGTGATTCTGCAAGGCTCGCTTTACCCGGCACTTTACCGGCTTGAGCACCAGGGGGCCATTGCCAGCGAGTGGGGCGAAAGCGAGAACAACCGCCGCGCCAAGTATTACCACCTCACCGACCTGGGGCGCGCGCGCCTCAGCGAAGAGACCGAAAAATGGCAGCGCATGTCGGGCATCATCAACGGCATTCTGAGCGCCACACCGGAGCAGATATGACAAAGACAGGGAATAGGGAACAGGGAATAGGGAATAGGCCGAAAAACGGTCCGGAGGGAAACCCTCGAGCCATGTTCTCGCAGATGATTGCGCGGTTCCGGTCGTGGTCACGCGCCGTTACTCATCGCAGCCGGCTAGAGGCCGATATGGAAGCTGAGCTTGCTGATCATCTTGAGCGGCTCACCGCCGACCTGGTCCGTGCCGGCCACTCGCCCAGAGAAGCGGCTCGCCGCGCGCGCGTTGCACTCGGTCCCGCACTCAAAACCAAAGAAGACATGCGCGCCTCGCTCGGCCTGCGCTGGTGGGACGAGTTTGCCGCCGATCTGCGCTTCGCCGTGCGCATTCTGCGCAAGAGCCCGGGGTTTACGGCAATTGCCGTGGGTTCTTTAGCGCTGGCCATCGGAGCCAATACGGCCATATTTTCAGTCGCGCGCGAGGTGCTCTACAAGCGCCTTGGCGTTTCACATCCTCAGCAATTGCGGTTGTTTGACTGGGCCGGCGATAAGAATTTCGTTGGGCACGAGTTCTGGGGCGACTTTGACACTGGATCTGGAGGGATTGCCGCTTCGGTCTATCCCTACCCCGCGTATGCCGCGCTGCGAGCCTGGAACCCTGATCGCGGACACGTGTTCGACGAAATATTCGCGTTCAAAGACGACAGCATGAATGCAACCATCGCTGGCCTGGCTCAGCAGGCAAACATCGAAATGGTGTCGGGTAATTTCTACGCAGGCATGGGCGTGCAGCCCGCGCTGGGGAGGGGAATCATTCCGGCAGACGATGCTTCCCCGGGCGGCATGCCGGCGGCTGTGATCAGCGACGCCGTGTGGGATCGGTCGTTTCACCGCTCACCGGCCGTGCTTGGCCAGCAGATCAGAATTAACCAGGTCGCCTTTACCATTGTCGGTGTCAATCCCCGCGGGTTTACCGGCGCAAAAAGCCCATTGATCCCTCCGGAAATTTATTTGCCGATCTCAATGCAGCCGGCGATCGACATCAAACCCGGCGCTAATGCACTACTGGAAGACCCGGACATGTGGTGGGTGAATGTGATGGGGCGGCTGAGCCCACAGGTTCAGGAGAACCAGGCGCGTGCCGCATTGCAAGCGGAGCTGAATTCGATCTTGCGGGCAACGGTGAAGTTTGGAGCGAACGACACCACGCCCCGTGTATTGCTTAGCGACGGCAGCCGCGGGCTTCATGTAATGGATGGCTTTCTGAGCAAACCGCTGCAGGTGCTATTGGCGCTGACTGGGCTGGTGCTGCTGCTGGCATGCGCCAACATCGCCAATCTGATGCTGGCTCGGGGTGCGCAGCGCCAGCGCGAAATGAGCGTGAGGCTCGCCCTCGGGGCTGGCCGCGTCCGCATCCTGCGCCAACTCCTCACTGAGAGTCTCTTGCTGGCAGTTATCGGCGGCGCGGGAGGGCTACTGCTAGGCTACCTGGGCCGCAACATCATCCCCCGCCTGCTCTCCAATGCCTGGGACCAGAATCAAGTCATCGTCTCCATGGACTGGGGCGTCTTCGCCTTTGTCTCCGCGGTCACTTTGTTTACCGGCTTGGTATTCGGTCTCGCCCCCGCGTGGCTGGCCGCGCGCAGCGAGGTGAGCAGCAGCCTGAAAGAGAGCGCCCAAACTTCAACACGCCGTCGCAAGAGTCTCGGCGGCAAAAGCATCGTCGCATTCCAGATTGCGCTTTCAACGCTGTTAGTGGTTGGCGCGGGGCTGTTTTTGCGCACGCTCTTCGCGCTCGACTCCATCGATGTCGGCTTCAGAACCGACCACCTGATTCTGTTCGAGATTTCACCACCGGCCCAGCGCTACAGCAAGGGCAAAGACGTACAACTGCACCAGCGGCTCGAGCAGGGATTCGCGGCTTTGCCCGGCGTTGAAAGCGTGGCGCCAAGCTGGACGGCCTACATTGCGGAGAATATGAACAACGACGATTTCACTCCCGAGGGTGAGGCTGACAACGGCGACCATAGTGGCGCGGAAGACGTTAATCTAGTAGGCAATACGTTCTTTCAAACCATGGGCATTCCCATTGTGAGTGGCCGCAGCTTCGGTCCGCAGGATACTGCGACGTCGCAACGGGTGGCCATCATCAATCAGTCGCTGGCGAAAGAGCGGTTTGCCAACAGGAACCCGGTGGGGATGCGATTCCAGACTGCAGATGATGCGCACCCTGGGGCGAAGCAATGGGTGCAGGTCGTGGGGGTTTGCAAAGACACGCGCTACGCAACCCTCCGCGCCGCGGCGCCGCCTCAGTTCCTTATGCCCTATGTGCAGCAGCCGCGTGTGTGGGGAATGACGTATGCGATTCGCACCCGGCTCTCGCCCGACCAAATTGTGCCCGCGCTGCGCCGCGTAGTTGAGCGCGAAGACCGCGATCTGCCTATCATCGACATCCGCACCCAGAAGGAGCAGATCGATGCGACTCTCCAGATCGAACGGACCCTCGCCGTGCTTACATCGGGTTTTGGCCTTCTGGCGCTGGCGCTGGCCTGCGTTGGCATCTACGGAATCATGGCATACACGGTCGCGCAACGTACCAACGAAATCGGCATTCGCCTTGCACTCGGCGCGCAGCCGGGCCAGGTGCGCGGAATGATTTTGCGCGAGAGCACATGGCTGGCGATTGCGGGGATTGTTGCCGGCACGGGCGCTGCGTTGGGATTGACGCGGCTGGTTAAATCGATGCTCTACGGAATCCAGCCCTGGGATCCGGCAACGATGATCGGCGGGGTTGTAGTTCTGCTGGCGGTAGCGCTGGCAGCAAGCTGGATTCCAGCACGGCGTGCGGCGGGGGTGCAGCCCATGGAGGCCTTGCGGCACGAATGAAGAGTTGTTAACCGATCGAGCGGACGAACTGCTGCATTTTACTCTCCTGCGCCTCGATCGATTCCACCAGCTTGAATTGTGTGCGGCAGCGGTCGAGGTTGTGGCCGGGCCGATGCACCTTGAAGTAGGCATCGCCATTCAGGAAATCGGTGAGAAAACGGATTCCGATCAGGAGGGTAATCAGCTTGCCTCCCAGAACCAGCGACTCCTTTTCAGCGCGTGTGAGTCGGCTGCCGGCGGAGCTCAGGAAGCCGCGTGCAAGCGCCTCAAAGAGGTCCATGCACATGGTCACCCTGGAAAGGTCGCGCTCGTCCTCCGCTGCAGTGCAGGTAGCCGTGCGAACCAGGTCGCCGAAATCGTAAGCGGCCAAGCCGGGCATCACGGTATCGAGGTCGATCACGCAGATTCCTTCGCCGCTAAGGTCATCGATCAGCACATTATTGATTTTGGTGTCGTTGTGCGTAACGCGTTCGGGCAGGCCGGCATTAAGCAGCGAGATCGTGACGGATTGGTGGGCGACGGCAAAGGCGATCTCGGGCCCGGCGTCACACACGCGCCCCGCCACGTCGCGTGCCACGGCGTCTTCAAGAGCGCGAAAGCGCTTGGGCCCGTGATGAAAGTCGGGAATGGTGTCATGCAGACGCGGTGCAGGCAAATCGGCCAGCATCTCAATGAATCGGCCAAAGGCCCGAGCGCCCTCGTACGCCTGTTGCGCCGACTCAATCGCATCGTAAGTGCGCGCGCGCTCAATGAATTGATAGGCGCGCCAGTAGCCCCCGGCCGGGTCCACGTACAAGGTGCGGCCTGCGCGATCTGGAATGAGAGTCAGCGTGTGGCGCTCCCTGTCAGGATGATCGGTCAACTGCGCTGACAGGTGGTCGGTGACTCGCTCGACATTCTCCATCAGCGCAACGGGATCGCGAAAAATGTTGTGGTTGATGCGCTGCAGAATGCAGTGAACTGGTAAGCCGGCGCGGTCGAATATGGCGCAATAGGTTTCGTTGATGTGGCCGTGCCCGTAGAGCACCGCCTGGCGGAATTCACCGCCGACCGCAAACTCGTTTGCGATTTCACTCAGGTCGCGTTCTGGCATTATGACAGGGGTCATCGGCGCTCGATCAGGCAAGTACTGGCAGTGTGGGCATTGCACCCTCGGCCTTGGCCTCAGCCACCACTGCGTCGAGGCTCGAGAGCACTTCATCGACGCTCATGGTGTAGACTTCGCGTTGCGCGTCGTAGCCTTCCTCAATCAACTGCTTCAGGTAACGGCCTGCGATTTGCGCGGCAAGCTGGTCGGTGATCACCTTGCCGGAGCGTCTCTTCTGTTCGACCCACGCGCTGGAGGGCAGCGCGATCCACATGGGCCGTCCGTTCACGTCAAAGCGGATATCGACAGCGTCGGCGTGGCGCGTGGCAATTGCCACCATGTTGGCCTTCCAGCGGCAGTGGATATCCTCTCCGCTCCAGCGATCGGCTACGTGAAAATCCTCGTACATATATCTAGCCTAACAGTGAAATGCAGACTGTGTTCAGTGAGCGGTGATACGCCTCCAATTGGCTAAACGTCGAGGCCCGCTGTTAAACTGGATGGGTTGCAGTCGCAGTGCCTCTAACCAGCCTGAACCAGCCGAGTTCGGCCCCGCCTGCAAGTCAATCAGCGAAGGACATAACAAACAAGTGGATACACAAACCCGTCACGCTTTAAAGCAAGACAAATTCGCCCGCGCGGCAGCCACAAGCGCCAGTTGGGTGGGAGAGAACCGCTCCAGTGTTCTCCGTTGGGTCATCAGCGCGCTGGCTGCGCTCGTTGTGGTGGTCGCAGGATTCGTCTATTGGAATATGCGTACCTCGGCCGCCGACCAGGCGCTGGGAAGCGCCCTTGACGTTTACAGCGAGCAACTGGCAACTCCCGGCGTGCCCGACTCCGGCACTTATACTACCGCAGCAGCCCGGGCTACCGAGGCGAACCGGGAATTTGTGGCCATCGCCCACAACTTCAGCGGATTCCCAGAAGCATCGAGGGCTCATTACTTTGCGGGCGTCACGTACGCTGACCTGGGCCAAAACGGGCCGGCCGAGACTGAACTGAAAGCGGCTGCCGGGGCGATGGACCGGAACGTTGCCAACCTGGCCAAACTGGCTCTTGCCGGACTCTATCACCAGACCGGCCGCGATGCCGACGCCATCAATATCTATCACGACTTGGTAGCCAAGCCGTCGGTAACAGTGTCGGCCGACGCTGCCCAGCTTAACCTTGCCGACCTCTACGCTGCCGAGGGCAAGCAGGACCAGGCCAAGGCGATCTGGGGCAAGATCAAGGACACCGACAAGGACAGCGCCGCCGCGTCGATTGCCGACCAGAAACTTTCAGGCAAAGGGCAGTAGACCGGTTTCGCAGTATTAGTCGCCTTTTTTGGTTTAGTGCAGGGTGGCTTTTCCTGACAGAAAAGCCATTTGGCTGCCTCGGCTTCGAGATGCAGCGACTGCGGAACCGGTGTAGGCGAGCATTTTGTCACGCGCCTGCGTCTGGTGCATGATGAGCACCAGTCAGGCCATTTGCGCAGGATGGATGAATTTTGACGACACCGCCGCGGCCAATGCGGTCCGCCAGCAGGCGGAAGACGCAGCCCTTGCGGCGCTGGTCGACCAGTACGCCGGCGCTCTTTACCGCGTAGCATTCTCGGTATTGCGCAATGCAGCCGACGCCGAAGATGCCGTGCAGGAGGCCTTCCTGCGCGTATTACGCCATCGCGACCAACTGAATGAAGTTCGTGACCACCGGGTGTGGCTGATCCGCATTGTGTGGAACATAGTGCTTGACCGCAAGCGGCGTGCCAAGACCCGGCCTGAGACTGACGACGTGGCCGAGTTGGCGCGCGTGCTGCCGTCGAACGGTCTCTCAGCCGAACAGGTGGCCAGCGCGGCGCAGCATCACGGCCAGGTGCTGGCCTGCGTTGAACAGTTGCCGGTCAAGGAGCGCGAGGTGCTGATGCTCTCGGCATTCGACGAGCTTTCAAGCGTTGAGATCGCGTCGGTGCTGGGCATTACCGAGTCGAGCGTGAGGTCGAGGCTCTTTCGGGCGCGAAACCTGATGGCCGGGATGCTGAATCATGCAAGAGGTAAAACCAGGGATTTGGAGCCCTCGGGCCGCACCGCGGAAACGGCGGCGGCAGCAGAGGAGGAAGGGCGATGAGTATTACCCCGCAAAATTCGTATGGTAGGTCCGGTGAGGGGATTGACCGGGCAGGCACGGGAGAAGACACGCTGCGGCTGATTGCCAGGCTGCCTGCGCCCGATGGGCTTGAGGAGCGCGTGCGTGTGGCATTGCGGGCGGCGCCGCGGCATGGCCGCGTGTTGGCGTGGCCTGTCGCGCTGCGGGCTGACGCAGCCTGGGTTCGGGCGACGGCCGCCGCGGCCATTGTGATGGTAGTGGCGGGCGGAGGATGGAGTGTGTATTCGCACATCCAGCCCTGGCAGCCGGCCAAAGCGAACGCAGTGCCGGCACGGGTGGGCACGATGGGTGAGTTTTCAGGAGCCGGCGCAGTGCGGTCCCCGCAAACGCTCCAGCCACCCGTAGTGAGCGCGCCGCCCAAATCGGCCGGGCTCTATCCATCGCAAAAGAAGAGGCACAAGAAGGCCGCCGCTGCAACCGTGCTGACCGGGACGCTGGCGCCGGCTGCAAAGTAGCGTACTCCCTGCGTTGCAGCGAAGGACGCACAGGCCATCCTTACTGCCCGGCGGTTACTGGTCCTTCACCACCGCGCGAATCAGCATTCCAAGCAGCGACAGCACAATGCCGCCCCAGAAGGCGGGCCAGAAGCCGCGCACATGAAACCCGGGCAAAATGCCTGAGGCGAGCTCAATCATGAGGGCATTGATGACCAGCAGGAAGAGGCCGAGGGTGAGGATACTCAACGGGAAGGTGATGATCTTGAGGAACAATCCCACGGTAGCATTCAGCAGTCCGATGACAAGCGCTGCAATGAGCGCGGGTCCAAGGCCGGTCACGCGGAATCCCGGGACAATTCTTGAGATAAGGATGAGCGCAATCGCGCTTAGAATCCATTGAGCCAGCAGAGCTAACATCTTTCTTTCTCCTTCGCAGTCCAACAGCAAAGATGGGCGCCGCATGGGCCCCTCCGGCGTGCGGCACTTTATTATCGGATGCAGAATACACTCCGAGGCTGCAATGTGAGTGTGCGGGACCAGCGGACACGCCGGCTTCGATAAGGATGGGATGGATGCGGTTGAGAGACTCTTTCGGAATGGTGGGCCTGGCGGCGGTGGCGATTGGTGCCACGATGATGCACGCCCAGCAAGGGGCGAATGCTCCCATTCCGAATATTCCCGACCTGATACGAAAGGTCGAAGACCATCAGAAGCAGCTTGAAAAGGTGCGGGAGAACTACACGTTCACGTCGGCGCAGACGGTGGAGGACATTGATGCGAATGGACATGTGACGAAGACCGAGACGGAAGAGGACGACGATTTTTTTGTGAACGGTCACCTGATTGAGCGAACGGTGAAGAAGGAGGGCAAGCCGCTGGCCGGTCACGATGAGGAAAAAGAGACCGAACGCGTGACCAAGCTGGTGGAGAAGGCAGAGAAGACGCCGCCCGATCAGCCGCTGGAGGGTCAGACAATCAGCGTGAGCCGGCTGCTTGACATTATGGACGTGCGCAATCCGCGGCGCGAGACGTTCCGCGGCCGTCCGACGATAGTATTCGATTTTATCGGGCGCAAGAATGCCAAGACGCATGGGCTGGCCGAAGACGCCTCAAAAAAACTTCAGGGGACGATCTGGATCGATGAAGCCGGCCTGCAGGTGGCGCACCTTGAGGTGAGCTTCAACGACAAGTTTCGCGTGGGCGGCGGACTGGTGGCTACGTTGGACAAGGGAACAAACTTCAAGTTTGACCAGGCGCCGGTAGAAGAAGGATTGTGGCTGCCGACAGGTAGCGAAGCGACGGTGGATGGGCGGCTACTACTATTCAAAAGCCTGCGCCAGCACATTACTGAGCGCGATTACGACTTCAAGGTGTTCCGCGTGGAGACGCAGCAGAACAAGGACGCTAAGGTTACAGAGACGAAGAGGCCGTAGGCGGCGGGCGCTGGCGTTTGGAGTGAATGCATGTTTGTGCGGCGGATTGCGGTGGAGAGAATTGATGCGGAAGGATCGCATCATGCGTGCCCGATTGCCTGGATCGACAATTTTGCCATGCGCAACTTTACCAACGACGCGATATTTGACGATACGCTGCCGGTTGCCGATGGAGTTCTCGAAGCGGGGAATCGCGTGCCGCTCGATCGGCTGCAGACAGCGATGGAAGACTGGTTCCGGCGCAAGGGATATTTGAAGGCGGGCGACCGGTTGGAAGTGAGGCCGGTGAACGGTGCACGGTGAGCGGCGGGCTGTGAGACTGTGATGCGATTTCCTCTAAGGCATTGATTCTATTGAACAGCGGTTCGCCGTTTCAGAGTTTAAAAAACTGTCATGCAGCGGGTGTTTGAGCTGGTTCTTCGATCGACGCGCCGTTCCAGAGGCGTAACTCCGCTTCGCGGCGAGCTTTGAGGCCGGCGTTTTCCTGAGTTCCAGCGTGGTCCCAGCGCAGAAGCTGCTCGCCTGCTTCGGCGACGCGGCCGCAGTTAAGTTCGCGCAGCAGCGTCGACTCGGCCAGGCGAAGCTGGCCCAGATTGAAGACAAAATCGACAAGCGCATCGAATTGCCCCTGGGTGAGTTGCACCTTGACCAGGCGCGCGACGGCCTGAGCGGATTCGACGATGTCGTTATAGAGGATTGCGGTGCCCTGGGCCTCGGTGATGCCGGTGGAGAAGGTCTCGGGATGGATGAGGCGATGGCCGTAGCCGATGCTGGGGTAGCCCTCAACGTCGCGATAGACGCGGTCGCGAAAACCCTCCGATTTATTAATCAGTTCCATGCCCTGACGAGCTCAGTTCCATACGTTCCTCCGATAGATGCCCTTAAGTCGATGATGACAGGAAGTGGGAATTAATCGGCAAAAGGTTTAAAGACAGGGAACAAGGGAACAAGGGAACGAGGGAACAAGGGAACGAGGGAACGAGGGAGCGAGGGAACGCGGGAACGAGAGACGGCGGGACAGAGAGGCCAGGAGCGGATGGGTTCGCGGTTTCCCACCCCTCCACGAGCGGAACCAAGAAGCAGGTCCTTCGACTCCTCTTCGTTTCGCTCAGGAGGGTTGGGCAACGGAGTAGTTCGGGTTACGGCGTGGGTGGGGCGGGCAGCGGCGACTTGCCTGCGATGGAGAGGAACTGCGCGACGACGTCATTGAGCGCCATGTCGAAGTTACGGTCGTGGGTCTTCTGCAGGAAGGCAAAACCGACTGAAGAGGTCATGGTCCAAAGCACAAAGTGGCTTTTGGCGTCGTAAACGGTGAGCCGGAACATGGGCAGCGGGTCAGAGGAGCCATTCTGCTTGCTGGGCTCTTTTGGACCGTTAGGCGCTATGAGCTGGATCTCGAGAACAAGGTCGGCATTGGATGGGTCAGTAACTAGGTGAAACTGGCCGGTATTTGTGAGCGACGCGAAGAGTTGATTGTAGGCGCGGCTGGGGTCTCCGCTGAAGGGTGCAGGAAAGAGTCCGCTGTCTGCTCCGCCATTGGAGATGAAGATGGATTTGGCTGCCGGAATGGCCGCGGGAACGGGAGCTTGTGGCGCCGGCTGCTGCGCTGAGGCGATGCTGGCGCCCAGTAAAACCGCGCATGCGATGGCAAGGTGTGAAAGCCAAGGTCGGATCATGGTTGTATCCCCCTGTTACTTGAGACGTGGGTGGAGGGAATAGGGACCAAGGGAACAAGG
Organism: uncultured Occallatibacter sp.; assembly: GCA_964528915.1. Lineage (GTDB taxonomy): Bacteria > Acidobacteriota > Terriglobia > Terriglobales > Acidobacteriaceae > Telmatobacter. The sequence goes on from CAZGUD010000003.1 coordinate 21,221, forward strand.
GACTAAGGGACCAAGGGTGCGAGGGAACGAGGGACTAAGGGACTAAGGGACCAAGGGAACGAGGGGACAAGGGAACGAGGGAACAGGGGCCAGGGATCAGGGATAAGGGGCACGGCGCTGGGGATTCGATGGGCTCGAGGTAACCCACCCTGGCGACAAAAACAAATACGTCGCGAGGGTGGGGCACCCGTTTTTGCGCCTGATCGAGACGGTGGCCGACGACTTACTGGTCAGAAGTGCAGGCTGCGAAGGGCTTCTGCAAGTCCTGGCGGGCTTCGTTTACTGCACCCTGGGTGTTGTCGTTGGTTTGCACGGCGAGGCGGTACTCGTTGATGGCGCGATCGCGCTGGCCGGTGCAATCGAATATCTTGCCGATGGAGATATGGCTCCAGACCTCGGTCCACGGCGGCTCATCGTCGCCGCGCAGAGCGTCGCGGAAGGAGTTCACACTGGCCTGGAAGTTGCGCTGGTTGAAGAGCACCTCGCCGATGCGATAGCTGGCCAGCGAGCTTTGCGGATTGGACTCGAGGGCCTTCTGGTACGCGGCCAGCGCCCCGACCAGGTCGCCCTGGGCCACGAGCTGCTGCCCCTTGAGGATTGCGATGCGGACCTGGAGGTCAGGCGTGGTCTTGAGAACCCAGTCCTGGGGGTCGATGCTGATGCGGCGCGGGCGGCCGAACGTATCCACGACAAATTGCGTGCTGGTGCCTACAACTTCCTTCCTCTCGTTTACGGTTTTGCCGTCGGTTTCGATGCGCAGATCCACCGGCATGCGGAAGAGGTCGAGGTCCTGGTCGATTTCGCCGATGGTGCGGAAACCCTTGTTGTTGCCGAGGCGGTAGACGGCGTATTTGTTAGTGAATTTGGGCGCGCCCGTGCCATCGACCCATTGTGAGAAGAAGGGTGTGAGCTGCTGCTGGCTTACTTCCTCAGCCACTGTATAGAACTCGTCTGCCCGAATGGACTTATCGGTGTACTGGCTGAGCACGCCTTTGAAGATGTTGGGCAGCATTTTATCGCCGACTTCCCAGCGGAGCATGTGGAACACCATGGCGCCCTTGTCGAAAGTCATTGACTGGAACTCGGGCGTGAAGGGGCCGAGCCGGCCGGCGCTTGAGAGTGGGATGGTGTCGTAGGCGAGCGCGCTGGCGGCCACATCGGTAAGCGCGGCGCGCAATGCGCTGGCGCCGCTTTCATCTTCAAGGTACATGAGCTCGCCGTAGCGGCACATGCCGTTCACGATCCACGCGTCGTTGAGCGAGCGGGGGCTGATCTCGCTGCCCCACCACTGATGGGCGATGGTGTTGGCGAGCAGCCGAACGCCCGATTTGTCGCCAATGCGGGAGCCGGGGATGCCTGCGAGTTCGGGCGCCCATGCTGCGGGCAGAGTGTCATCGGGGATTTCGACGACGTTGAGCCGCTCTGACTCCGGCTGACCGAACTGATCGGTAAAGAAGTCGAACTCGCGGGTAGCGGTTTGGGCGAGCTGAGTGGCGGCCTGCTGGTGGGCGATGGTGGTGTAGATTTTTACGTTGCCGGCGCCAACTGAGACGGGATCGACATAGCGGCCGGCGATGACGGTGCCGGGAAAGCCGGGCTTGGTCCACTTGAAGTCGTACTCGTCGCCGGGCTTGCCGTTGGAGAGTACGACGGAATGGGATTTGCCGGCGCTGCCGCTGGCGAAGACGCGCATGCCCTGCGGTACGCGGATGTGCATCTCGGCGGTGAAGCGATCGGTGAGATAGCCCGAGGTGGGAAACCAGCGCGCGGGATAGAGCAGGAAGCTGATGGGTTCCTGGATGGCGGCAAGTTTGATGCCTTCGATGGGGCCGTCTTCATTTCCGGTGATGGTGCCGTCGTAGACGAAGGTCCAGTGGGCGGGCTGGCTGGGGGTGAATGAGGCGGATGGCGTGATGCGGATTGCGCCGTCGGCGGTGCGTTCGCCATCGAGTAGTTTGCCGGAGTCGTCGGTAATCTTGGTGATTTTGAGCGCGGGATGGAATCCGAAATTGACGACGTCGAGGTTGGCGGGCGCCGTGAAAGTGACGACCGTAGTAGCGGCCAGGTGGTGCGTGGTGGGGTCGAGTTCGGCGTCAATCAGGTAGCCGGTGACGTCGAGCGTGGGACGCTCGCGCTGCGCGAGAGCCGGGCTGACAGGCAGGAGCGCGATACACCCTAGAGCCAGCGCGAGGGCGGCTCGGGAAGCGGAAGGGAGGAATCCAACCGGCAAAACTCGTGTACGCATAGCTTCAATCATCGCATTCTGGCCGCCGGCTTGGCAGCGGGTTGACGTGGATACTGCGGTTGACAAAGGCGCAGCGGCTCAAAGGTTTGACGCGGGCCGGGGGGCTGGCGGTTACGGGGAATCGTGAGTATGCGGCATGGTTTGGCTTCCGGTTCAGGTGAGGCCTGGTATTTGATATGCCGCCGCAGCGGTTTCCAATTCCTCAAGCACTGCGGCGGCGAGACATTCGATAGCTCCCAGTTGTCCGCTTGGCTGCGGATGGGCAGACAGCGCCTCGCGGACGGCTGCCAGCCCTTTAATCATGGACTCGCGAGCAGGGCCATCGGGTAGCAACGGTTGAAGATACTGAACGATATTTTGGGCGGTGAAGTCGTGCTGAATGAGTTCGGGAACGACGCGGCGGCCGGCAATTAAGTTGGCCATGGCGACGTGAGGAACGCTGACCACGCGTTTGGCGATGGCGTAGGTTAGGGGCGAGACGCGGTAAACCACCACGAAAGGATTGCCGATGAGGGCGGCCTCGACGGTGGCTGTTCCGCTGGCGACGACTGACGCGCGGGCGTGGAGCAAGGCCGTGCGGGCTTCGCTGGAGATGAGGCGGACGGGAAGCGTGCGGCCGTGGGCGGCGATGAGCGATGCGACCTGGGTGCGCTGCTCCGCGTGGAGCGTGGGCGCTAAGGGGATGAGGAACTCAAAGTGCTGGGCGGGATTGCCTTCGGCAAGCAGGCGAGCGGCGTCAAGTATGGTGGGAAGGTGGTCGCGAATCTCGCGCATGCGGCTGCCGGGGAGAAGCGCGATCCAGGATTTGGTGGGGTCGAGCGTGTTGGCGCGGGCGAAGTCTTCGCGCGTGATTGAGGGAGGCGGGAACTCGGCGAGCGGATGGCCGACGAACTCGGCTTTTACGCCGCGGTCGCGGTAGAACTGTTCTTCGAAGGGGAAGATGACTAGCATGCGGCGTACGTATTTCCGAACTTGTTTGATGCGGTGTTTCTTCCAGGCCCAGAGCTGCGGGCTCACAAAATAAATGACGGGGATGCCGAGGCGATGGAACTCGCGAAAAAGCCGAAAGTGGAAGTCAGGGAAATCGATGAGGACGGCCACCTGGGGGCGGCGTTCGCGGATGGCGCGCTTGAGTTTGCGGAACTCGCCGTAGATACGGGGCAGGTGCTCGACGACTTCGGTGAATCCCATGACGGCCATGTCTTCAGCCCGGACGATGCATTGGGCGCCCGCGGCGCGCATGCGTTCGCCGCCCATGCCCATGAGCTCGGCTTGCGGTAATTTCTGGCGCAGGAGGGCCGCCAGTTGCGCGCCGTAAAGCTCGCCACTGGATTCGCCGGCTGAGATGAAAATGGTGGGCATGGATGCGTGCTGTGCCTGGCAGTGCTGGTGTTCATGATAAGCGAGTCAGAAGGATAGCGAGACAGCTTGCTTCGCTCCCCGCTCAAGCGAAGCTCGAAAGGGGCACCCATTTTCGTGCGAGATCGACGTGGGACGCAAAATTGGTAACCGCGTTTTTATGTTCCTGGTGTATTTTGTTGAATCAGAGGCAACCGATGACGCTGATTTTTGGGCTTCCCCATCGCATCGGCCTTGCAAGCATTTTGGCCGCAACCCTGCTTTTGGCAGCCGCCCTTGCGGGCGCGCAGCAACCTGATGCCGGTCAGGCGCAACCGGCTCCGCCATCTTTACCGCCGCAGCCAGCGGTGTTTCACGACCTGCTGCCGACCGGCGAACTTGGTTTTCTTGCGGATTACGACGGCAAGATGCCGAAGGAGATTGAGCGCGACAAACGCTTCAGGCAGCTTGAGAAGCTGATTACGCCGTCGGCCTTCTACTTTTACCACCGCGACAGGGAGCTTTCGGAAGTGAGGGACCTGGTGCTCGATGAGGCGCCGATGCCGATCAGCGTGCGGGACGGCCGCTATGTGATGGTGGCGACGGTTGGCGGACCTGACCAGAACATGACCGGGCGTGGGTTCATCTGGATCGACATGCAGACGGGTATTGGGCTGGGCGGCGTCTACTTCAAGCCTATCAACGGCGAGCCGACACCGACGCTGACCATCTTCTCAAAGCAACTGACCGATACCTATCTGGGCTTAAGCCAGCTGCCGTCCGAATTCCTGACGGATTTGGGTCAATGGGCGCTGATTGCGAAGGTCCACGAAACATCGCCGCGGTATTTCATTCCGGCGAACAAGAAGAAGTACGCGCTGATCCACGATGGAGACTACTGTGCGCACGCCGAAGGTGTTCCCGCGCCTCCCCAGGATGAATGCGAAGAGATGAACGCCGAGGCTGCCGATGCCGATCTGGAGGCCGCGTGGTTCATGAAGGCGACTGGGAACTTGTCTGACGCTACTGCTTACCTGCTGCAGCCGGACTTTGGCGCATGGGTGGCATGGCGCCAGCGCACCTGCGGAGCCGGGCTGTCCTGCCGGGTTGTGTATACGCGGCGAAAGACGCGGGAGTTGCTGGGGCGGTGACCGAGGCAGGAAACGAGGACTAGGATTTTTCAACTCCGCAGCTTTCCGGACGTTAAGTACAACTCTCGGGAAGCGGCCGATATGGGGTACTGCTCATTCGCTTGATAGCGAAATGTGATATCATTAGAATTGCCTGCGAGGGGACATAGGACTAGGATTCCCTTGCGATGAACAAGACTCAGCAAGCCACGCTGGAAGCGGTTTTTGCAAGGCCAACCAAGTCGAATATACGTTGGGCGGCGATTGAATCATTGATTCGGGTTTTGGGAGGCGAGGTGAGCGAACGGGCTGGGAGCCGGGTTGCGGCCTCACTCAATGGAGTAACAGCGGTATTTCACCAGCGGAATCCCCGTCCTGAGACCAAGAAGGGTGCTGTCGAAGCAACGCGCCAGTTGCTGACGAATGCAGGGGTGAAGCCATGATGGAATATAAGGGTTACGCTGCCGGGCCGATTGATTTCGATGCCGAAGACGGGACCTTTTCAGGAACCGTGGCCGGGTTGAAAGACGTCATCCACTTTGAGGGCACGACCGCGAGAGAACTGAAGCGCGCATTTCGCGAGAGCATCGATGCTTATCTTAAGTTTTGCGCTGAAAAGGGGCAGCAGCCCGATCGACCTTTCAATGGGAAGATTCTTCTGCGGACCGAGCCGGAACTTCACCGCAAGGCCGCACTGCGCGCCGCGGTCGAGGGCGTGAGTCTGAGCCGTTGGATTTCGCAGCGGATTGAGAGCGCGCCGTAAGCTGCTGGTCTCAATCTTCTTACTCCCGTCTCGCGCGCACAGCCGCGGCCAATTCCTTCAGTAGTTCCTGCGTGTCGGGCCAGTCGATACAGGCGTCGGTGATGCTCTGGCCGTAGATCAGCGGTTGGCCGGGGGTGAGCTTCTGCGCGCCGGCTACGAGATTGCTCTCAATCATCACGCCCATGATGCGCTTGTCGCCCGCGGCAATCTGGCCGGCTACGTCGTGGCAGACGAGAGGCTGGCGGCGATAGTCCTTGCTGGAGTTGGCATGGCTGAAGTCGATCATGATGCGGGGCTGGAGGCCGGCGGCTTGCATGCGGGCGGCAGTGTCGGCCACGCAATCGGCTGTGTAGTTCACCATCTTGCGGCCGCCGCGCAGAATGATGTGGGTGTCGGGATTGCCGGTGGTGACGAAGATGGCGCTTTGGCCATGATGAGTGTGGCCGAGGAAAGTGTGAGAGTAGGACGCGGAGAGGATGGCATCGATGGCCACCTGCACGTCGCCTGACGTAGCGTTCTTAAAACCTACGGGACACGACACGCCGGAGACGAGCTGCCTGTGCACCTGGCTCTCGGTGGTGCGGGCGCCGATGGCTCCCCAGCTCACCAGGCCGGCGATGTACTGGGGCGAGATCATATCGAGGAACTCGGTGCCGGTGGGGACGCCCATCTCAGCCAGGTCGAGGAGCAGGTTTCGGGCCAGGCGCAGGCCGTCATTGATCTTGTAGGACTGATCGAGATAGGGGTCGTTGATCAGGCCCTTCCAGCCGATGGTAGTACGGGGTTTCTCAAAATAGACGCGCATCACGATGCGCAGGTCGGCGGGGAACTCGGCGATGGCTTCTTTCAGCAGGCCGGCGTACTCGCGCGCGGCGTTGACGTCGTGGATGGAGCAGGGGCCGGCGAGAACCAGCAGGCGCGAGTCGCGGCCGTTGAGGATGTCGACGATCTCGCGGCGGGTTTCAAAGATGGTGGCCGAGGCGGCTTCAGTGACCGGGTGTTCTTCCTCGAGAAAGACCGGCGGCAGGACGACCTTGGTCCATTGAATGCGAATGTCTTCAGTGGGATGGAACATGGTTCGGCGGAAAAGGGCTCCTGATTTGAATCTAACAGCCGCGGAGACAGGGAACGAGGGAACAAGGGAACAAGTGAACAAGTGAATTGAGACTTGACAAGAGGGAGGGATGGGCGCAGTATGTTTGCAGACTAGTTTGTAATACAGACTAGTCTGCAAGGAGAAGAACGATGACGGATTCGACTTTACGGCCGATGGAAGGGAGCCCGGCGATGGAAGATCCCGACCGGCTGGCGGGGCAGCTGATACAGCGCGCGTGGAACCGCGATGGATTGCCGGAGATTGCTGGTGGACTGATCGCTCTGTACGTTTCGGGAATCTTTGTCATACAGCTCTTGTTTGAGAAGGAATGGCCGGTCCTCAGGGCGATTCCGGTTGCTCTGGTTTTGCTTATTCCGTCTGGTTACCTGGTTCCGTGGGCGGTGAAGAAGATTCGCGCACGGTACCTGATCGAAAGAACGGGCTACGTCGTGATGAGGCCCTTGAGTAGAAAGAAGCGCATGTGGATGGTCTTGATCTCAGGAATTGCCGGAGCGCTTGCTTTGGTCGCGGTTGCCGCCTCGGCCCGTGGCTACAACATTCCGTCTGCAAGTCAGTGGATACTAGCCGGCACCGGTGTGTTGGGCGGTGTGCTCTATCCGGTTTGCGGTCGGGCGTGGCGGTTCGTGTGTCTTGGCGCAGTGTTTGCTGTAACCGGGATTCTGCTAGGTCTATATAACGTCGGATACGCCACGGGGTGGGCGGTCCTATATGGAGTCACCGGAGCGCTCTCGCTGATCTCCGGGACCGTAGTGTTGCTGCACTATCTGAGGCAATCGCGGGAGGCCGGGGATTGATATGAACGCGAAGATTCAACGACTGGCTGAGATTGACCGCTTGATTCACGAGCCGGCGCGACTGATGATTGTGGCGCTGCTGGCCGCGGTGAAGGAAGCGGATTTCCAGTACCTGCATACGACCACGGGGCTGACCAAGGGAAACCTGTCGGTGCACCTTTCGAAGCTGGAAGAGGCCGGGTATGTGGCCATCGAGAAGACGTTCCGGGGCAAGTATCCGCTGACCATGTGCCGTTTGACTGAGCAGGGGCGCGCGGTGCTGGAGAGCTATCGCAAGACTATGAGGAGTGTGCTGGGTAAAGCAGGGAATAGGGAGTAGGGAACAGGGAAACCTGGGACTCGGTATCCCAGGTCTCAGAATCGAGACCTGGGGCACCGGCTACTGGCTATTGGCTACTGTCTATTGGCTTGTGTCAACGCACTTCGGCGGCGGTAACGGCAGCGCCTGCAGCCAGCACGCCGACGGTGATGGGAACCCACAGGGGAATGTGGCGCACGTGGCCCTCAGATCCTTCGCCGATGTAGTCCTTTTCGCGGTGCACGCGCGCGATTTCATCGTAGGTGTGGGTCTCGCGATTGTTGGTCTCGGCGTTAGTGACTGTAAAGGATGTATCTTCGAGCGAATCGAGCGCAACTGTCCGTTCCGACATGTCTGCGAAGGTGAGGCGGATGTAGTTGCCGGGACGGAATCGGGTGAGTTCGCGGTGGATCTTGCGAGCATGCTTGTCGAGATTGGCGCCTGAGTTCGAGCTACCGGACTCGGCCCGGCAGATGGGCATGACCGCGAACAGGGTGAGGGCCGCGACCAGAATCAGGGCCGGGCTTGAGGTGAGGGTTCTTGACGCACGACGAAACGACTTGCCTCCGTAAAGAAAATTCATAGGGCCCTCCATTGGATTCAAAAGAACGCAACACCTGGTTGAAGAATCTTCGTGGACTCTTTCTTGTTGTCAACGGCCGGTTGAGATGGCCAGTCGCGTTAACAATAGCATTACATTGTTGAAGAAAGCACGGTGGGGAACATCGCGAGCCATCAATTAGTAACGGTGTGCGCCTTGGCGAGCTCACCGGCACACCCGTTTTGTACTGAATGCTGAGGATGCCATCGGGGAGTATGATGGTTGTCCAAACCTATGTAAGCTCGCAATTGGAGGGGAAATTATGCGTCAGTCATCCATTTTTTCTCTGGGCCCGATTTTTTGCGGCCTGCTATCCGCAGGTCTGCTGACTTGCGCGGCGGCGGTGGTTCCGGCGCAAACCCCGGCTCCGGTTGCGACGCCCCAAAACAATCCGGCGCTTGCGGCGCGCCCCACAAATGAAGCCAACGCGACCGAGGCACAGGGCAGCATGCTGTTGAATGTCGTGGTGACAGACAAAGGCGGGAGGAATGTTTCGGGCCTGGGTGTGGGCGATTTTCAGTTGCTTGACAACGGGCGGCCAATGCAGATTTTGTCGTTCAAGGCCTTCGGCGGCGGTGCGCCGCCAGCCCAGACACCGGCGACGATGTATATCGTCTTCGACACAGTGAATATGCCATTCGAAAGCGTGTCGTATACCCGCTTGCAGGTTGGAACTTTTCTTCGCCAGAATGGCGGGCATCTGCCTTACCCGGTCTCGCTCGCCTTTTTGACTAACACAGGCATTCAGATGCAAAACGGAGCGGTCACTGACGGCAATGAATTGGCCCAGCATCTGGATGAAACGACCGGGAACCTGCGGACAATCGGCGCGTCGGCAGGGTCGTGGGGTGCGATTGAGCGGTTCAATTTCTGTGTGAAGATGCTGGCGACGCTGGTGGAAAACATCAAGGATCAGCCAGGACGCAAGCTGGTGATCTGGGCGGGACCGGGATGGCCGATGTTGAGCGACCCGGGAATCAATTATTCATTCAAGGCGCAGAAGCAGTTCTTCGACAGTATTGTGGCGTTGAACACGATGTTGCGCGATGGGCAAATCGAGCTATCGAGCGTAGCGCAGGGAATGCCTGACCAGTACACATATATGTATGAGTCGTATCTGAAGGGCGTGAAGAAGATGACCCAGGCGATGCCGCCGAATCTGGCGCTGAAGGTGATGGCGATTCAGAGCGGAGGACGCGTAATCCCACCCAGCAACGATGTGGCGGCAGCCATAACCGGGGTGGCGCAGGATGCGGGGATTTACTACCAGATTACGTTTGAGCCGCCGAAACCGGATGGCCCCAACGAATACCATGAGTTGAAATTGAAGGTGAACCAGGCGGGGCTGACGGCGCACACGAGCGCGGGGTATTACGGGCAGCCGCAGCAGGTATCCACGCCTTGACAGGGGCAATCGGGCATTTAGAATTGAAGAAGAGAGAATCATCCAGTTTCCCTTTAAACACTTTGATTTAAATGGTTTAAAGACGGATGGCCGGTCCGCGAACGAGGGTGGGAGGAGCCGACGGTCCCCAAGCGGAACGCGATGGGAATGAGAAAATGCCTGAAGTCCGGCTGAGCCCGCGCGAGCGACTGGTTCTAACCGCCATTATCGACGCGTACATCACAACCGGGGAACCGGTGGCATCGCAGGCGCTCGCCCGGGTGTTTGTCGATCGCGATGGGTTGAGCTCGGCGACGCTGCGCAACGTGATGGCTACGCTGGGGGAATTGGGGTTGCTGGAGCAGCCGCATACGTCATCGGGGCGGGTTCCAACGGCAGCGGGATTCAGATTCTATGTGGAGCAGCTTACGCAGGCTGGCCGGCTGACGGTGCTGACTCGAGGCAGCAGCAGTGGGGCGGGCGGTGAATCCGGGTTGATGAGCGAAGTGACGCGGGGCCAGATCGAAGAGAGTTTTTCAGGGGTCGCCAGTTCGCATGAGTACCTGGAACGGACCTCGCATGTTCTGGCGCTGCTTTCGAGTGGATTGGGCGTGGCCCTGGCCGGCACAACCGCGGGGCAGGTGCTAGAACATATTCATTTTTCACGGCTTGCGGCCGGCCGCGTGCTGGCAGTAGTGGTAACGACGTCCGGCGCCGTGCAGGATCGCGTGCTTTCGCTAGACCGCGAGTTGACGCACCTTGAGTTGGAGACAGCGGCCAGGTTCCTGAATGAGAATTTTCGCGGCTGGCCGATTGAGCGCATTCGCACCGAGGTTGCTCGGCGCGCCGAGGCGGAGCGCGAGACCTACCAGCAGTTGCTGAGGTCGGTTGAGGAGTTGTGCCGCAAGGGTGCGCTGGCTGTGGAGGATACGGCGCAGGCCATTTTTGTTGACGGGATTGCGAATCTGATTTCGGTGGAGAGGGATCGGGAACGCCTGCGCCAGATGCTGGCTGCGCTTGAGGCCAAAGAGCGGCTGATTGAGCTGCTGAATGCATACGTGGACGGACGGCAGCAGGAAGTGCGGGTGGTAGTTGGGCTCGACAAGGCGTCGCCGGCCATGCAGGACCTGGTGCTGATTGGCGCGCCGGCGCGGCTGGGCGGCACCACCCTGGGCACGGTGGCGGTAATTGCTCCCACGCGTATCCAATATCAGGAGATGATTCAGGCAGTGAGTTATATCGCCCGGCTATCCGAGCGGATTCTCGAATCCCCGGCCGATTAGAAAGTGGAAGGCAGAGAATTTGCGACCTGCGCCAACCCGTAACGGGGGCCGGTCGGGATTCTGATCCGATAAGTGTGCGCCGTGAATCAAACAGATCGGGCGGTGGCGGAATGAAGGTAATAGGCGCAACCGGTCTGGAGAAGTAAGGCAGGGCGAAGAGAAGTGAGGCAGGTTTGAGAGCGAGGAGAAACGCCGGGGATATGCCGGAACAGGAGACAGAGTTGAACGTATTGGAACCCCTGGAAATAACAGAGGGCGAGCATGGTGAAGAATCGGCTGCGAGCGAGAAGGCGGCGGAAACTGCCGAGGGAACGGCTGCGAGCGAAACTGCGGGCGCGGGCGAGCCAAAGGCGGCCGAGACTTCGGAACTGGAAAAAGTGAAGGCCGAGCGAGACCAGTTACTGGATCGTGTGGCCCGGCTGCAGGCTGAGTTTGAGAATGCACGCAAGCGGGGCGAGAGGGAACGCAATGAGTTCCGCGAGTTTGCGGCGGCGGGCGTGGTGGAGCAGTTTCTACCGGTGCTGGATAACTTTCAACTGGCGCTGAAGGCGGGCGGTTCGGAAAAGCAACTGCGTTCAGGCGTGGAGCTGATTGTAAAGCAGATGGAGGAGATTCTGCGCCAGATGCAGGTGGTTCCGGTGCCGGCGGTGGGCGAGGAGTTCGATCCTCGGGTACACGAGGCGCTGGGGGCCGTGGAGCGCGACGATATCCCCGATCAGCATGTGGCCGAAGAGGTACGCCGGGGCTACAAGATGCGCGACCGGTTGCTGCGGCCTGCATTGGTGCGCATTGCGCACAATGCGAAACAGGTTAGGGAATAAAGCAGCTATTAGCTGTCAGCTTTCAGCTATCAGCTTTATCGCGGTGGAACGAACGGTTGCGGCGAGAGGAATGCTTGCCGATTGCCGACTCGGTCTGGGACGGAAAAATTAGTGGCAGCATGTCTCAGACTGAAGGCTGAGAGCTGAAAGCTGAAGGCTGGTTTAAGGAAATGAGTTCTAATACAAGAGTGGGGAAAGCGGATTTTTACGAGGTCCTGGGTGTCTCGCGCGACGCGAGCGATCAGGAGTTGAAGAGCGCCTATCGCAAGCAGGCGCTGAAGTATCACCCTGACCGGAATCCGGGCGACCACGCGGCCGAAGAAAAATTCAAGCAGGCGAGCGAGGCCTACCAGGTGCTGAGCGACCCCGACAAACGCGCGGCCTACGATCGCTTCGGGCACGCGGGACTTAGTGGTGGGGGATTTGGCGCGAGCCCTTTTGCGGGCGGCGTGGATATAGGCGACATCTTTGGCGACCTGTTCGGAGAGATGTTCAACATGGCCGGCGCGCAACGCCAGTCGCGCCAGCAGCGCGGCGACGATCTGCGATTTGACTTGACGATTGAGTTTGAAGACGCAATCTTCGGCGTAGAGAAGGAAATCAAGATACGGCGGTTGGAGACTTGCGGCGCCTGCAAGGGAAGCGGCAGCACCTCGGGTCGTGGTCCGAGCGTGTGCAGCCACTGCCACGGCCGCGGGCAGTTCCGTTATCAGCAGGGATTCTTCTCGGTAGCGCGCACCTGCAACGTGTGCGGCGGCAGCGGGCAGGTGATAGGCGACCCGTGCGCGACGTGCCGCGGCGAGGGCCGTGCGGCCGTCGAAGTGAAACTGCACGTAAAGGTGCCCAAGGGGGTTGAGGATGGAACGCAGATCCGATACAGCGGTGAGGGCGATGCCGGCCGCGCGGCTGGCCCCAAGGGCGACCTGTACGTGGTGCTTGCGATCAGGAAGCATGAGTTCTTTGAACGCCACGGCCACGACCTGCACTGTGTGATTCCCATTAGCTTTCCGCAAGCCGCGCTGGGGGCGGAGTTTGAGATACCCGGCATGGACGGCCCGGTGCAGGTAAAGATTCCCGAGGGCACACAGAGCGGGAGGGACCTGCGCATCAAGGGCCGGGGCGTTCCGCATCTGAATGAACGCGGCCAGGGCGACCTGGTGGTGAGGGTGCTGGTGCAGACGCCGCGCAAGCTGTCGAAAGCGCAGCGCGAGCTGATGGCCAAGCTGGGCGAGACGATGAGTGTGGACAACCGGCCGTCAGCGCCGGGCTTGTTGGACCGGGTGAAGGATTTGTTTAATTAGTGCGCGTCGTTGCAATGGTGATTGCGCCGGTTCTTGCGCCCGCTGACGCGGGCTGTGCGGGCGCTGCACTATATCTGACTGCGAACGACATGATGATCTTGTCGGTGGAGGCAGCGGAAAAGCCGTTGAATCAACTCTTCCAGGGATTGACGACGGGAACGCCGGCGGCGAGAAACGGTGCTGTGTCCCGCGTAGCGACGGCGAATCCGTGGACGGCCGCAATGGCGGCGATTTGTCCGTCGGCAACAGAGATGGAATAGCCGTGCGCGGCTGCGCGGCTTGCCAGCGAAGCATAGGCCACGGCGGCTTGGCGTTCGAAGGCAAGAAACCGATCGGAGAAGTAGTTCGCGAGCAATCCCTGTACTGCCACCGCCATTACCTTTTTTCGTTTACCGTCGGGAAGAAGGCTGATGCCGAGCAGCACTTCCATGAGGATAGGTGCGCACAGATGGAGAGTTTCTTTTGGCTGGCGATCAAGCCACGTAACGACAGCCGGATCAGCCAACGGCTTCACCGGTTCTGAGATCACATTCGTGTCAAGAACGATCACGAGAAATCCGCTGGCTCAGCCGGCCTTTTGTCACGAGCTATGTTGAGCTCAATGCCGCCAAAGCGACGCCCGAAAGCAGCTAGTTGTGAGCCAAGTCCCACAGTGGAAGATACGGCATCTTCGAGGATGAGTCGGATTTCGGCCTCGGTGCTGCGGCCGTTCTTCGCAGCGCGAACTTTGAGGGCGCGATGAGTCTTTTCCGGGATGTTGCGAACGGTAACCGCAGGCATAGGATGGCCCTCCTTTCACTTCGCTATCAATGATATCAATTTGATATCAGATTTGCAAATGCACCCTCAGATGGCCAGCAGCACCACAGCGATGACGGCTGCGCCAATGATCAAACTTTGCTTGTCAGCGAGCGCGAAGACAATGGGATCCTCGTTGAGCAGCCCGCGCGAGGCCAGCAGCCAGACACGGCACAGCCACAGAATCATGAGCGGCATAATGATCCAGAGACGCTGCGGGTGGTGGTAAAGCATCACCACGTCAGTACTGCTGATGTAGTTGGTGAATACCACGACGGCCGCAAAGGCGCTGGCGGTGCCAAAGCTGCGCAACTGGTTAAGATCGGTGAGCAGGTAGCCGCGGCCATTGGGCGGGATGGCGCCGCGGGTGCTCAGGTTCTCAAGTTCGGCAAAGCGCTTTACGATGGCCAGGGATAGAAACAGGAAGACTGAGAAGCCGGCGAGCCAGGGCGATATGTGGGTGCCGGTGGCGGCGGCGCCGGCCAGCAGGCGTAGCGTGTAGAGGCCGGAGAGCACCAGCACATCGACCAAGGCATAGCGCTTGAGGATGGCCGAGTAAGCGAACGTGGTAGCGAGATAAAGGATCAGCCAGCCGAAGAATCCTATCGGCAGGAAGCGGGCGCCCACAAAGGCCAGCGCAAGAAACGTCGCGGCTATAACCACTCCGGTGAGTGCATCGAGATCGCCTGAAGCGATTGGCCGGTGGCGCTTTTGCGGATGGCGGCGGTCGGCTTCGATATCGAGCAGGTCGTTGACGATGTAGGCGGCCGATGCGGTAAGGCTGAAGCATGCGAAGGCGACGAGCGCGGTTAGCAGCCGCGGGATGGCGACGATGTGGGCCAGCAGCAGAGGCAGAAAAATGAGCAGGTTCTTGGACCACTGGTAAGGGCGAAGGGCCTTGAGCGCCGAGTTGAGGATGCGATTGCGTTCTTCAAAGCTGCGGGTGGGTGTGATGCTTCGCGAGCGAAGACCGGAGCGGAGCCGGCGGCTGGGGTTGGCGACCATGGGCTCGGCAGCGCCGGCGAGCAAAGGCAGATCGGGCGTGTCGTTGCCTATGTAATCAAACTCAGTGATCCCGAGCGTGCCGCGCAGGGTGGCGAGCTTTTTGCTGCCGGTGAGGTTCGTTGCGCCATCGCTGCCGAGCACGCCTGTGAAGATGCCCAGGTGCGCTGCGATACGGCGGGCGATGCGCACATCCGCGCCGGTTGCGAGATAGATAGGCCGGCCTTCGCGATGCTGCTCGCGCAGATAGTGCAGGAGCTTGCGGTTATAGGGCTGGTGCTCGATGTCGAGATTAACGTTGTCATTGACGAAGGCCTTGAATGCGGCCTTGCCACGAAGGACGCGGGCGAAGAGCGCGGGGATGAGACGGGGACGCGTGCGGGCCAGGACGAGCAGCGAGTCAATGAGCGTGTCGGACTTGATCAGGGTTCCATCGAGATCGACGCAGAGCGGCCGCGCGCCTGACTGGAGTTGTGCGGGTTCGGCGGCGGGGCTGGGGGTGGGATTGGACACAGAGTCAACTCGCGGGGTCACCGCAAGTATACCGTTGTGTGTCCAGTGAGGAACCGCAACGTATAACGAGTTCCTCAAGGCTATGGGGAAGTCTCAGGGCAATGATGTGCGGATCAGGGATTGAGCGGGCCTAAGGTGAGCTACTTTCTTTCCCAGACCACGCTGTAGTTAACGCCGCCCGCCAGTGTGACATCTTTACCTGAGTCAAGATCCAGGAGTGCAATCGCGGAACCGCGACAGTATGAGTTAGAGTCCCCGAAACCTGAACCGCAGTTCTTTATTGCAATGGCGTGTTTCCCGTCTGGCGTTAAGCGCGGCTCATACCAGTCGGCGCGAGCATCGCCTCCAATCTTTTGTGGCTGATTTCCTTGTGACTGAGAACCATCAAGGTAGATACGAAAAATAGAGTATTTCCCACTGAGCATGGATGAGACAGTGATGCCCTTCCCGTCCGGCAACCAAGCTGCACCTCGGATCTTTCTATTCGACTCCACCAGGACCTTCGATTTTTTACCGTCCGCGGTGGCGAGCCAAATAGAGCCACCGGGGTCTCTCTTCTCGGGCTCGCGCAGGAGTACCAGCATGGTCCCACCAGGGGACCACCGCGCAGCATAGCCTGGAATGATTGGAGCGGGATCCTCTCCATTCTTATCCACGATAAAAATCTCCGTATTCTTGGCGACCATCCCATCGTCAGCCAAAAGGTTCTTTTCCGAATCCCCCGGACTGAGTGCAGTAAAGGCAATTCGCGTTCCGTCGGGAGACCAGTCAGGGAAGCAGGCGCCGCCCTTCATGTTTGTGATTTGTCGCCTTCCCGTTCCGTCGGCATTCACCACTTCAATTTGGCCATAGAGCAAACCCTTCCATGCGCAGTAGGCGAGCTCCGTTCCGTCCGGAGACCATGCTGGATGCGTTCCTCCGCTAACGAGCTTTCGCGGCTTTGCATCCTGACCATCGATAATGAGAATATCGCTCCCGACAACTTCACTCGTCCGCGCATTTTGGCCGTAAACGTTGTACAACTGCCCATCCGCACCCACTTGATAGGAATGGACATATGCCCCACCGAAGCCTACGCTTTGTGGCACCTCAAACGCCAGCTTGTTGATCCCGAGAGGTGCGATTTTCGCCGGCAACTCCTGTCCCGCGCAGGTCAAGGCTGCCGCAAACACAATCAATAGAATTACTGAGGGCCGCTGATTCATGGGCAACATTGTAGAGCCACCCGGTCTGGTCGTCCATGCCTCTCGCCGCGAGCAAGAGCCGAAAGACAACTGCAGATCTTTCGACTTCGGTCGCCGCGGCGACCTTCGCTCAAGATGACAAGTCTTTTCAAGGTTGGGAGCAGTGGTATCCCAACTAACTGGTCGCCGCTGCGACCGCCGTTAGGATGGGGCACCAGGCTACGGGCAAGGATGTGAGGGTCGAAGAATGAGCGGGGATTGCGAGACTAACTGCCCAGGATTGCTCTCCGAATCAGCTCAATGCTACTTCACGCTGTAGATCGTTTCGTGGGTGGGAATGAAGGCGCCTATGGCTGCGCCCCCCAATAAACCCACAGTTGCTCCGACAGCGGCCGGCAGAGCTCGGCCACCAATATCAAAGCAGAAAGTTTGCGTGGAAGGGCACGAGTGATGTGCCGCTGCGCCAATTCCGGCTCCCACTCCGGCTCCGACTCCTGCAAGAATCAGCGTGTTGCGCAGCCGATGTTTGTTCCTCAACCGTTTTACGCTGCGCACATCCGGTTTCTGAATGGTCTGCGTTCCCGATTCCGCCTGGAGCGAGATCGCAGCATCGGTGACATTCACAAATGCGCCAGTAATTTTCAGTGCTTTGATTCCGCGTACCTGGATTTGTTCGCCCGGCCGGAGGGTATTCAAATTCTGCCAGGACCCCTGTTGGCCGTGGATCGACGCAGTGCACGAAATTGCCAAAACGCAAATTAGAAACCGAGGTTTTTGCATGGGCTCACTTCCTTTCGGGGTGCTGCTGCTCGGGCGCGCGCTACTGAACAGTAAGTGCAACAGTCAGCAACATGACTCTCGGCACGACAGCAATCCTAAGATTGTAGCGGTTGGCAGATTGAAACGGCGGGCGGAATTCGCTGTATTTGGCTAGCAGATGAAATTCTGCTGCCTGGCCTGGACTCTGTAGGATGGTCAGTGGCTTGAGTTACGTGAATTATCGCGACGAAGCCGGTAAGGAGATTGGTATGCGGAATGGGGTAGTAGGAAGTTTCTTCTCAGGCGCAGTCAAGTTTCTTGCTGTTTCTCTTTTCGTAATGCCCGCCCTTTGCGCGCAAACTTATCAGCCTACCTGGGACTCCATCGATAAACGGCCCACGCCGGCCTGGTTCAGCGAGGCCAAGTTCGGCATCATCATCCACTGGGGCGTTTACTCTGTGCCCGCGTACGCTCCGGTGATCCCCGGTAAATTGGCGTATGCGGAGTGGTACTGGCACCAGATGAATGAAGGCCGCGACAACCCCAAGGCGAATCCTGTTGAGACGGGCACATGGGCCTATCATCAAAAAGTGTTTGGCGCGGGCTACGCCTACCAGGATTTCGCGCCGCATTTTCGCGCCCAGTTGTTTGACCCGGATCAATGGGCGGAGACTTTTGCCGCTTCGGGCGCAAAGTATGTGGTGCTGACTTCGAAACATCACGAAGGATTTGCGCTGTGGCCCAGCAAGGAAGCTTCAGCCACCTGGGGACGCCCGTGGAATGCGGTTGAGATCGGTCCCAAGCGGGATGTGCTGGGCGATCTGAGCGATGCGGTGCGGCGCAAGGGACTGCGCATGGGTTATTACTATTCGCTTTACGAGTGGTACAACCCGCTTTGGCTGACTGACAAGCAACGCTACATTCACGAGCACATGTTTACGCAGTTCAAAGACCTGGTAACGCGCTACAAGCCGGCCATCGTTTTCAGCGACGGCGAGTGGGAGTTGCCCTCGAGCGAATGGCATACTCCGGAACTGCTGGCGTGGCTGTTCAACGACTCTCCGGTGAAGGACGATGTGGTGATCAACGACCGCTGGGGCAGCGACACGCGCCACAAGCACGGCGGCTACTGGACCACGGAGTATACCCCGGGCATGAGCGGCATGGACCATCCCTGGGAAGAGAGCCGGGGCATGGGCTATAGCTACGGATACAACCGCGCCGAGCGCGTTGAGGACTACCGCAGCGGACGCGAGCTGGTGATGATGCTGGTGGACATTGTGAGCCGGGGCGGCAACCTGTTGCTCGACGTCGGGCCGGCAGCCGACGGCACCATACCGGTGGTGATGCAGGACCGGCTGCACCAAATGGGTGCTTGGCTGAAGGTGAATGGCGACGCGATTTATGGGACTAGACCGTGGAAGGTTTCGCGGCAATGGAGCGCGGGCGAGCAGCCGAAGGTGGAGTACAACACTGAGTTCGAGACAGCGTACGACGTGTCGAAGCTTGCCATCCAACCCGAACCGGGCAAGGCGGGAATTGAAGCCTTCTTCACGGCGAAGGGCAATGACGTTTTTGTGATACTTCCGCGGTGGCCTGGGCGCAGTTTTACGGTGCAAGATTTGAGCGGCGCAAAAGCTGTGACGCTGCTTGGATCGAGAGAGGCGCTGAGGTTCAAAGCCGAGGGCAAGGGGATCGCAATCGAGCTTCCCGTCCTCACGGACGAACTGACGCGCCAGTCGGCCTGGGTGTTGAAGGTGAGTCGCTGACGGCAGGTAAGGCGGCGCAGGAGGGTCGGGAGACCCTCCATACAGCCGGTCAGGAGACCGGCGATACATTGCTGGGTATTGAAGGTGAGTCGCTGAGGCGAAGCGAAGTTCAAGAGGGTTGCTTGGCGGCAATTTCGCCGATCGCGCGAACCAGTGTGTCCAGGTCGTCAATAGTTGTGTAGACGTGCGGCGTTACGCGGACGCAGCTTATGTTCTCCCACACAATGCCGACGGCGTGGATTTTGTATTGGTTGAAGAGCGCGCTGTTGAAATCGGATGGAGTCATTCCATCGATGGAGACCCCACAGATGGCGCAGGAGTATTTTGGGTTGAGCGATGTATGCAGCTTGACTTTGGGAATTGATTTGACGCGCGTGGCCCAGTAGTCCTTCAGGTAGCGGATGCGGTCTTCCTTGCGTTTGGGGCCGATTCCGTTGTGGAAGTTGATGGCTTCTCCGATGCCCTGCTCGATGGGGAAGCTGCGCGTACCGAGCGATTCAAACTTGCGAATGTCTGCGCTGCGGGGTTGGCCGTTGCAGGTGAGCGGCCAGATCTTCTCAATCTTGTCGCGCTTGATCCACAACATTCCGCTGCCGATGGGAGCGGAGAGAAATTTGTGCAGGCTGGTGCCCATGTAATCGCAGTGGAGATCGGGAATTTTAAAATCCATCAATCCGAAGGAGTGCGCACTGTCGCAGATGACCTCGATGCCGTGGGAGTGGGCCATGTCAGATATTTTGGCAACGGGCATAGTCTGGCCGACCCAATTGATCATGTGTGTGACATGGATGATTTTGGTCCGCGGCGTGATGGCTTGCTCATAAGCGCGCACGATTTGCTCATCGTCCTCGATCGGAAACTCAAAATTGAGCTGCTTGTAGACGACCCCTTCGCGCATGGCCCGCTGACGCCACGCCTGAATCATATTGGGGTAATCCTGTTTTGTGCCGATGACCTCGTCGCCGGCCTTGAGATCGAGGCCGTAGATGACGGTATTGAGAGCTTCAGTCGAGTTGCGATCGATGGCGACCTCTTCCGGGGAGCAGCCGCCGAGTTCGGCGAGCTTTCTGCGGAGTGGCTCTCGGCCCTGGTCGAGGATGCCCCACATGTAGTAGGACGGCCCCTCGTTTGACAGCTCGTTGAAGCGCTCGACGGCCTGCTGCACCACGATGGGCGAAGGCGAGACGCCGCCGTTGTTGAGATTGATGATGTCGGGATTGACCGAATACGAGCGTTGAATGACGGACCAGTAATCCTCAGCGCTGGCTGCCTCTTCAGAGCCCATTGAATCCAGCGGGGCAGCGGCCGCGCGGAACTCAGCGGCGTGAGCCTGCTGGAAGAGGCTGTTGACGGAGAATGCGCTGGCGAGTGCAGCGGCCTGCTTGATGAATGTGCGACGCGCGGGAATTCCCATAGGCTGCACTTTAGTGGATGCGATGAAGGAGGCTCAACAAGAAAATTGACGAACTTGAGCCGATTTGCGGGCGTCGGAGCCCGCAGGCGAAATCCTGAGTCGCGGCGGCGGCGAAGGACCGCCTGGCTTGGATGATTTGGGAGGGAATTGGTGGAGCTGAGCGGGATCGAACCGCTGGCCTCCTCGTTGCGAACGAGGCGCTCTCCCAGCTGAGCTACAGCCCCACAAGGACTCTTCTATCTTACCAAGGCGCGGAGAATCGGGGAAGGGCGCGCAAATTAACGCCCGTAGGTAAATGTGCCGCAGCGGTCGGAGGAGTTGGCCAGGGCGTCCATGGTGAATACGGGAGGATTGGGGCCGGAGAAGAAAGACACGCTGAGGGTGCGACCCTGCACCCAGGTGACCATCCATTGCACATCTTCGCTGCCGCATAGGCTGTTCTTGTGCAGGAAGCGGCGGTTGGCGGCGACGGCGAGGCGGTAGAGGCTGCCGCCGCCGGGGGCGTTGACGTCGGCGTCGAAGAGCGCGGCGGCCTCAGCGGCCTGAAGGACGCGAATCTCGCCGATGGGGAAGTTGAAGAAGTCCATGGTGAGGCGTGCGTCGGCGATGGAGATTTCGCCGGTAATGTTTTTGGCGGATGAACTCGCGGGAAACCAGGCGCCCTTGTCCTGTGCGAGCACGAGGTTCGAGCAGATCAGTAAAAGGATTGCCGCGGGGAGAAGGTTTTTGACGTGCATGAATTGTAGGATGACATTTTGGGGAGGGTGGGGGCAAACCGGGGTGGCCGATTCGGGTTGAAAGTGCTTGGTTGAGGTTCGTAGCATCCAGGGTCCCAGAATGCGAGGGATCCTTCGGTTTCGCTCAGGGCAGGGTCTGGGGCACCCAGCTTCATTTCGAAGGCGCGGCGGTCTGTGCCGCCATCTTTTTGATTGCCTGTGCGAAATCGTCAGGCGAGCCAATGGCAAACACTGTTCCGTGCAGATCCTTTGTCAGTTGCTCTATTCCGTCCGGGACGTCGCCCACAAAGGGAAATAATTCGAAATAGAAGACATGAGTATTGCCGAGCTCGATTTTGTGGATTGTTTCTTGCGGCAACTTCTCCCACGGATGACTTCCCCAGGTGCCGAGGAAAATGATGTCATCGGCGGGCTGCCTCGAGGCCAATTCCGATCGCACCTGGTCGGCCAGGAATCTGCTCCATGCACCATTTTGGAGAGCTCGATAAGAGATGGTGGAAAAGTTGACCCGCTTCAACAGCCTGTCGAGCGCTGCAAAACCGCGGGCGTCGAATCGATCCTGGCTGAAAATCGCTCGCTGGTCTTCAAGGTCGAAGGCAATCAGCTTTACCGATGTGCAGGGGAGTTGGGTGAGCAAGGTGTAAAGGGACTCGAGGAGGGCGGCTCGGTCCATCGCATGAAGGTAAGCGCTGCCATTTTGACCGTAGGCGTTGAGGAACACCGTGAGGCGCGGCCCAGTTCCCGCAAGTGCGCCGTTCCATCGCGTATTCACGAGAGGAGCAACTGCGCCGGGCTGAAGCGAAAAAGGCACCTTCCTGACTCCCCGGTCTCCCGGTGGCTTCAGCTCTTTTTGTTTCCAGCATGTATGGCCTTGTTGGTCGGTGACTACAACCTCAACCGAATACTCGCCGGGCCCTGCGGCGAACCCCCCGCTCATGGTGACATCCAACTGAGACGGCGCAGCCAGCAGCTTTGCGGGATCCTGCTGCTGAGCCTGCGGCATGTCAAATTGCTCCATCATGAGCACAGGCTTGCCGAGCCGGGGTGTGATCCTTAAGAAGGCGGTCAATTCCGAACCGGGCAGTATTTTCTGTCCAAGCCGGCAATCGACCGCGAATCCGGCCGTATAGCGGAAGAGGAGATCGAGGCGCAGATTTTCAGAGAACAGGATAGAACAAGGCAACTGATTCTTGTGTGGTGAGTTGTCGAGAATTTGAATTGCCCGGGTAAGATCAGCTTCTTTTACCAAATCCTGAGCAGCCGCAGCGCCGGCGATTGGACTACACAACACAATTAACCGGACGATACTTTGTAACCGCCTCATTTGTTGCGAACCCGGGAGCGGCGTTCAAATCGGGCTACCGCTTGCACAAGCATACAATCGAGAGCCGGCAGGGTTGTGTTCTCCCATCCATTTCGCAACGAGCGCGAAAGGGATGGGGCACGGGGCTTTGCACGGGCACGGGAAGGTCCGCATTACAGCCGGTCAGCAGATCGGGCGGTACTCATTGCTCGCGCAACAGGACGAGCGGATCGACGGCGAGGGCGCGTCGAGCGGGGATCCATGACGCAATGAGGCCGAGTAAGAGCATGGTTGCGGTGACGCCACCGAGGACGAAAGGATCTTTGGGCGTGGCCTGGTAGACGATGAAAGAAAGAAGTCGTGTGAAGAAAACGCCCGCAATAATTCCCGCGATCGAACCGATTGACAGCAGGCGAAATGCGCGGCCGAGGGAAGCGCCCAGGACCTCGCGCCTGCCCGCGCCCAGTGCGATGCGAATGCCGAGCTCGCGCAGCCGCTTCGAGACTACGTAGGAGGCCATGCCGAACACACCGGTGATGGCGAGCATGGCGCCGAGCAGGCCCAACGCGCCCAACGCCACCGAGGCCACGCGCGCCGCGAACAAGGCGGTATCCATCTCCTGTGTCCAGGTGTGGATGTCGATGGGCATGGAGGAGTCGAGTCCATGCAGAGTGCGCACAATCGCCGCCGTCATCTCCGCCGGATCGCGCTGCGAGCGAATCACCAGCCATGTGCCATTGTCCTGATGTTGCTGGAATGAGAAGAACATCGCCGGCTGCTGGTCCTCAGTCAACGTGCGGTATCTTCCGTCTTCGACTACGCCGACGACTTCAGCTCGATTGCCACCCCAGAACTTGAAGTGCCCGCCGATGGCTTTCTCGACCGAGCCGAAGACTTTAACCGCGAAAGTGCGGTTGACGAGAGTGGCGATGGGCGCGTCCTTCTTGTCGTCGAAAGTCAGGCTTCTGCCTGCAAGCAGCCGCGTTTGAGCGGCGGCCAGGTAGCCCGGCGATATATTGTAGTCCATTGCGTCGGCGGCCTGGTTGGTGGGCCGGAAGTCGGTGGTGGCGTCGGTGTATACATAGGAGTCGCTGCCGCCGAGGCCGAGCGGAATCTGGTTGATGTAGCCCACATCGGATACGCCGGGAATTGCGCCAATCGCATCGAGCATGCGCCGCTGCATTTGCGCGTAAGTGTCTTTTTGGTAGCCGGCCATCTGCAGATCGGTGTCGACGAGGATGGCGTTCTGGGGATGAAATCCGTAATTGCTGTTGAGCGAGCGCGTTAGCCCGCGCACCGCAACCAGCGAAGAGGTGATAAGCACGACACAGATGGTGATTTGCACGATAAGGAGCAGATCGCGCATGGTGAAGCGGCGCATGGTGGAGTCGCTCATGCCGGTGCGAATAATTCGCCAGGGGTCGGCGCGCATCACCTGGCGAACGGGCACCATGCCAAAGAGCAGTCCGCTGACCAGGGCCATCGACAGCGCTACAAGATACGTGCGCAGGTCGGGATTCACGGGCACATTGATAGGCACGGAGGGGATAGGCTGCCAGGCGCTGAGTAAGTGCAGAATGGCGACTGCTCCAGCGACGCCGATTGCGCCTCCGGCGATGGAGATCAGCACCGCTTCAGTGAGCAGTTGGCGCATGATACGCATGCGACGCGAACCCAGTGCGAGACGGAGCGCGACCTCCTTTGCGCGATCGGCTGCACGGGCTGCAAACAGGCTGCCAAGATTAGCGCATGCCGCGAGCAGAATGAGGCCGGCGAGTAGCATGAGGCCGGTCATGAAGAGGCGCGCGGGACCACCGAGCATATCGCCCACAAGGCCGGGACGGGCCAGAGTGAATTTGATTCCTTCATCGTCTCCCGGATAAGTCTTTGCGAGCCAGTTGCCAATTCCGTTCAGATCGGCGATGGCTTGGGCGGGAGTAACGCCGGGCCTGAGCCGGCCCACCACCCAGGGCGAGTGATCCCCGCGATATTGCAGGTTGTCGCTGCCTTGCAGGAGTGGCTCTTCAACAATCGGGGCGAAGAATGCAGGCGAGAAAAAAAGCTCAGTGCCGCGGAAGCCGCGCGGCGCCACCCCAATGATGGTAAAGGGATGCTTGTTGAGCTCGACCGTGCGCCCGATGACGCCGGGATCGGAGCTGTAGTGGCTGCGCCAGTAGTCATCGGCCAGCACAATGTAGGGGGCGCTGTTCATTCCCTTTTCGTCTGCTGCGTGAAAGAAACGCCCCAGGGAGGGCTGGATTCCGATCCCATCGAAATAATTGCCGCTTACCAGATAAGGCCACGCGGTTGAAGAATTGTTTCCATCTTTCACGCCCACCGCACCGATGATCGTCATCGCCGTAAGGCTGTCGAAGCTGCGGTTGCGATCGCGCAGGTCTTTGTAGTCGAGGTACGACTGCGAGGGCCACTGCATGCGCTGCACCATGTAGAGGTTCTCGGCATTGGGCACGTTCACCGGCCGCAGCACCAGCGCATTCAAGACGCTGAACACCACGGCATTGGCGCCGATTCCCAGCGCGAGCGTGATCAATGCGGTGAGGGCGAAACCGGGAGACTTGCGCAGTTGGCGGAGGGCGTACTTCACATCGGTGAACATGGGTGACCTCAGTTATTGTGGATGGCGTTCTGGCCCGGGTTGCTCTCTTGTGCGCGGTGCTTCCCGAAGTAGTTCCAATAAGTCAACGGCCGCGCGTTGAATTGGTTAACAGTTGCGCGGTTGATTTGGGTCGGTTAACATACGCAGCCTCTTTAATTGGGGTTGCCGTCGGGTGCAGGCTCGGTTCTTGGTACGCGGGTTCTCTCGCTATGGTTCCAGCAGATAATCGGCCGCGAGTCGGTTCTGAAACGAAAGAGCTTAGAGAGCGGAGAGAAATGTATCTTGTTCGAAAGTGGCGGGGATTGTCCGGAATTGGACAGAACCGAGGGTCAACTTTCAACTGGGCTGGGAAATCCTCAGATTTGGCTCCGGATGGTACATTGGCAAGGCACAATATCAACTGACAGAGGACGCGGGAGCCGGGGCGAATGAAATGAAAGTTTTCTCGACCGGAATGAAACAGCGGATCAGAAAGATGCTTCTGCTTTGCGTCCGGAAGCAGGTCATCCTCACGTTCGACGATGGACCGCATCTCAGCTACACGCCGTTAATCCTTGACGTGCTGCGTCACCACAGAATCAATGCAATATTTTTTGTGCTTGGAGAGCGGATGCAGATTCGTGGAGCACGGGAGCTGATTCAACGTGCTTCAGCGGAAGGACATCTGATTGGCAATCACGGGTTCAGCCACGTGGATATGAGGAAGCTCTCCCGCGATCAGATTAGATCTGAGCTTCTCAGAACGCGTGAGCTGATCGCGGAATTTGAACCTCGACGTCCACTGTTCCGGCCACCGTACGGGGCGTATAACTCCGACGTGGTTGAGATTGCGAAAGAGTTGGGATACGAGATGCTCCTCTGGAATGTGGACCCGCAGGACTGGAACCCGAAGCGGAAGCCGACCGGCTGGATCGATGCGGCGATCGACCAGATGAGAGCTCGACGGAGATCGATTTGCATCTGTCACGATTCCCAGGGCACCACTGCGGAGGGTTTGGATCAACTTGTTACTCGAGTGAGGGCCGCGTCTCGATTTGATTTCGTTCGATATGCGATTTGACGAGCCGGAACCGGTGAAGCCAATTGGCTATTTGCCCCGCTCCGCAGAACCCTGATTATAGGATCGTCATTCTAACAATCTCTTCGCGTACGAAACACCATCACAAGCGAAGACGACGTTGGCGATGCCTTCTTCTCGATCATCTCGAAGTGGGACTCGAGAAGGTCCACAATCTTCCTTAATCTTCCTTTGGTGTTCCAGATCCTGACGATGAACACGCCCTCTTTTCCAAGATATTTGGCATACCGCAATAAGAGGGGTCTGATTTTATTCGTCGCAGTATAGTAGATGGATTCACGGAACAGTATCACATCGAATTCTCCAGCCGGAACATACGTCAAAACGTCCGAATGGACGAAGTGAATCTTGTGCGATCGAGCGCTGGACGCACTTCGAGCTCTCGCTCTTTCGATCGCGATCGACGAAATGTCGACTCCCGTGTAGTTTTTATAAGCGCCGGGTCCGAGCTCGTTTGCAGTATTTCCCGATCCGCAGCCTAAATCGAGGATGCTGCCCCCACAAGCCCATTTTTCGATGATGGTGTAAACAAAATCGTGCGAAGTCTCGTCGAGGAACGCCCATTCTCCGTCAGCGAATTCACGATCCCAGAGCGCCTCTTTTATCTTTCCTGGGCCAAAGATTCGAAGCAGTGCCCGGACCTCGTTTTGCACTCGCTGAGCCAACTTCATTGCAGCCGTCTCCTGGCCAGTTTGAAATCGTATCACTGTGGGGCTATGGAGCAGAGCGGTATGTCGAGCTTTCGCGCCGCATAGCCTGCTTGACCGATCGATTGCCCTTATATGAAGATTCTTACAGCATTACAGGCAAACCACGCTGAGGTCACGGAACTCAACGTAATGTAGCCAGGCCCCGAGGGTGCTCGGTCGACTCATGTTCCGGATGGTTACCGCTTATGCACTGGCACAAAAAGCTGCAAGACGATTTGTCACGGATTGACCGGTTCGTTCGGCCGGGCCACGCCGTAGACCGAGTCGCGCTGAGCAGGCTTGAGGTCATGGTGCTGAACCTGGAGGACAGAAGGTTCTTCCGCCACTGCGGGGTCGATGCATGGTCTGTGGCGCGGGAAGTCATTAAGCTGATCAGAGGCCGGAAATACGGCGGGGCCAGTACGATCGACATGCAATTTGTTCGGACAGCGACAGGGTACAGGGCACTTACCTTGAAACGAAAACTGTACGAAGGCCTGTTGGCGATCCTGATTCAATTTCGTTACACCAAGATCGAAATTCTTGAGTCCTATCTGGCATGCGCGCACTTCGGCTATGGTCTCACGGGCGCTGAAACAGCCGCGCAAAAGTTATTCGGCAAAACCGCGAACGAGCTTGGCCCTCTTGAAGCTGCGCTCCTGAGTGCGATGCTGGCTCGCCCTCGGCCTGCAGGCGCTTCTCTTGCCTGGCAACGGAGAGTCGAAAAGAGAGCGGCATACGCAATTGAAGTATCCACGTCAGGCAGGCTGAGTTTGCCACGCCGGATGCGCGATGCTATCGCAATCTCTCCTCCGCTTCTGCCTGAGGAACCGCAGAAACTCGAGTTTCCTGAAATTGTGTGAGAGCATGTTTGACTCCGCGGCTCAGTTTCCAGGGCTGCCGGTTGCGGCACATGGCGAGCGATATGTGGCAGATGACATCATGCTGGCTGCGCACTGTGCAGGTTGACGTATGCGACTTGATCTGGTACTAATCTTGCGTTCCCATCTTGTGCTGATTCAGCTTGTTGCGGCGCTTACGCTTGCCGCGCATGTTTGCCTCTCGGGAGTGTAATGGCGACGATTTTCATCAGCCATTCGAGCCGCAACGACGGTCTTGCGACCCTGCTGGCGGCTTGGCTCACGGCGAACGGGTTCGATGATTATTTCATCGACCATGATTCAAT
This sequence comes from uncultured Occallatibacter sp., assembly GCA_964528915.1. Classification (GTDB taxonomy): domain Bacteria; phylum Acidobacteriota; class Terriglobia; order Terriglobales; family Acidobacteriaceae; genus Telmatobacter. The sequence continues at coordinate 49,345 of CAZGUD010000003.1, forward strand.
CCGCTCCGGCGACAAATGGACTGATGAATTACGACGGGCGAAAGGCTCGTGCCGTGTTGTTCTGTGCCTGGTGACCCGCGAGTGGCTTGCCTCAGATGAATGCTATGGCGAGTTCTCTGCCGGCTGGTATGCCGGCAAGAGGCTCATTCCGTTGATCGCTGTGGATCCCGCAACGCTGGACCGCAATCAGGAAAGCCGTTTGCGCAGGGTGTTGTCAGAGGATCAGGGCGTGGACATCAGGCGCGTAGGTGCTCCAGATACTCTCAATCTGGATGACAGTCCTTCCGTAGCGGACCCGCTGAAAGCGGGGCTCCGTGCCGCCGGCGCGCTTGCGAAAGCAGGGCTTGACCCCTGTGCCTTCGAGGTCGATCTCAAGGCGCAACCGGATCCCTTTCCGGGCCTTGCCAGTTTTAATGACACGGATGCCGACGCTGCAATCTTCTTTGGCCGCAGTCCTGAGATCGCCAGGAGTCTTGAAGACTTGCGCGAGATGCGCGCGAGTGGGGATAACCGCGCATACGTGATCGTTGGCGCAAGCGGCTCAGGCAAGTCGTCCCTGATGAAGGCGGGATTGCTGCCCCGAATCCGGCGCGAACGCCCCTGGGTTGCGCTTCGGTCATTTCGCCCGGGGGCAGACCCGCTTTCGAATTTCGCTGGGGCCATTGCGAGATCGGCGAGTGAAGTCGGCATGTCCCTGGCGCCAGGTCCTGTCCGCGACACTCTCCATTCGACCTGGGCGAAAAAGGAAAATCTGCGGGCCACGCTCGACAAAATCATGGCGCCGCTGAAAGAGAGATGGGACCGTCTCGACGCGACCATTCTGATTGCGATCGATCAGGGCGAGGAGTTGGTGAGGACGCAGGGGGAGTCTACCGATGCTTTGGGCGCCTATCTTAAAGCGGCATTGCAGGTTGAGAAGGAGGGGCAACCCGTACAGTACAGCATCGCCATCACGGTGCGTTCCGATAGTCTCTGGGAACTGGAAACCGCAAAATGTCTTGATGGAATTGGCACGAGAGTGCAGAATATCCGGCCCCTGCCGGCATATCGCTTTGCTACCGCGATTGAGCAACCCTGTTTGCGGTATGGAGTGGATACCGAGCCATCGCTGATAGAAGCTCTGATGGAGGAGTCAGGGGGCGAGGACGCTCTGCCACTCCTGGCTTTTACGCTGGAACGCTTGTGGAAACAGTACGGCCAGGAGAAGTATCTTCGCAAAAAGCACTACGAAGGCATCGGCAAGCTTTCAGGAATTATCGAAGATGCGGCGGAACGAGCCCTGATGGGTGATCTGCCATCGGCATTGCAACGCTCGCCGCTCATCAAGGTTTCCGATGCCGTCGATGCCCAGGCTGCGCGCATGTTTTTGCCGGCGTTAGCGCAATTGGATGAGCGCGGGACGCCAGTCCGGCGAGTGGCATCAATGTCTATTTTCAGCGACGCTGAAAGAGCCGCAATCGACGCATTCGTTGAGTGGCGCCTACTGGTAAAGTCGGGTGATTCTGTCGAAGTCACCCATGAGGCCATCTTTCGCGGTTGGCCGCGATTTCAGCGCTGGCTTGTGCCTGAAAGGGAACGTCTCGAAACTCTTCGAGCTCTTGAAAGCGCAGTCTCAATTTGGAGCAGGAGAGACCGTGATCCCGAGTATCTGACGCACCGCGGGCGCCGCCTTGCCGAGGCTCGAATGCTCGCTGAGCTTGAAAACTACAAAGCGCAGCTCGATCGAAACCCTGAGGTGCGCAGCTACCTGGATGCGTGTGCAGATGCGCAGCGTCGGCGAATCGTAAGGACCGGAGCCACAGTTGCTGCCGCTGTAGCAGTCTCACTGTTGATTTTTTCCATCCCCGCGTTTTTCCGATGGTGGACCGCCAAGAAGGAGAGCATGAGGCTTGAACAAGCCGTGACGCGGGCAGAAAACTACCAGGCGAAGTCACCAGTGCTCAAATCGCCCGGCGAGGCAGCAGCCTTGCCGCCGCATTCCATGTTTCGTGACTGTGCCGATTGTCCTGAAATGGTTGTGGTGCCAACGGGCAGTTTCGTTATGGGTTCAAAGGAAACCGAGGCCAAGCACAGCTCAGACGAATCGCCACAACATCTAGTGAAAGTGCAGGCATTTGCAATCGGAGTGTTCGATATAACATTCGCGGAGTGGGACGAGTGCGTCAATCATGGCGGCTGTCAGGGCAATCCCAAGGGCAACGATCATGGCTGGGGAAGAAATCGGCGACCGGTGCTGGGCGTGTCGTGGGATGATGCCCAGCAATACGTGCAATGGCTTTCAAGTCATGCAGGCGTGAAATATCGATTGCCGAGCGAAGCGGAATGGGAATATGCGACCCGGGCGGGCTCGCAGACGCCATACTGGACCGGAGATTCCATCAATACTTCGCAGGCGAATTTCGGAAATACCATGGAGAAGACTGAGCCGGTTGGCTCTTACGATAAGAACAGTTTTGGCTTGTACGACGTGGTTGGCAATTCATGGCAGTGGGTCGAAGATTGTTACACGCAATACTATGATGGCGCGCCAACAGACGGCTCGGCGCGGTTGGACGGAGATTGTTCAAAGCGCGTGTTTAGAGGAGGCGACTATTATGACGACTCCAAGAATCTGCGATCGGCAGACCGGAGCTACTCTCATGTTACCGATCACCTTGACAATGGAGGTTTCAGGGTAGCTCGCACCTTGAATCAGTAAGGAGCTGCAGTGATACATGTCGCGATGCGGCGCCCCAGTTGAGAAATGAGCAGCAGGACTGCACAAGCGGGAAGGTTAGAGGGCCAGCGCTGGACCAGTAACGGCGCGTGGATAAATGTTGGCGGCAACAGGAACTGGCGCAATCATAATCCCGGCAATCTAGAGGATGGAGATTTCGCCAGGAGGCATGGCGCGATTGGGACCGATGGCAGATTTGCGATTTTCCCCGACTACGCGACAGGGAAAAAGGCGCTGATCTCGCTATTGAAAACAGAAACTTACAAGGTGCTTACTGTCGCCGAGGGTATTCAACGCTTCGCTCCCAGCATTGAAAACGATGTGCCCGAGTATACGAGGTTCATTAAGAGCGAATGCAACATCAGCCCAGACACGGCTTTGTCGAGCCTGTCGCCGGAAAAATTGGAAGCGTTGGCTGCTGCTTTAGAAAAGTTTGAAGGCAAAGAGATCGGCGTCACGTACAGTATTGACGATCCGAACGCTCCGGAAAGTGTAGCGAAGATTCAACAGCTATTGAGAACACAAAGCATGGCGCAACGGTAAGTATTGCCGGCAAAGCCTGGGGTTTTCCTAGATCAGGTGTTCCAGCTTCACGGTCATCTCCGCGTACTCTTGCCCAATCTGGCGCAGGATCGGAATCGCATCGATTGCGTCAATCCGCGCCAGCCGCGGGTGCTCGCGCAGAATCTCCTCCATCCGTTCTTTCTTGTATCTGCGGTTGTAGCGCACGTAACTGAACCAGCTATGCCCGTTTGGCGGAGCGGATTCCGGATTCCCGGGCAGCAGATCGCCCACCTCGGAATCCAACTCTTCCCCGTACAGGCACTCGCCCAGGCACCGGCACAGATAGTCCTGCTGCCATGCCATTGTCTCCAGCAGCGCGGTGGGAATCTGCGCTGCATGGTAACCCACCCACAGCGTGGGATTGCTCACCGGAAGTTCCGACGAAAACGCGATTGTGCCCACTGAAACCACGCGGATATTTTTCGGTCCCGTTGGCCAATCCACTTTGTAGCCAGGCAGCACCGCTGTCAATGCGGCAATGAGCGCCGGATTGCAATATGGCGTGATCGATCCATCCACGAAAAGCTGCGCGCGCGCCGCATTCGCTACATCCGTCGCAGCCTTTTCAATGTCAGCCTCGTCCAGCTTTGCGGAATCCGCAATCGCCGCATCTTCGTCATCCTGCTTGCCCAACTGCGACAGCGCGATTTCCTCCGGCGGAAAGAAAACCGGCGCCGCCGTGCTTGCCCTCACCAGTTGCCACAGCGGAATCCGCAGATTGCAGTCCGGCCGGTCGAGCTGGTTGTACTTCGCTTTGGGATTGTTGGTCAGTGGCCACGCCGACCCAGTCGTATGGTTGCGCACCACCACCAGCAGCAGGTTTTCCAGGCTCGTATTTCTCAGCCGTTTGCTGCCCAGCGTGGCTGGCTCCCCTTTCTCCCCGGGAAACAATCCCTTCAGCATGTCGGTGAGCGGCCCCGATTGGAATCGAGCGACCAGGTACTTTTTTATCGGCCGGTACCACGGAACCGGCTGGAACATTTTGGGGCCGTGTTCCAGGTACAAGTCCATCACTTCTTTCACTGACATGCCCCAGCACAGGCAGGTGGCAATAATGGCTCCGGTGCTGGTCCCCGCCAGAAAATCGAAGTGCTCGCGCAAAACGAACTTCGCCGCTTTCGCAGGATCGGTTTGCTCATAGTGCTTGCGCAGCACTTCTTCTATTTTCAGCAAAATCTCAAGGCTGAACACGCCCCGAATGCCGCCGCCGTCCAATGCCAGGATTCGCTTCATCGTTTCACTTCCTGTGGGTTGCCGCGCCCTGCACCACCGATCGCCATTCCAGCAGCTCCACCAGCAGCGCCCGCTCCACTCTTTCGGCAATCCGTAAAATCGACGTCCACGTGCGCAGGTTCTCCAGTTGCGTCTTCGAGCTTTTCAGCCACTCGCTCAGCTCACCATAGCGTCGTCTGCGCCGTCCACAATCCTTCATCAGCGCAAAAGCGCCCGCCATGGTCGAAATCTCAAACAGCGCCGACATTGTCAGCGCAATCCACTCATGGCCGTGAATCTCTCGCTGTCCTCTCCACCGCGCCTCGATCGTCAGGCAGCCCGCCGCTACCAGCGTCGCCAGCACACCGCAAATCCAGCTCACAGCACCGTAGATCCGCTCCTGTCGCGCCGCCTTCTTCGCCTGACCCGTGAAGTATTTGATCTGGTCTTCCACGCGATCCTTCACATACTCCTGTCTGAAACTATCGAGCGATCGCTTCTCCCTCAACCGGTCCTGCATCTTCAGAAAATTCAGCGAACGCACCATCGCGCTCAGCTCCGCAATCGCCTCAGAGCCCAGCGCGTGAAACAGCCCCGGCGTATTCCACAAAGCGAGCACTGACCTGCTGATCTCCGCCGCCGTACGCGTTCGCGCCCACTTCGCCTGGCGCGCGTGCAGTCGCAAGACCGCCGGTAGCGCCAGCGCCACCAGTCCCAACGCCGCGCTCACCGCCAGCCATGGCGCCGCCGCCGGAATCTCCGGCGCCACCCCGCTCAGCACCGCGGCCGCCGCCGTATACACAACCGGAATCGACGCCACCCGCCTTGCCTGGGGCGCTGACCGGTTCGCATTCTCGTCCATTTTGCGTTGCCACGCCTCGGCCAGATCCCGCGGTGTCCCGCTGGCCAGCGTCACTCCACCATCAGAGAGATCGTTTAGAAAATCCTGCTCTGGATGGCTCCGTGTCTGCTTCAGCGCCTCCCCATTCAGCCAGCGCAACTGGGTGGTTTCCGCATCGATCCATGCCACGGGGTATCCCGTTTTCTCGGCGAACGCCACAATCTCCTGCGTCCCACCCACACCCCGCGACGCCGCACCGTCCCACAGCGCGACCAGTACCTGGCTTTCCCCCACCGTCTGGATTCCGCAGTCGTAATATTGCTCGCTGCGCCCCTGGTTGCGCCCCGTCACTTCAACACAGAGCGCCTTCTCGATGATCCGCTCCGTCCGCTGCCACGACCACCCGTCGAAGTCCTTCTTGAATTCCTCTTCCGGCTTGGGCAGCAGAATTCGTACAGGGATCCCCAACTCCAGGCAGCTCTCCGCAAAAAGCTGATCGCCGCCCGCAGCAGCCGACGACACGCCATACACGATCCCGGCGTGAGCCTCCTTTTGCTCGCGCAGGAAAGAGCGGATAGCCTCCCGGCATTGGTCCTCGTCCTTCAGGCTCCGGTGTCCCGTGAATCCTATGGCCAGCACCGAGGGCAGGCAGATCGCCGGACTCTTTTTTTGCTTTTTAAGGGGCATACCACCTGATCATACCCCGCGACTCATTCCGTCCGAAGCTGCAGGATCTCCGGCAGCGGGAACTTCGAGATGTCCACAGTCACTTGCGCCGAAAGCTCGCAGATCAGCCGGAACATATCCCGGTTCCAGTACTGGTTCTCCTGCGGCCAGTCGTAGCCGTTACTCATAGCGGTTTCTGTCTTGTATGTATCGCTCTTGGCCGGATCGGCGTCTGCAATCCAGTAGTTCTGGTCCTTGTACCGCACCGCCAGTCCCAGGCCCTTTACCTTCTCAAACCCTACCGCCGGTGGTGGAGCCACCGTCAACGGCGAACTCGCCGCTGCCTTCGACTTCGGTACTCGCCAGGTCAGCCGCAGCACCGGCAACCGTTCAATGCCCGGAACCAGCCGGTTGAAAGGCACCTCCACGTTCGTTGCCGCGCCACAGCCAGGCAACGGAATCCTTCCCGCGTCAGGTACCTTTTCCTGTTTTTGCAGTGCCTGGTGGACGTCGCACAGCAGCCGGTTCTCTCCCAGTTCCACGTGCACCGGGGGATTCGCCGCCTCCAGCGCGTCAAACGATTCTTCTTCCTGTGCTGACGCGGCCATCAGCCCCAGCAGCGACCGCATCACCAGCCGGAACGAGATCCGGCTCGCCGGCGCTGCCGCCGCACCACCTTGAGCCGCGCCGCGCGCCGTCTCCGTGGGGCACGGTCCCATTTCGGTATCCAAATCGCTGGTGCGATCCGCCGGCGACCCGCCGATCGCAAATCCGTTGTACAGAATCTCCAGAATGTCGGTCAGTTCCGGCGCATTATTCTGAAACTCGGCCAGGCTATCGTCGCTTTTGAATAATTCGTCGAGAAACTTCTTTGTCTCCGCCACGTGTTCACCGTAGCTCATCTCCTGCACCGGTTCGCCCTCGGGCCGTACCGAGCTCAGCTCGAACCGCGGCTCCGGTTTTTTCCCGCCCAGCAACCATTTACCGCTCTCGTCCATCTCCCACACCTGGTCCTTCGCCGCCGCATCCACCAGGTCTTTCGCTTTGGGAGCCGCGTCGCTGCTTGCCAGAGCCGACTTCCGGTCAAGCGGCACAAATGCATTGGGACCGCCCAATTGCAGCAGACCATGCTTTTGTAACTCATACACAATCGCACTCACCCGCAAAAACGTAGCATAGCGGCTCAATATCCGCTCAGATTGCGCGTACTGCGGCGCGTAATATGCCGGCGGCGGCACGTTGCGAATGATCTCTACCTTGCAGCCCCGGTCTCCCTCAGGCAGCGTCACCTCAATGTGATCTACCATCAGCCGGAAAAGCTGGTCCACACGCCAGCCTTGCTGGTAAAGGCTGTAAAACACGTCTTCCGACACCGGCTTCAATAGCAGGCTCGCGTTCGTTTCATCGTTTACGGGAATAAAGCTGAAGGATGGGTCGTTCTCATAGATGGCGCTGGGTGTGCCGCCGCCACTTGGTACTTCGACTCCCGTGTTGGCGCCCTGGGGCGTGTACTGCCCGAACCCTGACAGCCCTGCCTCCATGCGGTAGCTTGAGGAGATCTGGCCCAGTTTGAAAAAGTATGTCGGGTCGTGCTGTTCAAGCCGCGCCAGGTTCAGCAACACCTCATGGTTTGAGGTGGTTGCATAGCTGGCCTCATAGCCGGTAAAGTCCGCTTTGACCCGTCGAGGGCCGCAGCCGGAAAGAGTGAACGAGGAAAGCGCTAGAAAGATGACTATTGCGCTTCTGGCGCGATTGCGCCATGGAAGGGGACGCAATTCTCCCCTGTGCTCAGACTCTCGATGATTCATAGTCATACTGTTAGCCTCGGACGAATTGTCAGCCAGTATACGGCGACTGCAGGTGAACGCGGGGTTTTTTTTGAAAGCCTGACCGTCACTCGAGGCAATGGCGCCTTTTTGTAACCAACCAGCAAGCTGTAGGCAGTCATTTTAATGACCGACGATTGAGTCCTGTGACTGTAGTCCTTTGACAGAATCCAGTGGTGCAGGCCAGGATCCGGTCAGCGAGTTTGGACCATGCGACAGGCTCGGCGGTTACTCAGTCATCAACACGACAGTTGTTGCTTTTGGAACCATGACTGTAGCGTCGGTATTTCCCTGATCTCTTGTGACTGGAACCTCTTCGCCGGTAACCACATTCTTGACTTTGTGAATCCCGGCAAAGCTGACGATGGCTGTTTGCGCATCGCCCCAATTGACCAGAATGGCGGAGGATCGAGATGCGCCAGTCAAGCCGCGAAAGATCAGGTGATCAGAACCCTGCTTCAACCGGACAGGCATCTCCGCCTCTTCTTTGATCGCCGGCTCCAAAATCCACTGGTGCACAATGTCGTTCTCGCGCCGCAGATAAGCCAGTGTCACCGCGGAAGTGAAGTAGGTAACCTGTCCATTGCCATATTTGTGCTTTACCTCGAAGGGATTGCCGTCGTCATCGCGCAGGATCACATTGGCTCCTTCCACATTGAGCGGCAGCTTCCACAATTCTCCGCCGAGCTCGTGTGCAGGTGTCACCGAATACGGAGTATAGGGCTTCACCGGATAAATCTCATCTGCCTCGACGCCAAACAGGTCCGTCAGTCCGCCAGGTATTGTTGCGCGAATGGCGCCTCGCTCATTTTTCCAGGCTGTAATGCCGTCAGCCCAAAGCGTGCCGCCCTGATGCACGTAGGCTTTGAGCGCATCGATTGTCGCGTCGTCCATGGCGTAGTCTGCCGGTGCGTAGAGCAAGCTGAACTTGTTGACTTCACCGCTCTTCAATTGATCGATATCCACGAACTCTACGGGGATATGAGCACGCAAGAGCGCAAGGTAACAGCCCTTAAGTGCGTCTTGCACGTCTGTGCTTCGTCCCTGCCAGTTGCCGTCAAGATCATTGATGACTGCCGAGTCGCGATCATAGAGAATCGCCACGCGCGCTTGCTGAGGGAGTAGATTTCGAAGCTCGGGCTCCTTGTTGAGCATGTCCGCTACGGCCTTGACCGCAGGCAGGCGTACCGTAGGTTTGCCGGTCAGACTCACCAAACCCCATTCACCCGCTTCAGTACCAATGTCGCGTGGATGCCACAGCCAGAAGACCACCGAGTTTGCGCCTGCTCCGTAGGAATCCCACATCCAGCGTGTCAAATCCTCAGGTGTGACGGTCAATGCAAATTTCCCTGTGTAGATAGTCGGCCCGCTCTGCAACTCGGTAACCCAGAAGGGCTTGCGTGGCGCTGCAAAAGCCGCGCCCGCAACCAGGTCGAGCCGATACGCATACAGTTCGCCATAGTTCTTTTCCGGCGTTTCTGGCGGAACCGCCCAGGACGTGTGCATTGAAACGCCAAGAATGTCGGTAACCTTCTTCTCTTTCCAAACGTCCTGCCCGGAGGCATCACCCGTAGGACTCGTGACGTTGAAGTGGACTGGATGCACCGGATCAATGGCCAGAACCTTTTCGCGAATCCAGGCAAGCGTGTTAATCAGGTTGTCAACATTGAACTGCTTCCAGTCCAGATATTCGTTTTCATCCAACCAGTAATATTCTGCGGATTTCTGGCTGCCGGTATACTCCACTTCATCGAATGACTTGATCGGCCGGAAACGGTGCCTGTTTAACTCGTCCACACTGCCATACTTGTTCTGCAGCCACTTTCCAAAGACGCGAAAAGTATCAGCATCCTCGTTGTATTTTTCAGGCTCATTCATGAGCAGCCAGAAGCCTGTTCCAGGATGGCTTTTGTAGCGGCCGACTACTTTTTCGATATAGACCGTGGAGAGCGCTCTTAGTTTGGGATCGTCGAGATTCGCGTGCTGATGATAAAAGGTGGTCTTGTCCATCCAGCCCGGAGGATCTTCAGCGCACAGCGTAGCCGCGATCTTGATTCCATTCTCGGCGGCCGCATCGTAGATCCAATCGTAGTGTGACAGGTCCCAGTTTCCTGGGGTGCGCTCAATGTCATCCCATATAACAAAAATGCGGACCAGGGAGATACCATTTTCGCGCATCAACTTGAAGTGCTTTTCAACCGTCTCCCTGGTTTCAGAACGGTTGAGGAAGAACTCGGTGCCCACATGCAGCTTGCTGTCCCAGTCGGAAAGCGCTGCCTGGCGTGGGCCGGCGTTTGCCACAGGAATCTGGCTCCGCGTGCAGCACGCTGGCAAAGTCAGAAACACGAGCGCGACGAGCCATCCGCGAAGAACATTGCTGAAGAAAGTATGCCGCTGCGAGCGATCACTGCAGAAGAGAAGGGGTGGGACGGGTGGTTTCTCTGGGGCGTACATGGTCTTTCAGGCTCCTGCCATCGTCAGCTCGCGCAAAAAGTCGAAAGTCACGCAAGACTGGGAGCCAAACGCCTCAGTATCCAGTTTTTACGCGCTTTTTATCTTTCAACCCCGCCGACCCACGATTGTACTGCGTGATGTTGGTCTCGATCTGTTCGCATCTGCACTCCTCCAGCACGATCCCAGGCAAACGTTCCCTGGTATCAGTCGATGGTCTGTTCGAGCCTCAGGTCGCGGCTGCTGGCGCCCACGCTGAGGGTGCGCTTGCCCGCGGGGCGTAACCACTTTCCTTCTAAGGTCGACCAGTATTCAAGCTGGCGCGCTGCTATGTGGACGATCACGTCCTTCGATGCACCGGCGGGAATCGACTCTCGATCGAAGCCGGCCAGCGCTCGCACCGGGAACTGCACGCCCGCAGGAATCTCGCTGGGCGCACCGAGGTACACCTGCGGAACTTCGTCGGAGTCGATCGCACCAATGTTTTTGATCGTCACCTGCACGTCGAGGCCACCATCCGCAGCCTTGGCCACTTTCAATCCGGAATACGCAAAACTGGTGTAGCTGAGTCCGTGTCCAAAGGCAAAGAGCGGATCGATCTTCTGCTTGTCGAACCAGCGGTAGCCCACGTTCACGCCTTCGCTGTATATGGTTTTGTGGTCCACGCCTTTTTTTGAGCGCTCGGGATATTTGGGATCGGTGGCGGCGTAGTCTTGAAGACGTTTGGCCCAGGTGACGGGCAAGCGGCCGGCAGGACTGGACTTGCCCAGCAGCAGGTTGGCAGTGGACCAGCCGCCCTCGTCACCCGGCCACCACATTTCAAGGATCGCCTTCACTTTGTTCACCCAGGGCAGCGCCACAGGCTGGCTGGTATTAAGCACCACAATGGTGTTGGGGTTGACGGCGGCAATCTCTTCCACCAGCTTGTTCTGCTCGCCCGGCAGGCCGAAGGCAGGCTCGAGGCGAGTCCAAAGGAAGACCACGGCGATCTTGGCGTTTTTTGCCGCGGCGACGGCCGCTTCGTGGTCGGCCTTGCGCTGCTCGGGGGTGTACCAGTTAAGGCGCACCTGCACCGGCGCATTGGAACTGTCAGGGCTGGTGCCGATTTCGATCTCATGCGGACCGGCGGTCAGTTCGACGGGACGGCGCACATTGTCCAGACGATCGGTTGTGGGGATGGCGTTGTCCTGGTTGGCCTGCAGAATGTCGCCATGCACGCCACCCTGAGAAGCGCCGGTGCCGCACAGGCCCTTGCCGTCAAGCTTGATGTAGGCGTTGGTGCCCATGGCTTGCAGGTAGATCCAGTATTGGCCGGCATGAGGCGCGGTGAACTGCCCCTCCCACGTCATGGTGGAGTTGGGCGGGAGCGCGTTGCCGTGAGCTACGGTGAAGTCGATCTGCGCGTCTGCTGCCTCGGCGCCCGAGCGGAGCAGGCCCGGTTTGCCATCGTGGCTGAAGGCGCTGGCTGGAATGGTGGTGCCAGTCATGTCGTCATCTACGGCAAAGCGTATGTTGGCGTTGCCGCTGATTTTCTTCATGGCGTCGAGCGGCCCTATCTGGCGCTCCGGCAGGCCCACCGATCGCTCGCCGTTGATGCCGATGGCGTCAATCTGCGCGGCCGTGGGTCCGATCAGCACCACGGAGTTCAGATCGGCGGCCTTCAGCGGCAATGCGTGTCCGTCGTTCTTGAGCAGGACGGCAGACTCTTCGCCAGTTTTTTCAATCACCCTGGCATTCTCATTGATCGACTGCGCGGTGACTTCGTGTTTGGAAAGGCCATCGAGATAACCGAAGCGGGCGATCTCAAAAAGCACATGACCAGCGGCGCGGTTAATGTCGGCTTCGCTTACGGAGCCGTCTTTCAGCGCCGCAAGAATCTTTTCGCGAGGGAGCGTGACGTCAGCGTTGTAACCATCGTCGGAGCCTGGCCTCGGTTCTTCAGGGATATAGCCGCCGAACATGTCGCCGCCCAGATCGCCTTCATCGGTCTTCTGCGTCGCCGGCGGCGGAGGCGGAATGGGCTGGGCATCGAAGTAGGAGGCCAGCGATGAGGAGTCGGCACCTGGCGGAGGTTCGCCCGGCATCTCCATATCCAGTCCGGCATGAATGAAAGTGACGGCGTGCGTCGCGCCCCAATCAGACGTGACGAAGCCCTTGAATCCAATTTCCTGGCGCAGGATTTTCGTCATTGTGGACTGGTTCCCGCAGGCGTAGGTGCCATTCAGCAGGTTGTAGGAGCACATGATGGAAGCCACGCCCGCCCGGATGGCGGCATCGAACGGAGCCACGTAGACCTCATGAAGAGTCTGATCGTCGATCCAGGTGCTGGTGCCGTCCGAATCGTAGCCGACATAGTGCTTTACCTGTGCCATCACATGCTGCGACTGGATGCCCTTGATCTCCGCTGCACCGATTTCGCCGGTCAGGAAGGGGTCTTCGCCGAACGTGTTGTACCCGCGCCCATACTCCATATCGCGATCGATGTTCACGAATGGCTGCAGGCTGACGTCGATGCCCAGAGCACGGTCCTCGCGGCCGATCACCTGGCCATTAGCTTCGGCAGTCTTGCGGCTGAAGGTCGCGGCCACACCCATGGTGGCTGTTTCCGCCTGCGAAGGATGGCGAGTCAACACCCCGGGTGGGCCGTCTGCAAAGCGCAGCCCGGGAATCCCCAGCCGGGGAATGCCGCCCAGATAACCGGCCTGTCCCTGGTAGACCTTGGAATCTTCCTGCGTGCCATGAATCAGTTTCAGCTTGTCTTCCAACGTCATCTGGCTAAGCAATTTGTCAACGCGCTGGTCGCCGGTGACTACCGGAACACTCTGCGCGCAAGCCATGCCCGTACTCAACACCAGAGCTGGTACGGCGCAACCCCAAGCAAGTCTCTGCAATTGCATGCAACCTTCCTTTAGCGCACAGTCACATTTGACAGCGCAAATCAGGTACAAGTATACAGATATGAAATCGGTTTCCTATGAAGCCCATCGGCGCGAACAACTCAAACCTCGATGAAAGCACAGCCATCGAAAGAGGCAGAGAATGAGCGACAACGCTCAAGCAGGTTCAAACTCGGCGCCAGCCTCCGGGGCAGTTTCTGAGACCAGGCTTTTTGCGGATATTCTCAAGCAACCCGCACAGCTTGCCGCATCGTTATCGCATATGATGGGCGCGGGCAAGCCCGCGCTGGACGCAGCCGCAGCAGTTTTGCGCGGAGCCAGGTCTGTGGTGATCACCGGCATCGGAGCAAGTTGGCACGCGGGGATGGCCATGCAGGCCGAATTGCTTTCCGCCGGTATTCCCGCCTTGTTGATAGATGCTTCGGAGTTGCTTCATTTCGCTGAGGTGCCGGAGGGCGCTGCCGTGGTCCTGCTATCGCGCAGCGGGAAAAGTACTGAGATCGCGCAACTGGTTCAAAAATGCCGCGCCCGTTCCGCGTCGGTTATTGCCATCACCAACCAGACTGACAGCCCTCTCGCACAAGGCTCGGATATTGTTCTAAATACAAACACTGACTTCGATCATGCGGTCTCGGTTACGACCTACAGCGCGATTGCGCTGGCCGGTGTTTTGCTTGCACTGGAAGCTACCGGTCGCTCGGCCCATGCAATTAAGGCGGAGCTGACGCAATCTCTGTCTGCTGCTGCTGCTGCCATTCCGCAGTGGTGCGAGATTATCGAGAGGTCTGGCTGGCTGGGCAACGGAAGCGAGCCTACCTATTTCATGGCTCGCGGCGCCAGTCTTGCCAGTTGTCACGAAGCTCGACTGCTTTGGGAAGAGGCGGCAAAGAAGCCTGCAACTGCACTGACCGCCGGTGGTTTTCGCCATGGCCCACAAGAAATTGTCCGAGAGGGATTGCGCGTTGGCATTTGGATCGATGCGCGGTTGATGCGCAGGCAGGACCTCGATCTCGTCCGAGACTTGAAAAACCTTGGAGCGAGCGTACTCCTCATTGGCCAGCAGCTAGAGGAAGATGCCGGTGATTGCGTGCTCTGTCTGCCCGCGATACCCGCTCGATGGCAGTTCCTGATCGACATCGTTCCTATCCAGATTGCAGTTGAAAGGCTGGCCGCGGTTCGAGGCGAAGAACCTGACTCCTTCAGGCTCTGTTCGTACATTGTTGAAGACGAGGGCGGATTGGTCCACCCGGCGGAGTGACTCAATAGCAAGCGGAGCATGTATCAATGAGATTGCCCAAGTGGCTGCTGTTATCGATGGCTGTACCAGTGTTGTGGGGGTTTTGGGGAGCGCTGACCGAGATTCCCGAGAAGCGGCTTAACCCACCTTTCCCGCCAACGCTCGGTTATGCCGTCTGGTCGTTGACCATGATTCCGGTGTGCGTGATTGTTTTGCGAAAAATGAACTGGAAGATGAGCCGCTCGGGGCGTTCAATGTTTTATGGTTGCGCGGTTGGCTTTTCCGGAGCAGCCGGGCAGCTCCTCTTGTTTTGGGTGCTTGACCAAGGGCCTGCGTATCTGATCTTCCCCATCGTCTGCCTGTCCCCGGCTGTCACTATTGTGCTTTCATGGGCTCTTTTACGAGAACGCACCTATCCACTGGCGTTCACCGGCATCCTGCTTTCTTTGCCGGCTATTTTTCTTGTCTCGCTGCAGGAACCAACCAACAGCCCTGTCCATGGAAGCCTCTGGCTGGTGTGGACCATCGCCATCTTTTTCATGTGGGGCTTGCAGGCCTACTTCATGAAGTCGTCAGCCAATGCCATGAGCGCCGAGGAGCTTTTCGTCTATATGACAGCGACAGGGCTCGCGTTGAGCCCGGTTGCTCTGGCGATGGGACCCGGTATCCACGCCGGCTCCGGCACCGGTTTCGGAATCACATACTTGATTCAATCGCTCAACGCGGTTGGCTGCCTGCTCTTTGTCTATGCGGTCCGGTATGGAAAAGCCATCGTGGTAGTGCCCATGGTGAACGGAATGTTTCCGCTCGTCACGATTGTGGTTTCATTGCTGATCTACCAGCAGATCCCAAGCAAATACAACTCGGCGGGAATGGTGCTGGCTCTTGTCGCGGTTCTCTTCATGGCATTTGACGAGGTGAGGCACAGTCCCGCCGAAGCTGCGTAAACTCTGGTTAACGGTCTGTCGCCGGTCGTTTTGATGGATTATTGTTGCTGCTGTATCAACGTTTTCAAATACGCATGAATCTGCTGGCGCTCTAAGCATTTGTGCAGATGAGTTTTAATGAAGTTCAACGTGGCGAGTCCGCTAAACCGCCTACAGCTGAAATCGGAACTGCCGTTCCGCTGATTGATGCTCGGTGACTCGCCGAAACCGTTTTGCTGCAAAGGAGAAATCCGCAATGAATCCACGATTCTTGTCAAGACGCGAGTTCTTTCAAACATCCGCCGCTGCGGCGGGTGCCACAATCGCTGCCGGGTCGCTGCTTTTTGATGCCGAGCCCTCTGCCGCGGCGCAGTCAGCCGCTGCAAGCGACCAAGTTCGCTTTGGAATCGTAGGCGTAGGCATGGAGGGCTCAGGATTATTGTCAACTTCTATCACGCTACCCGGAGTAGAGTGCGTGGCGGCTGCAGATCTTTACGATGGGCGCCATCAGCTTGCCCGGGAGATTACCGGCAAATCGATCCGCACGACGCGCCGCTATCAAGAGCTCCTCGACGCAAAAGATATCGATGCCATCCTCGTCGCCGTTCCCGACCATTGGCACAAGCAGGTGGTGGTGGACGCATTGGCCGCGGGCAAAGATGTCTATTGCGAAAAGCCCATGTCGCACAATCCTGTCGACGGACTGGCAATCGTTGCCGCAGCCAGGAAGACCGATCGCATCCTGCAGGTGGGGGCGCAGCGTACCAGTTCAGCCCTTTGCGCCAAAGCCAAAGAGCTGATCGCGAAGGGCGCCATCGGCGACGTCAACCTGATCGAAGCGACAATGGGGCGCAACGACCCCACTGGCGCATGGGAGTATCCCCCACCCCCGGATCTGTCGCCGGCTAATCTCGACTGGAACACGTGGCTCGGAACAGCACCGAAGAAGCCCTTCGATCCGTACACATTTGCCCGTTGGCGGTGCTGGAAGGAGTACGGAACCGGAGTCGCAGGCGACCTGCTTGTGCACTTGATCAGCGGCATGCAGTTCTCCATGGGCATCAATGAGATTCCCAAACGCGTGTCGGCGTTCGGTGGCATCTACCGTTGGAAAGACGGCCGCAACATGCCCGATGTGCAAGCGGTCCTGTTTGAGTACGCCGGCTTGCCCGTGTACATGCGCCTGTCGCTCGGATGCGAGACCGCCGAAGTGACACGGTTCATGGGGTCCAAGGGCATTCTCGAACTCCGCGAGTTCAGCCTGAGCTATACGCCCCAGCTCGGCGTTGACCTGGCTCCCAGCTATTACTCAGGCTCCTTCCCGGCCAATTTGCGCGACGCGTACGTCAGGCAGTGGCACAGCGAGCACGATCCCGCTCCCGGCATGGAGCCCATTCAGGAAACCGTCACGATGAATGGAGATGATTACGACGACCTGAAGCCTCATCTGGCCAAGTTCTTCAATGCAGTGCGTTCGCGGCAGCCGGTCGTGCAAGATGCCTTTTTTGGGCACAACGCAGCCCTGGCCTGTCACCTGGCCAACGAATCGTACTTTACTGGCAAGCCGGTCTGCTGGGATGACAGCGCGCTTGTGATGAAGCCCATTGCATAACAGCACAAGTCGGATGCGGCTGCTTGTCGCCTTCGGACGAAAGAAAGGACTGTGCGCGTGAAATTACAAAGGCTCGTTTTTCTTTCCACCCTTGCGTTGGCCATAGCTCCGGCCTGCGTACTCGCTCAATCCGTGACGCCGTTTCTTGGACGATGGGATCTCACGCTGAAGGATCAGCAACATGAGTATCCGTCCTGGCTTGAGATCAGGCAGCAAGACGGCCAGTTGAAAGCGCAGATGACCGGCCGGTGGGGCAATGCAAGAGAGTTGCCTCGCGTTGAGATTGTGAATGGGACCCTGACTTTTGTATCGCCTAAAGAAGAAGAGGACAGCAAGGCCGACCTGATTTTCAAAGGCCAACTCGAAGGCGGTTCATTACACGGAATCATGAATGGGCCGGACGGAAACCCATGGACATGGGAAGGCAGAAGGGCTCCTGCCCTTGACGAAAAGAGCACACCCACGTGGGGCAAGCCTATTCAGTTGTTCACTGGCAAAGACCTCGACGGCTGGAAGATGAGCGCCAGCGGCCCGCGTGTGTGGACCGTGCAGGATGGCAACCTCGTAAGTCCGGGCAACGGACCGGAACTGATTGCCGCCCGCAAATTCAAAGACTTCAAATTGCACATTGAATTCAACTGCGGCAAGGACTCCAACAGCGGCGTCTATCTGCGCGGACGCTACGAGGTACAGATCGAAACGGAATCAGAGGCTGAGCCGCCCAGCCATCACACCGGCGGCGTCTATGGATTCCTGGCGCCCATGCCGGAATTGAAGCGCAGCCCGGACAAGTGGCAGACCTTTGACATCACGCTTATTGGCCGCAGGGTGACCGTGGTGCAGAATGGCACCACCATAATAGACAACCAGGAGATTCCCGGCCTGACCGGCGGAGCGCTTGACAGTCATGAAGAGCTGCCCGGCCCGATCTATCTCCAGGGATCGGAAAAAGGCCACGTTGCGTTCAGAAACATTGTCGTCACGCCTGCCCGGGATTAGGCGCTTCACGCAGAAATGGCATAGCGGGTTTCACTTCGCCCGGCCGCGCCGTTTTTCAGATGCCTGCGCCGTAGATTTGCGCACCACCAGTTCGGTTTCAAGCGCGTATTCGGCACCTTTGTGGCGCTTCAGTCGCATCATCTTTTCCAATGCGAGAAAGGCGGTCCTGCCCAGTTCTTCGCGCGGCACATTGATTGAAGTAAGCGAAGGCCGCGCCAGGCTGGCAAAGGCGATGTTATCGATGCCTACCACCGAAACATCTTCAGGCACTCGTACGCCAGCATCCTCCAATGCGCTCATGGCTCCCATTGCTATCAAATCGCTGCCGCAAAAGATCACGGTGGGAATCTCTGTGGCGGAAAGGATAGCTTTCACGGCAGAGGCGCCCGCATCGATACGGTAGTCGCAGTGGATAACCGGAAACGGCCGCAGTTTGTTCCGGGCCAATCCTTTCACCAGAGCGGTTTTGATATGCTCCGCGGTGCGGCTTCCTTCCGGTCCGGCGATCACCGAGGCGCGACGATGTCCGAGCCGGACGACATGCTCTATGGCCTGAGAAATCCCCCGGCTGTAGTCCACGTTAATGTTGCTGACCAATTTGCCCGCCGAGTATAAATTGCTGAATACCATGCAGATGCCAGCTTCCGCCAATGGAGCGGCGGCGGCCATTTCGATTGAGGAGGTCAGAATCGCCACCCCGCTCACGTCCTTTTCGACGAGTTTGCGCATGAGCGAATCTGTGCGGGTCCGGCTGTATTCAGTGTTGAGAAGAAGCACATCCAGGCCGTGGTCCCACGCCGCTGCCTGAAATCCCCTGATCACCTCGGGATAAAACGGATTAGCAAATTCCGAAATCACCAGCGCCAGAAGATCGCTATGGCCGGTCGCAAGTCGTTGCGCATGGACATTCTTGAAATAATTAAGCTCATCGACGACCGCGAGAACGCGCGCCCTGGTCTCGTCAGCAATATAGTGCGTATTGTTCAGGACCCGTGAAACCGTAGCCGGCGAGACGCCGGCTCTCCGAGCGACGTCCTTCATTGTGTAGACCATAACCCAGTCTCTTTCACATCGGCGGGAATGCACAAGAAATCTTTCGAAAAGGGAAGAAATAGGAAAGCCATTTCCGCTTGACAGGGATAAATTTCCAGAACTATAGTTTCTGAAACCGGTTTCCTATTACTTGGAAAACGTAGTCCAGCAAGGAATACCGGGTAACAAAAACATCTGCGGGAAGCCGATTCCCTGACCCCTTTGGGCGTGGCAGATTTACTTTGTTGTTTCCATCGACCCGACAGCAGTGTCTTCCCGGGTGAAGCCGGCAAAAAGAATTAGCCCGTGAACGTGAGACGAGCAGAGCAGCGCAACAACGAGACGAGTCAACAATTCAGGAGGCCGTAAATGAGAAAGAAGATGGGATGGATTCTGCCCCTGCTTCTAGTCATCTTTGGGAGTGGGGCATGTTATGCGCAAAGCATTAACTCGGGCGACATCCGTGGCTCCGTGACCGACCCGAGCGGGGCGTTGCTCCCCGGAGTCACAGTTACCGTGATGAATACCGATACGGGCTTTTCGAAGGATTTCACCACCAATGGCGACGGCCTGTACGACACCAACTCCCTGGTGCCGGGTCCTTACACGGTCACATTTACAAAGGATGGTTTTGAGCAGTTGGTGCGCGGCCCCATCACGCTTGAGGTCGGCTTCATCACGGTCAACGGTCAACTCAAGGTCGGCTCGACAAGCCAGCAGGTGACCGTCACCGCCGATATTCCGCTGCTGAGCACTGAGACGGGCGACCAGACCCAGATTATGTCAGACAAGGTCATGAATGAGTTACCCCAGGTTGGCACGGACTGGGAAAACTTCATGTTCCTGCTTCCCGGCGCGACGGGCCCCAGCACGCTCGGCTCGGGCGTGGGTTCAATCTCAATTAACGGCAACCTTCCCTATAGTGACATTCTGCAGAATGGCGTAAGCCAGACGCTGCCCAGCAGCCAGAACGCCACCGTTGCCAATTTTGAAAATGTGGCGGAGATTCAGGTTTCGATGTCTTCGTTCTCGGCGCAATACGGAATTGGGGGAATGATCTTCAACCAGATCACCAAGAGTGGGACTGACAAATTCCACGGCAGCGCCTATGACTACATCCAGAACAACAACTTGAATGCGAATGCCTATGGCTTTGTGAGCCAGCCAACCGTTCCCTATATTCGGCAAAACCATTTTGGCGGGGATGTTGGCGGGCCAGTTCTGAAAAAGAAGATGTTCTTTTACTTCAACTACGACCAGATCATCGACCACGGCTCGGCTAGCAATTCGACGAATACGATTCCCACTCCCGCCACCATGAGCGGAGACTTTACGGGGCAGTGGCAAATCTATGATCCGACCACGCAAACCATCGCTTACGATTCGCAAGGCAACCCATATCCGGTAAGGAAGAGTTTCCAGGACGAGTACGGCAGCAACGCGATTCCTTCGGGCATGTTCGACTCGGTTGCAAAGGCGTTCGAACAGTTCTACCCGGCTCCGGGAGGGCCCGCCTGCCAGAATGGTTCTTCAAACATCCAGGCTAACTGCATTATCGCGGGCGGCAAGTTTGTTCCAGGAAGCATTGGCAGCGAAGGCGAGATAACCAATAACTTCTACTCAACAGCCCCGGCTTCCTACCCGACAAAAAGGTATTTCGGACGCCTGGATTACGACATCACGCCGAACAACCGGCTTTCGATGTCAGATTCGCAGGATGACAGCCCAGACATTTACCCGAGTTCTGTTACGCCAGGCCCAATTGGCTGGGAGACAGGCGACGTGACCGACAATCAGGCTCAGATCACCGATACCTGGACTATCAGCCCGCACATGACAAACGAGGCCAGAATTGGATACACGTTTGAAGACAGCGACTTTGGCGACCTGTCGCTGAACAAAGGCTTTGCCGCGAAACTGGGTTGGCAGTTTGGCGTGGCTGACGACCTTCCGGCAATACAATTCGTGAATCAGTATCCCTATGCGTGGGTAGAGCCGGCCACCAATGCAATCTACATTCAGCATGTGTTTGATCCCTCCGATGTTGTGACACTTGTCAAGGGAAGGCACATCTTGCACTTCGGCGGGGAATTCTTGATTTACCGCGACGATTCCACGGCCTGGGGCAACGTCAACGCCGGAACATTTCAGTATTCCGGCCAGTACACCCAGCAATGGACAGTCGACCCCGGAACGGGCCTCGCCGGCCCTGTCCAAGGAACCGGCCTGGAGTACGCCGACTTCCTGCTTGGCCTTTCGCAGAACTGGAGCGCAGGTTTCCAGCCCGAGTTCGGCGGACGCTTGAAGAGCCCGCAGGTGTTTGTCCAGGACGACTTCAAGCTTCGTCCAAACCTGACCTTGAATCTCGGGCTCCGTTACCAGATCAACCATGGCTGGAATGAAGTCCACGGCAATGAGGCGTCGTTCGACCCGACTGTGACGAACCCGGCAACTAACGGTCCGGGCGCGTATTGGTACGGGGCGACCCACGCAAATGGCCGGACCTCGATTCAAGCCAACGTATTTAACGACTTCATGCCCCGCCTGGGATTCTCCTGGTCGCCTGATACAAAGACAACGGTGCGCGGAGGATTCGGACTATTCTCGTACAACTGGAGCCTGGATACGTATGCGGGTGAAGGCAGCGTCATGGGAGGCGCCTTCCCATCCATCGGCAATGACAGCGACCAGACCAACGGCATCACTCCGATTACACAACTGGATGGCACCGGCACGATCTATGGAACCAGCACGAAACTGCCTTACACGATAAGGTCCGACAACTTCAATCCCGCCAACTACAACGGGGAAGGCGTAAGTTATTCTCCATACCACACGCCGATTCCAAAGATTTATCAATGGAACTTTGCTCTGCAGCGCGAGCTGATGCCGAACACCGTGGTCGAGCTTGCCTACGTTGCAAGTCACGGCTTTAATCTCGCTTTCCCAACCGACCTCAACGCTGTGCCTGCTGCCGAGCTCTCGTCGAACGATTCCCAAAACCGTCCGTATCCGATCTACCAGGGCATTTCTGGCAGCACCTATAATGCCGTCACCAACTACAACTCCCTGCAGGCGTCGGTTACCCAGCGCATGAGCCACGGGCTCAGCATGAGCTTCAACTATGTTTGGTCGCACATGCTCGACACCCAGGATTCGTCGGGATGGGGGAGCCGCGCGGGTCCGCAGAACTGGCAGATTGCGAACGATCCGGCGGCAAACTACAGCAACTCCAACTTCGATATTCGCAGTGCCTTCAAAGGTTATGCGATTTATCAACTGCCCTTCGGCAAGGGAAGGCGTTGGGTGAACAACAATTGGCTGGCAGACGAAGTGATTGGCGGATGGCAGCTTTCCGGAACGCTCTACTTGTCTACGGGCACGCCGTACTCAGTGTTTGGGACGCAGAACACCTATCAACTGGCGGGTTCGGCTTTCCCCAACTGGGTACCGGGGGTGAGTCCGGTACCGGCGCATCGGTCTGCAAAATGCGAGGCAGGCTCGGGTTCTGAAAATGGCTGCATCAACGAGTGGTTCAACCCCGCCGCCTTCTCTGAGCCGGCAAACGGGACCTTCGGCAACGTGAGGAGAAATATCCTGTACGGGCCGGGAACCAACACCACGAACCTTTCGGGCTTCAAGGAGTTCGCGATGCCGTGGGAGGGGATCAGAGTCAGATTCAGTTGCTCCTTCACCAACGCGTTCAACCATCCGGCCTTTTCAAATCCCGGCGGAGGTTTACAGGGCTCAGCCGGTGTGGGCCAACCGTACAGTTGGTACACAACCAACTCCAATGGGCAACAGGTGGGTACCCAGCAGATCTCCGGTGTCAACGTAGGCGGACGCAGCGGAGAGGCGCAGCTACGCGTGGAATTCTGATCTCTGCGGAAACACCCAGGGGGAGATGACAGCACTGCCTGCCGTCTCCCTTTTTTACGGTGAAGCTAGCTGCCTGGAGGCACGAAATGAGGAGCGGTCCATCGCTCTTCATTTCATATTTGCGTGCTCTTACCGATTACTCCCACTCGAGGGTATGCACGGAGTCGGCGGGAAGATCGATCTCCAACATGATGGTATCGAGCACGATCTGCGCAGTTTGCTGAGGGCCGCGATTCGCAATCACAAGTACGTGCTTTCCGTCGGGGTTCGTGAATCCTGAGTGGGAAATCGCGGCGCGGCCTGTGTCGGGAGCGAGACCGTTGGTCGCAAAGACTTTTGCCCCGCGCTGGATGTGGCGGGAGAAGTGCGCGAAGGCCCAGTACTGGCCACTTTGCGTAATCTTGTGCGAGCCGTTTTCGATGGTGATGGTCCCGCCGCAGGAAAAGGGGCCGATGTTGGGCTTGCCCTTTTCGTCGAGGGCGAGGTTCCACGCGGTGATGGAGCGCGACCAATTGTTTAGTACCCCGTTGAACGTGCTCGCCCACACGGTGAAGTCGGTCGTGTAGTCGGGCTGGTTAATGTCGGGCCCGCCTTCAGTCCAGTAGGCGCTTTTGTCCGGGAAGGCGTTGTGCACGCTGGTCATTGCGGCGGGTTGGCCGTCGTAGCCGTGCCACGCGATGCCGTCGACGAATTCATAGACGGAGGGGTCGCTGAGCTCATCGATGGCGCGGCCCCAGAGCGAGTAGTTGTGGTCGAGGATCCAGATCCTGGTGTCCATGCGGGCTTTTCGTATGGCGGGGCCGAGATGCCGGGCTACGAAACCCATCTCAAGCTCTTGAGCCCAGGCACAAGCGGGCATGCGGCCATCCTGCTCGGCGTCGACTTCGTTCTGCACGGTGACTGCGTTAATCTCAACGCCCTCGGCCTTGTACCCCTCAAGGAACTTCACGAAGTAGCGCGCATAGGCTTCGAAGCTGGATTCGCGCATGGCGCCCCCGAGCATGGTGTGGTCGGGCTTCATCCAGCCGGGCGGACTCCACGGCGAGGAAAACAGAAACAGTGCGGGATTGTGCCTGCTCGCTTCGCGCAGCACGGGAAGAATGTATTCCAGGTCGTGATTGATGGAGAATTTCTTCATTTCCGGATCTGGCGTGTCGCTCTCATCGAAGCTGTAAACGGCGCGCGAGTAGTCGCTGGCGCCGATGCATGTGCGGCAGACGTTCATGCCCATTTCTGACGGTGAGAAGACGTCGTTCAAAACAGCGTCGCGCTCAGATTGCGTGAGCTGCGAGAGGACGTAGCACGTCGCATCGGTCATGGCAGCGCCGAAGCCGAGGATCTCCTGGCGAGTGCCACGAGGACTGAGGATGATGGCATTTGCTGCGAGAGTAGCGGCTGGTTTCCATTCGAGCGGATCGGAGGCAATGTGGCGGCGATCGCGGAAGGTGCTCCAGACCTTGACGGGGGAGGACGGCGCTTGGGCAAAGATGCGGCTGCGGCTCAGCGTAGCGAGTGCGGCTGCTGCGGATGCGGACTGGAGAAAACTGCGGCGGGATGGCGCGAACATTGATGAGCTCCTCGCAAGGGTGCGATTCATTTTCCCATGGGTTGCGGAGGCTTTACAGGAATTCGTTCGATCTACATCGTCTCCGATTTTGCCTGGTGATGCTCTACTGTGTAACGCGGAGGTTGTCGAACTGGATGCGATCCCACTCCGTGCCCAGGGCGATCATGCCGTGAGTATGGGCCGTGTCTTCCACCGAAGTGAGTTGCGCACCATCGAGCGAAGCGGAAATCTGCTTCCCCCGGAAACGAAGTTCCAAATGATGCCATTTGCCGCGATCCAGATTCACCGATCCGAAACTTAGCGTTACTACGGGCACGTTGAACGACTGCGATAGTAATTCCCAGGCGCCGTTGGGCTGCACGCGCAGAATATAGCCGCTCGGCAAGAGCGCTTTGCCATCCTGAAAGTTGTCAGCGGAGTCGATGCGTCCCATGATGGTTGCTGGCGCCGCGGACAGAAAGCGCACATCGGCGGCGACACTCAAATCTGTCCAGTTTGCATCGCCGGCCAGAGTAAATGGATCGGGCGTCGACGCCCACGCAATTGGCCTGGTGGTAACCACCTGTTCGAGACACTGGCCAGTGCGACCCAGGCACGGTTGTACTTCGAAGGCGCCGTCTTGATCGGCCAGATATTTGGGCGAGTGTCCCAGGAGCACCTTCTCAAAATCATCTTCATACGGAAACGGAAAAGCCGCTGCGGGCGGGGGGTGGGCTAATCCTTCCGCTTGTCCGGTAGTGGTTGTCAATGAATAGAGAGACTCAGGTTGGAATGTGTACTCGAATTTCCCGTCCACTGGCTTGACGGTTGCGACCTTCTCGAAGATGTGCGTGCTGTTTGTCACCCAGATATGAACATCAGTGGCTGTCAGCCCTCCCGCAAGCCGGAAAGTGACAGATTGCGGTTGCTTGGCGTCAATCGTTTCCAGCACCACGCTCCAATTCTTTTTGTCAGCGGAGCGCAACGTCACATAGCTGCCCTTATCCGGCAAAAAGCCAGAGGCGGAGTCGAGATACTGCCAGCCGGGCTGGGCAAACTGCGTGGTATGGGCTGTCACCCAGATGGTTGACTGAACGTCGTAGTGCCCTGACCATGGGGTGTTGGCGTACATCAGCCCGGAGTTGGGAGCCGCGAGGTTGTCGTAATAAGAAGTGACGGGACTCCAAATCTCGGTAGCGGTCATCGAACCCAGCAGGTAATTCTGATTGTAGTAATGTGCCAGGATGCGGCCGCCGATAGGCCAGTCGCGGCTGACGAAGGGACCGCCCCCGTCATTGGGCTGGTCTTCGCTCGACCACAGGGGCTTGCCGGTCTTGCGTGCCGCTTCGGTGGTGGTGATTTTGCCTTTGTCATCGCGCGGATAATGCGCGCCAATCACGGCGACATCCGCAGCCAACTCCGGATCCTTCAATACCTGATCGGCCGGCGACCAGTCACCATCGCAGCAGACAATCTTCGTCGCCAGACCAGCATCCTTCAGGCGCTGATGCAGTTCCTTGATATAAGCAACATCAAAGTCTCTCTCATTCCATATGCCGGTGTAGGCAATCTCCAACGAATAATCGCGCTTCGCCGTACGAATAAAGTCCACTACATAATCCGCCATATTTGATGAGTAAAGCGTCTCCTTGCCCGCCGCTTTTGTTCCGACCCACGCGGGCGCGCCCCAGGGAAGAATCTCCAGCACAATGTTGGGATTCCGCTTGTGCGCTTCTGCCATCAACCACCATTCGTAGCCGCGTGTCGCGTTGTGATCGGAGGCGCTGCGCATATGGCTGGGCTCGGAGCCGTCGGTGGAATTGACATCGGCTCCCAACTCCACCTTGAGAAGCTGCAGAGCCGCACCGTAGCCCGGCTTGAACAAGTAATCGAGAATCTGGCTGCGCTGCGGCTCGGGGTAGTCGATCAACAGGCGTGAAGAAGCACCAGCACTCACCGCGCCAATGCCGTCAAAGACTCGACCTGCGCTGTTCCCATCGAGCACGACACTTACTTTCTGGCCATTTGCTACCACACTGGCAAAGCCTATCGCCAGGGCCAGCAACGTACGCGGCAGGATCAAGTTCCCATGAACATCTGCACTTCGATTCGTCTTCTTGTTAAATGAGAGCATCATCGTTCCTCAATATTCTTTTGGCACAGGACGCGTTCACTTCGGGTCCATTTGTTATTCGCGCGGATGAAGGCCTCGCGCAATCAATGGCCGGCATTCAACTTTTCGCGCTCGAGAACATGCAGAATATAGGCGCCGGATCCATATCCCACGATGGGCAACGCTCCGGTTGGATCGCCCACCTCTCCGGGAAATAATTGGCACGGCAGCGCAACATACATCTCCGGGACGTGGTTGTGGTCAGCAGAGGCTTTCGACACAATGCGTTTGATCATCGCATCCGCATCGGCAGTTCTGCCCACACGCCGATAGAGTTCCGCGAGGCTGAAGTCGACAAACAGGAATTCCTGCCTCTCATACCAATACTCGAAGATAGCCGGATCGGTGTAATTGCTGCGCACGCGCCGGTATCCGCCTGAAGCAACCTTAAGCAGTTCCATTCTTTCGATCGTGTCGCGGACGACGGCCGCATCCTTGACTACGCCGAGATTGATAATGGGCAGAAGCGCTCCATCGATATCGTTTTTCTCTCCCGGCTCCATGGTTCCGCGCAGTTTTCCTTCCCGAATAAAGGCTGCGTCGAACCCCTGCTCAAGCAGCGCTACCTGGTTGAGGATCTTCGTCCGAGTGGCTTCGTCGCCAGCGCTGTGGGCGACTGCGGCAAAGTTCCTGAGACCTACAATGGCCATAGCAGTAGAGAAGGCGAAGTGCTTCTTGTCTTTCTGGTGCTCCTCCCAGATCGATGTATCGGCGGAAACGATCAAGCCCTGGCCAATAGGATCCAGATTTGCCAACAGAGGCTTCGCCACGAAATCCCGAGCGCCCTCATAGAGCCTGCCGCGGTATGTAGCGACGTGCAGCAACGCGACGTCGTTGTATTGCCGCTCGTATTCACCCAGCACCCACAGTACAAGGCCCCAATCGTCGAACTCGATATTGGGGGTTCCCTCACCGGTAAAAAAAGGTTCTTCCGAGCCGTCGCCGAAGTAGCGCACCACCGAGACTTGATAATCGGTTTCGCGCGTGTCAGCACGCATCACGCCTGTAGGCTGTGCGTTGAAGTAGGCCAGCAGCGCTGCGCGCGCCTCTTCGCGGTGACCCATGCGCGCAAAAGCGAGGGTCGCGTACGCCATGTCCCGCACCCACGGCGTAAACCACAAGCCGTCGGGCAATGCGGCAACGATGAGGCCGTTGCTGTATCGACCGGGACGATTTGGTTCGCGGCTTTGCGCCATACGCAGCAAAACCTCGCTTTGACGCCAAAGATGCCGTTCTTTCTCATCGCTGAAATGAACCGTTGGCTTGACTCTCCACTGTTCAAGTTCCGCAATCTCGCGCTTGGCCAGATCGTGTGGCGAGAGGCCTGCGCGCCAGCGGTTGAATTCACTTACGGTTTCATCCAATTCGTCATCGCTTTCCAACGAGACGAGCGCCCATGCTTTTCCTCCTGCCAGATCCTGCCCCAGTTGTTCTGGCAATGCCTGCTGTTGATCCAGCGGAATTACCAGGAGAGATTCTGGAATGCCTTCGAATTTCAGTTGCAGAAACTCGCTGCCAAAGAGCCGCTCGGCCTTTCGGGACTTGACCGGCCTGTTCCATTCCACATGCCAATCGCCCTGCGTTTTTTCTGAATCGGATTCCCAGTCGATCACAAGCGCGGCGTGCTTCAGGCCAAAGGGCATCAAGACTGTGCCCTCACCGTCGCTCCTGCGGATACGAATGACCTGCGAATCATCTTCGTATTCCGCGGAAGTATCTTGCGTGCTTACTTCGTTCCAGCCAAGCTGCTTGATGAAATTGGCGGTTTCGATGCCCTCATTGAGAGGGTTGTGAGGGTCGTGCCGGGTATAGCAATACGGATGCGCATAGAACTTGCTCACCGTACCGGCCTCGGGCACCACCACAGCGAAGCCGAAGCCGTTGCCGGTAACCATATGAGAAGCAGCAGCGGGCAGCGATACCATCAGGCTCGCACCGGCGCAAAGAGCGAACTTACGAAGGAAGATCATGCGCGCCTCAGACTATAGAAATCGTCTGCACTTTGCAATGGGCAAAAGATGTTGAAACGAGAGCGCGATTTGCGCTGCCCCGGCAGTCGCGTGCCGCCGGATCAAAGCGTTTTATACGGATCGAAGATCTCCATGGCAAACTCCCAGATGCCGCGAGCGCGCTGATACATGAGCGCCCTGTAATTCTTGGGATCGTCGATTCGCCAGGCTTCCGGCGTGCTGAACCAGTATGCGGTCTCCTCATTCCGCCAGGTTTGGTAGTAAACGCCCCAGGCAGCGAGCGAGGCCTCAGCCTGCAAGGCGCCGTCGCTGATCTCTCGCCCGAAGTGGTACATATTGGCTGCGGCGCAGTAGGAAACGCCGGTCCATACTTCGAATTGATGCAGATACTCGCTATCGCCCACGCCAGGAAGAGAGTCAGGATGGACGGCATTTGCGATACCCACATTACCCACTCCGTTGCCGCTGCTGTCTTCGAGCGCCAGAGATCCACGCCGGAATAGCTGGTGGTAGTGTGAGGCCATGCGCTCCCGCGCCAGCACCAGAGGCAGCCCGGTAACATCGACATAGCGCTGCCCCAGCATCGCATCGCCCATCAGGTCATCGTTGTGCTGGTTGTACTGGTAGTAGCCGTACTGCGCATTCCAGAATTGCTTCTCAGTGCTGGCGCGCGCCTTGTCGAGTAACTCGCCGATCTCCTTCGACAGTGCAAGCTCATTTCTCGACTGAGCAACGGCTTGCATCATCTCCAGCGCACCCAGCCAAAGCACCGCGTTGAAGAGCTTGTTCTCAAGATATTCAGAGCTCTTCATTTCGCTGAGTCCATCGCCATCGACATCGGTAGTAATTTGATAACGATAGCTCCGGATCATGGCCGGCCATGCTTCTTCAAGAAAAGCGTCGTCCTTCGTCTTGTACCAGTAGGCGTAGCACTGTTGAATGAATTTGGGAGAGAGTTCGGACCATGGCGTGGTAATGCGCCCCTTGATGCCTTTGGGGCTCTGGTTATAGCCGCGGCCGTATCCATCGTAGGCAAAAAGCGGATCGCCGTAGATCGCGCCCGCATCGTGCGGGCAACTGCCGTCAGGAGTATCCATTACAAAATCGCGGAACAATAGCAGCGTGGCACGCTCCTGTTGAGGCCAGAGATCGCGATTGCTGCGCGCCGGATGATGGCGAACGTCGAAAGACTCAGCCAAGGAATATTCCTGGCACTCCATCACGAAAGAGACGTGCTGACCGGGCCGGTTGCCAAACTGTTTTGGTTTGGTGATGCAACCGTTCTCCCAAAAAGATCCGCCAAAGGTGCAGTAGTAAAGCTCGTTGAGCGCGGCCTGCTTCACCCAATCCGGGTGCTCTCGATTCTGGACGATAGGCGCCTGCCATTCATCAATTGCGGTGAGCCACTTGTCGCGATTCTGCAAGGCCTCTTCGCAGATGTGAAACGCCTGCTCCGGAGCGGCGGGAAACCATTCAGTAAAACGTCTCCACCATCGCGTTCCCGAGTCGAATTCCAACTGCGGGAAATACCAGCTCAGGGCAAAAGGCACCGTCGCGGTAGCGTCGGGGTCGAGTTCCACTGTCACACAAAGCGCGCCCGCGGGAGTCTGGCTGGACTGGACGAGGTTGTCGTTCGCCAGCCCGCCGTTTGCTGCAAAAATCTTCCAGATTTCCGTGCCGTCGCTACCGCCGTCCCACATCGGCACATACGTAGAAACATGGCTGGTTGCGATGCACCATTCCGATCCTTCTGTATCGTGAGAATTATTTGGATCGTGCGCTTCCATCAGAATCGCGGTGACTCCGCTCCGGGGGTTCTTCATTACCCGGTTGCTCAGCCCACGCCGCGCCCGCGCATCCTTGATGGAATCTGGGCCGCTCCCCATCGGAGTATTCTGGGGGCCGTTATAGGGAGCGTTCGGGAAAGTGAACATTACCGAGAGCTTTGTTTTGACCTTGGCGGGATTGTGGATTCGGAATAAAAACAACGCCGCAGGATAGGAGGTTTCGCGATAATTATCTTTAATCACGGGGCTGAAGAATTGCAAAGAGATGTCGGAAGAGAAGCCTTTATAGGAGCACCACCCCTTGGGAAACAGAGCGTGGTACTCGCCCTCGCCGGGCTTGAGCTTTGGCCATGCCGGTAAAACATCTTCGGTCGCCAACGTTCGCGCTTTCACTTCGCCGCCAGCTATCTCTTCGCGCAGATGGAATGCGGCCTGGGAAAGAA
Source organism: uncultured Occallatibacter sp. (assembly GCA_964528915.1). Taxonomy (GTDB): domain Bacteria; phylum Acidobacteriota; class Terriglobia; order Terriglobales; family Acidobacteriaceae; genus Telmatobacter. The sequence continues at coordinate 80,122 of CAZGUD010000003.1, forward strand.
AACGCTCCTCATATCGACCCACTTTCATCTGCCATGGACCGAAGGAACCGCACAAGTTGTACATGAAGTTCCCGGCGCCAATGCCGCCTAACGGGATGCCTTTCTTGGTGCGCGTGAGCGTGTTGAGGCCAATCAGGTCCCCGGAATCTTTATCTCTCTCAGGACGCAACTCAATTCTTGGCAGACTGCCCAGAGGCCTGCTCCAGGCACACGATGGAATAGTCCACATCTTCGTTTCGTGGTTTGAATTGGTGCTGGCAGATGTTTCCCGCGCGGTTTCGGCCGCCGATACCGGGTTGGCGATCCCAAGCGGTCCCGCAGCTGCCAGCAGGCTTGCCGCTGACGATGCCCTTAAAAAGCTGCGCCGGGTCAATTCTTTCTTATTCACAACGTCTCCTAAATACGAACTGGAATCTCTGCGACCGGTCAAAAAAATGGCTGTCGAAGACTTTTTCAGTTCTTCTCGGCGGACGGAAGAGTCAGATTCAATGCCCGCAAGTAGCCGGCGTTGGTCTGACACTTCGCGAGGCGGACATTCTCAAGCAGGCTTTGGAATGCGGCACGAGTATGTTCCATGGAGGGCCGGGCGGCGATGCGCTTTTCCGTATCCCCCATACCGTCTTTCATTTTTCCGAAGGCGACGATCTCGTCCCAATAAACAGGCTTTTGCCAGGTCACAAAAGAGGACGTCGCGGTCATCTTTTTGTAGGGCCAGAATGCCCAGCCGACCTGATCCTTCTCCAGCACCTGCACAAAATCATGAACCCAGTCGTCGGAATTCTCTCCCGATTCTCCGAGCCAGATCGGTACGTTGTAGCGATTGCGGAAATCTAAATAGGGCTGAATGACCTCCTCGGTCGGAGGAGTCCAGTATTTGTGAAAGGTGTACAGCAGATTGGAGTCGAAGGGAGGGCCAAAGACGCCGAAGTTGGAGTCCCATTGTGCGCCCCCCAGAATGATGACGTGATTTGTATCCACGGTGCGGATCGCAGCGGTGATTGTTTTGTAGATCGGCTCCAACTTGCTGTTGTATTTCTGCAGTGCCGGGAAGTGCGGAATGGGTTCGTTGAGCAGGTCGTAGCCTAGTATTGCCGGATTGTCGCGGTAATGCTGGGCGATTCTTTTCCAGACAGCAACGGCAGCGGCCTGGCTGGACGCCGACTCATAAAGCCAGGGATAGCCCCAACTGTCGTCGATATTGGCGCCGGTCTGACCTCCGGGAGCACAATGAAGATCGAGAATGACATACAAGTGATACTTTGCCGCCCACCCTGCAACACGATCCAGCAAGGCGAATCCTTCATCATTTCCGGGTGTAAAGAACTTATAGTGCATCGGAATGCGAATGGAGTTCGCGCCGGTTTCGTGAATAAATCGAATATCGTCTTCAGTGATGTAGGCGTCGCGGTAGTCTTTCCAAAACTCCGCGGCATCGTCCGGGCCAAGCAACTCATTGAAAAGCGCCTCAATCTCCCGCGGCGACACGGGTCCGCCATCCAGGCCGAACATATAACCCTCCGGAACCATCCAGTTGCCGAGATTAATGCCCCGCAGCTGCAAGTTGTGTCCGTCGGGGTCCACCAGGAACTTTCCGCTGGCGTGAACAAATCGTTCAGCAGGGGAGGAGGCTGCGCGGGCCGCGGCTGCAGAACCAGCAGCAAGCGTGAAAACGAAAACAAACAGTGCAAATCGTTTCATTGAAACCTCAAGTTGGAAACGGTAGACGGCATGCCTGAAGTGCCGCATCAAATGATAGCCAAACAGTCGGCGCCCGGGTGTTTCCGGGCAGAGCGCCATACTAAACGAGAAGCACCGAAATTCCCAGGTTGCGGAATGGAGCGATCATCTCTTCCGAGGCGCCGTTATCGGTCACGATTACGTCAATTGCCGACGTTGGGGCAATCGACCATTTGGTCGCGACGCCCAGTTTACTCCGGTCCGTGACCACGATCTTGCGCTTGGCCTGCTGAACCATTACCTTGTTGAGTTCCGCCTCATCCTGATTGATGCACGTCAGCCCTCGCTCCGCATCCAGCCCGTTTACTCCGATGAACAGTGTATCGATGAAAACTTTGGATACGCTTTGGATCGCAGTCTGACCCACCAACGAGAACCACGTACCGCGCAGATTCCCGCCAGTAACAAACACTTCAATATCCTTGCGCTTGCAGAGCTCCATAGCAACATTTACGGTGTTTGTGACTACTGTCAGGCCTCGATTCATAGGCAGGCATCGGATCGTTTCTGTTGTCGTGGTTCCGGCAGTCATTGCAACAATATCACGTTCATTTACCAGCGCAGCAGCAGCCTTGGCAATCCTCCTCTTCTCTTCAATGAAGCTCTCCATCTGGTCTTGAAAAGATTTGTCCGCGCGAAATGGCTCGTAAAAAAGAGGCTCTAACTGGGCGGCGCCACCATGTATCCGGCGCAGCCTGCCTTGCCCGTGCAAATTTTCGAGATCGCGTCGAATCGTATGGACCGACACACCCAACTCCGCGCATAGCTCATCAACGCTCGCCGATCCTGTTTCCCGCAAGCGTTCAAGAATCGAGGCGTACCGCCGTTGCTGCTTCGAGGCACCCTTCTGTTTTGTCTCCGTCATTCGCGCCGCTCCTGCCCCCCAAATCACTTTCCCTCTGTCTTTGGTTGCACCATTACATCCCGGTGTGAAATCGTGGGATGCGTGGCATCATCCTCTGCCATTGCAATCGCACTCAGTACATAGTTGCCTGGCTCTGCCGGCGTCTTCAGCATTATTGCGTAAGATTGTGCTCCCAGCGGCGACAATGAAAACGGCTGCTGCTGGGCAACGCTCTCTTTGCCTGAGGAATCAGTGAATGCCAACCGCAACGTGCCCGCGCGTGGCCGATCTTCATCGTTCACCATTGCAATTGTGTAGTATCGCGACTCTGCAGCGGCCAGTGACGGCTGCCAGAAATTCAGATACACGCCCAGAGGATTGAAGGCCTGCTCCATGGCCTTCTCGAAATGTGGTTCCAGCTTCAGCGTCTTCACATCGATGAAGTGATCCGATGTGAATGCGTCTTTGGCACTGGCCGTCAAATAAACGAAGTGAAGCACTCCCGCGTATCGCCGATAAGCCCGCCAGAACTCCGTCTCCCCACCCAATAAGTAAGATTGCAGTGCAAAGCGATTCTCTGTCGTGTTCCGGTCGCCCAGCAACCTTAGATACAGCTTTTGCGTTAGCAAAGTCGGCGTTCCATCGCGATTCAGCCACAGCCAGCCGTACTCGTTCAAAATCATCGCGTGAGCAGTCTTGCTCGTTTCATAACTAGGCGCCGGACCCAACATTGATTCAAGATCGGTGACCTGGAACGGACGATGTCCATCCTTCGCCGGCAGATCTTCCATGGCCAGGCCGTAAAACAAATATTGATGATCTTCCACGGGATCGTCTGGTCCGGCGGGCGCGTTATAGCCGTTCTCCCATGGGCGATTCGACAGGTCCAATCCCCGCACAGCAGGAATAATCGTCGCGCTGAATTGCGGCAGGAACGACTCGTTGCTCGCATCCCAGATCGCTACGCTGGGATGATTCCAGTTGTCGCGCATCCACTCGCTGTACTCCGTGATCATCTCGTTGGTGTCGTAGGAACCCTGGTAAGTGGTCCAGTTGGGATGGCCGACCCACACCATGTACTCATTCTGGATGAGCAGGCCGCTTTCGTCCGCAATCTGAAGCCAACGATCGGGCACTGGGCCGATACAAAACCGGAAAGCATTCCAGTGCATCTGCTTGGGGATTTCGACCAGCAACCGGTGTAGCCATGCTTCGTCCCAGGGCAATGTGCCCACATCCGGGTCTTCGAAGAAGCGATGGAGCGTAATGTTCGATCCCCGCAGAAAATACGGGCGGCCATTCAGATAGGCGCGCTGCGTAACTGTATCGAAGCGAAACTCCCGCATTCCAAAGCGTGTTGTCACTTCGTCGCCCGCCGTACCGGTGAGCACACGGTAGAGGAAGGGATCTTCGGGACTCCACAGGTGTGCCCTGGGGATGGGGACTATCTGCGTTATCGTTTTGTTGCCGCCTGCGGGGACTTCTACCTGTGTTGTGACCTTTGCCGACGCCTCTGTCCCGGACTTCCATTCGAACACCTGCTGCTCGACCTCGGTTGTAGCGGCGCGGCCTGAATAATTGTGCAATGCCGTCTGCACTAAAACGCTTGGAACCTGGTTGCTCATGTTCGCCAGTTGCGGCACAACCTGGACGGTTGAGATCACCGGGTTGTTCATTACCATCAGGCTCACATCGTCGTAGATGCCCGGTGTCCAGCGGTTCTTTTCAAAATCGGTTCCACCGGAAACATTGTCAGGCAGCATGCCTGGATGCGCGCCGATTCTTATCACCAGTTCATTCTGTGCGTTCCAGCGGATTGCCTCGGTGACGTTGAAGTGCGCGGCTGTAAAACATGGATCATGCTCGCCGATGCGCACTCCGTTCAAGTAGACCACCGTTCCAAATTGCGCCTTGTTCACTTTCAGCAAGGCTACGGCCTCGCGACTCGGCGCCATGAAAGTCTTTCGATACCAGAAGTAATTTCGCGCCTGGTGGGAGACACCGCGCGCATCGCCAAGCTTGTCGTAATCGGATTTGCTGAGCCTGCCCTGGTCAACCAGGTTCAATAGAAGTTGACGGGTCTGGTATTGATCTACATCGGGAAATGCCGGAACCGCTGAGTGTGTCAGCCCCGGTACTGGCGCCGTGTGACTGTAGACTTGCGGCGCATCATCGGCATTGACGCTGTCCGCCACATCCCATTTGCCATCCAAAGATAACGTCGTGCGACGGCTATGTTGAGCCCCTGCAAATGGAGAACAGAACACAATGCCAAGGCACATTACGCATAGAATTGCTTTGCGTGAATGCATGCACTTTTCCTTTCAAGAAGCGAGCTTGCCTCAAGGTTCAAATTGTTGCCACAGCGCGGCGAAACGCCCGGGCTGGGCGACCCACTCTACTGATTCCGGGCGCTTGCGATACTGTGAATAAATTGGCTCTCCCGATGCCAATCCCAGTTCAGGATAGTTCCTGCTTCGACGCCTAACCAGCCTGGTCGCCTGATAACGACTGTTCGCTACCCAGTTGACCTTGCCATTCTGCGCGATGACGGGAAAATGAGCGAGACCTCCATGAGCGCGCACGCCTGCGTATTCAAAGCCATATTGCCGATCGCACCACGCACCAAATACCATGCGATGCTCGACATCCGCATTGATGACACAATGTGCCCAGCCCGGGGGAACCACGACTTTTTCTCCCGGACCGGCCTCAATCGCGATGCAGCGTCCAGGATTATCTGCCGTACTCTGCTGAGCGTAGACAATTGCGCGGCCGACCCAAATCTCGAACAACTCCGGTGGCGACCAGCCACTATGGGGCGCAATCGCGTGAACGTGCCCCTGGCTCCGGACCGGTTCACTCCCCAACCTGCCGGGCGCATATGCGACAACACCAAAAAGCAGGTAGCGCGACTTCAAATCTTCTTCGTCCTGTTCTCGCCGGACATCCATCGCAATGGAATAGACAGGGCTTGGCCCAAAGCAATGTGGATCCATCAGACTTGGCCGGATTGCATCCAATGTGCGAAACTCCGCCTTCGGTCCGCGCACTCCCGTCCCATACCGAAACTCCATCGTGGATGTTTCGATGCTGAGATCAAGATCTGGTTCTGGGCTCTTCATCTTTTGCTCCGCCTCTTCCGCTTCGCACGAATGCCTTAATCGTTGCCAATGGGTTGACTGCTTTCTTTGTTGGCGATATCCGATAACGCCCGACGCATGCGGGCACAATAAATGTCTCAGCGTAGTGCACTACGAAGGGCTCGAAGGCGTGATCCGGACTTTCTACAACTACCTCTTCGCCTTCAACTAGGTTCAGTACATTCAAAGTCCCATGAGTGTCATGAGGTACCGTTTCAGTGAACCAATGCCTGCGCGTCTCGATGAATTCGAGTTCGTGAAGGCCAGTTGATTCCTCTCGCCAACCCTCACCTTGAGCCACTTCCATAATTTGATTGATCAGGTTCTTCCGAACCCATTCACGGTCGCGCTCCCATTGAATACTGGCGAGGCCATGCTTCAAGTGGATCGGCCGCGGTGTCCCATTCAGTCCGAGGCGAGCCCAATCCCAAAGCTTGAAGGTGAAGATATAAGGCGTCGCACTGATTTCCAGCACCATGCTGTCTTTCCCCGAGCAATGGATGGTTCCTGCCGGAATCAAGAAGTGGTCGTGTTTTTTCGCCGGCCAGGCGTTGACATATTTCTCCGCGCGAAACGGTGCGTCTCCGGCCTGGGCTGCTTCCAAATCCCTGGCCATCTGCAGGGCATCGAGTCCCGGCTTCAATCCGAGATACACAGTTGAGTCGGCATTTGCGTCCAGCAGATAATAGCTCTCATCCTGCGTATAGGGCATGTTGAAGTGCTCGGCGATGTACGAACGCAACGGATGTACTTGAAGAGAGAGATTGCCGCCTTCAACCGTGTCGAGGAAGTCAAACCGGATGGGAAACTCATGGCCGAATCGTTCGACGATGTCACTTCCCAGCAGTTTGTCGGCGTGGACATGGACGAGATTAAGGGCCGGCGTCTCTACAACGCTATCGCCAAACTGAATCCGCAGGCTATTCTCCTCGGGCACGCAGTCGAAGCACCAGGCAAAGTTGGGAGGATCGCTGGAGAGGTCGAAGTGGGAGCGCATCCATTCGCCGCCCCACGGCCCTGGATCGAAAAACGGGACCACACGGAATGGGCGACGCACCACTTCGGATAGCGCATCCCGGTAGTTTCTACCGGAGATCATTATCGGATGCTGTGTGACATTTGCATCTATATAGAAGTCGATAGCGGAATACAGGCGATGTTTCTCCGCGTCTGCCGCCCGCCAGTCTACAAAATAAGCCCGCTTGTATAGCTCTGCTGCGGAAGATCCGGCGTTAGCCGCTCCTATATTGCCGATTCGATGTGCTCGTTGACGCTGCTGAATCTCCCATCGCGTTACGTCTACATAAACAAGCAGGTCCCAACGTTCCGCCACATAGACCGCGCCTGTTCCATAGATGGCAACGATACCATTTGCATTTGCGATCTCATTGCGCAGGCGATCTGTCTTCACCGAGTCGAAGAATGAGTCAAGCTTCCAGCCGGTCATTCTCCCGAAGACGGGATCGTCTCCTAACCACGGACTTAAGAGTTCCGCTATTTCTCGACTCGAGAGCAACGCATCGTCGGCAAAGAAACTGATCGTGGCGGATAATTCTTCCAGTATCTTCTGGATCTCGGCAATATCTGCACCTGGATAGCACTCGACCACGATGACCGCCCGTTCCCGGCCATTCACGCGGCTTCTCAGCTCATGCGCAATCGCGGGCCAGCCAGAACGGCACGCGGAGCCATTCGCCGAAACACTGACGGTAGGCAATTTGTCGTAATTAGTTTTCTGCATCAGGCACGCTCCCTCAACAGCGGGAGAGCTCCGAAAAGCGCAGCAGAGGAGCCGAGCTGAGAATTCACAATGCTGACCGAGCCCTTTTCAGTCCAGGCATAGCGATCGACATAATCGCGAACGAAAGGCAAAATCGACTCGTGCCTTTGCATAAGCCCGCCGCCAAATACCATAACTTGCGGGTCATATGCATGGATCAAAGACACTGTTAAGGCAGACCAGACGCGCAAGCTGCCATCGAGAACTTCGCGCGCAAAACTATCTCCTGTGTCGACCGCGTCAAACAACGTTCTGAAGTCGATTTTGTTCTCAATGGATGCCAGGGCGCTTTTCGCAAATCCCTCGTGCGCGCGACAGATCTCATCCAGCGAAGTTGTTGACGCCTCAGCCTCGGCGCAACCGCGGTTTCCGCAACTGCAGAGCCGCCCATTCCAGGCAACAACAAGATGACCGGCGAGCCCACCGGCCTTGTGACCACGCGAGCGGAGCAGCTTGCCGCCCAGCATGACTGCTCCTCCGATTCCGGTTCCAAGCGTGACCAGCACTACATCGTCAAATCCTCTTGCTGCGCCCAGAGAGTGTTCACCGAGCAAGGCAAGGCGAGTGTCGTTTTCAACCACGCAGGGCAGGCCAAATGTGCTTTCCGCCCATCGTGCGAAATCAAATCCAACCGCATCGTCGTATTTTCCATTTGCCGACAGCACGGAGCTGTTTCCATCCGCCACCGCACAGATACCCAGCCCGATTCCGGTCATAGTTCGCGCATCTATTCCGCAGCCGGCCAGCAATGCTCGAATCCGTGCGTTCAACTGCGGCAGCACAGCAGCCAGGGTCGCACAAGGTACCGGAAGAGAATCCTCGGCCAGTATTCCGCCTTCGTCCACTATCCCAAGCTTGACGTGGGAGCCACCCATGTCGATCGCGATGGCAGTTTGCCTCATGGTTGTGCCAAAACTTTCGGACGACCGCTCTCGCGCATGACGCGCAGACTGAAGCCCTCGTCGCCCGGCGGAAGATAATCGTGACCTGCATCGCTAGGCCAGCACGCCAACATAGTTAATGGCGAATTGCCGGTGTTCACGACCCGGTGGGCTATGAATCCAGGGACATAGTGTGTGCTGCCGGCACTCATCTCCTGGATTGAAGCGTGCCGTTGCGCGTCCATCAACACCAGCATTCCAATTCCCGATACAGTGACGTAGAATTCTGCTCTATTGCGCAGCAAATGAAAGTGGCCGCGGGTCATGAAGTACTCATCGCCAACCACTCCGGGAAAGATGGTCGAATTCCCCCAGAAAAGGCCGCCTTCCGTGCCCTCCTCCACTGGCCGCCAACACTCGACTGAGTACACTACCTTGTCGGGATCCATGGATCGCCGCGCAGCTTCATCGAGAAAAACATGTTGCATCTGGCCAATTGTTCTGCGCGTCCGGTCGATGCGAGCATCTTCGCCAATCGACCCTGTCATGAGGTCCGTAAGGATTGGGTTCTGCAACCTGTGCGCTGCCGCTTCCATCTTCGACTCCCCGGTTTCCAATAATAGCCACTGTAGCAAACCAAGACAAACAATTATGCTCGATTAATTGAAAAACGCGCAAACTTAAGCGCTTTTATCGGTTAATATTGACACTCAAAGGTGCGAGAGAATCAAATTGTGAACAACTTACCGAGTGCCAGTTGCGCTGAAGGAGCTGTTCGACGTGCCTTCTGAACCCGTTTCCCGCCGAGGGTCCATTTATCGGATAGCGTTCGTTGGCGCTCTTTCTGGATTGCTTTTCGGATTCGACACCGCCGTGATCAACGGCGCCCTTCTTTCGCTCCGTTCGCACTTTGTGCTTTCAGAAGTTAGAGTCGAGATCGCTGCCAGCAGCCTGCTGTACGGCTGCCTGATAGGGGCAATGGCAGCCGGAGCGCTAAGCGACAAGTTTGGGCGACGATCCATGCTGCGTCTCAGCGGACTACTGTTCCTCGTATCGGCAATCTTTGCGGCAATTCCGAACACGTTCACCGAGTTTCTTGTCGCACGTTTTGCAGGCGGATTTGGTATCGGCATCGCTTCTACAATTGCGCCCCTGTATCTGTCAGAAGTTTCACCTCGCGAAAAACGCGGAAGCATTGTTACTCTCAATCAGACCGCGATTGTCTCCGGAATTCTGCTCGCTTACTGTACCAACTGGGCGTTTTCATTTACCGGGGCCGCAGCCTGGCGATGGATGTTCGGGTCGGCCGCCATTCCCGCAATAGCTTTTATCGTCGGTCTCAGATTCGTTCCCGAGAGTCCCCGCTGGCTTTTCCAGAATCATCGCGTTCCTGAGGCCGCAAGTGCCCTTGAAGCTATTGGCGGAGAAACTCACCGCGTTGAATCTCTCCATGAGTTCAGCGCGGTTATTGCCCATGAACATCCTGCAGCGGGATGGATGCGTCGATTGCGCCGGCCACTTCTGCTTGCCGTCGCAATTGCCGCATTGCAGCAACTGACGGGCATCAACACGGTGCTCTACTATGGCTCGCTGCTCTTTGTCGCACAAGGCAACAGCGGCAGCGATCAACGCGCACTGGCGGCCAACGCGCTCATTGGCATCACAAATCTTGTTTTCACCCTGGTGGCGTTTTGCATCATGGATCGTATTGGCCGTCGCAAGCTTCTAACCTTCTCCGCCGCAGTGATGCTCGCTGCGCTACTGTTGCTTGCTTTCGCCTTTCATCGCGCGCATCCCTGGTTTCCGATTGTGGTGGCCAGCACCATGCTCTATGTAGCCGCCTTCGCCACCGGCCTTGGCCCCGCAGCCTGGGTCTACATCGCCGAGATATTCCCGACCAACATCCGCGGCCGCGCCATGTCCATAGCCACCTCGGTCCTGTGGCTCAGTTGCATTCTCGTCTCCAATTCCTTTCTCACTCTGCTCAAAGCCCTCGGTCCAAGTGTGACCTTTGTTGTATTCGCAGCCATCTGCGGCGTGGCCGTGGCCTTCTTTTCCCGTCTGCCGGAAACTCGGGGCCGCTCGCTCGAAGAGATCGAGTTGTCCTGGCGCGCTTGATCTTGCGCCCCGATGGGATCGCGGTCTCGAAGAGCCGCAAACCTCTCAAATCACGAGGTGTTGCACGACCGCCGACCAATTGACGCGCTCTTGAGCGCTTTTCTATAATATTTCCATGTACCTGGCGTGCCATTGTTGTTGTTGTCGCTGCTCCTCGCGGGATTGTCCTGCTGAGTCGAGCGCCATGGCATGCTGCTAGGTTTGTATTCTGGCTTTTTCTTTCCTCGAACTCATAACCAAAGCAGCTAGATCATTTTTCCGCACCACTATGCTGTGCGGGATCGGTTGCAAAACTCCCATCGGTATTCTCATCGAAGAAGGAAAAAGCGGCGGTTGCCAATGCAAACGGAGAGCAAAGTGAACGAGCTGGGATCCCAACTGATAGATCGGATCGGGAACACGCCTTTGCTGCGCTTGGACTCTGTGGTTCGCGGACTTGAAGGCATCACGCTGCTGGCTAAGGCTGAATGGTACAACCCAGGCGGCAGTGTGAAAGATCGTGCTGCAGTGGCCATGGTCCGCGAGGCGCGGGCTCAGGGAAGGCTCGGGTCAGGCAAGACGCTGCTTGATGCCACGAGCGGCAACACCGGTATTGCACTGGCAATGCTGGGTGCAGCGCAGGGATTTCCGGTGTTGCTTGCTATGCCGTCGAATGTTTCGCCGGAGCGCAAGCGCATCCTGCAGGCTTATGGCGCGCAGGTTGAGTGGACCGACCCGGACCAGAGCTCCGACGGTGCCATTCGCCGCGCGCGAGAACTGGCTGCTAGTGACCCCGGGCGATTCTGCTATGTCGACCAGTACTCGAGTGACGCCAACTGGCGCGCCCATTACAACACAACGGGAATCGAGATCTGGCGACAGACCGAGGGGCTCGTCACGCATTTTGTTGCTGGACTGGGAACCAGCGGCACCTTTACCGGAACCACGCGCCGTCTGAAGGAGTTCAATCCTGAGATCAAGTGCATCAGCATGCAGCCTGACTCGCCTTTCCACGGGCTGGAGGGATTGAAGTACATGGCGAGCTCAATCGTGCCGGCGATTTACGATCCGAATCTCGCGGATCGCGAAGTGGAAGTTGAGACTGAGATGGCGTACGACATAGCCAGGCGGCTGGCGCGTGAACAAGGATTGCTGATGGGTATCTCTGCGGCGGCCGCAGTGGCTGCCAGTCTGCAGATTGCGCGCGAAGAAGCTTCGACCGGACGCACGGCTGTCATCGTCACCGTACTGCCCGATTCGGCCGATAAGTACCTGAGCGAACGTTTCTGGGAGGAAGCATGAGCGTCTTGCGCATTGCAGCGACAGTTTACGACGCCATCCGCGCGCATGGCGAAGAAACTTATCCGCACGAGTGCTGCGGCGCATTGCTTGGTCACCAGACGGCCGAAGGATGGCGCATTGAATTATCGGTGAAAGCCGGCAACACGCGCACCGATTCTGCGCATAACCGCTACAGCATTTCACCGCTCGAGCTGGTGAAGATTGAGCGTGAGGCGCGCAAGCGGGGCCTGAGCATCGGCGGCTTTTATCACTCGCATCCCGATCATCCTGCGCAGTGGTCGCCAACCGATTTTTCAGAAGCTCATTGGATGGGCTGTTCCTATGCGATCACTGCGGTGGCGCAGGGCAAAGCGACCGTGACCAACTCATTCCTGCTGGCGGGAACGACCGAAGAAGACAAGCGCTTTGAACACGAGAGCATCGAGCTTTTCGATGCGGTTGCATCGCTTGTCCCGGCTGGCGAATCCAAACAAGAGTGAGAAAGGAACCAGGACCGCATGACGATTTTTATTCCCACGCCACTGAGGCAGTTTGCCGCCGGTAAAGATACGCTGGAAGTGAATGCCGCAACCGTTGCAGGCGCGCTCGACGAACTCACGCAGGCTTTTCCCGACCTGCGCAAGCATCTCTTCAGCGGCGAAGGCAAACTGCGCGCCTTTGTGAACGTATACCTTAACGACGAAGACGTGCGCTACCTACCCGAGAAAGAAGCAACGGCGGTGAAGGCCGGCGACACGCTGTCGATTATTCCGTCGATTGCCGGCGGGTGCTGAAGGGGAGTCGAATCGCGTGCGCACTTTGCGGAGCGATTTGAATCGATTGAAGACCGCAGCGAATTGCGTCAACTGAATTGAAGCAACGTAGAGGATTAAATCACCATGGCAACCGCAACCTCACCAGTCGAGCTACCAGAACTTACCACAGACGATCTTTCGCGATACTCGCGTCACTTGCTTCTTCCTGAAGTTGGCGAGGAGGGCCAGCGCAGGCTGAAGGCCGCGCGCGTGCTTTGCGTGGGCACCGGCGGACTGGGCTCGCCGCTTGCGTTGTACCTGGCCGCGGCCGGAGTGGGCACGCTGGGGCTGGTGGATTTCGATGTGGTGGACGTGAGCAACCTGCAGCGACAGATCATCCACTCGACTGCCGATATCGGCCGCAAGAAGCTCGACTCAGCTGCGGAGAAGTTGAAGGCGCTGAATCCCAGCCTCAACGTGGTGAAGCACGAGACGCTGCTCTCTAGCGCAAACGCTCTCGAAATTCTGAAAGACTACGACGTGGTTGCGGACGGCACCGACAACTTTCCCACGCGTTACCTGGTAAACGACGCCTGCGTGCTGCTGGGCAAGCCCAACGCGTACGGATCGATCTTCCGCTTCGAGGGGCAGGCCAGCGTCTTCGCCACGGCGGAGGGCCCGTGTTACCGATGCCTCTATCCCGAACCGCCGCCGCCGGGACTCGTGCCGAGTTGCGCCGAGGGCGGAGTGCTGGGCATTCTCCCGGGACTGGTCGGCGTGATTCAGGCAACCGAAGTGATCAAGTTGATTCTCGGAAAGGGCACGCCGCTCATTGGCCGCCTGTTGCTCGTCGACGCGCTTAACATGCGCTTCCGCGAGTTGAAGCTGCGCAAGAATCCCGAATGCCCGGTGTGCGGCGAGCACCCGACCGTTACCAAGTTGATTGACTACCAGCAGTTTTGCGGCATCGCGCCCGCAACGAAAGAAGAGAATACGGTGAAGAATGGAATTCCGCAAATTACGGTGACCGAATTGAAGCGTCGCATCGACTCAGGTGAAGACTTTGTGCTGCTCGATGTGCGCGAACCTTTCGAGTACCAGATTGCCAACCTCGGTGGAAAGCTGATTCCGCAGAACGACGTGTCGCAACGGCTCGGCGAGATCGACCGCGATCGGCCAGTGGTTGTGCACTGCAAGTCCGGCGGACGCAGCCAGCGCATTGCGGAGTTCCTGAAGCAGGCGGGCTACAACGACGTGGTGAACGTGGCCGGCGGAATTACCGCATGGTCTGATCAGGTGGACCCCACGGTGCCGAAGTACTAGAGCAAAACCTGCGGAACAGGAAGGCGCAGACAGGAGACGCGCCTTTCCATGATGGGCGACGGCTTGAGATGTTGTTAGTTCCGTGAGAGCCGGTATTGGAGCACGGCGTTTTTCTTCAGATGCCGCAATGACTGAAAGTGTTGCCCAATCCACGCGGGAATGGCTCCCGATAGGGTTCAGGCGAAGTTGCCTGCTAATATTTGCCGGACCCAGCGATTTTGCGGTTGATAATCGGCGGTGAGTGGGGTAATCTCCAGCAGATTAAGGTGTTAGGCTGAGTTGCGGAATTTTAAAGGCAGCTTCGAAGTCGGAAGCCTATGTCTGTCAGGAGCATCCGCCGATCGAAGTTTATGATCTTCCGTTGATCCACCGAATCCGGGCATCAATATAAAAACACATTGAGAAGATGACGTCTCGTCCGTCAAAGACCAGCGCTCTTAACTATCCATTCGTGCGGCGGATAGTCGGGGCACGTGTGTCTAGCGCGGCACGCAGCGTAGCCGGCATCGCCATTGTGACTATTTGCGCGATTGCCACGCTCGCTTCAGCTCAGAACCGAATATCTGAATACGATGTGAAGGCCGCGTACCTCTTTAATTTTGGAAAATTCGTTCGGTTCACGCCGACAGACGCGGATATCAATCGCCAAAGTTTCGATATCTGCATCGTGGGCGAGGACCCACTCGGGACTTCGCTGGATGGGCTTACAGCGAATGAAGAGCTAGACGGTAAACCGGTTCGCGTAATGAGGGTGAAAACCGCTGTGGAGGCGCACGGGTGTGCCATTGCTTACATCGGCGCCTCAGAAGCCACCCGCGTGAGAAGCGATCTGGACGAACTACGCGGACAGCCGGTGCTGACAGTTAGCGACGCCGGAACTTTTCTTCAAAATGGCGGGATGATTCAGTTCGTAATTCGAGGGAGCCACGTTCGATTCGCCGTGAATCTGGATGCGGTTCGAAATGCGCGGCTGAGCCTGAGTTCCGAGTTGCTCAGAGTAGCAATATCGGTCACTGGTGAGCGACCAGCGGAGGTGCGGCCATGAGGCTTTGGTCGGCACAGTCCATCTCGGGCAGGCTGACGGCACTGGTGGTTTTTGTCAGCGGAACCGCCTTGTTGCTCGCCTACGTTTCATATCTCGCTTACGACTACTACAGTCTTCGCAATAACCTTATCGAATCGATTGATTCACAGGCGACTCTGATCGGCATCAATAGCGAGACAGCGTTGCTGTTCGATGACCAGCAGGCAGCGGAAACGACGCTATCATCGCTGCGCGGCGCGCCGTCAATCGTGAAAGCGGAGATTTTCGGAGCCGACGGGAGTCCTTTTGCAAGTTACACCCGCAAAGGGTCTGCTGCGACCAGGCCCATTGCGCCGCGACTTCCAGTTGGCCAGACATCCGCATCCTGGATTGAGGATGGGACGGTGCTTCTGGGGCATGCAATCACCTCCAATG
Source organism: uncultured Occallatibacter sp. (assembly GCA_964528915.1). GTDB lineage: Bacteria > Acidobacteriota > Terriglobia > Terriglobales > Acidobacteriaceae > Telmatobacter. The sequence goes on from CAZGUD010000003.1 coordinate 95,422, forward strand.
GGAAGACCATCGGCTCGGTGTACATCGTGGCTGAAACCCGGGACGTGACTCACAGGGCGAGTCGATTCGGATTGCTTTCGGCAGGCATCTTGCTGGTCTGCTTTGGCATTGCTTTGCTCGCGACCCTGGCGACGCGTGGATCGATTATCCGCCCGCTGGAGAACCTGGCCGACACTGCTCGTGTGATTTCGCGAAAAAGAGATTACTCAGTTCGCGCCGAAGTTCCAAACCGCCGTGACGAAATGGCAATCCTGGCCCAGTCCTTTAACGAAATGCTCGACGAAATCGAGCAGAGCAGAGCAGTGCTTGAGCAAAAGGTTGCGGAGCGGACCATGGAGCTATCTGCGGCAAACCGCGAACTGGAAGCTTTCTCTTACACCGTGGCACATGATCTTCGGGGACCGTTGCAGCAGGTCGCTAACATCGGTTTCCTGTTGCAATCGAATGCGGCTGACGGCGCGTCACCCCAACGGGAGCCTTTGCTCGACAAACTTGCCATGGCCACGGCTCGAATGTCGTCGTTGATTGAAGACCTGTTGAATCTCTCTCGGGTGTCCAGCGCGCCGCTCCAGCACGTTTCGGTAAACCTGAGCGCTGTGGCAAGGTCATTCCTCGACACCCTGGCGCAGAGCAGTGACAGGAAGGTTGAGATTATCGTTGCCGATGGCTGTGCGGCTCTCGCCGATGAAGGATTGATCACAGTAGTTATGGAGAACCTGCTTCGCAACGCATGGAAATACTCCTCGCGCAAAGACCCTGCGCGGATCGAATTCGGTTGCCGGAAACAGAGTGAAGAGACAATCTTCTTTGTCAGGGACAATGGCGCCGGCTTTGACAGCAAGTACGCAGACCGGCTGTTCCGTCCGTTCCAACGCTTGCATTCGCAGGCGGATTTTCCCGGAACCGGCATCGGATTGGCGACTGTGCAAAGGATTATCGCGCGGCACGGGGGGCGTGTGTGGGCGACGGGAGCTGTGGATCAGGGAGCAGAATTCTGTTTCAACTTGCCTCAGAAGAAATACGAGGAGGGAGACGCCTGAACGAATGCTTCGGGTTGAATCGGCATCCTCTTCATCCTCAGACAACCATTTTTCAACGAAAAAGCATCAAATTTGTTCAGGGCTCCCCCTCCCTTAAATCCCCAACTCTTGCTACCTTTCATCCGGGCCATCAGTTTCTGCGTTCGCATATTGAAATTGAGAATTGGAAAGCTATGTTCTCCTCGTCGCTCGCTCATCAAAAAAGTGGACTGACAGGGCGGTTCGACGGATCGCACTTGTTTCGCGCCGAGTTTTCCAAAGCTCCTGCACCAGCAATTCTCAGGGCGATAAAACCATCGAGATATGGTCGCTGTCGCTTTGGAGCATTGCCTTCGCTCGCCCTGGCCAACGCCATCGCGCTGATGGGCTCAACTCTATTCGGCCAAACATATTCAGCCAGCGATCAGCAGAATCCTCTGAAAAGCATGAGCCTTGAACAGCTTGGGAATATTGAGGTCACCACCGTTTCTAAAGAACCGGAAGAGGTGTGGAACACTCCCGCGGCGATATACGTGATTACGCAGGAGGATATTCAGCGTTCCGGGGCCACGAACATTCCGGAAGCGCTACGGCTGGCACCGGGAGTTGAAGTGGCGCGTATCAGCTCGGGCGAGTACGCGATTGGCATTCGCGGGTTCAACAGCCGCCTGTCGCGATCGGTGCTCGTGCTGATTGATGGTCGCACCGTGTACACCACGTTCACGGCGGGCACCTATTGGGAAACACAGGACGTGATGATGAAAGACATCGATCGCATCGAAGTGATCCGGGGGCCTGGCGGAACGATCTGGGGGCCGAATGCGGTGAACGGAGTCATCAACATCATCACGAAAAATACAAAGGACACGCAAGGTGTGCTCGGAACTGGCGGCGGCGGCGATGTCGAGAATATCGTCGGAGACCTCCGCTATGGCTCGGGCAACGGCAGGGGATTCACGTACCGCGTCTACGCGAAAGGGTTTGCATGGGCGCCACAGTACCACTCCGATGGCGACAACTACGACGACTGGCATAGCGGTCAGGGCGGATTCCGGATGGACTGGAATGCGCATGGCCAAGATAGTTACCGGCTGCAGGGTGATGTTTACCGGCAAGGCTTTGGCGAGAGAGTCACATTAACAACCTACAACCCGCCCGCCAACACCGACGCTAGCGGCGATGCCTCTCTCTACGGAGGAAACATCCTGTGGAATTGGACAAGAGTGCAGGGAGAAGGTAAAGACTTTCAGTTGGCAGCCCACTACGCCCACGACACGCGGAATGAGCTGAACTTCGGCGACATTCGCAACACGGTAGACGTTGATTTTCTCGATCGCTTCCGGTTGCATCGGCAGGAGGTATCCTGGGGCCTCACCGTCCGATTCAGCCATGGAAACGAAGTGGAGGTTATTTCCGGGCTTACGTTTACGCCGATGCAGAGGACTGACCAGCTCTACCATGGCTTCGTGCAGGACGAGATATTGCTTGTAAAGGACAAGCTGTTGCTGATAGCCGGAACCAAGGTGCTGAAAACGAACTACACCGGAGCGCTCGCGGAACCGAGCGGCCGGCTGCTGTTCACACCGACTGCCACTCAGACGCTTTGGGCAGCTTACACACACGGCCTGCGCACGCCGGCCGACGTCGAGCGCGATTTCAATCTTTCGAGTTATCTTGGAAACGTCAATGGGCTGCCGCTCTTCGCAAGCTTCAACGCCAACCCCAATTTCAGGTCGGAGCAGTTGAACGGCTATGAGCTCGGTTACAGAGGTCTTGAAGCGAAGGACTTCTATGTCGATGTCGCCGCCTTCTACAACCGCTACGGCGACCTGTTCAGCGAAGACCTGGTTGCAGGCCCCCTGCTTGAGACGACCCCCGCTCCCACTCACCTGCAGATATTTGCGGAATTCGGAAACGGGCTGGTGGCGTCTACAACCGGTGTTGAAGTCGCGCCGGAGTGGCGTCCAATGCCATGGTGGCGCATGGGAGGTTCGTACTCGTTCCTCGATATGCACGTGGAAAAGGGCACGAACTCCATGGACATCGGCAGCGCGCCCTCAGTACAAGGATCCAGTCCGGAGTATCGGGCGTCCATTCGGAACGGGTTCGATCTGCCCAAATCGATCAATGCGGATTTTCAGGTGCGATACGTCAGCGCGCTTCCTGGCATCCAGGTGCCTTCGTATTGGACCGGGAACGCCACTGCGCAGTGGGCTGCGACGCATCGCATTCGGTTTACGGCCACCGGCCAGAATCTATTCCAGCCTCACCACGCCGAGTTCAGCTACGACCCCGGACCAAATGTCGGAATCCGGCGCGGATTCTATGGCGAGATCACATTCACAAAGTGACCGCAACGGCTTCGCACCGAGCTTGTCGAAACACAAGGTGAATGCGCGCGGGCCGATCAGCCCAAATCCTTCATCCACTCCTTGTATTGCACAAAACTCACGGTGGGAGTGAAGGCCAGGTAGTGGCTTGTGTGCGGGCCGATACCATCCGTCGTCCATCTCATTTGCCACATCTCATTGCTGCCGGGATGGGGCAGCGAACCGAGAGTTGCCTTGCCGTTGGGTTCAACATCGAACGACTCATCAAGCAATTTGGACGAATCTCCGGCGCGCACAATTTGAAGCCGGCCGCGCGCCGGCTTCAACGTGTCGTTCACCACGACCACCGAGTGTCTTCCCTGCGTTTCTTCGCAGCAGATGGCTTGAACGTCGCGCTGCGCTCGCTGCAGGTAATGAAACGCCAGCTTTTTTTCGAAGTAGTAATCCACGACTGCATCGGACAGGATCGGCCAGCCGTCGCGAATGTTCCACCACAGGATGCCCTGCTTCGTGCCCTTCTGCTGGCGGAAGAGTTCGATGAAGAATTTCATGGCCTCGGCCTGGGTAATCTGCGAAGCGAGGATGAACTCGTCAAGATCGTCAGGGCACTCGCCGAAGAAGGCCTTCACCTGGTTGATCATCAGGTCGTTTCTTCCCACGGTGGACTTGTCTTGCAGGGTGGAGCGGCAGGACTTGGTGAGCCATTGCTCGTTCCATTCGTGGCCCTTGATCCATGGCTCGACGAAGTCAGGATCCATCATCCGTTCCAAAGAGATCCTTGACGGGCAGCCATGGTAGCCGATCTCGCTGGCGAACCGGCCCGGCGAGGAAGTGTAAAACGGCGCCTTGAAGTATCCGCGCGGTCCCCAGAGATGAACCTCGGGCATGGAATCCACTTTGTTGCCTGCGGCAAAAACGGCCGGGCTGTGATACGGCGAACTGGGCAGATAGGCGCGATAGGGATCCAGTTCCGCGAGGACCGCTGGAATTATTTTGCGGGTGCTGAGGTCAAGGTTGGGATCGATGACCGGCCTGCCGTCTCGCCGCGCCCAGTCGAAGGCATCGTCGCACTCGTTGTTGCCGCACCACAGAGCCAGCGAAGCATGATTGCGAAGGCGCGGAACGATGGTCCCCGCTTCATTCTCGAGGGCGGCTAGAAAATCATTGTCCCTGGGATAGATGGCGCAGGCCATGTTGAAGTCCTGCCACACCATGATGCCTGCCTCGTCGCAGAGGTCGAAGAAACGGTCTTCGGGATATACATTGCCGCCCCAGCAGCGGGCCATGTTGCAATTAGCTTCTTCCATCAGTTGAACGGTGCGCTCCACGTGCAGATGGTCACGGCTGTGCAGCGCATCGAGGCAACTCGAGTCAGTGCCTTTCACGAGAATTGGCACGCCATTGACCGTGAAGCCGAATCTGCCTTTTCCATCCGGAGTGAGAAGGTCGGTGCGGTCCAGCTCAATGGTGCGGATTCCGATTCGCTCTGCGCAACGGTCGATGATTTTCCCGGTATTGTCGAGCAGCGTAACCGTGGCGTCGTAGAGCGGCCTCTCACCGTATCCCCGTGGCCACCAGAGGGCACACTCATCGATATTAAGATCTTGCTTGCCGTCAGGCGCGGTTACCGCGGATTCCCAGTGCGCCGCCGTTTCTCCATCGCGCTGCAAACGGACTTCGAGTTTATATTGTTCTGTATCCGCGACTCCATGCAGCTGCCAGGCAACAGAGACCGTGGCGCGGCCTTGCTTCGCGTCCACCGATTCTGTATGCCAGTACACGCTGGAGATTCGATTGGGACGCAGCCACTCCACACTAACGTCCTTCCACAGGCCGGCGCTCACGATGCGGGGCATGATGTCCCATCCATACATGTGTCCGGCCTTACGGACATACAGGGCTTCCCAATGGCCGTTGGGTGGGTACTCCCAACCTGAGTGTGGATGCGCAAGGCCGGCCAGCACCGCGGGATCGATGCGCACCACCACTTCATTCATCTGGCCAGGCAGCAGGGCCGAGGTGACATCGAAGCGCTGCGACACCAGCATGTTCGCTGACCTGCCCACCTCAACGCCATTGAGCCATACGGTCGCAATGCAATCGAGTCCTTCGAAGACCAGTTCCGCACGCTCGCCGGGCACGGCTTGTCCGGGATTGAACGTGCGCCGATACCACCACTGATGATCCTCCAGCTTGAGAGTCTGCAAAACGCGATTGCCCTTTTCAAGAGGCTCGATCTTGCCTGCTGACGCCAGGTCCAACTCCACATTGCCCGGCGCAGTGGCGGGAATCGTGGGCCAGTCCGGCGGGGGAGCCGTGGCGGGCGACTTCTGCGGATACTCCGGCAGCGGCCCATAAGTAAGGCTCCATGTTCCGTTCAGGCTGATGGCGCGGCGCGCGAGCGGGCCGCCCGTAGTATCCGGCGCTAGCGCTTTGGCAAGACCGCTGCCGTTGAAAAAAGATGCGAACCAGCAAATCAAGGGCAGCTTCAAGATGCTGCGGCGCGTGACTGCCTTCAAGGAGTTTGAAGTAGCGCGATTCATGATTTTCCTCGAGCGGGCACAAGCATGGCGGTCGACTCCTGCGGTGATTTCGATAGGGCGCTCACGGCTTATCCTTTCCCCTGGCTGATTTGGTTTCCGGCTGCGCGCCCGCATCCATGGCAATGCACAATGAGGCCACGTCTCCAATGCTCTCGTCGAGCAGCGCGGGCACTACGGTACATACTGCCAGCGCCTGCGCCAGAGCTTCCTTGCGCAGAACCTTGCGGGCCGGCTCGAGCACCATATCGTCCAGCCGCATGGCGAGGCCACCAATCACAATCCGATCGGGGTTCAGAATATCGACGAGGATAGCCAAAGCAAGCCCCAGCTTTTTGCCCGCGGCGGTCACAATACTGCGAGCTACCGCATCGCCCTGGCTCGCTGCTATGCCAACGTCTCTCGCAGTTACATTGCGTTCTTTTTGAAGATCGAGCAGCAGAGACCTGTGCCCGCGTTTGCGGGCGGACTTCAGCATCGCCTGGGCGACCTGCGCGATGCCGCCTCCGCTTGCCCACCCCTCCACCGACCCCGCCTTGTTGTAGCCCACCGGCCCGGTGCGCGTGAGACGCACATGGCCAATTTCTCCCGCCATCTCGCTGGATCCTGAGTAGAGTCTCTTATCGATGATGATGCCCGCGCCGAGGCCCGTACCCATGGTGAGGAAGACCATGTTGCGGGTACCCTGGCCGGCTCCATAGCGATGTTCGGCCAACGCCCCTGCGTTGGCGTCATTCTGCAAAAGCACGGGGCAGCCAAACTCTTTCTTAATAATTTCCACGATGGGGATATCAATCCACGTGGGCAGATTGGGCGGGGCCTGAATCACGCCGGTGTGGGGATCGAGTGGACCGCCGCAACTGATGCCTATACCGCGCAACGACTCCGGACCAACTTTCAATTGGGCAAGCATCTTGTGCAGACCGGCCAGAATCTGATGGATGGCCTGCTGCGGTCCCTTCTCGGGCAGTGTGGCGAATTCGATGCGCGCAATCACTTCAGGCGGCTTGCACGAAACCACCACCGCGGTTTTGGTGCCGCCAATGTCAACGCCAACCCATAAATCTCTTCCCAATGAAAAACCCTCCGGTTGATTATGGCGCATGATGCATAGTCCAACTTGCTTTTCGAAGTGGTTTCTAAGCGTTGGCCCCCGCAGCTCCCGTCTTCAATCCACTGTCAGACACTTGTACCAGCGAGAGTGCAAACACGTACGCAATAGCGGCAATCGGCACCAGCAATGAGGCTCGCATGCTGCTGTGATCGGCCACCACCCCCATGATGAGGGGAAGCGCCGCGCCGCCGACGATGGCCGTCACCAGCAGGCCTGAAATCTCGTTGGCATGTTCCGGCATACGATCGACGGTGATGGAAAAGATAAGCGGAAAGATGTTGGCAAAGGCCAGGCCGATGAGGAAAAACGCTGCCCCCGCCACTCGGCCAGAAGGCACAAAGAGGGCCGTCATTCCGGCCAGCGATAGCACGGATGTGGCAACCAGGAAATGCGCGGGCTTGACCCAGTTCAGAATCACGCCGCCCAGGAACCTTCCAATCATCAGGGCCATGAAGAACAATCCAGTTCCCAGCAGGCCTACGCGGCTGATATCGAGGCCAAACCGCTCCTTGAGGAAGAGCGGAATCCCCGCGCTGATTGAGACTTCGGCGCCAACGTAGAGAAAGATTGCGCAGGTCATGGCCAGAATGAACGGGTTGCGCAGCAGGCCCATGCATGAGCGCAGTGTCGCCGGGCGCAAGCTCGCCACCGTGGCTGCCGCTTCAACGGTGGGGAGCTTCAACGAACCGGCTGCCACCAGAGTGATGAACAGGGCCACGCTGAAAATGGGGAAAATCACCATCCAACTGGCGCCGAAGTACCGGGCTGCAATTACCGGCACAAGCGGTCCTGAGAGCGAGCCGACGGCCTTGACGAACTGACCCAGCGACAGGTTGCGCGCAAACTTGCCTTGGGGTGAGACATCGCGCATGAGCGGATTGCCGGCCACCTGCAGGACGGCGGTTCCGGCGCCTAGCAGCACAATGGTAAGAAGAAAACGCGGGAACGAGTTGAGCCCCAGGCTGGCGATCAACATTCCCATGAGCGCCACGGCAAGGCCCAGCATGAGGACAAATTTTTTGCCGCGACGGTTCTGGAGAATTCCCGCCGGAATTGAGAGCAGGCCGAACATGCTCAAGCCAACCAATGGAGTGAGGAAGGCGGCGGCGTTGCTCAGGTGGAATTCGTTCTTCGCGAGGCTCACGAACGGCCCCTCGGCATCGAGAAAGCCCATGGCCAAAAAAGCGAGGAATACGGGAATCGCCCGGAACTTCATTTTGTAGACTCCCATCTCGCTTCCTGGTCAAAAATCACGTTTTACCGCGCGGATATTTGTGACACCTGTTTGGGCGCGTAGCGACCCGCTCCGATTGTAAGCAATTAAGGTTGGCCGGGCGCAGACTTGCTCCGCAAGGATATTGCTCGCAGACCGCCGCGCGCCAGGATAGCGCGCGCATCCGTTCAGCAAAAAGGCGGCCCGCCTTGCGGCCGGCCGCCTTTGCGAGTGAAACCGCAATTTATGGCTGGTACCACACCGACGTCTGCGCCTGGTTGTTATATGGGTCCTGGACCTGGATCGTCCAGTTGTAAATGTCTCCTGGGGTCAATTTGCCCACTGAAGGCGTGTTGCTTGCGTCTCCGGTCGGATCGATTCCCCAGGTGATTGATAGGATCGAACTGGAGAAGCCGTTGGACTTGGAGTTCTGGCTCGGTATCTGCCAGATGGTGCAGCTACCTGAGCAACTGGTCTGGTCGGAGAGGTAGAAGTTGTAGTCAAAGTCGCTGCCGATGGAACTGGACGAATCAGTCCAGGTAAATGTAGGCGTCGTGCTGGTGCTGCTGTTGTTGTTGGGGGCAAGGGCGCTTGGGGCATCGCTCGCTCCCACAATCGTTGTCCCGCCGTCCCAACCGGTCACGGCACCGTTCACTGTGCTGCCGGTATCCTGGCTCGTCGTGCCGTCGGGATTCAGATAGGTTACCGTGAAGTCGTACGTGTCTCCCACATTTGGCGTGCCGCCGGGAATCATGACGGAGTACTGGAACTGAGGATTGCCGCAACCTTGGCAGTTGTTGCCCATATCAATGGCCACGGTGTTGCTGGTGTTGATCATATTCGGGCCCGAGGTTATGGTGACCGCAACCGGCAGCTTGGCTCCCTCTTCTACTTCAAAATTAAGTTGGTAGCTGGTCGAGGTCGAGCCGCAGCCATTGCAACTGTAGGATGACCACTGCGTGCTTATGGTCGCTAGGCTGTTCGCGCCGGATAGCGTAATGCCAGGCACGGACGTCGTGCTGGCCGTTATGGTCAGGTAATCCGAGGACGGGATCTGACCCCTGACATTATTGATCGACCCGGCGCCGACCCCGCCATTGTTGTCCTGGTCAAGGACCCCGAGGACTATATAGTTTTGGCCGGTCGGAACGGTGACCGTAAACTGATTCGCGCCAATCACCGGGCTGGCAATCTCAGTAACGTAAAAGGCGGTCGGATTGCCGCCGGCGCCCGACAGTTGGATCAGGCCCAGATACAGGGGCGCGCCCTTATTAATTGTGATGGTGTTCGGGATAGTCACCGAGCTCGTAACCGTGGCGCAGGTTCCGGTGCAAGCGGGCGTGCCGATGGTCACGCCGATAAAGTCTGCGGCCGTCGTATCGCTGCACCCGTTCATTGTGTAGTTGCACCAGCCGCTCGGATGGGAATCGCCGTCCAGGGAGTCATAGGATCGGGCCTGGAAGTAGTATGTTTGGCCGCTGGTGAAGCTGTAGCCCGTTCCGGCCAGCAACGCATTGGTGAGGAGCCAGACGCCGTTCTTCCCGCTCGGCTCGAACACGTAGTGGGGGCAGGTGTTGCCGCTTTCAGCACATGCGAATTGTCCGCCGCCGGATCCGCCGCCAAGTGCTGTGCTGGTGCTCCATTGCACCCAGTACCCATTCGCGTCTTCCACGCCATTGCTGTTCTGGCTCGGGGTGAATTGAATCAGGGCGCCTTGCGGGTTAGGGGTGATGTTAGTGATCTGCGGATTCTCGGTCGGCGTTGCAAAGGTCGGATCGGCCATGGTGAGGTCAGCGTTGCTGACATTTGCATCGACCGTGATTGCGACGCTCCCCGTCGGGTCAGTCGCATTCGGCTGGCCCTGGCCGATTGGATCCATCCATGCGGAGATCGAAACGCTGCCCGGCGGCACGCCGCGGATCGTATAAGCTCCTCCGGCTTTCAGCACGGTCTCGGTAATGCTGGTGCCGGGTCCGCCATTCCCGCCGCAGTTATTGTTATTCACCGACAAGTAAGTCTGCCCTGCCTGCGAGCCGCTGTAGCTCACCGTGCCAGAGACCGTGAAGCCCACATTCGCGTTGAAGTTTTCTCCCTGCACGTTGTTATTGGTGGCGCTATTCAAGGCGAGGCCCGTAATGCTGGTGGGATAGAACAACGTAGCAGCGCCCGGAAGTGACGGCTCGATCGAGTATGTCCCGTTGGGAATGCTGCTGAACGAGTAGTTCCCGTTGACGTCGGTCGTCTGTGATTGGACCAGCGTGGCGCCGTTGTAGAGACCGACAGTAAAGGTGACGGGCAGGTTATTGTTGCCGTTATAGCAGTAATTATTCAGGAAGAACTGCCCGCTCACCGTCGAGCCTGCAGGATTCACTGTGAAGGTGTACGTCTGCGTGGCACTGGTCTGGTTGAGGCCAATGTCCTTGATTGCTGCGGTGAAGGTGAAGGTGCCTGTCCCGGTAACTGTTGTTGAGGACGCCGTTTGCAGCGTGAGAACGCTGGTGCCGCTGTCGACGGCGAAGAACTGCTGTGAGAGCGCGGCTGTGCCCAGCGCCGTGGGCGTATTCGACGCGATCTGGGTGCCGTTAATGATCCACGCGTAATTGCCGCTGCCGCCGGCGATGTTAGCGGTGATGGTGTCGCCATAGGCCTGGCCATCAACCGCAGCGGGCGGATTCGATGTGGGTAGCACATACGTCGATGAGTTAACAGTGATGCTGAAGCCCTGGCTTATGGAAGCATTGGTGGCGCTGTCTGCCAGCTTCATTGTGAAGTTGACTGTGTAAGGCGTGGTTAGGTTGGATGGCGGTCCACCGATATTCAAAGCGCCAGGGCCATTGGGAGAGGTGCTCAGGCCGTCACTCGGGAGCCCGGAGACGACGGTAAGCGAGAGATCGCCCTGGTTGCTTCCGCCAGCCCCGGTCACCGAGCCTGAGTAATTGACACCGACGTATCCGGTTGGGAGCGTAGACGAGAGCGTCAACGCGCCGTAAATGGTGATAGTGAAGTTGGCCGTGGCCGTTTGATTTGGAGTGATGCCGGAGTCGACCACCTTGACGGTGACGTTATAGCTGCCAGCGGTAGTCGGAGATCCCGTGAGGGCGCCAGTGGCGGCGTTGACCGTCAGGCCCGGAGGAATGCTCGAACTGCCTTGCGCCGCCCAGCTCCATGCGTAGTTGGCGGAATTGCCGGAGCCGCCGGCCGCGGTCAGCACCTGCGTGGGCGTCTGACCCACATCCAGCGAGTTCAGGCTCGTAGTGGTGATGGTCAGGACCGTTGAGGCCGTGATGCTGCCAGACGTGCCGGTGATCGTACCGATCGCCGTGTCGGTAGCCGTGATGGTCCATGTGCCATTGCTCGCGAAGGTGGCCGAGAAGCTCTTGGTCCCACTGCTGAGAGTCGAGCTTGTCGGCAGGGTTGGCAGTGGGGCGGTTGCGTCGCTGCTGGAGAACTGAACCGTCCCCCCGTAGTTGGGCGTGGTGTTGCCGTACGCATCGATCGCAGTCACCGTGAAGTTAAAGGCGACAGCGGTGGTTACCGTGGCAGGAGCTACGACCGAGAGCTTGGCCGTGATTCCGGGACTCACGGAAATGCTGCCCGAAATGCCGCTGATTGACGCGTTCGCCGAATCGGTTGCGGTTACGGTTTGTGTGGGGGTTGTCTTCAGTGTCACCGCGAAGCTGCCGGTTCCGTTGGACAGTGCTGAACTCGGGGGCAGCGATGCCTGCGAGTCGCTGCTCGTGATCTTCACAGTTCCCGCATAAGCGGAGGCGATGTTGCCGTATGGGTCAAGCGCAGTTACGGCAACGCTGAAGGATGCACCGGCTGAGGCTGATGCCGGCGCGCTGACCTGGAAGTGAGATGCCGACGCCGCGCTGACCGCGATCGCGCCGGTGGTCCCGGTGATCGTTCCCTTGCTCGCATCGGTGCCTGTGACAGTTTGGCTGCCGGCAGTCTTCAGGGTCACAGGGAATGTCCCTGTGCCGTTGGTGAGACCTGAAGACACGGGCAGTGCCGCCGCCGAATCCGTGCTGGTGAAGTTCACCTTGTCGGCGAACGTGGTGACGGTATTGCCGTAGGTGTCCTCGGCAGTAACAGTCACATTAATGGCGGTTCCGGCCGTAGCCGTACCTGGCGCTGACACTACAAGCTTGGTAGCTGCCGCCGCATTCACGGTAACCGCGGCGCTGCCGGTGAATCCGGCATTCGCTGTGTCGGTCGCGGTAATGGTCCTGCTGCCGGCGGTAATCAGTGTCGCTCCGTTTGCAAACGTGTAGCTGCCCGAATTCGCCGCAGTGAAGGTGTAATTGGCGGGCAGAACAACACCTGAAGCAGTGTCAGAGCTGGTGAAGTGCACCGTGCCGGTGTAACCGCCGATGACGTTGGCGTAGGCGTCAGCGGCCGTTACTGTGACGCTGAACGCGGTTCCGGCCGTAGCCGATGAGGGCGCGGTAACTAGAAGCTGCGACATCACAGCCGGACTGACCACGATGGCTGACGACGTTCCAGTGATGGAGGCCGTTGCAGTGTCTGTGCCCGTGATCGTCTGGCTGCCGACGGTTTTCAGGGTTGCTGAGAAGCTGCCTGTGCCGCTGGTCAGTGTCGCGTTTGCCGGCAGAGAAGCCTTTGCATCTGTGCTCGTAAACTTCACTGTCCCGGTGTAATTGGTGGCCACGTTGTTGTAGGAGTCGTATGCGGTCACCGATAAAGCAAGCGATGCTCCGGCAACCGATGCAGCAGGCGCTACAACCGTGAAGCGGTTTGCCGCGGCCGGACTAACTGCGATGGTGCCGGTGACGCCGGCAATCGCTCCGTTGGTCGCGTCGGTACCAGTGACGGTCTGACTGCCCGTTGTCTTCAGGGTCACCGGGAAAGTTCCTGTGCCGCTGATCAGGCCCGAAGACGCAGGCAGGATGGCAGACCCATCTGAACTCGTCAGGTTCACCTTGTCGGAGAACGTGGTCACGGTATTGCCGTAAATATCTTCGGCGGTCACTGTAACGTTAAACGCGGTGCCTGCCGTAGCCGTGGCCGGGCCTGAGACTGCGAGCTTCGAGGCTGCTAACGGACTGACGGTTGTATTGTTCGAGGTCCCGGTAATTGAAGCGGTCGTGGAGTCGGTGGCCGTGATGGTCTCAGCTCCCGCCGTCTTGAAGGTGGCGGCGAAGGTGCCGGTGCCGTTGGTCAGGGTGGCGTTTGCGGGTAACACGGCCTTGGTATCGGAACTCGTGAACTTCACCGTCCCTGGGTAGCCGGTCGCTATATTGCCATCGGCGTCGTACGCGGTCACAGTGAAGTTGAAAGAGGTTCCGGCAGGCTCAGAAGCGGGCGCCACGATCGCAAAAGTGGAGGCTGGCGCGGGGCTGATATTGATGGAATAGCCCTGCGTAGCCATATCGCCGTAATTGTCGGTGGCCGTAAGAGAGAAGGGGAATGTGCCTGATTTAGTAGGGATACCGGAGATGCCGCCGGAACTTGCATTGAGCGTAAGGCCGGTAGGCAAGGCGCCGGTTATGGCGTAAGCAAGCGGAACTACGCCGCCGGTGGCTGCGAGCGAGGCACTGTATGAGGTGCTGGCTGTTCCAGGGCCCGGCACAGTCGCGCTTGGGGTGGGAAGCGAGATTGGCGTCCCTTGAATTGTGATGGTCAGCGGAGACGAGGTCACAGTCAGGGGGGTGGGCGTCCCCGAGTCAGTAACAGTAAAGATCAAATTGCTATATGGCGAGGCGGCGGCGCAGGCGGCCTCCTGGCCCATGCTTGTGAATGTAATCACGCCTGAGGAACTCAAAGTGAGGCACGCGGGCAGTGCGCTGCCGGTACTCGAAACGGCCCATGTATACGGGGAGATGCCACCGCTAGCCTGCAAAGCAAGTGACAACGATGACCCGACGACGCCGGTCAGGCTTGAACTTATCGTAGTTACCGCCGGCGCGGCAGGTATAGTAATGGACGCCGTACCGGTCTTGGTGGTGTCGGCTATCGAGGTCGCCGTGATGGTTGCAGTTTGGGGACTGCTGGTCGCCGCCGGCGCAGTATAGGTTGCCGACGTGGTGGTGGTGTTCGACAGCGTGCCTCCGCCACTCACAGTCCAGGTAACCCCGGCCGAATTCTTATCGTGGGTTACGGTTGCGGTGAGGGTGGTCGAATCGGTGCCATCCACAGTAGTTGCCGCTGCCGTAACGGTGAGACTTATTGGCTTTGAGCTGCCGCCGCAGCCAGTCAACGCAACCGCCACTAAACTAATGAACAGAGCAGGGATGACAAACGAGCTGAAAAACTTGGTGCGGAGCATAGTTTCTTCCTTTTGCACCTTCACGGTGCGGCGGCTGTGAATGTCGTTTTGGTTTAGAGGGGTCGTTGCAAGTGACCGGATGTGGGGGGCGTGCGGAATCGGATGCGTCTCAAGGCAAATCTGGCTCATAAGCCTGAGCCAAGGGTTGACGTTCCCGCTATCCATCGGATTTTCCCCATACCAGGGGCGGCGTTTTTTGTTGGGTGGGTTGGACTCGGTCACAAGGGTAAGGTACCCCGCTCTTCGCGAGACTCAACCCACACTGCGTCGCTCTTGGATTAGCGAAATCATTTTTCGCGCGGGACGACGAGGCGTGCAATACGCCTTCCGGCGTATTGCCTTAGTGGTAAATATCGTGACTTGAATCACAGCCGGGAGATTCGCCGCAACAGCGCAGCGGAATCATGGATATAGGATTTGACCTTGCCTGGGCGCGCTCGCGGACGGCCCGCGCAGAATTGGCTGTTTCGCGGAACATGCCGCACCTGCCCTTACCGCCGCGGCCAGCCGGGTCCTGACACCGAGTTTGCCGAAGATGTGCTCCAGATGCTTCTTTACGGTGCGCGGACTGATGCGAAGGCTGGCGCCGATCTCGGCGTTCGACTGTCCTCGAGCGATCCACAATAGAACGTCCGCCTCTCGGCGCGTCAGACCTAGTCGCCTGAAAGCGGTAATGGCATAGGCCTTCTTCGTACGCAATCTCCCCACCGGTTGTAATTTCGACTCCGGGATTGGTTCCAACTTGCTCACGCGAGGCGGATTCCATTTGTCGCGCAGCGCCACTTCAAGAGGAACATTCAGACTGTCGGAATGATTCTTTGGCCAAGACGACGCTTATAGCAATACGCTTTTCGGCGTATTGCTGCCGGCGTGAGTTAATTCCCGGGAGTGTCAGGTACCCGTGCCAGCGCGATCGTGGCTGCGGTAGTGCGGTTCTCCACACCGAGTTTCTTGAAGATATGCTCGACGTGCTTCTTTACCGTTGCCGTGTGCATCTCCAGAATGACGCCAATCTCGTGGTTCGTCTTGCCGCAGGCAATCCAGTTCAGGACCTCGGTTTCGCGAGTCGTCAGCTTCAGTTTCGCGGCGACCTTCGTATCCTTGAGCATCCGTTCCTCCTCCATCAGAATCAGGTTCGCTCGGGGCTGCGAGAGGAGGCGGATGACCAGCCGTTTGTGTTCTTTCTCATAAATCAGCGGAGATCGAACTGGCGGTGCATCATCGCTCACCGATAATTGCGAATCCTGCTGCTGCACCCAAACTAGAAGCTCCGCCGGCAAGCGTCGATTGATTTGCCGCGTGGAACCGAGATACTCCGCCAGGTATTTGCGTGCGTGCGCGTTGATGAATTCGACCCGCTCCTGCGGGCCGCATTGAATCACCCCGGCGCCCAGACTTTCGACGCCACGCTGCAGCATCTCTAACTGGTCTTGTACCCGGCTGACCATTCTCGCGTTCTGCCATGCCCGGCTGATGTGGGGGCGCGCAAGATCCGCGATGGTTCGCTCACGATCGGTAAAACGCCGGCCGTCATGCCAGCCGACTCCGATCACCGTGGGTGCGGTGCAACCTATGGTGATGCAGAGTGCGTCTGCGATTCCATAATGCCGGTAGAAGTCATTGTGCAACCCGCTGTTGCGAAGTTGCAGTTGGCTCCATAGATCCGAAATGCGCAGAGTGCAAGGGAGTTTTGTGTTCTGCGCGTGCAACAGCACCGGATGTTCGTTCATGTGCAGTTCCCACAGGCGGCTCGCTAGGGGGCTGGCAAGTTCCGGGGTGTTGACGCAGTTGTGCGACTCCGATTTCTCCGGGCACATTTCGTTGTAGGTAACGTGGGTGGCTGGGATGAGACGGGCAAGGGCGTCTACAAGGCGCGTGAGAAAACTTTCAAATGGCTCGGCACTATGAACCGTATAGCATTCGCGTGCGAAGGCCAGAAGAGAGTGTAGATCGGATTGTCTCAGACTTTCCATGCAGGCACGATCCCCGTGCGGAAGACGGACCTTGGTAACCAAATACGGCTAAAGACGTATATTGGCGAGAATCTTATCCCAGTCCTCGTTAAGATTGCAAACCAAGGCGGCGCACGAAAGCGCCTGTTCTGGCTCAGAGTGCGGTGCGCACTGATCTACTGTGACGACTGCCCCGCTTGAAGGCTCAAGTGAATTACCGCCGTTTGGTCTCCCAGCGGAACCGCGAATGCTCCTCTCACACGCTCGAATTCGCCTTCAGGGACAATCGAGCCGATGCCAGCAATCTTTGCCGGCTGGTCGATACGCAGCAGCGCGGCGGGGGTGAATGCGTCCCTGGGCGCGAGCGAGATTTCGACTCTGCTGGTTGCCTTATCGAGAGTTATGCGCTGGAACTGCCCACTATCAAGCGTCAGCCAAACGCCCAGCGGCTGAAGGTAAACACGCTGCCGCTGGCTATCGAGCGGCTCGATGGTCACCGATTGGCCTGAGTCCTCAACATTACCTGCAAAAGCCAGCCAGCCGAACTCAGGATCCTTTGCCAGATACGCGCCCGTGCTCCAGGCATGACCGAAGAAGTTTGGCCCGTAGTCGCCGCTATATGGATCGAATTTCATCATGTCGGGGTAGCTGTGGAACGCTGCCGATGCGAACCCGTCCTGGTCAATTCCGCTGATAGCGCCCATAGTGCCGCCATAGCCGATGCGCAGTAAGTAGAGATCGCGCGGGTCGCGCCGGTAAGCATCGAGCACCGGAATCGCATTGATTCCCGATCCATAATGGTGCAGTTGCCGCTCCAGCCGTTCATACTTCCCGCCATACAGGAAATCCCAGTAGCGGCGCGCGCTGCCGTTGTATCCCCAGCTCGGTATCGTGGGCATGTATCCCTTGATCGCGTCCAGCGTTACCTGGGCCTTGTCATTCATCCCAAAGTAGCGTGTCCAGGCGTATACCTCTTCCTGACCGGTCGAATCCCACGGCATTTCGCTGCCGAAAGGGAAAGCGAGCTTTTGCCAAACCTCGGCCCGCGCGCGCATCGCCGCTTCAAGCGTTGCAGCCTCTTCGGTCATCCCCTCGCGACGCAGATCGTCGAGCACTGCGATAAACACATCGCCTTCCATCTGACCGAATTGGGCGAGATCCTGCGCATATCGCGTCATGGCCATCGTGGTTTCGTAGGCCTGAGTCAAGTACCATCGCCAGTCGTGGTGCGTCACCAGGCCCTGGTGATCGCGGGCCAACCGGTAAAGCGCCCAATACGCCGCAACCACGTGCGGATAGTTAAAGGATCGCCCTGTATCTTCACTGGCTTCCTGGCTCCAGCTCTCCCACGAGTGCCAATCCATGTCGCTGCGGTAGTAACCAGCGGGCAGCTTATCGGGTTGGTAGTAGAACAAGCTCTTACGAACGCCGAATTTGTGAGGACCATCTTTGAACTGGATACCGCCCCACATCACGTTGTCGACAAAGTCTTCGAGTTGCTCTACCTGGTGCTTGTCGGGCCTCACATACTCCTTCATTGCGGCTGCCAGCCAGGAGCCGGCGCCGGCCTCATCGCTCAATCCCGCAATCCACACCCGGCTGTCCTCGGTCACTATCGCATTCGCTTCGCGGTCGTAACTCATCACCGACGGCGCGCGATGAAAAGGATCGTCCTTTTGATCGAACCACTGTTTTGTGAAGAGGAAGTTCCCCAGATCGTCGATCGCTTCAGTCTCAGGCTTGATTACCTTGTACTGCACGGTTTCCACCAGGCCATCGACGTACGTCACCGTGAGTCGCGCACGTCCCCACTGCTTGCCGTGCAATATGTAACGCTGCCAACCGTGCGGCGTTTTTCCATCAGCCTTGATCTCGATGGCGCCCGCAGGTTCCACCGCAATGGTCTTCACCGGCTGCGGATAATTCAGAAAGAGGCTGGCGTCGATATCCTGCGGCAGAATGTAGCCCGGAATTCCCACGGCTACCGGCATGCGCGCTTCAATAAGCGTCTTTTCAATTGACTCGATCGAATCGGCCACCAGGAAGCGCAAACCCACGGTGCGCTCCTGACCCGGCTGCAACACGATGCTCTTAGCCGGATTCCACTCATCTGCATTCTTCCACTCGTTCTGCTGGTACGCTGCAGACGCCACCATCCATTCGTAAAAACCTTCGAATGTCATGCTGCGGGGCGTCAGATCGTGAAATAGCTCGGCCTTGTGTGCCCGCCCGCGTTCACCGCCGATCGGGTTGTAGGCTTCAAATGGCGTCTTTCCATCGGGAACCACAACCAGGGCAGGTCCGTGCCCGTTGAGACGCGTAACTTGCACATAGCCGCCGTCGAGCGCGATGGACGGGTCGGAGAAGCTGCACACGGCGTGCGCTTCTTCAAGGTTTTTGCCGTTCAGAATATTGTCAAAGATAAGCGGGATGCCCAGTGCGCCAATTTCAATTGCCTTTCTGCCGGAATTTCTGAGCGTGAACCGCATCGCCAGCTTGCCATTCACCACGAGCCAGCTACGAGTCAATTCCAGCGGAAAATCAGCAGGCAGCGTCGGCCGCAGATCGTCGCGGCGCAGCTCTCCTTGTTGAGCCGGAAGCGGCTTTACCGGCTGGCGCTCGAGCGCGGTCGAATAGCCCTTCCACTCATTGGCGCCCACCTCGCGCAGGCGCACGTCAAGATCGCCCAGGTGGTAGTAGCCGTCGGTCGAGCGCGCCGCCAGTAACTCCGACGGAACAAAATCGAATCCCTCGCTGCTATCCGGCTCAAGTCCGGCAACCGTTCCGGATGAATTCACCAGTCGCAAATTCAACTGCGGCGCATGGTAACTCGCCAGTCCCTGGTCGAGCATGGGGCCAAGTCTGGCGTCGCGGCCCGCGGGATACCATTGCCCGATCGCCGAGGCACTCAACGCTGCCACACTCACAGCAGCTAATAACCTGGCTGTCTTGTTCAAATGTCTCAAGAAACCTTCCAGATAAATTCGGTTAGTAAGTCAGCCGTTGTTTTAGTTACCAGCTACCGCGCTCTCCAAAGATATCAATAACGTTAGCGAGCCGCCTGCAGCCATTCTCCCAGTTCGCAAAAAGCGCGCGCTCCAGCCGATCGGCATGGCCTTCGAGCAGCGCGGCAATAATCTCTTCATGTTCCTTTACCGACACATGCAGCTCGTTGATGATGGAGCTTGCATACAGCCGCCAATAGCGCTCTGTCTGTGGTTCCACTGCGCGGTGCATCGCCTTCAGCCTCGGCCCCGAACCGGCGGCCAGCAGCAGGCGATGAAACTCGTGATCGAGGTCGAAGATTACCGGCCCGTCATAGCCGCGCTCTCGCGCAATTTTGTCCAGCTTCAAGTTGATGGCTGTCAGTTGCGCTGCCAGGGCCTCGCGTTCCTCTCGTGGCAGTGAGGCTGTGCGCCGGCCAGCCAGTCCCTCGATGCGCCCGATGATCGGATACAGTTCGCTGGCGTCTTCTTTCGTCAACGGCGCAACAATCATTCGCGACTTGCTGCCGTTGCGGTACTCCAGCACATAACCCTCGCGCTGCAGCAGATACAGCGCGCCTCGTACCGGCGTCCGGCTCATATTGAGGTGATCGCACAGATCTCCCTCCACGATCCAACTACCGGGCGCAAGGTTGCCGTGAACAATCAAATCGCGGACCTGCTGAAAAGCCAGCCCCACGCTTGTCCCATGCTCCGCCTTCTTCGATAGGTTCTGCAATCTGTTTATAACTCCAGCCGTCGCGTCTTTCATGCTTTCACTCTCCGGCTCAAGAACACTCACATTTCTGCAACCAGCTCAACTCGCTTCTCCCATGCAGTGTCCGTGGGGGCGCGAATTCAGCCGTCGAAAAGGCGCCTGCGGGCCGGGGGGCCCGCAGCGACAACCGGTCGACCACCCCAACGAATAGCGTCGGGGTGGTAGGCCGGCGCTACCGGTTCCAGGTTCGTAATACGCGCTGCAACTCGTTAGAACTCGATGTTGGCGCGGAGTTGAATGTGGCGCGGACCGTTGTTGGGTCCTCCGGTGGCAAGGCCAAATGTGTTGCTCTGCGCACTGGCGTTCATAAAACCGTTGCCGTTTCCGAAAACAGGATGGTTCCACAGGTTCAGGAACTCGCCCTGGAACTGCAACTTCACTCTCTCCCACACCGGGAAGTTCTTGGAGACCGAGAGATCGTGATAGAACCCGTGCGTTCCGTGCAGGAACAGCGGAGGCTGCAATACGCCTGCCGAGGTGTTGGGGTTGATGTAGCTTGTATTCGGCCCGCCATTCGTCGATGAAGCAAGATACTTCGAATCCAGCATCACGACATAATTTGGAGTGCCGTTTTCCCAGTTTGCTTCCATTACCGATGCGGGAAGGCGATGCACATGTACTGCCTTCTGCAGTTCGTGCGTGGTAAGCCCGTTGCTCAAGGTCACGCCACCGTCGGCGTAGTCGTTAAAGGTTTGATAGCCGCCCGTCAGCAACTGGGGCATGCCGGTTTGCCAGGTGATGATATTTCCGAGCGTCCAGTTGCCGAGGATCGAACTCAGGGCATTGTTTCCATTTAGCCAGGCTTTGCCCTTGCCAATGGGCAGATCATAGGTGCCATTCATGTGTATTACCTGGCGGATGTCGTACTCGGCCGGCGTGTAATTGAGGCTTTTCATTGACTGACGCATGGTGAACAAGTTGTTGGTCGCCGTCCATTGTTCCTGCGAATCAAAGCCGAGCGTGTGGCTCCAGTTATAGTTCGCATTCAGTTGCAGCCCCTTCCAGTTCTGCTGGCGGAACTCGACCTGGAGCGAGTTGTAGTTGGAATATCCTGCTGCCTCCAACTCCGAAGCAAGATACGTCCAATACGGTCCGCCACTGCCCGAGGTATAGGGATTGGCCTGGAAGAAGTTGACGGGATAGGTGCCAGTGCCGGTGTATCCGAGGTTGGTTTGACAGGGAGTGAAGTTGGCGCCGATGAGGTTGCAAATATACGGAACGGTACCCTGCCAGCCGCTGAGCACGCTGGCCATGGCGCCGGCTTCGCCATAGGTAAGGTAGTTGAGGAACTGCGCGTTGCCAAAGTCAGAGAGGCCGATTCCCGGACCAGCGGAAGCTTCGTTCTGGAAGGCCTGGGTCATAATGGGCAGCGCGTATTGGCCCGCGTATCCGTTGTCGGCAAACGACTGGATGCCGGCCGCCTGGTTGATTTGATAGTTGGCCTGGGCGTGCTGAAACTCGGTGAGGAATCCGTTCTCGAAGATGTTGACCTCGTTCGGATCCATCGAAACCCACTGATGCACTGAGTGGTTGCCCTGGTAGCGAATTTCGATGGCGCGGCTGGTGCCTAACTCACGCTGGATTCCCAGGTTCCAGGTTTCTACATAGGGCTGCTGAATGTGCGGGTCCATGCCCACCATGTTGAAGTTTTGAAAGGCCAGTTCCGACTCCGGCTGCGAAGCCATGTACGTAGCGGGAGACAGCAGATATGCCGGCATCGTATCGCCCAACGCGAGGCTTCCCGCCTGGAAGTATCCGGTGGATGGACTGGTGGCAGGATAGAGGTTGAAGTACTGATAGAAGAAGGAACCGTAATCCGACGCCGCATCCCAATAAAACTGGTAGGGCTCATTGAACTTCTTCAGGCTGAAGCCCGCGCGTATGACTGTTTTGCGTCCGCCCATGAGTTTGCCAAGGGGACCTGAGTCTATGTTTGGATTCCAGGCAATGCCCACCTGCGGCTGCGGCGAGCGATCCCACGGCTGATAGGCATGAGGATTGACATCGATGCTGGGGTCGGCTACTCCGCCCAGCGTTCCCGGCTGAAAGATTTGACCCACCGCGGTAGGTCCCCAAACGCCGACGGCGCCCGCGGAGTGGTACGCGCCGGTCTTGTCGTAGTTATCGCCGGTGTAGTCCCAGCGGATGCCGTAATTCACCGTCAAGCTGGGCGTGGCGCGCCACGAATCCTGCGCATACCACGCCCACGCATTCGAAACTTCATCGAGGTTGTATGCGGAGATTCCCGTGTAATACGACTTCGTTTTTTGGTTGTATGTATAGCTGCCGCTCACTCCGCTGATGCGGCCCACCAGCGTTGCATACAGACCTTCTGCTTCGCCAATCTGGCCCGCCGATGCGTTGGGGAAGTTCGACGTCGAAAAAGCGTTCAACGCCGGATCGCCGTTCGCCAGGCCGAGTCCGTAATTCGGAAAGCCCGCAGGCGGATTCCAATAGTGATCCTGTTCGCGATACCACGAGGCGCCGAACTTCATTGTGTGGTTGCCGCGCTGCAATGAGATAGTGTCAGAGGCGTTGAAGAGCGGATAGTATTCCGTGACCGGCAACGAGTAATACTCTCCCGAGTTTGCAATTGCCCAGTTGATGGTAGGTTCAGTGGCCCACAGGGGCTTCTGGTTATAAGAAAACTTGGCGGCGTTATACAAAAACCCGCCGCGGAACTGGTTGATGAGGCTGGGGGAAATATTCCAATCCACCAGGGTGCCGAGAGTAAAGTTGCGAATCTCGTACCCGGAGTTTTGGGCGGCAAAGCTGGCGCCGGGGAAGGGCTGCGGATAATTGTTAGGCTTGCCGTCCTGCGTCATGTTCCAGCTAAGGCCGGTGCGCAGCTTGGATGAGATGTTGTAGTCAAACCTGCCCATCGGGTAATAGAGCGTCTCAGGATTCGGCTCCTTCCAGTTCAGCGTGGATACGTTCGGATCGCCGGCGATCGCGGTAACTGAGCCGTCACTCTCAGAGCCGGTGATGTTCGAAAGCTGCGTGCTGACGATGGAGTTCGGCGTGGTGGGCAAATTGGCGTTGAGACCGGCCACAAGATTGTAAAGATTGACCGTATTGGTCTGGGTAGCGCCGGAACCGGTGGTGTAGGTGTATCCAAAGTTCCCGGCTTGGGCGGCTGCGGTGAGCACCGTGTTCGAAAGGTCGTAGGTGCCGGGAATCTCGCGCATTGAAAATGTGCCGAAGAAGAACAGCTTGTCGTGCAGGATCGGTCCGCCCACGCTGCCGCCAAAGTCGTTGTAAATCACCTTCTGCTTGCTCAGGTGGTCTGCATCGTTCGTCCAGGTGTTGGCATAGAGGCCGTCGTTCTTGAAGTCCTCAAAGGCGCGGCCATGGAATTGATTGGTTCCGCTGCGGCTTACGTAGTTGACCTGCATCGACGACTGCCCGAAGCCTTGGTCAACATCCATCATGTCGGTCTGGACTGCCATTTCACCTATGTTTTCGATACGCGCAGTCACTACGGGATCGGCGTTGCCACCGTAATACTTGCCGCGCGATGGGGCTCCGATTACGCCATCGATATTGCTGCCGGTGTCCATTTCCACTTCGCCATTGAAGGTCCCAAGCATCAATCCTGTCTCGCTATAACCCGGATTGCCCTGGTAGCCCGGCGTCAACGCCACAAGCGACGACAGGTCGCGCCCGCCCAGCGGAAGGTCTTCGACATATTTCAGGTCGATCACATTTTCGATGGAGTTGGACGAGGTCTCGATCAGAGAACTGGAACTGGCATCCACTGTAACGGTTTCATTGGTCTGCCCGACTTTCAGCGAAGCAAGCACGTCGGTGGTTTGGGCAGCGTGGACAGAAATCTGATCCAAGTCCAGCTTGGCATATCCTGCCTTCGTTACTTCGAGACTGTAGATGCCGATAGGCAGGTCGACAAACGTATAGACACCTTTGTCGCTGCTTCTTGCAGCGTGGTGATCGTTGGTGGCCACTTGCACCAGCTCAAGCGTCGCTTCCGGCACGATGCCGCCGGTCGTGTCCTGCACGCTCACTGCAATACTTCCCTGGGAACCCGATTGCGCATGCCCCATGCAGCAGGCAGCCACGATCATCGCGATTCCAGCAAAACAAGCCAGCGGTTGGAAGAGATTGCGCCTCATTGAAACCTCCATCAAGTTTTGTCGTTCATTTGGCCGCCAGAGCAGCTTCCGGATTTGGCGGTGGTTGGGTAAACGTATTCTCACTTCAACTCAGTGCTAAATTATGAATGCAATTTTGTATTTTCTACAAGAGATTTTTCATTGTATCCATTTTTTTCTCCTCCATGGCATGCATCCTTTTGACTGCTGGAGCCAAGCCTCAGCAAGATGTTTGTCGCGCAAGTGTTTTATTATCAGTCTATTGTCGCGGATTTTCCGGTTTCGGCGGCAGCCTATTCCAGTCCGGCGTCGGCTGGTTCAGCAAATTGCGTACAAAAAAGTCCATCAGCCGCCGTTCCCCGTACCGCCCGCCCGACCCATGCCCGCCACCAGGAACCTCAATGAAATCAAAGTCCTTGCCCGCCTTGATCAGCCGATCCGCGACCTGGAGCGTCGTGGACGGGTCGACATTCTTGTCCATCTCGCCCATTACCAGCAACAGCTTGCCCTTCAGGCGCCACGCATTGTCCACGTTCGACGACTCGGAATACCACGGCCCCACCGGCCAGCCCATCCACTGTTCGTTCCACCAGATCTTGTCCATCCGGTTGTCGTGACTTCCAGAATTGGCCACCGCAACCGTGTAGAACTCGGGATGAAACAGCAGCGCCCCCATTGCGTTCTGTCCGCCTGCCGATGTTCCGAAGATGCCAACGCCCTTGGAAATGTCGTACCAGGGATACTCCGCCGCCACAGCCTTGTGCCAGAGGATGCGGTCCTCGAATCCCGCGTCCTTCAAGTTGTGCCACGCCACATCGTGGAATGTTCGGGAGCGATTGTTGGTGCCCATGCCGTCAATCTGCACCACCACGAATCCCAGTTCTGTGAGCGGCTGAATACGCGTGCTGAAGCTCTTGGGCACAAACGAGCCCTGCGGCCCTGCATAGATGTCCTCGACTACGGGGTATTTTTTCTGTGGATCGAAGTTTGCCGGACGGTAAATTACGCCCCAAATCTCGGTCTTGGCGTCGCGACCCACCGCATGAAATGGTTCAGCCGGCTTCCAGCCTGCCGCCTCCAACTGGGAATCGTCAGCCTTATCGACCGTCATTACCAGGCTGGCGTCTGCGGCGCGGTGCAACTCCATCACCGGGGGTAGATCGAGGCGCGAATACGCGTCAACGAAATACTTCCCGTCCTGCGAATACTCGAGCGTGTGATTGGCCTCTACCGGGCTGAGCGGAGTCAAACCCGTGCCGTCAAAGGCAATCTTGTATGCGTGCACGTAGTAAGGGTCTTCACCAGGATTCATTCCGCTGGCTTCAAAGTAGATCTCGTGGTTAGCGTCATCCACGCGATCGACCGCGCGCACCGCCCAATCGCCGTGCGTGATCTGCCGCTCCAGCGCGCCCGTCTGTCCGTTGAAAAGATACAGGTGCTCCCAGCCGTCGCGCTCCGACGCCCACACAACCTCTTTACCGTCGTCGATGTCGTGGCGATAGTACTTGCCGTGATCGAATTGATCGTCTGTGAGCGGCTCGTAATTGATGAAGGTATTGCTGGTTTCTTCAATCAGAGTGCGCGCCTTGCCACTGGCCGCGTCTGCTTCAATCACCCGGTAAACCTGGTGGCCGCGCTGGTTGTACTCAAAGGTGAAGCCGCGTGAGTTTTTCCACCACTTGAATTCAAGCATCTCGTAGGGATTGGGGAACAGCGCGTTGTCGATCGGCATTTCCTGTTTCGTGTCGATTTGAAACAGCACCGGTTGAAACAACGCCAGCACATCTCCGGGCTTGGGATAGACCATGGTTGAAGACTCAGGTTGCAGTTGATCGGCGGGTGAAGACTCGACGTAATGGATCAAGCGCCGGTAGCCGGGCCTGATGCGATAGGCAGCCAGGTGCTTTGAGTCGGGTGACCATGCGAGCGTCTCGACGGCGTAATAATTACCCTCGGAGCCGTCCTCGCTCAGCACGGCAGTTTGCTTTTTCGCTTCATCCGGCTTTACGGTTGCCGGTCGAATTGCAATGTTGTAGTTCTCAACAAAGGCAAGCCACTTGCCGTCAGGAGACGCAACTCCATGCGCAGCTCCGTTGATGGCTTTTGGCGTTGAATCGTAGCCTCCGTCATCGTCTTCGTCATCTGAGAAGTCCCCGGGGCGCGGCAGCTTCTCGCAGGAGTACGCCGTCAAATCGCAGCGCCAGAAGGCATGCGCGTGCATGAACCGGAACGCCGTGCCGCCCTCTTCGAAGTGCGGCTGTTCAAACGGCAACGCTTCGGGCTTGATCTCCTCTCCCAACGCCTTGCTCAGCACGCCTGCCAGCCGCGCATGGTCGAAGGCCGGCTTTATTGCCTGGGTCTCGGCATCCACTGCAATGAACTCGTGCCCGCCGGATATGGTCCGCCGATAGATGAAGCGATGACTCCCCTCGATCCACTCCACGTGGTCCGGTAAATGCTGCACAAGTCCGCGATATTTCGCCTGTAGATTGAGAGCTCTCTCGTAGTCGGCCGGAGTAAGCTGCGCGCCCGCTGTTGCCGGCAACCATCCCAGCAAAAGGAAACCGGCAACGAGAGACATTTTGAGCTCAATGCAAAGTGAGGACAAAAATCCTCTCGTCAATTGAAGTGGTTGCATTGCGAGTAATCCTTTCGAGAGGGAATAACGCCGAAGCGGTTCGCTTGAGAAGGCGACGCGCCGTCAGCGGCTTGCTAAATCGGCAGTATCGATCTCAGCAGCCATCGTTGAAACTCGAGCGGGATAAGCCGGAGGCCTCGAGTCTGCCGGCCCCCAACCATAGATAAACTCTGTCGCACTGCCACAGATGCGTCCCTGGCATGGGCCCATGCCGCACCTTGTGTGCAGCTTGGCCTCGCGCCACCCGGCGCACTCCGCCAGCGCCGCGTGCGACACATCTTCGCACCGGCAAACAATAGTCGGCGCTTTGGGCAGGCTGCGCAACTCAGCGCGCAGATCGAATGTCCCGTCAAGGCGATGCGCGAACTCCTTCTGCTTTCTTCGCTTGCCGCTCAAAGCGATTGCCCGCGCTGTGCTGCCCGCGGCCGCCCATCCGGCAATCTCACCTTCAACCAGCGCTTTCTCCAGGCCGCCAATTCCCGTCAGCTCGCCCACGCATGCCACGCCCGCCACCGAACTTTGCTGCAAATCGTCCACAGTTACGTAGCCCGCGGCAATCTTGCAGCCAAGCAGCCGCGGCAGTTCCAGATTCGGCACCAGATGGAATCCGCAAGCCAGCCAGTCGCAGCTTATCGCGTGCTCTGTGCCGTTAACGCATACCAGCGCGCGTTCAACTCGCCCGTGCCCCTCGACTCGCGTTACCCACGAATTGAGGCGGAAGGGCACAGCCAGCGTGCGAAGCCGGTAGCGCGCGCCTTCTAACATTTTGCCGGGCTGCGCAATCATCGTATGCATGCCGAAGCGCGCCAGCCGCGCCAACGGCGCCTGCTCAAAAATGCCTTCAATATTCGCTCCGGCCCTTGCAAGTGCCGCGGCGACTGCCAGCAGCAGCGGACCGGTTCCGGCCACAACCACTCGCTTGCCCCGCGGGTCGAGCCCCGATTTCACCAATGCCTGCACTCCGCCGACTCCCATGACGCCGGGCATGGTCCAACCGGGGAAGGGCAAAAACCGCTCCCGCGCACCCGTGGCCAGAATCACCCGCTCAAATTCCACATCACGGCTTCCAGACTCTGACTCCACGCGCAGCCAGCGGGGCGCGACGAAATCCACGGCCTGCCATCCCGGCCAAATCTCACAGCCTGAGGCATCCAGGCGCGCTTTCCACGCGGCAAACTTCGCTCCATGGGGATATGAATTCGCTTTGTGCGCGCTTATTCCCCGCCAGATCTGGCCGCCAGGCGCAGGATTTGCGTCGAGCAGGCAAACGCGTTTGCCGGTCTCAGCAGCTACGGTAGCCGCGGCAATGCCTCCCGGCCCGGCTCCCACCACCACCACATCGAAGCGCGCGCTCATCCCGACACAACCTCCATGCCGTCAGCGCAAAGCAACTGGCAACTGCGTTGATGCGAAACGCCGTTTACGGTAACCCTGCACTCCATGCAGATGCCCATGCCGCAGAGCGGTCCGCGCGCCTCACCCTCGACTGAAAACCGGCACGGCTCGCCGGCCATCATCACCGCCGCAGCCACGCTGGTCCCCGCGGATACCTGCATCGGCCTGCCATTTACCGTGAGTGATACCTGTGCCTCAGCCAACGTTTCCTCCGGCTTCACTGTGCCAATCCATCAGGCTCGTCGCGGGTACAGCAGCGATCATAGCCCGATTTTGTTATTGCGTACAATTTTGTATATCAAAAATATCGGGAATCCCCACTGCGCGATCTGCTCCCTCGTCCTTGGGAAACGCCCCAGCAAGCAGCGCTTCGGCGGTCTGGTCTTGACCAATCCTTTCTTTCAAAATACGAAGTTGTATACAATTCGCAGTTGTTGTATAACTCAATCGATGCGCTGGGGACCGCCCTTCCTGCAAATCCATTGCCTGCCTGGTCTAAATCGGAGAGCTCCATGAGAATGTTCCAACGGATGGCGCGCGCCTTTGGCCGTTTGACCGCGGCGACCTGCCTCTTGGGCGGTGCCTGTGCCATTGCGCAATCCGGGCCTCAACCCCAGATGCCGCAATTCATTCAGCAGTTCTCAGCCGACCTCGAATCGATAGACAGCACCTACACTGTCGGTATCGATCCGGCACGCAGCGAGCGGCTCAAAAAGTTTTATTCCACCACTGAGGCTGATCTCGCCTTCATCAACTACGACGCCCTCACGCACGAAGATCAGGTCGACTACCTTCTTCTGCACCACTTCGTAATCTCAGGCGAACATCGCCTCACCCTTCGAAAAAAACAAATTGATGAGATGAGTCCGCTACTACCCTTCGCCGCTACCATTGAAGATCTGATGGAGAAAAAGCGGCTGATGCAGCATCCTGACGCGGAACAAGACGCGAAGGCGCTCACCGAAATGGTGAAGCAGATCAAGGCCAGCCGCGAGCAACTCGAGGCAGCCGTGAAAGGCGAAACTCACGCAGACGCGAGCCAAAAGCCGAAGATCGATCCCGTGGTAGCCAATCGCGCCGCCCAAGCTACTGAGCAACTCAGCGAAAACCTGCACAAATGGTTCGATCAATATAACGGCTACGATCCGGAATTCACCTGGTGGGTCGACATGCCCTACAAGGCGGCCGCGGATTCGCTCAAGGATTACGCTGCATTCCTTCGGGAAAAGGTTGCGGGCATCGCGCCCGGCGACAAAACAGCCATCATCGGCGATCCCGTTGGCCGCGATGCGTTGCTCGATCAGCTCAACGACGACATGATCCCTTACACCCCTGAAGAGCTGATCGCCATCGCCCAGACTGAGTACGACTGGTGCATGAAAGAGATGCTCAAGGCCTCGCACGAAATGGGCTTCGGAGACGACTGGCACGCGACCGTTGAAAAGGTAAAGCAGATGCACGTTCCTCCCGGCGAGCAGCCTGACCTGATCCGCAAGCTGGTTGTTGAGGGCAGCGACTTCGTCAAGAAAAACAATCTGGTCACCGTTCCTCCGCTCGCCGACGAAACCTGGCACATGATCATGATGAGCCCCGAACGCCAGCTAGTGAATCCATTCTTCACCGGCGGAAACGAGATCAGCGTCTCTTATCCCACCGACACCATGACCTACGAGCAGCGAGAGATGAGCATGCGCGGCAACAACATTCCTTTTGCGCGCGCCACCGCCTTCCACGAAATGATTCCCGGGCACTTTCTGCAGTTCTACATGCAGGCACGCTATCGCACCTACCGCGGCATCTTCGAAACGCCTTTCTGGACTGAGGGCAACGCGTTCTGGTGGGAGATGCTCTTCTGGGAAAAGGGATTCGACCAGACTCCCGAGGAACGCGTTGGCGCACTGGTGTGGCGCATGCATCGCTCTGCGCGCATTATCTTCACCATGAACTTCCATCTGGGCCACTGGACGCCCCAGCAATGCGTTCAATACCTCATCGACAACGTCGATTTCGAGCCAGACAACGCGGCAGCCGAGGTGCGGCGCTCTTTTGACGGCTCGGTCGGCCCGCTCTACCAGAGCGCATACTTGCTTGGCGCTCTGCAATTCCGCGCCTTGCATCAGGAACTGGTTGGCAGCGGCAAAATGACCGATCGCGAATTTCACGATGCAATCCTGCATGAGAACAACATGCCAATCGAACTGCTGCGGGCGGACCTCGAAAATCAAAAGCTGACTCGCGACTTCAAAACAAACTGGAAGTTCTACGGGGATCACCCGACTCATCCCTGAGGGCTCCACTTATTCGATAGACTTACAGCCGGACCCATGAGGTGAAACGATGAAACGCGGATTTGATCGCAGAAAATTTCTTGGCGGAGCTGCCGCTGGCGCGGCTACGTTATTTGTCACTCCCGCGGCCGCCTTCGGCGCAGTCCGCCCCGAGCAGGCCACAGCCGGCAGCGGGACGGAAGACACTGCTACTCAGGATCTGACGCATGCGAAAGTAGCCAGGGTGCAATGGAAGGCCCAGCCATTTCCAATGCCCGATGTGCGCCTGTTGCCCGGCTTTTGGAAAGACACAATGGAGCTGAATCGCAGCTATCTCTATTCGCTGCCCAACGAGCGCCTGGCGCATAACTTCCGCGTCACCGCAGGCATCGCTTCCGATGCCGATCCACTGGGCGGATGGGAAGCTCCCGACTGCGAGCTGCGCGGCCACTACGTTGGCCACTATCTCTCCTCGTGCGCGTTGATGCACGCCAGCACCGGCGACAACGTCATCCGCGCCAAGGCCAACGACCTGGTTGTCATGCTCGCCGAGTGCCAGCAGAAAGATGGATACCTCAGCGCATTTCCGGTTGAGCTCTTCGATCGCCTGCGAAACCACAAGAGAGTCTGGGCGCCCTTCTACACGTATCACAAGATTCTTGCCGGCCTTATCGATATGTATGAGCACACCGGCAACCAGCAGGCGCTCAACATGGCCACCCGCATGGCCGACTGGACCGTGGCTTATTCCGCCCCCTTCAGCGATGACGATTGGCAGCATGTGCTGATAGTGGAACAGGGCGGCATGATGGAGGCGGCATTCAATCTCTATGCCATCACCGGCAACGCGAAGTATCGCGACCTGGCCTATCGATTTGAACATCACCGCATCTTCGATCCCCTCGCTGCCGGTGACGACAAGCTCGACGGCAACCACGCCAATACCAATATTCCCAAAATCATCGGCGCTGCCCGCGGATACGAGCTAACGGCCGATGACCGCTATCGCCAGATCAGCGAAAACTTTTATCGCATCGTCACCGAGCACCACGCCTACTGCACGGGCGGCACCAGCAACGGAGAGATGTGGCACGCAGCCGATGCAATCGCATCCGAGCTCGGCCCCGCGGCCGAAGAGTGCTGTTGTTCCTATAACATGCTCAAGCTTGCGCGCCATCTTTATGGCCAGAATCCCGATGCGAAATTCTTTGACTACTACGAGCGCTTGCTCATGAACGTGCGTTATGGCACGCAGGATCGCAACGGCATGCTCATGTACTACGTGTCTTTGCAACCCGGCATGTACAAGACATTCGGTACGCCCTTCGACGCCTTCTGGTGCTGCACCGGGACGGGAAGCGAAGAGTACTCCAAGCTCACTGACTCAATCTATTTCCACGACGATTCATCCCTCTTCGTCAACCTTTTCATCCCTTCCACGCTTAATTGGAAAGAACGCGGACTCAAGCTGCGGCTCACCACGAAACTTCCCGAGGACGACCGCATCATTCTGAAGATCGATGCAGCTCCTTCAAGCCGGACAGCGCTCAAAATTCGCGTTCCCTACTGGGCCACCAAGGGCGTGACTGTCAGCGTTAACGGCGCCCAGCAGGATGTGACGGCCACACCTTCGACTTACCTCACACTCGATCGCGACTGGAAGACCGGTGACGAGGTCACAATCGATATGCCGCTCACGCTGCACCTCAACACGGCACCGGATGACAAGACTGTTCAGGCCGCGATGTACGGGCCGCTGGTGCTCGCGGCTTTGCTCGGTACCGACGGGCTCACTACCTCGATGATCTACGGCGGCAACGGGCCTCGCGGATTCGATGACGGCTATCCGATGCCGGCCATCGACCTGCGCCACCGCATGCATCGCGGCGAAAACGGCGAAGCGATTCCGCCGCCTCCACCCCCACCACCCATCGATGAAGTCTGGTTCGAGCAGGCCGAGGCTTCGCCTCAATATGCCCTGCGCTTCCACACCAGGGGGCGCGGGCCAACCCATACGCTGGTGCCTTTGAATCAGATCATGGACGAGCGCTATTCGGTCTACCTGAAGCGCATCGATTCGTAACGCTGCGCGGCGTCAGTGCTCCTGGCGCCGTACTCACTAAACCATCCGGCGATCGAGCGCGCATCAGCTCTGTTGAATCTGAGGACGGTCCGCCGCGCTCCCGCCCTGCCTGGCCCTGCGTGTCCAATACAGATACACCGGAATGCCCATCAGTACAAGGATGAGGCCCGGCCACGTGTACTGTGGCTTGTAGCGCAGCAGGGCAAGGCAGATTCCAGATGCCAGCAGAATATAGAGCCCAGGCAGCCACGGGTACCCGAATGCTTTGTAGGGTCGCGCTGCGTCAGGGCGTCTACGACGCAGCACAAACAGGCCTGCGATGGTGAGGATATAAAACAGCAGAACCGCGAAAATAATGTAATCGAGCAGTTGGCTGTAAGTTCCCGATACGCACAACACAATCGCCCAGACGGCCTGTATCGCGAGCCCCGCAGCCGGAGTCTTGTATTTTCGATTCAACTGCCCCACCGCCCGAAAAAAGAGCCCGTCGCGGCTCATCGCATAGTAGACTCGTGCTCCCGCCAGGCTCAGTCCGTTCGCGCATCCAAATGTCGAAATCAGAATCGCCGCAGCCATCAGGTACCCGCCCGCCCGCGGAAACACTTGCGTCAGGGCAGCAGTTCCGATGCGATCTTCGGTGGCATATTGGATTCCCCGCGCCAGAATCGTGGCACCATGCGGGTCGCCATGCAGCGGCAGAATCATGAGGTACGCCGCGCTCGCCAGGAAATATGCGGTCAGCACAAATCCTGTTCCCAGCACCAGCGACAAGGGAATATTGCGTCGCGGATTCTTGGTCTCGCCGGCAGTAAAGGTCACGTTGTTCCACGAGTCCGATGAGAACAGCGACCCCACCTGCACCACCGCCAGAATCACCAGCAGGTTCACCATCGCCGTGGTTCCGCCCACGCCCACCTGGAGTGGATGCAGCGTCTGCCAGCCCGCGTTCTGCCAGAAGCCGCCCCAGTGCTCCCCAAAGTTCGCCGCAACAGCTTGCGGGGTGCGCCCCACCGTGAATCCCAGCACAATCAACCCTGCCAGCGATGCTGCCTTGGCTACGGTGAACACATTCTGCACCAGCGCACCCAGCCTCACTCCCAGCATGTTCAGCGCGGCCAGTACCACCACCACCGCGATGCCCACCAGGTTGGCCGTGTTAACGCCGATCTCCATGTTGCCCAGCACCATCGGCCCC
Organism: uncultured Occallatibacter sp.; assembly: GCA_964528915.1. Lineage (GTDB taxonomy): Bacteria > Acidobacteriota > Terriglobia > Terriglobales > Acidobacteriaceae > Telmatobacter. The sequence goes on from CAZGUD010000003.1 coordinate 129,328, forward strand.
ACGCGAATCGGCGGAACGTGCGCGATATGCCACAGCCAATGAGTGCCGGAGATAGAAGGGAAGAAGACGCCCGCAAACTTGCCGAATGCCACGCATACCGCCGCAATCGATCCGGTTTGGATGACCAGAAAAAACGTCCAGCCGTAAAGAAATCCCCACGGCGGCCCCAGCGACTCGCGCAGGTAAACATACTGCCCCCCGGCCTTGGGCATCATGGCCGCCAGTTCGCCGTAACTCAGCGCGCCGATCAAGGTCATGACGGCGGTAATTACCCACGCCGCCAGAAACAACGCCGGTGAATTGGTGCCGCGGGCAATATCGCTGTCGACGATGTAAATGCCGCTGCCCACCATCGAGCCCACAACCAGCGCGGTTCCGCTGAAGAGCCCAAGACTTTGCGTCATCTCGACGACGTCCTGCCGTCGCTGTCCATCCGCTGACTTTGTCTGCACGGAGGCTGCCATCCTGGAGTGACCTCATGTTAACGTTCGAGAGGGGAAGTGCATCTGCAGGCTCTAATGGATCACGGTAATTTGCGCCGGTGAGGAGCGTGAATCTGCACGGGGCGGCTGTGCAGCTTGTAACTCATTGTATCCAACTTAGTATTTACTTCAACGAATACCACTTCCGGTGTCCGGTCAGCCCGGGCCCCAAACTATTGCAGGGGCGTAATTTTCTCGGCTTTGTACCAATTGCCTGTGACGCCATTCGCGGTTTCGCGGTAAAATCCTCCTAACGTATGCAATTTTGTAGACATTATTATGCCTAATATTTCTTTGCCTTTACGGATTGAGGTCATTGACTCGCATACGGCCGGCGAGCCCACTCGCTGCGTGCTCTCAGGCGGTCCGCATCTGGGTACTGGCCCCATCGCCCACCGTCTCGAAAACCTGCGCATTCACCACGATATCTTTCGCCGTGCCATCCTCTGCGAACCCCGCGGTTCTGAGGTGCTTGTCGGCGCTCTGTTGCTTGAGCCTGTCGACCCCACCGCCGCGGCAGCCGTCATCTTTTTCAACAACGCCGGATATTTAGGTATGTGCGGCCACGGGATGATCGGCGTCGCCGCAACCCTTTCCTATCTGGGCAGAATCGGTCCCGGTAAACACCTCATTGAGACTCCCGTCGGCGAAGTCACCATCGCCCTGGATGAGAAAAACGAAGTCACGGTTTCAAACGTTGAAGCGTACCGTTATCTTCACCGCGTCCCCGTCGAACTACCGGGATACGGCCTCATTCATGGCGACGTGGCATGGGGCGGTAACTGGTTCTTCCTCATTGAAGAGCATCCATTCACCTTGAGCCTGGAATGCGAAGAGCAGTTGACGGCATTTACCTGGCAGGTGCGGCAGGCGCTTGCGGCAAACGGCATCACCGGCGCTAACGGAGCAGAGATCGATCACATCGAGCTCTTCACTGCCGCGCACAATCCTGCAAATCAAAGCCGCAATTTTGTCTTATGCCCCGGCAAGGCCTTCGATCGTTCTCCATGCGGCACAGGGACCAGCGCCAAAATGGCCTGCCTGGTTGCCGATGGCAAACTTAAGCCCGGCCAGTTGTGGCGGCAGGAAGGCATTCTCGACAGCGTCCTCACCGGCCACGTCGAGCTCGACGGCGATCGCATTCTGCCATTTATCACAGGCTCTGCATTCGTCACCTCCGCAGCTTCGCTTATCTTCCAGGCCAACGACCCGTTCCGCAACGGAATCACCCTCCACAACGGAAAGGTGCTGTGAACGCGTCGACAAACTTCGACGTCGCCGTTGCCGGGGGCGGCATTGTTGGCTGCGCCTGCGCGCTGGCCTGCGCAAAGAGGGGCTTCAGTGTTGCGCTGGTTGAGCGCGACGTGCTGGGCAGCGGCGCTACTGCCGCCGGAATGGGCCATATCGTGGTTATGGACGACTCTGACGCGCAGTTTGCGCTCACACGCTACTCCCAGAAGCTATGGCATGGGCTCAATCTTTCCCTAGCGGCAGAATATGTGCAGGCCGGAACGTTGTGGATTGCGGCCGACAGCGAAGAGATGGAGGCCGCGGAGCGAAAGCACAACTGGTACTCCGCGCGCGGGGTACCGTGCCGTCTGCTTAGCGCAAGCCAATTGAAGATCGAAGAGCCGAATCTCGCTGACGGGCTTGCCGGGGGATTGCTGGTTGAAGAAGACTGTGTCGTCTATCCGCCGGTTGCGGCGCTGGATCTGGCGCACAGCGCTGAAAAGCTGGGCGCGCAGCTCATCGTTGGCCGCGCGGTAAAAGCCCTCGGCAACGGCTGCATTGTGCTTGAAGATGGAACGGAGATCCGCGCGAACCGGCTGATTCACGCGCTTGGTGCTTACGCCACCGATCTCATGCCCGAACTGCCTGTACGTAAACGCAAAGGGCATCTCGTCATCACCGATCGTTATCCCGGCTTCGTGCATCATCAGCTGGTCGAGCTGGGATATCTGAAAAGCGCGCACAGCTCCGCAACTGACTCGGTCGCATTCAACGTTCAGCCGCGCCCCACCGGCCAGGTGCTGATTGGCTCGTCGCGCCAGTACGGTGCTGAAGACACCGCCATCGACCACCAGATTCTCGCCAGAATGCTGGCCCGCGCCGACATCTACATGCCAGCCATCGGCGACCTCAATATCATTCGCGTCTGGACAGGTTTTCGTGCGGCTACGCCTGACAAGCTTCCGCTGATAGGGCCGGCTCCCGGCGATTCAACCCTCTGGCTCGCCACCGGACATGAAGGCCTGGGCATCACAACTGCGCTGGCCACTGCTGAATTGCTGGCCGACGCCTTCACCGGCAAAGAGCCGGCCATCGCACCTGAACCTTTTCTGCCCACGCGCTTCGAACGAGCCACAACATCAGCGTATGCAACCCGGGAGGAATTATGAATTGGACCGGCGTTATGCCCGCCATGACCACCGCTTTTAACCCCGATCTCTCCGTCGATCACGCTACCGTTGCGCGCCACGCGCAATGGCTTATCGAGAACGGCTGCACCGGCGTCATCTGCCTTGGCTCATTGGGCGAGGCCAGCACGCTCAACTTCACTGAGAAGACCGGCATCCTGAAGACGGTGGTCGCGGCTTTGGGTGGCAAGGCTCCCGTTGTCGGAACTATTTCGGCGCTTTCAACCGCCGAAGCAGTGGAACTGGCGCGCGCCGCTCACGCCGCCGGCTGTTCGGGCCTGATGATTCTGCCGCCCTACGTCTACAAGGGCGATTGGCGCGAAAACAAGGCCCATGTCGCGGCGATTCTCAAGGCCACGCCTCTGCCCGGCATGCTGTATAACAATCCGGTCGCCTACGGCACTGACTTTCTTCCGCAGCAGATCGTCGAGCTCGCCAACGAGCATCCCAATCTGGCCGCGGTCAAGGAGTCGTCAACTGATGTTCGCAGGGTTACCGCAATTCGCGCCCTGCTTGGCGATCGCGTTGCTGTCTGTGTCGGCGTCGACGACGCAATCGTAGAAGGCATTTATGCCGGGGCCGTGGGCTGGGTTGCGGGACTCGTAAACGCCTTCCCGCGCGAGTCCGTCGATCTCTTTAACCTCGCCAGCGAGGGCAAAACCAAAGAAGCAATCGAGCTCTACCGCTGGTTCCTGCCTCTGCTCCGCATGGATACGGTGCCCAAATTCATTCAACTCATCAAGCAGGTTCAGCAGGAGGCCGGTGCGGGCTTTGCACGCGTGCGTCCACCGCGGCTCGAACTGGTTGGCGAGGAACTGGCGGCTACGCGTGCTGCGTACCAACTTGCCCAATCGCATCGTCCGCTGAGTGCTGTGGCCGGCACGCCGTTTTAGTCGGTAGACCTCTACCAGCTTCCGCGTTCTCCAAAGATCTCAATCACGTGCGCCAGGCGGGCGCAGCCGTTTTCCCAGTTAACGAACAGCGCACGCTCCAGCCGGTCTGCATTGCCTTCGCGCAGCGCCGCAATAATCTCTTCGTGTTCGTTCACTGAAAGGTGCAGCTCGCCGATAATCGAGCTGGCATAAAGCCGCCAGTAGCGCTCTGTCTGCGGCTCGATGGCCCGGTGCAGCGCAGTCAAACGCGGACCCGCCCCGGCAGTCAATAGCAGGTGATGAAACTCATGGTCGAGGTCAAAGATGTTCGGTCCGCTCAGGCGCCGATCACGCGCAATTGTGGCCAGCTTCTCGTTGATCGCCACCAGCTTCGTCGCCAGTTCCGCGCGTTCTGCCTCTGGCAGTAATGCGGTGCGACGGCCCGCCAGTCCTTCAATGCGCCCAATAATCGGATACAGCTCGTTCGCGTCTTCTTTCGTCAGCGGCGCAACAATCATCCTCGACTTGCTGCCATTGCGGTACTCCAGAACGTACCCCTCGCGCTGCAACAGATAGAGCGCGCCTCGCACAGGCGTCCGGCTCATATTCATGTGTTCGCACAGATCGCCCTCCACAATCCAGCTCCCCGGCGCGAGTTTGCCGTGAACTATCAAATCGCGGATTAACTGGAAGGCCAGTCCCACGCTGGTGCCGTGCTCGGCCTTTTTCGATCTCTTCTTCAAACCGTGAACAACCTTTGTCGCTGTGCCTGCCATTGCTTTCGCTATCGCGCTCAGAATCCCTTTCCCGGCACAAGCTTCTCACACCTGCAGCGTTGCCGAATCTTTCCCAAATGGAATTCCCGATAGGAACTTTGTGCTCTTAGCATACATCTTGGCATCTATGCCAAGCGGCTTCAAGTCCCGCTGATTCGCAGAACCGCTCTTGCGGATTTGTAAGTGAAATCGGGCTCGCCCCAGGCCGAGAAGTTGGGGTGTATCAATGCGTTGAGGTCAGATTGACGGCCCGGCTATGGCTGAAAATCCTTCGGCTTGTATTCGCCACCCTTTAACAGCAGATCGAGAATCTGGGCCGATCGCAAATGGCACGGTTCCATCTTCAAGTACGTGTAGTTATCGTGCTCTGAGTCGATTACGGGCAACGGTTCCTTGGGGCCGGGAATCTGGTTGAGCATCGTCCACACTCCGGCAGGCGGCGAAACAGTGTCGATAAATCCAAAGCCGGCCATGACCGGCGCCTTTATGCGTGACGCGAAGTCGACAGTGTCGAAGTAGAGGGCGGTTTTCATCGCGTCGGGATTTTCCGACGGCCAGAAAGGGTAACCGGCCTTGCGGCCATGAAGGTCGCCGTTGGTGTCAGCACCTGCCGGCACGCAAACCGCTACTGCGGTTACTTTGTCTGGCCGCAGCCCTGCCAGCACGATGCTTTGTTGCCCGCCCATGCTGCCGCCGGTCAGCACGATGGTCTTTCCATCCCAATCGGGGCGCGTCACCAGGTAATCCAGCACCCGCGAGTCGCGCAGGTACATATTCAGGAAGTACGATTTCTCGCGATCGGTGTTGCCGACTGCGTTGTAGGCCTGGGGGATATTTCCCGACGGATCGGAAGGCAGTTTGTCGTGCGAATCGACGTTGAGAACCAGCCAGCCTTTGGCTGCCGTTTCTGCGTCGGCATGTGCGTTCAACGCATAAACACCCGCGTATTGCAACAGGACGAGCGCGGGGAACTTGCCTTCGCCTGCGGGCTTCGCTGCATAACCATGTGCCCTTGATCCAAGCGCATCAAGGACGAACATACTCATTTCGACACCGGGCACATCGGTCTTGACCGGGGTGAGGACTGGATTGATCGGCAGCATGGCCTGCGTCGCGAGCTTGCCGTCCCAAAATGCGTCGAAGTCAGCGGGACGTGGAGTGGAGAGCGGGATTTGAAGCGGAGCGACGGCTGCGCCAACTGCATAAAGGCCGTTATTACGTCCGGTGTTGCCACCCACCCACTTAGGGGCTGGGCTGGACTGGCTCGCGGTTGCAGAGCCAGCCAGAGCCGCCGCTGAAGTTGCGGCACTCGGCGCCGCACTGCTTTGGCTCGGGGTTGCAGGGCTGGCCGGAACCGCGGCAGCTGGCGCGGGTGAGCCGGTATCGAGATTCGCATACGGCTCAATGGCCACATAGATCATCTCCGGCTGATCGCCGCCGATTTCGATCTTGTCCTGGCCCGAAGACAAATCGAGCTTGCCTTCCTTCACAACCACGGCATTGTTTCTGCGAATCGTCCACTTATAGGCATAGGTGGGCGCGACGGGACCCGGCGTAACGGTCCAGCCGACTGTCTCGCCGATCTCGTAAATGCCGTTGGGGTGATAGGGCGTTAAAGTGAGCTGTTGTTGGATCGGAGCCCGTTGAGCGAATGTAAACGCACCGGCGAGCAGAAATGAGAAAACGAAAAGAGCGCGATTTTGAGTCATGAGAATCTCGGGATGATGATACAAGCTGTGGCCCGAAGCAGCGAATTTGCTTACTGCGGAGGTTCGCGAAAGACTCTCTCGCACCGCTTGACGCTTAGGTTTAATCTGATGTTCCGGAGAGAATGAGTGCGGACCCCGCGGCAAAGTGTCCTGAGAACCCGGATTACCGAGTGGGAAGACGGAGTTGTGTCCCCGGCCGACGACTTTTTGGCCGTTGAGGAACCACTTGAGATTCGTATCTGCGGAAGACCGCTCACAGTGACCATGCGGACACCCGGCCATGATCGCGAGCTTGCCGCCGGGTTTTTGTGGACCGAAGGTTTGATCGAGGAAACCGATCAGATTGTCAGCATCGAGCCGGTCGGGGACGACGTGCCGAATGGCAATCAAATCGCCGTCGAGCTGCGCGAGGGTTTTCCAGAAACTGACAGCGAGGGTCGAAACTTTATTGCCGGTTCGGGATGCGGCATCTGCGGCAAGGCTTCAATTGATGCGGTACGGGCCCGCGGGCTCAGGCCGGTGCAGTCGGATTTCACTGTCGATCCGGAAGTGCTTTGCGCATTGCCCGGCAAGCTTCGCGCCGAGCAGGAGGTATTCGGCCGGACGGGCGGCCTGCACGCGGCAGCCCTGTTCAGCGTGAGCGGCGACCTGATCGCCCTGCGCGAAGATATTGGCCGGCACAATGCAGTGGACAAGATTGTGGGGTGGGCGCTGCTTGAGAGGCGGCTGCCGCTTTCAAGCCACGTTTTGATGGTAAGCGGACGCGGCGGCTTCGAGATTGTGCAGAAGGCAATCGCGGCGGGAGTGCCGGTATTAGCGTCGGTGTCGGCTCCATCGAGCCTGGCGGTGCGGCTTGCCCGCGAACTGGGACTGACACTGGTGGGATTCCTGCGCGGACGGCGTTTTGTCGTCTATGCGGGCGAAATACGGTGTGTAGGAAAACGCAAGGTTGCGGTTCCCTGAAACGGGGCGTCGAATTCATCTGGCTGTAACATTGCAATACTGCCGCGCGGCTCGCGCTCGATAGAAAAACACCGGGTGAATGCCCCAATCTATCCTATCTATTCCGGCGTTGCAGCCGTATGCTAACATTCGTTACCCGACCATCCCCGGAGTGCGGGAATCGATGGCAGAACTTTCTATCAATAACCAATCGCACGAGTTCCAACTGGGCGAGCGGCTCATCGACGTGATCCTGCGCTCGCACGTTGAGATTCCCCACGTTTGCTACCACCCGCAGCTTGGTCCGATTCAAACTTGCGACACCTGCATGGTTGAGGTGGACGGCAAATTGACGCGCGCCTGCGCGATGGCCGCAGCCGATGGAATGAAAGTGGTGACCGACTCAGCCTGCGCAAAATCGGCGCAGAACGAGGCCTTTGACCGCATCCTCGGAAATCATCTGCTCTATTGCACGGTGTGCGACAACAACAACGGCAACTGCACGGTGCACAACACCACGCAGCTGCTCGGCACCGAGCACCAGCAGACTCCCTTCAGGACCAAACCGTATGAAAAGGACTTTTCCAATCCCTTCTACCGCTACGATCCCGACCAGTGCATCCTGTGCGGCCGCTGCGTTGAGGCCTGCCAGAATTTGCAGGTGAATGAGACGCTCAGCATTCGTTGGGAAGATCCGTACCCTCGCGTGCTATGGGATGGAGGCGCGCCGATTGGCGAATCGAGTTGCGTGTCGTGCGGGCATTGCGTTTCGGTTTGCCCGTGCAACGCGCTCATGGAACGGACCATGCTGGGCGAGGCCGGCTTCTTTACCGCGCTGCCTGAGAATTCGCTGAAGGGAATGATCGACGTGGTGAAGGGAATTGAGCCGGAGATGGGCTACGGCGCAATTCTTGAGGTCTCTGAAGTTGAAGCCGAAATGCGGGAGTCGCGTACCAGGCGCACCAAGACCGTGTGCACGTATTGCGGCGTGGGCTGCAGCTTCGACGTATGGACACGCGACCGGCACATTCTTAAGATCGAACCGGAGCACGGCCCGGCCAACGGCGTATCGACCTGCGTAAAAGGTAAGTTCGGCTGGGGGCACGTGAATAGCGAAGATCGGCTCACTACGCCACTGATTCGCGAGCACGGTGAATTTCGCGAAGCCTCGTGGGATGAAGCGCTATCGCTCGTCGCGCGCCGATTCACTGAGATCAAACAAGCTTCAGGCCCCGATTCGCTGGCGTTTATCTCTTCGTCGAAATGCACCAATGAAGAAAGCTACTTGATGCAGAAACTGGCGCGAGCGGTAATCGGCACTAACAATATGGATAACTGCTCGCGATATTGCCAGGCGCCTGCCACCATCGGACTCTTTCGTACCGTGGGTTATGGCGGCGACTCGGGATCGATTGCGGATATCGAGCAGGCCGAACTGGTGATCGTCGTCGGCAGCAACACCGCCGAGAGCCACCCGGTGCTGGCGACGCGCATCAAGCGCTCGCACAAACGCGGCAAGCTCAAGCTCATCGTCTCTGACCTGCGAGAAAACGAGATGGCGCGGCGTGCCGATTTGTTCATCCATCCCAAGCCAGGCACAGACCTCATCTGGCTTTCCGCGGTGACGCGTTACATCATCGACAGCGGCCAGGCCAAAACGGATTTTATTGAGCAGTGGGTCAATGGATTCGATGAGTACCGCATGAGCCTTGAGCCATTCACGCTTGAGTTTGCCAGCGAGCGATGCGGCCTGTCGCGCGAAATGCTGCTGAAGATCGCGCAGATGGTTGTTGCGGCGCGCAGTGTGTGCGTTTGCTGGGCGATGGGCGTTACGCAGCACTCCATGGGCTCTGACACTTCAACGGCAATCTCAAACCTGTTGCTGGCTACGGGCAACTACATGCGGCCGGGAACCGGCGCTTATCCACTGCGCGGCCACAACAATGTGCAGGGCGCGAGCGATCACGGCGCGATGCCGAACTTCTTCCCCGGTTACCAGAAGGTTGACGATCCGGCGATTCGGGCCAAATTTGAAAAAGCCTGGGGCGTGACGCTGCCGCCCAAACCCGGCCTCAACAACCACCAGATGATCGACGCCATTTACGAGGGCAAGCTCAAGTCGATGTACGTGTTTGGCGAAGAGATGAGCCTGGTGGACTCAAACGCGAATTATGTTGCGGGCGCGCTGGCCAAGCTCGATTTCTTTGTGATGCAGGAGATTTTTTTCAGTGAGACCTGCCGCTTCGCCGATGTGATTCTGCCGGCCAGTCCCAGCCTTGAGAAAGAAGGGACCTTTACCAGCACGGAGCGTCGCATCCAGCGCCTTTACCAGGCGCTCGAACCACTCGGCCAGAGCCGCCCCGACTGGCAGATAATTCAGCAGATCGCCGACCATTTGGGCGCGAAATGGAACTACAGCCATCCATCGGAAATCTATGCTGAGATTGCGCCGCTCACGCCCATCATGGAGGGTGTCACTTACGAACGGCTTGAGGGCTACAAGTCGCTGCAATGGCCGGTGGCAGCCGATGGATCCGATCAGCCGCTGCTCTACACAAAGAGATTCAACACGCCCGACGGCAAAGCCAAATTCTTTCCGCTCACCTGGTCTGAGCCGGCCGATCAGCCCAATGCCACGTTCGATCTGCACCTTAACAATGGCCGAATGCTCGAGCATTTCCACGAAGGCAACATGACCTATCGCACCGAGGGAATTCGTGAGAAAGTTCCGTGCACGTTTGTTGAAGTTTCGCCCGAGCTGGCTGAGATTCGCGGCATTCAGGACGGCACATTGGTTGAGCTCGCTTCGCGTTACGGCAAGGTGCGCGTGCAGGCCATTGTCACCAATCGCGTGAAGGGCAACGAACTCTACATGCCCATGAACTCATTGGACGAGCCCGTGAACCTGCTGACCAGCAGTCACACTGACAAAGTGACCAGCACGCCAGCGTACAAGGAAGCCAGTGTAAAGCTTGAAGTGATCCTCGCAACGGGTCCACCGCCGCTGCCGCGAACCAATTCACGCTACGGGTATCCCACTCCGCAAACCGGTGTTGAAGTCGAGCGCAAGTGGAAGCGGCCCGACTATCGCCCGCCCGGCAAGCTGGTCCAAATCGAGACGAAATAAACGGGGGGAGACCGCAATGGCAGAGCCAATCACTCTCACGAAACCGGCGCGTGACCCGCGCAAAGAGCTGCAGGCACGCCTTGAAGCTGCGCCTCTCGAACATGCCGAAGCTCTGCTCGATTCAATGGAACTGTTGGAGCAGTTGCACAAGAGCGGCATATTTGAGTTGCTGCGCGGCGTGCTTGGCGCCGGCGATCAGATCCTCGATCGCACGGTTCAAGCGGCCGACAGCCCCGACGGCGTGCGCGCGCTGCGCAATCTGCTCATCCTCGGTAAATGGCTTTCATCCATTAATCCTGAACTCCTCCAGTGCGTTGCGACCGCGTCTGCCGCAACGCTGGGTAGCGAGGAAAAACCGGTCATTGAACCGCCCGGACTCATTGCCTTGCTTAACCAATTCCGTCAGCCTGAATTGCGTCGCAGTATCGCCCTCATTAATCGCTTTCTCGATGTCCTGGGCAATCAGCTGAAGATCGTGGGGACGGTTCGCCCGCAACCATAAACAATCTGCGTTTGTTTTTCCCTCGAGGTGCAAGATGTCGAAAACAGGCCGTTGGGGAATTGCCGTTGCCGGTTTTTTTATGCAGATGGCGCTGGGCGCCGTCTACGCGTGGAGCGTGTTTCGTACTCCGCTGATGCAGCGGTTTCACTGGACCATCTCCCAGGTCACACTTACCTTCACTATCTGCATCCTGGTATGCGGATTTTCAGCTTTTCTAGGAGGACTATGGCTGAATAAATCGGGCAATCCGCGGAAGGTGGCGCTCACCGGCGGCTTTCTCTACGGGCTGGGCGTGTTTCTCGCCGCCTTCTCGGCCAACGGCCTCTGGTGGCTCTATCTCTCTTACGGCCTGATTGGTGGTCTCGGGTTGGGCGCGGGTTACATCGTGCCCGTTGCCGTACTGGTCAAGTGGTTTCCCGATCGCCGTGGGCTCATCACCGGCATTGCGGTGGGCGGATTCGGCGCCGGCGCTTTGCTTACCGCGTCTCTCGCCACCTCGCTTATTAAGAGCGTAGGCGTGCTGAACACCTTTGCGTATCTCGGCATCGCTTATCTTGTCGTTGTGATGGCGACCGGCTGGTTCATGAAGAATCCGCCTGTGGGATGGAAGCCGGAAGGTTGGACGCAGAGCGCGCTGCTGACCAGCCAGCGCGCAAAGCGCGATTACAAGCTGGGTGAAGCGCTCGGAACCTGGCAGTGGTGGGCGCTGTGGTCGCTGCTCTTCCTCAATGTTTCCGCGGGCATCTCGCTTATTTCGCAGGAAGCGCCAATGTTTCGCGAGATCGCCAAGGTCAGCGCGGCAACGGCCGCAGTTATGGTGGGTGTGGTGAGCATTGGCAATGGCGTCGGGCGCATCTTCTGGGCTGCGACCTCAGACCTCATCACGCGCCGTTGGACATTTGTCATCATGTTCATCCTGCAGGTCGGCCTCTTCTGGTTCATGCCGGGAATTGTTTCAACCAGTTCGTTGACACTCGTAGCCTTCGTTATCCTCATGTGTTACGGCGGCGGTTTCGGCACCATGCCGGCCTTCGCAGCCGACTACTTCGGATCGAAAAATGTTGGCCCCATTTACGGCCTGATGCTCACGGCGTGGGGCTTCTCCAGCGCCTTTGGGCCCATGCTCATTGCCCACCTCCGCGAGGTCGATGGGTCGTTTGCTCACGGCTTGCACATCATTGCAGGCGTCATGGCGGTCAGCATACTGGTGCCGCTGGTGGTGCGTCCGCCTCGAGACCCGGCGTAGTGCCCTCTCGCGAAGATAAGAAGTTTGGGGCCTCTTTGCAGGTAATTTCCGTCTTTCCCGCTACTCTCAAATTAGGGAATAGGACCCTGCCGCGAATCCGACGGCCAGGTTTGCCCTATTGCGCGTCAATAATCGTCCCGACCGACGCCAAATTTGTGCCCGTAAGTGATTGGCCCGCAGGTATTTAGAATCTAAACCCTTTGCCATGAAGAATTTACGGCCGTTTTGTGCACTTTGTGTCGTCATCAACTTCAACCGAATCATTTACTTACCCCCTCAGAGAGGGGAGGGGGGGTGGTATGGTCTAGACCGTTCACAACCTGACATTTTGAACCGGGGAGAGCCCCGACGGTTAGATTGCGAAAAGTTACGAATGCAGCATTGGGGGCTTTGCCGGACCACATACAAACGTCTTGGAGTCTGGCGCTAAGTGACTTACGGCGATGTCGTTGAAGTGACGGTTAATTCAACACCTGTAGCCTTGATTGAACTTGGGCCCACCATCAGGTCGAAGACGCCGGGCTCAACCACCCGCTTCATGTCGAGGTTGAAGATCTGCAACGTCTGTGGCGTGACAGTGAATTCGACTGTTCGCTTTTCGCCGGGCTTCAGCGTGATACGCTCAAAGCCTTTCAACTGCATTACCGGCTGCGTGACCGACGCCACCTTCTGGTGCAGATATAGCTGCGGCACCTCATCTCCCTCGCGCATCCCGGTATTTGTCACGTCTACACGCACTTTAGCTGTTTCGCCGACTGCAATCCGCGCCGGTTCCACGCGCAGATTTTCGAACTTGAATGTTGTGTAACTCAGTCCGTAACCGAAGGCATAGAGCGGTTCACGATGACCGAATTCGTAACTCCGGTTTTCTGAGGGCTTGTGATTGTAGTAATCGGGCAGGTCACCCACCGAATGTGGAAAAGTTATGGGCAGTTTGCCGCCTGGATTCACGTCGCCAAACAGTATTTCGGCCGCGGCTGCGCCACCTTCTTCACCGGGAAACCATCCCTCAAGAATCGCAGGAACATTTTGCGCAATGTAGTTGATTGAAAGAGGTCGTCCATTGCTGAGAATGACTACCGTGGGAGTGCCGGTTGCGACCACCGCCTTCACAAGATCGTCCTGAGCGCCGAGCAGGTCAAGCGAATCCCGATCGCCAAGGTGACCTTCGCTCCAGGCCTCGCGATCGGTGCTTTCGTCTTCGCCAACCACAACGATCGCCACATCGGCCTTGCGCGCGGTTTCAGCCGCTTCCTGAATGGATGCAGTTTGAGTGGCGGGATCGACGAGCTTGACGCCGTCAGCCCAGAAGCCGCGATATCCCGGCGGCGCAGTTGTGACTTTGCAGCCTTGTGAAAAGAGAACCGTTGCCTTGCTGCCCACCCGTGCGCGTATGCCGTCGAGAATGCTGATGCCGAATCCGGGATCTCGGCTGTAACCGCCAAGATGAACGTCGGCTGCATTCGGTCCGATCACTGCGATGCGGCTCAGTTTGCTCAGGTCGAGCGGCAGCAGGTTTTTATCATTCTTGAGAAGCACAAACGCTTTGCGCGCAGCCTCAAGCGCCAGTTGGCGGTGTTCCGGACTGTTGTTCACCTTCTCGGCGTAGTCGGGATCGACGTAGGGATTATCGAAGAGCCCGAGGCGGAACTTCGCGGCCAGCACACGTCCCACAGCTAGGTCGAGCTTGCTCTCAGGCACAGTGCCTTGCTTTACCTGCGCAACCAAGGTGCGATAAACGGGCATATCCGCAAGATCGAAATCAACTCCCGCATCGAGCGCCAGCCGCGCAGCTTCTGACGTATCATGCGCCACGTGGTGGGTAAAGATCAGCCCATTCAGTGCTCCGTCGTCTGAGGCCACATAGCCATCGAATCCCCATTCGTGGCGCAGGTTCTGCCCGATCAGCCAGTGATTGATCGACGATGGAACGCCGTCGATTTCGTTGTACGAAACCATCACGCTGCCCACGTGGGCCTCTTTGACCACAGCTTCAAACGGGACAAGAAAGTTCTCGCGAATAATGCGCTCTGAAAAATTGCCGGGCGCAGTATTCGTTCCGCCTTCGGGCTGACCATGCACTGCGAAATGCTTGGCTGTGGCCATCACATGATGCCGATCGATTACGAAGGAATCGCCCTGCATTCCCTCCACCATGGCTACGCCCATACGCGAGACCAGGTACGGATCTTCGCCGTAGGTCTCCTCGGTGCGGCCCCATCGCGGGTCGCGCGCAATATCCAGGTCTGGCGCGAACAATTGCCCGGCGCCACGCGAGCCGGCTTCATCGGCAATCGCCGTATAAACGCGCTTCACCAGCTCCGGATCCCAGGTGCTCGCCATTCCGAGCGTCTCAGGAAAGCTGGTGCTGCCGTACTCCATATATCCGTGCAGGCCTTCGCCGAAGAACAGCGCCGGAATTCCGAGCCGACTCTTTTCGCGCAGATACCGCTGCACGCCGTTGCGAACAATTGCGGCGTTGCGGGGTGACAGTTTGATCTCCGGACCCCATTCGGCTGCGAGAGCTTGCCGGGCTGTCTTGTCGGTATAGGTCCCGGTGGGATCGATCACCTGGACCTTGTTTTCTCCGCTATCCTCTGTCCACACAAGTTCGTTGACTTTTTCTTCGAGCGTCATGCGCTGCAACAGATCAGCAACGCGTGTCTGAATGGGAAGAGATGCATCCTGGTAGGGAAGTTTGGCGGCCTGTGTGTCCGGTTTTGCCTTGTCCTGGGTTGTTTGGCCGCCCGCAGCGGCATACTGCAGCAAAAAGCTGAAACCAAGAACACCGGCGAGCCGGCAATAAGAGCGCAAATTGCAACTCCTGCTCATGAACATGGCCGTCTTCCATCCTTCCTGTCAGTCAACTCGGAGCCTGGTGAATCTCAAGCGATCACTCCCGCTCCGGCGGCACCTCTACCGGTGGCTTGCGCGCGTAGCAGTCTCAGAAAACTTGAATCGGGCTGCAATCCAACACGATACCACCGGCCGTGCGCCTGCACCCGGAAAGTGTCGATTGATGCGGAATATAATTGCCGCTGCGGCTTTCCCGGAAGGAGTGCGCCAAATGAATAACGCGCAGAGTCAAGCAAGGCGTGCCGCGATCTTTGTCGCCCTGGTTGCAACGGCGAATTTGGCCGGCTGCGGTGGAAGCTCCAGTTCCAATCAACAGCAGCAGCCCCCGCCACCGCCTTTGACCGATCCCGACCAGCGCGCCGACGCCATGCTTGCGCAGATGACGCAGGCCGACAAACTGCAGATGGTGATGGGCGGCGTGACCACCGACCTGACCTACGGATACACCGTTCCCCTGGGCGCTGCAGGCTGGGTGCCCGGGAACCCGAACCTGGACATTCCGGCTCTGTATCTCGCCGACGGCAGTGTGGGAGCCGGCAACGGACTGGGACAGGCCACCGCTCTTCCGTCGTCCATTGCCAATGCCGCGAGTTGGGACCTGGCAGAAGCTACGAAATACGGCACGGTGATCGGAACTGAACTTGCCGATTTCGGGGTCAACGTGAATCTTGGCGGCAACGTAAATCTCATCGGGCGCGAACCCCGCGACGGGCGAACCTTTGAGACCAAGGGTGAAGACCCGATTCTCGCAGGAAAGATAACGGCGGCGCATATCTCCGCTATTCAGGCGGAGCACATTATCGGCGGCATCAAGCACTTCGCATTTAACGACCAGGAAAGCGGCAGGACGACTGCCAACGCGGTCATCGACGAACGCGGCGGCCGCGAGAGCGACCTTCTGGCCTTCGAGATTGGCGTCAAGGACTCGAACGTCCAGTCGGTCATGTGTTCCTACAACCTGACGAACGGTGTCTACAATTGCGAAAACAACCATCTGCTCAACGACATTCTCAAAGGCGACTGGGCTTTCCCCGGCTTTGTGATGTCTGACTGGTGGGCTGTGACCAGCACCGTCGGCGGACCCAATGCCGGGCTCGACCAGGAGCAGCCCAATCAGCAGTATTTCTCATCGCTGGGTGCGGCTGTTGCCTCGGGCGACGTTGCGCAGTCAACGCTCGACAACATGGTGCATCGCGTTCTTCGCGCCATGTACCAGGTCGGCATCTTTGACTATCCCCAGACCATCCAATCCATTCCCGCCGAAGCCGACGCCAAGATCGCGCAGGAGATCGAAGAGACCGGCGCTGTTCTGCTGCAGAATTCAGGCGGCCAGTTGCCGCTGAATGCCCAAACCATTCAGTCCATCGCTGTAATCGGCTCGCATGCCGACACATGGGTTCTTTCCGGAGGCGGCTCGGCACAGGTCGACCCTGTTGGCGGAGGAATCTATGGGTCGCAACCGTGTCCGCCATGCTGGTCAAGTATCGTCTGGGATCCATCGTCGCCCATGCAAGCCATTCAGGTACTGGCGCCCAACGCGCAGGTGCAATATGCCGACGGGTCTAATGCCAATGACGCTGCCAACCTGGCTGCATCGTCTCAGGTTGCCATTGTGTTTGTGAATCAGTGGGGCAGCGAAGGCATGGACCAGACCAGTCTGAGTCTTACCGATTATGTTGATGCCACGCCCATCGATCAGGACGCGCTGGTCTCAGCGGTTGCAGCCGCCAATCCCCACACCATTGTTGTGATCGAGAGCGACGGGCCCATCCTCATGCCATGGCTCCGCCAGGTCTCGGCTGTTCTTGAGGCCTGGTATCCCGGCCAGAACGGTGGACCGGCCATCGCCGATCTGCTCTTCGGCGTTACCAATCCATCAGGAAAACTCCCCATCACCTTTCCGGCATCGGATTCCCAATTGCCCCGGCCCGTCACGCCTCAACCTCCAGACGGTGTAACGCCCTTCAACGTCAACTACACCGAGAGCTACAACGTTGGATACAAATGGTTCGATTCGCAAGGGCTCACTCCGCTCTTTCCTTTCGGTTTCGGACTGTCGTACACCACCTTCTCCATGACCAATGCCACGTTGGCTAACAATCTGTCATCTACGTCGAGCCCCAACATTCAAGTTGCGTTCACGCTTACCAATACAGGCGCAGTGGCTGGGTCAGAGGTGGCGCAGGTTTATCTTGGCATGCCCGCATCGCTGAACGAGCCGCCGCGGCGCCTGGTGGGATGGCAGAAAGTCCCGTTGCAGCCCGGAGCTTCGCAATCCATCACCATTGAAGTTGACCAGAACGACTCTTCGAATCCGCTCTCTTACTGGGATACGAGTGGCAATGCCTGGACCGTAGGGTCGGGAACTTACACGGTTTACCTTGGCGACTCTGACAATGCAGCCACGCTGCAGACGGTGGGGACATTTGCTGTGGCGCAGTGAATGCGCGGCCTGTTTTCGTCTCTCCCACCAACAGCCTGAATTCCCGCTTCCGGAGGCTTCATAAACCTGCCGCCGTGTGATCCGAGTCACCTTGTGCTGCGCCAGCGCCGATTTAGGCTCGAAATTGAGAGAAATCGGACATGACCGCTCCAATTTGCACCGACGGGTTCATCCATAAGAAAACAAAAAAGATAATGATTCGGCGCAGGCAGCCCGAACGCTCCCAGCAGGTACGCCACGCCGTGCAGTGGTTGTTTATCGCCTTGAACGCGTGGATCGGCGTCCAGTTTTACCTGTGGGTGCGCTACTACGAGCGCGGCGGTGTGGGCCTTTATGTTCCACGGCCGGCGGGCGTCGATGGCTGGCTGCCCATCGCCGGACTGATGAACTCGAAATACTTGCTTGCAACTGGCCGCGTGCCCGCAGTGCATCCGGCGGCCATGTATCTGTTTCTCGGGTTTCTGCTCATGAGCCTTTTGCTTAAGAAAGCCTTCTGCTCGTGGTTGTGCCCGGTAGGGACACTCTCTGAGAATTTGTGGAAGATCGGGCAACGGATCTTCAAACACAGCTTTCACTTGCCCGCATGGCTCGATGTGCCGCTGCGGGCGATCAAGTATTTGCTGGTCGCGTTTTTCGTGTGGATTATCGGCGCTATGTCGGCCGAGGCGCTCGACGGGTTTATGGCCTCACCCTACGGCGTTGTTGCCGACGTAAAAATGCTGAACTTCTTCAGGGATATTGGCCTCGCGGCTGCCATTGTGATTGGCGTGCTTGCAGTGCTTTCGATTCTGGTGCAGAACTTCTGGTGCCGCTATCTTTGCCCCTATGGCGCACTGCTGGGGATTGCATCGTTGCTCAGCCCGGTAAAGATCCGCCGCGACGTGGAGGCGTGCGTCGATTGCGGAAAATGCGCTACGGTCTGCCCGGCAAGTCTCAAGGTGGATGAACTGGTGCAGATACGCTCAGTGGAGTGTAACGCGTGCATGGCCTGCGTGGCCGCCTGCTCTACCCAGGATGCTTTGCAGTTTGCGCTGCCCGCGCGGAAGCAGGATGTTCGGCAGCAGCGCTGGTTCCGGCGTGCATTGAGTCCGCTGGCAGTAGCGGCGGTCATCGCCTACATCTTCTTTGGGACGATCCTCATCGCCCGCGCCACCGGTCATTGGCAGTCGAACATTCCGCAAGATGTCTACATAAACCTGGTGCCCTATGCGAACCAGGTGACCCATGCGGGGATCTGACGCGTTGAAACCGTTCCGCTGAAAACTTATTGATCAGTCGAATTGGGGACGGCGCCCTGGGCGCGCCGATTCCTGAACTCCTGGCCGATCAGTTGGATTGTTTCATCGTCGAGTGTCTTCGATGCGCGCGGGAAAACCACCTGCTCTTCAACTTGAATGTGCACGGCATAAAGCGCTTTCAACTTTTTAGTAGCTACCGACAACGCCTGCCAGTCAGCTACGTCCAGCGTCTGGTCTGTGAGCCACTTGCGATAAAGGTTCTCCACCGCGGTATGCAGGCTGCCGGCGGTCTGGTGATCCTGCTTCAGGCCGTCGAGCTCTACGATCGACTCTTCGCCGGTGCGTCCTCCGAGCCGGGGGAAAAGCGATTCCTCTTCATCTGCATTGTGGCGCGCGCCACCGACGCGAAAATACTCGAGCGCAACCTCAATCGCCCTCGCCTCTTCATCGTTCAGCGCTCTGTGCTGCGCGCGTTCCACCACCATGCAGAGAATGTCGACAAAGTGTTCGATCCTGCGATGGCAATCGGTGAGCATGCCAATTGGATCTTCGAAGCCACTATCTCGTTTTGCGCCGATTTGAATTGCCATCCGTTCCTCCCAGACATTGTTAGATGCCAATATCTAAGATGATTCGGCGTCCTTTAAAGCTGCCACCAGGTTTTTTGCGGCGATCATGAACCTGGCATCGTCATCCGACAACGGTTTAGGACCGTCCGCTTCAAGCGACTCCAGATTGACCTCGACATTGGCCAGCGCGCCGGTCAGCGCCGCCTTGGCGAGCGCGATCGACGTTGTGAGGTCAGAGCTCATTCTGGGGTTGGTAATGGATCTGAGGTTGGCGGCAATTTGAGCGATATCGGCAGCGCGCTCGGCCACGCCCAGTGGTACGCCGGCCGCGAGCCGCAGAGCCGCTGCAATTGCCGCGCCGCCGTCCGGCGAAGTCTTGGCCGCTTTGTACGCAGCCATTACGGAGTTGTACGACTCGGCATCGGCGTCGATCGCTGCCTTCAGTTCCTCGCGCAACGCCGTAAGGTGCGCAATGGCTTCGCCCAGCGCCGCGTCGTGCTGCACGTAAGCTTTCTTGCCGCGCGACATCTGCGCCACCATTGCCGCCAGACCGGCAGCCATGGCCCCGCTCGCGGCCGCGGCGCTGCCTCCCCCGGGAGTTGCCGTGGGCGCGGCTAGTTGCTCAATGAACGGCTCGATGCCTGCGCGCAGCGTGGCACTGCGGCTTCCGGCGGCGGCTTTGCCGCTCATTACATCGGCCAGCCGATTCTCCAGGATCAACGACGAATCGAAGTTTTCAATCTGCAAAAACCACTCAGCCGCCTGCTCGAGCGCGAGTTTGGGAATCAGCCCCACAATCTCGCTCGACACCGGCACAACGCCGTAGCGCGCTGCTTCGCGGCGCACGAATTCGAAGACGCGATGGATGGGCGTCTGCTCAAAGTCCGTCAGATTCATTGAAACCTGCGCCTGGCCGCGCACCAGGAATCCCGCGCCTTTTACGTAGCGCAGTCCGCCGGACGAGAAACGCACCGCCTTGGCAATCTTCTTTGCGATCTCAATGTCGGTGGTCGAGAGAAAGATGTTGTAGGCGATGAGAAACTTGCGCGCGCCCACAATGGCTGCGCCGGCGGTGGCATGCAGGCGAGCTTCGCCAAAATCGGGCAGGCGAGCGAGGTTGGTGGCAATCTCGTCGCGAATGCCCTCGAACTGGCCGCGGCGAACGTTTTCTAGGTTGGTGCGTTCGGGCCGGGTGGCTGCGGCTTCGTAGAGATAAACGGGAACGCCGTAGCGCTTCCATATTTCGGAGCCCACGCGCCGCGCCATGGCCACGCAATCGTCGAGCGTGACGCCGCTGATGGGGATGAACGGCACCACGTCTGCCGCGCCTAGCCGTGGATGCGCCCCCTGGTGGTGATTGAGGTCGATGAGCTCGGCGGCCTTGCCCACTCCACGAATCGCCGCTTCTTCAACGGCCTCGCGCTCGCCGGCAATGGTAATCACCGAGCGGTTGTGGTCGGCGTCCATCTCGCGGTCAAGCAGCACCACGCCGGGCAGCTTCATGGCATCAACAATGGCGTCGACTTTAGCCGCATCGCGGCCCTCTGAGAAATTCGGTACGCATTCAACAATCGTGTTTGGCACGAAAGAAGGATAATTAGGGACGATTCGTTCCGGCAACATGCCCTACGCAGTGTCTGATGAATTCTGGTGGCATGGGTCTTGTGTCAGGGCACGACTTTAGTCGTGCCGAAAACGATAAGGAATCATGTGGGCTTTAGCCCCTGAGGGAGAGTCTCTTCAAACTGATAGCAGCCACCCACATCCACGTTGCTGCCGCCAGTAGTATCCTGAGTAGCAGTTTTGACGAGCTACCTGCGTGAATTCCCGCCGCAGGAAGAGGCCCGGAAGACAGGGAGGGGAGCATGGCGACAACAGAGGCTCCGGCTACAACGACTCCAGTAATTCGCGCGCCGCGCGGCAGTGAGTTGCGTTGTAAGGGATGGCAACAGGAGGCGGCGCTGCGCTGCCTGATGAACAACCTCGATCCCGAAAATGCCGAGCGGCCGCAGGATTTGGTGGTTTATGGCGGCATCGGCAAAGCGGCCCGCAACTGGGAGTGCTACCACGCAATTGTGCGCGAGCTTGAGCGGCTGGGCAACGAAGACACGCTGCTGGTGCAGTCGGGCAAGCCGGTCGCGGTCTTTCCCACGCATGAGATGGCGCCGCGCGTCATCATCGCCAACTCAAACCTGGTGGGCAAGTGGGCCACCTGGGAGCATTTCAACGAGCTCGACCGCAAAGGCCTGATGATGTATGGCCAGATGACCGCGGGGAGCTGGATTTATATCGGTACGCAGGGCATTTTGCAGGGCACTTTTCAAACCTTTGCCGCACTGGCCGACCAGCATTATGCCGGCACAAGCAGGGCCGGCACGCTGGCAGGCAAGCTGGTCGTCACCGGCGGCATGGGCGGCATGGGTGGCGCGCAGCCGCTCTCAGTCACGCTGAACGGCGGCGTGGCATTGGTTGTTGAAGTTGACCGCAGCCGCATTGAGCGGCGCGTGCAAACACGTTACTGCGACACGCTGAGCGAGAACCTGGACGAGGCTCTTGCGTTGTGCGAACAGGCATGCCGTGAGGAGCGCGCGCTTTCAGTCGGGCTGGTGGGAAACTGCGCTGACGTGCTGCCTGAGATTGTTCGCCGCGGCGTGCACATCGATGTAGTAACCGACCAGACCAGCGCGCACGATCCTTTGAATGGGTACATTCCGCAGGGGCTCTCGTTGAGCCAGGCCGCGGAACTGCGTCAGCGTGATCCCCAGGAATACGTGCGCCGCTCGACAGCGTCGATGGTGGTGCACGTTGATGCGATGCTGGCCCTGCAGCGCGCGGGCGCGGTGACGTTCGACTACGGCAACAACATTCGCCGTTTTGCGTTCGACGCAGGATGCGCCGACGCGTTCAGTATCCCCGGCTTCGTGCCCGAGTATATTCGTCCGCTGTTCTGCACAGGCACGGGGCCGTTCCGCTGGGTCGCGCTTTCGGGCGATCCGCGCGACATCGACCGCACCGACGAGCTGGCGCTTGAACTCTTCCCTGAGAACGAGATTCTGAATCGCTGGCTACGGCTGGCGCGCGGGCGTTTCGCATTTCAGGGATTGCCGGCGCGCATCTGCTGGCTGGGCTACGGCGAGCGCGCCAAGATGGGGCTCGCCATCAATGACTTTGTGAAGCAAGGAAAAATCTCGGCGCCCATCGCCATGGGCCGTGACCATCTCGATGCCGGTTCGGTGGCCAGCCCTTATCGCGAAACGGAGAAGATGCTCGACGGCTCCGATGCGGTTGCCGACTGGCCCATATTGAACGCGCTGCTGAACACGGCATCGGGCGCAACGTGGGTCAGTTTCCACCACGGCGGCGGCGTGGGCATGGGCTATTCACTGCACGCCGGCCAGGTAACGGTTGCCGACGGAACCGAGTTGGCGGCGCGCAAGATTGCCCGGGTGCTCAACAACGATCCGGGATTGGGCGTAGTGCGCCATGCGGATGCCGGGTACGAGCTGGCGCAAAGAACTGCGCGAGAAAAGGGCATTCGGATTCCGATGGCGGAGAAGTAAGCGTGAGCGAGTCGCTTGCTATCGTCAATATTGGCCAGCTAGTTACCCTCGCCGGGCCTGCGCGCCCGCGCATCGGCCATGAGCTGCGTCAGCTTGGCATCATCGAAAATGCTGCGCTAATCATCGGCGACGACGGTCGCATTGTTGCGACTGGCCCCTACTCCGATCTCAAGCCGCTGATTTCGCCGGGAACGATCGTAGTCGATGCAGAAGACGCCTGCGTCACTCCCGGTTTCGTCGACGCTCACACGCACCTCGTCTTTGCCGGCAATCGTGCGGCTGAGTTCGAACAGCGCATCGCGGGAGCCACCTATCAGCAAATTGCCGCGGCTGGCGGAGGCGTTCTGAGCACCGTACGCCACACGCGTGCGGCCACTGAAGATGAATTGCTGGCCGAGTCGCGCCGCCATCGCGATTGGATGCTGCGCTCGGGCACCACGACGATGGAGGCGAAGTCAGGCTACGGGCTCGATCGCGAAACGGAACTCAAGATGTTGCGCGTAATGCAGCGGCTCAACTCCGCGGGGCCGGCACGCGTGGTGCCAACATTTCTGGCCGCACACTGCGTCCCATCGGAGTTTTGCGACCGGCGCGAGGAGTACGTTCGCTGGATTGCCGACGAACTGATTCCCGAGGTTGCCGCGGCAAAGCTGGCCGAATATTGCGACGCTTTCTGCGACGATTGCGCGTTCACGGTGGAGGAGACGCGGACCGTACTTGAAGCAGCACGCCGCAATGGCCTGAAGCTACGCGTGCACGCCGAGCAATTCCGGCCGGGCACAGGCGCTGCCCTGGCAGCCGAACTCGGCGCAGTGACGGCCGATCACCTTGAGGCTGTAACCCCTGAAACTCTCGCACAACTGCGCGCGGCGGGAGTGCAGCCGGTGCTCTTGCCCGGTTCTGTCTTCGCGCTGGGGCACACGCAGTATCCACCTGCACGCGCGATGGTCGAGCAGAGCCTGGCGATCGTCATTGCCACTGACTTCAACCCCGGTTCATCGCCCATCGCGGCCATGCCGCTGATTCTCTCTCTGGCATGTCTCGAAATGAAGCTCACGCCCGCCGAAGCGCTCACCGCCGCAACCGTCAACGCCGCGTGGAGTCTCGGCCTCGCCAACCAGAAGGGATCGCTCGAGCCCGGCAAGCATGCCGATTTTCTCATCCACGAGTTTGCCGACTACCGCGAGCTGGCCTACTTTATTGCTGCGCCGGCGCGGCCGCGGGTGTTTATCGCCGGGCGCGAAGTCATGGTGTAAGCCGTGGGCGCGCCGTCTCCCAAATTCCTCACTCCACACTTCGGTTGACCCAGGTCGCCCTCCATTGCATTAGTCTTGAAGTGCTCCATTCGGTCGATCTTTGACTCAAACAATTGGTACGCATTAAAGCCAATACGAAGCTGCGAATTCCGGAATGGTGGCGCCACCTCGCCGGCGTACCCTCGCTGGCGCTGGCGCCTTTGGGCTCTCTCCTGCTCTGTTGCACCACGTTTGCCCTGGAGCCCGGCACTCCGCTCGATCGCTACAGCCGGCAGGCGTGGGCCATGGAAAACGGGTTGCAGCAGAACACGGTGCAGGCGATTGCGCAGACCCGCGATGGCTTCCTGTGGCTGGGCACTGAAGCGGGATTGGTGCGGTTCGATGGCGCCGCCTTTCAACTCTTCGACCGCACCACCGATCCGCAACTGCCCGGCAATGATATTCGCTGCCTGTTCGAGTCGAGCGATGGTTCCCTGTGGATCGGTACCAGCAATGGACTGGCGCGCTGGCGCGACGGAGTCGTGACCACATTTACTACAAAAGACGGATTACCCGGGAACGGAATTCTTGCGGTTGAGCAGGAGGAAGGCGCGCTATCGGTCAGCACGAACGCAGGATGGGCGCGGTTGGCAGGCGAGCGGTTTGTGGCAGACGCACATGATTCCGCCAACGGGTCTGATGTGAACCAGTTCGCGATCTCGCTGGCGGAAGGGAGGAAAGTATTTGCCAACAAAACCAGGGTTGAGATCGAGCCGGGGAACAGGTCCTCAATCCTCAACGTTGGCAAAGAACTGCCGGGGAGCCGGGTGCAAACAGTTTTCGCTGACCGCGAAGGCAGCTTGTGGATTGGTACCAACAGCGGCCTGGCCCGCGTTCGTGCCGACGGCAAAGTAGAGCGGTTTCCGGTCACCGATCCGCTGGCCACGGCATCGGTGTTGAGCCTGTTTGAAGACCGCGAAGGCAATCTGTGGGTTGGCACCGAGACTGACGGCCTGCACATCCTGCGCGACCAGCGCTTCCACATTCTCGGCGCACGCGATGGACTTTCGTCTGATGCCATCACAACAGTTGTTGACGACGCAGCGGGCACGCTGTGGGTAGGCACCAGCGAGAGCGGCCTGAACGCAATAGCGGCAAACGGTAAGGTGAAGACCTACACGGTGCGCGATGGTCTGCTCAGCGACGTGATTTTATCGCTCGCGGCTGGGCCCCATGGCGAGATGTGGGTAGGCACTCCCGACGGACTGAATCGCATCGCCGGCGGCCACGTTGACGCCATCGGGTCAGCCAACGGTTTGCCCGATGACTTTATCCGATCGCTGCTGGCCGACGCCGATGGTTCGCTATGGATCGGTACGCGGCGCGGCTTGACGCACTGGAAGAATGCAGCCAGTGGTCCATCACTTACGAACGCCGCCGCGCAGATGGAAACTTATACGGTTTCAAACGGGCTGGGCAACGACATTGTGGGCGCTATGGCTCGCGACGCCGGCGGCGATCTGTGGGTGGCAACGTTTGCCGGCCTGTCGCGTCTGCATGCGGGCACGATTGAAAAATTTACTACCGGGAATGGACTGTCGAGCAACGTAGTGACGGCATTGTTGCCGCGCGCCGACGGCACCCTGCTCATCGGAACTGAAGACCATGGATGGAATGTGTGGGATGGTCATGGATTCCACCCGCAGATGCAGAATGGTTTGAGCAAAGTGACGGTGCGCGCCATCCTCGACGATCGCTTGGGGCACCTGTGGTTCGCGACGCAGAGCGGGATTGCGCGCTGCGACTGCGGTGCGATGAGCGGCGCAGTAGCTGCACCCGATTGCTCGCATTGGATAAAGTTCGGTACGGCCGACGGACTGCGCAGTAGTGAGACCGCAACCAACAGCCATCCCTCGGCGTGGCGCTCGCGCGACGGCCGACTGTGGTTTGCAACGCCTCGTGGACTGGTTGAAGTTGATCCGGCACATTTCAGGGTCAACCAGGTTGCGCCGCCCGTCGCAATCGAGCGCTTTACCGTTGACGACCTCGCCCAACCGCTGCGCGGAGCAGACTCTCGGTTGAAAGTTACGGCCGGACATGTCCACTTTGAATTCGATTACGCGGGCCTGAGTTTTGTGGCGCCGCAAAAAGTGGGTTACCGGTACATGCTCGAAGGCTTCGATCGTGGCTGGACTGAGGCTGGAACGCGCCGGACCGCGTATTACACCAACATTCCGCCCGGCAGCTATACGTTTCGAGTGCAGGCTGAGAATAACGACGGCATTTGGAACACCGCTGGAGCTGCATTCAGCTTCAAGCTTGAGCCACATTTTTACCAGACAGTTTGGTTTTATGCGCTGCTTCTTGCCGCGTTGGCTGCAGGCCTTGTACTGCTGATTCGCTTGCGAGTGAGCCGCGCCGAGCGCGAATTCAAGGCCGTGCTGGGTGAGCGCAGCCGCATTGCCCGCGAGATTCACGATACGCTCGCGCAAGGCTATGTTGGAATCTCGGTGCAGCTTGAAGTGCTGGCCGAACTCTTGCGCCAACGCCGCGTTGATGATGCGCAAAAGCATTTGAATAGCGCCCGTGAGCAGGTGAGGGTTGGCCTGGCAGATGCGCGTCAATCCATCTGGGCGCTCCGCACGCAGGATTCGCGCGAGACCACGCTTCCGGTGAGACTGCGACGCATTGCGGAGCGGGCCGCGGGCCACGGCCTTGAAGCGCATTTCCGTTTGTTTGGAGCGTATCGCGCTCTTTCGGCTGAGACCGAGCAGGAAATCCTGCGCATTGCACAGGAAGCCATTCATAATGTGAAGAAGCACGCCGGCGCATCCCAGCTTACCGTGCAACTGGAGTACTTGCCCGACGAAGTGAATCTGGAAGTTTGTGACGATGGAAAGGGCTTGGAGGCGAACGGCAAGCCGGAGCCAGAGCCGGGACACTTCGGGTTGATGGGAATGAAGGAGCGCGCTGCCGCGATTGGCGGAACGCTTGAGGTGACCGGCGCGTCCGGCGAGGGAACCAAGGTAAGGCTGAGATCGCCGGCTCCGCGTGACATGCTGGAAGAGACGGGAGAACACGATTGACGAGAGAAACGATTCGCGTGCTTATAGTTGAGGATCACCATGTGGTGCGCCAGGGACTGGTGTCGCTGTTGAATGTGGTGGAGGGAATTGAAGTGGTGGGCGAGGCCGCGGATGGCGTTGAAGCCATCGCGCAACACCGCAAACATCAGCCCGACATCACGCTCATCGATTTGCGTCTGCCGCGCATGAGTGGGGTTGATGCCATTCATCGCATTCGCATGGAGTCGCCGCAGTCGCGCTTTATTGTGCTCACCACTTACGACGGCGACGAAGATATTTATCGCGCGCTGAAAGCCGGGGCCAAGGCATATCTGCTGAAGGGCATGACCACCGACGAATTGATTACGGCCATTCGCGTGGTGCACGCCGGCAGGTCGCATATACCTCAAGCCATTGCTGAAAAACTTGCCGAGCGCATGGGCGTAGAAGAGCTGACCCCTCGTGAGATGGATGTGCTGGAACAGATTGTGGCGGGCATGAGCAACAAGCAGATTGCCGACGAGCTGGGAGTTTCAGAAGCAACCGTGAAGACCCACATCAACAGCTTGCTGGGCAAACTTGGCGTTACCGATCGCACCCAGGCGGCAACGGCAGCCATCCGGCGCGGCATTGTTACCCTTGAGTCGTTGAAGAGGCACGAGTCCGAATGAAACGCTTGGCAAAATTCTGCATTCTTTTGAGCGCATTCGTTGTCGCTTCAACTCTGGCCGCAAAAGGGCCCGTCTGGCGGCAGGCCACGCAGGCCGAGCTGACGGCGATACTGCCTTCGCGCGCTCCGGTCATCAACGAACATATCGAGACTGAGATGCGGACCGCCTCTGGCATTGTGGATGCGCACGGCCACTTTATTGCCGGCGTAGTGCTGATTACTGCAGGCTACTCAGCCGACGGCAAGTATTCGCATTTCCTCATTGTGCAGGCGCCAATCGAGATCGGTGGCGTGCAACTGACGCCGGGCAATTACATCTTCGGATGGACGCGCTCAGCGAACGGCGACTCGCTCAACGTGCACTTCAACGATGCGGCAACAGGCAACCAGGTCGGCACGACGGACGCTCACTGGATTGAAGGATCGACGCGCATCGAAAGCCTGCACATCTGGCCGCCGGCGGAAAAATCAATCGTCCAGATCGGGCGCTTCGGAATTCCCTACAAGCTCATTCACTGATGCCGGGCGGCGCGGGCTGCTTGATGAGCAGGCGATCGAGATGCGCTTCAGCAAGCACGCGCGCGATGGTTTCCGCCGCGGTTCCGTCGCCGTAAGGATTGGCCATGCCGGCAACGCCTGCGCGGAATTCAGGACTGAGGGCGCGAGTAATTGCGTCCAGAATGGCGCCCTTGTCCGCGGGCGCGTCAATTACGTTGCGGGCGCGCTCGCGGCCCTGCTGGCGGATGCCCACATTCACCACCGGCAGCGCCAACGACGCGGCCTCCATTATGCCGCTCGATGAATTGCCCACCATCGCGTCCACCTGGCCGAGAAGGCTCCAGTAGGTGACAGCATCGAGATTCACAAAGATGTACGTTTCAGAGCGAGTTGCAGCCAGCGCCCGCGTTCGCTCGATGAGCGCATAGCAGCCGGCATCGGCGTTGGGGTAGACAAAGATGAGCTGGCCCGGAACCTCAGCCATTGCCGCGAAGAATGCCTCGGCCTCGGCGTTGGTATCGCGCAGAATTGTTACGGGGTGCCACGCCGCAATTAGCGTTGGCGGAGCAACCGTAAGACCCAGCCGCGTCTCAAGCGTCCGGCGATCAAGCAACTGCGACCGGCGCAGATGGTCGAGCGAGGGTGCGCCGGCGCGATGCGCCCGCCACGGCTCTTCGCCCAATGCAATCACGCGCTGACGCGCAGTCTCGGTAGAGGTGAAGTGAAGATGCGCGAGTTTGGTAATCGCGTTTCGTACGTGGTCGTCGATGGCGCCCTGGCTCACTTCGCCGCCCTCGATGTGCGCCACCGGAATGCGCAACGCCAGCGCTGTCGCTGCAGGCGCAAGCATCTCGTAGCGATCGGCAATCAGCAGCAGAATATCGGGTCGCCACGCCGTCAGCGCATCCGCCAGTCCCAGAATTGCCACGCCGATGGTCTTGGCCATGCCTGTGTCGGTTGAGGAACTGAGCAGGCACTCAATGCGGGCCTTGACGGGGAATCCGTCGCGTTCGATCTCCCGCACAGTACTCCCAAACTCCGGCGAGAGATGCGGGCCCAGAACAAACAAGCCGAGGTCGACGCCGGGCGCAGCCGAAAGCTCCCGCAGTGGCCAATAGAGATGGCTGTAATCGGCGCGCGAAGTGGTCACTACGCCAATTCGCCGCTTTGCCGGACTCGGATCCTGATTCACTTCGAAGAGTATAAATTGGCTTGGCGCACGCTTCGACGCTCTGTGCGGGTCGCTTACACTGGAGTGGGTCCGTGGATAAGGACGGGTAGAGGCAAATGGTGCAAATGACCGGGATGGTAGCGATGGCGCTTGCGTTGAGCGCCGCATTGGCGGGCGCGCAAGCCCGCATTGACCCTGAGGCCATTCGGCTGAACAATCGCGGGGTGGCGCTGATGGGCCAGCAGTTTACTGACCGCGCCGCCGAGAGTTTTGATGCGGCCGTCAAGCACGACCCCAAATTTGCGCAGGCTCAAATCAACGAAGGAATTGCACTGCTCACCCTGCAGAAGCTCGACGATGCCAAAAAGGCGCTCCAGGCCGGTCTCGCCCTCGACCCCGATAGCGCGCAGGCGTGGTACAACCTTGGCCTGGCGCAACACGCCGGCAACGATCTTGAAGGCGCGCTCAAGAGCTTCATGCAGGCCGCGAAGATTGATCCGCACGATGCCGATTCTCTCTACTTTGTGGGCGCTTGCTACCAGGAAATGAAGCAGTACGATAACGCGATTGCTGCGTATCAGCAGGCGCTCGCGGTCGACCCGATTCACGCTTCGGCGGAATACGGTCTTGCGCGTTCGCTGCAGCGCGCCGGCAAAATCGACGACGCGCGCGACCACTTCAAGCGGTTCCAGCATCTCACTGCTGCCAAGGTCTCGTCGGCCATCACCCTCGCCTATGGCGAGCAGGGGCACTACTCAACCGTGACCGCGGTTGCCGAGCCGCAATCCACTGAACACGCCATGATTCCGGTAAAGCTGATTGCTGAGTCGATGGTGGCCGGCGCAGGCGCGCCCTCCTGGACCACAGTGGGCGGTGCCTGCATGATGGACGTCACCGGTTCGGGCAGCATGGATCTGATCCTGATGCAGAACGGCCCACAGGCGATTCGTATTCTGCACCCGGCGGCCAACGGCAAGTTTGACGATATTGATGTTGCCCAGGCGGGACTCAACATTTCCGGTCACGCGGTTGCCTGCGCGGTCGGTGACTTCAACGCCGATGGGCTCAACGATCTGGCCGTCGCGCTCGACGATCGCGTGCTGCTCTTCAAGAATCTGGGCCACGGCAAGTTTGAAGACACTACGGTCAAGGCAGGCATCGTGCCGCGCAACCATCCCACCGGCATTACATTCATCGATTACGACCACGATGGCGATCTTGATCTCTTCCTTACCGGCGCTCCGCTCACAGGGACTGACGAGGCCAACGTGTTGTGGCGCAACAACGGCGACGGTACGTTCACTGAGCAGACCGCTGAGACCGGTCTCGGTGGCGCGCGCCCGACTTCAGCCGCGATACTCACCGACTACAACAACGATCGCGCGGTCGATATTGTTGTGGCCGGCGATGAAACTGCGCCGACCCTGTTCACCAATCCGCGCGAGGGCAAGTATCCGGCTACAGCTCTCTACACCGAACAACTGCCCGCGACGACCGGCATCGCCGTGCTCGACTACAACAAAGACGGTTGGATGGATATCGCTATGACCCACAGCGGCGCGCCGGGACTCACGCTGTGGCGCAATGTGGAAGCAGCCGATCGTATGGGCCGCCGATTTGAGCGAGTCGATCTGCCAATAAATGATGCCCTGCGCGGATGGGGGCTGACGCCCATCGATATCGATAACGATGGCTGGGTCGATTTGGCGGCGATTGTCGAAACCAAGGCTGGCCCGCAGGTACGCGTACTGCGCAATCGCGGCGACGGCACGTTTGAAGATGTGAGCCACGCATTGGGGCTCGACACTGTGAAGCTGCACGACCCGCGCGGCTTGATTGCGGCCGACGTTGACGGAGATGGAGCTCCCGACCTGATCGTGACGCAGGTTGGCGCGCCGCCTGTGCTGCTCCGCAACCAGGGCGCGAACAAAAACCACTTTGTCCGGCTCGATCTGTCTGGATTGGCCGATAACAAGACCGCAATCGGTGTCAAGGTTGAAGTGTTTGCGAGCGGGCTGTGGCAAAAGTGGGAGCTTGCCGGCGCTTCGGGATACCAGACGCAGTCGGCCCCGCAAATTCTGGTTGGTCTGGGGCAGGCGACGTCTATCGACCTGCTCAGGATTCTTTGGCCCACCGGCGTGCTTCAGGATGAAATCGACCTGCCCCACACTCAGGTAATCGCGATGAAAGAGGCCGACCGCCGCGGCAGCTCGTGTCCGGTGGTCTTTGCGTGGGATGGGCATCGCTACAAGTTCGTCACCGACGTGATTGGCGCTGCGGTGGTTGGCCACTGGTTCACGCCTGCGCGACGCAACATTCCCAACCCCGGCGAGTGGATCAGGATCGATGGCGATAATGTTGGCCTCGTGAACGGCAAAGTCAGTGTGCGATTCATGGAGCCGATGGAAGAGGTGAACTACACCGATCAGCTTCGTCTCGTCGCTGTCGATCATCCTGCAAATGTTGAGGTGAATCCTGACGAGCGGTTCCTCGACGATCCGCCGTTTGCCTCGGGCCGCGTGATTGCCAGCCAAGGCGCGCGTTTACCGGTGGGCGCGTGGGACGGCGAAGGACGCGACGTGCTGGCCACATTGAGTAAGCGGGATCATCAGTTCGCCTCTGGATTTACGCCGCTGCCCTACGACGGCTTTGCCAATCTTCACGCACTGACGCTTGACCTTGGCGCGCTCGACGCGCAGGCTCCACTGCGCCTGTTGATGACGGGTTACGTGAATTACTTCAGCGCAACGTCGCTTTATGCGGCGTGGCAGGCCGGCGTGAAACCCTTATCACCCTACGTTGAAGCGCAACTGCCCGACGGTTCCTGGCAGCGAATTTCCGGCGAAGCTGGATTCCCGGCCGGACTTGAGCGCACCATCGTTGTCGACCTCACCGGCAAGCTGCCTGCGGGAACGCGCCGCATACGGCTGATGACCAACCTGCAGATCTACTGGGATCAGGTGCTGATCGACCAGTCAGCGAACGCGGAATCGCGCACCACCGAAATGCCTCTCGCCTCGGCGACGCTGCACTTCCGCGGATATCCAAAACAAATTGAAGGCGCGAGTCCCGGCGACCTTGACTACAACTACAACCTCGTAAGCCTCACCGGGCCATTCCAACGCGAGCGTGGCAACTACACCCGCATGGGTGACGTGACGCCGCTGCTGAAATCGGTCGACGACCGGTTTGTGGTCTTTGGAAGCGGCGAGGAAATTGCAGCGGAATTCGATACGGCGCAACTGCCCACGTTGCCTGCGGGCTGGAAGCGCGACTACTTCTTCTACGCCAACGGATTTGTAAAAGATATGGATTGGTGGGACGCGTCGCCATTCACCGTGTCGCAGATGCCCTTCCACGCCATGAGTACGTATCCGTACCCGGCGGGCGAAAAGGATCCAGACGATGCCGGCGCACTCGATTATCAGTTGAACTGGAACACGCGATTCGACTCTGGCGAGCCGGTGCATCTGCACCGGTTCGACTATCAGCATCGGCCCTCGACTCCTGCGGACGATAAAGCGCCGCAATTGCAACCGGGAAAGAAGTAATGGGAGCTGGAGAAACCGAACTGGTGCTGGCACCGGCTGTGCGGCAACTTGAACTGCTGCGCTCCGGCAATCTATCCATTGTGGAGTTAGCCGAGGCCCACATCCGGCAGATCGAGCGCCTCAATCCGCAACTGAACGCATTCGCTGATTTCGATGCGGACCGCGTGCGAGCGCAGGCAAAGCAACTCGATTCATTCAATGGCGGGCGCGGCCCGCTGCATGGCCTTCCAGTCACGGTAAAGTCTTCCATCGCGACCACTGGCTTTCGATGCGAAATCGGCAGTCTGCTGCACAAGGGTGAAGTTCCGCGCGAAGATGCGGTAGTGGTAGCGCGGCTGCGCGCGGCCGGTGCGCTGATTCTGGGCACCACCAACTGCCCCGAGTTTCTGATGGCCTACGAGACCGCGAATCTGCTGCATGGCCGCACCAGCAATCCATGGGACGTCGCTCGCTCGCCCGGTGGTTCCAGCGGCGGCGAGTCGGCGGCGATTGCCGCGGGCCTTTCCTCTGCGGGCCTGGGCAGCGACAGCGGCGGGTCAGTGCGTGTGCCGGCTCACTTTACCGGCATCTGCTCGCTTAAGCCAACGCCCGGTCGCATTCCCGGACGCGGTCATCTGCCGCCGTGCGTGGGACCATTTTCGATTCTCGGTGCAATAGGTCCTATGGCGCGAACCATGGCCGATGTGCAATTGATGTTTCGCTCTCTTGCCGGTCAGGATCCTGCCGATCCGGCGAGCCCGCCGATTGCACTCCGAGAGCCAAGTCTGAGCCATCTCCGCAGTCACACAATCGGAGTTTTCGCAGACGATGGCCTTGTGCCGGTTACTAAGGAAACTCGAGCCGCCGTTGACGCCGCTGCACAGGCAATGCGCGAAGCTGGATTCCGTGTCGAGCCATTCCGCCCGCGCACACTCGAGCAGCTCCGCAAACTGTGGTGGAAGTTTTTTGTGCAGTGCGGCGCCATGTTCTACGAGCCTGAGATTCGCGGCAAGCGTGACCGCCTCAGCCCCATCTTCAATGAGTTTCTGCAAATCGCCGAGTCGGCTGGCCCGCTCACATCCACGGAATTGTTGAACGCGTGGGCGGAGCTTGACTTGCTGCGCGCCAGGACGCTCGAAGAGATGAAAAACTACCCCGTGCTGCTCTGCCCGGTTGCTTCGGTTCCCGCCTTTCGGCACGGTGAGCGCAGTTGGACCATCGACAGCCAGACTGTCGAGTATCTTGACGCGTGGCGCTTCACGCAGTGGTTCAACGCGCTTGCATGCCCGGCTGCGGTGGTTCCCGTGAACGCGTCGCCCGAGGGTCTACCCATCGGTGTGCAAATCGCGGCGCGCCCTTTTGAGGATGAAATTGCCATCGGCATCGCCCGGATTGTCGATTCTGCCTTCGGCTACCGCCCTCCCCCAATCGCGCGTTGACCCGCTCAAGGCCTGAAAGCGGACTTCCATTGACGGCAAGACGTTTATACGGCGCTTTTTTGTGAGCTGCGTCACACGTCTTACAGCAAACGCATCTCGCTCAATCTTTTGATTGAGGCAGCGAACTATTCCCCGACCTACACTGAGGCTTCCCCGGATCGGAGCGCGCGGGTTGTCTGAAAGCTGGCAGGATCGATTTGCAGAAACCCCTGACGTTCTCAAGAGCGCGTGGCATCAGCAGACTGCTGTGCCAGTGCTCGATTTTGAGATCGGCGGGAGCGAGTTCATCACCATTGCTGGGCCCTGCTCGGTTGAGACCGAGGCGCAGTTGATGTCCACCGCCAATAGCGTGCGCCGCGCGGGCGCCCGCATCCTTCGCGGAGGAGCCTTCAAGCCCCGCACTTCTCCCTATTCATTTCAGGGTCTCGGCCCCGAGGGCCTCAAACTGCTGGCCCGCGCGCGTCAAGAGACCGGCCTCGCCATCGTAACCGAGGTCATGTCTGAAACCGACATGGACCTGGTTGCGGAATACGCCGACATTCTGCAGATCGGTTCGCGCAACATGGAGAACGACTCGCTGATTGTCGCGGCGGCGAAGACGGGCCGGCCGATGCTGCTCAAGCGCGGACTGGTGGCCACGGTCGCCGATCTCTTCCGCGCGGCGCAAATTGCGCTCGATAACGGCAACCCTAACGTCATTCTCTGCGAGCGCGGAATCCGCACTTTTGAAACCGCAATGCGCAACACTTTCGATGCGGCCTCCATAGCGCTCATGAAGCAGGTCTCGCATCTACCTGTGATCGCCGACCCCAGCCACGCGACAGGCCGCCGCGGCCTGGTGCCAGCCGCCGCCCGCATCGGTGTCGCCGCTGGCGCCGACGGACTCATCGTTGAAGTTCATCCCGACCCCGATACCGCCTGGTGCGATGGCGATCAATCGCTCGATTTCACCGAGTTTGACGCGATGATGGTCTCACTTGCACCGTGGATTGCGCTGCGCGAAGAAGAAATGCGCGCCAGCGCAGCCGGCGATCTCGATGCCGTGGAGGTTGCCGGATGAGGTCGCCCCTCGGCGCAGTTGCGATTGCGGCTTTGGTTGCTGCCCTGAGCGGAGAGTGTGCGCTCTCTGCTGATTTGTCACAAGCCGCTCCTGCCGATTTCATCGTTACCGCAGCTCCCAGCTACCAGCCCCTGGCGGCTCTTCGCGGTGCGGAGCGCTTTCCTAAAGGCGCGCAACTGCTTTTCATCCACAACGGCAGCGCAGAACCCCTTGCTCCGCAACTCTGGGCCACGGCCGACGCGAATCTCTCGTTCGACGGCCAGCGCGTGTTGTTTGCCGGCAAGCAGAAACAGGCCGATCACTGGCAGATCTGGGAGATGACACTGCGCGGCCGTGAGATGCGGCTGCTTTTTGCCGGTTCCGATGACGCCATCCGGCCGATGTATCTTTCTTCAGGCCAATTCGTCTTCGCTGAACGCATTGCATCGGGATTCCAGATCGTCGTTGCGGGCACGCAATCCAGTGAGCCGTTAGCGCCCATCGACGCCAACGCCGGCAAGACGCTGCTGCCGCTTACCTATCTTCCGGCAAGTGCGATTCCCGATGACGTCCTGCTCGACGGCCGGATTCTCTTCGAGTCCTTTTTCCCGCTCGGTTCGGGATCGACCCCTGAGGAATTCCTTGTCTACGCCGATGGCTCGGGAGTTGAGTCGTATCGCTGCGATCATGGCCATGCGCGATGGGGCGGCCATCAGCTTGCGTCGGGCGATGTGATCTTCACCCACGGCTCGTCGCTGGCAAAGTTCACTTCGCCGCTTGCGCACGAAGCGCCGGTGGCGGCGCCGCAAGGTGACTATGCCGGCGCGATAGCGGAGACGCCTTCGGGCGAGTGGCTGGTAAGCGCGCGTGCATCGGCCGCCGCACATTACACTTTGAAAATTATTACGCCAGGCGCGGCGCCGATGCTGACCTTGCTATCGCGCTCCGATAGCGATCTCGTCGAGCCAGTGCTGGTTGCGCCACGCACACGGCCCCATCGTCATCCCTCCGGGCTGCACCCGTGGAATTACGCCAACATGCTGGCGCTTGATTCGCGGCTCTCGCGCGAAGGCGACCTGAAGGCTGCGCCTGCATCGGTTCGGCTCGAGACGCTCGACCCGCAAGGGCACGTTGTCTCCAACGGCACCGCGCCAGTTGATGCGGATGGTTCGTTCTTCGTGCAGGTTCCCGGCGACCGCCCCATTCGTTTTGTACTGCTCGACCAGCACGGCACAATCGTGCGCCAGGAACATGGTTGGTTCTGGATTCGCGCCGGCGAACAGCGCATCTGCGTTGGGTGCCACACCGGTCCGGAGCGCGCATCCGAAAACCGCGTACCGGCTGTCTTGATGCGCACCACCACGCCATTCGACCTGACCGGCGGCAAGGCCACAACGCCGGCGCCGGCGAGCAAAGGCAATTGAAATGAAGCATTTTTTCCTCTTATCGATCGGGGCTTTGATTGCAGTTCAATACGCAGCCGGCCAGGCTGCATCCGGGATCGCGCCGCAGTCAGCGCCGTCGCAAGTGGTCGCTTCTGGCACCCAATTGCCCGTCTCCCCAACCCAAGTGGCGCAGTCCACCATCAAATTTGACGACGCTACCGACAGTGCGGGCATCGACTTTACCGATAATTTCGGCTCGGCAAAGCTGGGATCGCTGCTTGAAGGTACCGGTGCGGGTTGCGTCTGGTTCGATTACAACAATTCAGGCTTGCCCTCGCTCTACGTCGTCAGCGGGCGGCCGCTCGACGACTCCATGCATCCCTTTCCACTCAAAGTCAAGCCGAACCCTCCGCCGCACAATCATCTCTATCGCAACGACGGCAACGGCCACTTCACCGACGTAACTGACCAGTCGGGCCTCAATCCTGACATGTATTCGGTCGCCGTCACCGCCGCGGACTACGACAACGACGGCAATGAAGACCTGCTCGTCACCGGCTACGGCAAGGTGGTCCTCTATCACAACGACGGCAACGGCCACTTTACCGACGTGACTGAGAAAGCCGGTATCAAAGTGGACGGATGGGCCATCAGTTCCACCTGGCTCGATTACGACAAGGACGGATGCGTCGATCTGTTTGTGGGACGCTACGTGAAGTTCGACCCCGCATACCGTGCATTTTATGCGCCGACCAATTATCCGGGGCCGCTTGACTATGAGGGCGAAACCAACATGTTGTTCCACAACAACTGCGACGGGACGTTTACCGATGTTACTGAAAAGTCGGGCCTCGGCGCGTATGTGGGACGCGAGATGGGCGTGACGGCGGCGGACTTTGACAACGATGGATGGGACGACATCTACGTGGCCAACGACCGGACAGAGAACTTTCTCTTCCACAACAAGCACGATGGAACCTTTGAGGAGATTGCCAACGACACGGGCACAGCTTACGGTCAGAACGGCGAATCGACCTCGTCGATGGGTCCGGTGTTTGCTGACTTCGAGGGCCGCGGAATGCTCGACTTGTGGGTAACCGACGGCCACTACAACCGCTACCTGCGGAACACCGGAAAGCTGAGCTTTGAAGACGAGGGCGCATCGAACGGCGTCTCGCAAGCCAATGCGCAATACGTGAGTTGGGGCACGGGCGTGTACGACTTCGCGAACGACGGCCAGTTCGACATCCTCATCTTCCACGGTGGTCTCATTCACCTCATTCCGCAGGAGCATTCGCTGTTTCGCGGGCTTGGGCAGGGGCGGTTCGAAGACGTTTCCCGCGATGCCGGGCCGGTGCTGAGTAATCGCACAGTGGCCCGCGGCGCATGCTTTGCCGACTACGAGAACAACGGCAAAGTCGGCGCTTTCCTGGTCAATCTCGGCGCAAAAGCAACACTGGTGAAAAATGTCTCAACCGGCACGGGCCACTGGATCGAGATCAAGCTTGTGGGCGGAATGCGTCCGGGCGATAAGGGCGTGCCGTCAGGCCCAGCCGCTAAAAGCAATCGCGACGGCATTGGCGCGCGTGTTGAGATTGTCTCCGCAGGCAAGCGGCAGACCGCGGAACGCGTTGCCTCGAGCGGCTATCTCTCGCAGAACGATGGCCGGCTGCACTTCGGGCTCGGCGCAGCAACAACGGTCGATCTGATCACCGTGCGCTGGCCGAGCGGGCGTGTACAAACGCTCGCTAACCAGGCCATCGACCACATCCTCACAGTCGAGGAGCCAAAATGAGCAGGCTCTTCGCCAACCTAACTGCGAAACTGGGTGCCCCAGGGCCGGGGTCCCCGCGGACAGGTCTTCGTCCGTGGGGTGGAGTTCTCGATTCTGAGACCTGGGAGATCAAGTTAGGTCGCAAGCTTTCAGCTCGCGCAGCCGCGGCCGCGATGGCGATCTGCGGCTTCCTCTTTACGGTCTCGTCCGTGCTCGCGCCCGCCACCCACGCAGCGCAGGACGAAAACGGGCTTGAGGTCTACGTATCGCCGCTTGAAATTGCCGTATCGCCCGATGGCGCCAGGCTCTATGCGCTCTGCCAGGATAGCCGCGAGGTTCGCGTTCTCGACGCCGCGAAATACACGCTCATCAAGTCGATTGCCGTGGGCCGCGTGCCGCGCGGCATGTCGCTTTCGCACAGCGGCGACCGGCTTTACATCACGAATTCTTGGGACGACACGCTTTCAATCATCGATACACGCCAGTTGGCGGTGATCGCGACGTGGCCCGTTGTCGGCGAGCCCTCGGGCGTTGTCACCGATCCGGCCGGCAAGCACATCTTTGTAGCCAATCGAATCGCCAATGATGTGGCTGTGCTCGATGCGCAGACCGGCGTCGAAGAGAAGCGGCTAATGGCGGGCCGCGGAGCCAGTTATCTCACGCTTTCACCCGATGGCAGCCACATCTACGCGACCCACGTTTACCCCGATCCCTCGCCAATTCGCACCGGGCTCGAAAATCGCACTCCGCCGCAGTCTGAGATCACCGTGATCGATACCGCGCGCGCCACAGTGGTCGATCGCATTCCGCTGAAGGCAATCGCCGGCGTATTTCACCTGGCCTTCACTGCCGATGGGCGCCTGGGCGCGGTTGCCGAGTACCACCCCAAGAACATGATCCCTCTTGCCCACCTTGAACATGGTGGCGCGTTCGCTTACACGATCACTCTCTTCGGCGCCGATGTGGGCGCGCCCATTGAGCTGCCCCTCGACGAACTCGATCGCTACGCCTCGCAGCCGTTTGGCGTGGTGTTTACACCCGACAAGCGCAGCCTCTATGTCTCTGTCGGCGGCTCGGAGTGCGTGCTGGCCATCGATGTCCAGCGGCTGTTGCGGTTCGTTCAATCGCATCCGCGCCCGGCCAGCAACTCGTTTGCAACCGATCTGTCGGCCAGTAGCAACTATGTTGTTGCCCGCATCGCAGTTGGCGCCAATCCACGCGGACTAGCGCTCAGCCGTGACGGCCGCTCGCTGTTTGTCGCCAATCGGCTCGATGACACCATCAGCGTGATCGACACCCACACCAATCGCATCGCTTCCACGATCGCATTGGGCGATAGCAGGCCGATCTCGGCGATGCGCCACGGCGAGCGGACCTTTTACACCGCGCGCTATTCGTTTCAGGGGCAGATCGGCTGCTCAAGCTGTCACATTGACTCCACTTTCGATGGCCTCACATGGCAGCTCGAGCCTGACGGCTTTGGCCGCAGCATTGTCGATAACAAGTTGCTTGAGGACATCAAAGACACCGAGCCCTACAAGTGGACCGGCACCAATCCAAGCGTTCCTGTGGAGTGCGGCCCGCGCACCGAAAAATACTTCTGGCGTTCGGAACAGTATGACGACCGGACGCTGGCAGATCTCGCTTTGTACGTACTTTCAATGCCGCCGCGTCCCAATCGCTGGCACTCGCCCGACGACGAACTGACACCGTCCCAGGAACGCGGAAAGGCCATCTTTGAGCGCGCTATCGACAAGTTCAAAAAGCCGATCCCGGAATCGAATCGCTGCTCTAATTGCCACAGCGGACCCAAAGGCACCAATCAGAAATTGTTCGACGTGGGGACGCGCAAACCTAGCGACAACGCAAGCCTTCTGAAGACGCCCATGTTGACTAACATCGCCCTCACCGCTCCTTACCTGCACGATGGGTCGGCGCGGTCTCTCGAAGAAATCTGGACCATCTACAACCCCGACGACAAACACGGCCGCACCAATGACCTGACCAAGGACGAACTCAACGATCTGATTGAATACCTCAGGTCCCGGTAGAAGATGACACGATGAGAAGACTCTATACAATCGCACTACTAGTGGCTGCCGCAA
Source organism: uncultured Occallatibacter sp. (assembly GCA_964528915.1). Classification (GTDB taxonomy): domain Bacteria; phylum Acidobacteriota; class Terriglobia; order Terriglobales; family Acidobacteriaceae; genus Telmatobacter. The sequence goes on from CAZGUD010000003.1 coordinate 169,978, forward strand.
CCCTGGCCTTTGCCTCGGGGCCACAGATGCCTCGCTTCCGCTTTCAGAACTTCACCACCGCCAACGGCCTTCCCAACGATCACGTATATGCCGTGCTGGTGGATGGAGACCGCATCTGGGCCGGCACCGACAACGGCCTCGGGCTCTACGAGAGTGGTAAGTGGAAGACCTACACAACCGCCGATGGACTCGCGCATCGTGCCGTGCTTTCCCTGGCTCTCGACAAGCGCACCGGCGACGTATGGGCCGGCACCATGGGCGGACTCAGCCGCATCTCGGGCGGGCGCATCGACAGCTTCAACCAGTTGAACTCCGGGCTGAGCAACGATGTGGTTTATGGCGTTTCAATTGAAGGTGAAAATGTGTGGGTCGCAACCGCCGCCGGCGCTTGCCGCCTCAACCTGCACACCAACCAGTGGTCGCTCTACAACGAGCGCAATACACCCATGATTGAGATCTGGTCCTATGCGGTCTCGGCCACGCCGTCCATGGTTTATTTCGGCATCTGGGGCAGCGGCGTACTCGAGTACAACCAGAAGACCGGGGTATGGGATAAGTACGACGACCCGGATGGTGAGAACGAGATAGTGCTGTTCAAGGATCAGGGACTGATCCACGAGATTGTTACCTCGGTCAGCTATATGGAGAAAGACAAAGTCTTGTGGGCTGCCACTTATTTTGGCGACAGCCACTACGATGGCCGTTACTGGCACAACTTTCTCGTCAAAGACAGCGGGCTTCCCTCGAACTTTACCAACTACGTAAAGGGAGTGGACGGCAAGCGCGCCTGGTTCTGCACTGACAAGGGGCTGGCCTATTACGACGGCGTGAACTGGGCTGTCTATCGCCCGTCGCTCAAAGACGGCAAGCCGGAGATGACGGTGCGCAATGCACAGGGCAATATAACTTCAGTGCCCGTCACCACGGCGCCGGCACACAACTACATTCTGGGAATCGATTTCCAGGGAGAAGACATCTGGGTCGCCACGGCCAAAGGTTTGAGCCACGGTATTCTCGAACGGTCCAACTATGCACCAATTCATAAGGAGAGCAAACAATGAGCGCATTTGCAGAATTACTTGAAACCATTTCCCACGCGCCGGTAAACAAGCGCGCGGTTACCAACCTGGGCGTACTGAATGAAGCCTACGCCTACGCCAAACCAAGTTCGTTCTCGCGCGCCATGCGCATTGACTTGAACGGGCTCACCATCCTCCTCATCTCCGGCACTGCGTCGATTGACGAGAACGGCGTAAGCGTTCACGTCGGCGACTTCCGCGCCCAGATGAAGCGGACGTTTGCCAACATCACGGGGCTGCTTGAAGCCGAGGGCTGCACCTGGCACGACATTGTGCGCACCACCTGCTACCTGCGCGATATCGAGCGCGATTACGAAGCGTTCAACGAAGAGCGCACCACTTTCTACGCGGAACAGGGGCTCGATCCGTTGCCCGCATCCACGGGAATCCAAGCCATTCTTTGCCGGCCCGAACTACTGATCGAGATTGAAGCGATCGCCATGTTCCGCACCGAAAAATAGGCGGTCGCGAACTAGCGGAACTCGCACCAAGAAGGACTCGTCATGCGTAGATGGTTATTGATTTCTGCTTGCCTATGGGTCGTCAGCGGCGTTTTGAGCGGCGCCGCGCAAACCCCGGCAAGCACCGCCACTCAGCCGGCACACGTTTGCGAGTGTGGCGCGCATCCGCCGGGGCCTCCGCGGGATCGCGCGGTTGTGCCCTATGCGGGAGAGCCCGCGGATCTGAGCCCCTACGCCAAATTCTCCGCGCCCTACGACCTCAACTACACCCATCCAAACATTTACTCCGGAGCGGGACGGGAGGTCCCAGGCCCGAAGGACATCAGCGAAGTTCGCATCGGCTTCTTCGGCCCAATAGAACATAATCCGGATTCGGTTTTTGGCTTGCGCATGCTGCACGGCGCGCAGTTGGCCGTGGAGGAATGGAACGCGCGCGGCGGCTACGGCGGCAAGCCCTTCAAGCTGATGCTGCACAACGACTACGACAACTGGCAGGCTGGCGCGGTGTATGGCGACGTCCGGCCCACCGACCCCGCCATCTGGGGCTCGGCGTCGAACGAAGCAGTCAAGATGATCTACGACGACAAGGACTGGGCGATCTTCGGCTCCATCAACTCCGAGTCGACTCACATCGCTCTGCGCGTGGCCCTGCGCGCCGAGATCCCCATCGTCAACTCGGCCTCCACTGACCCTACCATTCCTGAGACCTACATCCCGTGGTACTTCACCGACGTTCAGGATGACCGAGTGCAATCGCTCACGCTCGCCCGCCACATTTATACCGAACTCGGACTCAAGCGCGTGGCGCTGCTTAGAATTAACAATCGCTATGGCCGCTTTGGCGTCGGCAAGTTTATTGATGCCTCGCGCCGGCTGGGCCATCCCGTCGTGATGGAACAAATATTCTTCCCGGGAGCGACGGATTTCAGCCGGCAGCTCAAAGTAATTCGCGGCTCGCGCGCGGACGCAATCGTGTTGTGGACCGACGAGCGGGAAGCGGCCGCAATTCTAAAGCAAATGCGTGCGGCGGGAATGAAGCAGCAGGTCTTTGGCGCGTATCGCACACTGGGCGAAACGCTGCTGAAAGAGGCTGGCGATGCCGCCGAGGGATTCGAGGCCGTGTTTCCCTACGATCCTACCCGCAACGATCCGCGCTGGCTCGACTTCAACCGCCGCTTTGAGGACCGATTCCACGAAAAGCCGGAGCAGTTTGCTTCGTTGGCCTACGACGCGATGAATATGCTGCTCGATTCCATCTGCAAGGCCGGCCTCAACCGCGCCCGCATCCACGACGCACTGGCCGATATCGAAGAATACGACGGCGTGACCGGGCACATGGTCTTCGATCCCAACCAGAAAAATACGGCTCCCTTGTATCTGGGCACCGTGCACAACGGCGCTATCACTTACCGGCTTGCGACCATGGAGAAAGAGCCAGCCGCGCATGGCGTTGCCGCCGATCAGGCTCCGCCGGTCCAACCTCAGAATCCAGAAAAGCAAACTCCCTATGCACGCGTTGGCGAAGACGGAGTTGGCCTTGCCGGCCCGCGCGCGACACAAGCTCAAACCGGCGATACGCGCGTGATTCTCTTTGGACCCGGCGCTCTCGCAATTGCGCAATCGCCCGAAATATTGGCCGCGCTTAAATCAGACTCGGGCCACACGGGGTCGTGGACCGTCCTGCCCATTGAGAGCACGCAGAACTGGGGTACAGCATCAACTGAGCTCGTCCGCGCGCTCATGGACGAGCACGCTGTCGCGATCGTCGCTCTCGATCGCGACAGCGCCCACCTCTCGGAACAGCTTGCCCTCAAAAGCTTTGTGCCCGTTGTCGCGCTCAGCGACGACCGCGCCCTGACTTCAGCCGACGTTCCCTGGATATTCCGCCTCCCCGCCGTCACTGCACCCGCGCAGGCACTGCGCATGGTAATGGCCGCCGCAGCCTGCTCCTCCCCGTCGAACATCAGGGACATTCTCGCTTCGGGCAAACCCATTCTCGGCGTCGCCTTTGAGCCCGGAGGCGAACCCCGCTCGTCTGCCTCCGCAGCCAGGCAATAGCAGGCATTTCTTTTGATCGTTGAAAACAGTACCGCCGCTCTCCTGACCGGCAGTACGGAGGGCCTCCCGGCGCTCAGATGTCTCGCAACACATCGAACTCTGGGAATCCCCAACGCAAGCAGGGCCGCACACGAACATGATCTGCTTTTGTGCATGTTCAGCGACTAGCGCGCCCGTGCAAGTGTAAACTTTGAAAACCCGCCGCCTTTTGTGGCCAGCGGGGCAAAGTTCACTGAGGCTTTGCGGCCCCCTCCCCAGGAGCAGAATCCATCATGCCTGAACGCTTGCAGAATTTTATCGATGGCGCATGGCGCGCTTCCTCCGCCACTGATACGCTCAACGTCGTCAACCCCGCCTCCGCCGCGGTACTGGCCGAAGTGCCCCTGTCGCCTGCCTCTGAAGCCAACCTTGCCGTCGAAATCGCTGAGCGCGCATTTATCGGCTGGCGTCGCACACCGGTCGTCGATCGCGTGCAGCCGCTCTTCAAGCTCAAGACGCTTCTTGAGCAGCATCGCGACGGCCTCGCCCTCTCCATCACCGACGAATGCGGCAAGACCCTCACCGAAAGCAAGGCCGAAATGCAGCGCGCCATTGAGAACGTTGAAACTGCGTGCGGCATGCCCATGCTCATCCAGGGCACCAACTGCGAAGACATTGCCGCCGGCATCGATGAGCACATGATCCGCCAGCCGCTCGGCGTGGTTGCCGCGATTACGCCATTCAACTTCCCCGGCATGATTCCCTTCTGGTTCATGCCCTACGCGGTCGCCGCCGGCAACTGCTTCATTCTCAAGCCATCGGAACGCGTACCTGTAACATCGCAAAAAGTCTTTGCACTTATGCAGCAGGCCGGCTTCCCGAATGGCGTGGTGCAGCTTGTGAATGGCGGGCGCGAAACGGTGAATGCAATCCTCGACCATTCCGGCATTCGCGCTGTCAGCTTTGTGGGTTCCACCGCGACCGCACGCTACATTTACTCGCGCGCGGCCGCCAACGGCAAACGCGCGCAGTGCCAGGGCGGAGCCAAAAATCCGGTGGTGGTAATGCCCGATGCCGACATGGAAATGACTACGCGCATCCTTGCCGACTCGGCCTTTGGCTGCGCCGGCCAGCGCTGCCTCGCGGCCTCAGTGGCGATTACCGTCGGCGATGCGCGGCCCGGTTTTACTGAGCAGATTGCGGCCACGGCTGTCACCCGCAAAGTTGGTTACGGAGCCGCGCCGGGTGTCGAGATGGGTCCGGTGATTTCGGCTGAAAGCAAGGCGCGTATTGAAGGACTCATCGCACGGGGCGTAAATGACGGCGCGCGCGTTCTAGTGGACGGCCGCGGCGTCAGTGTCCCCGAGTATGAAGACGGATATTTTGTCTTCCCTACCATCCTTGACGACGTTGCGCCCGACGCCGAAACTGCGCGCACCGAGATCTTCGGGCCGGTGTTGAGCCTGATGCACGCAAACACCATTGAAGAAGCCATTGCGCTGGTCAACGGGCGCAGCTACGGCAACATGGCGTGCATCTTCACCACTGACGGCGCCAACGCGCGCCGCTTCCGCTACGAAGTGAATGCGGGCAACGTAGGCATCAATGTTGGAGTTGCAGCGCCCATGTCGACGTTCCCTTTCAGCGGCTGGGGCGAGAGCTTCTTCGGTGACCTGCACGCGCAGGCGCAGCACTCGGTAGAGTTTTTTACCCAGACCAAAATCGTTGTGGAGCGCTGGCCGCGCGAGTGGAGCCGGAAATTCTAGACTGAAGCCAGTAGCCAATAGCCTGTAGCCAATAATTCGAGGTCGCGAACTCCAGCGGCCTCACGATGGCCCCATCCGATATGATTTTTTGCGACCCTTTAACACGCGCCGATTAACCTCTATATTTCAGCTCCATCACGGAATGAGCTGAAAGCTAAAAGCTAAAAGCTAAAAGCTAAAAGCTAAAAGCTAAAAGCTAGTAGCTAGAAGCTAGAAGCTGTTTTTCCGGGAGAATCATGAGTAAGAAGCTTCGATTTGGAATTCTAGGCGCCGGCCGCATCGGCCCCGTTCATGCTGAAACACTGGCCTTCCGTTCGCCTCAGGCCGAGGCAGTCGTTGTCGCCGACATAAATGTCGCCGCGGCCGAGCGCCTGGCCGCACGATACAACATCCCCAAGGTCGTAGATTCGCCCGATGCAGTCATTGACGATCCGACCATCGATGCAATCGTTCTGTGCACGCCTACCAACACGCACGCCGATTTGATTGCGCAGGCGGCGCAGGCCGGCAAGCACATCTTTTGTGAGAAGCCGGTCTCACTGAGCCTCAAAAAAATCGATGAGTCCATCGCCGCGGTGGAGAAGGCGGGCGTCAAAATGCAAGTGGGCTTCAACCGCCGCTTCGACTCCAACTTCATTCGCGTTCGCAAGGCAGTTGAGAGCGGCGAAGTAGGCACACCCAACATCTTCCACATCGTCAGCCGCGATCCATTCCCGCCGCCGCTCACTTATCTGCGCCCCTCCGGCGGCATCTTTCTCGACATGATGATTCACGACTTCGATATGGCTCGCTTCCTCATGGGCGAAGTGGAAGAGGTGTTCGCGTCTGGCGCTGTGCTCGTCGATCCTGCCGTCGCCGCCGAAGACGATTTCGATACTGCAATCGCTTTGCTCAAGTTCACCAGCGGCGCCATCGGCACCATCGACAACAGCCGCAAGTCCACCTTCGGCTACGACCAGCGAGTTGAGATTCTTGGCAGCAAGGGAAAGATAGCCACCGCAAATCGCTACTCAAACGAAGTCGAAGTCAGCAGCGAAAAATGCGTTTACACTGATTTGCCCTATAACTTTTTCATGCAGCGTTACCCTGAAAGCTTTGCGCTGGAGCTGCAGATGTTTGTCGAGGCCGTGCTTGATGACAAACCGGTGCCGGTGACGGGCGCTGACAGCCGCGCGCCCGTAGTGATGGCGCTGGCCGCGCGCAAATCAGTGGACGAGCGCAGGCCGGTGAAGTTGTCTGAGGTGGCACAATGAAGCCCTCGGCTCTTGCTACCATCCTTACCGACGTTCACCTCTGGGTGCCTGTTGTTGTGTTGATTATGGGAATCGTTCTGCTCATGACCTTGAGGTGACATTTGAGTTCAGGCACAACTGCCGCGCGCACGCGATCGACAATCTCCCTGCACCGGCTCGGGGTCTTCTGCGGGCTTGCCGCGGCCATTTGGCTGGGCAGCGCGGAGGCGCCGACTAAACTCGTCAATGAAGGATTTTCTCCGTTCCTCATTTCCATGGGAATGGTGATGGGCGCGTTTGTTGCGCGCTGGTCGCTGCCTACCGTCATCAAAGGCACAAAATTCCTGCTTGCAGATCTGCGCGATAAACCGCACCTCATTGTGTGGGCGCTGCTGGGCGGAATGCTCTGGGCCGTCGGCAACACGCTTACCATCTTTGCGGTGCGCGACGTGGGGTTGTCCATCGCATTTCCTCTCTGGAATACGAATTCGCTGGTCGGGCTGCTGTGGGGCTGCCTGCTGTTTAGAGAACTGCGCGGCTCGCGTGCCCGTGACTGGATCCAGGTGCTGGGCGGCGCGGGCGCCATCGTCTTCGGCGCTGCTGTGCTTGCGATTGCAACAGCCGAGCGGTCAGGCGGCTCACCGCATCGCGCCTTCGTCGGCATTGTGGCCGCGCTGGGCGCGGGCGTAATGTTCGGCACCATGTATATTCCTTACCGCAAGGCTTACATCAGCGGAATGAATCCGCTCTCGCTGGTCACCATCTTCACCTTCGGCGAACTCATCACCATCACCGTGCTGGGCCTCGTCTTCTACGGCGGGCCGAGCAATTTGCTGGCGGAACTCCATCGCGCGCGGCCCATGCTTTTCTGGCCGTTCGTCGGCGGATTCTGCTGGGTGATCGGCGATCTCTTCCAGCAGTATGCGGCCAAGTACATTGGCATCGGTCGCGGCATTCCGCTCTCCAATACCAACCAGCTCTGGGGCCTGGCGTGGGGCGCGCTGGTGTTTGCCGAGTTCGACGGACTCTCACCGTGGGGCCGCACGCTCATCGTTGCCGGTTCGGTAATCATGATTGCCGGCGCCATCTCCATCAGCACTGCTGCGCCGCCGGCCAGGGAACTCGAGAATTGGGACACCGCCATGCATCGCGAGTGCGATCGTTACGGTCTCGATCGCGTGAGCGTCACTGCTGTTGTGCGCGGCAACGATCCGCGCGCCGATCTCAAGCATCAGCGCCGCTGGTGGGAACTCGCGATCATGCTTGCGGCCTTCGGCGTCTTTGTGTGGCTGGCACTGGGCACCCGCGCCCAACACATCGCAGTGAGCCTGCCGTGGATGATTGTGTTGTCGATCGGCACGTTCATCCCGCTGGTTGTGGTGGGAACGATGCTGTATCGGCGGACGCGGTTCTCGTAGCGGACGGTGAGCGGTGGAAGGTGGTCGGTGGATTCTCCTTTCGATATATCCGGAATATAAAGTCGGGCTTAAATCCGCTTAAAGAGGCCTTAAACGGCCCTTAAACGACCTTATGCGAGGCTTATCCGGCCTTATTTTTATTTACCTTTGAGCAACCTGGTTGTTTTTGAGTTCCATTGTTTTCATCAAGTTAGCATGGATCGTAGCGTTCCCACCCCAGTAAAAAGGAGGGAGGGGGTGGGGGCTATTTGATTTTTCCTTTCCGAAAGGGCAGAAAAGACACTCATAAAGTGATTGTGCGCCGGAAGAGAATAATTGCCTGCAAATCGATGTTGGAATCAGTTGTCGTTTGTTATGCAGCCCTGAGAGAATTCGACGCCGCACGCAGGCTGCCGCGTCGACGAGGCGGATCCGCTTTTTTGTTTGGGGTAATTACGGAAAAAACAATTGCAGATCCTTCGACTCGTCGCTGCGGCGACTCGCTCAGGATGACAGAGCTGATGGAGGGTCGCCAAAAGCTAATAGCTAGTAGCTAGAAGCTGTTTTCTCAGTCCGCGTGCAACGCCGTATCGAACAGCAGCAGGCTCACCGTGGTGAAGATGATGTCGTATCCGAGCAGCATCTTGATCCATAGCATGGGATCGCTTTCGCCGGTGAAGATCGAGGTCGTTGCCTGCACCATGGCCAGCAGCGCGGGGATGAAGATGGGGAAAAGAATAATGGATAGCAGCAGTTCACGGTTTCGCGAACTCATGCTGAGCGCGGCGAAGAATACTCCGTTGCCAACCAGCGCCCAAGTGCCCAGCGGGAGAACCAGCGCCAGCAGCCACGCCTGTCCCGCGATGTGCAGGTTGTAAAAGATGAAGAAGAACGGCGCCAGGATGATCTGCACGATAGTGACGAAGAGAAAGTTGACGATGACTTTCGCCAGATAAAGTTCGGCGGCCGGCGAAGGCACCATGCGCTGCGCATCCATGACCTGGTGACGGATTTCGCGCGACCATGCCTGGTTGAGCGCGCTCACCGAGGCGAACATAGTGGCGACGCACAGCACGCCGCCTGAGATTTGCTGCGAGAACTCGCCGTGGGGATCGAAGGCGATGGAGAAGAGCACCACCACGAGGCCAGAGAAGAAGAGCATGGAGATGATGGCGTCAAGCGAACGCCACTCAATGCGCAGGTCCTTGACGAGGTGAGTCCAGAGGGCGCGGGTCATTGTTGGCCCTCCGATGTGTGGATAACATCTTTCGTCAGATCGACCAGCTCGACGGGAACTTCGAGCGCCTTGGCTGCGCGCACGTAATCGTCGGGGCTGAGAATAATCTGCGTGCCACGAGCGCCTGCCGAGACGCTGATCTGGTCGAAGAGAATTGCAGTCTCGTCGATGTACACCGGGTACACCTTCTTCGCTCCGAAGATGGTCACTCCGCCGCGAATGTAACCGGTGAGAGGCTGCACGTCTTTGAGCGGAGTCATTTCAAGTTTGCGCAGGCCCGATGCGCGTGCCAGTTTTTTGAAGTCGAGCTCGGCGTCGCCGGGGACCACAGCAAACACATATTCCTTGTGGCCGTCGGTGGTGAGCAGTGTTTTGAAGACCTGCTCGGCCGGCATGCCGATCTTTTTTGCCACGGTTATGGCGGTCAGGTCGTTGGGGTCGACTTCGTATTCAAGCAGCTCGAAGGCGATGCCGAGGGATTCAAGGTAGCGCGCACCGTTGGTCTTCATAGCGTGGGCGCTCCAGGCTCTAACGATGCCACGCGGCCGGCGCGGAGGGTGAGCACCCAGTCGGCGATGGGCGCGGCCAATTCGCGCTGGTGCGTGGTGAGAATGATGGTGCGGTTGCTGTGGCGAAACTTTGCCAGCAGCTCGACCATCTGGTGGGCGCTTTTAACATCCATGTTTGAGAATGGCTCGTCGAGCAGGAGCAACTCGGGCACGGGCAGCAGCACGCGGGCCAGCGAGGTGCGCTGGCGCATGCCCTGCGAGTACTGGCCCAGGTAGCGGGGCAGGTCGGGATCGAGGCCTACCTGGCGCAGCACTTCAGCGGGTGTGAGGCACGGGCGGCCGGGGTAAAGCCTGGCGAAGTAGCGCAGGTTTTCCTGGGCTGTAAGTTCGTCGTAAAGCATGGGCGCGTGGCTCATGTAGCCGATGCGGTCGCGCGCCTCCTGCGGCTCGAATTCTCCGAATACTTTGACCTTGCCGAAGCTGGGACGGAGCAGGCCGGCAAGCACGCGCAGCAGCGTGGATTTACCGGCGCCGTTCTCGCCGAGCAGAACGTAGCAGCGGCCGGGCTCGAAATCGACTGAGACCTGGCGCAGCGCGGCGAAGGAGCCGAAAAGTTTCGACAACTGGTCGACCTTCGCACAGAAGGTGGGTGAGGCCGCGACAGTGGAAGTGGCGGTCATCGAAGCGGGCGTACGATTACCGGGCCGCGGTCTGGTCGCCGGCGGGCGTGTTCGCGGCGGTCTTGGTGTTAGGGGATGCCGGAGCAGCGCCGGGCTGGTTCGGGCCGGCTGGCGCATATTTGCTGGCGCATTTGGCCTGCAGCGTATTGGCGTGGAAGACGCCGTCGCGGCCGTAGGTTCCCTCGGCGAGGGCCATTGCATCGTCTTTGAAAGTGTCGGGGGGCGGCTCAGTGCCCTTGTAGGCGACGGTGATCTCGCGGCCCTTGGCGGCATTTGGCGAGTGGCTCTCAAACTCGTTGAGAACAAAGGTCACATGAGTGCCGTTCTGCTCAATCGAACCGGGCTTCACGAATCCCTCAACGCGCAGATTGCTGTGGTAGGCCTTGTCGCCCATCTTGCCGAGCTCGGCAATGGTGACGTAGTAGCTCTTATTGGCGCCGTAGCCTGAGAAGGCGAGCCAGCCGATGGTGCCGAGGATAATGGCCGTCGCGATGCCGACCTGCAGTGTTTTCTGCGATTTCTTCATAGTGTTTACCCTTTTAACGATACGAGCCTGCATGACCATGGTCAACCATGGGTGGGGAACTGGAATGTGATTTAGCTCACATTCGAGGTGAAAGTGTGAAGGGCGGGCGGATTGCGCAATCTCTCAGCTCTCAGCTTTCAGCCCTCAGTCTGTATGAGCCGGGACAGGCGCCGGGAGCGGCGCTTTATCCTCGTAGCCCTTAGTGATCAGAATTGCCGACACCAGGCTGAGAGCTGAGAGCTGAGAGCTGAAAGCTAAGAGCTAGAAGCTGCCTTAGTGCGTCGATTCAAGCACTTGCGCGGCGTGGTTCAGTACCTCGGCGAGCACCTGGAGCTGTTGGGCGGCGAGCGGCGCGTTCTTTGCCTCGACCGCCTCGCTCACGCCTGGAATGACCACCGCCGCGTACCCCGTGTACTCTCCCGGAGCGTAGATTGTGTGCTTGTACCAGGGGCGGTTGGGCAGGCCGGAATCGGTGAGCAGGGCCGCCTCAACCGACCGCAAGGTGCGATTGAGTCCAGCCAGGTCGCCACCGGCTGCAATCTGCAGGTCGTGGGCATGCTGCGCCGCAGTGGCCAGCCGGGCCGCGGCCGTTTCGGCTGAAGTGAAGTTGAGCGAACCCAGGCCGTTTGCCCCCGCCTTTTTCTTCACGGCCCCGATATAAATGCTGATGGCGCGCGCGTAGGCGACGTAGTCGTATGGCAGCACGTCAGCGTCGGCCATGCGGATCGTTTCAAGTCCCAGTACGCGTGCCATCTCCTGCAGGTACTCGAAGTGGGGGTCGGCATTCTCAGTGAACCAGGCGTAATCGTCGAAAGTGGAGTGATAGACGCCGTAGGGACCTTCCGATCCAATGTCGGTGGAAGGAACGCCGGCATGCTGCAGGAAGGGTGTAAAGTCGGAACCTGAGCCCAGGTCGCCCATATGGGTTTCGCTCTGGTCGATCGGCGGCGCGTCAGAGTCGCGATGCTCTTCGTTTTCAGAAGGCTCGAGTCGCCATTGCTGGTAAACCGTGCCCGATACCGCGCTGGGTACTGCCTTGGTAAGGTCGCGCACGAATTGCCTTAGCGACGGGACGGCAGCGGCGCTGAAATCGGGGCCGGCAACGGCCACGTCCACGTTGAAGTAGGCCACAGCATTGTTCAGCTCGGCCATGTGCTGCTCAACCCACTCGGTTGAGCCGATCAGGCCCTCCTCTTCCGCGTCCCAACTGCAAAAGACGATTGTCCGTTTTGGATGCCAACCCTTTTTGAGCAGGGCGCCAACGCCGTGCACGGCCTCGAGCATGGATGCGGTGCCGCTGTTGGGGTCGACCGCGCCGTAGACCCATGCGTCGCGATGGTTGCCCACCACCACCCAGTCGTCGGGATAGTCAGAGCCCTTCACTTTGCCGATCACGTCCCAGATGATGCGGCGTTGGTAGTCCTGGTCAGAAAGGAGGTGGACTTTTACGCCGCCGGGGCCAACGTGATAGCGGAAAGGCAGTGCGCCCTGCCAGCCCTTCGGCACGCCGGCTCCTTTCAGGGCCTGCAGAATTGGCGCGGCGTCGTGGTAGCTGAGGGGGATGGAGATGATGTGCGGCTGGTTGCCGTTAGGGGAGATGCGAGCCGAGTCCGGCAGGTCCAGCGTTGAAGCCACGCCGGGGGTTTCAGGGTCGCCGGAGTATTTGAATAGGTACTGCACCGAGCCCCGCTGCACGCCGGTTTCCGGCCGCCAGGGGCCGATGGGCCACGGATCGCCCTTGTAATAGCCATCGTCCTGCGGGTCAGAGTAGATGAGAACGCCTGCCGCGCCGCGCTGTTCTGCGAGATAGACTTTGACGCCGCGAAAGTTTGAACCATAACGGCAAATTACGATTTTGCCGTGCAGGTCGATGTGTTGTGCCTCGAGCGCTTTGAAGTCCTCAAGGCGGCCGTAGTTGGCGTAGACCACCTCGGCGGTCACGTCTCCTGAACCCGAGGAGCCGTTGAAGGGCATCACGATGCGGGGATCGTTTTCAAAGGGGTCGCCATTCACATGCTCGCGCGTCGGGCCGCTCATGAGCTGCTTGCCGCTTTCATCCCAGGCTTCGACCTTGACGGTTTTGGGCCAGTTGAGCAGAACGCGGTAGGGAACGATTTCAGTCTCGAGACCTGCGGCGCGGAATTTCTGGGCGACATACTCAGCGGTCTTATGATCCTCGGGCGTGGCGGCCAGGTGGGGAGCTGCAGTGAGCGTTTTGAGCTCTTCGCCGGCCAGGCTGGCTTCGGGCACAGCTAGAAACTTTTCTTCCACTGCTTTCTCGGCATCGAAGCTCTTGTAGCCGAAGACGCTTTCTGGCGTGGCATTTTGTGCGTGAAGCTGGCCAAGGATCGAGGGCGCAGCGATGAGCGCCATCATCAGAATTGTGCCGTGCGTTGAACGCGGATTCATCAATAGGTTCCCCGGTGTCGATAGGCTCCTCGGTGAGGAATTGTGAGGGCAGGTCCCCGGAGCGCCCCGCATGGTGCGGCCCTCAAGGGAACGACGCGATAAAAATTCAGCTTACACCAGCGCGTGCGGCTCTCTCCGGTACAGCGCGAACGAGCGGGGTCCCAACGGGAATGTAATTCCTGAGTGGCCGAGTTCTCCCTACGCAGAAGCGCGGGGCTAATTCGCCACGACCTGCGCCTGCGGCGCGCGTCGATCGGGCCCTCTTATCGAATCCTGAGGCGGAATCATGCATCATTAACAGAAGGAGTCCTGTTTGAAAGCCTGGCCGTTACTGGCGTTAATCATAATCCAGGGAATTTTGTTTGCCGCGCACCTGTTCATCGTTCACACCTGGCTCGCCTTCTTTCCCGATCTCACACCCATTGCCGCGCATACGCTGCGCATTGCTGTTTTGGCGCTGTCCTTCAGCTTTGTGGCAGGGGCGCTGCTCAACTTTCGCCATTCGAATCGGTTTGTCTCGTCGTTTTACACGCTCGCATCCATCTGGCTCGGCTTCGTCAACTACTTTTTTCTCGGGGCGTGCCTTGCCTGGCCGCTGTGGTACCTGGCGCGCGCGCTTGGAGCAGGGAGCGATCTGGCGGTGCGGCCCATGCTGGCCGGTGGCTTTATTGCGATTGGAGTGCTGGCCGCCGTCTATGGACTGATCAGCGCGCGCAATATTCGCGAGCGGCACATCAAGGTTGAGCTGCCCGGCCTGCCTGAGCAGTGGCGCGGCCGGCGCGCGGTGATGATGAGCGACCTGCACCTGGGCAACATCAACAAAGCCGGATTCTGCCGCAAGCTTGTAGCGATAGTTGCGCGCCACAATCCTGACGTGGTCTTCATCCCCGGCGATCTTTACGATGGATCGACGGCCAAGCTCGACTGGCTTATCGCGCCTCTCAAGGAGTTGAAGCCGCGTTTTGGAATCTTCTTTTCGACAGGCAATCACGAGGAGTTCCACGACCCCGGCGATTATCTTGCGGCTATCCGCAAGGCCGGCATCCGCGTGCTGGCCAACCAGCGCGAGACCATCGACGGCCTTTATGTGCTGGGTATCAACTATCACGAGTCGACGTTTCCGTTGCGCGTGCGTACGACGCTGGAGAGCTTGAGCCCGGGCGCGGGAGAGCCAAGTATCCTGCTCAACCACGCTCCGGTGCGCATGCCCATTGTGGAGCAGGCCGGCATCGCGCTGCAGCTCTCAGGCCACACGCACGGCGGCCAGTTCTTTCCCTATACGTGGCTCACGCGGCGCATCTTTGGGCCGTTCACCCATGGACTGCACAAATTCGGCAGGCTGCAGGTGTACACATCCACGGGCGCTGGGACGTGGGGTCCGCCGATGCGCCTGGGCGCGGCGCCGGAGATCGTGGTGATGGAGTTTGAGAGAGCGGGTTAGCGAGGTTGTTGGCGGCAAACGCCAATGATCTTCTCTGTGATGTTCTTTACAGCCCTGCAATCAGCGCTTGCTTATGATTAAATTGGCAAGCGGGCGCCGCAGGAGTGCAGCGTTGCTTTGCCACGGAGCGCACACCAATGAATACAAATGCACCTGAACACAGCCACGCCAACCTGCATGTGGTGCGCACAGCGCGCTCCGGCTTCGACCTGCTGCTAAATCCCGGATTGAACAAGGGCACCGCATTTACCGAGGCTGAGCGCGACGCGTTTTCGCTGCACGGGCTGCTGCCGCCGCACATTGGCACGCTGGACGACCAGCGCGAGCGGCGCAAGCGCGCCTATGACGGGCTGACAACGCCGTTTGCCAGGTACGCGTTCATGCGCGAGTTGC
The DNA here is from genome assembly GCA_964528915.1 of uncultured Occallatibacter sp. Lineage (GTDB taxonomy): Bacteria > Acidobacteriota > Terriglobia > Terriglobales > Acidobacteriaceae > Telmatobacter. The sequence goes on from CAZGUD010000003.1 coordinate 185,145, forward strand.
AGGACACCACCGAGACGCTCTTCTACTCGCTGATTGCGCATTACACCGAGGAGCTGCTGCCGATTGTGTACACGCCGGCGGTGGGCGAGGGCTGCCAGCGCTTCAGCGAGATTTGGCGCAAGCCGCGGGGACTGTTTTTGAGCTATACCAACAAAGACCGCATCGAACAGATTCTCGCGCATCCGCGATACGACCATATTCGCTGCATCGTGGTGAGCGACGGTGAACGCATATTGGGGCTAGGCGACCAGGGCGCGGGCGGTATGGGCATTCCGATTGGGAAGATGGCGCTCTACACTGCGCTGGGTGGAATTCCGCCGGACCATTGCCTGCCGGTGCTGCTCGACGTGGGCACCGATAATGAAGCGCTGCTTAACGAACCCATATACATTGGCTGGCGGCATCATCGGATTCGCGGGCAGGAGTACGACGACTTTGTTGAGGCATTTGTGAGCGCGGTGGAAAACCGCTGGCCGCACATCCTGCTGCAGTGGGAAGATTTCGCGGGCGTGAATGCAGCGCGGCTGCTCGGCCGCTATCGCGATCGCCTGTGCACCTTCAACGACGACATTCAGGGCACGGCAGCCGTAACCACGGCCACGCTGCTGGCGGCTGTCGACGCCACCGGAATTCCGCTGCGTGAGCAGATCATTGCCATGTTTGGCGCGGGCTCTGCCGGCATTGGCATTGTCGATCTGCTGATTGCGGCGATGAAAGAAGAAGGGCTGACCGAGGCCGAGGCGCGACGCCGCATCTACGCCTTCAATCGCCATGGACTGCTGGTGGAGGGCGCCGAAGGCATTCGCGAAGGCCAGCAGCCGCTGGTGCGCAAGAGAGAAGACGTAGCCGGATGGAAGCTGTCTGGTTCAGGCGCGATATCGCTGCTCGACGTGGTGCGTAATGCCGGCATCACGGTGCTGGCCGGCGTGAGCGCGCAGCCCGGTGCGTTTACCGAAGAGATTGTGCGCGAGATGGCGCGGCACACCAAGCGGCCGGTAATCTTTCCGCTATCGAATCCCACGTCGAAGAGCGAAGCTGCGCCTGCCGACCTGCTGCGCTGGACCGACGGCCGCGCGCTGGTGGGAACCGGCAGCCCGTTTGCGCCGGTCGAGATAGGCGGAAAGACCATCAGGATCGCGCAGATCAACAACTCGTACATCTTTCCGGGTCTCGCACTTGGCATTCTGGTTGCCAGGGCGCGGCGCGTAACCGACAACATGATTATGGCCGCGGCCAAGACGCTGGCTTCGCTTTCGCCCACGCGGTACGATGCCGATGCGCCGCTGCTGCCGCCCATCGCCGACTCGCGCAAGACGGGCCTTGTGGTAGGCGAGGCCGTGGCTAAGCAGGCCATTGCCGATGGCGTTGCCGATCACCTGGACGACGTGCGCGCCAACCTTGAGGCATATGTGTGGGAGCCTGTTTATCGGCCTTACGAGCGGGTGGAGAGTGGAAGCTAGTGTGCGCTTGACGCGAGGTGTCCAATGGAGTACAAGAATACATGCAGGCAGTCGTAGAGACGCCGGGCTATTTGAAGGTGGCCGAGGCCATCTTTACCGAGGCTGAGCGTTCGCAAATAGTCGCAATGGTCGCGACAAACTCTGAGTGCGGCGAGATTATTCAGGGGACGAGCGGATTCAGAAAAGTGCGCGTTCCGCGGGCAGGCATGGGAAAGCGCGGCGGCGCGAGGGTGATTTACATCCTGCAGAATGAAAACTTTCCAATCTTTCTTGTGGCGGCATTCTCAAAAAACGTGAAAGAGAACCTGACGAAGCAAGAGCGAAACCAGTTGCCAAGCGTGCAGATGAAATCTTCGCCAGCTACGGGAGGTGAGATATGGCAAGCATCTTCAACGACTTGATGAAAGGGCTCGACGAAGCCGAAGCCTTTCTGGCCGGGAAGACGGCTGGTTATAAGGTTCATGTTCCCGAAAGAGTAGATGTAAGAAAAATTCGCAAGCGGCTGAAGATGACCCAGGCACGGTTTTCTCGTACGTTTGGTTTCAGCCTCGATGCGGTGAAACATTGGGAAGGCGGACGGCGAACACCAGAGTCTGCCGCGCGCGCGTTTCTTACGGTGATCGATCGTGACCCCAATGCGGTCCTGGCGGCTCTGCAGCCCGGATCGCGCAGCCGCCGGATCCTTGCTAAAGCATCATAAGAACTCAGTTCGGCGTACCGTGGGCTACGCTTCCGACTTACTCGCCGTCTGCCGGCACCTGCTCCAGCAGCCGCTTCCACGTCCTCTGGTTTTTTCTAAAGCTCTTCTTCAAATCGTCGAGGATGCGCTCGAAGTCGGAATTGGTGCGCAGGTTGTTCCACGCCGGATTCTTCTGGAACCATGGATAATTCTCGTTGCCGAGATAGATGGCGCGTCGCAGCCAGTGCAGCGCCTCGCTTGAATCGCCTTCAACGGCAAAGTAAGTGGCCAGTCGGTAGGCCATCTCGTTGTCGGCTTCGGCTGCGGTCATGGTGTCGTCTTTGAGCAGCGCGGCGGCACGTTCGCGCTCGCCGGCCTGCACATAGCAGAGCGCAAGCGTGGGCACGGCGATGCGCATCGATGCATCGTCGCGAACCACGCTTTCAAGAATGTCGATGGCCGCGCGCAGGTTCCCGAGGCGCATCTGCTGGTAACCGGCCGAGGTGCGCAGCAACGGATGGCGCGGCTCGAGCGCGAGTCCCTTCTCGAGTTCGTCGCCGGCAAGTTCGATCTGGTTCTGGTAGTGATAAACGCGGGCGCGGTGGTTGTAGAGGATGGCGGCGTTCGACGGATTCAGCTTGAGCGCGCGGCTGAACTCGGCCAGCGCCTCTTCGTACATTCCATCGCCGCGCAGCGCCAGACCGGCAACCATGTGCACGTTCCAGTCGTTGGCAGCGGTGGACAGCAGGTTGGCTACGCCGTGGCGGGCCGACTCTTTTTCGCCGCGCGAGAGCAGCATGTAGATGCGATAGAGATTGGCTTCGGTCGATGCGGGATCGAGTCTGAGTGCTTCGTCGAAGGCGCGCCGCGCACGCATGATGTGCGTCTGCCCGCCGAAACCGTGGCGCGCGTACTGCAACTCCGCGATGCCCAGGCCGGTCCAGCCGGCCGCGAACTCCTTATCGGCGTCGGTGACCTGGGTGAACAATGCATGCGCGCGATCGAGATCGACACGCGAGCCGGTGCGCACCATGAACGAGCTGAGCAGCGCGCGGGCCTGCAGGTAGCGCTCGCTGACGGGGCCGGGCAATGAGCCCTCGCGACCCGACAGGCGAGGGTCGTTTTGCGCGTTGTCAATGCTGGCCGCGGCGCTGAGGCCGTGCAGCGACGCGAAGACTTCGTTTGAGATTTCGGTTTGCACCGCAATCAGATCGAGTGACGTAACGCGGATCGCTCCGCCGGAGCGCAGGCTCTGTGCAGCGACATCGAGCAGTTGCCAGTTGAGGTCGAAGCCGTGCTCCGAACGCAGAAAACTTCCAGCGAGCACAAACGAGGCGAGCAGCTTTTGGCCGATGGCAAGCGGATCGAGCTGCGCAATGGGCAGCGACATCAACGTGCTGGATGGGCGCACCACGAGCCCGGGAATCCGCGCCAGTCGCGCCGAGATTGCGTCGGCCAGCGCGAATCCGTACAGCGGCGCAACCTCGGTGGCGCCGAGATTGGCGAAGGGCAATACCACCAGCGAGTTTTGCGCAGACTTTTCAGGCGTCGATTCGCGAAAGCGCTCGGCGAGCATGGAGAGAAAGCCGGTGGTGCGCTTCTCGGGCTGGGCGGCCATGGTGGGCAGATTTGCCGCTGCGTCACCGGGAATGATGCCGGTCTCAATTTGCAGCGCCTTCATGATTGTCTTGAGCGCCTCGCGCACTTCGGCGGCGGAGGCGTAGCGCGCAGCGGGAGTTTTTTCAAGGCACGTCGCAATCACGCTCTTCAACTCCGGCGAAATGCCGGGCACCATCTCGATCAGGTCGGGCGGATCGAGAAACTGAATGGCGCGGATGACCTGAAAATCTTCGGCATCGGGGCGCGCGAAGGGATGACGGCCGCTGGCAAGCTCATAAAGAATGACGCCCAGCGCCCACACGTCGGATTGCACGCTGGAGTGGCCGGTGACAAACTGCTCGGGCGCCATGTAGCGAATGGTGCCGCCGCGCGCGGTGTAAGTCGCGGCCAGCGAAACATCCTTGGCGAGGCCGGTCTTCGAAGGATCGAATTGCATGTCTTCAGGCGCCAGGCGGCGCGCCAGGCCGAAGTCGAGAATCTTTACCAGGCCGCCGTCGGTGAGCATCACGTTCTGCGGCTTCAGGTCGCGATGAAAGATGCCGAGCATGTGCGCGGCCTGCAGACCGTCCCCGATCTGTATGCCGACCGAAAGCACGAGTTGCAGATTCGACGGGCCGCGATCGATGAGCTTGTCGAGCGATTGACCGGGTACATACTGCATGGCGATGAAACCTTCATCTCCGCTTTCGCCAACCTCGTAGATGGCGCAGACGTTGGGGTGCTCGATGGCCGAAGCCATGCGCGCCTCCCTCAGCACAGTCGACCGCATCTGCTCGGGCGTGAGCGTGCCGGCACGCAGCATTTTCAGCACGACGGGGCGCTGCAGTTGCGTGTCGTTGGCCAGGTAGACTACCCCGCTGCCTCCGGCGCCCAGCTTGCGCAGAATTTCGTAATGCTCAATGGTTCTTCGCTTCATTCGCCTGCTTCAAGTTTAACGGGCGGGAGATAAGAGAAGTATCAGGATTGAGCTGATGAATTCTGCGGCAATTAACATGCGGCTCTACAACAACATCTCGAAATAAATCAGCGGGGCGATGCGATAGGTGGCGCGGCCCACCTCTATGAATCCGCATTTGCGGTAGAATTCGCCGGCGCCGACCGCTGCTTCCCAGGCGTCGAGCCTGATTGCGTCAGCGGGCCACTTCTTCGCGATTTTGATTGCGTCAGCGATGCACTGGCGGCCAACGCCGCTGCGTTGAAGCGAAGGATCGACGGACATCCCAATGACATAGAGAGGCCGCTGGCATGGGGTGAAGTATTTCGTGTCGATGGCCCACGGTTTCCTGGTTGTGAGGTTTACATGGGCGATGAGTTTCTTGCGATAGCGGGCGATGTAGACATTGGACCGGCGCATGGTGAAGAGCGTGCCCTTCTCGGTCGCCTTTGTGACCCAGTAGCCCTCGCCGAAATCGGCGCGAAGACGTTCAGAGACCGCTGTGTTGAGTGCGATGAGATCGGCGACGTCGTTGGGTGTGGCGAGTTGAAGCCTGATGCGCATTTGACTCGGGCCGTCTATGAGATCCCCGACCACCGATCACTGTTTCTCAATGCCCGCGGCGGGGTTCGGAGTCTTCGCTGTGCGGGTTCTTTTGTTGTTCTTCCAGGAGGCGTCTTTGTCCGCGGCGGCCCATGGTGAGCATCGCAATACCGAAGACCAGCAACACCAGACCCCACCACAGGTTCGCGTCGATGCCGAGGCTCCTGGCGTAGAGATCCGCGCGGTCGCGCGTGGCCAGTCCGAACGCCGTAAGAATGGCGCCTACCATCGTGAACATCAGTCCCATGGGGATGCGCAGGTCGAGACTCATCGGAAAAGCTCCTTGGTCAGCGAAATCTCAAAAATCAAATCTCTAAACAAACTCGTGTTCGTCTGCGGCCAGAATCTCACCAGAAGAAAATGTTCAGGCCAATCGCGCCTAGAAGCACTGCAACCGCCAACGCCTCGGGCCGCTTCCACCAGGGCAGATGCTCGTGCGAAGGCATCTTGGTTAACGATCGCACCAGTCCCACCAGTTCCGATTCGGGCCGCGGCTTGGTTAAAAGGCTCACTACAACCGCCACCACAAAGTTGGTCATGAAGGCCCAGATGGCTCCGTAAAAGTTCTGCGCCATGTCGCTGGGGTAATGGTGGATTACGGTGATCCATCCGCCGTGGATGCCGGGGTGGGCCTCAAGCGGCAGGGTGAGCCCGTGATGGATCATGGCCGCGGCGGTGCCGGAAATGAGTCCGGCGAATGCGCCGTGACCGGTGGCGCGCTTCCAGAACATGCCCAGCAGGAACGTGGCAAACAGCGGCGCGTTCACGAAGCTGAACACAAGCTGCAGCGTGTCCATGATGTTGTTGAAGTTGATGGCCGCATACGCTGTACAAATTGACAGCAGAATGCCTCCCACCGTGGCCCATCGGCCGACTGCCATGTAATGCCGGTCGCTCGCGCCCTTGTGAATGTACGACTGGTAGAGGTCGTAGGTGAAGACAGTATTGAAGGCTGTAACATTGCCGGCCATGCCGCTCATAAAACTGGCCAGCAGCGCGGTCAGGCCCAGTCCCAGGATGCCGGTGGGGAAGTAGTGCAGCAGCATGTTGGGCGTGGCCATATCGTAATCGAGCAGCGGCTTGCCGCTGGCGTCGAGCATCGCCTTGCCGGTCACCGGGTTAATCTTTGCGGGGATGAGGCCGTGGCCCTGCTCCACTTCAGGCGGCACGACATGGATATCGTGGTAGATGCCGTTGGCGTCCTGGTGCACAAACGTAGTTGTGTGCGGCGTGGGCAGGCCGATCGCAATCAGTCCGGGCACAATCACCAGGAATGGAAACACCATTTTGGGCACTGCGGCGATCAGCGGCACGCGCCGCGCCGACTCCATATTCTTCGAGGCCATGGCCGTCTGGATGACTAGGAAATCGGTGCACCAATAGCCCGCGCCGAGCACGAATCCCAGGCCCATGCCGATGCCGATAGCGTCAATGCCCATGGGGTTGGTGCTGGCGTGCATTACGCCCTTCCACTCGTGCATGTAGGCCACCGGCAGCGCGGCTTTCAGGCCGCTCCATCCGCCAATGTTCCTCAGGCCCAGCAGCGTAAGCGGCAAAAAGCCGGCGATGATGAGAAAGAACTGCAGTACCTCGTTGTAAATCGCGCTGGTAAGTCCGCCGAGAAAGATGTAGAGCAGCACGATGAGTGCCGAGAGGCAGATTGAAAAAGTGAAGATCCAATCCGTGGGCCAGCCAATTGAGTGGAACAACGAATCGAAAATGTGCAGCGCCTGGATGAGCCGCGCCATGGCGTACATCGAGATGCCCGAACTGAAAACGGTCATCACGGCAAAGGAGCAGGCATTGAGCGCGCGGGTTTTCTCATCGAATCTGAGCCTTAAGAACTCGGGTACCGAGCGCGCCTTTGAGCCGTAGTAGAAGGGCATCATGAAGATGCCCACAAAAATCATGGCCGGGATGGCGCCGATGCCGTAGAAGTGCGCCGTCTCGAGGCCGTATTTGGCGCCCGAGGCGCCCATTCCGATCACTTCCTGCGCGCCTAGGTTGGCGCTGATGAAGGCCAGGCCGCATATCCAGGCAGGCAGCGCGCGACCAGCCTGGAAAAAGTCCTTGCTCGTCTTCATGTAGCGCCGGAGGGCAAAGCCGATGCCCAGCACAAAGAAGAAGTACAGCAGCATGATGAGCCAATCGACTGAGGTCAGTTGCAAGGCGTGCTCCTAGGGCGCAAGTGCGGGGATGGAAAAGGCTACGCAAAAACTTTACGCATCCGGGGGATGGCGAGTCCAGTGAAAACTGAAAAGGTTTTCAAGGCGGTTGGGAAATGCCTGCCTCGCCAGAGATTTAATTCGACACCCGCCATAGCCGCTGATAAAATCCGCGCAACATCTAGTGGATGATCGTGGCAAGGGAACTGAGCGATGGCAGAATGTAGCGGACGCGTAAACATTTCGGGTAATGGAAATCCGTGGCTATGGGTAGGAACCTGTCCACAGCCGGCGGGTGCCTGCGACCCAAACGATAATGCGAAGGCATGCCGGCCCGCCTTCCAGCCGATCCTAGGCAAGGCCTGGACTTATCGCTGCGTGTGTGCGGCCAAGCAATTGACAGACGACTTGTCAGGAACGCAGGCAGAGGTTGAGAAACAATTTCCGCAGCCACAAAAGGCCACTAACGAAACTTTGCCAAGAGTGGAGGTCGACAACAGCAACAAGGACTGTGAATTGAAGGTTGCCACCGTCACGATCGGCGGCAAACTTAATGTGATTGCCTGGTGTCCCGCCAAATGCGTCTCCGACACCAAGGGCAAAGACAAAACATGCGTGCTGGCTTTCAAGGATGCAGTGGTTCCGGCCATCGATGGGAAGAACCCGCTTCACGTGATTACCTTCAGTTGCATCTGCATGGCGAAGAAAGATGCTCCCCAATAGGTTGAGCGGACGGTTGATCGCCCCGCAATTCATTCTGCTGACGATGGATATTGCAATTTACGCGATTCAGGATAAACTCATCGTGACTGCTTTCCCTGTTCGCTTTCCTCGCCTCAGATCAATTTCAAGTCGATTCGGGCCATCCCCATGGCTCTTGTAATTCCTCGGTTCGAATTTGAAATATGGACATCCCCCCCAACAATTCCGATCTGCAGTTTGCGCAGGCCACTGAAGCCGGCTTGAGCGAGCCAGAGGCCGCACCGGCGAATGCCGGCGCCGCTCGGCCTGCTGAAGAATTGAGTGCGCCTCAATACGAGCCACAGCTCAAAGCCGGAGAACTGATCGACGGCCGCTTCGGCGTGGTTCGATTCATTGCCCGCGGCGGTATGGGCGAGGTGTATGAGGTCGAAGACAGGCAACTGCAGGGCATTCACGTCGCGCTGAAGACAATTCTTTCGCAATACGCGTTCGATCCGGTGATGCGCCTGCGATTCGAGCGGGAAGTGGTGAGCGCGCGTGAAGTCGTGCATCCAAACCTCTGCCCGATTTACGATCTTGGGCACTGGCAGCGGCCCGGCGGCGAGCTCACTTACCTGACCATGAAGCTTCTGGCGGGCGAAAGTCTCGCGGCCAGGCTTGCGCGCCAGGGGCCGCTGAGCGGAGATGAGGCCCTTTCAATATTCAGGCAGGTTGGATCGGGAATTGCGGCGATACACGCGGCGGGAATCCTGCACCGGGATATTAAGGCAGCGAACATTATGCTGCAGGGCGATGGCGAAGAGGTGACTGCGTGGGTCACGGATTTTGGCTTGGCGCGCGCTGTGCTGGGTGAGCAGACGCAACTGACCGCCCAAGGGGTAGCCGGCACGCCCGCCTTCATGGCCCCCGAACTCTTTTATGGAGGCGTTGCTTCAAAGGCAAGCGATGTATATGCGTTGGGAGTGGTCGCATACCAGGTGTTAACGGGGCAACTGCCTCAAATCTCGTTGCGGCGCGGAAAGAGTGGGGAGGCGTCAATCAGTGCGGCGGGGATTCCCGAAACGTGGCGGCCTTTCGTGGAAGGATGCCTGAAGTTCGCAGTCGAGGATCGGTTCAAGACCGTCCCGGAGGCGTTGGAGTGGCTGCCCTCAAAGGCTGCTGGTGCGGAGATTCGCGATGCGAGAGGGCCGCACATCTCGCGAAGGAAGATGCTGGTTGTGGGTGCGAGCGCGGGTGCGGCTGCCGCGGCCTGGCTGGAATGGCCGCACATTCTGAACCTCGTAGACCCTCTCCCTTCAACAAAGTTTGTTGCCCTGATGGCGCTGCCCGCGGAGCGCCCCCCGGCGCTGCTGTTCACCGTCCTCGATTCGATTGGTCAGCGGCTTTCGCGTGCCGAGGCATACGTGAAGAACCTGCTGATCATTACACCCGGAGATGTGCCCGGGCCAGCCAAGGTGATCGACTCGCCTGCAAAAACTGAGAACACGCTGGGCGCTAACCTGGTGCTGGCGGCATCGCTCGATCAGACTGCGTCGCGGGCGAGGCTGAGCCTGCGTTTGCATGATGCGCACTCTGAGCGTGTTCTGCGCAAGGCAACGGTTGAGTATGCACCGAGCGAGATCAGCAGCCTGGCAGAGAAAGCTTCACGCCAGGCTGCAATACTGCTGCAACTTCCAGGCAACGACGTGCAACTGAGCGATCCCGAAGAGTTGAGGAACGTGCCCCCGGAGGTGTTCCAGGCCTACAGCGAAGCGGAGCAACTGGTGAACGAGCCGAATCATGCCGGCTTGCAGCAGGCGATTGACAAATACCAGCACGTTCTCGATCTCGATGGTCATTTTGCGCTGGCTTACGCCAAGTTATCGATTGCCTATACAAAACAGTTTTACGTAACCAGGGAAGCGGCCAACATCGACCTTGCCGGCAAGAATTCATCCAGGGCGCTCCTCTACAACCCTCATTCGGCCATGGCGCTGATGAGCCAGGCCATGGTGTACGCTTGCCAGGGCAAAACGGCCGAAGCGCAGGGTTATTTTGGGAGGGCGTTGCAAGCGGACCCTGGAAACCCGGATGTGCTGTATCACAAGGCGTGGGCGCTCGCGCGCCAGGGGCAGTTGAGAGAAGCAGAGCAGGCGTATCGCGACATTCTGGCCGAGAGGCCGAACTTTTGGCCCGCTTACAACAATCTCGGCGTGCTTCTCACGCGGCAGGCCAAGTACGAAGAGGCGGCAAAGGCCTTTGCTGCAGCGGGAGCCGCTGCGCCCAAAGTCTCCCAGCCGATGGCCAACCTGGCCCAGACCTATCTCGAACTGGGCAGGCGCGACGATGCCCGCGCGGCGTTGAATGAGAGCCTGGCGCGCGGTGAAAACGAGGATGCCTACCTTGCGCTGGGCGACATGGACTTTGAAGACGGCAAATACAACAATGCCCTGGCCGACTATGCACACGCGGCAAAGCTGGACCCCGCGAATCACCTGATCCAAAGAAACATGGGAGACTGCTACACCATGCTGGGCAACGCGGCCATGGTGAAGCAGTGCTACGGGCAGGCTGCCCGCCTGTTGTCTGCGGTGTTGCAGACCAACCCTCAGGACGGGTTCGGGTGGGCGAACCTGGCCTTCTATCACGCCAAGGTCGGCGACCGCGCCAGCGCCGAGCAGGACATGAAGAACGCCACGGAGCACGGCGCCAACGACGTGGCGTCGCGCTTCATGCTGGTGCAGGCGCTCGACGTGCTGGGAAAAAAGGCAGAGGCGCTGAATCTGTTGTTGGAGTGCATGGACAAGGGGCTCTCACCGGCGGAGGTCGACCTGGCCGTGGATCTCAAGGATCTGCGAAGTTCCCCGGCTTATCAGCAGCGGCTGAAAAATAGGAAGGGGAACGGGAAGGCATCTGCAAGTTAAGTGTTTTTCGAACTGTGAACGAGAGAGGACGGTCATATGAAACCACGTTGGATTCTGCTGTTGCTCGTCGTGTTTATTGCCGGGGTATTTGTTGGAATCTGGTTGGACTGGAAGCATATTACAGTGGCACGGAACATCGTTTACCAGGTGCAGAACTACCCCAGGGCAAATATGGAAGTGTATCCCGGAGACAAGATCACACTGGTGCCCCCTGCGGGAGGGAATAAAGCGGGCCTGCAACTGAATTTTGTTGGGTACAACCCTTGCGTGGATCAGACGCCGTCGTCTTCATGCGTAATTGACACGGCTGACGGAAATGCGCCGCCGGGGCCTTACTTTTTCACCTGCACATCGAGTGCGGGTTACTCCTGCCCGGATCCTGGAGTCCAGCAGTCGCCGACAATTCCCATGAAGGGCTATGTCGACGCATTGAGGCTGGATCTCTTCGGAATCGCGAGCGAGCCGACGCAAGTTAAGGAGGGGACGCCGATTAAAGGCGCTCATCCCGCGACCAACTCAGTTACTGCGTATGTATCCTGCAGCACCGGGACGCCACCTGACGTTACGGTCCTGCAGAACCTGAATGGGGACTCCTTGAGTACCATCACGGCCTTGAAGGGTGAGACGGTGTACTGGATAAGTTCCCGGCCATTCTCAATGGTCACAACCAATTTCCCGGCCGGTCTTTGTTCGAACGGCAACCCGAGCGGCAGTGACCTGACTGAGGCTCAGTGCGACGTCGCGCTAAGCGGTCAGTCAATTACCTACACCGTGCAGGCGCAGACAACGCCAACGTGCAATCCACTAACCCCCGCGCAACTGAAGATTAATTAGCCCATCGATCGCTGGCCTTCCCCCGGCCAGCGTCCTCCCAGGAGGAGGAATAACAGTTGTCTCTATGCGGCAGGCCCCTGTAGCCCTTGTGGTTGCTCTCTCCAGCAGCGCGGCTGCGGTCTACCGCTGACTACATTCCCAGTTGGAGATTTACGCCAGAATTAGAGTCTCGCCGGGAATTGCGCCCCGCGTGCTCGCGCCGCGACGATTGCCAGTCGATCGCTTCGCAGATGATCGCCGCCGCAATCATCGACGACGCACCCTTCAAGGCCGGACCGGTAGTGAGTTGTTCGCTGCGGCCCCGCTTTTCACGGTCCTTTCACACCAGCATTCGCCGGCACTAAAGCAGTTGTTGACTTCGGCTTTACTGACGGCTATAGTTGTGCCGGAATAAATAAAAAGAATTCTCCTCTGGGTCCTGTTCCCTGTCCACGCCTCATGTGAAATGCAGTGTGTGGACTTTCCCCGATGCACCACTGGAAATGCGAACTCGCGTTCCCCCAATCCAGGGTGTTCATCCGCGCATAAAAGCTAGCTGGGCCCTTCCGCTCAAAGTCACTCGACACGAGCGTGGTTTTTCCCAGTAAGTTGCCTGGTCTGCGGAAAGTTGCGGACAGACGCCAACCCATGGCTCGGATTCTGCTCGTTGACCTGCGTTTGATGCGCCGGCCGATGCGAGTGGCTTCCAGGCTCGTGCGCTTCGTCGCGTCTTCATTCTTCCGTCGATCGGTATTGCCGGGCCATTCTCGGTTCTCCCTCAGGGTCATTGCAAGCAGTTTCCGACCGCTGCCTTCTGCTTGCCAGCCGTCACCTGCCGGGTAAGGCAACCCGCACTAAGCCATCAGCCGCAAGGAGGTTTCCATGTCAGGAAAAGATAATGATTCCGCATCTAACGCCCCCACGACTCCGCCCGAATTCAACGATGCCAACTTTAAGAGCGTCCTGAACGCGCTTCTCGATGCTTATCAGCCCATCCTTGAATCTCAACTCAAGCTCGCCGGCAACCTGAAAGGCCTTGAACAGCAGGCCGCTGCGGGCAGCAACTTCGAATCGGATTTCGCAACAGCCCAGTCGCTGTTTGGCAAATTCCTCAACGAAGATATTGCGCTTCGCCTCATCCCTCAAAAAAACCGCGACACCATCGGCTCCATCGAAAACTGGAAATTGTGCCTCGAACAAATCCGCTGTTGTTTCATCTTTGGATGGCTTGTCTGCCGTGGCCCACGCACCTTCCGCTCATGGGCCTACTACGCCTACCGCTATTGGCTTTGTGTAAGGCAGGTGCTGGGCACGCCGGTGGCGAACCCGCCGACGGCGGCTGAGCTGGCCGACTACCGCACCCTGCTGGAGGCGCTGGCCAACGCGTGGAAGCCCTACCTCACCGATCAGCTCGCCAGCGTCGAATTCCCCGACGGCATTCCTGAAGAAGTGGTGAGCGGCGAGATCAACGGCGACACAGGCGAGGTGGACACTTGCGCCATCTTCGACCGGCTGATGACCACCGCCGCCGGGCAGGCGCTGGTGGGTGACGCCAACTTTGCCCGCGCCACTGCCGACAATACCTATTGGCTTTGCCGGTGCTGGTCAGTGTGCTCACTCTGCTTCGGCTGCTGCCTGGCCAGGGCAAACAGCTTCACCGATGTGGTGTGGTGCCTCGTCTATTACTTCCGCTGCATTGCTGACTGCTTCAGGCCGCTCTCGTGCGAACTTACCGAGCCAACCGGTTGCGTCATTGAAGAGTCGTTCCCCAGTGTCGGTGTCTTCCGTGGCGTTGAAATTGAGGGTACCGCAACCGGCTTCGACTGCGACCACTACATTCTTGAGTGGCGTCAGAGCGGCATTGGTTCCTGGCAATCGTCAGGCATCGTCTATCCCGGCGGCGCCACCCAGGGTTCCTGCGGAGTGATCGGCGGCCTGCTCGGCTATCTCTCCACTTTCCCGCTGGTAGCCCCAGGGCTGGTCGAAATACAGCTCTGCGTCTACTCGAGTGACAAATCCGTAGCTCCATGCTGCACCACTATCTTCTTCCAGTTGCAGCGCAATCTCGTCTGGATCACCGGAATCGAGGGCATCGCGGCCGCCACGCCTCCCGGAGTCTTCGACCCCACCGCTCAGCTCGTCGATGGCAGCGGCAACATTCGCTCCTTCGGTACCGCGCTGCGCATCTTTGGCTCTGCTGTGGTCGGCGGTTGCTCCGGCACCACCATCAAGCGCTACACCCTCAGCTACCAGCAGGGATTTACCACCACAACCGCCGGATCGTGGACTCAGTTTTGGCAGGTGAACTACAACACGCCTTTCCAGATCGACACCAACCTCAACTACGTCTTCGAGGAGCCGCTTACCAACGAGTGGACTGAGATGGACTGGACGTTCGTGGATCCGTTCCCTACGCCGCACCTGATCTGCGATGTGGTCGACGACTACCTGTCAACGGCCTATTGGAGCACACAGGTGCCCATCGGCGGCTACCCGGTTGCATTTCCCAATCCGCCCGTCACGTGCGGTGAAGCGCCCTCCAGCACCTGGGCCTCCACTCCTCTGGTTCTGTCAAACTGCCAGAGCGGCCGATACACGCTTCTGCTCACTGTTGAAGACACCGGAGGCACAATCACCCAGAACCTGCGCCAGGTGTGGTTCGACAACAAGCAAATCTACGGGCACATCACAAACGTTGGTTCCATTGCGCCTTGCGCTACCATCGATCTCTCTGTTTTCGCGCCTTCGAATGGCGACTGCAGCGCGCCCTGGCCGGCTCCTCTTAACGGCCTGGCCTTCGACGAGCTGATTGAAGAACACAACACAACGCCACCCAGCGACAACTTCGGCGGCTACTCGATTTCGATCATGAAGGCAGGCGGAAGCTGGCATTCCATTCCCATTCCAGGCCCCAGCGGTCCACCCTCCTGGGCCGGCCCCACAGTCGGCACCTCGCGCGTCGGCCAACCCGGTGTGCGTTGTCCTACCGCCGTTCCGTCGTTCCCTTTCCCTCCAGCTTCTGACGGCATCCTGGCCCTGCTCGATATGAGGATGCTCGATGCTGTCTGCAACCCCAACCCGGCCTATGCCGATCTCGTGCTCCAGCGCGGCGAGTGCTGCGGATTCATTCTCGAACTCTCGGTCTGGGACACCTCAATCTGCCCCAGCCTTGGCGATGATCGTCACGAAGTCGACTACGCATTCCCGGTTTGTATTTGCAACGACCTGCCGCCAACGCAAACCGGCGCATAACGGCAAATCAATGATGAAAGCCGGACCACCGATGGAAGTTGTTCAACTCTCCTGGCACTTCGTTCTGGCCGTCCTCGCTACCTGGCGGGTAACCCACCTGCTGGCTGCCGAGGATGGCCCGGGCGATATCGTGGTCCGCTTTCGCGCGTTACTGGGTCAAAGCTTCGCCGGCCGCCTGATGGATTGCTTCTATTGCCTCAGCATCTGGATCGCGGCTCCGGCCGCGCTCTTTGTCACACGTCATTGGCTCGACTGGATCATGGTCTGGCTCGCCATCTCT
This sequence comes from uncultured Occallatibacter sp., assembly GCA_964528915.1. GTDB lineage: Bacteria > Acidobacteriota > Terriglobia > Terriglobales > Acidobacteriaceae > Telmatobacter. The sequence goes on from CAZGUD010000003.1 coordinate 200,556, forward strand.
GGCGTCGCCTGCCTGATCGAGCGTCCAGGCCAGCAACCCGCCGGCATTCAAACCGACGGCCAAATTTCTCAGGGAGGAACCCAAAGTGTGCTGCGGACAGAAACGAATGGAGCTCAAGAACAGCCAACCCAATACCAGCCAACGGCCTACTCCGGCCCGGCCAACCCCGCTGCTGACCCAAACGAGGAGATCTACAGCTTCCGCGCCTCCATCCCCTCGCCACACTCCCGTCACGACGCAGATTCCATCGCGCCCGATTCCTTTGCCGGCGATGACATTTCCACGCGTCCAGTCCATGACTGAAGTCGCGGTTCGCTATCTTGAGACGTCCCCAATTGCTGTTCGCGGACCCGCCAGCGGACGTACGTACAGATTCTCTGCCGCACTTCCGCTCCAACAAGTTGAGTCACGAGACGCCAGCGCAATGCTGCAAAGCCGATTCTTCAAGCGGGCTTGAACGGGGAAAAGCATCCAGTCCCCGTGAAATCGTGAAGACACGAGTACTCGAACCTCACTACCGGCTACTGGCTACTGGCTTTTGGCTAATGGCCACTGGCTACGATGCGCGTTTTAGTTGCTCACCGGCACCGCGCTCTGAACGGTGAAGTGCACCAGGAGCGATGCGTGACCGGCCGGGCAGCCGAGCAGCAAGTTCCTTCCCTCGCCTTTGAACGAATACGAAACATGCGCGATTCCAAACGAGTCGATCTTCTTGACGACAGGAGCAGAAACGTCGCGGATCTTGTTCTGATCGACCAGTTCGGCTGTGGCCGACAAAAGCTGTTCGTGCAGCGTCGGATCAAGTGCGATGGGCACCTGCAGGTCGTCGGCGGAGTTTGTTCGGTTGCAATCTACGCTCAGCCCTGACACCTTGTTGTCGCGGACGGATTGAAGGACCTGAACGATGGGATTGTTCTGATAGACCCTCGCGAAGAATGTGTAGGCGTCGGACGATCGGCTCGTGGGCCGCGCAATGGAGATGTGGTCGGCGACAATCTTCTGCGGCGGCGTATCGGTGTCGCAGCCATAGGTTGCGCTGTAGTACGTCACCACTCGCGTGTGGGCGCCAAGGTATCTGCCGATACCTTCACCGGCTGAAGTGTCGAGCGTCTCATAGGCGCAGTAGCGATGAATTTTTGAGACGGTTTGCGTGCTTCTCCACTTTTCTTCCAGGTCCATCAGAAAGCTGTTATCGTTACTCGCACGCAGGTCGCTGAGCAGAGGATCGCTATCGTAAATCTTTGCCAGGCTGGCCACGAACGATCCCTCGTGCGGCGTTGAGTACGAAACGATGAACCGGACGCGGGCTGCGTCGGCGGGATGATTCAGCAGCATCTCCTCGGTGAGGATTCCGCCCAGACTGTGCGCGATGAAAACCACTTCGCTGTGGTCCCAGACGTGTTGCTGCTTGAGTTTCTGCCACAGAATTTCAGAGAGCTGCGCACTCGACAGCCTGCCGCGCATCGATGGAGTTGGATACTCGGCTACCACGACGTCGGAGTTTTGGAAGTGCGGATCGGTCTGGATGAGTTGCGGCCAGTAGGCGCCGTTCGATGCGCGCCAGGTGTTGCGGTCGCCATGAATGCCGTGAACGAAAACGATAACGCGCGGCTTGAGATTGTCGGCCCTGGCCGGGAGCGAGCCCGAACCGGCAAGAACGAAAATTTGAAAGAACGCTCCAACAACAGCGAGAGCCCTGCGCACGACTTGCCTTTCCATGATGTCCGATGAGGACAATAAAAAATGATTCTGCTTCAAGGTTAACGCTTTTCGGTCGGGCGCTGCAGATGCGAGGGTTATAGCGATATGTTGCAGCCTGGCTGGTTTCGCCGGAAAGCATTGTTCCATTTACACTGGAGTAGCATGATTCCCACGCTGACCTGGACCGACGAAGGCATCCGATTTATCGATCAAACCAAGCTCCCGCTCGAGGAGAGCTATGTTCTTGCAACAACTTATGAACAAGTGGCCGAGATTATCGTCACCATGGTAGTGCGCGGCGCGCCGGCCATCGGCGTCTCGGCGGCCTACGGCGTAGCCCTCGGAGTGCAGGCCAGTCATGCCGCAACGGCTGCGGATTTTCAGCCGGAGTTCGATAAGATTTGCGCTCGCCTGGCCGGAACGCGGCCCACGGCGGTGAATCTGTTCTGGGCCATTGACCGCATGAAGGGCCTGTTCAACAAGTTACTTTCTGCAGGCGCGAGCATGGCCGAGGTGAAGCGGAAGATTCTAGCCGAGGCGCACGCCATGTTCGAAGAAGACATTGAGGCGTGCAAGACGATGGGCACACACGGCGCGGCCTTGCTGCCCGATGAAGGCGGAGTGCTGACCCACTGCAATGCAGGCGCGCTGGCTACCTGCGGATACGGCACGGCGCTGGGCATGATTCGCGCGGCCGTGGAAAGCGGGAAGAAGATTCACGTGTACGCCGACGAGACGCGGCCATTTTTGCAGGGCGCGCGGCTTACGGCGTGGGAACTGATGGCCGACGGCATTCCCACTACGGTGATCTGCGACAACATGGCGGCGAGCCTGATGCGGGCGGGCAAAATCAAGGCCGTGGTGGTGGGCGCCGACCGCATTGCCGCCAACGGCGACACCGCCAACAAGATCGGCACCTACAACGTGGCGATTCTGGCCAAAGAGCACGGCATTCCGTTCTATGTGGCCGCGCCGTGGTCCACCATCGACCTCAAGACGGCGACTGGTGAAGCGATACCCATTGAGGAGCGGCCGCATGTTGAAGTGACGCATCATGCGGGCACGCAACTGACGCCGAATGGAGTGGGCATCTGCAACCCCGCGTTCGACGTGACGCCGGCCAAATACATCACCGCCATCATTACCGAGCGCGGCGTGCTGCGTGCGCCGTACGCCGAGTCGCTTCAGGAGATGGAGCCGGTGGCTCGATAACTGCGTCGTTGCCGCACGTCGGTCCTTTACCAATTGCAATCTTATGACTCGGAAGAATGGTCGTCGAACCGCTGGGGGTCCGGCAACATACTCTGATGCAGAACTCGCACGATGAAAATGCAGCTTTTTTCCTGACGGTAGAAGATCACGTGGCGACCGGTTTCGAAGCGGAGCAGTCCGGAGCGTATCCAGTCGCACTTGCGGCCGCGTGAAGGGTTGGCGGCGATCGTCTTGGCGCAATCCTCAAGCTTATTCAGGTAACGAAGGGCCTGCGCGTCGCTCCAGGTTTCGAGGGAATATGAGCCAATGCTAAACAGATCGGCCTTGGCTTTGCCCATAAAACGTACGGTGGGCATTTTCAGCGTTTCCTATTTTTGAGTTTTAACTGCCGGCGCACCTGCGCGATGGCATTGCCTTCAACCACGCCGCTTGCGTCGCCTTCGTCAATCGCATTGCGAAGCGCCTCAAGTTTTGCCTCGTAAACGCGTTCTTCGCGCTCGAGCGTGCGCAGGGCGGCCCTGACAACTTCACTTGCATTCTCAAAATGGCCGCTCTCGACGCGGGCAAGAACGAAGCGGTCAAGCTCAGGGGTGAGATTAACGTTCCGTGTGGGCATGAAAGTTTCTCCGGGCAAATGGCCTGCCGGAATCAATTTTAACGTAATTGGCAAAGTTTGCCAATTACCATTTTGCAAGCCCGTGAGTGTACGCGCTCAGTTGCTGCGACTCATGAAATCTGCCGGTCCAAAGGCGATACTGGGGTGTGAGGCTTATCGTTTCATCCGTCTTTCGTTTGCGGCACCGCTCGATTGCGCGCGGCATTCTTCTTTCAGTGGGCGCGTTCTTCGGCAGCCTTAGGCTGGCCGGATTTCCGCACATCGAAGATCTGCATTCGTCGCACTGGCAATTCGTCGCGCTGCTGGTGGCTGCGTGGGGCATGGTTGAAACCGCGCGTTGCCTGCGCCGCAAATGGAGCCTGTACCACGCAGGTGTGCTCATTATGCTTTACTCCGACCTCATGATTCTGGCCGCGATTGTGGCGCTGATGATGCTGGCGTGAACGAAGCGGCTTGCATCGGCCAGGTGCCATCCTCAACCCGCTCCGTGTAGCATGAGCAGGAGCCATGAGCTGCGAACCGGTATCGCGCTCAGAAAACAGGCATAAGGCTCGGTTTGAATTTGGGCCTTTCCGGCCCATCGAGTTTCTAATTGCTTTTGCCTCGAGAATCACCCCAAAACCATGTACGGAGGAAGAAATGCTGAAGGGATTTCGTGATTTCATATTGCGCGGCAACGTCGTCGATCTGGCGGTCGCCGTTATTATCGGCGCGGCGTTTGGAGCCATCACAGCTTCAGTGACCGCCGACGTGATTACACCCATGATTGCGGCGCTGGTTGGCGCGCCCGATTTTTCTTCTCTCGTGATTCACATCCCGGTGCTGCACCACGTCGCGCCGCCGAATCCGCTGCCCGCCAACTACATTTCGCCGGGCGACATTCACATCGGCAAGCTGCTGAATGCGCTCATCAATTTTGTGCTGGTGGCCGGGGCCATTTACTTTGCCATCGTGCTGCCCATGCAATACATGTTGAAAAGGATCACCAAGCCAGCACCTCCGGCGCCGCCATCTACCAAGCCATGCCCGGAGTGCCTGAGCGACATTCCGCTGGCCGCGCGCCGTTGCGCACACTGCGCTCAGCCCGTAGCGTGACCAGCAAACCGATGGTCTCACCATGGCGACGAAAACAGAAACGTTGCGAGGATGGGGCACCCGGCTTAACGATTACGGCCGGCCTGAAGGAGAGTTTCAGGCCGGCCGATTGCCGCCGCGGCTAACTGCATCAACCCGGCGAGCGGTCATTGTCTTGGCGACGTCTGCTATCGCTGTGGCCACGCGCCTTGGGCGCCACTATCAATCTGACCAGCGCGCCCAGCGTCAGTTCCTCAAACAGCAGCGCGGAAGCCAGGGTCAACAGCACCGATCCCATTCCACCTACTGCACTTTCAATCAAGCTCATAGCCACCTCTTACAGAACCCCGGCAACCACCAGGCTTGAAACAACCGATCCAGTGCGAAGCAGCGCGGTGCTTGCAGCTTCAGAGACTGTTTCCGGGCCGGCTGCTGCGATCGCCGAACTCGACGTGTTTGCAATCGGAGTTGCTGCCGGGGCAGGGCTGCTCGCCTTGGCCAGCACCATAGCCGGCTGAGCCTGCGCCGATGGAGCGACCTGCGGCACGCCGAAAAGCTTTGCCGTATCGTCGTTGCGCTGTCCCACGATTTCCACCTTGTCGCCAACGTCGACTCGCGAGTAGAGGTCCTCGATGTCGGCCTTGCCCATCCGGATGCAACCGTGCGAGGCGGCCTTGCCGATCGAGTTGGGCTCATTGGTTCCGTGAATGCCGTAGCCGCTCTTGCTCAGGCCCATCCAGCGGTCGCCTACCGGGTTGTGTGGCCCGGGGGGAACGGTGCGGCCGTCGTGGTGGTAAGTAGGATTCATCACGCGGCGCTCGATGGTGAACTCGCCTGCCGGGCTCGGCGTTGAGGGCTTGCCCACGGCCACTGTGTACACCTTGGTCACCTGGCCGTTTTCAACCAGCGCCAGCTTGCGGTCTTCCAGGCTCACCACGATCAGCCGGATCGTTGCGCTCTGCGCTGCCGGGGGAGTAGTTTGCGAAGCGCCTTGCACGGCTTGCGTTTGCGCCATCGATGCCGATCCCATCAAGCCCGCTGCCATCGCTACCACTGCCAACCCTTGATTCAGTCCCTTCATCGCATCCTCCCCGTTTGCCTCAAATCGCGTACGCAAACAGGAAGTGCAAGAGGATAGCCAAACGGAGGATATTCATTACAAAAGAGTTATCATCGCATCGGGGATGCTGGCTTGTGTCAGGACGCGCACAACTGTGGGTGCGGTGACACGGATCGGTCGGGAGACCGGCGGTATATATCTGCGGTGGGGGTGCTCAGGCTCGCTCGATCGCCATGGCGACGGCCTCGCCGCCGCCAATGCACAGCGAGGCGATGCCGCGCTTCACATCGTACTTTTCCATCGCGGCCAGCAGCGTGACAATGAGGCGCGCGCCCGATGCGCCGATGGGGTGGCCCAATGCACAGGCGCCGCCGTGGACATTTACTTTCTCGTGCGGCAATCCCAGGTCGCGCATCGTCGCCAACGCCACCACGGCAAAAGCCTCGCTGATCTCGAAAAGGTCAACATCGTCGAGAGTCCATCCCGTGCGCTCAAGCAGTGCGCGAATGGCGCCGATGGGTGCGGTGGTGAACAGGCTTGGTTCCTGCGAATGAGTGGCGTGGCCAATGATCGTGGCTCTGGGCGCAACGCCGCGACGCTCAGCCTCTGACCGTCGCATCAACACCAGCGCTGCCGCGCCATCTGAGATCGAGCTGGAGTTGCCGGCAGTCACGGTGCCGTGCTCGTCAAAGGCCGGCTTCAACAAGGGAATCTTTTCGGGCTTGGCTTTGAGCGGCTGTTCGTCCTGAGATACTACGCGTTCGACTCCGCCCTGCTTTACGGTTACGGGCACAATTTCGGCGGCAAACGAACCGTCGCTGCCCGCCTGTTGCGCTCGCCTGAGCGACTCCAGGGAGTAGGCATCCTGCTCAGCGCGGGTAAACGAGTACACGCTCGCGCATTTCTCGGCGAAGGTTCCCATCAGGCGCCCCTTGTCGTACGCGTCTTCAAGGCCGTCAAAAAACATGTGGTCGAGTACTCGCTGGTGGCCCATCCGGTATCCCGCTCTCGCGCGGTCGAGCAGGTAGGGGGCGTTGCTCATGCTCTCCATTCCGCCTGCGACCGCCACCCGTGCGCTGCCCGCGACCAGCAGATCGTGGGCCAGCATGGTGGCTTTCATTCCTGAGCCGCAAACTTTGTTTACCGTGGTTGCGCCGGTTGAGAGCTTCAGCCCCGCACCGATGGCGGCCTGGCGAGCAGGCGCCTGGCCAATGCCTGCGGGCAGCACGCAGCCCATCAGAACCTCGTCAATTGCGTCGGCAGTCAGTCCCGAGCGCTCCACGGCGGCGCGAATAGCGACTGCGCCGAGCTGCGGCGCGGTCAGGTCTTTGAAGTCGCCCTGAAAGCCTCCAATGGGCGTGCGAGCTGCTCCACAAATCACTATGCGATCGTCGGGGACCATTGATTGCTCCTTTGTTCGTTGGTTCGGGCTCTCATTCCATGAAGTCCACGGCACGAAGTGCCCTATTTTGGCGCCATGCGCAGCGCGCCGTCGAGGCGGATCGTTTCGCCATTCAGCATGGTGTTCTCGCAGATGTGCCTTACCAGCGCGGCATACTCATATGGCTTGCCCAGGCGCGCAGGGAAGGGCACGCTTTTTCCCAGCGCCTCTTGTACCTCTGTAGAAAAGCCGGTCACCATCGGCGTTTCAAAAACGCCGGGCGCAATGGTGACCACGCGAATGCCTGAGCGTGCCAATTCGCGCGAAATGGGCAGCGTGAGGCTAACCACTCCGCCTTTGGATGCCGCATAAGCAGCCTGGCCAATCTGCCCATCGAACGCCGCAATCGAAGCCGTGTTCACGATAACGCCGCATTCGCCGTCTGCGCCGGGCTCTTCGTGGGCGATGGCCTCGGCAGCGAGCCGGATCATGTTGAAAGTGCCCACCAGGTTGATGTTCACCGCGCGCGCAAAAGACTCGAGCCGGTGCGGGCCTTCGCGTCCCAGCACCTTTTCGCTTGGCGCAACCCCGGCGCAGTTCACGAGCGCATGCAAGTGGCCGAATTCGGCAAGCGCGAGAGTCACAGCAGCTTTGCCATCGGCTTCGCTGGTTACGTCGGTTGGGGCAAAGCGAGCGGCATCTCCGAGCTCGGCTGCCAGCGCCTGGCCGGCCTCGCGATTCAGGTCGGCGATCACCACCCGCCCGCCATTACCGGTCACCATGCGCGCAACCGCTGCGCCAAGACCCGAGGCTGCTCCGGTTACCAGAAAAACATGATCCTTGATCTGCATGGGAAACCGCGAAAGTCCATCTGTCATAATACTCTAGGCAATAAGCCCCTCTCGCGGAGGCGCCTGAACGTGAATCCTGAACCAAGCACCGGCCCACTTACTGCACTGAGTGAAGACGAAAACTTCTTTCTGGCGACGGTTCGCCAGTTTGCGCAGGAACGGATTGCGCCGCTCACACGACGCATGGATGAGGACCAACACATGGACGCGGGCCTGGTCCGCAGTCTCTTTGAATTGGGCCTGATGGGCATTGCCATTCCCGAGCAATACGGCGGCGGCGGCGGATCATTCTTCGATTCGGTGCTTGCCGTGGAGGCTATCTCAGCGGTCGATCCCTCAGTTGGCGTCCTGGTGGACGTGCAGAACACCCTGGCCGCAACTGCGCTTGCACGCTGGGCCACGGAGGAGCAAAAGAAGAAGTATCTTGCGCGGCTTGCTGCGGACACCGTAGGCGCCTACGCCCTGAGTGAGGCGGGCTCGGGATCGGATGCATTTGCCCTGCAGACCCGTGCCGAGTTGCGCGGCGATGCGTACGTGCTGAATGGCCGCAAGCTGTGGATCACGAATGGCAACGAGGCTGGAATTTTTATCGTTTTTGCCACCATCGACCCGGCCGCGGGCTACAAGGGTGTGACGGCCTTCATTGTCGAGAACGGCGCGCAGGGATTCAAGGTTGGCCGCAAAGAAGACAAGCTTGGTATTCGCGCATCGAGCACCTGCGAACTCATCTTTGACGACTGCAAGCTTTCTGCCTCGCAACTGCTCGGCGCGCCGGGACAGGGATACAAAATTGCGATGGAGACGTTGAATGAAGGGCGCATCGGCATCGGCGCGCAGATGCTGGGCCTGGCCGAGGGCGCGTGGGGATATGCTGTCAAATATGCCAAAGAGCGCAGGCAATTCGGCAAGCCCATCGCGGAGTTCCAGGCCATGCAATTCCAGCTTGCGGAGATGGCCACGGACATTGAGGCCGCGCGGTTGATGGTGTACAACGCGGCGCGGCTGCGCGATGCAGGCGTGGAGTTCCGCAAAGAAGCGGCGATGTGCAAGTACTTTGCCTCGCACACGGCCGAGCGCGTTTCGAGCCTTGCCGTTGAGGTCTTCGGCGGCTCGGGTTTTGTGCGCGACTACCCGGTCGAAAAACTTTTTCGCGACGCCAAAATCGGCAAAATCTACGAGGGAACCTCGTTCATGCAGTTGGCAACGATTGCGAAACTGACGCTGGGGTGAGGCCGCCTTTTGGCTGGGTAGCCATTGCCGGACACTGTATCTATCTCATTCAATGTGACCAAAGCCCTATTGGAGATATCCGCCAGGCTGAGCAAAGCAACCCCAACCATCGTTATACCCGCCGAGCGGTTCCGCTACGTCTTGCAGCTCCTGCTCAAAGGCCGTTATTCCACCGTGAGTTGGGATCATGTTTTTCACGACAAGCACTTCCCACGGATGACTCTCAACAACATCTGCTAATTTGACGGTCGTCCTATAGCCCTCTTCGCGAAACTGCTGCGCGAATGCTTTAGCTCCTGCTTCGTCCGGGAAAACTACGTTGAAATCGATATCGCGAGGTCGGCTCAGGTCATCTCCGTCGGACTCCAGCCGTCGGAGCGCATCTCTGTTGTCATCATTGGGATGAAGCATTTCCGTTGCTACCACCATCACTTTGATCCATCTTATCGTCCGCCAATGCGACCTGACCGTTTTCGCCCATGTACATTTATGAAAAAATCAATGCATGGGTTCTCGTGACGGCGAAAAACTCGGAATTTACATCTCGATTCCTTTTTGCCGGTCAAAGTGCACTTACTGCAATTTTGCGTCGGGCGTTTTTCCGGCCAGCGATCACGCGCGCTACGTTGATCGCGTTGTCGACGACCTGAAGAGCGCTCCCCAATGGGCTCGCGAGTTCGGTGTCGAGTTGCCGCGCAATGTCGACTCGGTCTACTTCGGCGGCGGTACGCCCAGCCTCCTCGCTCCTGAGTTAATCGCGAAACTCTTCGCGGCAATGCGCAACAACTTCGCCTTCGATTCAAACTGCGAAATCACCATGGAATGCGCGCCGGGACAGTTGCCCACTGCCACGATTGAAGCCATGGTGCGGGCCGGCGTGAATCGCGCCAGCCTGGGCGTGCAGTCGTTCATCGATCGCGAAGCGCAGGTAAGCGGCAGGCTGCATAACCGCTCCATTATTGAAGATGACATCGCTCGGCTGCGCGGCGCGGGCATCGCCAACATCAACGTTGACCTGATCGCTGGCCTGGCAGGTCAATCGCTGGCTTCGTGGGAGGAATCGCTCGACGTGCTGATCGCCGCGGATACCCCGCATGCCAGCGTGTACATGCTCGAGGTGGACGAGGATTCGCGCCTGGGCCGCGAAATGCTGGCTGGGGGCGCGCGCTATTATGCCGAACTTGTGCCGGGCGACGAGACCATCGCAACCATGTACGAGCGGGCGATCGAGCGGCTGGGCGGCGCGGGGCTCATGCAATATGAAATATCGAACTTCGCGCAATGCGGATTTGAATCGCGACACAACCTGCGCTACTGGCACCGGCGACCGTATCTGGGAGTGGGTCTGGATGCGTCGTCGGCGCTAAGGTGCGATCCCACCCTGGCGGTAAAAACAGAAACACCGCGAGGATGGGTCACCCAGGTCACTGTGCTGCGCGCAAAGACCACCGACGATTTGAAGGCATATCTCGCCGGTCCGCGGATCGTGGAAACGGCGTGGCTGGACCGCGTGCAGCAGCATGAGGAGGCGTGGTTCCTCGGGCTTCGTCTTAACGCCGGCATCGACGTAGCGGCGCTTGAGAATGAGTTCGGCGTTGACCTCGTGAGGCCTGCACGTGACACCGCGGAGCGACTGGCCAAGGACGGCCTGCTCGAGTTCGATGGCCAACACGCGCGACTTACTGCGCGCGGAAGGTTGCTGTCGAACGACGTGTTTCAGGAGTTCCTGGGCGAAGCAGCGGAGTTAGCGTAGTTAGCGAATCAACTAAAAACGGGCTGTAGTGAAATCCCACCCTAAATGCATAGAACGCGTTTAGGATGGGACACCCAGTTCGATTCCATTGCCGACAACCGCGCGGCTACCACGCCAGCAACTCGTCACCCGATGTCGGCGAGAGAAACGTAACGGGTGCGGCGGTGGGTCGGGTTGACTCGCCAAAGCACTGGATGGTCTCGGGCCCCTCGTGTTTCGCGCGCACCAGGGCTTCTTCGGCCTCGCGCAAGACGATCACCGGCGACCGGCCCTGGCTCGACGAGATTCCGAAACACGCTGAGAGCCGGATGGATTCGCAGGCAACGTGGAAGGGCGTGCTGAAGACCTCAAGCCGCAGGCGCTCGGCCAGCATCACAGCGTTGGCAAAGCCGCAGCCGGGCAGGGCGATCAGGAATGCATCCATCCCCGGCCGGCCCAGCAGATCGTAACTGCGCAGCAGGCGGTTGGTGCGCGCGACGATCTGGCAAAGCAGTTCATCGCAGGCGTCCACGCCGAGGCGCGAGTTCCAGTGGCCGAAATCATCCACATCGAAGAGCACCAGGCACATGGCGCTGTTGTGGCGCTGCACGCGGTCAGTCTCGCGAAAGAGCATGGCCAGCATGGCCTCACGGTTGTACACGCCGGTGAGCCGGTCGAGCTGCGCGTTCATCACCACCGAATCGCGCAGGCTCTCGGCCTCTCTTTTCACCTGGTGCAAGCGCAGCGCCTGGCTCAATCGGAACTGCATCCACGAACCGTGTGCGCGGCGCGGAATGAGATCGTCAAGCATGCCCTCGGCCACGCGCTCGATCCAGGTTTGGGTCATTACGTCTGTGATCAGCACAATCGGGTAACGCTGTCCTTCAATAGAGGCGCGCGCGCCGGCCAGAAGCCGTTCGATTGGCATGCCGGGCAGATCCACGTCGAGCAGAACCAGGTCAGGCGGTTTAGGCACCATCATGGCCGCCAACGCGGCCGGTGCGGTCATTACGACTTGCACCTGGGCGCCCATGCTTAACAGCACGGGCTCGGTTTTATTCAGCAGTTCGGGATCGGGAGAGGCGAACAGAAAGACGGGAGATTTTTCAGCCAGCATATTGAGGGTTTCTCCTCTAGTTGGCTGGATCGGCGAAGATTAGAAAAACTTAAGCCGCCTCGATAGAATTGAAGTTTTCTCTCATGACTTGTGCGCGCACCTAATGAGTACCGAAGGAATGCCGGACGCGTTTGCGGGCTGGCGTGTGCCCCGGATTGCGACAGTCAAAGAGCGCTCTAACAAAAAGCGCCGCAATCGCGGCGCTCCTATTAAGCTTTGCTAATCGTTTGCGCGGCGAGCCCCACCGGACCTCAATCCACAAAGTCAACCTGCGGAGCGATTGGAATGATGCCCCTCTCATAGCCCATATCGAGCAGCTTGCGAATGGCTTGGCGGCCGTCGGGACCGTAATCGAGAGTTCGCTCGTTCACATACATGCTCACAAAACGGCTGGCCAGGTTGACGTCAAGGTCGCGGGCGAACTGCATGGCGTATTCGAGGGCTTGTTCGCGGTGGTCGAGCGCGTGCTGGATTGAGTCGCGCAGCGCCTTGGAGATGATCTTGTGCGACTCGGCTCCGAGAGACCGCCGGATGGCGTTGCCGCCCAGCGGAAGCACCAGCCCTGTAGTTTCACGCCACCAGATGCCGAGATCGATCACCTTGTAAAGGCCGCTGGTGGAATAGGTGAGCTGCCCTTCGTGGATGATGAGGCCGGCATCGTATTCCCCGGAAAGGATGGAGGGAATGATCTTGTCGAAGGGGACGGTTTCGGTCTTGATCTCAGGATTGAAAATCTTTAGCGCCAGGTACGCGGTGGTGAGCGTGCCCGGCACAGCCAGCTTCACGCGGCTCAGATCGGCGGGCGTCAACGGGCTGCGAGACACAATCATGGGCCCGTATCCCTCGCCTACGCTGCCGCCGCACCCCATCAGCGTGTAGTTCTGCTGCAGGTAAGGGTAGGCGTGAAAGCTGATGGCCGTAACGTCGTAAAAGGCTTCCTGCTCGGCGCGGCGATTCAGCGATTCGATGTCACAGAGGGTGTGGGTAAAGCGATAGCCGGGCACTCGGATTTTGTTGGTGGCCAGGCCGTAGAACATGAAGGCGTCATCGGAATCGGGACTATGAGCGATGGAGATTTCAAGCACGCCATCGGCGGCGGGGGATTGAGTCAGCGGGGTGATCACAGGCAAAGAATTCCTTTCAGGATAAAAGCGCGACAGTCAGCCAATAAGGTTAGCCAAGAAGTTTGATGCGTTCAGGCCGCCCGGCGGAGACGGGCGGCGCCGGATGCAACGGCAGCGGCAGCGGCAATCTTAAGCGCATCGCCTGCCAGGAACGGGAGCACGGCGAGCGCGGTTGCCTGCATGACCGCAATGTGAGTAAGGGCGGCGAGCCAAAAGGCGCCGCAGGTCAGAATCAAAAGGTCGCCGATCGCCGCACACGCGAATGCCGAAACATATCCCCGGCCGGTGCGGCGGAACAGGAAAGAAATGAGTGCCGCGGCCAGGGGGTAGGCGAGCAGATATCCGCCTGTGGGACCAAAGAGATGCGCGAGGCCGCCGGAAGCGGGGCTGGGCGCGAAGACGGGCAGGCCGGCAGCGCCCTCGGCCAGATATGCGGCGAAGGTGGCGGCAGCCATTCGCGGGCTGAACAGGAGCCCCAGCGCCAGCACGGCAAACGGAGCCAGCGAAAGCGGAACGGGCGTAAAGAACAAGGGCAGCGAGAGATGCGCGCAGACGGCGGCAAAGACGCTTCCGGCAAGCACAATTCCGGTGCCGCGCAACCATGCGGGAGTTCTCAAGAGCGACTCAAGCGGAGAATTGAGTGTTGCCGTGGTCTCTTTGCTCATCATTGCCCTCGCCGGAACGATTGGAATGGGTCTAACTGCTCATGGAACTGGCCCTGGTGCGGGTCTTACGGCTCAATCTCAGTCTCGTGCGCCGACTCGCCCGCGGAGGGCTTTTTTTGCTCTAACCGGCTGCGTTGCAGCCAGATATGACGCGCCATTCCCGCGGCCGCAATAAGCAGCGCAGCCAGCGAAGCCAACAGGGCAATCATTAACCAGCGCATACCGTACGAACTCCCCAAGAATAACAGAGCGCCCCGTATAGATCCTTCTCCAACGCGGGTGCGGGCGTGGGTTGCGAGAGCGGTTATCCGGCCGTACCGGGCCCGGCCCCTGCAGGCGTCTTCACCGAGGCGTGCAGCCACTCAAGATACGGATGGCTGCCCGATTCGACTTCGAGAACCAGGAACTCAGGCACCTGGTAGGCATGCAACTCATGCAGGCGGGCCTCAAGAGCAGGCAGCTTGTCGGTTGCCGTTTTGATCAGCAGCAAGGTTTCGGTCGACGACTCAACTTCGCCCTGCCAGCGATAGATGGACTGTACCGCAGGGATCAGCGTGGCGCAGGCTGCCAGGCGCTCATCCACGAGGGCTCGGGCCAGGCTGGCCGCCTCTTCGGGGCCAGGGGCGGTGGTAAGAACGATGCGTGCTTGCGGGGTCGGGTCAGACATGACGTGCTTTCAGATGCGGGACAGTGCTTGAACCAATGTATTCCTCTCCAGGGAATTCGGCACGGCGGGATCGGGAAATTTTTCCCCCGGCATTAACGATTGTGTGAAGTCCGTCGCTTGCCGATCCCGCCCCGCTGTTGCAGTATTGAAGGTTGCGGCCCGGGTGAAAGGGATCGCACGGAGAAGACGATGGCAACGATCAAGTTTGGTACTTCAGGCTGGCGAGCAATTGTGGCGGACGAGTTTACCGTCGCCAATATCCGGTTGGCAGTTGCAGGCATAGCGGGTTACGTCAAGACCCTGCCGGAACCGCATCGCGTGCTGGTGGGCCGCGATCCGCGTTTTCTGGGTGAGAGCTTTGTTGCCGAGGCAGCCGCGGTGCTGGCCGGCGCGGGCGTCGCGCCCATCGTCATCCCCGAGGCAGCGCCCACGCCTGCTATTTCTTACGCCGTGCGCACACTCAAAACCCAGGGATCGATCAACTTCACGGCATCGCACAATCCGCCGGAATACAACGGCATCAAGTACTCCACGCCCGACGGCGCGCCCGCGCTGCCCGAAGTGACCAGGCAAATTGAAGCTGTTGTCGCCAGTCTTCAGGCCAGCAACGCATCCATTCCAAAGAGTTCGCCGCCCGCGCAAGGCTTTGAATCCGCCGACGTCAAGCCGGCATTTCTCAAGCGCCTGGCCGAACTTGTGGATCTGAGAGCCATCGCCAAGTCGGGCATCAAGGTCGTTTACGATCCTTTCTGGGGCGCGGGGCGCGGCTACTCTTCCGATCTGCTGCGCGACGCCGGCGTCGCCGTTGAAACCGTCCACGATTACCGCGATGTGCTGTTCGGCGGCCATGCTCCCGAGCCCGACGATCACCTGCTGGCAGACGCCAGAAAGAAGATGAAGGAAATTGGCGCGGCCCTTGGAATTGCCACCGACGGCGACGCCGACCGCTTCGGCATTGTGGATGGCGACGGAACGTTCATCCAGCCCAACTACATCATCGCGCTCCTGTTCGACTACCTGGTTGAGACGCGCGGCTGGCGCAATGGCGTGGCCAAGAGCGTGGCGACAACTAATCTGGTGAACGCACTGGCCGATCACCACAAAGTTCCGCTCTATGAAACTCCGGTCGGTTTCAAGTACATCGGCGAGCTCATCAATGAAGACAGGATCGCCATCGGCGGCGAAGAATCGGCGGGCCTGACCATCCGCGGCCATGTACCCGAGAAGGATGGCATCATCGCCGGCCTGCTGGTGGCAGAGATGGTGGCCACGCGCGGCAAGAGCCTGGGCGCGCAACTCAAGGAGCTGTTTGGCAAGGTTGGTTCCTATTACCCGGTTCGCGAGAACTTCCACTTGACCGCGGAACAGAAAGCCGCGTTCACTGAGAAGTTGAAGACTGATCCGGCGGAGCTGGGCGGCCGCAAGGTTGTTTCGGTGGTCCGCACCGACGGCCTCAAGCTGGTTCTGAACGATGGCTCCTGGGTCTGCTACCGTCTCTCGGGTACCGAACCGGTGGTGCGCGCCTATACCGAGGCTCGCGACGAGCACGATATGGAGGCGCTGAGCGCAGCCGCCAAACACTTCGTGATCGGGTGAGGGCCCCGGAAGGGGCGAAAGAATTTAGCCCAGGACAAGTTCGCGAAAGCGAATGCAGTCCTGGGTCGGCTCAACAAAAAAGACTCTGCCGCCCCCGGGGGGCGACGCGAACTCATGAACGCAACACTATTACAGACCGAAAGATAAATGCCCGACCAATCATCTCAACCCGACGCCGAACCAGAAGAACCCCTACGCGAGCGCGCCAAAGACTGGGTGCAGCGCATCTGGCGCCCCGCCGGCACTGGCATCGCAGTGATCCTGGCGCTGCTGCTCACCTGGCATGTGATCCACGGCAAACATGGGCTCTCCGTGTGGCACCAGGAGCGAGCAGAAGACAAGATTCTGCAGATGCAAATCCAGGACCTGCAGACTGAAAACGCATCCATGAAGGACCGTATCGAGCATCTCAAGTCCGATCCCGATGCCATCGAGCGCGAAGCCCGCGAAAAGCTCCACTACGCCAAGCCGGGCGAAGTGATCTACACGTTGCCCGCGTCGGCAACGCCCACACAACAACCGCCGTCCGGGAAGTAAAAGGAAGCGGGACGGCGGTGGTGGCCTCAACTACAAGGCGTCCATCAGCCGATCAAAGGCCGGTACAACGTCTCGATCATCTACAGGCACCCTGCGAGTCAACGTGTCGGCGGTTCGAGTCAGGATTGCGGTTCCGTGGAACGCATCACCAACTCCACGCCGGCTTCGCGGAAGAGTTCCTCAGTGCAACGGAAGCTTTCAGCCCAGCGTTCGCTTTCGCTTGGCACTGTAACCACGCGGCGGATGCCGGATTGGATGATGATGGAGGCGCACTGCGAACAGGGCATGAAAGGCCAGACGTAGAGTGTGCATCCCTGTAGCGGCTTGCCCGCCGACAGGATGGCGTTGATTTCCGCGTGGATGATGGTGCGGTATTTGACCTCGCGGATTTCAAGGCGCTCGGCCGAGTCGGCCACGCCGGCAGGATGGCCGTTGAAGCCGAGTGAAACCACGAATTTTCCCTTGGCGATGACCGCCCCGACTTTGGTGCTGGGGTCCTTGCTCCACTTCGATACCAGTACCGCCATTTCAAGAAAGCGCGCATCCCAATCTGCCATTAACATTCCTCCTGCGCCGCGAGTTCGCGCGGTTGCATAGCGCCTATTGATCCGGCCCTTAAGTACAAGTACCTTGCCCCATCCATTTCGCAGGTTTAATCGCGAAATGGGTGGGAGGCCGACACACTTTTTATGGGCCGGATCAATAATACAGCGCTACTTCTGCGCGTCGATCCAGCTTTGAACTCGTTGATCGAGCAGGTCGAGCGGCAGCGTGCCGCCGCTCAAGATCTCGTCGTGAAACGTGCGCAGATCGAACTTCGGCCCCAGTTGCTTTTGCGCGCGATCCCGGAGCTCACGAATCTTCAATTGCCCGAGTTTGTAGCTGAGCGCCTGCGCGGGCCACGCAATGTAGCGGTCGGTTTCAGACTGGATGGTAGGCTCATCGACGCAGCCGGCCTTGCGCATGTAGTCCACCACTTGCTCGCGCGACCAGCCCATCTCGTGAATGCCGGTATCGACCACGAGGCGTACGGCCCGAAAGAGCTCGGAACGCAGGCGGCCGTAATCGCTCACCGGATCCTGGTAAAAGCCAACCTCCTTGCCTAACTGCTCGGCATAGAGAGCCCAACCTTCGACATAGGCGTTGTACCCCAGGTTGTGCTGGCGGAATTTGGGCAGGCCGGTCAACTGCTGCGCCACTGAAATCTGCATGTGGTGGCCGGGTATGCCTTCGTGATATGCGATCGCTTCATCGTCAATCAGGCTGCGATGCGCAAAGTCGCTGGTGGCGACCACCACGCGGCCGGGGCGCTTGCCGTCGGGCGTTCCCCCAACGTAGTGCGTGGCATCGGCGGACTGGAACGATGGAATGGCTTCAACGGTGACCGGCGACTTGGGCAGCAACGTAAACAACATGGGAAGCTTGGGCTGCATTTGCGCGATGTAATGGCGGAAGTCGTCGAGGATGGCGTCAGACGACGCAGGCACGTATTTGGGATCGGCGTCGATGGCCTTGGCGAAGGCCTCGCGATCGGAGTAGCCCGCCGTTTTTGCGAGCGCATCCATTTCGCCTTCGATGCGCGCCACTTCGCGCAGGCCCAGGGCATGAATCTGCTGCGGGGTCATGTGCGTGGTGGTGCGTCCGGCAATGTCGTTTTGGTAGCGGCGCTCGCCATCGGGCAGCGAAGTGACGGCAAGCTTGGTGCGGCCCTGCGGCGCGTAGTCGTTCTTTACGAATGCGGCAAAGCTGCGATACGCGGGCAGCACCGCGTCATTCACGGCTGCCGTGATTTCGGTTGTGAGCCGCGCTTGATCTTCTGCGCCGATGCTGGCGGGATATTTGTGCGTGGGCAGCAGAAAAGGATCTTTGTCGATAATGCCCTGGCACTGGTCGGGAACTTTCTCAAGCAGGAAGCGAACCGGCATGAGGTGATCGCGCATGCCGGCGCGCATCAGTTCCTTTGTCTGGTCGAGGACGCGCGGAATCTGGCGCAGGCGCGCGATGTAGTCCTCGTAATGTTGAACGGAATCGAGCGGCACGGCCAGCGGCAGGTCGGCGAGACTGGTGTGGATGCCGTTCATCTGGTCGACTGGCATCTCGAATTCTTTGAGCTCAAAGTCGGCATTTCGCTGCGCCAGCACGCGCTGCATCAACTCGTGCGATAGTTTTTCCTGCTCGCTGAAGCCGTCGGTCGAAATGGAGCGCAGCCGCCTGGCGAACGACTCATCGACGGCGTGACGGTATTCAACGGCTGCGAGCGAGCGGTCAGAGAGCAGCGCGTTGTAGCGATAGTCGCCGTAGGCCGTGGCGCGCTCGGTTGAGAACTTGAGTTCAGTTTCGTACCACTCGTTAAAGAGCGCGCTTTGGGCGGCGAGCCGTTCGGCGACGGGCGCTGCGGGGGTCGCCTGGGCGGGCGTCGCTGCAGATTGCGCGTTGGCCGCAACGATCAACGAAACCAATCCCATGAAGAGAAGGGAGGCTGAGGTAATTCGCATGTGAGGGAGTGTATCAGGGCGGCGCGTGGATGGCGGGCCGCGCGACAAGCTTGACGCGGCCTGCCAGCTCAGGTTGAAGTCGTTCAGACTAGTTGGTGCCGACCGTACCGAGGCCGCCGCTGTTCGTGATCCGGTTCCATCCGACAGCCGGACTCGTGCCGCCGTCATCGGTTCCGCCTGTGGTCTTTACTATCACATCAACGTATTCGAATTGCACATCGGTGTAGTGAGCGGGGGTTTCCGTGGTGCCTGTTTTTTCTGCCACGACCGTGAGAGCTTTTATGGCAACCGGCTTGAATTCGAATGTGGTTGTGCTGCCGTCGGGCATAGCGGTAGTGAGCATGCAGTTTTCCATCGCAACGCCCTGCACCGCGGGAAGCAGCAGCGTTGCAAAGGTGCTGAGGGCTGCGTGAACCTCGAGCGGCTGGAAGGTGGCCTTGCCGGCTCCGGCGTCGCTGCTACCTGAGCCAATGTTGAGGGTCTCGGCGACGCCGAAGGTGAAGAAGCTTACATTGAATTTGATGTCCCCGTTGCTGGTGGTGCATGAGAGCGAACCGACTGGGGCGGCGTTTGCGGTGTGGGCGAGGCAGAGAGCGGCGAGAGCGGCCAGGCCCGGGAGCGAGGTGAAGAATCTCTTCACAGTGACCTCCTGGTTTTGGGGGATAAACGTGGGTTGGCCCGGTGCGACATGGGAACCTTACCAAAAACACTAATTCTCCCGCAGCATCTATTTACCGCGTTTGCGCAACCATTTAGGAAGCCGAACCGGCGCAAGTAAACCTGCACGGAATCAGCGCGCCTTTTCTGCTACCGCGAGCAGCGTCTGGAACTGCGGCGCGTCGGGGTCTTTGTCAACGACGGAGGTTTGGATGGCGGTGAATCCGGCTGCGGCGAGCATGGATTCGAGTTCTGACTCGGTGAAGCCGAGCCACTCGTCGGCGTAGAGCTCGCGGGCCTCTTCAAAACGATGGCGCACCAGGTCGAGGACGACGATGCGGCCGCCGGGCGACAGTATGCGCGCCGCTTCTTCAAGCGCGCGGGCCGGGTGCAGGGCGTGATGCAACGACTGCGAGAAGAAGGCCAGCTCGACTTCGCCGCTGGCGATGGGAATCTCTTCCATGTCGCCGAGGCGGAACTCGATATTGGTAACGCCGTGGCGGCGGGCCTGCTCGCGACCGACCTCAATCATCTTTGCCGAGGAGTCGACGGCTATTACCCGCTTGGAATTTTGAGAGAGCAAAAGGGCGGAAGCCCCTTCGCCGGCGCCGAGATCGGCCACAACCAGCGGCGGCATGAGACGCAGCAGCGCCTCGGCCAGGCTCTTCCAGCTCTTGCCGGGAACGTAGTCGCGGCCCAGGCGGCCGGCCACCGAGTCGAAAAAAGCGCGCATCTTGTCCTGGCGCTTCTTGAGCACGCGGCGCATCTCGGCCCGGTCGGATGCGATTTCGGGGATTTCTGCGGCGGCGCGATTGAGGAGCTGATCGAGGAAATCTCCCTCAGGGGCTAAAGCCCGCTCTCTACTCCCAGGCCGTTGCGGCACGACTGAAGTCGTGCCCTGATTCAAGACTCTGCCCGCTACGCGTTCTTCCAATAACTGGCCGGCAAGCCGGTAAAGGTTGTTTTTGCCGGTTCGGCGATCCTCCACCAGGCCTGCCTGCTTGAGCTGCGAGAGGTGGGTCGAGAGCGTACTTTGGCCCATCACCAGAATTTCCTGCAGCTCGGCTACCGAGAGCTCCTCTGCGCGCAGCAGCAGCAGGATGCGCAGCCGGTTGGGGTCGGCCACCACGCGGAGAATTTTCACAATGGAGGGCATTGACGGCATGGCTTCGTTCTGATACATATCAATATATCACGATAGGACGATGGGTAAATAGCAGGGACTAGGGACTAGAGAGCAGGCACTAGGGACTATGGACAAGGCAAAAACCCGCGGTCTCGATTTAAAAAACAAAGAGGAGAGAATAGATGGCAAGCTCGACGCTGGAAGTGACGGAACTGAAGTACAAAGTGGCTGACATGTCGCTGGCTGACTGGGGCCGCAAAGAGATCACGATCGCCGAGCAGGAGATGCCGGGGCTGATGGCGATCCGCAACAAGTACGCGGCCGAGAAGCCGCTGGCCGGCGTACGTGTGACCGGCTCGCTGCACATGACCATCCAGACGGCGGTGCTGATTGAGACGCTGGTGAGCCTGGGCGCAGAGGTGCGCTGGGCGAGCTGCAACATCTTCTCGACGCAGGACCACGCGGCGGCTGCGATTGCAGCGACCGGCGTGCCGGTGTTTGCGTGGAAGGGCGAGTCGCTGGAGGACTACTGGTGGTGCACCTACCAGGCGCTGAATCACAAGGGCGGCAAAGGCCCCGAGCTTGTCGTCGACGACGGCGGCGACGTGACCCTGCTCATCCACAAGGGCTACCAGCTTGAAGAGGGCGATGGCTGGGTGAACACGCCTTCAGGAAATCATGAAGAGCAGGTTATCAAGGACCTGCTGAAGAGTGTGCACGCTGAAGACCCGCAGCACTGGCACAAAGTGGCGAAGGAATGGCGCGGCGTGAGCGAAGAGACCACGACCGGCGTGCACCGGCTTTATCAAATGGTTGACAAGGGCACGCTGTTGGTTCCGGCCATCAACGTGAATGACTCGGTGACCAAGAGCAAATTCGACAATCTGTACGGCTGCCGCGAATCTTTGGCCGATGGCATCAAACGCGCTACCGATGTGATGGTGGCCGGCAAGGTTGCAGTGATCTGCGGCTACGGCGACGTAGGCAAGGGCTGCGCGCATTCGCTGCGTGGCATGGGCGCGCGCTGCATCATTACTGAAATCGACCCCATCAACGCGCTGCAGGCGGCGATGGAAGGCTACGAGGTGACCACCATCGAAGACACGCTTGGCCGCGGCGACATCTACGTTACGTGCACCGGCAACACCGACATCATTACGCTCGAGCACATGAAGAAGATGAAGGACCAGGCGATTGTGTGCAACATCGGCCACTTCGACAACGAGATCCAGATGGACCGCCTGAACGAAGAGAAGGGCGTCGAGAAGTTGAACATCAAGCCGCAGGTTGATTTCTACACCTTCCCTGACGGGCATGGGATTTTCATTCTGGCGGAGGGACGGCTGGTGAACCTGGGCTGCGCGACGGGCCATCCGAGCTTTGTAATGAGCAACAGCTTTGCCAACCAGACGCTGGCGCAGCTTGATCTGTGGAAGAACAAGGACAGCTACGAGGCGAAGGTGTACGTGCTGCCCAAGAAGCTGGACGAGGAAGTGGCCAGGCTGCATCTTGAAAAGATTGGCGTAAAGCTGACCAGGCTCTCGCAGAAGCAGGCGGACTACATCGGCGTGCCGGTGGAAGGGCCGTACAAGGCGGAGTTTTACAGGTACTAGGCACTAGGGTCTAGGCAATAGGGACTAGGAAAAGCTGATAGCTTATGCGAATGGCGGAGTTTCAAGAGAAAGACTCCGCCATTTTGGATAACTGCTAACTCTCCGGAATTATTGTGAGCTGCATAAGGAGTGTCCTAAGCGCGCCGTAGGCGCAGTGGTTATTAGCCCCGCGCTTCAGCGTGGGGAAAGGTAAGCACAAACGATTCCGGAGTCCCGTAGGAACGACGCCGGGACATTTCATTTGCAGCGACCAATGGCCAATGATTGATAAGGCTCAATCTCGACGCATACGAGTGAAAATGCGGCATGTTCTATTGGATACCTGGGATCCGATTGGAATTCAGGATGCGCCCAACGCGCAGGATGAATACGACGGCTACATCGGTAAACTCTATGGCCTGCTTGCGGCTGGCGCGCCGGATTCTGAACTTGTGGATTACCTTTTCTGGGCGGCTCATGAGCAGATGGGCCTGGATTCTTCCACAAGAGAAGATATGCTTCCTACCGTGGCCGAACTGAGGAAGATTGACTTTTCGCCCACCGACAATCCTAAGGATCCTTACTTATGAGCGCTCCCCTTTCACTTTCGTTCGAACTCTTCCCGCCGCGCACGCCGGAGGCTGCGGCCAAGCTGCCTGACGTTATCAAGCAGCTGGCGACGCTGCGGCCCGACTATTTTTCCGTGACGCACGGCGCGGGCGGTTCCGATCAGGAAGGCACCTACGAAACGCTGCTCACGGTGGTTGAGCACACCGGCATTGAGGTCGCTCCGCACCTTACCTGCGTGGGCTCGACGCGCGCGCATGTGGCGGCGCAGCTCGATCGCTACCGGACCCAGGGCGTGAAGCGCATTGTGGCGTTGCGCGGCGATTTGCCGGCAACGGCCATGAGCGCGGCCGCTCCGGGCGAATTCCACTTCGCCAGCGAACTGGTGACCTTCATCCGCCAGACGCACGGCGACTGGTTCAAGATTGAAGTGGCGGCGTATCCCGAGATGCATCCGCAGGCCGCGAGCCCGGGCGCGGACTTCGATAATTTTTGCCGCAAGGTTGAGGCGGGCGCTGACGCGGCGCTGACGCAACTTTTCTACAACGCCGACGCATATTTCGATTTTGTGGAGCGCTGCCAGAAGGCCGGCATCACGATTCCCATCGTGCCAGGCATCATGCCCATTACCAGCTTTGCCGGCATCACCCGCTTCACTTCGGGCTGCGGCGCCGATCTGCCGCGATGGGTTCGCTTGCGGCTTGAGGAACTGCAGTTCGACAAAATCGGGCTGCATGAATTCGGCTTCGTGGTGGTCGCACGTCTGTGCGAAACGCTGCTGAAGAGCGGCGTGCCGGGTCTGCATTTCTATACCATCAACCAGTCCGAGCCCACACTGCGGTTGTGGAAGGCGCTGGCGCTCGAAGCGCACGCATAGATCCAAATCCAGCCATTATTCACGGTGTGCCCGCCGCGCGACGCGGGGCAGATATTCGCATTGTGCTATAGCCTGCGATTGTGTCACGATGCGATTACGAGTCAAGTCCACTCAATTGGAGACCGCAGATGCATCACTGGCTTTCCCTGTTATCGTCGTATTCCAGCGTGCTCGGATTCATGATCGGCCTGCCAATCGTGTTCGCCACCTACTACCAGTCGTTCAAGACGCGGCAGGAGGCGATCAGAGAGCGTGATGGCAGGCTGCACAGCAAAGACTGCCTTGAATTTGTGGCCTTCGACGGAACCTGCATCAACCTGGTGCCGCTGGAGACGCTGCATTCGTTGCCGCGAGAGGGCGATGTGATCATGCTGCCCGGCGGCGGTATTGGCGGCGGCGGGGAGTTCGTGCCCAGCGCTTACCTGGTGGAGTCGATCGAGCACATCTACACTCCGTGCACCTGGAAGAGCACGCGTCCGCTGGAGGCGCGGCTGACCAAGGCGGTGGCCAGGGTGACCAGCCTGAATCCGCCCGCCACGGCGTAAAGGTAAAAGTGCAGGGGCGCTGGAGATTCAGGCCTGGCGGCTCTTTCGCCCGAACATCCGCCGCCACGCGCGCCACAGGCCGTTGTGCATCAGCCGCGTTTGCTCCGCTTTGAGGGCCTGGTAAGAGCGTTCCACATAAGAGTCGAACTCGGGCGGCCACCCGATGGTTGAGCGGCGTTCGCCGTAGTTGCCCTCTGCCCACTTGGCCAGCACCGCTTTGTAACCCACCACGTGAGTGACAAAGTCGAGCAGGCAGCGCGGCATCTGCTCTTCGACGATCAAGTGGGCGTTGCCGATGATGATCTTCTCGCGCACATCGTTCAGAGGCATGAAGATCGTAGTCATCCACAAAACCCACTCCTTCATGTCTTCATCGCGGATGGGATGACAAGTGGTCTTGCCCTGTTTTTCAAGCAATGCGCGGTATGCGATATTGCCGGCCACGGTGGCCACGTAGAGCGGGCCGTAAAACTCGTTGAGTCGCTGGTTCACCAGCTTGAGGCGGTCGGAGCGGCGGGCCATCATCCGAGTGAACATGAAGGTGACCAGGTAGCCGGCGAAGGCCAGGATGATGGTGAGCACGAATCCGCCCTGCAGCGAGTTCGGAATGCTTATCGAGGATAGGTCCATGTGCGGCTTGCCTCGCGGAGTTCGGTGACGGAGCAAAGTATACGCGGGTCAGAGATCCAAGAACTGTGATCGGCAGCAATGTTCCATCCCAGGTTTCAAAATCGAGACCTGGGGCATCCAATCGTTCCAATTTGTCAATTGGGTTTGTGAACGGGAACCAGCTTGGCATTTTTGGCAACGACTTTGATCTCGAAGAGCTTGGGCCACAGCTTGCCGGTGACGAAGAGCCGGTCCTGGGCCGGGTCCCAGGCAATACCGTTCAGCACCGCGTCGGGATCGGTATGTTCGGCCGGCCTGAGAAGGCCGGTCAGATCGATCCAGCCCAGCACTTCGCCGGTCGAGGGCGAGATGCGGACAATGCGGTCGGAATACCATATGTTGGCGTAAATCTCGCCGTGGATGTACTCGAGCTCGTTGAGCTTGTCGATGGGTTTGCCGTGGTCCTTTACTGTTATTTCGCGGCGCTCGTGGAAGGTATCGGGATCGAGGAAGCGGAGAGTCGGGCTTCCGTCGCTAAGGATCAGGGATTTACCGTCTTCGGTCAGCCCCCAGCCCTCCCATGGGCAGGGGATGCTGCGAAGCTGGCGGAAGCTGAAGCGGTCGTAAACGAAGGCAACGTGATTCTGCCAGGTGAGCTGCACCAGCGTGCTGCCCCAGGGCGCGAGTCCCTCGCCGAAGTACTGCTGGGGTAGATCGAATTTCTGCTGGACCAGCCCCGTCGTGAGGTCGACCATGCGCAGCGAGGACCGGCCGTTGAGCCCGGTGCTCTCGTAGAGATGGCCGTCGACGTAGACCAGTCCCTGCGTGAATGCGCGCGGATCGTGCGGGTAAGTGTTGACGACGCGATAGCCGTCGGCGGCGTGTGCCCGGCCGGCTGCGGCCACTGCAAGGCATAACGCGAGAAACCCGATGTGGAGATGCGGCAAAACCCGCACGGCATTGCGATACTTCATCGGCCGCCGTAGAACTGGCCGAAGTGACGCCCGAGGTTCATCGACATCAAAAGTGCGCCCACGAGGCCCATGGAGACGTGCACCCAGCTATGGACGTCGAAGTTAACCAGGCGGAAGAGCAGCAGCCACGCGATGAAGAGGTTGATGAATCCCCATACCACGTTGATGGACGAGGGTGAGACGCCTCTGCCGGGAGGTTTGGCGAAAGGAGTTTGAAATGCGCGGCCGGAGACGCCGTTGACGATATGCGGTACCGCGTTGGCGAGGAAGGCCCCACCAAGGAAGAGTGCGACGAGAGAGTACCAATGCATCGAAACCTTCTATCAGGAAGTTTGGGGGGGCCCGCACAAGGAATTCTAATGCGATGAACCATGATTCGCCGAAAAGAAACTGGCGGGCCCATAATTCCGTTTTCTGCAAAGACGCGCAAATCGTCGTCAGGATGACAGATCAACCGCGAAGCCATCTTCTGAATCAGGACATTGGAACCTGGTTCATCACTGGCTTCCAGGTTTCCGGCCAATCGTGTTCTGACACAAGGCAGGCTACGAATCGCCTTCTAGCTGGTGCCCAGGTAGACGAAGCGGGCCAGGAAGAGCGCGGCAAGGATGTAGAGAAGCCAGTCCTGCTTGCGGGCCTTGCCTGCGGCCAGGTGCAGCACGGCCCAGGCGATGATTCCAAATCCCAGGCCATTGGCGATGGAGTAAGTGAAGGGAATCATGACCAGCGTGAGGAAGGCGGGTACGGCGACCAGCGGATCGTGCCAGTGAATCTCACTAATGGCAGCGAGCATCATGGAGCCGACCAGGATGAGGGCAGGGGCGGTGGCTGCCGGGGGCACAATGCCGATGAAGGGCGCTGCGCCGATGGCGCCAAGAAAGAGCAGGCCGGTGACGATGGCCGTGACTCCGGAGCGGCCGCCTGCGGCTACACCGGCTGTGGATTCCACGTAGCTGGTCACGGTTGACGTGCCGACCAGCGATCCAAAGACCGTGGACGTGGCATCGGCGAACAGGATGCGATTGAGCCGCGGTATGGTGTGGTCGGGTGCGATGAGGCCGGCGCGCTTGGTAACGGCGACCAGGGTTCCCAGATTGTCGAAGAGGTCGACGAAGAAGAAGACGAAGACGATTTCGAGCAGGCCCTTGCTGATGGCCGCGCCGATATTCAGCTTGAATGCGGTTTGCGAGAGGGCGCCGAAGTCAAAGGCTGTGCGCGTCCAGTGCACCAGCTTCATCGGCCACCAGGCAAGCGCAGTGACCGTGAGAACGCCAATGAGGATGGAGCCCTTAACCTTGCGAATCTCGAGGGCCACCATCACCAGAAGGCCAAAGAGCGAGAGATACGTAGTGGGGTTGCGGATGTTGCCCAGGCCAACAAGCGTATTGGGGTCGCGGACCACCAGGCCGGCGTGCTGGAAGCCGATGAAGGCGATGAACAGGCCGATGCCGCTGGCCACCGCGGCGTAAAGTTGATGGGGAATGGCGTGCAGAATCATCTGCCGTATGCCGGCCGCGGTGAGCGCGAGAAAGATGATGCCGGAAAGAAATACCGCGCCCAGGGCCGTCTGCCACGGCACATGCATCTTGATGCAGACTGTGTAAGTGAAATAGGCATTCAAGCCCATGCCCGGCGCCAACGCGATGGGATAGCGGGCAATGACTCCCATCAATATGGAGCCGAAGGCCGCCGAAAGACAGGTTGCCGCAGTGACCGCGGGCAAGGGAACGCCAGCGTCGGCAAGGATGGCGGGGTTGACCAGCACGATGTAGGCCATCGTGAGGAAGGTCGTGACGCCGGCCAGGATTTCGGTGCGCCAATTAGTGCCGAGATGCGCAAATTCGAAGTACGCTTCGAGTCGCTTGAGCATATAAAGGTAAGCATTAGAAAAACACATCGGGCCCGGGATACAAAGCGATTTATCAACAGGATGGGTTCGAGGCGGTGTTTAGTGAGTTCTTAATTCGCGATTGCCGTCGAATAAACCTACCTTGGGTTCGGTTCTGCGCTTGCTTCTGCCGCACCCCATCCATCGAGAGCAAACACCGCCGTCTCAACCGTTTTGCCTTTTACGCGGTAACCTCCCAGAGAACGCGTGCGAGCCAGGCCCGCAATGCGTTGCTGGGTAAACTCGCTCACGATGATTGAAGTGCCGAACTCCTTGTTGAGACCCTCGAGGCGCGCCGCCAGGTTGACGGCATCGCCGATCACAGTAAACTCAATTTTCTTTCCTTTGCCGATGTTGCCGAAGATCACCGTTCCGGTGTTCACGCCGACGCCGATGGCAATCGTCTGCCGTCCCTGCGCCGCCCATGTCTTGTTGAGCTCCTTCACGCGATCGATCATTTCCACGGCAGCCTGCGCGGCCTCGGCAGCATGATTCACCTGCGGCGTGAATGCGCCCCAGTAGGCAAGAATGCCATCGCCGATGAACTTGTCCACGATGCCGTTGTGGCGAAAGATGATTTCGGTCATGGCGGCAAAATACTCGTCGAGCAGCGCGATCAGCTCCAGCGGTTCGCTGCCCTCGGTCATCGTCGTAAAGTTGCGCACGTCTGAAACCAGAATGGTGAGTTCGCGCTTGTCGCCGTTCAGCTTCAGGTCGCCGATGTTGGTCATTACATACTCGACGAGCTGCGGCGACATGTAGCGATCGAGCATGCCGCGGGTCTGCCTGAGCTGCCGGCCAGTGGTCACGTACCGCGCCGCCGTGGCCGCGCCAAACGAAATCAGCAGCGCGAGTCCCGGCGCCGCCACCGGCAGCGCCAGGTGCAGATCTTCATAAAAGCTGAGGCAAAGCGCGAGATAAACAAACTCGACGGCAACCACGACAACGACGGAACGCGCCAGTTGCCGCATAAAGTAAAGCACCGCGCCGCCGGTCGCGGCCATCAGGATGGTCAACACCGCCAGCAGCCAGACTGGAGAGACTCGAATGGCGGTGCCGTTAAGCAGATCGTCAATGGCCGTGGCGTGCACCACCACGCCGGGTGCGGCACTGGCGAAGGGCGTGGGATGCACATCGTAGCTGGCCGTGGCGCTGGCGCCGATGAGCACAATTTTGCCGGTGAAATAGCTGGGCGGGTAGTGCTGCACGTCGGGCGGGCACTGCGTGGGATAGATCGAACAAATTACCTGCCAGATGGGAAGCCGCGGATAAACGCTGGAGCCGCCGCGCCAGGCCAGCAGCATGCGTCCGTCGTTGCCAACCGGGATTCGATGTCCGGCAACCACTGCGTTATGCCCGCCGAGCAAGCCGCTTTTTGGCTCCCATTGAATGGGCGCACCGAGAGCCTGCTCGACTGTTCGCGACGCGAGTGAGTCGTACGCATGGCCGCCGTAGCTCATTTCCAGGCCCACGCTGCGCATCACGCCGTCGCTGTCGGGCAACGCGTTTAGGGCGCCCAGTCCGGCAGCGCCCGCCAGCAGCGCCGGCGCCGGCAAATTCGGAAAATAATGCCTGGCATCGATCGGCGCGCCGAATGCCGCACCACCGTAAGCATCAGCCGCGGCGCGATGCGCAGCCAGTGCCGCCAGCTTCTGGCTCGCGTCAGAGTTTTGGCCCGCGCCTCCGCCCGACTCTTCCATCTCCGTCGGCACAAACGTAAAGCCGAGCACGGTGTTGCCGCCCTGGTGCATCACCGCGCCAAATTCCTGATCGACCGCGTCGCTCTCGGCCCCGCCAAAAATGGCGTCGACTGCGATCACCTTTGGCTGGCCGCGGTTCACGTAACGAATGACTTCGGTCCATACCCGGCGCGTCCACGGCCAGCGGCCGAGCTTGTCTTCGAGCGTCTCCAGGCTGGCATTATCAATGTCGATGATCACGATGCGAGGATCGGCCTGCGCAGTTCGGGCCCCCAGCCGCGCCCGCTCGTCGAGAGTTCCGTTCTCAAGCAACACGCCGGCAGGGGTGCGCGCCAGCACCAGCATGGCAATGGCCGCAACCGCGACGGCAATGCACACACCCACCAGAAACTCGCGCTGGACTTTGGGGTCCTGAGCCACCCGTTTCTCTCGCTTATCGGGAAGTTGATAGTCCGGAGCCGATGCTGCGGATTATACCGGGCACAGGGGAAGGGGAAGGAACTCAAATCAGCGTCCCTCTTTTAGATATCGGGTCAGGGGGCGCTTTTTGAAGCGATGACCCGGATATGGGCCATCATGCCGCCATCCTGGTGCTCGCCGATGTGGCAGTGATAGACGAAGTCTCCCACTTCGGCGAAGGGAATTCTGACCACGACGGTTTGCACCTGGCAGCGCCCTGCTCGCCACGTTGCCACCGAGCCATCGCAGCTTCGGCCGCCGTTGGGGAGCACCACGTTATCCATGAGAGCGCCGGCATTGCCTTCGGGCGCATTCTCGGGCAGTACGTAAAACTCGGTCTGGTGAATGTGAAAGTTGTGCGCCTCGGCTGACACGTTCACAAGCTCCCACTCTTCCGTTGCGGGCGTGTTTTTGGGGCCGAGCGGAAGGCAGATGTTGATCCTGGCTGGATCGAAGGACGCGATATCGCGGAATGTACCGGGAACAGGATTGTCATTGCCATCGACTTCTTCGTAACCAAGGCCGAAGGCCGCTGGATTGGAAGGAGGAACTCCAAAAAATATGCGGCGTCGATGGCCGGGAGGCAAGGCACTGCAGTTGGGTGAAGCAAGCGATGCAGCCGGTTCAGAGATTTCCCTGAGCCGTGTAGCAATGGTTGCGAGCTGATGCGCATTCAAATGCGCGGCCGGTTGGGCGGTTCGAGCCAAGTTGGATGAACCACGCGAGAGCAACTGCGCCTGCTGCAAGCTCAACGATGAAGACACACCGGCGAAGCTGGCGCGCACTGGCGCTCCGAGCAGTCCCTGCGCAGACAGCAACGCTTTCTGAAATGGTTTCACGCTTAAAAGCGCGGCTCCGTCGGTGCTCGAGCTTTGACTAACGACGATGTGCGCAAGGCTGGCTTCAGGCCAGCGATCGCCTTTAGGACCTGTGTAGAGCATCAGGGTTTTCAAGGTTGCAGGCCGGCCTTGCGGGAACACCCAGATTTCAGCGCGCGAACTCGGGAATAGAACCAGGTGAGTGGCGCAAACCGGCGGGGAGGATGAAGCCGCCGATGAATTCGACGAATCCGGCAACTGCACCGGGCATGGAACCAGGCGTGCTTTTCCTACGGCGCCAACCTGGCTCTGTGCGGCAACCGCGCCGGTGGGAGCGGCGAGAGCCACGCCATCGAGAGAAACAACCTGAAATGGCAGGTCCTTCCCCGTCTGGTCATCCTGGAGGACAAGATCGTAGGAGCGGCTGGCCCCCGCATTGAGGAAGCGCCAGAGTTCGCCCGGCGCAGACGGCATGGGAATCTGCGGATAGACCTGGCCGTTGACGGTGAAGAACCACACACCGCCCTCATAGTTGCCGGAGCGGTCGTCACGTTCATCGGGAATACCCAGCGAGTCCCAACCTTGGCATAACCCGTCCCTCGCCACTCCGCGCACCGGAAATGGAGAACAGAACCGCGCACTCTCCTGATCCAGCACCTTGCCGCTGGAGAGCACCTGTATATCTTTGAGCACAAAGTAGCGGGTTGGAATTGTGGACGTGCCTCGGGGAGGCGACACGTAATCGGTCACCGAGCCGATGGTGATGAGACCTGAAAGTCCCTCGGAGATCTGATTGATGTTGAGACCGTGCACGTGAGGGTGAAACCAATAGATGCCGGGTGGATGGTCAGCGGGTATGTAGATGTCGTACTGGATGGGCTTGTCGGTTGCAGTCTCATCGGGCGAGACCATCGATGGCATCTTGCCGGCCGGATAGCCCAGTACGTAGACGTAGTCGCCGTAGGTTGAGTCGGTCGCGTCGGCTTTTCTGGGCTCGACAATCAGGCCGTGAGTATGGATGTTGACCGGGTTGGCGGCGAGTATCTGGTTCATCGTTGCGTCGCGGCCATGGGCATTTACAGCGTCGGGAGGGGCCGGCGGCAGATGATTCACCAGGCGCATGCGCAGGTGGTCGCCGGGGTAGAGCTGCAGGCGGATTCCGCCGTACGGAGAAACCGTTTGCGAATCGTCGGGACAGTTATCACCGTGGGCGACCGCGGACTCACACATCTCAAAAACCCACGCAGTGGGCTGGAACTCGCCGAGCTTGATGGTCTTGGGCTCGGCAATGACAAGCAGGTCGAGAATGTGATTGGAACTCGTGAATGTGGCCGGATTGAATGTGTCGGAGCCGGTCTCGGTGGCGCCGGCAGGCCTTGCGTTTCCGCGACTGTTCGGCAACAACGTAAAAACAATGCACCCCAGCGTCGCCAGGCGCAGAGCCATTCGAATCATGCCGGGAGATCTCCTAAATGTCAGATACCTGCCTCGCGCACAATGGTTGTATGAAAGCCGCCAAAGTCGATTAACCTGCATCGAAATTCGCCAGAGGCGTCTGCAAACTCTATGCGAAAAACTCTTGAAATCTTTTTGACTATTGGCTTACTGTCATTTGTCGTCGGCTGTGGCGGTTCTGTTAACAACTCCGGGGGCGGAGGTACTGGTGGTGGAGGAGGTACCGGTGGTGGCGGAGGTACCGGATCGGGTGCAAGCATAAAGTCAATCAATCACGTCATCATCCTTGTGCAGGAGAACCGGTCACTCGATAACTACCTGGGCGAGCTGCGCCAATACTGGGCGCAGAACGGGTATCCTGACCAGTCGTTCGACGGCCTGCCGCAGTTCAATCCCACTTCCGGCGCGGCTCCGCTGCAGGGGCCTGCGCCGTCGATCCCGGGATGCGATCCGAGCCAGCCTTCGCCGAGCGATTGCGTTCCCGATCCCAGCAATCCAATCACGTCGTACCACCTCAATACCATGTGCACTGAGAACACCAGTCCGTCGTGGAATGAGGCTCATAATGACTGGGACTATACCGATCCGGTCGGGAACAATCTAGCGGCAAATAACGGCTTTGTCTACACCGCCGCTTACGACGGGCGGGCGCTCGGTTACTACGATACCGACGGAGTTCGCGCCATGGGTTATTACGATGGCAACGATCTGAATTACCTCTATTTCATGGCTTCGAATTTCGCCACGTCAGACCGCTTTTTTAATCCCGCAATGTCGCGCACAAACATTAACCGCGAATACCTGCTGGGAGGTACTTCAGGCGGATACGCCTATCCCAACGGGACCGATGCCGCCGACACGCCGCAGCTCGCAACAACGACCCTGTTCGAGGATCTCCAGAACGCCGGCATCACGTGGAGGATTTATGTGAATCCTACAGGAACCGGCTGCTCCGGGCCTCCTTACCAGGCCGCGTGCCTCATGCAGAACAGCTATCTCTCGAACTTCACTTACGCGCAGACAGTGGTGAGCCAGTATCCGCAGAATATTCAGCCGATCTCGCAGTATCTTACCGACGTGCAAAACGGCACGCTGGCTCAGGTTTCGGAGATAGAGCCGGCGTCTGACGCGGGTTTGGACGAACACGGAACGGATGCGGATACCGACCCGCCCACAAACATTCAGACCGGCGAGGCCTACGTGGCGTCGCTCATTAATCCGCTGATGAGCAGCTCTTCGTGGAGCAGTTCAGTGCTGTTCTGGACCTACGACGAAGCCGGCGGTCTTTACGATCATGTTGCGCCGCAGCCAATGCCGAGCCCGGACGGCATTGCTCCCAAGGACTTGATGTCGGGCGATATCTGCACCACCTCCACGGGACCGGCCTGCAACTTTACCTGGACCGGCTATCGCATCCCGCTGGTAGTGGTTTCACCGTATGCGAAGAAGAATTACGTTGACCACACTGTTGCGGACTACACGGCAATTCTGAAGTTTATTGAGACGCGATGGAGTTTGCCGGCGCTGTCCGCGCGCGATGCGGCGCAAATCGACATGACGGCGTTCTTTAACTTCAGCAGTCCGGCGTGGACGACGCCCCCGACACCGCCGGCGCAGAACACCAGCGGTGCGTGCTACCTGAATCAATTGCCGTAGAAGCGGGGCCATGTTCGCGATTTGAAGGGGCCGGGCCGGGGAATGTCTCCGCCCGACTGTTTCCTGTCCACCCCGCTATCGCTTCGCCATCAGCAGCATCACCATAAACAAGGCCACTGGAACGAGCGCGAGCGCGGCATAGAACAACAGTTTGCGCATGTTGAGGCGGCGTCCGTGCGTCGACGATCTGCGCTGTCCTTCGTCGACCCCGACCAGTTCGGGATGCTCCAGCTCCCAGGCCGTCTCGGCGGCAGTTGCGTAACGATGGCGAGGGTCGCGCTCGAGGGCGCGGAACAGGACCTCTTCGATCTCGGGTGAGACGCTGGGATTCAGCTCGCGAGCCGGTTTGGGGTCGTTGAGCACGCGCTCGTTCATCACCGCCAGGGGATTTGATCCCGTAAACGGGGGCTGGCCAGTGAGCATTTCGTAGAGCATCGCGCCCAGCGCATAAATGTCGCTGCGCTGGTCGCCGCGCTGGCCCTTCACCTGTTCCGGCGAAATGTAGTCGGGCGTGCCCAGCAACGACACGTCGGTAAATGTGAGCCGCCGCGCATCCTCTTTCATGGCGATGCCGAAGTCGATGATCTTGATGCGGTCGCCCTCGCCCACCATGATGTTCTCGGGCTTCAGGTCGCGATGCACCACGCCGTGCTTGTGCATGGTGTCGAGCGCGTCGCAAATCTCAAGCGTAAGCTTTACCGCGCGGTCAATAGGCAGCTTGCCACTCTCGTTGATGATCGCCCGCAGCAGCTTGCCATCCACCCACTCGATGACCATGTAACGGCGGCTGCGCTCTTCGCCGTTGAAGGTCTTCACGATGCCCGGATGGTCGAGTTCCTGGCCAATCTGTTCTTCGCGCGCAAAACGCTCGATCAGAACCGGGTCAGCTTCCATCTCCTCGAGGGGAACTTTGATGGCCACCTGCCGGCCGTCGCGCACGTCCGTGGCGCGATAAAGCGTCGACATCCGGCTGTGACTCACCGTGTCTTCAATGCGGTAGTGGTCGAGCACATCCCCGGCTTCAAGCATCATGGTTACTACACATTGCATATCAAATCTGATCGTCTCACGCGAGTCATAAGAGATTTGCAAGGGATTTGCAGGGAAATCACCTGGGATCTACGGGCGCACCACGTTTGCCACCATATGCGTATTGGGCTTTGGCCCCAAATGTGATTGAATTCCACCATGTTCCGTTTTCTGCGAATTCCAGCGGCCTGTGCGATGGTCGCCTGCGCTCTTGCGCCGGGCGCCGCGAGCGCCAGCGCCCCGGCTAATGGCAAGCATCGTGGCCAGGAGCCGCCGCAGGAGACCGGTTTCCTGAATCGCCGGGTCGAGGTCAACGGCATTTCCTACAAGTTCCAGGTTTACCTGCCCGAAGAATACCGGCGCGACGACGGCAAGCTTTGGCCGATCATCCTGTTCCTGCACGGGCGCGGCGAGCGCGGATCGGAAGGCATGTGGCAAACGCAGATTGGCCTGCCCCTTGAGGTGCGCGACCATCCCGAGCGCTGGCCATTCGTCATCGTCATGCCGCAATGCCCCATCCCGGCGCACTGGACCGATCCGCCAATCATGACCATGGCCATGGCTGCACTTGACCAGATGACGGAGGAGTTCCATGGCGACCCCGACCGCACCTACCTCACCGGCCTCTCGCTGGGCGGCTACGGCGCCTGGGAACTGGCCAAGGACTATCCGCACCGCTGGGCTGCGATCGCTATTGCCGCTGGCGGCATCTTCTGGAGTTATGCATACGATCGCTGGCAGCAGGCATCGACACTGCCCGCGGAGTACGCGCAGGCCGTCGGCCGAACGCCAATCTGGCTGTTCCACGGCAGCGACGACCCCGTGGTGCAGCCGCGGCAAAGCGAAATGATGTTTGAAGCCGTAAAGGCGGCGGGCGGTCATATCCGCCTGTGGATGTACCAGGGACTGACTCACGATTGCTGGGCGCGGGCCTACAACGAGCCTGAACTGCCTCGCTGGCTGCTCTCGCACCGGCTTGCCGCCAGGCCCGATGCCAATCCTGTTCTTGCGGAGCGCGAAATTATCCCGCGTCACCCGCCGGTCGCAAAGCTTCCACCCACCGCGCTCGAGGCGATTGCCGGCGATTATCGGGAACCCGACGGTCACACGCTGGTAATTTATCGCCAGGGCGAGGACCTCTACGAGAAAGATCAGTACGGAGCAGTGCTGCCCTTGGCCGCCGCGTCGGCATCGGAATTGTTTTATCCCAACGGTTCAAGCTCCATCCGCATGATGGTAGAACGCGACCGCGAAGGCCGCGTGATTGCCATTGTTTACCGCGACGACCGCCATGAAGAGCGGTGGGAAAAACAACCTGCCGTGAGCCGGCAAACCGTATCCCTGCCCCGAACCGGTGATTGACAGAAGGAACCACGAGTCCTCAAGCTGCGTATTAATCCCGTAATAGATCGTGCGGAGGATTGTTATGTTTTGCAGTGGTTGCGGTAACGCCTTGGCGCCCGGGCAGGCGTTTTGTGCCCAATGCGGCCGGCCATCGGCCGCGGTCATTCCACCCATTCCCGGTCTCCAGTTTCAGCTTCAGTCCTACGCCGGTAAGATCCGTGTGCTCGCTATCTTCTGGTTTATTTACGCCGGCATCGCCCTGCTTACCGGCTTTGCCGGTTTGGCCTTCGCTCACGCCATCCTGTCGGGTGCTTTCGGTGAGTGGATGCATGGCCCTTTACCACCGGCCTTCATGGGACATTTTCTGCTTCAATTCGCCTGGATCTTCCTGGTAGCCAGGGTCGCGCTGGCCGTTTGCGCCGGCTGGGGATTGATGCAACACGCTCAATGGGGTCGCATGGTAGCCATTGTCGCTGCCATATTCTGCCTGCTCAAGTTTCCTTTCGGTACCGCCATGGGCATCTGGAGCCTGGTGCTTCTGCTCGGCTACCGGAACGGCACGCTTTACGAGCAGTTGTGAAAAGCAGCAAGCAGGGAGTAGCCAATAGCCAATAGATTGTCACCCCCATTTCCAGCTCACAGCTAACGGCTACAAGCGATTGGCTATTGGCTGCTGGCTATTGGCTGTCTTACACTGCACCCACCATGTTCAAAACCCCTGTTTGGTACTTTTCTGGGGCCCTTCTCGCATTCACAGCCGCATTCGCCCACGCCGCAGCCGCGCCTCCGCCCGTGACCAGCAACAGCACGGTAACAATCTCAGGCCCAGGCATCGGCGGCGCGGCCAAAACCATCTCGCTGCCCTTCATGAACAACTACGCCAACAAAGGCGACTGGTATGTTCTGCCCAACGACGCACACGCCGCTTTCTTTGTGGCCGACCAATCGCCATTCGCCGCAGCCGGCAATTCCAGGCACGCCACCGTTGACCTGCTGCTAAACGGCGCCGGGAAGACCTTCGTGATTACCCCCGACAGCTCTCACCCCGCGGTCCACAAAACCGACCTGGCATTTGACGTGATCGTCGGCGACGGGCACAACGGCCTGAAGTTCTCCACCGTCGACCCGGGCGACACGGTCACTGTCACGCTGACCAAAATGGACATGCTCAACTTTGAGGCCACGTTTACAGGAACCATGACCGAGGTAGGAATGATGGAGCGGAACGGTCACGAAGGGCATCGCGTTACGGTGACCGGCTCGATCAGCCTGCACCGGGCATCTGCGCCGGCGCCCATCAACGCCGGTAACTGGAAGGACTGCGATCCCATCGTCCACGACTGGCTCAACCAGGCACAGAATCGGGCGTCGACCGATTGCGAGGTGAAGTTCGACCACCACCTGCAGATGGCTTTGAACACCGCCTTTACGCCCATGGAAAACGCCCTCACGGCGTCGCAGTGGGTGATCGTCAACAAACCTGACCCGAATGTTCTCTTCGACGGAGCGCCGCGCGGTTCTGAGAAGGCGCCCTTCCAAGGCCAGGGATTCAAGCTCACCATGGCAGTGAACCCAAATTCGGCCCAGGGCCAGCAGGCCATGGCGGCGGCAAATACGCCGGACCCCCTGATGGTGAAGATGATTGAGTTGCTCAAGGCGGGCAAATACGCTGAGGCCCAGGAAGTGCAGAAGCAGCTCGACGCCAAACAGAAGAGCGCCCCGCCCCCGCCGAGCACCAGGTTTACGGTCCAGGTCAGCTTCAACTTTGCCGGCAGGGAGTTCATTAACTTCCATGGAGCCTTCAGCACTCAAGCGCTGCCCGGCGGCGGCACGGTGCTCTATCTGCCGGCCATGCAGGGGCTGGGCGGCGGATCGGGCGGCGACCCCGGCACCTGGGTGCTGCTCGGCTCGTGGAGTCAGCCCACAGCAACTCACCTCGACGGAGAAACCACCAAGATCACAACCAAAGCCCCGTTGAACCCATCGGCGCCGCGCCTTTCAGTCCAGAACATCGCGGTCTACTTCAACTGCGATCAGAACTTGGCCTTGAAGGCGATCCAAGCAATCAACTGGAGCACGTTGAAGGCGCTGCTGGCGCAATAGCCATCTCCGCCCCAACCGCTGTCATCCCGAGCGACTAAAAGCAGTCGAGGGATCTGCAGTTGTTCTCAGCGGAGTAAGCAAGAAACCGCAACGCCCCCGGGCTGGCCCGCTGACGCGCCGACTCGCTGCTTTCGTGATCCAGCTCACATCCCACCCCGGCCCTATACTTAAAATCGAGTTATGGCATTTCCCCAATCCCGTCTGCGCCGGTTACGCCGCACTGACACCTTGCGCGCGCTCGTTCGCGAAACCGCTGTCGAGCCCGGCGACCTGATCTATCCGCTCTTTATCTGCCCCGGCGAGGGCGTACGCAATCCAGTCAGTTCCATGCCGGGCGTCTTCAATCTCTCCATCGACGAAGCCGTGCGCGAGGCTGAAGAGGCCGCATCGCTCGGCATCGCCGGGCTGCTGCTTTTTGGCCTGCCCGAGAGCAAAGACGAAACCGGCACCGGCGCCTGGGACGAAAACGGAATCGTTCAGCGGGCCTTGCGCGCGCTCAAAGCATCGCCGGCCGCAAAGAAACTCGTGCTCATCGGCGATGTGTGCCTGTGCGAATACACCAGCCACGGCCATTGCGGAATCGTGGTGGACGGCCGCGACGGATTCGAAGTTTCAAACGACCCCACGCTCGAACTGCTGGCGCGCACTGCCGTCAGCCAGGCCAGGGCCGGCGCAGATATCGTTGCCCCATCCGACATGATGGACGGCCGCGTTGCAGCCATCCGTACCGCACTCGATGCCGCCGGATTCAGCATGACGCCCATCCTCAGCTACGCCTCAAAGTTTGCCTCCGCATTCTACGGACCCTTCCGCGAGGCAGCCGGCTCAGCGCCGCAGTTTGGCGACCGCCGCGCCTACCAGATGGATGGCGCCAACATCCGCGAAGCCATGCGCGAGATCGATCTCGACCTGGCCGAGGGTGCCGACATGATCCTGATGAAGCCCGCCATGCCCTACCTCGACGTGGTTCGCGCCGCCCGCGAGCGTGTGGATGTTCCCATCGGCGCATACCAGGTGTCCGGCGAGTACTCCATGCTGCAGGCCGCGTTCGCCAGGGGCTGGCTCGATAAGGATCGCGCGACGTTAGAGTCGCTGATCGGCATCCGCCGCGCCGGCGCCGACTTCATCGTGACCTATTTCGCCAAGGATGCCGCGAAACTGTTGGGATAGCGGCGAGCAAGTCAGCGAGTCGGCTAGTCAGCGGGCGGGATGAACCCACGCTTCGCCAGCGACAGGCCGTTATAACAAATCTTGTATAATTCTCAGAATCGCGCTACCATGAATCCCAATGGCCAGCAAGATGGAGCCGCGAGAGACCGAGCTTCACTTTGAGGGTGACCCTCTCGAAGTCCTCTCCGGCTTTCCGGATGAGATTAAGCGTGCGTTCGGCTTTCCCTTCGGCAGCTTCAAATCGGAAGGCAGCCGACGTCGGCAACGCGCAGCATGGCTTCGATTGACGCTGGCGTCTTTGAACTAAAGGAATCCGACGAGCGCACCTGGTACAGGGCCATCTATCTCTCAAAAGTTGGGAATATTATTTACGTTTTGCATTGCTTCGAAAAAGATAGCCGTAAGACCGACCGTCGTGACATCGAAGTGGCAAAAAGCCGGCTGAAAAGTGTCAGGCAGAGACTGAAGGAGCAGAGAACCCATGAAAAACGCAGCGCTCAATAAACCCACGCACATCGTCAAAGGCAATAT
Source organism: uncultured Occallatibacter sp. (assembly GCA_964528915.1). Classification (GTDB taxonomy): domain Bacteria; phylum Acidobacteriota; class Terriglobia; order Terriglobales; family Acidobacteriaceae; genus Telmatobacter. Next base: position 240,714 of record CAZGUD010000003.1, read on the forward strand.
CTTTGACGCGTTGGGATTTTCTGCCTCTGAAGCCAGTGCTCTCAAAGTCAAGGCTGAAATCCTCTCGGCGATTCTCGAGCATGTGCGCGCCCAGGGCTACACGCAGCGACAGCTCGTCGAAGTCCTGGATGAATATCAACCATCGGTTAGCAATCTGCTCAAAGGCAGAATTTCGCAGGTCAGCATTGAGAAGCTGCTGCGTTATGCAGATCGCCTGCACCTTGAAACCAGTATCGCTGTGCGCCCGGTTGCTCATGATGCGCAGTCCCGGGTCAGACCATCGGTCCGCCGCGCCGCGCCAAAACTGGCCCGAGCTGTGTAGCGCTCCGACGGAGTGAATGATTACTTCGTCGTGAACAACCGCGGGTCGGGAGACCCGCGCTACAGCCGGTCAGGAAACCGGCGCTACAAAACTGACCACTGACCACTGATCACTGACAACCATTCTCACTCTCTCCTTGACAACTTAGGGGAAGCGCGCTACTCTCCTTACTAACTTAGGAGACCCGATGCCCGACCAGGCCCAGCTTCTTCCCGGCACGCTCGATCTGCTCATCCTCAAGGCCGTCTCGCTTGGGCCGCTACACGGGTACGGCGTGTTGCTGCGCATCAGCCAGATCACGGGCAGCGCGCTGCTCATCGAACAGGGCGCGCTCTATCCTGCCCTCTTTCGGCTGGTTCGCCAGGGCCTGCTTAAAGCCAGTTGGGGTACGTCCGACAACAACCGCCGCGCCAAGTTCTACGAGCTTACCGCGGCTGGCCGCAAGCGCTTCCGCGAAGAAACCGAAGGATGGAACCGCGTGGCCGCTGCCATGACTGCCGCCCTCGGCGCAACGGCGGAGGAGATATGACCTGCATTTCCTTGCTGAATCGTAATTGTCTTCGGATCAACTGAGTGGTCGACGTTTAGGAGGTTGATATGCATGACACAAAGGAGCGGTTATCTCTATTTTGGATATTCGCGTTATTGAACTACCTGTACGCGGACGTGCTTGCCCTGTTCGCTTTCGTTGGCTCGCCGAATTCAGCTCCGCATCTGCCACAATGGGCTCTGCTGGGTTCAGCGGTCCTGATGGAAATACCCATCGCCATGATAGTGGCGTCTCGACTGCTTCCGTTTAGAGCCAACCAGCTGTCGAATATCATCGCGGGTGGCGTTTTGACTCTTACCAACGGTTTCCTCACCTTCGTTCTGCCACTGACTGACGGTGACTTTCGGGACCCCATTTATCCAGCGTACTTGTTCTTCGCGACGCTCGAGACTGTGTGCACCTCGGTCATCATCTGGCAGGCGTGGACCTGGTCATCCAGGAACGCCGAACCGAGTACGGGTGACATAACATCGCAATTACGTTCAACGCCCTCAATAACGTTATGAAAGCAATCGCCTGGCTTCGCTCCCTTGCCTCAGCGCTCATTCGTCGCGACAGCTCCGCCCGCGAGATCGACGAAGAGCTCCGCTCGCACATTCAGCATCGCGCCGACGACCTCCAGCGATCGGGACTCGATCGCGCGCGCGCCGAACGACAGGCACGCATCGAGTTCGGCGGCCTGGAGCACTACAGGGAAGAAAGCCACGCAGCGCTGGGCGGCAATTCGATGCGCACGCTGCTGAGCGACATCCGCTACAGCATCCGCGTGCTGCGCAAGTCGCCGGGATTCACTTGCGCCGCCGTTTTCACGCTGGCGCTCGCAATCGGGGCCAACGCGCTGGTCTTCGGCGTGATCAATGCGCTCATTCTGCACCCGGTCAATGTGCAGCAGGCGCAAAGTCTCTATGGCATCGACCATCATGTTGACGATCAATGGGAGTCCTACCCCAACTACATCGATCTCCGCGATCGCAACCACAGTTTCGAGGGCCTCGCCGCTATGTCGCTCTCGCAGGTCGCTTTCGACACCGGCAAAGATCCCTCGCGTATCTGGGGATTCGCTGTAACCGGCAACTACTTTGACACGCTCAACGTGAAACCCATGCTGGGCCGGCTCTTTCACTCGTCAGATGAGCATGGCCCCAACAGCGCGCCGTACGTGGTGTTGAGCTATAGCTACTGGCACACGCAATTCCAGGACGATCGCAACGTTGTGGGCCGCGTTGTGCGGATCAACCGCCAGCCTTACACCATCATCGGAGTGGCCCCGCAGGAGTTCCGGGGCACATTCATTTTCTTTGCCCCGAAGTTTTACATTCCGATTGTGAATGATGAAGGTGGTCGCCTGAGCAGCCGCAATGACCGGTTCATCGTCCAGGCGTTCGGCCATCTTAAGCCAGGTGTGACGCGCACGCAGGCATTGGCCGACCTCAACCAGATCGGAGCCGCGCTCAAAACCGCCTATCCCAACGACGACCCATTTGAGGTTTTCTCGCTGGGCAGGCCCTCGCTGCCCGCGGTTCTGGGCCGGCCACTGCGCGCCTTTGTGGCTGCGCTTATGCTACTTGCCGGGCTGATTCTGGTGGCCGCTTGCGCCAACCTGGGCAGCCTGTTTGCCGCACGCGCAGCCGATCGTTCGCGCGAAGTTGCGCTTCGCCTCGCGCTTGGTTCATCGCGAACTCGCGTCCTTCGCCAGCTTCTTACTGAAGCAGTGCTTATCTCGCTGGGCGGCGGAGCCGTGGGTCTGGCAGGCAGCATCGTGCTGCTACAGCGGCTCGACGCATGGCAGCCATTCTCCGGCGTACCCATTCACGTGCCGGTACGGCCTGACGCGACTCTCTATCTTGTCGCGTTCCTATTAGCGGTTGTCAGCGGCATTCTCTTCGGCATCGTCCCAGTGCGCCAGGTGATTCGCACTAACCCCTATGAAATCGTGAAGGCCGGTTCGACGGCCCGCGCCGGACGCCAAGTTTCGTTGCGCGATGTGCTGGTCGTCGTCCAGATCGCCATCTGCGCCGTGCTCGTCACTTCGTCTATCGTCGCGGTCCGCGGACTCATGCGCTCCATGAGCAGCAACTTCGGCATCAATCCGCAAAATGTAATGCTGATCGAGACTGACCTGAAAGAAGCCGGTTACCCGGTCGACGGCATAGTGCCGATGCAACGCCGCATGATGGACGCTCTCACCTCGATCTCCCGCGTGGAACACGTCGGCCTCGTCAGCTTTCCTCCTCTCGGTCGCGGTGGTAGCTGGCAGGGGAACATTTTCCGCGATGACGCGCGAGATTTTTCACCCAAAAACGCCACAGCCTTCGCCTTTATGTATGTGATTTCGCCCGACTACCTGCAGGCTGCGGGGACCACGCTGCTGGCCGGCAGGCAATTCACTGAGAACGACAACGCGAAGAGCCCGCTGGTCGCCATCGTCAATCGCGAATTCGCAGCCAAGGTCTTTGGTTCGGCATTGGGCGCCGTCGGCCGTTCTTACCGCTCCGCTGATGGATCGCGCGTCCAGATTGTCGGCATCGTCGAGAATGGCAAATATATCAGCATCACTGAAGACCAGAAGCCGGCCTTCTTTGTTCCCGCGCTGCAGCAGGCGCCACTCGGAGAGCAATGGTGGCTGGTGCGCTCGACGCTCGACCAGCAGCAACTTTCGTCCACGATAAGAGCACGATTGCATGGACTCGATGCGACTCTGCCGCTCGACATGCTGCTGTGGACCCGCGAACTCGACTTCAGCATGTTCCCCTCGCGCATGGCCACCCTATCGCTGGGAGTATTGGGGTTGATGGGCGCCATGCTTTCGATCACCGGCATCTTCGGGATGGCTGCCTATTCCGTGAGCAAGCGCCTCAAGGAACTGGGTATTCGCGTCGCCCTCGGCGCCAAGCGTGTCGAAGTCCTCAGGTCCGCCCTTGGCCGCGCGCTGAAGCTGCTGGCGATCGGTTCGGCAGCGGGACTCGGACTGGGGCTGTTGGCCACCCGCGTTCTCGCATTCATTGTTTACCAGGCAACACCACGCGACCCGCTGGTGCTGGCCGGCGCGGTGATTGCCATGGCGCTGCTGGGCCTGCTCGCCACGTGGATTCCGGCGCAGCGCGCCTTGTCAGTCAATCCGATCGTCCTGCTTCGCGAGGAGTAATCAATGAGACTTCTTCCCTGGCTCCGCTCCCTTGCCGCAAGTTTGTTTCATCGCGACGGCTCCGTGCGCGAGATCGACGAAGAACTGCGGGCGCACATCGCGCATCGCGCCGACGACCTCCAGCGATCGGGACTCGATCGCGCGCGCGCCGAACGACAGGCACGCATCGAGTTCGGCGGCCTGGAGCACTACAGGGAAGAAAGCCACGCAGCGCTGGGCGGCAATTCGATGCGCACGCTGCTGAGCGACATCCGCTACAGCGTCCGCGTGCTGCGCAAGTCGCCGGGATTCACCTGCGCCGCCGTTTTCACCCTGGCCCTGGCCATTGGCGCCAATGCGCTGGTTTTTGGCGTATTGAACGCGCTCATTCTGCGGCCTCTCAATGTGCCCCATCCGCAAAGCCTCTACACGCTTGAGCGCGGCGGCTACAAAGAGCAGACAACTTCGTATCCCGACTTCCTCGATCTGCGCAAGCGCAATCGCAGCTTTGAAGATCTGACCGCATACATCATGACGCCGATCGGCCTCGATACCGGCCGGGAGACTTTGCAGCCCTGGGGTTACGAGGTGACGGGAAACTACTTTGACGCGATGCAGGTGCAGCCGTACCTGGGCCGATTCTTCCACGACGCGGATGAGCACGGCCCCAACAGCGCCCCCTTTCTCGTCATCAGTTATGCGTATTGGCACAGCCAGTTTCAAGAGGATCGCAGAGTGGTGGGCCGCGTCGTCCTGGTCAACAAACATCCCTTCACCATCATCGGCGTAGCGCCGCCCGCGTTTAATGGGACGCTGCTTTTCTTTTATCCCGACTTCTGGGTGCCGATGGTTCAGCAGGAACAGGTGCAGGGTTACGATTCCCTGGATGACCGCGGAAAACGGGACATATTCATGGTGCTGGGTCATTTGAAGGCGGGCGTCACGCCGGCCCAGGCTATTGCCGACCTGAATTCGGTTGGCGCGTATCTCGAGAAGACCTACCCGAAAACCGATGCGTATATGACTTACTCCCTGGCGCGTCCCAGCCTCGCCGGTGACTTGCTGGGACCGGGGGTAAAGGCATTCATGACGGGAATGATGCTGATGGCCGGGCTGATTCTGCTGGCCGCATGCGCCAACCTGGGCAGCCTGTTTGCCGCGCGCGCCGCCGATCATTCCCGCGAAGTGGCTTTGCGCCTCGCCCTCGGCTCGACCCGCAAGCGCATTCTGCGCAGCGTTTTTACTGAGGCCGTGCTGATCTCACTGGTCGGCGGCGCTTTGGGACTGGAGGGCAGCGTTACCCTGCTGCGCGCGTTGAGCGTATGGCATCCCATTCCCCAATATCCCATGCACATTGCGGTGTACGCTGACGCAAAGGTCTACCTGGTCGCGTTGCTGTTGGCATTGGCAAGCGGGTTCGTTTTTGGAGCCGCACCGGTCCGGCAGATTCTCCTTACCAATCCATACGAAGTAGTGAAAGCGGGAGCGGCCACCATTGTTGCCGGCAACACCGCGCGACGAATGACACTGCGTGACATCTTGCTGGTGGTGCAGATTGCCATCTGCGGTGTGCTGGTCACCTCCTCGCTGGTTGCCGTGCGCGGCTTGGTGCGCTCCATGCACAGCAACTTCGGCTTTGAACCCAAAAACGCCCTGCTGGCCGGCACAAACTTCGGCATGGCCGGTTACGAAGGCCAGCAGATACCGGCAATGGAAAGGCGCATGATCGAGTCACTTCAGGCGCTGCCGGGCGTAAAAAGCGTAGGACTTGCAAGTCAAGTTCCCTTGAGCGGAGGCGGCGCTACCGCGGATGTGTTTACCGAGCAGACCACGGACTTGAGAACAGCGAATGCCGCTGCCAATACCCAGGTCTTCCAGGTCTCTCCCGACTACTTCAGCGCGGCGGATACGACTCTGCTGGCCGGCCGAAGCTTTACTTGGGCTGACGACCTAACCTCGCCGCGCGTAGCCGTGGTGAACGCGTTGTTTGCACGCAAAATTTTCGGCTCGGTCACAAACGCCATCGGCAGATATTACAAGACGGAAGACGGATCGCGTGTGCAGGTTGTGGGCGTCACCCAGGACGGGAAATATTATCAACTCACCGAAGATCCGCGGCCGGCCATGTTCATTCCATTCCTGCAATCACCGGTCAGCAACATATTCATGGTGGTGCGTTCGGAACGCGATCCGCTCGAGTTGGCGGCTGAGATTCGCCGCACCGTTCGCAACTTCGACCCCAGCCTGCCTCTCACCACCCTGACCTGGACGCAGGGATTGGATATCGCTTTGTTCCCCTCGCATGTAGCCACGGTGGCGCTGGGCGTGCTGGGGCTGATGGGCGCCATGCTGTCGCTCACCGGCATCTTCGGCATGGCGGCCTATTCGGTAAGCAAGCGGCTCAAGGAGCTGGGAATTCGCATGGCGCTAGGCGCGCAGCGCAAAGAAGTTCTATACGCGGCGCTGGGACGGCCCTTGAGACTGCTGGCGCTTGGCTCGGCGGCCGGATTGCTGCTTGGTGTTCTCGCCGCACGGGTGCTGGCCTATATCGTCTATCAGGCAAGTCCGCGCGATCCGCTGGTGCTGGCCGGCGTGGTGGCCGCAATGGCGTTGCTGGGACTGCTCGCCACATGGATTCCGGCGCAGCGCGCCTTGTCAATCAATCCCATAGCCCTGCTGCGCGAGGAGTAAGCAGTGTCTGACCAAACGAATTATCGCCAATGCAGGGTTGAGGAAACGCGCCTCAGGGGCTAAACAGGCACGCTTTCGGTCGACACTTCGGAGGGAGCAGCAGCGTTCAGGCTGCTGAATAAAGGGCTAATCATGCCTGATACAAGACCAGCGGTCCTTGATTAAACTCATTGACGAACCCGTGCCGGCGTGCAACGCTCGTGGCAGTCATTCCTTTTCCCCGTCTTCCCTTTTCCCGGTGGCCAATAAGGCATTCATAAAACCGTCATTTGAGTAATGAAGTCATTCTCATATTCTCTTGATCGTCGATAGGACAAAGCCATGCGCCATCGCAGCGGAATTGTTTGTTTCGCGGCCCTCAGCTCGCTCCTGCTTTGCGGAGCGAGCTCACCCCCCGGCTGTACCACCCCCCAAAAGCCCATCGGGCCCTCTACCGGCGAAGTGGTAGGCGTTGGCGTCGCTGTCGTTGCCACTGTGGTTGTAGCCACCGTGGTCCTGGTCCACGTCCATAACTCTCATTACTCCATCCGCGGCTGCGTCACCGCGGGGCCCGACGGTCTGAAGGTGCATGAGAATGGCAGCGGGAGGGTCTATGCTCTGACCGGCGTCACCGCGAACGTGAAACCTGGCGACGTAATCAAGCTTCATGGGGCCAAGATCAAGGGACAGAAGGATAGCGCCGGAGACCAGGACTTTGCGCTGGAATCGATCAACAAGGATTACGGCCCATGCACGATGGCGCCTGCGCCGGCGGCGGCAATGGCCGCCCCTTCGGCGGTCCAATAGTTCTGCCCATCGCCAGCGATCCTGGAGGCTGGTGGGCGCCAATCTCATCCCTGCGCAAAGTAGAAACTTCGATCTCAAAGAAAAGGGCGGCCTCTCAGGAGTAAGAAGAGGCCGCCGCTCAGCCAGCGTGCAAAGTGAACCGTATTAGTCTTCGCGCAGTGCAGTCATGGGATCGACCGCCATAGCGTGCTGGGCCGGCGGATAGCACGAGGCGAGTGCCGCTGCTGCAAGAACCAGGGCGACGCCTGCGTAGGTGAACGGATCCCATACGCTCACCACCACAAAGCTGCCCACGGCTCGCGCTATCAGTAAAGCCAGCGCCAATCCTCCGCCCAGGCCGCAGGCAATAATGGTGAGCGACTGCCGGTAGATCATGCGGAAGACCGAACTGCGGCTTGCTCCCAGGGCCACGCGCAAGCCGATCTCGCGCACCCGGCAACTGACCGCGTACGACACCACGCCGTAGAGCCCGATCACGGCCAGCGTCAATCCCAGCAGGCCCATGATGGTGGCCAGCGAAGCGCCGATCTGGAAGAGCAATAGTCCGTTCATGGTGTAGAGCGCCTGGCGCATGGTTTCCACTTCGAATACGGGAAGCTGCGGAGCCAGGTCGTGCACGGTCTTCTCAGCAGTGGGCATCAGCGATGGCAGATCGTGATTCGACCTGAGCTGGAAAGTCATCAGAGTGAAGCCCTTCGAAAGCTGCGCGTAGGGAATGTAGAAGAAGGGTTGAGTTTTGCCGCCGCCGAAGACTTGAAACTCAGCGTCACGCGCTACGCCAATCACCTCTACTTCGCGGCCTTTCGCCAGCGCCATTTTGAAGGTGCGCCCAATCGCGTCCTGTCTAGGCCAGAACTTCCGCGCCGTACTCTCGCTCACAATCGCCACGGGTTTTGACTGGTCGTTGTCAGCATCGGTAAAGACGCGGCCCCGGGTAAGCGTAATGCCCATTACGTCGAAGTACTGCGGCGAAATCACGTTGAAGTTTGCGCTCCAATCGGCAGGGTTCGCCGGGGGAGCGGCGCCATCGATCGTCAACTGGTCGCCAACCTGGCCCAGGTAAGAGAAGGGAACAGCGCTGGCGTGGCTCACAGCTTCGACGCCCGGCAACTGGCGCAGGCGGTCGTCAAGATTGGTGGCGAAAGCACGGGCCTCCGCATCGGCCATCCCAATCTCGTTTGAATCGATGGTGAAGTTCAACACATGGTCGGGCCTGAAGCCGAAGTCCATGGTCTGCATGGCCGAAAGGCTGCGGACAAACAGCGCCGCTACCACCAACAGCACCAATGAACCGGCAATCTGCAACACCACAAGTCCGTCGCGGAACCAGGTACGGCCGCGCGCAACGCCGCGGCTGCCTTCATGCAGAACGGCATTCACATTGGCTTTGGCCATGCGCAGCCCGGGAGCCACTCCCACGGCGACTCCGGCTATGAGGGCGATGGCGAATGAGTAGGAGAAGATGCGCCAATCGAATTCGAAGACGAACCTGACCGGCAGGTCGGCGTGCAGATCGAGATGGCTCAGCGATCCGCTGGCCACCATGCCCAGCACCACGCCCAATGCGCCGCCCATCAGAGCCAGCAGCACACTCTCGGTAATCAGTTGCCGCAGCAGTCTGGAACGCCGCGCGCCCAGCGCCGTGCGGATGGCCAGTTCGCGTTCCCGCGCCGAGGCGCGCACCAGCACCAGGTTGGCCACATTCACGCAGGCCAGCACCAGAACCATCGCCGCCAGCGCCAGAAACAGCCCCGCGATAATGTACATGGTGTTGGGATCGCCCGCGTTGATGCGCAGTTGCGGCTCCGGATAAACCTCGATCGCCATCGCCTTATCGGCAACGGGTTGCATGCGGATGAGGTTCTGCGCCACCAGCCCCAGCGTCGCATTTGCCTGCTTCATACTCACGCCCGGCCTCAGCCGTCCCTGCACCAGCAGAATCCGCGTTTGCCAATCCTGCAACACGCTATCGGCAGTGCCGCTGATGCCAATCTCCGACACCGGCATATAGGCGGCCACTGAGAGAAAACTCTGCATGCCGTTGAATCCCCGCGGAGCGACGCCAATCACCGTGAACGCGTGGCCATCGATGGTTACGCCGCGCCCCACCACTCCCGGATCGCCGCTGAACTTCTGCTTCCAGTAGTCGTAGCTCAGAACTACTTCAGCGTCTTGTCCCAGAACCTCCCCTTCGCTGCTCAAAAAAAGCCGGCCAGCCGCGGGTTTCAATTGCAGCGCGTCGAAAAAATTGCCGCTCACGAATGCCGTCATCAGCCGGTCGGGCCGCTGCCCCGGCGCAGCCAGCCCATCGATGTTCAACGTATAGGCAAAAACATCGCTGAAGACGTTCGTAGTCTCCTTGCGAATCTCCTTGAATTCGTTCCAACTGAAAGGCTGCCCCAGTTGGCCATGGCCGATGCGGGGCGCCAGCGTAGTGATCTGCTCAGCGTGGGGAACTGGCAGCGGTTTCAGCAGCAGCGTATTCACAAGACTGAAGACTGCGGTGTTGGCTCCAATACCCAAAGCGAGCGTCAACACCGTGGCAATGCCAAAGCTCCTGGCCTTGGCGAGCTGTCGAATCGCAAAGCGAAGATCCTGAAACAAGGTCCCCATGAGTGAACCTCCAGACAGAGTGCGGGATAAAGAGGATCCAGCATCTTTGCTGCCGAATGACTGCGCAGACAAGTTCCTCATTCTAAAAGCCGCTTAGTGAGCCGTAATCAGGTGCTTTCCAGCGCCCTTGTCCATATTCGGGATTCACTGTCCAATACCGGACAACCCAGGTTGCGCCACGTCAGGCAGTGTTCAATGATTCGAAAGGAGGCCAGTTCGAGTGGGCGGAGCCGGCAGGCCACGGCTTCAACGACGGTCCCGGCTAATCCCGCAGAAATAGAAAATTGGTTTACAGTGATCGGCGATGCTGTTAACTTGACGGCACGACTAATGATCCGGGCCGTAAACAGTGTGTCGGTCTCCCACCCATTTCGCGATAAAACCTGCGAAATGGATGGGGCACGGTGCCTGTATTTATGGGTCGGATCAATAATGGAACTCAACAAACTGATCGGCGCTTCAATCATTGAGCGGCGATTGGACCCGGCGGACCAGCAGATGCCGGGCAATGGAATCGACCAGGGGGATCGCGGGCAATGATCACACCGGGCATGATGCGAAGAGTGAGGCGGAAGCACCTGGGAGTGCTGGCCGCAATGTTGTGGCTGACGCTGGCTGCGGGCGTAGCGGTGGGCCGCGATGGGCGCCAGCAGAGTGGCCAGCAGAATCAGCAGCCGTGCCCGGCTCAGAACGGGCAGAACGGCCAGCAGCCGCAGGCCCAACAGCCGCCGCAGCAGCAGAACGGGCAGGCGCAGCCGAATCCCAACTGTAGCCAGCAGCCTGCGCCGTTGTTTGGCGGATCGATGAGCATCAAGAAGTCGAACCAGAGCACCGACGCCGCAGCACTGGGATTCAACGGGGTCGATCCCAACGGACAGGTGCAGCAGGCCTTCATGAATGCGCAGCCCACGCCGCAGAGCATGGCCAAGGCGCAGGCCATGGCCGGCTACCGTCCCGCGGCTGCCGACCTTGCGGCCTTTGAACAATCGGGTGGACTCACGCAGGGCGCACCACCAGCCACGACCGGCGCAACGCCGCCGGGCGCGCACTGAGAGGAGGCAGACGATGCGGATCGCGAAGACGATATGCGTGACGATGTTGATGGTTGCCACCTGTCTTCCGGCGAGTGCCCAGTTCGGCAGCGTGATGGGCAAGATCGGCGACAAGTTGAACAAGGGCAAACAGGTGAAAGATAACTACACGCCCTGGACGCCCGAGCAGGAAGAGCAGGTGGGACAGGCTTCGGCCGCGCGGCTCATCAATATCTTTGGCCTGTTTGAGAATCCAGACATGGTGCGCTACGTGAACCTGGTAGGCAATGCTGTGGCGGCGCAGGCTCCGCGGCCGGTGCCGTACAAATTCGGCATCCTGAACACTGAAGTTATTACGGCCCTTTCGCTGCCCGGCGGCTACGTTTTTATCACCCGCGGCGCGCTGGCCAACATGACCAGCGAGGCGGAGCTGGCCGGAACCCTTGCGCACGAGGTTGCGCACGTTGACCAGCGGCATCTCGAAAAGGAGATTCGCGCGCAGAACTCCATGAAGATGATTCAGAACGAGGTGTCGCAGTTCACTTCGGGGCAGTTGGAGCAGATTGCCAACAATTCAATTAACACCGCACTCACCCAGCACTACAGCCGCGACAAGGAGAGCGATGCCGATCGCCTGGGCGTGACCTTTGCGCAGAAGGCCGGCTACCAGGCCAGCGGCCTCAGGCTGTTTTTGACGTTCCTTGAGAACGCTCCGAAGACGCCGGAGACCCAGCGCCAGTTAAGCCTGTGGGGCAGCACGCATCCGCCTTTCCCCGAGCGCATTGCGTCATTGCAGACCCAGGAGGCCATCCTGCCCGCGGGCGGCGTATCGCTCGAAGCGCGCTATGCGCAGTATGTGAACGCGGCGGCATGGGCGGTGAAGAGCAGTGGACAGTGAACGGTGGACGGTGGACAGTGGTCAGTGATCAGTGATCAGTGGTCGGTGGTCAGCAGTCAGTGTTTGAGGTGGGGTTAAAGGCTTGATTTCCCCGGCCCCCAATGCGAGGGATCCGGGCGACCAACAAAATCCTGGCTACTAGAGATGGTTGCCTAAATGGCTTTGTGTCAGGGCACGACTTTACAGGCTGCTGAAAAACTCGCCGGGATGAGGTCTCTTATCAGGGCGCGAGTTTACTCGCGCCGATAAAGCCCCCAAATTGAGTATGGGCTTCAGCCCTTGCTGCGCCCCTTGTTGCAAAATTGCTTCGTCCAATGAGTTTTTCCGCAGTCTCTTTAGTCGTGCCGCAAAAGGCCCTTGAACGCTGGGGCTTTAGCCCCTGAGGGAGGCTACATCGCCAGCCTTCGATTATTTGTGCAACCAGTTCTCGCTTCTCGCCGCCGGCTTGATTGTCGTGGTCACCAAGCTCACAGGATATCGATGTCGCGGTCAAGGCTGGCGCGATCCCATTGCGCCGCATTTGCGGCGGCTGAATACGTCTCTTCAAGAAACCTGAGAACAGTTCGGGCGGGATCGGAGCTTTTCTGCGCGTCGGCGTAGTCGAGCAGGAATTCACCCATGGCCGGGTTGAATGCGCCCTTGCCTCGTAAGACCGTGTTACTGAGGCCGTCGGGAACAGGCGCTGCGTAGGCATAAAACGCGGCTCGGCCGTAGCCGCCGTTACCCGGCCAGAAGCCGGCGCTGATGACCTGGTGCGAGTAGGCCTCGGCCTGGATGCGATCGGCATTGGGACGAGGAGGCGCCGTTTTGCCATTGAAGCGCGTGACCGCCAGGTCGAATGAGCCCCAGAAGAAATGCACGGGGCTGATCTTGCCGCAAAAGTTGGTCGAGAATCGTTTAAGAAGCGTATCGGCGATTACCAGCGCGCGCCAGAAGCGGAGGACCGCGTCGGGGTCGTAACTGCAATGCACCGTATCCTGGTCGCAGGGAATAGGATTGGCTACCTCACACGGCATGGGATGGATTGGCACGTGCAAGTTGAGCGAGGCGAGAGCATCAGCGAACTCGCGAAAGAAGTCGGCGACCGGCTTGGGGGTCAACGCAATGTTGCGAACTTCTCCCTGGCTGGTGCGGCACTCGATCCGGTGCGCGAGAAAGTCGAATTCAACTTCGAGCAACTGTCCATTAGCGGTGGGCATGGGCGAGGTCCAGAGACCGCGCGCGGTGACGTAAAGCGGTACATTCCACCAGTGATTCTGCAGCGGCGTTAGCGCCAGTCGCGTCTTGCCCACAATCTGCGTGTACATTTGGAGGGTCTCGGCCGTGTCCTTCCACTGTTCCCAATCGAGATCGGGCCATTCTCCGAAATTCGGCAACGGCTGCAGCACGGCGGCGCCTCCTGTGAACACTGGGGAAAGCGACTGACGCCCAGGGAAGAGCTTTCCTCTTGCGCTTATTTGAACACAAGGGCAGGTGAGGGGCGCGCTTTCCCAGCTCCACAGATACAAGGGACCCATCAGGCTGCGCTTATGGCGGGCCTGGGGAGCAACCAGCGTGCCCTCCCAGGTTTCAGAAGCGAGACCTGGGGTATCCGCTCGAATATCCCTGCGCCAGGGTGGGGTCAGTCTGCCTTAGATTGGCTTTCCTGGCTGGCATTTGTGCTCAATCAGGTGCTGCCGCAACTCTCCAAATACACGCTCTTCCTTGCCCACCGTGTTCACCAGTTCCTGTTCGAGTCTTCTGCAGGTTGGGTAGTCACCGGCCTGGAATCGATCGAGTTCCAAGGTGGCCAATTGTGCGAGGTTGCCGAGCACGTCTTCTACGAGCGAGTCCAGGCGGGCGTATTCTGAGCAATTGGTCATATCGAATGCAACCTCCTGCTTGTTGAGATGCGGTCTTGGGGTCAGATGGAGGACACCTGGACATGGGGCTTCCGGCATATTTAAAGCTGTTGCACCAAAGTCGGCCGGGCTACCCCCCAAAAATCGTTCGCTGGGATACCGAGAGGCCGGCGCTGTTGGCTAGGCGCGCTTGAGGGTTTTGCGGGCGCGGGCGAACAGTGGACGTTCGCGGCGGCGCAGGTAGCTCGGCATGGTTGGCTTTTTTGCCAGCACCTTGAGAGCCCAATCGCGGGCTTCCTGGTTGCGTCCCTGGGAGATCAGAAAATCGGCGTAATTCAAATAAGTCTCCGACAGGGTTGACTTCTCGATAGCGCGCTGGAACCACTCGCCGGCCTTTTCGGGCTGGCCAGTGCGCGCGTAGGCCGTGGCCAGCAGGCCCGCGGCGCGATGAAAGTCGTGGCCGGGATCCTGAAGCACAACGCGCTCGAGGTCGGGCAGGGCCGCCTGGGCGTCGCCCAGCATCAGCGCGCACATGCCGCGGCGATAGAAGCAGTCGGGCGTGGTGGAGCGGGCGGCGATGGCTTTGTCGTAAGCGGCGCGGGCCTGCGCGAGCTTGCCGTCGTCGAAGTACAGGTCGCCCAGTTCTTCGTAATTCCCGCACGACGGGTTATCCAGGATCGCCGTTTCGAGCTGGCGAATGCGTTTACGACGCGGGAAGGCCTTGAAGGAGTTGTTGAGGAGCCCGATGTCAGGCAACGCCTCCGCGAAAAGATAGATGATGGCGCCGATGGGGCCAAGGAAAAGGATGACCCAGAGCCAATAAGTCTCGGGACGGCGACGAATGAAGTGAAGAATGGCCGCAGCCTGCAGAAGCAGTCCCCACGGGCCGAGATAAAAAAGATGGCTGAAGAGTCCCATGATCCTGGTTCAAACGAGATTAGGGAGATTATAGGTGGAGCGGGTGGGGAAGCATGAACAAATCCCCATTGCGGCTGGATGCAGGCAGAGATTTCTACAAAAGTGCAGCCCACATCGCGACGATGGCGTACTCTAATGAGCATTGGCGCGAAGCCGCCCCACAGTCGCGCCGATCCACACGAGGTGCCGCGTGAAGCCTCATCCGTCAGTTGTCCTTGCCCTTCTGTTACCCGCTGCAATGCTTCTCAATGCCAAAGACAAAAAGCCTTCGGTGCCGGCGGTGTTTGGCCAGGCGAAATATGTCTACGTTGAGGCAATCGACGGGCAGGAGTTCGATCCGAATCTCAACCCCGATGACCGCATCGCGATTGCCGACGTGCGCGATGCGCTGGACAACTGGAAGCGCTACATACTCACAACCAGCAGGAGCGAGGCTGAAGTGGTGATCGTGGTGCGCAAGGGCCGCGCGGCCGGCGCCAACGTAGGCATCGCGCCTCGCCGCGCACAATTGCCGGGCAGCGGGGGGCAACTGGGTCAGCCGGGCCAGGCCGGGCAACAGGGACCGATGGGCGCGGGCGCTGAGATAGGCGCCGAGGCAGGTCCGCCCGACGATCTCTTCGAGGTCTGCCAGGTGAATCCTGACGGCAAGCTCGGCAGCCCGCTGTGGCAGCGCACGTTGCCCAATGGCTTGAATGCTCCCGACGTGGCGTTGCTGAAGGACTTTGAAAAGGCGGTGGACAAGGCCTATCCGCCCCAGCCGGCGGCGACCCCCCAGAAGTCTTCGCAGCAGCAACCGGCGCAGCAGCAGCCGGCGCACGCGCAGAAGCCGTGAGAGCGCTTAAGGCGAAGCCCGTAATCAGCCTGACGGCTTAGAGTTGACTCGGCTCATTCATAAGTTCGCCAACTTCGCGAACAAGAACCGGCAGCTTTGACTCAACGATGCCCCAAACGATCCGGTCGTCCACTTGTGCATAAGCGTGGGTGAGGATATTTCGAAAGCCGATAATACTGCGTGTGTCCGTAATTCTTGCGGCAATGGCAGGGTCCACCCGAGTTAGCTGCGTCATTGCCTCTCCAATGATGGTGAAGGCGCGTTCGACGGCGAGGCGCAGCATCGGGTTGTTCTGGTAATCGTTGAGTTCTTTGCCTGCGGTGAATTGAGCAACGAACTCCGCCGCCTCCTGATTGTCAAAGAGGTATTTGCGCGTCTCAAGCCGCATAGAGCAGCGCCTTACCGTTCTCAACCGACTCGCGGAAATACGGATTCCGGTTGGCTGACGGGATGATCAGGTCTGCCGGCCGCCCGAAAAGTCTCTCTAATGCCTCCTTGAAACCGAAGAAGGCCGACGCGTATTCGCTTGGGGTGAGGGTCGCGAATTCCACCAGAAAATCGAGATCGCTGCGATTGACTTCGAACGCGCTGTGCAAAGCTGAGCCGAAGAGTTCAAGGCGCTGGACGTGAAACTGCCGGCAAAGCGCCACCAATTCAGACTGGCGCCCGGCAATCAATGGAGTAACCGCCGAAAAGCGTTTGTCGGAAATGCGGTTCCTCGCCATATTCCGATGATACCCCGAACCTGGCTTACCGGTACGACTCGTCGCGATGGATAACGAACTCGGGATAGGCGCCGCCGCCTAGCTCGTGCAGGTCCATGCCCATGCGCTCGCCGTCGGGGTCGACGCGGAACGGAACGAAGCGGTTAAGCACCGCGAAGAGCAGGTAGACGAGCGGCAGCACGACGCCCAGAAGCGTGGCGATGCCGGCGAGTTGGGCGAGCAGTTGACCGGGCTTCGGCGCAAAGAATCCCACCGCGAGCAAGCCCCATAGCCCCGCAGCCGCGTGCGCCGCAATGGCGCCGGAGGGGTCGTCGATGGAAAGTGCGAGCTCAAGCAACTCAATCAGCAGCGGCGTTATGACGCCGGCTACCAGGCCGGCGAAGATCGACTCGACCGGCGTGACCACGGCTGCGCAGGCGCTCGAGGTCACCAGCCCCGCCAGCCAGCCGTTGGCGCAGAGGCTGGCGTCGGGCTTGCCGAAACGGTAGCGCGTGACGGCCAGCGTCGCACCCAGAGCCGCCGTTGCCGAGAGCACTGTATTGATCGCCACTACGGGCAGAGACTCGAGCGGCGCGTTCATCCACAGGATTGCTCCGGCGGCGTTCCACGCCAGCCAGCCCACCAGGCCGAGCAGGCAGCCGAATAAAACGTAGACCGCGTTGTGCCCGGGCATGGCGGTCGAGATTCCGGTACGGGGATATTTGCCGGCGCGCGGGCCCAGAAGCCAGATCAACGCCAGGGCGCTCAGGCCCCCCACCACGTGGACGGTTGCTGCGCCGGCGGGGTCAATGAATCCCGCACCGAGCGAGAAGTTGGATCCCAATCCGGCCAGCCAGCCGCCACCCCACACCCAGTGCATCACCAGTGGGCAAACAATGCCGGCGACGATTGCTGTCGCCGCGCAACCGGCTGCGAGGCGCCAGCGGTCTGCGCCGCTGCCCCAGGGAATAATGGCCGCAAATGCGACGCCAGTCATTTCAAACAACAGTGCAAGCTGTGCGGGAATCGGGAGCGATGACAACCCCGAGAGCAAAAACGAGCCGGAGCCGATCCAGTTCCACGGCAGGCCTGCCGCGTGAAATGTGTGTCCCGCGCCGCCGGGAGTTCCCGCGAGATTACCGGCGATTGCGGCTCCGAAGAGCGCGAAGGCGATGGCGGCCACCGATATGACAACAAGATTGCCGAGGATGGCCTGCGCAGCCGACCGCGACCGCCCCAGCCCGGTGTTGACCAGCGCCAGGCCCGCAACGGCCAGCGGCGCCAGCAACAGCAGCACGAACGCGAGCCCGTAATACGCGCCGGAGTCTGCCGGAACCGGAATTGGAGCAGCGGGGATCATGGGCGGCTCTCCCCTTTAGCTGGCATGTGGCCGCGAACGGCAACCACCAGGCCTAGGATTTCAACCGCAATGCCGCAGAGTACGAAGGCGGCGCGCGGGGCTGGGGCCGGGAACAGCACCAACGCGGCGACCGTGAGAAAAAATCCCGCTGGCATGACTAGCAATCCGGCGTACTTCATGGGCTTTCCCTTTTGGGCTTAACTTCGATGTACGACTGCACTCCGGACCCGATTCGCCTTGCGAGGTCCGCCATGAGAAATGTTTTGTTGCTGAGAATTGCTGAACGTAAAGTCTCTATGAATTCTAATGCATATGGTGGTGGCGAGTCGGGCAACAGAAGGCAGTCCCAAAACCGCGCTCGCTGATCTCTGCCAGATCCAGCACGGACAAATCCACCCATTCTGGGTTATCCTTTCCGTTCACCCGGGAGACTTCCATGCGCAAGATTTTACGGCTGGACTTGGTCTCGACTCTCCGCCTATTTGTAGTGTTCTATGCGTTGATTGGCTTATGGGCCTCGTCGAAATCGGCGCTTTCAGGCGACACGACAGTGGATTGTCCATTTGGTTTTTATTACCCATTGTTGCACTTTGATGTGAACCTCACCATCAACCTGCCCAACCCGGCGAGCTGGCTCACGCCGTTTATAGTCCTAATCTCCATCGTCTTCTACGGGAGCACCGGCGCGATCAGCGGCACGGCTCTTGTGCTGCTCTATAACTACACTTCGCGCTTCTGGCCCGGTGTCAAAGCCAGCGTGGAACAGGACGCGTTGCCAGCTGCACTCAGCCCCACGATTGCGGTGGTTACGGTGGCGCCCGTACCCGCGAACGAACCGCTCCAGACGCCGCCGCTTCCTCACGGAGATTACGCGGATCATTCAAGCTGAGCGGCTGTTCGAGGATGTGCGGGAAGTGAGACGGTTCGCCGCGAATTAGTGGCGCGAGCCGAGCCCCTTTACGGTTTCCTTTTCTGCGGCAATCCATAATGGCGTATGCGCATCCGGCTCGATCGCAAGCACAGAACGCCCGCCATTGTTCTCGGCGTAATTACTCTTGCAGATGTTGTGGTTTTGCTGGCCTGGGATGCATTTCCGGGGAAATTCCCGGCAGTAAGCCATGATGTTCTCGGTGCAGTTTCGCTGGCCCTTATTGCGGTGGCGTACCTGGTTTACCAGTTGGAGCGACGGCCGATCGCGGCTGAATGGTTCAAGGCGATCATGCTGGCCGCGGCTTTTCTTTTCTGGGCGGCGAATCAGTTCTGGCCCAACTCTCCGCGAGCTACTTTATTTAACGACATCGCCATCGCGCTATTCGTGCTGGATGTGTTTCTGGTGATTGTGGGCTGGCCGGGGGTGCCAAAGGACGACGAGTTAGCAACCCGGCGAGCCGGCGATTCGGTCCTCTGAGGTTTCTCGCCTGCCCCAATGGGTTCGGAGGGTTGAAGATCACACGAAAATCGTGTACACTATTATCGTATGAAAAATGTGACCCTCAGCGCCGATGACGATTTGATTGAGAAAGCTCGCACGATTGCCCGGACCAAGCGCACCACCCTCAATGCGGAATTTCGCGAGTGGCTTGCCCAGTTTGCAGCTACTGAAGCGGGCGCGCAGAACTTTGACGCGTTGATGAACGAGTTGCGCACCGTGGAGGCTGGCCGGCGTTTCTCGCGGGACGAGATGAATGAGCGCTAGATTCTTTCTGGACACGAACGTCTTTGTCTATTCATTCGATCATTCTGCGCGAAAGAAGGCTGCAAAGGCGAGGCAGTTGATCCGCGAAGCTCTGGCGACACAGAAGGGCGTGACCAGCTACCAGGCGGTAAATGAATTCTTCAACGTCGCGCTGAAGCGGTTCGTGCGGCCCATGAAAGCAGCGGAAGCAGAGCAGTATCTAGGGACGGTGTTTCGGCCTCTGGTAGCAGTGCAGTCGTCGATAACGCTCGATGGTGAAGCGATGCGACTCTATGGACAGGGCGGACTATCCTGGTTCGATTCGCTGATAGTGTCCGCGGCTCAGCAGGCCGGTTGCGATGTTTTGTACACCGAAGACCTGCAGCACGGGCAGAGATTTGGGAATTTGCGGGTCGTGAATCCATTCGTGTAGAGGCTAAGCCGGGGCGCAGGCTATCTACTTCACCAGCACAAAGCGGACCAGCGCCATCGCAAAAGCGAAAACGAAGCCGATCCAGAAGCTCTCAATCTGAGTTGGCTTGCGGCCAAGTTTCTGCACCAGGCGCCCCGTTGCGAACATTACAAGTCCCGTGATGACGGGGCTGATAAGCAGGCTGATGCCGTGAAAGCGCGATGGGCGCACGAGCGGATGGGGAAAGATGTGGACGCTGACAAGACCGGCGGAGGCTCCGAAAACAACGAAGAGAAAGCCGGTAAAGAGGCGATCCTGGCGCAAGGGAGTTGAAATCGCCTTCCGTCCGGCGCGCACCAGCAGAGACGCCAGAAACTCCAAGCCGACCTGGATAATTACTTCACCCAGAATGTCGAAGAGCGCTGCGATCAACGCAGCGAATAATTCGTCCATAACGGTCTTCTGCTAAGTTGCGCCAGTATACCGGGTCGGCCAGTCGGAGTCAGCGCCCCGGTTCCACTCGACGCGACGGACACACCTCTGGCGCGGGCGGGATTCCGCATGATATTTTGTTAGGAAATACCAATCTCTGGTACGTAAGCCGCCAGAGAAACGATGGTGTTTTCCTGAATTTGGCCCTTATCACAAGGTGTTTTCTTTTCTGAGGCTTACCTAGCCGAGTTCCCCACAAATTTTTTATAAGTTTTGCGCATCCGCATGTTCGCGGCGGCATCTTTGACTGTTATATTGGTCTTTCGGGCTTCTCCGCCTTCCTCGTTTAGTTTGCTCAAGATCGGTATTTGTACATAACCTGTGTGACCGCCGGCACACGCGGCCACGCCCAGACACGAAAACCAAGCAGGGTACAAGCAATGCCGCAAATCTTTGAACGCAGCTCCAATGCCCTGGCGCGCATGAGCCTGGTGTTGACGGGGCTGATCGTGATCGCCTTGGGGGTCACGCTTGATCAACTGCAACGCTCCCCCTGGGTAACGCGGCAGGGTCAACGGCCCGACCAGCCGGTTCCGTTCAGCCACAAGCACCACGTACAGGGGCTCGGGCTGCAGTGCCAGTACTGTCACACCACGGTTGAGAAGTCGAGTTACGCCGGCATTCCCCCCACGCGTACCTGCATGAACTGTCACGCGCAGATCTGGACCAATGCGCAATTGCTTGAGCCGGTTCGCCAGAGCTGGTACACGGGCCAGTCGATCCGCTGGATCAAAGTCCACGACCTGCCCGACTTTGTGTACTTCAGCCATGAGATCCATGTGAACAAGGGCATCGGCTGCGAAAGCTGCCACGGCCAGGTAGACAATATGCCGCTGATGTACGCGCAAAACACTTTGCAAATGGAGTGGTGCCTCGACTGCCATCGCAATCCCGCGAAGAATTTGCGGCCCGCCAGCGAGATCTACAACATGGCGTGGGAGAAGCCGGCAGAAGATAAGCCGGTGTGGTGCGCGGCGATTCCCGATGCAGCCGGCGTGCCCACGGCGCAGAGCGTGAGCTGCACGCGGACCGATCCGGGCGAGAATCCGGCTGTTCAGGCCGCGTTGAAGCCTGAGGCGCTTTTGAGGCCCGTTTCGCTCACTGCGGGCGGCGCGGCTTCGTCGGCTCCAGCAACTCAATTTGAGAAGTTCACCAGCCAGGACGAGCTTGGGCACTACCTGGTTGCGCATTACAACATTCGCACCCCGAAGGACCTGATGAGCTGCGAGGTGTGCCACCGATGAGCAGCGATATGAAAAAGTACGAGAAGAGTGACGCGGCCAGGAACCTTCAGGGGCTAAAGCCCGAAGACAATTCTTCGGTGGCTAGCGGCACGACTGAAGTCGTGCCCTTTCAAGGCGCGAAGAGTTCAGCGTCTGAGCCGATGACGCTCGACCAGGTGCGGCTGAAGTTGCAGGGCGTGAAGGGCAAGAAGTTCTGGCGCTCGCTCGATGAGCTGGCCGACACGGATGAGTTTCGCGCGGCGGTCGAAAAGGAATTTCCTTCGGCGGCGCAGGAGTGGGTCGATCCGGTTTCGCGTCGCGGCTTCCTTAAATTAATGGGCGCGTCGATGGCGCTGGCCGGCCTGGCCGGTTGCACCAAGCAGCCCGACGAGCCCATCTATCCCTACGTCAAGGCGCCCGAAGATTTGGTGCTGGGCAAGCCGATGTACTTTGCCTCGGCGCATCCGTTTGTCACCGGCGCGGTGCCGCTGCTGGTGAAGTCCAGCGAGTTCAGGCCCATCAAGGTTGACGGCAACCCGGAGCACAAGTACAACCGCGGCGGCTCCGATCCGTACACTCAGGGCACGCTGCTCGAAATGTACGATCCCGATCGCTCGCAGCACGTCATGTATCGCGGCGACAATCGCGTGTGGCAGGAGTTTGCCGAAGAGTTCCGTAACAAGGTTGCATCCACTAAGGACGGCACGGGGATTTACTTCCTGAGCGCGGCCATCAATTCGCCCACGCTGGCGCGGCAGTGGAGCGAGGTGCAGAAGGCTTATCCCAAGGCGAAGCTGGTGCAGTACGACCCGGCTATCGCCGGCACGTTCCTGGCCAACGGCACAAATGTTCAGTACGACCTTAGCGCGGCAGATGTGATTGTCTCGCTCGATGCGGATTTTCTATCGAGCGCGGCGTATCCCGGATTTCACAAGCTGGTGCGCGACTATGCCGACCGGCGCAAGCAGCCCGAGAACGGCATGAACCGGCTGTACGCGATTGAGAGCACGCCGACGACGACCGGAATGAAGGCCGAACATCGACTTGGTCTGCGCGCAAGCGAGATTCCCTATTTTACGAAGGCCCTTTACGCGGAAGTTGGTCCGACCGACAACCCCGCTCCTGGCTATGCATGGACCGGCGAGCAGCAGAAGTTTCTGGCTGCGCTGGTAAAGGATCTGAAAGCCAGCGCCGGCAAGAGCGCCGTAATTCCGGGCCTCTATCAGGATCCGTCGGTGGCGGCGCTTGCCTTGGCCATCAACACCGCGCTCGGCAATGTGGGCAAGACGGTCACGGTCTCAAGCGAGCCTGCCATCCAGCTGCCCAGCGATCAGCTTGGCGACTTCAAGGCGCTGGTAGCCGATCTGAACGCAGGCAAGGTTGATTGGCTGGTGATTCTGAACGCGAATCCCATTTACGACGCGCCTGCCGATCTCGATTTTCCGACAGCATTCAACAAGGCCAGCATCGTGGCGCATCTCGGCTCGCACGTAGATGAGACGGGGCAGATTTCGCACTGGCACATTCCTTCCGCGCATTATCTTGAATCGTGGTCGGATGCGCGGGCGTATGACGGCACGGTTTCGATCGTGCAGCCGTTGATCGAGCCGCTTTATGGCGGGCGCAGCGCGCATCATGTTTTCCAAACGCTGCTCGATGACCCGATGGTGAGCCCGTATGAAGCGGTGCGCGAAACATGGAAGGACCTGATCACAAAGACGACGCCCGACGGGGATTTTGAAAAGGGCTGGCGCAAGGCGCTTCATGATGGGTGGATTGAGGGCGACGTCCACGGTGGGTTGCGCGCAGCGGCTCCTCCGGTAAAGACGAACGTCAATGTTGCGTTTCACGGAGTTGTTCCCGCGCCCACGCCCAAGGATCAGATCGAAGTCATCTTCCGGCCCGATCCGACCATCTACGACGGCCGCTGGAACAATGTGGGCTGGCTGCAGGAACTGCCCAAGCCGGTGACCAGTCTGGCCTGGGATAACGCGGCGATCGTTTCAGGCGCAACTCTTGAGAAGTGGGGTCTTGAAGAAGACGACATTATCGAAATCAGCGTGGGCACGGGCCGTGTCAAGGCGCCGGTGATTGTTGCTCCCGGCCATCCTGACAACTCGATTACCGTGTATCTGGGCTACGGCCGCGAGTTCGCAGGGCGCGTGGGCTCAGGGCAGGGATTCAACGCATACCTGATTCGCAATACGTGGGCGCCGTTCTACGCCATCGGCGGGCAGAAGAAGATTGACGGCAAGTGGGGTGTGGCCATCACCAAGAGCCACTATCAGGATCATCGCGGCAAGAACCTGACCGAGCACGGCAACCAGAACTGGTCGCTTGAAGGTGTTGAGGCGCTGGGGCCGCGCGGCATTATTCGCTACGCCACGCTCGACGAGTTCAAGGCCAATCCCAACTTCGCGCACGAGGGCGAAGGCCGCGACACGCCTGAGATGAGCACATCGCTCTTCCCCAACTGGACCTATAACGAGGCCAACGCGTGGGGCATGTCGATCGACATGAACAGTTGCACCGGATGCAACGCCTGCATCGTGAGCTGTTATGCCGAGAACAATATTCCGGTGGTAGGCAAGCAGCAGGTGCGCATTGGCCGCAACATGCAGTGGTTGCGCATCGACAGCTATTTTGAAGGCGACCTAGCGGCGCCACGGGCTCACTTCCAGCCCATGGCCTGCCAGCACTGCGAGAACGCTCCCTGCGAGCAGGTTTGCCCGGTAGGCGCGACAGTGCACACACCCGAAGGCCTGAACGTGATGGTCTACAACCGCTGCGTGGGCACCCGTTACTGCAGCAACAACTGCCCCTACAAGGTGCGGCGGTTCAACTTCCTGCTCTTCAGCGACTACGAGACCGAGAGCCTGAAACTGATGCGCAACCCCGACGTCAGCGTGCGTTCGCGCGGCGTGATGGAGAAGTGCAGCTACTGCGTGCAGCGCATCCAGGAAGCCAAGATCGTAGCCGACAAGGAAAACCGCAATGTGCGCGACGGCGACATTGTGACCGCGTGCCAGCAGGCATGCCCGGCGCAAGCCATCACCTTCGGCAACATCAACGACAAACAGAGCCGGGTATCGAAAGCGCGCGCACAGCAACGCAGCTACCAGGTCATCGCCGACCAGAACACGCGCCCGCGCACCACTTACATGGCCGAAGTTCTGAATCTGAACCAGGAACTGGAAGAAGCGCCGGCAGAACACGATCCGGCATAAAGACAGGGAACGAGGTAACAAGGGACCAGGGAACAAGAGAGCAAGGGAACAAAGGCGACCATGGCAACCAGCGAACTGAAACCGAAAGATCCTGGCATCGATCCCAAGACCGGAGAATTCCGCGTCGTCGGCGTCGGCGAGACCTTCCGGTCGATC
This sequence comes from uncultured Occallatibacter sp., assembly GCA_964528915.1. GTDB lineage: Bacteria > Acidobacteriota > Terriglobia > Terriglobales > Acidobacteriaceae > Telmatobacter. Next base: position 265,569 of record CAZGUD010000003.1, read on the forward strand.
ACCGAGAAGATCTCGAGCATTGTGCTCACGCCGCACACGCCGCTGGGCTGGTTTGCGCTCTTCACATTGGCTGGCGGCGGCGCCGCCATGCTGCTCACCGCCGTTACGTGGCTGTTCCTCAAGGGCGTGGGAATCTGGGCCATCACGCAACCCGTCGCCTGGGGCTTTGCGATTATCAACTTCGTCTGGTGGATCGGTATCGGCCACGCCGGCACGCTGATCTCGGCCATTCTGCTGCTCTTCAAGCAAAGCTGGCGCAATTCCATCAGCCGCTTTGCCGAGGCCATGACCATCTTTGCCGTCGTCTGCGCCGGCATGTTTCCGTTGATTCACGTTGGCCGCCCGTGGCTGGGGTACTGGATGCTTCCCCTGCCCTACACCATGACGGTGTGGCCGCAGTTCCGATCGCCGCTCGAGTGGGACGTGTTCGCGGTGTCGACGTACGCAACTATCTCGGTGGTTTTCTGGTACATCGGCATGGTGCCCGATCTTGCCACTTTCCGCGATCGCTCGCAGTCAAAAATCGGCCAGTACTTCTACGGCATGCTTTCGCTGGGCTGGCGCGGTTCGACGCGGCACTGGATGCGCTACGAGACGGCCTCGCTGCTGCTGGCCGGGCTGGCAACGCCGCTGGTGCTCAGCGTACACACGGTCATCAGCTTCGACTTCGCAGTTGCGGTGCTGCCGGGCTGGCATACCACCATCTTCCCACCCTACTTTGTCGCCGGCGCCATTTACTCGGGATTTGCCATGGTGCTCACGCTGGCGATTCCGCTGCGCAAGTTCTACGGGCTTGAGCGGCTGGTAACCGAACGGCACATCGACAACATGGGCAAGGTGATGCTGGCTACCGGCTTCATTGTGGCGTACGGCTACGGCATGGAAGCCTTCATGGCCTGGTACTCGGCCTCGCACTGGGAAGCGTTCATGTTCTGGAATCGCGTGTTCGGGCCCATGGGCTGGTCGTACTGGGTACTGATCACCTGCAACCTGGCCATTCCGCTGACGACGCTGTGGAGCCGCAAGCTCCGCACCAATATCGCTTTCATGTTCTTCATCTCGATCGTGGTCAACACGGGCATGTGGTTTGAGCGCTTCGTGATTATTGTTACGAGTCTCTACCGCGACTTCCTGCCGTCGGCTTGGGGCACCTATCGCGCTACCAAGTGGGACTACATGACGTTTGTCGGCACGCTGGGGTTGTTCACGTTCCTCTTCCTGTTGTTTGTGCGTATCTTGCCCATGATTCCCATGAACGAAATCCGCATGATTTTGCCGCAGGCAAAGATCAAGCCCAAAGCCACAGCGGGGGCGGGAGACTAATATGCCGGCTCGCGAAGGAACTTACGGATTGTTGGCTGAATTCGATACGCCGGGCGACCTGGTTCGCGCGGCGCAAAGGGCGCGGCTCGACGGATGGCGGCGGATGGACTGCTATACGCCGTACCCGGTTGAGGAAGCGGCGGAGGCCATCGGCTTTCATCGCAACAAGGTGCCGCTCGTAACTTTGATCGGCGGCCTGATGGGCTGCGCGGCCATGTTCTCGCTGGAGACCTGGGTTTCGACGCTTGCGTATCCGCTGAATATCGGCGGCCGGCCCACTTACTCGTGGCCCGCGTTCATTGTGCCCGCGTATGAATGGACCATTCTGTGGGCCGGACTTTCCGCGGCCTTTGGAATGCTGGCGCTGAACGGACTGCCATCGCTTTATCACCCGCTGTTTAACGCGCCCAACTTCCGCAACGGTGCGACCACCGACAAGTTCTTCCTGTGCCTTGAGGCGCTCGATCCCAAGTTCGACCTGGTCGAGAGCAAGAAATATCTCGAAACCATGGGTCCGGTTTCAGTAGTGGAGGTGGAGTACTGATGCGTACGAAGCCTTCATCCTTCAGCTCTCAGCTTTCAGCTCCTTGCCAGATGCGGGTGCCCCTGGTCCCTCGCATTTGGGGACCCGGGAGAATGCTCCCGTTCGCAGCAATGGCTTGCATTCTCCTCATCGCCGGATGCCGGCAGGATATGCAGAACCAGCCGAAGATGATTCCGCAGCGCGGATCCGATTTTTATGCCGATCATCGCAGCGCGCGTCCGCAGGTTGAAGCCACGGTGGCACGCGGCCAGTTGCACGAAGACAGCTACTTCTATACCGGCGTAGTGCCGGGCGCCAATGGATATCGCGAAGAGCGCGACCAGTTGCCCTTCCCCGTGACCATGGAAGTGCTGAAGCGCGGGCAGGAGCGGTTCAACATCTATTGCACGCCTTGCCATTCGCGCGTAGGCAATGGTTTGGGCGAGATTGTTGATCGCGGGTACAAGCCTGCGGCCAATTTGATGGACCAGGTGAGGCTCGCGCAGCCCATCTCGCACTACTTCTACGTGATGAGCCACGGCTACGGCTCCATGCCCGACTACTCGGCGCAACTGGCGCCGGTGGATCGGTGGGCGGTGGCGGCTTACATTCGCGCGCTGCAACTCAGCCAGGCCAAGGGCACGGCCGCCGATGTTCCCGCGGGAGTGCAGGTTCGCAGCCTTTCGAGCGTAGCTAGTGAAGAAGGACATCCGGAGTACGCGCAGCCTTGGTCGCTACCCGCAACCGCGGTGCAGGCATACAAGCCGATCGGCAGCGAAGGAACGCCCGGGATGGCGCCGGCGAATCCGGCGGACCCGGCAATCAAGATACCCGTAACGAAACTGGCCCCTGAGGGCCAAAAGCCCGCAGGACCAAAGTAGGACGACAGGAATGGCTCACGATTCTCACGCAATATCGCACGCAAAGAAGCTCCCCGCGGACCTGAGCGCGCCCGCGTTTGTCGGGGCGTGGAAGTCGCGGGGTGTTGTGGTCGCCGCGCTCTTTGCCATCCTCACCGTGATTCTGGCGTTCCTGGGCCAGGCGCAGGATCAGTTGGGCTGGGATCATTTTCTCCGCGCATGGGTGCTGGGCCTGATGCTTACCTTCGGCTGGTGCGTCGGTGGTCTCGCGCTGCTGATGGTGCAGTATTGCTCGGGCGGCAAGTGGGGTCTCCTTTTGCGCCGGCCGCTTGAGGCCATGAGCCGCACGCTGCCGCTGGTCTTCATCTACTGGCTGGTTCCGGTCGTCTTCATGAAGCGGCTCTACCTATGGGCCCAATTCAAAGACAACGGCGAGACTGCGGCCGCGCTCAAAGCTGGAATCATCAACGAGATTCAGAAGCACTGCATCGACTTCAAGCGCCCCATGCTGAATCCCGACATGTTCATCATCGTCGGACTCATCTGCTTCGGCATCTGGTTTCTCTACATGTGGCGGCTGAACCGGATGGCTGTGCGGCGCGATGCGCAAGGCCCTGAAACCACGCCCTACTGGATCAAGAAGTTTGAGAATTTCGCCGGCCCCGGCATCGTGGTTTATTCACTCACCATGACGGCCGCGGTCATCTACTGGGTTATGTCGATGGACGTGACCTGGTTCTCATCGGTGTACGGCCTGCTGTTCCTGGTCGGCCAGGGCTACTCGGTACTCGCGTTCTCGATTATCGTTTCCATCGCGCTCTCCAAGGCCGAGCCCTTCAAAACCATCCTGCGCCAGACCGAGCAGCACGACCTGGGCAAGCTCACCTTTGCCTTTGTCATGCTCAACATATACCTGGCCTTCGGACAGTTCCTCATCATCTGGTCAGGCAACCTGCCTGAGGAGATTCCCTGGTACCTCGATCGCATTCGCGGCCACTGGGGCATCATCATCACGCTCGACTTCATGTTCCACTGGTTGATTCCGTTCACCCTGCTGCTCTCGCGCGACATCAAGCGTAACAAGAAGCGGCTGACCCGCGTGTGCCAGTGGATGATCTTCGCCAAGGCTTTCGACCTGTTTTGGCTGATTGAGCCGAACTTCAAAGACGCTGCACGCAACCTGCACTTCAGTTGGGGAATTCTGGAGTACGCAACGCTGCCGGTGGCCATGGCCGCCCTGTGGGTCGCGTTCTTTGCGAACCGGTTGCAGACCAAGCCGCTGGTGCAGGTCAACGATCCGCATCTGGCCGAAATTCTGGAGCCCGAACATGCCCATGCATAACGACAATCCGATGGAGCACAATCCGGCCGGCGAGGAGCCCGAGCCCCAGGCCGTCGATACTTCGCTCGGCTACGAAGCGTCTGACGTCAAGGTCACGGGGATTCTCGTCTTCATCGTCTCGCTGGGCATCTTTGTCGCGGTCACCGGCTTCGTCTGCTACGGCATCGGAAAGGTCATCAACGCGCACCTCAACCATGAAGATGGGCCCAACAGCAAGTGGACCAAGACGGTTGAGATTCGCGAGCTGGGCAATCTGCCATCGAACCCCGAGATGCAAGACAAGGTAGCCGAGATTACCAAGAGCTTCCCTCAGCCCCGCGTCCAGATTGACGACGGCAATTTCGATGTCACTGTTCTGCACGCGCGCGAAGACATTCTGCTCGACAACTACACGTGGATCGACCAGGGGAAGGGAACGGTAAGAATCCCGATCGAGCAGGCCATGCAAATTATTGCGCAGAAGGGATTGCCCGTGGCGACGGCTCAAGAGGGACCGCAGTTGATGACCGGCGACTCCAAGCCGGTGGTCACCATGCCGCTTACTGACGGGTTTGCAAGGACGAGTTATGAGCAGGAGCTGAAGGCAGGGAACAGGGACTAGGCACTAGGAACCAGGCAATAGGCAATAGGAACCAGGCAATAGGGAACAGGGACCAGGCAATAGGCAATAGGAACCAGGCAATAGGCACTAGGGAACAGGGACTAGGCAATAGGCAATAGGGACCAGGCAATAGGCACTAGGGAACAGGGACTAGGGACGGTTTTCATCGGCGGAGTTTTGAAAGGGCACGACTTTAGTCGTGCCGCCAAGGGACATAAAACGAGTCGGGGCTTTAGCCCCTGAGAGATGCTTTTCAAGGCCAGGAACGCGGAGAGGATCAGGACAAAAATGAAATATCAGGGCACAATTCTTAGAAGCTGGCGGAGCGTGGGTATCTCCACGGCCGGCGCCGTTGTGCTCGCGCTGCTGGCATGCTCTCCGCTTACAGCCCAGGTTTCGGCATACGGCGACAAGGCCGTCGGTCCCACCAACGACAGCACGCCGACCGTGCTGAAAGGCGTGGGCGTTGAGCAGCACCTGAACACGCAGCTCCCTCTGAGCCTCACGTTTACCGACGATGCCGGCAGGGTTGTGCCGCTCTCAAGCTACTTTGGCAAGCGGCCGGCGATTCTCGCGCTGGTCTACTACCAGTGCCCCATGCTGTGCAGCGAAGAACTGAACGGACTCACCAGCGCTCTCGAGATGGTGAAGTACGTTCCCGGCAAAGATTTCGACATCATCGTGGTCAGCATCGATCCCAGCGAAGGAACCGATCTGGCCGCAGCCAAGAAGCGCAGCTACCTGAAGCGCTACGGCCATCCCGAGACGGCCGCGGGCTGGCACTTCATGACCGGGACGCAGGCTAACATCGATGCGCTGACCGAGGCGGTGGGATTCCGCTATGTGAAGATTCCCGGCCCCGACGGCAAGCTGACCCAGTTTGCCCATGCCAGCGCGATTCAGATTGTTACTCCTTCAGGCAAGCTGGCGCAGTACTACATGGGCGTGGAATACAGCCCCAAAGATCTGCTGCTCGGCCTCGACGAGGCTTCGTCGAACAAGATCGGGTCGCCGGTCGATAACATTCTGACTTACTGCTATCACTACGATCCCCAAACCAACACGCATTCGCTGATTGTTGCGCGAGTGGTGCAGCTCGGCGGGGTGGTGACCATGGGCATGCTGGGCGGATTCATGTTCCTCATGTTCCGCAAAGATTACACGCAGGCTCATCAAGAAGATTCAGAGAAACATGGGACAGGAAAAAGGTGAACGGATAAAGGAATGAACCACATCAGCCCAGTACTCTGGCAGTTTCTCGTCAAGTGGATGACGAACTTCTCGCTGTTCCCGCCGGAAGCGTCGAAGATCGCCCCGCAGATGGACGCGTTGTTTTTCTTCATGGTCCTGGTGAGCCTGGTCGGGCTGACGCTGGTCGTTTTACTCCTGGTGAGTTTTTCGCTGCTCTACAACAAGAAGCGCAACCCGGTGGCCACCCAGATTGAGGGCTCAACGCTGCTTGAAGCAACGTGGACCATCATTCCGCTGGGACTGTTTCTGATCATGTTTGTGTGGGGCGCGCTGCTTTACTTCCGCATCTACACTCCGCCGGCCAATGCCATGAACATCTATGTGGTGGGCAAGCAGTGGATGTGGAAGGCCGAGCATCCCGGCGGCCAGCACGAGATCAACTCGCTGCACGTCCCCATCAACCAGCCGGTGCAGCTCACCATCATCTCGCAGGATGTTTTTCACAGCTTCTCGATTCCCGCCTTTCGCGTCAAGCGCGAGGCGATTCCCGGGCGCTACACCACGGTCTGGTTCGAAGCCACCGCGACCGGCACGTATCACCTGTTCTGCACGCAGTATTGCGGCACCAACCACTCGCAGATGATCGGCGACGTGGTGGTGATGACGCCCGATGATTTCAAGCAGTGGCTGGCCAGCTCAACCAGCGGCAATTCGCTGGCGCAGAATGGCGAGCGGCTGTTCGCCAGCCTCAGCTGCACGGCCTGCCACAACACGCGGCCCGATGCGAGAGGTCCCAGCCTGGCCGGAGTTTACGGATCGCATCTGACACTCACCAACGGCCAGTCCGTCACTGCCGACGACGAGTACCTGCGCTCGGCAATCCTCAATCCTTCACAGCACATCACACAGGGATATGCGCCGATTATGCCCACCTACCAGGGCCAGATCAGCGAAGACGGCGTGATTGCATTGGTTGAGTATCTGAAGCATCTCGACACCGACTATCGAGTGCAGCAAACCACGAACACCACCGAATTGGTGCCTGAAAAAGAGGGCGCAACCACGCCGGCGGGCAAAGCTGCCCCGGCAGGGGAGGTCAAACAATGAGCGATGCCACCATCGTCAGTCTTCCCGATCAATCAACCGCCAGGATTCCGAAGATGAACTTCCTGACCAAAGAGAACGGCTTGCTGAGCTGGCTGCTTACGGGCGACCACAAGCGCATTGCCACGCTCTACCTGATCTCCATCACGTTCTTCTTCTTTATCGGTGGCGCGCTGGCCGGACTCATCCGGCTTGAGCTGCTCACTCCGCAAACCGACCTGATGGCTGCCGACACCTATAACAAGGTGTTCACCATGCACGGCGTTATCATGGTGTTCCTCTTCCTGGTGCCGTCTGTTCCGGCTACCATCGGCAATTTTGTGATCCCCATGATGGTCGGCGCTAAAGATCTGGCGTTGCCCAAAATCAACCTGCTGAGCTGGTATCTCTACATGGCCGCCGGCATCGGGATGATTTACACCATGGCCGTCGGCGGCGTGGATACGGGCTGGACATTCACCACTCCGCTCTCCACGCACTACCTCAACACCCACGTGATTTCCACCGGCCTGTGCATCTTTATCGCCGGTTTCAGCTCCATCTTTACGGGACTGAACTTCATCGTCACCATCCACAAGATGCGCTGCCCCGGCATGACCTGGTTCCGGCTACCGCTGTTTGTGTGGTCGAACTATGCGGCCTCAATCCTGATGGTGCTTGGCACGCCGGTTCTGGCCATCACCCTGGTGCTCATTGTTCTGGAGCGCACCGTGGGCATAGGCGTCTTCGACCCGGCCAAGGGCGGCGACCCGCTGCTGTTCCAGCATTTGTTCTGGTTCTACTCCCACCCCGCTGTCTACATCATGATTCTGCCCGGCATGGGCGTCATCAGCGAAGTGGTGTCGACCTTCAGCCGCAAACGCGTCTTTGGATACACGGCCGTCGCCTTCTCATCCGTAGCAATCGCGGTCTTCGGCTTCTTTGTCTGGGCCCACCACATGTTCATCATGGGCATCTCCAACTACGCGGCTCTGGTCTTTTCGCTGCTCACCATGCTGGTTGCGGTGCCCTCGGCCATCAAGATCTTCAACTGGGCATTCACGCTCTACAAGGGATCGATCACCTTCGAGACGCCGATGCTCTACGCCTTCGGCTTTATGGGGCTCTTTACCATCGGCGGTTTGACCGGCGTCTTCCTCGGCGCCACCGGCACCGACATCCACCTTACCGAGACCTACTTCATCGTGGCTCACTTCCACTTTGTGATGGTGGGCGGCATGCTCATGGCCTTCCTCTCGGGCATCCACTTCTGGTGGCCCAAGTGGACCGGACGCATGTATCCCGAAAAAATTTCGCAGTTGGCCGCGGTGGTCACGTTCATCGGCTTCAACTTCACATTCTTCCCGCAGTTCATATTGGGAGTGCTGGGCATGCCCCGCCGCTACGCCGCTTACCCGGCTGAGTTCCAGGTGCTCAACGTGTTCTCAACCGCCGGCGCGTCGATCCTGGGCGTGGGGTATCTCTTGCCCATCCTGTATCTCACCTGGTCGCTCAAGTACGGCGAGATTGCGGGCGACAATCCCTGGCAGGCGACCGGCCTCGAGTGGCAGACCCAGTCGCCGCCGCTTACTGAAAACTTCCCTGTGATTCCCGTGATGGATCACGAAGCCTATGACTACGAGTGGCTGGAAGCCCAGCAACGGAAAGAGGTAGCCAGTGTCGGATAGCACTGCCATAGCGCATGACAGCGCCGGCTCCGCCCATTCTCATCATGCGGAGCATCCGCCCTATCAGCGCCACCACTTCGAATCCGTAGAGCAGCAGTTCGACACTACGAACTTTGCCATGTGGCTGTTCCTGCTCACTGAAGTCATGTTCTTCGGCGGGCTCTTCATGGCCTACCTGCTCATGCGCAACTGGTACTATCCGGCCTTTGTTGAGGCCTCGCACCAGTTGAACATCGGCTGGGGCACGGCCAACACGGCTGTGCTGATTACCTCCAGCTTCACCATGGCCATGGGCGTGTACAGCGCCGAAATGCGGCGCAAAGGCATGCTGGTTCTGTTCCTGGTGCTCACCTTCATCCTGGGCCTGGCCTTCCTGGGCATCAAAACCATCGAGTACCACGAGAAGTGGGAGAAGTTCCACATCCCCGGCATCCGCTACAGCACCCAGGACTTTACCAACCCGCAATCCGATCCCGAGGTCTACAAGGAATACCACGACAAGCCGCTGCCGGCGGACATGGCGTCGAAGACTGAGCTGTATTTCTTTCTCTACTTCGCCATGACCGGCATGCACGCGCTGCACATGATTATCGGTATCGCGATTCTGGGATTCATGATTTTCAAGGCGAAGAACGAAGCCTATACAACCGGGCACGTTACATTCGTTGAGAACTTCGGCTTGTACTGGCACTTTGTCGACATTATCTGGATATTCCTGTTCCCACTTTTGTATCTGATCAGCAGGTATTGACTGGCGTCGGCGTGGGCCGGGTTTTGAAAGGGCACGACTGGCGTCGACGTGGGCCAGGTCTTGAAAGGGCACGGCTGGTAGGTCAGGGCTTCAGCCCTGACTGCCTATAAATGAGCAAAGAGATTTCGGGGCTTTAGCCCCTGAGGGACAAAAGGTACGCGGGAGTAATTCCATGAGCGAAGCGAACGCCAAAACCGATCACGGTCACGAGCACAATCAAGAGCACCACATCGTAAGCCCCATGGTCTATCTCTCGATCGTGCTGGCGCTGTTGTTCTTCACAGGATTAACGGTGTGGGTTTCGTATATTGACCTGGGCCAGATGCGCCTCTTTGGCACCGGTTTTACTCTCTATTGGAACCCGGTGGTGGCGCTGGCCATCGCCTGCACCAAGATGACCCTGGTGGTGCTGTTCTTCATGCACGTGAAGTA
>CAZGUD010000004.1:0-269289 GCA_964528915.1 uncultured Occallatibacter sp.
CGGATCGGGTGGGCAGCTTGCCGGCGTATCGCACCTGTTGCGGAATCACCGGCGCTGGGGCCATGGCGCCAACGAAACCTGCTTGCTCCATCGCGTTCTGGGAAGAGGCCGGAAGCGCGAGCCCAGCACACGCGATGCTGACTAGAACACGGAGCGGAATATCCGCCCATATGCCGCTGATGAAGACAGACGTCACTCCAATTTGTTTCATACCATTCTCGTTTCTCTGCCGGAGCAATGTTCGCGTGGCGAGACGTGCCCAGGCCGGGGGATAGATAAAGCCGACAATGTGTGAGGAAGAGAAAGCTGCCAGGGAAGCGCTTGCCTTATTCGCAGCAGTGAACAACTCGCTGCCTGGGGAAACAATTGTCACTATAGCCCGTAACCGATAAACCGGTAAAGAATTCCTTAGACGGCTGCAGTCAGGACCCGCCCTTGCTATCCATTGCTCCGCGGCCTGACGTCCCCTCAGGTAGAACCGCGGCCATTAAACTGAATAGATGGGGACCGGGCTGATTTTGGGGATTGAAACATCGTGCGACGAGACTGCGGCGGCGGTAGTGGAAGGCGGGCGGCGGACTGTTTCGTCGGTGGTTGCATCTCAGATTGCCACGCACGCGCGGTATGGCGGCGTGGTTCCTGAACTGGCCAGCCGGGAACATTTGCGCGCAATTGTGCCGGTGGTTCGAGCGGCGCTGGAGCAAGCCGGAATTGGATTCAAGGATCTGGACGCGGTGGCAGTTACGGCGGGACCGGGATTGGCCGGGGCTCTGCTGGTTGGAATTACCTATGCGAAGGCTTTGGCGTATGCGATCCGGCGGCCGCTGATCGCGGTGAATCATCTTGAGGGACACATTCACGCGGTGCTGTTGCGAGAGCGGGAAGAGTTGGATTCGCAGCAACAAGATGAGCCGGTTCTGGCGCTGGTGGTGTCAGGAGGGCACACGCATCTTTACCTGGCTCGGCCGCTCAGCGGATTGTGGAGTTATGAGCTGATCGGACGCACGGTAGACGATGCCGCGGGAGAGGCATACGACAAGGTGGCGAAGCTGCTTGGGCTTGGTTATCCTGGAGGGCCGTGGATCGATGCGCTGGCGCAATTCGGAGATCCCGGCGCAGTTCCATTTTCGTTTGCGCAGGTGAAGGCCAAGGCGCATTTGCGGGGGAAAACAGCACGGACAAAAGGTGCGGAAACTTCGCCCATCGCCGACCTTGATTCGCACTTTCTTTTTTCATTTTCTGGAATCAAGACGGCGGTGCTGCGCTATGTGGACGTGCATGGATTGCGGGACGAGGCCGAGCGAAGAGCCGGACAGCTTTATCCAGCCTGGACGGAGAAAGCCGGAAATGCGGCAGGCAGCGCAGTTAAACTTCCGCAGACGAAGGATGAAGCATTGGCGCTGTGTACGCAAATCACGCTTGATTTGATGGCGAGCTTTCAGCATGCAGTGATCGGGGATTTGATGAAGAAAGCATTCGGAGCCGCTGAACGGCTTGGTACGGATCGAATGATGGTAACCGGCGGCGTAGCGGCGAACCGCGAATTGCGCGAACGATTCAGCCGTGAAGCGGTGGCGCGGAGGCTCAAGATCTCATTCCCGACGAAGACGCTTTCAACCGACAACGCCGCGATGATTGCAGCGGCGGCGTGGCCGCGCTATGAAGCCAACGAGTTTGCGCCTGCAGACTTGAGCGGCGATCCCGCGCTGAAACTGGCTTAACAGCTTGCGATTGTCAAAGAAGACTGTGACGCCGGAAAGGCCTAAGTGCCTGAAAATTCTGTTCCGGGGACGATCTGCGATGGTTGCCGGGAATTCCACGAACATAAGTTAAGCTAAGGACATTCATACCGAAGTGAACAGAGCGGGAGCGAATTCCTACTGGAATTCTCCGCTCTTTTTTCTGTGAATGGCTTTGTGTGGATCGAGGTTTCAGAAACCTCGATGGTCCGATATCAAGCCTCAAACCGAGGCGACCGACTGCAATAAAACACTCATGGGTTGCGTACCGGATATGGACTTCAGTTCCGCGCTGCGGGCATAGGTGCGCGATCAAAAACGGGGATGGGTGAATCCCGGTGAAGAAGAAGGACGAGACAGAGATGAGACTCACAAACGACAGATGGTTGCGCATTGCAAGGCTGACGATGATTTGCCTGGTGGCATTCGGGTTGGCGATGGCCGGGCACGGGCAGGCCATGGGAACGACGACCGTTCAGGGAACGGTTTACCTGGCAAATGGGCATCCGAGCAGCGGAACGCTGATGGTAAGCTGGCCGGCATTTACAACCGCGGCCGGACAACTGGTAGCGGCAGACCAGACCAGCGTGACCATCGGCAATGACGGATTTGTGAGTATCAACCTGGCGCCGAACCAGGGAGCGTTACCGGCGGGCCAATATTACACAGCCGTGTTCTACATGAGCGACGGCACGGTGAACACGCAGTATTGGATTGTGCCCGCGGCGGCGCAGGCAACGCTGGCGCAGATTCAGGCCCAGGTGATGCCGGCGGCGCAGGCGGTGCAGGCGGTAAGCAAGGCTTACGTGGATGAGGAGATATCGGAGCTGACGGAGAGCCTGTTGACGGCATCCGGCGGAAACCTGACAGGACCGTTGTATCTGAATGCGGACCCGACGCAGCCACTGCAGGCAGCGGACAAGCATTATGTGGATACGCAGGTAGCGACGGCAGTACCGCTGGCCGGTGGAAACATGAGCGGGCCACTGACGACGCCGGGAGTAAATGGCGTGGAGGCGCCTGCCGGCAGCCAGCAGACGTCGCTGCAGGCGGCGATGAACGCTGCGGGAAGCAACGGTGCGATGGAGATTCCGCCAAAGTACGCGGGCACAGATACGTTCAGCAATCCTAACGGAGTGCGCGTGACGGATCTGCGGACATTGGGCGCACAACAAACTGAGCGCAGCGTAAAGGAATTTGGCGCGGTGTGCGACGGCGTAACGGACGACACGGCTGCCCTACAATCGGCAATCAATTATGCGCAGGCACACGGAGTTGCTTTAACCATTCCGGAAGGCACGTGCAAGACACGTACGCTGAACTGGCATGGGGAATCAATTGGAGGTTTGGGCAAACAAGTTTCATCGCTGATGGGATTTCCGGGACAGGATGTGCTGGCGACGACCCCCGACAATCCAAATGTTCTGAGTTACACGCGGATCCATGATTTGACGATCTACGTTGACCAAAGTGAGGACGTGAGCTGTTCGCCGGCAGAGGGGCGAGCGACGGCAGGCAGCTGCCAGTTGAATCGCCCGATGGAAAGCAACACAATTTTTTCTCCTGGCGGAAACGGACTGAATGGGACTGCGGGAAGCGGCGCGGGCTGGTCAATCGGCAATTGCGCCATTGCCATGCAGGCATCATCCGGCGCGGGCGGCAACGGACTGAAGAATGCGCAGATTGAGAACCTAGAGATTGTTGCGACCGGAACCGACCCGATGGCGACGCAATATTCAGGAGCACATTCGACGCACACATGCGGACTTTATCTTGCCCAGTGGCCGCAGTGGAGCGACTTCATAAACATCGACATTCGCGGTTTGAACACGGGCGTTGCGATACCTGCGCTTCCAGTGGCAACCCCTGCAGGATTGCTTGCCGATTCCAATCGCTGGCAGAACATTACGATTCAGGCTACGCACGGATTTACAGCAGTGTCCGGTTGCAACGGCGTCCTGGACGATGTGACCGCGATGGCGGGGAACTCCGCGGCGACCGGCGAACCTCCGACCGGCATTGTTCTGGATCTTCAAAGCACGCAAGAAGGATGGACCGTCCGCAATGCGGTGGTAATTCCCAACTGGAATCCAGTTGAACCTGCCCTGACGATGACAACAGCAAGCGGAGCTGTAACGGGCGTGACAGTTGGCGCGGACCACGGGCTGGGATGGGATCCCTACGGAACCACAGTACCTCTCGCGTTCAGCGGAAGTTGTACCGCACAGGCAACCGCAGTTGTGAACAGCAACGGATCGATTGGGGCGATCAGCGTAACGCAAGGCGGTTCAGGTTGCTCGTCAACCACAACGGCAAGCGTCAACGCACCGGGAAGCTGGGACACGGCAGCGCCGGTCAATCTTATCGGCGGGCAGAATATGACTTTTTTTGCCGGCAGCTTGTTGCGCGGTCACGGCGGATACACAGTATGGAATGCAACCGGCGCGCAGAATTACGGGACGCAGGTGAATGGCGGCGGCGGAAATCTGCCGGGTGGAGGAAGCTATCCAGCGTTTATCGCCAATAACAGCGTGGGCTCGACGCTAGAGGTGGATCAGTTTCCGGGAGTGGATTTCGGAGGGAAGCTGCAGGCGTGCGTGAACGCAGTGAATACCGTTTTTGGCGGCATATGCGACGCACGGAACTTTACCGGCAGCCAGACGATGAGCGCCAACCTCACAATTTCGACTCCGAATGCAACAGTTTTGTTGCCATGCGCCACCATCACGACCGCAAATCAGGTGATAGTAACGGCGGGAACGCGCAACGTTGCTTTGCGTGGGTGCGCGATGCGCGGAGGGTCGGAAGCAAGCGGAAGCCAGGGTGGCACAGCATTTGCGTTTTCGGGCACAGGCGCAGCTATCCAGGTGGGCGACTCTACCTACGCAGTGAATACGCCGGGGTTCCACATGGATAACTCGGTGATCAACACGATCGGGTCTGCGAGCGCAACTGCGCAGGGATTGATTGCGTACCGCACGCAGGAAATCGATCTCGAAGACATGTATTTTCTGGGCAACTCAAATCAGACGGGCATGACGCTTGACGGAACGGGAAACTACGCAGGTGGAACGATTCGGAGCGTTCAATTCGCTGGATTTCAGATAGCGGTCAACGGAATCGGCCACCAGGTGGCGAATCCGGCCACAACGGATTGGATGAATGCGAGCACGTTTGTGCGGCTGCACATCGATTGCCCGACCAGCAATGGCAACCCGATTGCGGGAACAGTTGGAATCAACCTGCGGCAGGGCGACGGAAATACATTTACAGGCGGCGACGTTGAGGGATGCGCGACGGCTTTGCATCTTGGGCTGAATGCGCAAAACAACACAATCATCGGCTTGCGCAACGAAAACTCGACGAGCCAGGTGGTGGCGGACGCAGGGAGTGCTTATAACAACTGGATTACCGGCGGCACCATGTTCACCGGTCAATTGACCGATAACGGCACTCGCAACAGTTTTCAAGACACGTTTCATCGCAGCTTAAACGGAATGAACGGCGACTGGTATGGAAGCCAGCAGGATGCGACGGTGACCAATCACTTTCGCCTGGGTACCGGAACGGGCAATGAACGCGGACTGCTGAACGAATACCAGACGGACTACGGTTATCGCTGGACAGAGGGGCTGAGCGATGCTACTGGCGGCGAGCAGTTCTATCAAATTCTCGATCAACTAAACAACGTGTACAGGATTTCAATCGGACAGTACAACAACGGACAGTCGAGCACTAACGATCAGACAGCGATGAATTCTGCAGGGACTGGCGCCGTGGTGCTGAACAGCACGTCGAATTCAGGTACGGGAGGCGTGATCTTCGGATCAGGCGGCCCCAGTCCAAGTACGGTTGCGACCATCGACAACAGCGGCAACGCGCAGTTCAACGGAACGCTGCTGGTTGGCGGTACATCGCAATCGACTGGCACAATAACGGTTCGCAATAATGCCGATGCGGAAGTTGACTATTATCTTTGGCCGGGACTGACGACAAGCCAGAAAGGATCATTCACTTACAAGGACTGGAACGGAAATAGCCAGTGGTACATGGTGAAGGACTCAAGCAATAACTGGGCGTTGAATTCGGCGCTTGGCGGCCTGGACAGTTTCAAGGCGTACCAGAGTACGAACAGCGGCGACACTTACATTGATACAAGTAACTCAAGCGGACACATAAGGCTGAATTACGAAACAGGATCCGGCGCCGAAACAGATATCTACTCGGGTTCCAGTTTGAACATGGTGGCTTCGTTTCTGGGACCTACCGCGATCAAGTTTCCAGGGCTGGCTCCAACTTCAGGACATAACTGCCTGCAAATCGACAACTCCGGATACCTTACCAATACCGGCAGCGCTTGCGGGTCGGGCACGGGCAGTGGAACCGTAAGTACAGGTAACTCGGGACAGATTGCGTACTACACAGGCAGCGGCACAACCGTCGCAGGAATCAGCGCAGTTCCGATCGCGGCAGGTGGGACCGGATCGACAAGCGCTGCAGGCGCCATGGCGACTCTGCTGCCGGGAGTGGTGACAGACGGTAACCAGGGTGTGACGGTAACCGGCAATATTGCGGCCACGACTATGAGCACACAGAATCTGGCCTCTATGGGCCCGCGCTACGATGTGACGCGGTTTGGCGCGGCTGGCACCAGCTACGCGACCACAGGCTCGGTAAACGTCTCTACGAATCCAAACCTGATGACTGTGGGCGCCAATTCCGGATTTGCAGCAGGGCAGTTTTATCAAATCCCAGGTGCTGGAGTCAGCGGTGCAAGCCTGCTCGTCCAAGTTACCAACGTTAGCGGGAATTCAATTTCATTCACTCCCGCGGCTTCTACTACGGTCAGCGGTGTAACGATTGACGACACGTTAGGAATTCAGGCTGCTGCTACGGCTTGCGCTGCCAATTCTTTTGCGGGGGCAGCGGCCTACGGAGGCGTTGTCGAGTTTCCGGGTACGCATACTTACACCATCAGTAACACTATAAGTCTGTTTAACAGTTGCCGAGTTGAGGGCGTAACCGGTTCGCTCTCGAGCAGCGCAGCGCAAGCGCCTCCATTGATTACATGGGTCGGCCCGGCTTTCGGTGCGACCTCGAGTCTTACGGGATTCACGGTTTCGCTGAACGTTGCATCGATCACGCTCACTAACAACCCGAAACCCGCCGACACGGTGACCGTGAATGGTGTGGTTATCACTTTCGTCTCTTCCGGCGCATCGGGAAACCAGGTGAACATCGGAGCGAGCGCGGCGGCGACAGCGACGGCTTTATATACGCTGCTCAACACTTATACGAACGCCAATCCCATCTATACCAGCGAGCCGTTCACGAATCCTTCATCCGGGGTCGTAGACTTCAAATACCAGAGCATCGGCTTGAACGGTGCGACGGAATCAGTCGTTACCAACGATCCCACCAATATCGCAGTTCAGGCGGCATATTACAGCGCAGCCAATCCATCAGGCGGCAGGAATTATCCCTATAAGTACCTTGCTACGCTCAGCGGCACGAACAGTTACGCAGTGAATAACTGGGTGTATCTGACAGGGTTGAGCACACAGCAGGGTCTGGTATTGAACCACCTGGTGACTCAGGTTGTAGCGGCTACCGGAAGTACCTTCACAGTAGCGCTGCCGTTCTATGCGACCTCCGGGCTTCCCGCGATCGGTACTTACACGGATTCAGGGAATTCCGTCAGCATCAGTGTCGATCTTGCCACGGATTCGTATGCCCGGTACCAGCAGCAATTCAAGGACATTGAAGTTCTGAATGGCGGCGTGGGTATTTATGAAGGCTCACGCCTTGACACCGGTTCCGATTTCATAAACGTATGGATGTTCGATCAACGATATTTCGGCGCTTATCTTACCAGTGGCGCAGTGAACATGGGCTTCGACAAAGGCTGGCGCACCGGCAGCATTGGCGTAGCGGGAGTTTACTTGCATGTGTTTGGCGACTACTTCAGCATGGACGATGGACAAACACTTTCCGCTGCGGCCAGCGGGCAGAACGGCGCGGGTATCATGCTGGACAACGAGGGCTGCAACGGCCAATTCAACTATGTGAGGCTGGCGCTGCACAATATGGCGTTTGAGGCCGCAACCAGCTTCGCTTCAGGTCTCGGCGCGGTTACGCTCTATGACTGCGTGAGCAGCAATTACGCGACACAATTCCAAATTGATATGGACAACGTGAATGTTACCGGCGATGGCGGTATCAGTGGTTACTATACCCCGGCCATCGCCATGTCCCCGTTGAACGATACAGCTCTGAACCTGAGCGTGATGAACAGTACACTTCCCAGCGCGACGAATAATCCTCGATGGGTAGGGATTCCGAGCCTCATCCGGCAGGATGCGGGCCTGAATACCAGTTCCGTCGGCAGCAGCGGTTTCATCCCGTGGATGACTTTCTCGCCTGCCTTCCTGAGCATGGTCAACAGCAGTGGGGGAAGCCTCACAACGAGTTACAAGCAGAACACACCGCTGAGTCAGAATCTGGGTGATTTCTTTTATAGCCAGCTTTACCAGTACGGGATCAAGTCGGCGGCATTTCTATATTCAGACAGCGTGGTGAATGGCTCCCCCGTGGCGCCTGTGCCTAATGGAACCACTCTTTACGCAGGGCAGATTCTTGCGCCTCCAGCTTACTGGAACGGCGCGAATGGCAAGCGATACGCGTTGGATGTGGTTAATACAGCCGGCACGACAGGGACTCCGAACAGCGGAAGTACAACCTGCTCGGCTCCTGGTGGTACCGCGGTTCTCACCTGTACAAGCGGAACTGACCTTTCCGTGGGCCAGTGGATTTCAGTAGCTGGGGGAAGTTCCTGCAAGCCGATCATTGGCGTCAATGCATTCAACCCAAGCGCCGTGCTGGTTTCTACAACGAATGGGAACGAGGCGGCAGTAACCAACGGAGCATTGAGCTTCTGCGCTCCTGTGCCTGGCTCTGAGATTCAGTTGCTCACAAAATCGGCGGGCGTTCCCTCTGGAGGAACCTGGTCACAGGGAGACATCAGCGAAAACTCAAGCGCGGCGGTTAACGGAGTAGCCGGCTACGTCTACAACGGAAGTACGTGGGATGGTATCCCGCTTGGAAACAGCAGCGGGTTGCTGGCAGCATCGCAGGTTTACGATGCATCGAGCACTTCCCCTGAATGCCCGAATGGTCCAGGTGGAACGCTCACCACGAGCGGGTGCCTCAGCGCTGGGGGCACAGTCGCTGCCTCACAAATCGATACGGCTCTGGGATACACTCCGCTCGCTCCCGATACTCCCGCATGGCTTCAGTATCTCGGCACGGGCGCGACCGGCGCTTATAACTGCGCTACCGGGACCTGCACTTTAGGAGCGAATGTTTACAACTACACCACGTTCAACTTGTCAACTGGTGCAACGCTCAACATGACCGGGGCTTACACAATCATCTACGCAACGGGAGCCTGCACTATTAATGGGACGTTGGAGTCACACATTACAGGCGCTCAGACCGGAATATATGCGGGCGGTGGATCAGGCGGCGGCGGGGGTGGCGGGACGGCGGCTGGTACGGCAGCAACCGGTGTTGGCTTGTACCCCGGATTGGCATTCAGCGGTACCAATGGCGTGAACGCCGGAGGCACGGCCGGTGCTGCATCAGGTGGCGCGGGTGGTAACGGGAACGGATTAACGAGTACCACTAACGCATGGCAGCAGCTTCTTGCTTCCGGTGTAATGGCCGGCTATTTCTGGCAGGGAGCGCCCGGGGGCACGGGAGGATCAGGCGGCGGTGCAGGAGGCTTTGAAGGCAACGGCTTGATTATGGTCTGCGCGTCGATTACCGGCACCGGCACAATTGTTACAAGCGGCTCTGCTGGCAGCAACGCAGCGGCAAATAATCAAGGTGCTGGTGGTGGGGGTGGGGCCGGTCCCCTGGTTCTTTCCAGCCAGGCCAGTGAAACATTCAGCGGCCTGACGCTGACAGCCGCGGGGGGTTCTGGCGGCTCTTGCTCGAGCTTTACTGGATGCGGCGCAGGCGGCACGGGCGGCAGCGCTCCGATTGCCGCATTCTCTGGATGGTAGCTCAGTGATGACGTCAAGCTCAGGTGGAGGTCTGACAGGATCGCCGGGGATGCGCTTGATTGAACGGCTTTCCGGTAAGGAGCGATCCGGATCTCCTCATGGCGCCGTGGATCGACGCTGAAGCGGAACTGTTCCAATCTGCTACGGACCGGATCGCGAACTTGCGAGACGAAGACCGTACAGTTCTCGAACGGTTCGGCGGCATCTCGTGAATCGGCATTCTCTGATGGAGTTTTGATGGCGATCCCGATAGGCACGGGCAGTTCTATCCCAAAATTGGCGGCTTTGCGATTACGTGCCCTCGATGGCGCGGAGTTGCTGCGGCTGGGGGCGATGTTCGACGAGCGGCCAGCCTTGCTGCAGGGCCAGACGGTCGCGATGGCAATGGCCCGAATCCTGCTCAAGGTGAGAACCAGGGACGGCAGGACTGCGCGGCTGAATGCAAATCCCGCGCAACGCCTCTTTGAAGAGCGACGAGGCCGGCATAACATTGTCCTGAAGGCGCGGCAGATGGGGATGACCACCTGGGCTGCCGCGCGATTTTTCTTAAAGACAATCACCCGGCCGGGCACGCTCACGCTGCAGGTGGCGCACACACAGCAAGCTGCTGAAGAAATTTTCGCCATTGTGCACCGGTTCGTTGACCTGCTTCCCGAAAACCTGCGCAAGGGACCGCTCAAAATGGGCCGGTCGAACGTGCGCCAGGTGGTATTTCCCCATCTCGACTCGCAGTATTGTGTTGTGACGGCCGGCGACCGGAACGCGGGGCGCGGCCTGTCGGTGCAGAATATGCACTGCTCGGAACTGGCCCGCTGGCCGGGCGATGCCGCCGAGACCCTTGCCGGGTTGCGCGCGGCGCTGGCGCCCGAAGGCGAGCTGATTCTCGAATCGACGCCGGACGGCGTGGGCGGATGCTTTCACGAACTATGGCTCAATGCACCCGAGGCCGGAATGGTAAGGCACTTCTTCCCCTGGTGGCTGGAGAGCCGCTATCGCGCAGAGGCTGCGGATGCCGCCACCCTGAGCGAGGAAGAGAGAGTTCTGATCGAGAAACACAAACTCGACATGGGACAGATTGCATTTCGCCGCAAGCTGCGCGCCGACTTTCGGGGACTGGCGCGGCAGGAGTTCGCCGAAGACGACGAGAGCTGCTTTCTGGCCAGCGGCGAGAGCGTGTTTGAGATCGACGCGCTGGACGAGCGCCTGAAGACAGTTTCAGCGCCGCTGGAGTGCCGCTTCAACAACGATCTTCAGATATGGCTGCCCGCAGTCGCCGGCAAACGTTATTTGCTCGCGGCAGATCCTGCGGGCGGCGGCAGCGAGGGCGATTATTCCGCCATCCAGGTGCTTGATATTGAAACCGGCCTGCAATGCGCGGAATACGCCGGTCACGTGGGCGGGCTGGAACTGGCGCGCATTGTCACTGATCTGGCCCGCGAATATAACCGTGCCTGGGTGGTGGTGGAGCGAATCAACCACGGCAGCGGCGTGCTGGCCTATCTGGAGTCACCCTGCGGCTGCGAGCGGATCTATAAACAGGGCGGGCAGCCCGGGTGGCTCACCACATCGCTGAGCCGGCCAGCGGCGCTGGGGCGGGTGGGAGCGGCCTTGGTCGACGAGCCGACGCGATTCCAAAGCCGGCGGCTGCTGGCCGAGTGCCGCGCCTTTGTGCGCCTGCCGAATGGAACCGCGGCGGCTCGCGCCGGAGCGCACGACGACCGGGTGATGGCCATGGCCATTGGGCTGGCGGCGCGGGAAGAGATGGTGGGGAGGAGAGGCGGCTTTTAGCTTTTAGCTTTTGGCTTTTAGCCTCTAGCTTCTAGCTTTCAGCTTTCAGCTTGTGGTTTGCGATCTTCCGGCTTCCAGATGTCTGCCCTCTATCGCTCTCACCAGATTCACGTCGCATCGACACTTCGACTCAAAACAGAAATGCCAACGGCAGAGCTACGCCGGCGCGCGTGCCCTCAGCTAGAAGCTACGGGCTAGAAGCTGGAAGCTAGGGGCTGGAAGCCAGGGGCTAGCGGCTAATCGCTAGGAGCTAAAAGCTTGGAGCTCGTTCCTCCCGCTACAATCGAAAGAGCAATAGCAAAGAGGCGGGTGCAGATTTGGCGGTTCTGGCCGTGCAGCAGATCCGGCGGATGCGGGGAGGCGCGCAGGGACAGCTCATGCTGGGCGCCGACGGGCTGGTCTACGTCGTCAAGTTCCAGAACAACCCACAGCACCCGCGGGTGCTGGCCAATGAGCTGCTGGCGTCGCGCCTGGCCGCGGCTGCCGGGCTCACCGTTCCTCATGCCGAACTCGTCGAGGTCTCGAGCTGGCTGATCGAAAACAGCCCCGAGCTCGAGATGGACCTGGGACAGAGCCGCGAGCGCTGCCTGCCGGGACTGCACTTCGGCTCGCGTTTCGCGGGCGGGCTGATGCCGGGCCAGGTGGTCGACTACCTCGCAGAGGAACAACTGGCCGAAGTGAAGAATCTCGACGAGTTCGCCGGCATTCTCGCTCTCGACAAGTGGACCGGAAACTCGAATGGCCGCCAGGCGGTATTCACGCGTCGCCAGAGAGAGCGCCGCTACAAGGCCGTCTTCATCGACTTCGGGTACTGCTTTCATGCCGGCAACTGGGGCTTCGAAGATGCACCCCTGCGCGGGGTCTACTATCGCAACGACGTCTACCGCGATGTGATCGGGTGGGAGTCATTCGAGCCCTGGCTCAAGCGCATGGAGACCATGCCCGAGGAGACGGTCTGGAATGCCGCCAACGAGGTGCCTCCGGAGTGGTACGGCGGCGATCTTGCCGACATGGAGGCGCTGGTAGGAAAGCTGCTGGCCCGGCGCGCCCGCATCCGGGAACTGATCGAGGCATTCCGGAACTCCGACCGCAAGCCATTTCCGAATTGGGGAAGCGGGTCGAGGGAAATTGGGGGTGTGTCGTGGAACGAGGCCGGATGGGGAGATACCATTTCAGGGAGGGTGAATTGAGAAAGACAGGGATTAGGGAATAGGAAATAGCTTGTGGCGTTTCGCTACTGGCTACTGGCTATTGCCTACTGGCTATTGGCTACTGGCTATTGGCCTGAACAAAGAGCTTGCTTTTATGCCCACACCTCAAGAACGCCGCGCCTGCGAGTTCCGTCTGCTCCGGTATGTGCCGGATGCGGTACGGAACGAGTATGTGCACATTGGGGTGATGCTGCGCGAAGAGGGCAGCCTCCACATGGAGGTTCGCTTCACGCGCGACTGGCGGCGGGTTCGCTGTCTCGATCCCGATGCGGACACCGGCCTGCTTGAATCGATGGAAACAGAGCTGCGCCGGCGCCTCACCGCCGAGCCCGACGCAAAACTCATGCGGATACTGGAAGAATCTCTCTCGCTGGGGGTGCAGATGACCGAGGCCAAGGCCTATCTGGCCGAGAGCATTCCCGCGGGGGTCGAGGAACTGATGCGGTTGTATGTCGATCCGCCGCCGCGCGAGAAACTCCCCCGGCTGGCGGGCCGCGCCGCAATCCAGCAGCGCATGCGCACCGAGTTCGAGCATGCCGGGGTGTGGGATTTATTGCGTAAACGAATTGCCGCCGCCGACTACACCCGGCCCGGCGACCCGCTGCGGATAGATCTCGGATACCGACTCAACGGCCTCAGCCACCCTTGGGACTCCGGCTCTTCGAGCCACCCGTCCGCGGGGACCCCTTTCGTTCGCATGTTTCACGCGGTCAGCCTCGAACCGGGCCTTGAGATGGCCAAGGTGCTGGCCTTCTCGGCCGCGGCTTTGAGGGCCGGCGTGGAGCGGGTTGAGAAGGCCGAACTCGAGCTCACCGCCATTATTGAGCCGGCGGCCAGGCTGGGCGCAACCAGCGAAGAGCCGGAACGGCTGACCCTGTATCGCTTTGGCGTGGAGACCATGGAGGAGCACCAGATCAGGGTGCTCACCACCTCCGACATGGGTCGCGTAGCCGAGACGGCGCGGCGCGAGCTGAGAATCTAAGGCCTTTTCCCGTGAATCGCGACCGGCCACTCACCCCGCGTCTCTGCTCGCAAACCGCGCTGCTACAATCGAAAAGGCCTCAAAACTGCCGAATTTAGCTGTTTTTATGACGGTCCAGGAACGATGACTCTGCGCCTCTTCAATACCCTCACCGGACAGATCGACCCGCTCGTCCCAGCCGACGGTCAGGCAGTGCGCATGTACGCCTGCGGGCCCACGGTATACGACTACGGCCACATCGGCAACTTCCGTACCTTCCTCCAGGTTGACGTCCTTCGCCGCTTTCTCAAGCTCAGTGGCTTCCAAGTCCGCCACGTCATGAATATTACCGACGTCGACGACCGCATCATTCACAACGCCGCCGCTGCCGGAATCTCGATCCAGGAGTACTCGGCCCCCTTCGAGCAGGCCTTCCTGGAAGACCTTGACGCTCTCAGAGTCCAGCACCCCGAGCAACTGGCCCGCGCCACCGAACACATTCCTAAAATGGTGGCGCTGATCGAGAAACTGGCAGCCGCCGGCGCCGCCTACCAGACCGAGGACGGGTCGTGGTACTTCCGCCTCGCGGCCTTCCCTGCCTACGGCAAGCTCAGCAAAAAAGACCTGGCCGGCATCGAGGATGGCGCCCGGGTAGACCTCGACGAATACGAAAAGGACTCGGCGCGGGACTTCGCGCTGTGGAAAGCGCCCAAGCCCGGCGAAACTTCTTGGGAAACGACCATCGGCCCGGGGCGTCCCGGCTGGCACATTGAGTGCTCCGCCATGGCCATGGAGTATCTGGGCGATAGCTTCGACCTGCACGCGGGCGGCGAGGACCTGATGTTCCCGCACCACGAGAACGAGATCGCGCAGAGCGAGACCGCCAGCGGAAAGGAGTTCGCGCGCCACTGGATGCACGTGCGCTTCCTGCTGGTCGACGGGCGCAAGATGTCAAAGAGCGAGGGCAACTTCTACACCCTGCGCGACCTGCTGCTCAAGGGCTACAAGGCATCCGCCATTCGCATGGCCCTCATCTCGGTTCCCTACCGGCACCAGCTCAATTTCACATTCGAAGGGCTCACCGAGGCCACCAACGCTATCGACCGTCTGCGTACGTTCCACCAGCGTCTCGCCGCCGGCGCATTCCCCGAGGGGTCAAACCAGGCAATACATGGCGCAGCGAAGAAGGCACAGACCGGCTACAAAGACGCACTGGCGAACGATCTGAACACGGCTGAAGCCCGCGCGGCGATTTTTGAAATGGTACGCGAGGCCAACACTGTTATGGACCGGGGGCTGTTCCATCTCTCGGATCGGGATGCGGTTCTGACGGTGTTAAAGGATTTCGACGCCGTCTTTGACGTGATAGAAGACCACGATGCGGAGCCCACCCGGCTGGCACTCGAGTGGGCCGCGCGCGAAGGCCGATCGGCCGATGTCGCGCCTGAGTTGCTGGCCGCGCGGTCCATCACCGATGCCGAAGTGGACGCGTTGGTGGCCGAGCGCACCCTGGCCAAAAAGCAGCGCAACTTTGCCCGCGCCGATGCCATTCGAATCGAACTTGCAGAGAAAGGTATTGTGATCGAGGACTCAAAGGATGGAGTGCGCTGGAAGCGGAAGTGAGAAAAGCAGCTATCAGCCTTCAGCTATCAGCCTTTTTGCGCTTAGCTGCCAGCATAAGGCTAATCCTGAGAGAATTCACGTGGGGCCGCTAACCGGAATCGCAACGAGTCGCGAAGACGGCGGCCGCTGGATCGCCGAGGCATTCGACTTCGCCGGCGTACTAAAGTACGGGCCACGTGAGACAAAGCCCAGTCGAAGGCCGAAGTTCTGGCAGGAAAAGTTGATCGGAGGTTGAATGGAAGGCGACGAAGCAGGCGAGCTTAAAGAAAGCGCGGAAAAGGGATCGGAAGACCAGTCCATGCGGCCGGTGGCCTTCACCATGAGCGTGCTGGCGGTGCTGGTGGCCGTCACCACGGTCCTCGGGCATCGAACGCACACCGAGGCCATCCTGTTTCAGACCCGGGCCGCGGTCGAGCAGAACCGTGTCTCCGACGATTGGGCTCTCTACCAGGCCAAAAAGATCCGTGACAGCGACACGGACCTGGCCGCCCGGCTGCTGCACGATCTCACCATCGCAGACAAGGCTGCCGCAAAAAAGGATGCCGACGATTGGGCCGACCACCGGAAAAAGTGGACCGTAGATCTGAAGGAGGGCGAAGAACAGGCCCGGGCACAGGAAGACAAGGTCCACGAATTTGAGAAAAAAGTCGACGAAGCTGAGGCGCGCGCCGACCGCTACGATCTGGGCGAGGCGCTGCTTGAGATCGCCCTCGTTATCTCCTCGGTTACGCTGCTCACCCGCAGCCGCATCTACTGGTACTTCGGTTTCGCTTTTGCCATAACCGGCATCCTGTCGGCGTTATCGGCCATCCTACTCAAGTAGCGCAGTTAAAAGCTCTAAGTAGTGCAGATGAAGAATTGACCCATGCGAGACCTCCTCGCCGCTTCTCTCTTCGCTCTCGCCAGCGCGCCGCTGATGGCGCAGGCTGCGACGCCCGCCGCAAGCTCTCCTGGCACCCATACGTACTCGAGTCCCCTGGGATTCAGCTATGCGATTCCGTCGAATTGGGACGTAATCGACTCTCAGCGCGCATTGCCTGAAGCAAAAGAGAAAGAGACTCTGAGCGGCACCGGCCAGACGGAAAAGAAGGGTATGGCTTGCACGCAGTTAAGCTTCACCGCCCGCCATGGAGATCCGAGATCGGTCATCGACCAGGTCGTATTGCCGTTGGATTGCCCCAGCCAGCCGCTTACCGGGGACGACCTGCCGGTATTGGGCACAGGCGCAACGAAGGGAATCAAGCAGAACTTCGACATCGGCGAACCCCTGGTAGCCACTTACACGCTGGGCACGCATCGCCTGTGGGCCGAGCGCGTGCAAGGCACGCTCAAGGGCCAGACGGACATGCACTACACCATCGAGATCAGTTGCACGCTGCTCAGCAAAGCCGCCGTGTGCTGGCTGACGATGGCCGCGGATGGCGCGTCGCTTGCCGACTTCGAAAACGCGACCGTGACCCTCGACGGCGATTCCCCCGCTCCGCTGGTTCCTGCGGCAATATTCAAGCAATGACCCAGGTGCGCTTGAATTTCCCCGCCGCTCAAATCGTGCCGGCTGATCAAGTCCCGTTCTCCTCGCCGCTGGCTGCTTTCGCCCGCACCGTTGCGGTGGTCAACAGGAAGACGGCCAGCACGATGGCCGCCATGCCCCCGAATTCGGTCGGCGCCGGCCGCTCGCCGAGGATCACAATCCCCAGCAGCACGGCTATTACCGGATTGACATAGTTATACGAAAGTACCTTGGCCGCGGGCACATGCTCCAGCAGATAGATGAAGCCCGTGTAGCCCAGCAGCGATCCGCCCACTACGAGGTAAGCGAGAGAGATGGTCGCAGGCTTATTCATGTGGACGCTGGGCCACTGACCCAGCGCGGTTCCCAGCAGAGTACAGAAGACGCCGGCAATCAGCATCTGCCATGAGGCGGCCACAAAGCTGTTGGCCTGGACCCGCGTGTGCCGCGCCACCAGACTGCCGAACGCCCACACCAGAGCCCCCGCCAGCATGGCGGCAAACGCCCATAAAAGATCGCGACTGCCGGCCAGAACGCTCTGCATCGAGGGCCATACCAGGACAGCCAGCCCAGCAAAACCCAGCAACAGACCCAGCCAACCGCGCCGCGGCAAAGGTTCCCCCTTGGGCAAAAACACCTCTATCAGCGCCACATACAGGGGTGTGACGGCATAAACCAGCGAGGCCAGGCCGCTGGGTACGGTCTTCTCGGCATACACCAGGCTCACGTTGCCACCGCCCAGCAGCAGCAGTCCCACCACGCTGAAGACGAGCATCGTTTTCGGAGGCCACAGCAGGCGCAAGCCTCGCCAGCGGCACCAGATCAGCAGGATTGTCCCGGCAATGGTGAACCGGATTCCGGAAAGCAGGAGGGCCGGCATGAAAGCCGTCGCAACCCGGATCGCGGTGTAAGTCGATCCCCAGAAAAAGTAGACGCTGGCGAAGGCCAGGGCGATGGTAAGCCGCGTTGCAGCCTTGGGCTGGGACACTTCAGTTGAGGGAGCAGATCCGGCCATGAGGACTTACTCAATAGTACGGCGGTCAGATTGACTCAGGAAGCTGCTGAGCCGCACAGCGGATTTCAGCGGGTCCGGAGTGGACTTTGAAGGACTGATGAATTCCTTGTACTTTTCGTAGCGCTCATGGGAGAGGCCTGAGAGGTTCTTCATGAGAGCATCGCGCAACATCACAGGCAAGGGAGGCAGCGGCTTTCCGTCGTCTTCGGCGTTGCCGGATTTGTGTCGCTGAATGAGGTCACACGTCTCAAATTTGTCGCATTTTCCGCAGTCGGATACGAAGCCGCCGCTGCACTCGGGTCCCATCTCTTCTCCTTCTGCGGACTGGGTTACGCAATGGACCGAACGCTCAGAGGCGTCGGTACTACGGTGTTCGACGTTCTGGGTGGCGACCTGGAGGGCGTAGAGCATTTGCCCGGCGCGGTGGGGGCTGATGGACAAGGAGCCGAGAGCGCTGAGAACCTGATAAGCGCCGAGCTGGATAGCGACTGGCGAGTCAGTAAAGGTGAAGTCGATGGGCCTGTCTTTGGACTTGGTGGGCTTGCGAGCGCCGGCCACGGTGGAGTGGAGACGCATGTGGAAGTAGCAATATGCCTTGCCACGCAGGGACACGGCGTGGCACTTTTCGCCGTTGGTCTTGATGTGCCGGCACTCTGGAGTCACAGGGATACCCCCCCTCTAACGCTTTTGTAATTAAATATCGTGTTTTCATGGGCCTGGCCGGGAGAGGCGGGGCTTAATAAAAGAAAGCGCACGAGTTATTTGCAAAAATAAGGTGTGAAATGGGTTACGGGCGCGAAAGCCGGTTTGGCTTCGTTGGCTGGAACCTTTGCGCAGCAAAAACGGCGCCCCGAGGGGCGCCGTTTTTGGATGCTATGAGGACAGTGTAGCGCGGGTGGGGGAAATTGCACGCAAATCGCGAGGTGAATTTTTCGCGGGCTTCCCCAGTCCCTTAAGTGGGAGAAAATTAGGGTATCCGCGGTGCGGTTTTAGGGGGCGTCGAGACCGGGGCGGCCACCCTCAGTGAGCGCGTTGGCCTGTTATCGCGAATCGAGAGGGGGACCGCTGGACAGAGGCCGCCCTAGCCGCGCAAATCCGCAAACCCGGGGAGTTGGACAATGACGCTTAATTACAACGGCTAACCCTTGCTTCCAATCTCCCGATGCGCTCCTCCTTGCAGCAGACCTTCCGCTTCGGAGGTTTCCTCCTCCGGGCTACCATGGCTCCAATTTATCGGAGATCTCTCAGCTCGAAAGAACTAAATCTCACTGAGCAGCACGCGGTGCTACACTTCACTCACTTCTATGCGCTACTACGCAGAATGGCTCGATGGCGAGTACATTCTTCTCAATCACGCTATCCGAGGATACGATCACCAATCCGTCATGGAACGTGCCATCAAGTTCCATGCCATTTTGGGAAGCACAATTGTTCTCAGCGATGTACAAATGATCGACTTCAAATGCCCGATCCCGGCGCTTTTTCACGACGCCGATTTCAGAGAGTTTCTACGCGAAAACCAGAAGGAGAGGAAACACGACTTTCTCGCATTGGTGGCGGATCCTGTTCCCGAAGTAAAGGACTCGTCGACCGCGATTGCGATGAAAGGGCTATATCGACTCAGCAGGGTTGAGAATACGTCGCCCGATTCTTTTGAAGCAATAGCCAGGAAGATGGTCGAATCAATTTTGCGTGCGGGCCATTTTGACGCCGAGAAACATCTCAGCACAAATCGCCGGCAGAGAGATCAGATCGGAAGGTCAATCAGTCGGACTTCTCCGATCAACGAGCGGAATCTCAGGGGTATATTGCACGCTCTCGACTACTTCTCAAAGAATTCACTCGGAACGACAACAGCGCCATCGCTCGGGCGGAATGAAGGTTACGACACGCTCCTACAAAAGACTAAAGCCAAGCTGTTTATGGATGCCGGGAGATCTCAAGGCCCACTCAGCGAAGAAGAGTTGATAGGTATTCATAATAGAATTGGTGAAATTCTGCGTATCCAGGAGGAGAATCTCCTACCTGAGCAACACGGTAGGAGAAATGCGATCAGACGGGTTCTCGGGGATGGCCCTTTATATCACGAAAAATGGAAACCGGAAAAGCTAATGCTTTATCTCGATGTCGTGCATGCCTGGAATTGCGTAATCAATCGCAATATCGCTCCGGAAGCTGGCACCCTGTACGAATCCCGAAATGATATTCCTCTTAGCAGTTACGAAGGCACCATCACAGACACGATTGGATGGTTTCAAGCGAAGCGCATGCCCGCCGACGGATTGTCGGATCGCATTTCCCGTCTACTTCACTGTGATTTGGCAAAGCTGAGCTGGAAAGAAATCGCCCGAATTGTGCGTCGGACATCGGGATCCGCCAAGATTCTGCAAGCCTCACTAAAATCAGGTTCAAAAGAGGACCGCGCCGAGGCACTCATCGAACATGCTGAACTCATCGGAGATGCCTTATCGGGCTTCGTACAGATACAGATAGAACTGCCTCAATTTGTGTGGTGGATCGCAAAGGGAGTTGCGGAGTATAAGGACCTCCCTTCCGAGGCTGTCGAACTGGTTGAGGAGGGAGCACGCATCCTTCCCTACAGCCTCGCGAGAATGCAAAAAAAGGCTGTTGTCAATACAATCAAATATGCGAGTTCCCAGCTTCTTTAAGCATCAAATTCGACGCTCTCGCCGAAAGGCGAATATCCCCCCGAGACCCCCAGAAGCGACGTTTGATTCGAAGTGTTGCCTCAACGAACGCCTTATCGCCAAGGCACTCATCGACCATAGATTAGGACGAAACGTCGGCCATTATCCTGCAATCTCAGGCATTGACTTCGGGCCGACGCGGTTGCCATCGCGCTTATTGGCACCTTCAGAAAGTATCGTCGGCAGTACGGAGATTGCGGGAGCCGGGGGTGAAAGGCGCTCCAAGGAGCAACCGGGGTCTTGCATGCATGGTCAGGGCACCCGGGGAAGATGAAAATCGGGCGCTGGGCAAGAGATATGTACGGGCGTGGACGCCCATACGACAACCGCGCTGGAGCGCGGCGCTACCTTCTTGACCGGCGGGTTGGCGCGCGCCGGACCTGCGCATCCGGCTGGCCCGGATAGTTTCGCCCATGCTATCCTCAGCTCAGCGGAAGATCTTGAAATGCATACGTGCCACAGCAGCGGAACGCGATTGATTCCAGCCACGAAACGCTGGTCGCGTGCCCGTGCGCGCATCATCTGCCCGCGCCGCCATCTTCGTGTACTGCCGACCCGCACACGACCTAGCCTCTTCGGCGGCGACTAGTAGCAGGTCCGCCGAAGATCCTCGTACGCTTATTGACCCAGCCCGGGGTCGATGCAACCCGAACCTGAGTCAACGTAAATCGACGGTCCCGCACAGCGGGATCAGCGGCAACGCCACATCCGCTTGGCATCACAGCGCACGGCGCCGCCCGCACAACCGATCTTTGCCGAGGAGAAGGCTCTATGAACAAGCAGGAACTGCACGCAAAATTCGGACCCAAACTGATTGGTCCTCTGCCCGGCCCCAAGGCCAGGGCCGCGGTCGCGGTCGACAATCGGCTGATTTCGCCCAGCTACACGCGGTCGTATCCACTTGTCGCCAAGCGCGGCCGCGGCGTGCGCGTTGAAGATGTGGACGGCAACGAGTTTTTAGATTTCGCCGCGGGCATTGCCGTCACTTCGACCGGCCATTGCCATCCTGAAGTGGTAGCCGCAATTCAAAAGCAGGCGGCAGAGCTTATCCACATTTCCGGCACCGATTTTTACAACGAGGGCCTTACCGATCTTGCCGAGCGGCTATCGGCGGTCGCGCCCATGCCCGGCCCGCATCGCTTCTTCTACGGCAACTCCGGCGCCGAGGCCGTGGAATGCGCACTCAAGCTGGCCCGCTATCACACCGGGCGCCAGCAGGTGATCGCATTCCTGGGGGCGTTTCATGGCCGCACCATGGGAGCGCTGTCGCTTACCGCTTCAAAACCGCAGCAAAAGCGCCGATTTGCGCCGCTGGTTCCCGGCGTCACTCACGTGCGCTATCCCTATGCCTATCGCGGTTGCAGCGGCGGACCGCAGGAGGAAGAGGCATTCAGCCTGGGCTGCGCGCGCTACATCGAGGAAAAGCTGTTCAAGACCATACTTCCTCCTGAAGAGGTCGCGGCCATATTCATCGAGCCTATCCAGGGCGAGGGCGGATACGTTGTTGCCCCCACCAACTTTTTACGCGAGCTGCGCGCAATCTGCAACCGGCACGGCATTTTATTAGTCGTGGACGAGGTCCAGTCAGGGTGCGGAAGAACGGGAAAATGGTGGGCCATCCAACACTCCGGCGTGGAGCCGGACATGGTCTGCATGGCCAAGGGAATTGCCAGCGGGATGCCGCTCGGCGTCTGCATGACGCGCGCCGAAATCATGGACTGGGTACCGGGCTCGCATGCTTCCACCTTCGGGGGCAACCCGGTTTCGATTGCCGCGGCTCTGGCCACCATCGACATCCTTGAGCGGGAAGCGATTGCCAACGCCGCGCGCGTGGGCGAGTTCATGCTCGAGCGGCTTCGCGGATGGGTCAAGACGCATCCGATGGTTGGCGAGGTGCGTGGCCGTGGGCTGATGATCGGAATCGAGCTGGTGAAAGACAAGTCTACTCGCGAGGCCGCCGTGGCGGAGCGCAACCGGATTGAGAGTCTGGCTTTCGAACGCGGCCTCATGATTCTGGGCTGCGGCGAAACCTCGCTGCGCCTGGCCCCGCCTCTCATCGTCACTGAGGACGAAGCAACCGTGGCTCTCGACATCCTGGAAGAATCGCTCAGCATCGTCGAGAAGGACCATGAGCACGCGGCATCCGCGGTGGCAACCGCATGAGGACGGGAGTCTGTCATTGACGTTCTCGCAGAAGCAATGGCCGGCAGATGCATCTGCCGGCCGTTTCCTTTCCGATTAACACTCAATTCTCGGGGAGTGCATAGAATCGTCTATCCGGACAGCCGCATGTTGGCAATCTCGTTGGTACGATGAGCGGCCCGCTCAAGATTCTGCGCCATCTCCTGCGTGGCCAGGTGCTGCTCTTCCGCGGCAGCCGCCATTTGATGCGACACGCCTGAAAGCTCTTCAGTCTGCTTTGCGATGCGGTCGATGGCTGAAACCGCGGTAGAAATGTCGGAACCGATCGCTGAGACCTTGTCCTGAATCTCCGCGGTCGCCTGGGCTGTTTGTTCGGCCAGCTTTCTAACTTCGCTGGCTACCACGCTGAAGCCCTTGCCGTGGACGCCTGCGCGCGCGGCTTCAATATTCGCGTTCAGCGCCAGCACGCTTGTCTGCGTAGCGATTGAGGCAATCAACTCCGCAACTTTTGCTACTCCGCTGCTCGATTCTTTCAGGCTCAGAATCGAACTCTTGCTTTCATCCGTCGCTGTGCGCGATTTTTCCGCGGAGTGGGCTATATTCTCCGCGTTCCGCGCGATTTCGCCGATGCTCGCTTCGATTTCATGCGTGGCCGTAGCCACCATCTGCAGGTTTCCATTCAGGTGCTCGATGTCGGCGCGCTGTGCTTCCTGCGCATGACGCAACGCCTCAATCGTCTGCTGCGTGCTGACGCCCCAAATCACTACTGCGCCAATGTGCTCGCCGGCTTCGTCGGTCATTGCATCCACCTGGAGGTCGAGCTTTACCGGCCCAAGCTCGATGGTCGCTTTATGCGGCAATTGATGAGTACCCCGTTGTCTTGTGTTTGCCAGAATCCGGTCAATATTGTCCTGCGACTTGTGAAAAATATGGATCGATTTGCCCACGATCTGGTCTACCGGAACCGGTAGATACTGCTGCAGCGTCTTGAGGGTCTTAAGCGACGATCGATTGAGGTAGCGAAGGATCAGGTCTCTGTCGCAAAACATCGCATTTGCAGGCAGCGCATCGAGCGCATATTCAAAGCTGCGATCCGCCGCAGCCTCGACGGCAACGTTTTCTTCAGCCTCCATCTCGACTGCCGCTGCCCGATCCTGCTGCCGCGAAAACAAACCTCCAAGCAATCCATGAGACATTTCGGGACACTCCTATGACACCCAATCTCAGTTTCGGGCAACTCTTAACCAGCCAGCGCGGATTGAATCAACTTCTTTGTCTCTCCCTCCCAAATTCGATTGGCTAGTTTCAAATCAGGAAATTCGGGGTCTGCAATCGAAATCGCGCCATTTGCGCCGCACGACCTCGAAGGGCGAGAATGGTTTGCCATGCAATCCCTGAGAGACCTGCGAGCGGGCGCAATCCGTCTCGCGATCGATTCGCTCGATCGCGTCTCGCGCCTCGGCGGCCGCAGTCCTGAGCTTCCGCCCCATCTCATTACCGGGCTCGAAGGCGAGAAAGAAGCGTACTTTCACCTGCTGCGCAAGGGCTATCTAGTGGTGGCAACGCGCTGGTCGGCAGGAAATGTGCCCGGTGACATCGACATCGTGGCCTGGAAAGACGAGCTTCTTTGCATCATCGAAGTGAAGACGCGCACCGCGCACGACATGACGCCCGCCGAGGTCGCGATCGACAGCCACAAACGCCATCTTCTACGCCGGCTGGCGCGCCGCTATATGCTCCAGCTTCCGCAGCCTCGCGACTCACAACCCGTCTTGCCCCAGGCGCGGTTCGATGTGATCAGCGTTTACCTGCTACCGGGCGTGAAGCCTGAAGTCGCACACTTTGAAAATGCCTTTGGCTGGAACGAGCGCCGGCCCGAGCGGAGTTAGAATCTTCGCGGGGCGCTTTTTGCTGTGCCGTCAAGCTAAACACGAGTAACCTGTCACTGTCAGCACTCGGCGGAGGATCGATGAATCGACTCGTCACATTCCTGATCACAACAAACGCCGATGGGGCGATCAGCTTCTATCGCGACGCACTGGGGTTAAAGTTTCACCGCGACGACGGCTTCGCGCTGGTCTTCGAAACTGATGGCGTGATGCTTCGCATTGCAAAAGTTCCGGAATTTACGCCGGCGAAGCACACTGTTCTGGGATGGGAATCGGAAAATATTGCGGCCACCGTCGACGAGCTTGCGGCAAAGGGCGTCGCCTTCACTCGCTATCCGAACATGGGTCAGGATGAGCGCGGCATCTGCACATTTCCCAACGGCGATAAAGTGGCGTGGTTCACAGATCCCGACGGAAATGTGCTGTCGATTTCGCAGCACGCACAGGCGTAACGACTACCCCTTCGCGTCTTCGAACTCATCATGCCACGCCATCTGGATGGCCTCGAGCCGCGACTCGTTCGACTTGGTGGGATCGTCGGCGAAGCCTTCAAGCTCGGTCACGTAGCGGTGCAGATCGGTAAACCGCACGGTCAGCGGATCGATCTCAGGAAATTTCTCCTGCAGTTGAATGCCGATTTCCTCGGCATCGGTCCAATGAATTTCGCGCGGCATGTTTACTTCCCCTCCGCCATGGCCAGCGGCTTGCCTTCCGATGTGTAGTTGCGATTCCATTTGGGAATTTCGACCACGTAGTTGCCCGGCCGGGTGATCACTGCCTGGCATCCCAGGCGCGAGTACAACTGCTGATCGGCCGCCATATCCATGCGGTCAATTTCGTCGTCGTCCGCCTCGCTGATGCCTGCCTGATCCTTGATCCACAGATGGCAGGTGGTGCAGGCGCAAACACCTCCGCATGCGTGATCGAGAAAGATGCCGAAGTTCTCCGCCACATCGAGAAAACTCATCGGCTTGCCGTGATGATCGTACGGAAGGGTGCCGAATTCAAATTCGACCGTTTTCCCTTCGGGCATAAACGTGACGCGAACGAGTTTGTCGGGGGGGATGTTTTTGTTCTGTGTGTCAGTCATAGATTCAATCCTTCAAGCGCCGGCAGGCGTGTCAGCCTGCGTTTCTTTCGCCCGCTTCGCGGGCTGAATCTTCATTGCGTTCGTTCACCCCAGGCTTGCGCCTGGGGCTACCTTCTTTCGCTCGCTTCGCGAGCTGGTTTGTCCGGCCCCGTTGGACGGTGGGCTCGGGTAGATCGTTGTTGCATCGTCCCTACGGGACTTCGAATCTGATCCTACGCTTTCCCCACGCTGAAGCGCGGGGCTAACATACGTTGCGCCTACTGCGCGTTCACCAGACATTGCTTACGCAGCGCTCAATCACTCGGTAACGCCGCGGTTATTTGAACTCCGCAGCTGCCATCGGATGCGGCGCGCTGATATTGTCGTTCAATTCTTCGCCGGCTTCATTCATTGTCTTGCCGCGAATTGCATCCGTCACGGCCGCGTCCATCATCAATTCGGCAAGCCGTCGCGTGGCCACATCGAGCGCCACGCGCGCATCGCGAATGGCCGCCGCGTCCTCGCCGCCCTTCGCTTGAATCAACTTGCCTTCAGCCGCCGCAATCGCTGCCAGTTCCTCGCCGCCCAATTGCTGCCATGCGGGATTCGACTTGGCCTGCTCGACCTTGGCCAGATCGGATTCAGCTTCAACCCGCGCCTCAATCAGCAGCCGCTTTGCGAAATCCTCTTCGGCGTGATCGAACGAGTCGAGAATCATGCCCTCGACCTGTTCATCGGTCAGTCCGTAGGTCGGCTTCACTTCAATCTCAGCCTGCTTGCCGCTGCGCTGCTCGCGCGCCGACACTTGCAGAATTCCATCGGCATCGATCAGGAACTTGACCTCGATGCGCGGCAGTCCCGCCATCATCGGCGGGATTCCTTTCAGATCGAAGCGCGCCAGCGAGCGGCAATCGGACGCCAGCTCGCGCTCGCCCTGCACTACGTGAATCGCGACATTAGTCTGGCCGTCAACGCCGGTGGTGAAATGCTCCGTCGCGGACGCCGGTATCGTGGAGTTGCGCTGAATGATCTTGGCCACAACTCCGCCCAGCGCCTCAATGCCCAGCGACAGCGGCGTCACGTCGAGAAGCAGCAATTCTTCAGTCGACTTTGACGCGCCGGCAAGAATATCTGCCTGCACCGCCGCGCCGAGCGCAACCACTTCGTCGGGATTCAGCTCGGTGTGCGCCTTCTTTCCGCGCGCACTCAAATGGAAAAGCTCATCCACCAGCTTGCGCACCGCGGGGATCCGCGTCGAGCCGCCCACCAGCACCACTTCGTCGATCTGCTCGGGCGTAATGCCCGCGTCCGCCATCGCTTGTTTGCAAGGCGCAATTGTGCGTCCCAGCACCGGCTCAATCAGTATCTCGAACACTTCGCGCGGAATCTCGCGTTGATACCGGTCGCCATTCGGCAACTCGATATCGAAGCTGGCTGAGGATTCTGCCGAGAGCCCGATCTTCGCGTCAATTGCAGCCTTGCGCAGCGCCTGAACAGCTCCCGGATGCGACCTCAGTTCGACCCCATGCTCTGCGTGAATCTCATCAAGCGCAATCGCCAGCAGCAGATTGTCAATGTCGTCGCCGCCAAGGTGCGTGTCGCCATTGGTCGATTGCACTTCGAAGATGCCGTCGCGCAGTTTCAAAATCGAAATATCAAACGTACCGCCGCCCAGGTCATACACGGCAATCGTACCTACATTGGCGCGATCGAGCCCATACGCCAGCGCAGCCGCAGTCGGCTCATTCACCAGCCGCAGCACATCGAGCCCCGCCATGCGGCCCGCATCTTTCGTGGCCTGGCGCTGCGCATCGTTAAAGTACGCAGGCACGGTGATCACAGCCTGGGTAACAGGCGCGCCGAAAAATCGCTCGGCATTGCGCTTCAATTGCCGCAACACATACGCCGAAATTTCAGGCGGCGTAAAACGCAACTCGCCCAGTTGAATGCGCGGTACCTCGCCGGCTTCAACATCGTCGGCAAGACGAAACGGAAAGAGCTTGAGTTCGCTCCTCACCTCTTCGAGGCCGCGCCCCATCAATCGCTTCACTGAATAGATAACGCGCTCCGGCGTCTCAATCAGCGATTTGCGCGCGCTGTTGCCCACTGTGACCGTGGGCCGGCCATTGCCTCCCGCAGAAATGGGATCAAGAGCGACCACCGATGGAACAAGATTCGACCCGTCCACGCCGGGAATCACCACCGGCTTGTCGCCCTGCATGTATGCGACCAGCGAGTTCGTCGTTCCCAGGTCGATCCCGACTACTTTTGCATCCGCCATAATCCTTGTTCAAGCTCCCAGTGTTTCAGTCACGTCGCGCACCAGATTGCTGAGGTACCGGCGACGGTCGAGCAGCGCTACCATGGCGCTCTGCGCGGTTTTGCGTTGTGCCTCATCGCCTTCGTCCCAGGCGTTCCATTGCGCGCGCAGATTGCGATCGACCTCATCAAGCAGGCCGTCAAATTTCTGCTTCGCCGCGACCAGGCTCTTTTCAAGTTCCGGATCGGTCTCGCCGGCAGCGCGTGCCATGCGCATCTCTTCAAGCTGCATGTTCAAATCGAATACTTCTTCAAGCAGATCGGGAGGAACGCGCGAAGGATCGCGTCGATCTTTGCCGCTGTGCTCCTCGCCAATCTCGGCTCCGCTCCGCTTCAGGAGGTACTCGGTTCGCCGCAGCGGTTCCTTCAGGGTGCGATAAGCGTCGTTGAGCAGGGCCGTGTCCGCCAGGCTCCACTCCTTTTCACTATCGGTGGCGCGGGCAAAGCGATCAGGGTGCAGCCTACGACTGAGGCGATGAAACTCGTGCTCCAGCGCGGGCAGATCGATATTCAGCTTGGGCTCGAGGCTGAAGACAGTAAAGTAATCGCCGCTGGGCGGGGGCTGAATCTTGGTGCAATGCGGGCAAAAGAGCGTGGACTCATTGTGAGCCACCGAACAAGACCAGCATGCGACGGGGATTGCGGAATCGAGAACTTTCATCATGATCCAAACCCTGCGACTAAAAAATGCCTACGACGAAAACGAGCTACCGCAGCCGCAGGAGCGCGAAGAGTTCGGATTGATGAAATTAAACCCCTGCCGCATCAGGCTCTCCTCGTAATCCAGCGTCATGCCGTGCAGATAGAGGAACGATTTGGGATCGACGAAGACGCGAACTCCGTCGAACTCGTAAACGCGGTCGCGGTCGCGCGGCTGCGTGTCGAACTTGATGGAATAGGAGAGGCCCGAGCAGCCGCCGCCCATCACGCCCAGGCGCAAACCGCCTTCGGTGGGCGAAATGCCTTCCTTCGCCATGGCCGCGCGTATGCGCTTGACGGCGCGCTCAGTCACCTGCAGGCCTTGCGCCGGCGCTGCGGCCGACTGCGGCTTCGCAGCCGATAGGCCCTCAGCCGGCTTCGCTCCAATTGTTACGACGTCTTGCATTCTTACCCCTGTGTTGCAGCCGCGGCCGCTTGGGCGGTCTCAGCCACGCCATTCTTCTTCTTCCAGTCGCCGATGGCTGCGCGAATGGCGTCTTCAGCCAGCACCGAGCAGTGAATCTTGACCGGAGGAAGCGAAAGCTCCTTCACGATGTCGGTATTCTTGATGGCCATGGCGTCATCCACCGTGCGGCCCTTGATCCATTCCGTCGCGAGCGAGCTGCTCGCGATGGCCGAGCCGCAGCCAAAGGTCTTGAACTTGGCTTCCTCGATCACCTGCGTCTCGGGGTTCACGCGGATCTGCAGCCGCATCACGTCGCCGCACTCCGGCGCGCCCACCAGGCCCGTGCCTACCTCGGTCGAGCTCTTGTCGAGCGTGCCCACGTTGCGCGGATTGTTATAGTGGTCAACTACCTTGTCGCTGTATGCCATTGATTCCGTCCTTCTGCGGGGAAGCCGCGTGTACCTTTGTTTGATTCGGCAGACTGCACTGCCGATGCTTCGATCGTGTTTCTCAGCTCCGGTAAGGCTAAACTCTGCCTTCCGTCGTGTTCAAATCCTGCCTCTGCATGCGCCGGCGGCTAAGAACCTCAAAAAGCGCAGCCGCCATTGCCCATCCAATTCCAACGCACAACACCCCTATCCAATCCACCGAACCGTGGCGCCACCAGCGATACAAGGCATCGCCGAGGCAAGCGCCTAAAACGCCGATAACAATCACGCGTGATGAATGATTCGCGGCCCTGGCCATACCACTCCTACTTCCAATGCTTTTCCAAAATCAGAATCAGGCACACAATCCAAGCAAGCGCAACCCCGATCCATGCACGGGTGACGATCGACTTTTTGCTCCGTTGCTTGTCTTCCCGCCACTCACTTTCGACACTCTCGAACATGGAGTCTCCAGTTTTGCCGAAATTGCTTTTAGTGCGCCTGCCATTCAATCTTTGTTAAATCAATGCCTTCTTTCACCATCTCGTAAAGCGGCGAAAGCTCACGCAGTTTCTTCACAATATCAATCACCTTTGCCGCTACGTAATCCACTTCAGCCTGCGTGTTGAATCGTCCTAAACCAAAACGAATTGAACTGTGAGCCACATCGTCGCCCAGGCCCAGTGCCTTCAGCACGTAGCTGGGTTCGAGCGTTGCCGAAGTGCACGCCGAGCCGCTTGAAACTGCCACATCGTTGATGCCCATCAGCAGGCTCTCGCCCTCAACATACACAAAGCTCATGTTCAGGTTGCCGGGCAGCCGGTGCTCCATCGACCCGTTCACATGAACGTAGTCCAGCTCCGACTCGAGCTTGGCTTTCAGCCGGTCGCGCAGCCCGCGCAGATATGCCGCCTCCGAGTCCATTTCCTCCCGTGCAATCTCGCAGGCCTTGCCGAGGCCCACAATGCCAGGAACATTCAGCGTTCCCGAGCGCATTCCGCGCTCATGTCCGCCGCCGTCGATCTGCGCTGCAATCTGCACGCGCGGATTGCGACGCCGTACGTACAGCGCGCCCACACCCTTTGGCCCGTAAACCTTGTGGCCGGAGATCGAAGCCACATCCACGTTATCCGCAATCACGTTGAACGGAACTTTGCCGATAATCTGCACGGCATCGGTGTGAAAGATAACGCCCTTTTCATGGCACAGCTTGCCGATCTCGCGGATCGGCTGCAGCACGCCGATTTCGTTGTTCGCGGCCATGATGGTTACAAGAATCGTCTTGTCGTCTATCGCGCGCTTCAGATCTTCGAGGTCGATCAGTCCATCTGCCTTCACGGGCAGATAGGTCACGCGATAGCCATATTTCTCAAGCCGTTTGCAGGTATCCAGAATCGCCTTGTGCTCGGTCACCTGCGTGATGATGTGGTTGCCGCGCTCGCGGTACATCTCAGCGATGCCCTTGATGGCCAGGTTGTCGCTTTCCGTCGCGCCCGAAGTAAAGATGATCTCCTTGGCGCTGGCTCCAATCAGCTTGGCAATCTGTTCGCGGGCCGTTTCTACGGCCTGTTCGGCTTCCCATCCAAACGAGTGGTTGCGGCTGGCGGCGTTTCCAAATTTGCTGGTGAAATACGGCATCATCGCTTCCAGCACCCTCGGGTCAAGAGGGCTGGTAGCGTGATTATCCATATAAATCGGCAAGCTCACACCCGCCGGAACCTCCACTTGGCTGAATACTGTGCTCATCATCTTCTCCAAAACTTGTTACATGCTTAATGTCTCGGCGAAACTCTCAGGGAAGCAACACGCCGTCTGACTCCGCTTTTAGAGCGTCAATGCAACCAGCCCATGCGCCTCGTGCGCTTTGCCGGCAGGCTGCACGTGCTCGGCCAGGTCTTGAATGCTGATGCTCTTCAGCACTCCCGCAATTGTGTCGTTAACACGCGCCAATGGCTCTTTGATGGTGCAACTGGGGGTCAGGTCGCACCCTTTCGCGCCCTTGGTGCACGACGTAATAAAGAACGGGCCGTCGATGGCGTGGATCACCTCGTAGGCCGAAATCTGTCTCGCATCCCGCGCCAGTTCGTAGCCGCCGTTCATTCCGGCATGGGAGCGCAAAAGACCGGTCTTGGTAAGTCTCTGCAGAATCTTGGCCAGCAGTTGAGCCGGAATCCCATACGCATCCGCCACATCTTTGGCGCTCAGGGCAGGGGTTTCAGGATGCTCCGCCAGGTACTTCAGAGCCATCAGCCCGTAATCCGCCTTTTTGGTAAGTTTCAGCATGAAATATCCGACCTGATCGGTCCGTTTTAAGTATACGACCGTTTCTGTCCGAGATTCAACTATCTACGGGCCGAATCGTGCGGGCCACCCAGGATTGTGGATTGGAACTGAAGATTCAACAAAATATGCTTTCGCAAATGAGGAAAAACGGGCTACAATCCCGCCAAAGAAGGCTATTTCCCGCGCGACTACAGGACGATGGCTACCGCCTGCAAACACCCCAGGGTTCGAATCGTTTCCCGCCACGAAGACACGGAATTCGTCGAGTGCTTGGAATGTGGCGAAGTTTTTGATTCCGAAGAATTTAGCGACATGGAAATCGAAGACTCCGTCGAGACCGAAAACCTCACAGACGACGCTTAATCCCTACAGCTCACTTGGCCGCGGCGCCGTTTGCTGCCGGGGGCGAAGTGCGCCTTGAAGCCACCCACGCGTAGTGCAGTCCCGACGCGACGGTCAGCAGCATCGTCAGGTCCAGGGCCACCTGCCTGAAAATCCCCACCCATGCCTCCGCTGTCATCTGGCGGAGCAGGACTGCTGCCACGGCCACGATCTGGGCCAGCGTATTCGCCTTGCCAAACAAGCTGGGGTGAAATTCCCTGCGGCCCACCGCCATGTAGAGGATTGCGGCCACGAGCAGGATTCCCACGTCGCGCCCGAAAACCAGCACCGTTACCGTGACCGGGATGAGCCCTTTATGCATCAGCACCAGGAACAACGTGCTGAGCAACAGCTTGTCCGCAACTGGGTCGAGATAATGCCCCAGCATGGAACGCTGCTTGAGGGCCCGCGCCAGAAACCCGTCCAAACCGTCGGTGAGCCCGGCAGCGATGAAGAGCACAAAGCTCAGCAGGTATTCGCCCTGCAGAATCGCGGCCACCAGGAATGGCGCCAGGCAAATACGCAGGAGCGTAAGCAGGTTGGGAGCCGTCCGCAGAGGATTCCAGCGAAGATGCGAATCATCGTTCATAGATTACGTATCCAGCGCCTCGGTCCCTCTTTTTGAAACGAGCTTCCGATGACACTGCTGAAGAGTTGTTTAAATCACGTAAACGATGGTACAGCATGGTGTTCTATGGGCGCAGTTTCAGGCGCCGCGCTGAGTGTCGCTGAGTTCGCCCGATCCCACCCTGGCGACAAAAACGAAGATGTCGCGAGGATGGGGTACCCGCTTCGTTGTGACTACCAGCAGATCGGTTAAGTGAACGGTATTGCCGACCCCACCCTGTTCGCACACTACGTGAAGAGGATGGGGCACCCATTTTTGTGTCTGTGATGCGCTGTCAAGCGCGCAGGGCAGGAAAAATCGTCAAACGTAATTCCGTAGACCCATAGGGAACCAGCGTGATCCGGGTTGCCGGCCCGGCAGGTTTACGTTCGGAAACATCGGGCAATGGCGGCGTGAACTTCTGGCTTGGGTCATCAGGATTCGGTTGTAAATCCCAACCGGCTATCAACCGCGCGGGGACAGTGACCGATGTCGGCGGCTCGACCCACGGATCCAGAGCTTGGTCCTCGGCAAGCTGCTTGCGATGGAACTCGACGCCGGCTTCAGGCCTGGCCTGGTCGAGATTGAGGCCGTAGTTCCACTGGCTGGCGGGTGTGGCTTCCCAACTTGGAAAATCGGGTGTGGTGTACTTCGGTTCGACCTTTGAAGTCCAGTTGGCCTTGATGGGCAGCGTATAGACGAGCGGGCCGTGCTCCACTGCCACGCCTTGCTGCGGCCAATTGGTTACGCGCGCATGCATGGGCAGGGTAAGCGTAATTCGATCGCCGGACTTGAACGTGCGTTCGATGCGCAGGAACCCGTTAGCATTGCGCTCGACCTTCACTACGGCCCCATTGAGCGTCACGCGCGGCGCGGCGCACCAGCCGGGAGCGCGCAGCAGCAGAGGAAATGCCACGGGCTTGTCCGTCTCAATGCTCAGCCGAATCTCTTCTTCAAAGGGATAGTGCGTGGTCTGGACAATCGAGACAGGCTGGTTCTCTGCGCCGACGGTGGCCTGCACGCGCGAGGGTCCGTAGAGGACGGCGGCAAGGCCGTTGTCATTGGTCTTCATCCACATGCGGATGGCAAAGTTGGGCAGCATACGATGCACGTTGGCTCCGCAGCATGCGGTACGCTGACCGGGATTGGGCTGGTAGGCCATCATGCGCCCGCCATGCGACATCACGTTGTGGTCGGAGTTCAGCGTGGCCAGGAACTGATTGGGGCAACTGAAGTACTGCAGCGCCTTCCAGTCGTTTT
Source organism: uncultured Occallatibacter sp. (assembly GCA_964528915.1). Lineage (GTDB taxonomy): Bacteria > Acidobacteriota > Terriglobia > Terriglobales > Acidobacteriaceae > Telmatobacter. The sequence continues at coordinate 34,105 of CAZGUD010000004.1, forward strand.
TGATTGCGCCGGGAGCGGCGTTGAAGCACGCGCGCTCAACACGATCGGCCCAGACGGCATCACCGGTGGCCATCAGCATGTAGCCCCACGACCACGTGTGGTCGCTGATGTCGCAGGTTTCGTGCGAATCGAGAGAGGTAACGGTGCGATACCACTCGGTGGTGGATGGGATGCCGTCCACCAGCATGTGGTGGTCGAAGATGCGGCGTTCGGCGGCCATTGCAAATTCAAGGTACTCGGGCTTGCCGGTGGCCAGGTAAAGAATCGCCGGCAGCTTCATGGTCTCGGCGTAGGTGCAGCCATGGGAGTTGATGGGCGTGGCGGCAAAGACGCGCATTGCTCCCAGGTCGCCGTGACCGGGATCGTCGGCAACGGTTTTCTGGTAACTCTTCCACGCTTCTTCAGCCAACTGCAGCAGGCGCGCATCGCCGGTGCGGCCATAGCACCAGATCATGCCTTCAATGTTGGTCACGTTGCGGGTAGGCGACCCGTAGTCTGCCGTATCCCCGAGGAAATGCCGGCGCAATGCTTCGGCCACGTCTGCCGACTCCGGCGATCCTGGAATGGAGCGCGCATCGGCCAGCGCGGCCATGCCGCGGAACAGCACATTCTGCGGCCAGCGGTGAAAGTCGCCCTTGGGATCGCGGAAATTCTCCGGGCCCAGGTAACCGTCGTCGCGCGCATGGCTCAGCGTGTAGTCGAGCGATTGGCGCACCAGGGTCATCAACTGCTCGTCCTTCAACACGATCGAAAGCCGTGTGGCCCCGTCGAGCCAGTAGGCCTTTTGTTCCCACGGCCACCAGGTATCGGTGGTCTGACCTTCAACAGTCTCTTGCCCTGACCAGTATGAGTCGGTGAACGGCCACGAGACATTGGGGAGCTGCGACCCCAGTTCGGCGGCCTGCTTCTGCATCCAGCCGCGCAACCAGCCCTCGGGCTCGACGGCGCCGGGTGGCAACGGATGCAAGGCGGCATGGACGAGCGAAGCAGGTACGGTTTCTCCCGCGGCATGTGCCCGGCCTGAAGCGGCCAGAGCGGCCGATGCGGCCAGGGCTAGACGCAAGAACTCGCGCCGGTTCAGATCGTTTTGATTGGTTTTCGTATGCGCGCCCATTGCGTCTCCTCGTTCAGCCCCGCCGAAGTGGCTCCGGCGCCGAAAGAGGATTCTAACAAGGCGAGCGCCCCTGTCATGTGAGCGTTGTCATTCTGTGCGGAGCGTAGCGGAGTCGAAGGACCTGCAGTTGCCTTTGGTAGTTCGACGTGGCGATAGTCCCGAATTGGCGACCAACCGCTCGCGCTCCTGACTCGAGCACTCCGTCCCCTCCCCCAATGAGCTGTCATCCTGAACCGCAGTGAAGGATCCGCAGTTGCTTTTGGACGTTCAACGCAGCGATACTTCCGAATTGGCGACAAACCAGGCGGGAAGGGCTTTTACGCTGACGAGGGACATTCTGCGCCGGGAACAAACCGCAGATTGCCGGGGTCTATACCATTGTGAACCTCATCCGACGAACTCTCTTGGTTATCGTAATAGTCAGCGGTATCGCAATTGTGGCGTTCGCTCTTTACGCGCATTTGCTGAAGGAGCGGGCAGAATCGCTGATTCGGATCACGTGTGAACTGTCCAGCTTCGGGGGCAGCCCGCCCACACTGGCGGTGCTTGAAAGCAAGCTTGGCCACAGACTCCGCCGTGTGGAAGGCTGTATGCCATCGGAATGTGGTTACGAAGTCAAGCTGTCGAACCGTCCGTTAGCTGTTCTCAGGATTGTCCCTGCGACAGAGTTGAAGGCAGATTTTTGGCTCCGAGACGGCGTTGTTGAGGAAAGTATGTTGGACTTTACAACTCAGGCCGACTACCGTAGCAGCATCGTAGTTCACTCACAGATGGATTTCAACGACAGCGACTCTTTCTATCTGCATCCCTGGGGGAGCTCGTCGCCATTGGATACGAATGGGCTTGTGGTTATCAGTTCTGGCTCCGCCGAAGAAAAGAAAAAGGCAGCCCTTGCCCTGAACGTTAACTGCCTTACGAAACCAGGCGGCTGTTCTACTGTGGCTGATTTACTCCCAACAATCTGGGAGCGCTCGACGAATAACGAAATCAAAAGCCGGCTGCCAAATCATGAAGGTTTCATCGGTACATCCGGCCCTTGATGAATGAATAAGGAGCGAATACAGAGGCTCAATCTGATTCTGGTCGTATCACCGCCAAACCGGAAGTTTGGCCAAAGCAACCGCAGATCCCTCACTGTGTTTCGGGGATGACAACAGTTTTTGAAGATTGCGGTCGTATCGCCGCCTAGCCAGAAGTTATCCGAGCTAAGCGCTGGGGTGGATTGTGGAATGTGGTGAGGAGCAACCGCAGATCCCTCACTGTGTTTCGGGATGACAGCAGCCTTTTGGGTTCCGGCATGATCACCATCTATGCGGAAATTACTCGCCATCTTTCACAGCGCCCCTCCGGGGCGCGTTCGTCTTTTGGGGGCGTGCTTCCCCGGGTTTCACCCGGGGCTAAATTCGATCGTCCCTCCGGGACTAAAAACGAACCTCGCGGTTGTATCACCGGCTTTGCAGAACTTACGTCTCGCAGGGGCTAAAGCCCGGATGCATTTGTGCGTTCTTTTGGCCCGGCTGAAGCCGTGCCCTTATTACAGGGCCCGGTAGTTGGCGTATCACCGCCTATGCGGAAGTTACTCGCCATCTTTCACAGCGCCCCTCCGGGGCGCGTTCGTCTTTTGGGGGCGTGCTTCCCCGGGTTTCACCCGGGGCTAAATTCGATCGTCCCTCCGGGACTAAAAACGAACCTCGCGGTTGTATCACCGCCTATGCGGAAGTTACGAAAGGCAACTGCAGATGCTTCGCTGCGCTCAGCATGACGATGCGTCAGGATTTAGTTGGAGCCTATGACCGTCTATCAGGAAACTACGTTTTAATCAGCACCGCCGAATACCATAATCCTGCAGTCTGCGGTCAGGCAGCAATCAATCTCCGCGCAGATTCCTGAACTCTGCTCTCTGATCTCAGCCTTGCATCGAATCTCACCCTTCCCGCGACAATCCGGCTCTACATCCCCTTGCCGACCACGCTCTTCAGCAGCACGGAGAGGCCGTTCCAGGCAATCTGCACGCCGATCGTAAGCAGGATGAAGGCCACCACCCGAAGAATTCCGCGCACCGTGGTAGGAGCAACCGCCGAAGTCAGCTTGGGAGCGTACGCGTAGCACAGAAACACCATCAGGCTGAGGACGAGCACCGCAATAAAAATGCCAAGATGCCCCAGCAGATTGCGCGCGAGGTTGGGGTTTGAAACATGCGCGCTCAGCGTCAGCATCAGCACCAATGTTCCCGGTCCAGAGGTGATGGGAAAGGTGAGTGGATAGAACATGAGCTGTTCAAGTTTTTGTCCGGCGTCAGTCTTGGCGGTAATGTCGTTGTTCTTGAACTGAACATCGGTTTGTGCAGCCGGGGCATTCAACACTGACCAGCCAATGGCCGCAATCACGATGCCGCCCGACACTTCAACCACTGGAATTGAGACGCCGAAGAACCGCAGAATCGCCGACCCGGTCACTTCGATCACGGTGAGGAAAATAACGTTGTTGATGGCAATCCTGCGGGCAAGATACTTAAAAGAAGTTGGCGGAATGTCGCCAACAATCCCCAGCAGGTTCAGCGCCGATCCCAGAGGGTTGATCATCGGCAGCAGCGCGCTGAACGCAAGCACGAATGTTGTCCAGATCAGCAGGACCAACCTCCTCCACGTAACAAAGCCTGGAGAACAGTTTACCTGTGCCGCGCGCCAAAACCGGCCGACTGCCGGTTAATCGGACTGCTCAGATCACTTTGTCAGCGGCACATCCAGCACCTGAACCGAGTAAGGCGGCGCATCGTAATTCAGCGTGCTACTGGTAATGGCCAGCGGCTTATCCACGGGTAGAATATTCGTGGGATGATCGATGGTGTTGGTTGCCTGGGTGTCTCTACCGCTCAGCACCGTAAGTTGGCCGACCGCGCCTGGCGAAACGTCGAGTAGATTGATCTTTACCGGCTGCGGGTCTGACGATGCATTCACCAGCTTGATGTAAAGCCGCTTCTTTTGAGTGTCCTCTGTAACCGAGTAGAAGAAGCGCGGGCCTCCGCCGTTGACTTCGGATGCCGGCTTCTTGTCGCCGAGTTTTGAAGCGAACATCGCCTGCGCATAGTAGCTCGGCGAACCGTAACTACGCAGTGCGTCGTAGCCAATCAGGTCGGGAACCCACTGCGACGCGCCTGCGTTTAGATTCACAAAGAGGGGCGCATAAGCCGACATCACAATAATGTCGCTGTTGCGCTCCATTCCGGTCATCCATGCGGCATCGCCCAGCGCGGCGCCCAGGTTGGGAGTAGGTGTTCCTTCGCGGGTCGCCCACTCACCAACAAAAATCTTCGGCCCGTTGCGGTCAGTCTTATCGTAATGCCCCACATCATCGAAGAACTGTGTAGCCCGCAGGTAATAGTGCTCGTCAAGCACATCGGGCTTTTCCGTGGTCACCGGCGCAGTGGCAATCAATTGCAATGCCGGATACCTGGCGCGGATCGCCTTGGCGAACTGCGCAAAACGCGCATCGTAGCTGCCTGACTTGTCAAACCAGTCCTCGTTGCCGATTTCAACGTAGGTGATCTCAAACGGTTCCGGATGACCATCGGCCACGCGCCGCGATCCCCATGTCGTATCCGCACCGCCGGTCGCGTATTCAATCTCATCCAGCGCGCTTTGCACATACGGTTCCAGATCCGGTCCCGGCGTCACGTGCTGGCCTTGCAGCGAATATCCCGCGTAAACCGCAAGCACCGGCTGCATATCCAGGTCCTCGCACCACTCCAGGAATTCAAGCAGCCCAAAGCCGTCGGTCGACCAGTAGCTCCACGGGCTGGGGTGGCCGGGCCTGTTCACCAGCGGACCGACCGTCTTCTTCCAGTCGTACCAGTCGGCCAGTTGATTGCCCTCAAGATAGTTCCCTCCCGGAAAGCGCAAAAAACTCGGATGCATGGCCGCCAGTTTTTGCATCAGGTCGATGCGCGTTCCAGTGGGGCGATCATGAAAGCTCGGGGGAAAGAGCGTGGCAAGATTCAGCCATAAGGCACCTGCGTGGGTAACGGTGAGCTCAAAGTGATTGGCCGTGGTCACCGCATCGATCATGCCGGTCCTGAGCTCGAAATGATGATCCGCCCAGGTCGTACCCACATCTGAAATCACGGCCGACGCCAGAACCTTTCCACTCTGATCGGCAACCAGGCTCACGGTCACCGGCCCAATGTCTATGGTGTCTGCCTTGGCGTAGAACGATCCGCGGTAAGTGGTGTTCGGCCTCACGGGTATGCCCCAGAATCCGTCGTTCAATATTCCTGCGGGGCTCTTCGGGCTGGCGCCGTCAACTTCAAGGTGCAGGCTGTAAGGCAGCGCGGTGCTGAGACCTTTGGTGCGATCTTCCGACATCTTCGCTATTGAGCTGCCGCGCTGAACCAGATACCAATCCAGGATCCCCGACCAGTCACTGCGAAAAGTGCCGTTCTGAATCAACTCCGAGTAAAGGCCGCCTTCGTAGGAGTGGTTGATCTCTTCGGTCATCAACCCATAGAGCGTCGGGCTAACATTTGCTATCGGCTGATCGGCGTGAATTGTCAGGTTGGCAGGCACATTCTGGGCTTGCAAATTGGCTTGCGGATTCGGTGCGTGCAAATTGGCAGGCACATTCTGGGCTTGCAAAACGCCGGAGGTCAATCCTGCGGCCACTAGCAATGCCATCGATGTACGACTAATTCTCTTCATCGCAAACCTCGATCTCAGATAGCAGGGAAAACGCTTTCCAATCGGTGCGCAGCGTTTGCAAACTTCAAGGCGGCGCGGATGCTACTTCATTGAGCAACCGTATCTTATCACTTTATTTTGTCGGGTTTTGCCTCTGGCCGAAATGACGGCAGACCGGCAGGGCGCATCCAATCACACCGATTCAATGGCGCTGATTTCCGCGGAAACATCGTGAATCAACTGCTCGGCCTCAGGATAGAAAAGGCGCCGCTCCCGGGCGGGGAGTCTGTCAAGCAGTTCGCTGTAGGTCGCCCCCTGGCATCTCGCGAATGCCGCAAAGCCGGCCGAATCGGCAATGGCGCAGCTCATCTTCACCAGCTCCGACAGCCCCCATGCCCCATCGGTTCGGCGGGGAGCGTGATGGTCCAGGACCACGTCTCCGAATTCCTGGGGCAGTTTCCAACCGGCGACCAGCCTCAGTCCAGCCTCGCAATGGTCCCAGCCGAATAGCCCGCGCTCGCACTCCAGAATGCTGTCGGCCGGTCCGTCATGCGATTGAAGCAGCGCGGCATAGTCTTTGGGCTGGATCACCGTGAGCGCGATCCGGCCAATGTCGTGCAGAATCCCAGCAGTATAGGCCGTGTATTCGTCCACCAGGCCACCCGCCGCCAGTTTTTGCGCAATCAATCCGCATGCCAGGCTGTGCCGCCAGAGGGACTGCATGGCAGGCTGGCTCATCGACTTGCCAAGGTAAGCGCGCACGCCGACCGTGATGCACATTCCCTGCAGCGTATCGGCGCCGAGCACCGCAATCGCCTGAAGAATGCTGCTAGCGGGGTAACGGGGCGCGTACAGCGCCGAGTTGGCCACCGTAAGCACTTCGCTGGCAAACGCCGCGTCTGAGCTGACCAGATCGCAAAGCTCGTGCAGTTGTACATTCTCATTCGTCACCAGTTGCAGGACCCGAACCGCAACCTGTGGAAACGGCGGCAATCGAAGATACGCCCAGGGCATATTCCTGGACTTTTCCACGCCCGGCTTCGTCCCCGGGGCTTCGCTTTCCGCTGGATACGGTTTCGAACTGAAGACGACCTTCGCCAAGATTCCTGCCAACCCGGCTGTCCATGCCGGACCGCCGTACTTGTCTCTTCGGCTGGATCGCGGCATTTCTCTAGCCCCAAATCAATGTTTGGACCGCTAATGGCCGGGGCGGGATTCCACCTTAAAAAATCCCCCTTAAAAGTTGTGCAAGAATTCCATGCTGCCCCGTTCCTCAAGAGTCTGCCACCAACATTCGCGCAGGCCCAACAACCGATATCGAGGAGGGAATCATGAAAAATTCACCCAGGTACTTGCTGGTTGCCTTACTGTTTGCTGTACTGGCTGCTTTTGCGGGCAACCGGTTCGTGACAGCGGCCGGTGGCCCCATTAACGGAACCGGCGCATACCGCGTCCTCGCTCCCATCGAGAGCGGCCACCTGGTTCTGTTTCCTGTGGTCCGCACCAGCGGCGACTCTCCCGCTGAAACTCCATTCATCACGCTCGACGAAGGCATCAAATCGGGCGAGGTCGAGGTCACTGAGGCCGGCAACGTTCGCGGACTCGTGCGTCCCCGGCCCACCGACGGCCAGCGCGACCCCGGAATATGGTCACCACCCCCCGGCAATCAGAATCGCGGCGACCAGGTGAACACGCTGGTGCTGGTCAATCACTCCAGAAAGCCGCTCCTGCTTCTGGCCGGCGAGATTGTGACCGGGGGCAAGCAGGATCGCGTGATCGCCAAAGATCGCATCGTTCCTCCGGACGCCGATCCCATCGACCTCTCGGTCTTCTGCATCGAGCCGGGCCGCTGGACTGGAGCCTCGGCGAACTTCGGCTCGTCAAATAAGGCGTCAGCGGAGTCGTTCATGGTGCAGCCCGCGGTGCGCGAAAAGGCGATGGCGGAAAAGAACCAGCAGGAAGTGTGGAACTCAGTGCATGGCACCATCTCGCAGATGGCGGCCGTTGCCGGCGCACCGGCGTCGGTCGGTGCGGCCACTACGACGGTAACAGTGACTGCCAGCGACGAACTTCTGAGCACGTCAAGTTATGCGCAGGCGATGAACAACGATGCGGTAAAGGCCAAGGTGGACGAGGCTGCCGCGCCCGCCAATGAAGTGCGCGCACAGGTACTCGAAAAGCTGCGCGAAGAACATGCGGTGGGCGTGGTGGTCTCGGTGCATGGCAAGCTTATCTGGGCCGATCTCTTTGCGAATACCGATTTGCTGTCGCGCTACTGGACCAAGCTGGTGCGCTCTTACGCAGCCGAAAGCGTGACCGAAACCGGAGACCACGAAACGCCGAGCGTCGCCGATGCCCAGCGGTTCCTCGAATCGGCGGCAGCGGGCCATGTTACCAGTGAAGGCGATATGGGCGTGTATCGCTACAGCGAACTGCACGGCGCCGGCATTGAGACTTTCATTCTCGAATCGCTGTTGCCTAATACCAACTACGAAGTCCACATGAGCAAGATGAAGCTGCGCGAGAGCGGCGACAGGGCATGGCGCGAAGTGCCGGTCTCGCCGCAACCGGGCTTCGCTTCGGACAACCTGATCCGCTGATGGGCTGTAATCTGCGATTTCCCAATCGTCTTGCGGGGATTCCTCTGTTTGCGTCTCACGCCTTCTGGCTCACGCGCGCCAGGCGTGGCGCGGCAATGAGTGTGAGCGCAAACAGAAAGATCGAAGCGGCAACGTACTCCAGGTGTCCGTTGCGCAGATCCTCGATGATCAGCTTCACGGCTATCAGCGCTATGCCGGCATAGCCCAGGCGGCTCAGCTCCGGCCGGCGCAGGCGCGCTCCGCCAAAAACCAGCGCCAGCGATACGGCGCATAGAGTCAGAGTGCGGATAAACGCAAGATGATGGGCTGCGGGCGCCATCCCCAGTTCCGTCATCGCTATCAGCCCCTGCGCCAGCAGCGCGGTCAATGCAGCGGCCGCGATCGCCGCAAGCGAAAGTTGCATCGCCTGCTGTTCCCACGCGTCTGACCGGTCTCGCCCTGCGACGAGATAGCAGAGCACCGCGCACACCGTAGCAAGAAAGATCAACACTCCCGGCACGCCTATTGGCGCGCCTGTCAGCGAGAGGAGAAGGTATTCGGCCAGCCCTGAGGCAATAGCTGCCGCAAACAGAAATGCGGTCCCGTGAACCTCGAGAATCACCCGACCCAAGCGTGTGCCGGCCACAACCGCAACCAGCGCAGCCAGGCATAAGCAAGCAGCCGCCCATGGTCCCGGCAGGCTGAGAAAAATGCCGGCCAGGAGCAGTGCCCCGCTCCAGGTTGAGAAGAACGCCCTGTTCCGCCACGGCGCGTTCTGGCGAAGCCGCATAAGCGTTCCCGCGTAACAGGCGGCGGCGAGCGCGATGCAGATGATGCCAAGAATCAATTTATTCGATGCCGGCCCAAATTCGATCAGAGCGACGGCCGCCAGCAGAAATGCAATCGCGGTTTGAGCAGTCTCAAGAAGAGAGATCGTTTGAGATTTGAAGAGTGTCTTGAAGGTTACTGCCGACGCATAGAGCAGAAAAATCAGTGCACCCGGCGCCAGCAGCGCCGCCATTGAGAGCGCCGGATAATCGCCTCGGGTGTTTTGCGGACTCGAATAGATCTCGCTTTGCAGGCTTGAATAGATATAGATCAGCAACCAGACAGCCACATCGGCCGATAGCACGACGACTATTCTCGCCGAGCGTCCCATGGCCGCCGCCGACCGGTATTCGCAAAAAGTTGCAGCCAGAATCAGGACCGCAATGAATGGAATCGTTTCGTGGGTAGCGATCGCCAGTACCAGGCCAAGGGCGGCCACAGCGGTATTGCCAATCTGCAGCACAACCGCTTGATGCGATTTCTGCGCGAGAAAGAAGGCCGCCAATTCGTATGCCCCGAGCGCGGCAGCGATCGCCGCCGCTGGAAGCACCTTGAATCGTATTGCCAGTTCCCAGAGCATGGGAGCGAGGATCACAGCGGAGTTGACGGAATATACGGCTCGCGCAAGACGCGCCTCAGCCGGCGTTCGCGCTGCGACAAACAGCCACAAAATCGCATAGGCGATGCCAAGGATCGCCACCAACGGCCTGGGGGCGATACCGACCTCTGCGGCAGAACGCAACAAATATGCCCCGGCGATGCCCAGCATCGCTTTGCCCAGCACTGAAAAAGTGCTGCCCGTCTGCGCCATTGGGTTGTTTTTGAGAAGAGCCGCTTCCAGCGTCCCTGGAGGAGCGCTCGTCGCCGATGCCGCGCGCGATCGGTTAGGCGCGGTCGAGCGTTCCAGCGCTTCGACACGATTCTCCAGCGCATCGACGCGTCTGACGAGTTGGTCGATTACATCGGGAAGTTCGTTCATCGCATCGCCCACCCCGACTTGCGCCTGTCGCGTTGAGATCAGTCTCCCAACGCGGTCTGATGCTTGGACTGTTCGGGCCACGGCGGCAACAACTTGACCAGCGCCCAAAGGAACAGCAGCGGCAGAATGAGGAACCCGATGGCCACCAGCAAACCTTCTTTCGTCACCAGATCAACTTTGTAGGTGGTGTATCCGAGAAAGCTCTTTGAGAACAACTGTCCGCCGATCACCACGTTCCAGCGCATGGCAAACACGCTGATCAGGATGAGGCTGCCGCAGAAAACATAGATGCGCTTGCGCACGACCTCCGCAAGTTTGATCACCTGCGTCAGGAAAAGCAGAAACAGCGGCAGCAGCGTGCCGAGGATAATTTGAAGCACTATCTGCGAAAAGAAGAGCTTGGAGTGCACCATGAAATCGAGGCTGCGGAACGATTCATCCGCCTCGTAGATGCGATGGACGAGGTCGAGCATTTCAAGGCTGAAATCGATGATGAAGATGTAGAACATGTACATGGCAATCGTGTCGACGCAACGAATGTCGATTGCCTGTTTGCGCAGCTTGGTCATTGCCATGTAGAGCAGCATTACGCCGGCAATGCCCGATACCATGGCGGAGAAAATGAACACCACCGGCATCAGCGGCGACGACCACCAGGGGTTGGCCTTGATAGATCCAAAGATGAATCCCACGTAGCCGTGCAAGAGGAATGCTGAAGGAATGCCGATGAGCGTCACAATCCAGCCCACTCTCTCATCGATGTGGAGCGACCGCTCGCTGATGTTGTTTGAGCCCAGCGTCATGACCTTGTAAATCAGGCGCAGCAGCCCCTTCGTCTGTTGCGACCGCAGCACGATTTCGCGCCGGTAATCGAGCCAGATCTCAAACACCAGCACCGCCATGAGGTACCACAGGTACACGTAGCCGAACATGGCCATCGCCGAGGTTGCGTGGGGAGTAAAGTACATTTCCGGCGAGCGCTCGGGATGTCCGAGGTGAAACTGAAGAGGCAGCGGCGCAACCAGCAGAAACGATAGTGCCGTGAGCAACGCCAGCCTGTAGGTGGGTGCGACCGCCTGAACACGGAACACGCGCACCAGCGATGCCAGAATGAACGCACCCGCGACCAGGCCCGTGATGTAGGGGTAAAGAACGATGAGTACGCTCCAGTAGAGCGTAACTTCGTTCGGATACATATAGCCTTCAACACCGCTCATAGATACAGCTCCCAGCTTTCAGCCTTCAGCTTCCAGCCCGTCGTGCCCGCTCCAGCCCCTGCAGCCGACCGTTGCACGATCGTGCTGAAAGCTGAGAGCTGACGGCTGAAAGCTGCATTTCTCACCGCACCGACCCATCAAGCCCGTTGTAAAAGGCCTTGGCCCCGGTTGCCATCTGCGGCTTCAATACCTGCACCGCGTGAGTCTTCAAAAACTCGTGAATCGGATCGTTTGGATTTTTCAAGTCGGCCAACTGCCGCGCCCCTGTCGGGCATGCCTCGCAGCAGGCGGTTGTGAGTCCTTTGGTGATCCGGTGGTAGCACAGCGTGCACTTGTCCGCGACCTTCTTGGTGGGATGAATGTAACGGCATCCGTAGGGGCATGCCTGCACGCAATAGGCGCAGCCCAGGCAATAGGTCTGGTCGATCAGCACTACCCCGTCAGGGGTCACAAAGGTCGCGCCTACCGGGCAAACCTGCGTGCAGGGCGAGTCAGAGCAGTGGTTGCACATCTTGGGCACAAAGAAATACTTGCCATTATCTTCTTGGGCAACCGGGAACCCTTCTTTGCCTCCGTCGGGCGAAATCACTTCGGGATTCTCGAGATGGTAGTCGGAGACGTGATAGCGCTCCACCCACGTGCGGAAGAATCCATCCGGCACATCGTTTTCCGCCTGGCAGGCGCGCACGCAGTTTCCGCAGCCGATGCACTTGGGAATGTCAATCAGCATGCCCCACCAGTGCTCGCTCAACTTGTAGTTGGGCGAATCTTCGGGGGTCCCGGCCAAAACGTGCTTCCAGGCCAGTGCCGCCGCAGGCAAAAGAACCAGGATATGACGCCTGCTGATATTCATTTCGCACCTCCCGTCGCGGCCTTTGTGCCCGTGGCTGCCGTTTTCTTCGCGTCCGCCGTTGTCTTCGCGTCTGACCCGATGACCGGACTGTGCGGGTTGTGGCAGGTCGCACACGGAACGCCGTTCGAGTGATCCGCGGGATCGACTTGCGGAAAGCCCTTCGGCTTGGCCGCGCTCGCCGTGTGGCAGCGCGCGCATAGCACCGCGGAATCGGGCTTGACAGGGGTCATCGATGTGGGATCGTTGGCGTGTTGCGCCAGCGCGCCGTGGCAGGCTTCGCAGTTCACATGCACGTGCGCGCCCTTTGACTTGGTGTCGGCTTCATCGGTGTGGCATTGCTCGCACGCCTGGTGCCCCGCAAACTTTATCGGGTGGCTTGCAATTTCAGCAATCGCCGCCCCGCGGTAGTGACCGTACTCGCCAAAGCTCCTGGGAACCACGTATCCGCGAATCACCCAAAACACCAGGAACGCGATAACGAATAGCCCCAGAAACCTGAACAGGTGCCCTGCATCTTTCAGACCGCTCATCCAGCGACGCCCCTTAACTCGCCCGCCAAAGTTGCCCTGTGATCCATGTTGTGATCTGGGACACTTTTGATACATCCAAAGTCGGACTTCGAGGCAGGGGTTGTATGTGAGCCTGCTCACAAGTCGGTGTGACGTGCATTACCGTGTAAGCCGCAAATACCCCAAGGCGATACCATGATTCTTTGGAGCGGATAATGCCAAAAATCCTCGACGGCGCGGTCATTGCAGCCGCCATCAAGCATGAAGTTGCCGACGAAGTAAAGACGCTGGCCGCACAGGGAGTCAGGCCCGGCCTCGCGGCCGTACTGGTGGGCCGTGTGCCGGCATCGGAGATCTACGTGCGCAGCAAGGTGCAGACCTGCGCCGAGCTCGGCCTCTTCAGTGAACTCATCGAACCCCCTGACACGGTCACGACCGAAGACATGCTCGACCTGGTCAACAGCCTCAACGCTCGCGACGACATCGACGGCATTCTCATCCAGTTGCCGCTGCCTGCGCAGGTCGATGCCAAATTCCTGCTCGACGCCGTGCTCCCTGAAAAGGATGTGGACGGCTTTCATCCCGTGAACGCCGGGCGCCTGCAGGCGGGCCGCCCCGCGCTCGCGCCATGCACGCCAGCCGGCGTCATTCAGATTCTCAAGCGGAGCGAGATTCCCATCGCCGGAAAACATGCGGTGGTAGTAGGCCGCAGCGACATCGTAGGCAAGCCCGTTGCCATGCTGCTCCTGCATGAAAATGCCACTATCACAATTTGCCACTCCAAAACGCGCGACCTTGGAGAGATAACGCGGCAGGCCGACATCCTGGTAGCCGCCATCGGCCGTCCCGGTTTCATTACGCCGGAGATGGTCAAGGCCGGCGCCACGCTCATCGATGTCGGCATCAATCGCATCACTACGCTCGAGGAATTCGACCGTTACTTCAAAGGCGATTTGAAGCGAGAACTCACCTTCACCAAGCGCGGGTCGACCATCGTTGGTGACATTCATCCAAAAGCATTCGAGATCGCGGGCGCGTACACACCGGTGCCCGGTGGCGTTGGTCCGCTCACTATCGCCATGCTGATGTCCAATACCGTCCGCGCCGCAAAACTGCGGAGAGGAATTTAAAATTGGGTGCCCCAGGTGTCGATTTTGAGACTTGGGAAACTTCAACCACCAACCTAAGAAGGACATAGAATGCTTCGCGTAGGCCTGACCGGCAGCCTGGGCAGCGGTAAAACCACAGTCGCCGCGATGCTGCGCGCTTTAGGCGCCGTAGTCATCGAAGCCGACGCGCTGGGCCGCGAGCTGATGGAACCCGGCCACGACGTCTTTTCACAGATCGTCGCGAAATTCGGCCCCCAGGTGCTCGCGGCTGATGGCCGCCTGAACCGCAATCGACTCGCCGAAATAGCATTCAAAGAAGGCCGCCTGCAAGACCTGAACGCCATCGTTCATCCGGCGGTGATTGACTTGCAGCGGAGCCTGATGGACGAAGCTTTCTTGCGCGATCCAAATGCCGTGGCCGTGATCGAGTCTGCCTTGATTTTTGAGGTGGTGCGCGATGCCCGCGCCCGCGGCGACAAAGAGAGCGTCCTTGCCGACTGGCGCCGCCGCATCGACCGCATCATTGTGATTACCGCGCCCGACGACCTCAAGATCGCCCGCTTTGTGGCGCGGCTCAACCTGCCGCCTGAGAATCGCGCCGCTGCCGAAGCCGACGCGCGCAGCCGTCTTGCCCACCAGATTCCCGATGCCGAGAAAGCGAGCCAAGCCGATTATGTTATTGATAATTCGGGAGATTTGGCTTCTCTCCAGCAGCAGGTAAGCGAACTTTGGCCGCGCCTCACCTCCGAGAGCAACAATTCCCCATTTTCGTTGTCTTTAAAATAGAAGGGGCAGCGGGATTCGTGTGGGAACCCCGCGCCGCAGTCCCCGTATCTGATGTCAGGAAGGTCTGTCAGGTTTACAGCATGAAATTTCGCGCATTGATTTTGGTCGTCATTCTGGTGGGCGGATTCTGGTTCCTCACCTCGCACTACTCTCCCCTTGTCGATGGACACGCAATGGGGCGCCTGTTCAGCCCCAAAAACGCCGACTCCTCACTGCATCTGACGGTGGCTGACGCCGCGCCCGCCTACGACGCCGAGGAGCAGAACAACATCGCGGTCTACAAGCGCGTACTTCCATCCGTCGTCAACATCACATCCACCGCGCTGGTCTACAACTTTTTCTTCCAGGCTGTTCCGCAGCAGGGACAGGGCTCAGGCTTCGTCCTCGACAAGAACGGCCACATCCTCACCAACTTCCACGTGGTGGAGGGGGCCAACCGAGGCATTGAAGTTCAGCTTTCAAACAAGCGCCGCTACCAGGCCAAGGTGATCGGCACAGACAAGGTGCACGATCTTGCGCTTCTCCAGATCGACGCGCCCGATCTTCAGCCGGTTACGCTCGCTGACTCATCCGAACTCAATGTTGGCCAGAAGGTCTACGCCATCGGCAATCCCTTCGGCCTGAATGGCACCATGACCCGCGGCATCATCAGTTCCATCCGCTCCATTCACAACCAGGATGGCGCGCCCATTGAAGACGCCATTCAAACCGATGCCGCCATCAACCCCGGCAACTCCGGCGGCCCGCTGCTCAACTCCCACGGCGAAGTCATTGGCATCAACACCATGATCGCCTCGAATGGCGCCGATCAGAGCTCGGGTATTGGATTCGCAATCCCCATCAACACCGCCAAGGCCGTGCTCTCTGACCTCACCCGCTACGGCCACGTCAAACGGCCGTCGCTAGGCGTATTTACCTATGCCATTGGCCCCGATCTTGCCGAGCAGATGGGGATTCCCGCCGAATACGGCTTGCTGATTCAGCGCGTCATTCCCGGCGGAGCCGCGGAGCGCGCCGGGCTGCGCGGCGGCAACGAACAGGCTTATGTGGGCAACACGCTAATCCTGCTCGGAGGCGATTTGATTGTGGCCATCAACGGACAGCAAGTCACAGATCCGCAGGATCTGAGCGTGATTATGGACAAGTTCCAGGTCGGCGACGTAGTCAGTGTGACGATCGTTCGCGACCGTCGCAAGATGACTTTCAAGCTGCAGCTCGGCGAAGCCCGCGACGCCAACATATAGAGCGAAACGCACTGACAGGGCCATGGCTTTTTTCCCCGTGCTATACTTCTTGCCGCAAGAAGGCCTATGTCTGACGTGTTCATTTCGTACGCTCGCGTCGACAAGGATTTTGTCCGTAAACTGCATCAGAGCCTAGAAGAGATCAACCGCGACATCTGGATTGACTGGGAAGACATTCCGCCGACAGCGGAATGGCGGAAGGAAATCTTTGCCAGCATCGCCGCCGCGGACAACTTCCTGTTCATCGTCAGCCAAACTTCCTGCGCCTCAGAGATGTGCCGCGAAGAGCTGGCCTTTGCGGAGGCGAGCCACAAGAGATTGGTACCCGTGGTGTATCGCACAGTGCCGCAGCAGGACCTGCCGCCCGCCCTGGCGCGTATCCAATGGGTCTCGTTCAGCGACAATCCCTTTGACGACGCATTCCGCAGCCTTGTTGAGGCCATCGACACCGATCTTAACTGGGTTCACGAACATACCCGGCTGCTGGTGAGGGCAAGGGAGTGGGAGGCACGCAATCGCGACCCGAGCCTACTGCTGCGCGGCAAGGACCTACTCGATGCCGAACGGTGGCAGAGCCAGGCTTCGAGCCGTGAGCCGAAACCCGTCGAGCTGCAATCGAAATTCCTGTTCGCGAGCCGCCAGGCTCAATCGCGACGCCACCGATTTGTCCTGGGCGGCGTCACAGCCGCGCTGGCGCTCACTGCGGCGCTGGCGGTGTTTGCTCTTTGGGAGTGGCGGCAAGCAACCATCCAGAGAAATCAGGCTGTTTCGCGGCAGCTCGCAGCCAAGTCCATGCAGGACTCTGCAACCGATCTTGGCGCCGTGCTTCGAGACGCGATGACTGCTGCCCAGGCCGCGCACACAAGCGAGGCAGAGGCTGCGCTGAACTCAGCCCTGGCGAACCCGCATGAACTTTACGTCCTCCATCACAAGGGAGCGGTCTTGTCCGCGGCCTACTCTCCGAACAGCAGCCGCATTGTCACGGCAAGCGATGACAAGACGGCGCGAGTGTGGGATGCGGACGATGGCCATCTGCTGGCCACGCTCAACGGATGGACCGCCAGATTCTCTCCCGACGGCAATCGCATCGTTACGGGAAGCCCTGAAGGAACGGCACAGGTGTGGGATGCCGGCGACGGCCATCTCCTGTCCACGCTCACGGGCCATGCCGATGAAGTCGATTCCGCCGTGTTCTCTCCCGATGGTAGCCGCGTTGTTACGGCGAGCTTTGACAAGACAGCGCGCGTGTGGGACGCCGCTAATGGACGGCTGTTGTTCACGCTCGCCGGGCATACCGACGGTGTCATTTCCGCGATCTTCTCTCCCGATGGTAGCCGCGTTGTTACGGCGAGCTTTGACAAGACAGCGCGCGTGTGGGACGCCGCTAATGGACGGCTGTTGTTCACGCTTGCCGGGCATATCGATGTGGTCTCTTCCGCCGTCTTCTCTCCGGACGGCAAACGCATCGTCACGGCAAGCGATGACAAGACGGCGCGGGTGTGGGATGCGGGCGATGGACATCTGCTGGCCATGCTCACCGGGCACACGGATGGGGTCAATTCCGCCGCCTTCTCTCCGGACGGCAAACGCATTGTTACGGCAAGCGCCGACAAAACAGCACGGGTGTGGAATGCCCGGGGCGGCCATCTGCTTGCTACGCTCGTTGGGCATGCCAATGGTGTCGCGTCTGCTGTCTTCTCTCTCGACGGCAGCCGTATCGTAACGGCAAGCGATGACAGAACGGCACGAGTTTGGGATGCCGGCAACGGCCATCTCCTAGCGACGCTCGCCGGGCACACCGACAAGGTATGGTCCGCCGTCTTTTCTCCCGACGCCAAGCGTATTCTGACAGGAAGTTGGGACACAACGGCGCGGATATGGGACACCGGGGACGGCCGTCAGCTGGCTACGCTCACCGGAGATACCGATCGGGTCAAGTCTGCCGTATTCTCTCCCGACTCCAAGCGCATTGTCACTGCAAGCTGGGACAGGATGGCACGCGTGTGGGATGCCGAGAGCGGCCATCTCCTGACCACGCTCGCCGGGCACACGGATGGGGTCAATTCCGCCGCCTTCTCTCCGGACGGCAAACGCGTCGTTACGGCAAGCGCCGATCATACGGCGCGGGTATGGGATGCCGGGGACGGCCATCTGCTGGCCACGCTCACCGGGCACACCGATGAAGTCTCGTCCGCTGTCTTTTCTCCCGACGGCAAGCGCGTCGTTACGGCAAGCAAAGACGCCATGGCGCGGGTGTGGGACGCCGGCGACGGCCGGCTGCTGGCCACGCTTGCCGGGCTGACGGATCCGGTCTATTCCGCCGCCTTCTCTCCGGACGGCAAACGCGTCGTCACGGCAAGCGGCGATTGGGCGCGGGTATGGGATGCCGGTGACGGCGATATGATAACCCCCCTCATCGGGCACACGGGTCTCGTAGAATCCGCCGAATTCTCTCCTGACGGCAGGCGCATCGTCACGGCAAGCTGGGACAAAACGGCGCGGGTGTGGGACGCCGGCGACGGCCGTCCGCTGGCCGTACTTACCGGGCATACCTATCAGCTCAAGTCTGCCGTCTTCTCTCCCGACGGCAAGCGCATCGTCACGGCAGGCTGGGATAAGACGGCGCGGGTGTGGAGCGCCGGAGACGGTCATCTGCTGGCCACCCTCGCTGGGCACACTGACGTGGTCTGCTTCGCCGTCTTCTCTCCCGACGGCAAGCGCATCGTCACGGCAAGCTGGGACGCTACGGTGCGCGTGTGGGACGCCGGGAATGGCCGCCTCCTGACCACGCTCACCGGGCACACGGGTGCGGTCAATTCCGCGGTTCTCTCTCCCGGCGGCGAGCGCGTCGTCACAGCGAGCGATGATGGGACTGCGAAGATCTACATTGTGGGCTTCGATGAACTTCTGGCGCGGGCGAAGCAGCTTCTGCCCGTCGACTCCGGCAACTGAGCGCGGCGCAGCAAGCACATCACAGCGCATCTGAATTGCTGCCAGATACCAAGTGCACCCATCGACACGTCCCGGGCGCATCACCGGCAATCGTGGGATTGCAGATTAGTCAACGAGTGGCGGAATTCGTGAGTTCCAGTGACGCAAGTGTCCCTGGCGGCAGGGGCCATGCCCAAGTGGGCAACGGAGGCGCAGATCGCTCGCTCGCGCCCGTTACAACTTCGTATGGTCGCATCATCTCGTTGTCTTCGTGCTCAAGAATGTGGCAGTGCCACACGTAGCGGCCGGCGTAACCGGTGAACGGCACAATAATGCGCGTGACGGTCTTCGCGTTCACGCGCGCCGTGTCTTTCCAACCCAACTCGTTGTCATCGGGCGGCATCGGGTCACTGGTGTAGCGCAGCAGGTTCTTTGTCATGTAATCGAATGAGTCAAATCTCCGGCGATCGAGTATCTGGAAGCGCACCATGTGAATATGAATCGGATGCACATCGTCGGTCAGGTTCACCAGCTCCCATATTTCAGTCGAGTTCAAGAGCGGCTTTTCGGTGATGGGCGCGTGCCACGGTGTCTTGTTCAGCAGCATTCCCATCGACTCCGCCACCATGTTCAGGTTTTCGTCGAGCGTCAGG
This sequence comes from uncultured Occallatibacter sp., assembly GCA_964528915.1. Classification (GTDB taxonomy): domain Bacteria; phylum Acidobacteriota; class Terriglobia; order Terriglobales; family Acidobacteriaceae; genus Telmatobacter. Next base: position 53,580 of record CAZGUD010000004.1, read on the forward strand.
CGTCTCGTCCGCGCTGCTTTAGTCTCCTCAATCCGCTCTACCCGGCGCAGCGTCGCCGGCAATGCGCTTGAGTCCGCCACGGTCGGCGCTGCAATGCGAAACTGCATCAGCTCAAACGGCACGCCCATGAGCTGAATCTTCTCTCCGCGCCACTGTGCAAAATCAATCACCACGTCCGCGCGTTCTCCCGGAGCCAGCAAAAGGTTTTTCAGCGTCAGCGGTGCGCTCAACAATCCCTGGTCCGTTCCAATCTGGTGCATCTCGCCGCCATTCGAAAGCGTGAGCCGATAAAATCTGCCATTCGCTCCGTTCAGAATCCTGAACCGGTATTTTCGCGGCTCGACATCGAGATACGGAAACAGCTTTCCGTTCACAAGCTGCGCCTCGCCAAACGCTTCGGGAACCCACGGCCGCTGGGGATCGGCGGAAACCGGATAACGGAGTTGGCCATCGCTTGCCAGATCCCGATCGGCCAGCACCAGCGGAATCTCATACTTGCCGCTAGGCAGATTCAACGCGAGTTCGCCTTCGTCACGCACAATGTAAAGCCCGAACATCCCGGCGTAAATGTTCAACCGGTTGATCCCCATGGCGTGGTCGTGATACCAAAGGAGAGCCGCTTCCTGCTGGTTGGGGTAGTAATAAGTGCGCGACTTGCCCGGCACATACCAGTCTTCGGGATATCCGTCGCTCTCTGCCGGAGTCTTGCCGCCATGCAGGTGCACCACGCTCCGAACTTCAGGCACGTCTTTCTCAGCGCCGTGAATCGTGTGGTCGATGGGCAGGAAATGCTTTTGCGGCAATTCATTTACCCATTCGATGAGCTGCCCTTCGCCGCTCCGCGTATCGAACACGACCCCCGGCACGCATCCGCCAATTGACCAGAGAGTCGTCGGCGGCAGATCGCGGTGAAGCTTTTGAGAAATCGCGCGCATGACCACGCGATAAAAAGCCGCATGCTTGCCAGATCCATCGGGAGCAGGTCGCCGCTGCAAAGGCCGCGCAATCTGGGGCAGCGGCAGCGGATCAACAAAGTGCGCCAGCGTCGAAGGATCGAGGTTGGGCTCGACCGCATGCGGCCTTTGCGGCATGGCGCGAGACAGGAACGGAGATACGGCGATTAGTGAAGAACCGGAGAGGAACCGGCGACGCGAGATCAAAACAAATGACTTTCTAGAACCGGCCTCATAAACAGTCTTGTATCAGGGCACGACTGGCAGGTCAGGGCTTTAGCCCTGGAGGGACGCCCCTCGCCGACGCAAGATCATTTTTGAGACTGCTCTCTAACGAAAAATCCGCGAGCGAGGACTCGCCATCGCAAGCCCTCGCTCCCGTGTTCAGATGATACGTCTCCTGTTACCAGGGGAACCCGTTTTGACTCTTCACTAGCCCGGTGCTGGGGTCGAGTATGTAATGCCCGACATTCCCGGGATGCGAAAAGTCGAACATGTTATTGATCGGGTTGGCGATAGCGTCGAACGATCCCTGGCCGATCCGCTCGCCGCCCAGCCAGTTGTCCTCTACAAAGCGCAGAATCGAGGTCTGGTCGGTAAGAGTGTGGTCAACAAAGTTATGCTTTGCCCAAGGCGAGATCACCATCAGCACCAGGCGCGGTCCATAACCGCAGCGGCCCTGCGCATGTTCAGTGCCGGGGTTGACGCCAGCCAAAGCACCGGCGCCCGTACCGCACGAAGGTTGCCCGTTCACCATGTCCGCCGCCGTGGCTGACTGGTTCACGATCTGCCCAAGCTGATGGTCGTACCAGCCGTCAGAGTCGTCATAGGCAATCACCACCGCGGTCGAGTTCCATTCGGGACGTTGTTGCAGGAAGTTGATTACGCCCACCACGAAGTTCTGCTCGTCCAGCGGATCGGAATAGCCGGCGTGGCCATCCTGATAGCCGGGAGCCTTCAGGTACGACACCGCGGGGAAGTTTCCTGCGGTGACGGCTGCGTAGAAGTCGTTGATGTCGTACTGATGGTTCGCCGAGTCGGTATAGCCGATTGTGGACGTGGAGGTGGGCCGCGCGTGAGTAAGGTTCGCGGTTGAGGGATAGTACTGGAACGGCTGGTGGTGCGGAATGTAGTCGGCCTTTTTCGTGTTTGTCACAGTCGAGGTGGTGGAACGCTTGCAGCCCGTTGTGCCGTTGGCATTCACCAGGCTCAGGTTGAACCCGCCCTCGAAGAAGCCCCATGTGATGTTCTTTTCATTCAACAGATCGCCGATGTTCTTGCCACCCATTTGCAGCAGTTCGCCGGTGGTGGTCGAGCATGTGTCGCCGTATGGATCGGCATCGCTGATGATGGTCAGTCCGCCGTTCCCGTCGCTGATGGTCGAACCCCCGGGGTTCTCGTCGATGGTCACACCATTCAACTGGCCTGAGATCAGGTTGATCGCTCCATCGGTTGACGGGCCGAAATTTGTGCCGTAGGAGTTGTCGCTGATTGCGTAGCGTTGCGCGTAATTCCAATACGCTGTCACCGTGTTGCCGTCGTAGTAGCCCATGGTAAGGCCGGTGGTCGCGGCAATCGGGGTGCCCGCCGGAGGCGGTCCGGCAGTGCCGACGGACGCGGGAAACGCATCCATCAGGCCACGGTCGAAGGCCATCTGCTCAGGCGTGTAGTCGTGATCCTGATCGGCGGTAGCAGCCTGGCTGCGATCGAGGCGGAAGGGATTGGTGGCGCCGGCTCCGTTCGCTGTGTTGGTTGCATTCGGGTTGTTGGTGATCAGCGTGCCCGTCAGTCCGTTCACGGTCGGAGTTCCGGGCGCGGCTACAAAACGCGGCTCATTTGGCGGATTGGTAGCGTAGGGATAGGTTCCGAAGTAGTGATCGAAAGAGACGTTCTCCTGGTAGATCACCACCAGGTGCTTGATGGGGGTTGCGGTGGGAATTCCGCCCCAGGGATCCTGGGCGAAGGTGGGGGTTGGCACAGTGGAGACGACAAGTAATCCTGACATTGCAAGAGCTGCCAGCTTTTGCATTCGACCTCCTGGCGCCGTTAGGGGAGCGGCGACCTAAAAAGTTGTAGGCGACCAGTGTGAGAGTCCGATGAAAATCCGGTTACGCGAAAGGCAAATTCACGAGGAAGTTAAATATTCATTTAGCGATATGAAAAGTTGTTCACATTCGGGCACATCAGATCAGGTTACCCACCCTCTTCTTCATTATTTGTTGAAGAGGGTGGGTTTCTGTTGCCTGTCTTTAAAACCCGGCTCTTGCCGCGTCCTGCTCCGCCAGCACCACCTGCGCCCGCGCGACCTCGACCGGTTCATCGTAATGCGCAGCAATCATCGCCACGGACTGGTTGCGATCGAGATACGGCTCAACAGCAGCCATCTTGATCTGCGCAGCCTGCGCCATATGCGCAACTGCAGCCTTGCTTGAGACTTGCTCGACCAGCGCCAGCATCGCATTCACGATGGTCGCCACAGCCTCAATCGCCGACAAAGCATGTTTCTGGCTTGCCGCATCTACAATCTTCGTCGCTACCAGCAGAGAGCTGTTCACCTGCTGCTGAAACGTGACCACCTGCGCCTGCAACTGGGCCAAAACGCCGGCAGAAGGATTGGCTAGATAAGCCTTGGACTGTGTAACGAGCATATTTGCAGCCGCATCAAAGCCCAGCGTCGCCGCGGCGAATACCGGCGCATCCGCAGGAGCAAGCAGTGCGGCAGTCGAGTCAACTGTAGCAATCGCGCTCTCCAGCGAAGGTGTCCAATTCACAATGTCCTGCGCCACGCTGACTGCCGAACAGCCGGTCATAGTCGACGACAGGAGCAGAGCAATCAGCATCCACGCACCCAGCCTGGCCTGCTGACTCGCTGACCCGCTGACTTGCCGCACTGCGGCTCCGTCAGGATCGCGCGCCAGCAGCCCCAGCAGCGCTGTGGCAATCGCTGCCACCAGCGAAATCACTGTGCCCGTTCCCGCTTTGCCAAGCGAAATGCCCTGCTGCGAAAGCACGCCGCCAATTGTGACTACCGCAATCAATAGTCCCGCCACTGACGTCCTGGGTTGATTCCAGATATTTGAAATAAAGTTCATGCACAACTCTCCTTTGGTTCGTTCGTAAACTCGTAGAAATGTCTTTTGGGGCTTGTGTAGCGCCAGTTCTCCCGGGGCTGCGGAAAAAGTCAATAAGCGGAGCAATTTCTCAACCATCGGCGTAGCAGGGGCTAAAGCCCAGCTCATTTCGCTGACTTAATTGGCCCGGCTGAAGCCGTGCCCTTGTTACAAAGCCCGCTACAGCGGACTTTTTCAGCAAACTGTAATGTCGTGCCCTGACACTTGTATGCCCAACCACGGAGTTTTTCCGCAGCCGCTCCCGGCCGGCTGTACGGAGGGCCTAAAGCCCAGCTCATTTCGCTGACTTAATTGGCCCGGCTGAAGCCGTGCCCTTGTTACAAAGCCCGCTACAGCGGACTTTTTCAGCAAACTGTAATGTCGTGCCCTGACACTTGTATGCCCAACCACGGAGTTTTTCCGCAGCCGCTCCCGGCCGGCTGTACGGAGGGCCTCCCGGCCCTTAGCGATTTCGCCGCGCATCGCGGCGCAAAACTCGCGCCAGGCGGCTCTCAATGCCCCATTGCAGCCGTGGTTTCGGTCATTTCATTGGGTGGAGAGGCGCCCGGCGGCTTGGCTGCTGCAACTATGTCAAGCAGCTTTGCTCAGTGCGAATTATTCAATCCGCATCCTGGCATCAATCACGTGGGTTTTCAGCAGAAGGTTTTTATTCCTGCTGAACATTTGCCCATATCCTGATTGGCTATCTATAAGAGTAGGCAATCCACGCGGAATTCCCCGCAATGCGCGCAAACTATAAGTGGCTGGAAAATCAATAATCTAAAGAAAGCGCAACACGGCGAGCATTGACAACGCGAGAGCCTATTCGCAATCTGGGTCCAGCGATTCCCTAGTGCCTAGTCCCTATTGCCTGGTCCCTGGTGCCTGTGTCTTCACGTATCTGCGTCCGACAATGCCCCACTCGCCGCTGGCTACCCGCGCAATCGCTTCGGTATACGCAATGTGCTCCTCGGCCAATATCCGCTCAGCCAGCGAGTGCGCATCGTCGGTGTCAAGCACCGGAATCGCGCGCTGAATAATGATCGCGCCGTGGTCGAGTTCCTCGTCGACAAAGTGCACGGTGCACCCGGCAACCTTTGCGCCATACACAAAGGCCTGCTCCTGCGCTTCGAGGCCGGGAAACGCCGGCAGCAGCGACGGATGAATATTGAGAATGCGATTGGGAAACGCCGTCACAAATTCGGGCGATAGGAGGCGCATGTATCCGGCGAGGCAAATCAGATCCACGCTATGCGCCTTCAGGCAGGCAGCCACATCGGCATCGTGGTCGGCGCGCTTGCGGCCTTTCGATTCAAAGACAGCTGTCGCCAGCCCCAGTTCCCGCGCCGCAGCCAGCCCCGGCGCATCAACCACATTCGAAATCACCACCGCGATCTCGACGCCCGGCAGCCGTCCTGCGCGAATCGACTCGGCAATCGCCAGAAAATTCGAGCCCCGGCCGGAGAGGAGGATGCCAAGCCTCATGTTGCCCCGACCTCAGATTGAAAGCTCATCTTCTTCGTCGCAGGTGTAAGAACCCCTTGGATTCCTGTGCAATCCAAGACTGATCGGCGCATTTTCAGCCGCAATGCGGGAGCTTCTCTCTTCATCCAGTTTTCGTGCCAAGCGCCAGCCGTGTCGCGCAAATTGCTGTGTACAGTAGAGCGCGGTGATGAGCATGAGGAAGCTCAAAAAATCGCAAACGATCGAGAACGAGGGCACTGCCTTTTTGAAAACCACCAGCAGGTCGAAACCCAAATAACAAGCAAACATCAAGATGATGTCTACCACAATCCAATCGAGATGCGAGAGTCGCCGTTGCATACGACCACCTAACACCGACCACTAAGTGTACTGCACCCGGCGCTCGCCCTTCACCACCCGGCCGATCACATAAAACTTCTCCTCGGCCCGATCGAGCAGCGTCTTCGCTTTCGTGAACTTGGCCGCCGGAATCACCGCGATCAGCCCGATGCCCATATTGAACGTCCGCATCATCTCTTCATCGCTCACCTGGCCCAGTGCGCGCAGATGCTCAAAAATCGGCAGCACCGGCCACGAGCCCAGTTCCACCTGCGCCGTCACGTTCTTAGGCAATATCCGTGGCAGGTTCTCGGTAATTCCGCCGCCGGTGATGTGCGCCATTCCAACCGACACTTGCCCCGCTACCAGCTTCTGAATCACGTGCAGATAGCTGCGGTGCGTCTTCATCAGCGCCGCGCCGGCCTTCTCTTTAATTGCCGTCACGTACTGCGTCGCCTTGTACTTGGCCACCTCAAACAGCAGCTTGCGTGCCAGTGAGTAGCCATTGGTGTGCAGGCCCGTCGACGGAAATCCGATCAGCACGTCCCCGGCCTTGATGCCCACGCCCGTTACCATCTTGTCGCGATCGACCGCGCCCACAATAAATCCGGCCAGGTCGTATTCGCCATCGGCATAAAAACCCGGCATCTGCGCGGTCTCGCCGCCAATCAGTGCGCACCCGTTGGCCCGGCACGCGTCGGCCAGCCCTGTCACCACATCTTCGGTAACATCGGCGTCAAGCTTGCCGCTGGCAAAGTAGTCGAGGAAAAACAGCGGCGTGGCGCCCTGCACCGCAATATCGTTCACGCAATGATTGACCAGGTCGGCGCCCACCGTGTGGTGTAGCCCCAGCTCAAACGCAACCTTCAGCTTCGTGCCCACGCCGTCGGCCGAGCTCACCAGGATGGGATTCTTCCACCTTTGCAGGTCCAGCCGGAACAGCGCCCCGAATCCGCCGATTCCCCCTATAACATTGCGATTAAACGTCTTCTGTGCCAGGAATTTGATACGTTCCTTGGCCCGGTCGCCGCCCGTGATGTCTACCCCGGCATCGGCGTAAGTGACGGATTTTTGCTTGATTTCGTCGGGCACAGTCAGAGCTTTCTTTGGGTTGGAGTTTGCCGCGCTCCGAACAACGCCTGGTTGTCGATTTTCGCAGCGGACCGAGGAAGCAGTGGTCTTGAAACCTGAATTCTAGCAGGAATCCAACGCCACGAATCCACAACGTGGTGAGTGTGAAATCGACCCGGAGTTGACCAGACGGCCATGGTTGCCTGATTCAAGAAGCTGTAGATGACCTCAGACGCGAGGCCGGAAGGCGAGTGGGCTTGAAGAAACTTTTCCAATGACAGGTGCGACGCAGGCACAACAAAACCCCGTCCTCCGGGACGGGGTTTCCTGTTGGCTAAAATGTGTGGCTAGTGCAGTTTACGCCTTGGCAATCTTGCCGGACTTGATGCAACTTGTGCAAACGCGGATCTTCTTGGCCGATCCATTTACCAAGGCCTTTACGGCCTGCAGATTGACGTTCCAGCGCCGGCGGGAAACGTTGTGGGCGTGGGAGATGTTGTTACCGAACTGCGGGCCTTTGCCGCAAATATCGCAAACTTGTGCCATTGTCTTAACTCCAGAATTTTGAATCGCTTCGGGCACCGGAATCCGGGCCACAGGCGCACACCAGCCCCGCGGGCGAGACGCCGAATCTTCAGTATACCCGAAAGGCGGGTCGTGGGGTCTTTAAGGTCGCGCCCTATCGAGAAGGCCCGGGGCTGAAGCTCACGGTATTCTTCCGTGCTCGCTTCAGGGGCCTGAAGGCCTCTGCTCCCTCCGGGTTTGAGGGGCTGAAGCCCAACGATGAAAGGGACGCGATGCCTTACGCTCCGTCGCCGTCCAGCTTAAGGTACTCAGAACGATTGCGGCCATCCCGCTTCGCCAGGTACAAGGCACGATCTGCCGCTCTGATCAAGCTTGCCATTGTGTGATGAGTCGATCCATCGAATGTGGAGAAACCGATGGTGAGGGTCACGCCCCCCGAATGGGTTGCCGGGTGGATAAGGCCGAGCTCCGCGGTGCACGCGTGTAGTTTCGCAGCCGCCATGGCAGCTCCTGAGCTGTTGGTTGCGGGTAGAATCGCAGCGAATTCATCGCCGCCGTAGCGGCCTATAAAGTCGGTCACTCGAGGCAGCGCCTTACGCAGCGCGTTGGCGATGTGAAACAAATAGTCGTCTCCAACCTGGTGACCCTTCATGTCGTTGACCTGCTTGAAGTGGTCAACATCGATGATGAGCAGGGATACCGGTCGCTTAGAGCGGCGGGCAAAGGAGAACTCCCTGCGCAACACCTTATCGAGCGCGCGACGGTTGGGGATGCCGGTCAAGCTGTCAATGCCTGCGAGTCTCTCGAGGTTTATGTTCGAGGCCAGCAAAGACTCCTCAATCTCGAGCGCCTGGCTATGAGTCAAGATATTCAATACGCCGTATCCGGCAATGGCGAGAAGCACCGCTGCCAGCCCTACGTAGAGATGCGACCGGGATGATATTACGCCCGCGCAGACCAGGGCCATGGTCAGGAAAATGGGGCTCCCGCTTCTGACAGCGCGAACAAGAACGATCGAAGGCGGCTGCGCAGGACGATCGCGCGAGGTCAGGATGAGAGCCAGGAGAATGAGATACGGAGCGGAAATGAACAGATCGAGCCATACATAATCGTGATGAAGCAGCAGCCGGTTGTGGGCGCCCGACGATATGGCATTGATGGCAAGAAAGATGGACAAAACGCGGAAGAAGCCACGTTCCTTGAAGTCATTCGAACCGAGCCATCGAACGGACGAAGCAGCCGCGAGAAACAGGTCTAATGCGTCGAACAGGCGAGTGATGAGGATGGCGTCGGCTGGATTGCGGCTGCCGCTCATGGTCAAGAGACTGAGGAGCTGAAGGTAAAGGACGGCCCCAACGGCGACAGAAAGAATGGAATGAATGGTTCGCGTTACGATCCAGATGCGCCGGTCGAACTGCATTGAAACAGCAACCAGCAACGGGACTCCGGATAGCATGGAAAAGAAGATTTGAAGCCTCGGGACATAGTTGAATTCGGGCGCGTTCGTGATTTCTGCGATGACGTCAAGGCTCATCGCTGTTGAATGGAACAGGATGGAGCAGACGAGGAGCAGCCAGAAGGCACGCATTGGGCTTTGAGCCATCCGCGCAGCGCGAATTGAGGCGGCCATGGCCGCCAGCTCAGCCACGACGATGCAGAATGTGGAAAGTGGGTCCCACCGGTCGGGCAGGCAAGTGGCGATAAATAAATGCAACAGAAGATAGGCGGGCGCGATCGCCCATATGGAAAACAGCAAGCGGTTTTGCCGAATGGCCATCACTGCATGAGCCCTTCTAAAAAGGCGATCTGATTCCACAGAATAGATCTGGCTTGCTGTATTCCAATTATGCTCATAGTACGACATCAATTGTTGTGGCTGTTCCTCACTGCAGGCTTCACCTCCGGATGGAGCCGGCTAATCTGTCATGGGGCCAGCGGGAACTGGTGTTTCACTTCATATTTCGAACCGCCTGCCGACAGATGGCTCTCGTAGAGGCGGAACTCTGTCGCAAGAATCCGGTCGAAGCGAACGCTCTCGCTTGCGCGGTCGGGCAGTGTGCGCAGTTCGCGGCTCTTGTTCCCCGACTTTGACCGCGCCAGGGTGATGTGCGGGCGCCAGGGACGGTCTTCAGGCTCAAAGCCGCAGGGCTGGGTCGCCGCTTCTACCTTCTTTTGCAGGGCTGCGAGCGCGGGCGTGGGCGCGACTTTGAGGATGAACACGCCGGCGCGCTCGAATACTCCCAGGCCGTCGAAGTTGATTGGAAATGGGGCGGCCTTGAGTTCTGAGAGATGCGGCAAGAGGCACGCGTATTGTTCGTCAGTAGTGCTGCCGAGGAACTGGAGCGTGATGTGCCAGGACTCGGGATGCGACCAGCGCAGATCGGGCGCCGCGGGCCTGAGCCTTGCGGTGAGCCGCTTGAGCTCGGCTTCAACCGCCTGGCCCAGCGGAATTGCAATGAAAAGGCGCATGGAGGGAGTGTAGCGCTGAGCAGGGAGGGGTGAATCGGTTCTCAGGCCAAGTGCGAAATGTGCTCGCACGCGGGGGTTGAGAATAAGCAAGAACCTCGACCCGTTAACTCGCAGGCGCTTCCGGCGCGTTCAACGTGAGAAAGCCCAGCTCTCCCGAATTCCAATCGATGGCGGCATGCAGCAGCATGGCAGGCCACAAGGAGCCGGAGAGAATGGCGAGCGCGGCCATTACGAGCCCGATGATGGCGGTGTTTGGAATCTGCCTGACGCCGAGGTAGACGTGGCCCAAGCCGAAAACGATCGCGCTCAAAACCGCTGCCGGCCAAACCCCTGCCCACGCGGCGAAGTACCACAGCAGAAAGCCGCGAAAGAGCGCTTCCTCACAAACCCCGGCGGTGAATGAGACCGCGTGAAAGCGCCGGCGTTCAGCACCGGTGTGCGGCAACAGGGGCTCGCTATACGCGAGTTTCTTTCGCACCTTTTGCATCACTTCAGGCCGCGCGAGGATAGCCTTCTTCTGCAACATGAGCAGGGCGCAAAGCACAACTACAACCGTCATCCCGCCGGCGAAGCGCATGGGGCTCGAGGGAATGAGCAGCAGCGCCGACCAGGGCCGTCGCATCCAGGCCCAGTAGGCAATGAGCGCAGCCACCGCAATCCATTCTTCGAGCAGAATCGCGCGATAAAAGTTGAGCCGCGCGTTGGGCACGTTGGCCGCCAGCCGGGCCAGGTAGCGGGGCCACGTCCAGCGCAGTTCAACGAGTGGAAACAGAAGCAGAAGAGCGAAGATGAGATGGTCGATGGGATGGTGCAAAGCGGTCATCGCAGCCCCCAGGAGCGTCGTTTTTTCGCGAAGCTCAATCGCGCATTTGCTTGGTGAGGAGCGCGCCCAGTAATTCGGGTTTCGCGCGTATCTTTCCGAAGACCGAGACGGATTTGATGCCGGCGCGGATTAGCTCGGGGGTCACGTCGTCTTCAATTTTGAGGACGCCGACGACGCGAATATTAAGGGGACTGTTGGCGGCCACGCGGTTCTCAAGGTCTTTTCGGTTAAGGATGGTCATGCCGACCGTCATTACTTTTTGTTCGACGGCCTGTCGGACGGTAAGGGCGTGGCTCTCAATCTGGCGGCGCACGGCGGCGATCAGGAAGTCGGTACGGCTGGAATAGAAGCCCTGATCGACGAGCAGGTCGACCTGTCCGAGGTCGACGACGCTGATGTTGAAGGAGATTTTCTCGGTGTCGGGCATAGGATCATACTCCTCCGGGAATACGAAGAGATGGTAGGAAGATTCCAGGCAGATGTCAAGGAAGTTTTTTATGGATTGATGGTGTCTACCGATAGGCCTGCTCATCGGCCCAGGCCCCGATAATCGGCAGCTTATGGCTTTTGCCGTTCAAGGCGCCCACTACACACCAAAGCCACAGGATGAAAACTACCACGCCGGCAAGACAGAAAAGAGTGAGCAGGATGCGTGGACCAAGGAACTTGATAAACGGGAGCACAAGCTTGACGCCGAGGCCGAACAGAAATACGAAAGCCTGGAATACGATCGACTGCCAGGCGTGGAATCGCACGTAAGGCCTTTTGTTGTAGCGCCTGATGGCCAGAAAGAAGAAAGCCGGACCCGGGGTCAGGTATGCGATTGCGCCAATGGAATTGTCAGACAAGCCGGACTTTTGAGGATTAGGCACGATCCCTCCTTTTCGGGATCTGTAGAGGGTGATGGGCATAGACCGCTCAGGCAGAAGACTTTTAAGACATAGCGGAACCCCGGGGTGATCGCTCCACACCCGTATGGATCGATACACCCGGGACACCCCACAGGATTATAAGAGACTGTGCTCACCAACGGTGCTAGGATTCAACCCAGCAAGGGCGCAGAGCAGACGGCGGCTGAGACGAGGCCGATGACCAGCGGGTGAGGGGGGCACAATGACGAGTCCTCGTACCTGGAATCGCAGGGAATTCAATATCACTCAGAACGGCTATTTCACCATTCTGAAGTCGGCGGGCTGGTTTTCAGCGGTGCCCCTGCCGGGTGGATTCCGTTACCTCGTAAGCAAAGTAAAAAGGACCGTGCCTGCGCAGGCGGATGAACCAGCCGACGCCGGCAGCCGGCCATCGACTGTGCGATTGCAGACCATAGATTCGAGCATGCCTGAACGCCGGTTCATGCGGCCTGCCCTGATTTTTCTAGCAGCAACGGCCCTGACATGGATTCTGCTCTGGTGCACAGCTCACCCTTGAAGCAGGCCTCGACACGGGTGTCGCTTTCCTCCATTTCACTCCCATCGCCCGATGCTGCCGGCGTTTAGACAACACCAGCGCGGCTCCCCGCATCAGAATTAAAGCCGTGACGTAGCGTCACGTTCCCCGCCTTCCCCATTGAGTAGAGATTCGAGTTAATTCCGGCGCAGGAATCGGACCAACCGTATTCGTAGACGGAAATCGCAACGGTACCGGGCTCGCTGTTCTTGGGAGATCAGTTCGATGCAGCAAGAAATCCACCCAGATAATAGCTTCGAGGCAGCCGGCATTGAGGCTGCCGGCATTGAGCCAACCCTCCCGCAGCAGGAGATGCCGCGGCTGGTAGAAGAATTCGACTGGGCCACCACCCCGCTGGGCCCGGCGGCCGCATGGCCTGACAGCCTGAAGGCCGTGGTCAGAATTCTTCTCACATCGCGGTTTCCAATGTGGATGGCGTGGGGACCCGAGCTCACCATCCTGTACAACGACGCCTACCGCCGCACAACGCTGGGCAAGAAGCACCCGTGGGCGCTGGGCAAGCCGGCGCCGCAAGTATGGTCAGAGATCTGGAAAGACATTGGACCCCTCATCCAGCGGGTGATGGAGACAGGTGAGGCTACCTGGGAAGAGACGCTGATGCTGATTCTTGAGCGCAGCGGATATCCCGAGGAGACCTACCACACCTTCTCCTATAGCCCGCTTTCCGATGCGGATGGGCGGATTGTGGGGATGCTTTGCGTGGTGATGGAAGATACGGTGCGGGTGATTGGCGAACGGCAGCTTGCCTTACTGAGTACGCTGGCCGAGGCTCTGGCAGGCGCCATTTCAAGGCAGGATGTTTTCGCCTCGGTCGAGCGCGGTCTTGCACATCAGAAAGATATGCCCTGCACGCTTACTTACCTGTTCGATGAGAGTGGCAACAGTCTGAAACTTGTGGCCAGAACCGGCATTGACGCCGGTCATCCTGCAGCTTCTCTGGTCATCGACCTGTCCGAGACTCCCGCGGCATGGCCGATGCACCTGGTTTTGAGCACTGGCCGCGGTGTTACCGTTGAAAATCTTCTCGAGCTTTTTCCCGATCTTCCAGCCGGATGCTGGGACCGGTCACCGACCCGGGCGCACATGGTTCCGATTGCGCGGCAAGGGCAAGACAAGCCGATGGGCATTTTCATAACGGCACTTAATCCCTACCGGCAGTTCGATGGGTTTTACGAGGGGTTTGTCGGTCTGATCACCGGCCAGATTGCGGCCAGCATTACTAACGCCAACGCCTATGAGCAGGAAAGAAAACGCGCTGAAGAACTCACCGAGCTTGACCGGGCCAAGACCGCCTTCTTCAGCAACGTGAGCCACGAGCTGCGAACTCCGCTTACGCTCATTCTTGGCCCCATTGAGGATGCGCTGACCAGCCAGTCGCCGCCCTCTTCACAGAATCTTGAGATGCTGCACCGCAACGCGCTGCGGCTGCTGAAACTGGTCAACGGGCTGCTGGATTTTGTCCGCATCGAAGTTGGGAAGATGCGCGCCACGTTTCAGCCCACCGATCTTTCACTGTTGACAGCACAGCTTGCCAGCGTCTTTCGCTCCGCAATCGAGCGGGCCGGAGTGCAACTGGTGGTGGAGTGCCCGCCTTTGCCTGAACCCGTGTATGTTGACCGGGAGATGTGGGAGAAGATCGTTCTCAATCTCATCTCCAACGCGCTCAAATCAACTTTCGAAGGAGAGATCCGGATAAGGGTGCGACCTGTCGGCGGGCACGTTGAGGTTTCGGTGAGCGACACTGGAACCGGCATTTCAGAAGGCGATTTGCCCAATCTCTTTCAGCGCTTCAGGCGCATCGACGGTGCACGGCGACGGAGCCACGAGGGCAGCGGGATTGGCCTTGCCCTGGTGCGCGAACTGGTGGAGATGCACGGCGGATCAATCCAGGTAACAAGCAGGGTGGATGTGGGAACTGAGTTCACCCTGACTCTTCCATTTGGAAAAGAGCATCTGTCACGCGACCAGGTGGCAGATAACCGAGGCGTCGAGTCTTCGCTACAAGGGTCGTCAGTAGCCTACGTGCAGGAGGCGATGGGGTGGCTGGGCACGGGGAACCGGCTGAAAGACGAAATTGCCGCCCCCGATGCCGGGGATACCGGGAATGATGCGCGGAAACCCTTCCCCACCGGCTCCGCGGGGCGCAAGCCCGTAATTCTGCTGGCCGACGATAACGCCGACATGCGCGAATATGTGTCCGGCCTGCTTCAAGGACGCTTCGAACTGGTCGAGGCGGCAACCGGCAAGACCGCGCTCGCCGAAGTGGAACGTCTGCTTCCCGACCTGGTGCTGACCGACATCATGATGCCGGAGATGGACGGCTTCGCCCTGCTGGCAGCGATGCGGCAGAATCCGGCCACTCGAAGCGTCCCGGTCATCATGCTTTCAGCGCGCGCCGGCGAAGAAGCACGCATCGACGGCATCGACGCCGGCGCTGACGACTATTTGACCAAACCGTTCAGCGCCAGAGAGCTGCTGGCGCGCGTCGATGCTCAGTTAAAGCTGGCCCGGCTGCGCAAGGATGCCGTTGAACAGCAGGCCGCGCTCAACCTTGAAATCTCAAAGGCAAAACGCTTCGCGTGGGAAGCACTCGAACACATTCCCGACGTCTTCTACACGTTCGACCGCGATTTCCGCTTCACGTATATGAATGCCGCCGGTGTACAGATTGCCGAGCGCATGCAAAAGGAGCTTCTGGGAGGTTGCATCTGGGACGTGCTTCCTGAACTCAGGGGCAGCCTTGTGGAATCGAGCTTCCAGCGGGCGATGGAGCAACGGATTGCGTTGGCATTTGAATACTTCTATGAACCTTTTGCCGCCTGGTTCCACGTGAGCGTCTACCCGCTGCCCGAAGAAGGCATCATCGTATACGCGCGCGATATTAGCGAGACGCGAAAAACTGAAGAAGCACTGAGAAAGTCTGAACAGCTTGCCGCCGCCGGCCGGCTGGCGGCAAGCATCGCTCACGAGATTAACAATCCTCTTGAAGCCGTCACCAATCTGCTCTTCCTGGCAAAAATGGACACCAACGGCTCGGACAATTCGCGGCAATTGCTGGATGCAGCCGATCGGGAGTTGCGGCGCCTTTCGCATATCGCCGCGCGAAGCCTCAAGTTTTACCGCCAGCACTCTGCGCCGGTCCTGTCTTCGCTTGAAGAACTCATTGAATCGGTACTGTTCTTTTACGAAACAGAATTCACGATGCGGCAAATAAGCCTGGAACGTCGTTACCAGCCAGCCCCATTGGTGCTCTACCATCCGGGGGAATTCAGGCAGGTAATTACCAACCTGATCGGCAATGCACTCGATGCGCTCTCCCGCTTTGGCCGCCTCATCATCGCAGTTCGGCCATCCACCGACGCAGCCGGCCGGAAGGGTGTGGCCGTGACTGTAGCTGACAGCGGTTGCGGCATGGACCGCGAAATGCGCGACCACCTCTTCCATCCCTTCGCCACCACCAAGGGCGAGGCTGGAACCGGCCTCGGGCTATGGGTATCGAAGGGCATCCTCGACAAGCACGAGACAAGGATCGCGGTTCGCAGCAAACCCAAATGCGGCACCGTATTCCGGCTCTTCGTGCCGCTCGAAACGGCGATAAGCGAAAACCCGGAAGCTGCGACGAACTAGCCTCAATGCTGTCAACTCAAGGGACCCGATCGCGTGAAAGCGATGGCCAATCCCGCCCTTTTCGTAAAGTACGCAAAAGAGGATGGGGACCCGCTCCGGCTCAGGCTACGAAGCCACCGGTTAAGTGAACAGTATTGGGCTGGTCGCGCAACGCGTCCGCCCGAGTTCCTCGTCCCCGGCAAGGCAACCGAAAGTCTGGCACTTGGCTCTATACCTTTGTTAATGCAGCGTGAGTGGGAGGAGCCAGGGCGTGGGAAAAAACGGCGGTAACGGGCTGGCCAATCCGACCAGGCTTAAGCCTCTTGAAAAGCGCGATGGCCTGGTGCAGGTGGTCATCGAGACCCCGAAAGGCAGCCGCAACAAGTTTGCTTTCGATGCAGACCAACGGGTGTTTTCGCTCAAGAGGGTGCTTCCGGCGGGCATGACTTTTCCGTATGACTTCGGATTTCTGCCGCAGACCCTGGCACCCGACGGCGACCCGCTGGACGTGTTGCTGCTGATGGACGAACCCGCCTATCCGGGAGTCGTGGTGCGGTCGCGGCTCATCGGCGTCATCGAAGGCGAGCAGGTTGAAGGCAAAAAGAAGACCCGCAACGACAGGCTGCTGGCCATCGCCGATGCCAATCACCTCTACTCGAATATCAGGCGATGGCAGGATCTTCCCAAGAGGTTCTTGAAGGAGTTGGAGGAGTTTTTTGTGAACTATCACCGGCTGCAGGGCAAGGAGTACCGGCTGCTGGGCTGCAAAGACAGCGCCGAGGCCGAGCGGCTGATCAAGCAAGCCCGGCGGGCCGCGTAGGTTCGCGATCGGGAGGCCAAGAATGGCGGAACTCGTATTCCGTTTCCTGATCGGCGGCGCGGTGGTCTCAATCTTCGCCGTGCTGGCGGAGATTTTCAAACCCAAGAGCTTTGCAGGACTGTTCGGCGCAGCGCCGTCTGTAGCGCTCGCCACCATCGGCATCACCATTGCGCATTCCGGCCAAGGCTACGCGGCCACCGAAGCGCATTCCATGCTGTTTGGAGTAATCGGATTCTTCTGTTATGCAAACGCGGCGAGCTGGATTCTGATGCGTCACAAGGCTCCTGCGCTGACGGCCACGCTGGCGCTTCTTCCGGTGTGGATCAGCGTATCCTTCGCCCTGCTGTGGCTGGTGGAGCGATAGCCATGATTGTGGAGGCCAGACTCGCAGCAATCAAAGGCATCCGGCCCCATGAGTGGGCAATCCGATTCGTGTTCGGTGGCGGAGTGTGCGTAGCCGCGGGGCTGATTTCCAAGCGATTTGGGCCGGAGATTGGCGGATTGTTCCTGGCTTTTCCGGCGATATTTCCGGCGGGCGCCAGCCTGGTGGAGGCGCACGAGCGCAAGCACAAGGCCAATGCGGGCATCTATGGCACCATGCGCGGACGCACCGTGGCGGGCGTGGATGCAGCGGGCGCTGCCATGGGCTGCATCGGGCTGGCGGGCTTTGCCGTTGTGTGCTGGCTGTGTTTGCCACGGCTGGTTACACCCGTCGTGTTTCTGCTGGCCACTTTGGTTTGGTTTGGAGCCGCGGTTCTGGCGTGGTGGCTGCGCAAAAGGCGCGTCTTCCCTACGCGACACGCCAAGCGGCGCACGCTGCACGCATTCCGCGCGTAGTAAGCGATTGGGTTGGTTATCAGTCCGCTATCCGCGTTGCCGACCCGCGATGAATGAAGCATCGGGGTGCCCCACCGCCGGGGCCCCCAATGAATCATTTCTTCACCGCCGAATTATGCCAGCCTTCTTGGCAGGCTTCTTTGCGGATTTCTTTGCAGCTTTCTTAGCCGGAGTCTTTTTGGCTGCAGCTTTCTTGGCAGCCTTCTTGGCGGGCGCTTTCTTGGCAGCCTTCTTCGCAGGCGCCTTCTTTGCGGGCGCCTTCGTGGCGGCCTTTTTTGTCACGACTTTCTTCGCCGCTTCCTTCACTGCCTTCGTTGCAGGTGCATTGGCCAGAGCCTCTGTCGCATTGGTCACTGCCGATTTGATGGCGCCTGCCATATTTGCGGCCAACCCAATTCCCACCCCAATCGTCTCTCCAGCCTTCTCCATCATTGTTTTCTCTGCCATTCTCATTCCCCTCAGTTTTCAGGTTTGTACGCCGTTAAGAATTGTAGAGGCATATCGATGAAGCGTACAGATGTTTTGCTTTCCGGGCAGAATGTTGTCCCGGCTACCTTGATCCCGCTATCTGCCGATTCGGTGAAACCTGCCGCCCTGAATTGAAACCGGCCGGGGACAAGGCTTACGCCGGAAGCGCGAGTAGCGCGCCCCAATTGAGTCCGGCGCCGAAGGCCGTGAAAACGAGCGGCCCTGCAAGCGGGTCTGGATGGGCGTTTCGCCATTCGTCCGCGGCGATGAGCAACGAGGCTGAAGACGTATTGCCATAGCGCGTCAGGTTTACAAAGAAGCGGTCTTCAGGCACTTTGAGGGACTGGGCCACGCGCGCAATCAGGTTGAGGTTGGCCTGGTGTATGAGCCACGCAATCGGGTCGGCGGCCGTGAGATGGTTGCGAGAGAGCAGGTCGTTCAGCGCGCGTGGGATTTTGCGCACGGCCTGCAGAATCACGCTGCGGCCTTCCATGGCGATGCGGCCGTTCTCGATTTTGAGAATCTCAGCCGATGCGCCGTCGGTGGAGAGAATGGAGTCTGCAACGCGCGCGAACCCGGTGGAGGAGTCGACCAGACAAGCTCCTGCGCCGTCGCCGAACAGGATCGCGGTGTCTTTCCCTAGGGGCGAGAGCTCGATGCAACGCGACATGATTTCAGCGCCAATAACCAGGACTGGGCCAAATTTGGGCGCAAGTTCGGCGGCAAGCGCCAGGCTGATCAATGAGCCGCAGGAAGCCACGGGAATATCGAACGCGGGAGTTGCGGTGAGGCCGAAGGCGGTTGCGATCTGGCTGGCGGGTCCGGGACAGAAGCGCGGCGCAGAGCCTGAAGCCACGAGGATCATGCCTAGATCGGCGGCTGACTTTCCAGCACTCGTAAGGCAGTTTTGTGCGGCGAGCAATCCGAGTGAGGCCACAGTGTCGCTGCCGGAGGCGAAGCGGCGCTCTTCGATTCCCGAGACGTCGACGATCCACTCGGGTGTTGCGCCGACCAGCGCGGCAATTTCGCCGTTGCCCACACGACGCTCGGGCAGGTATGAACCGAAGGCGCGCAGATAAGACATCGGTCAGCCTAACTTGGCCGAGACATAGGCCGAAACTTTATTGATCGTGTCGAACTTGCGCGCCGAGAGATCGGAGTCGGGAATGGTGACGCCGAACTCCTCTTCGAGACCGGCAACAAAGTCGGTGAGCGCAAATGAGTCGAGCAGTCCTGAGACGAAGAGCGACTCCTCGGGGCCCGGATTGACTTGTTTCCTGGTAACGCTGTTCAACACCTTAAGGATTCGTGCTTCCAGTTCCATTCTTATCTCCCTGGACGGATGTTTCGGTTCCAGTTGAATTGTGTTCTTTCCAGGCCTTGTATTCGGCCATCAAGTCTGACATAAGAGCATCGGCAAGGGCGCGATACCCATCGCCGGTAAAGTGAGTGTGGTCGGGCTGCGCCCATCCTGCGTAAGCCCACTGCTGCATGGAACCCTCGCCGCCCATGCGCTGCTGCCAGTCCCAATAGGCACAGCCATGCGCGCGGCACACTGCGCGCTGGGCGTCGACAATTCGGTCTGTGCCCTCAAAGGTGCGCCAGGCGCGGCGCTGAATGGTGGAGCGGTCGGCGGGACCAAGCACCAGGATGGACGATTCAGGCACGTAGCTGTGGATGGTATCGATGATGTTGGCGAAGGCGGTGCGGTAGCTGGCCTCATCCCAGTCTTTGCTGGCGGCCTCGTTGGTACCGTAGGCCAGCACGACCAGCGCGGGCGAGTTGTCTTTGATGTATTGGGAGAGCAGTTTCTGGTCCCAGCGAAGGATGAGCGGAGCTTCAGCACCGTTGATGCCGATCGATTCCCAGGTGACGCCTGGCTGCGTAGCTACCCATCCGAGCAGCGTGACCGGGGAGCCGTCCGCTTTGGTGAGCACAAAATGGTGATCGCCGGCCGGGCAGGTGTAGTGGAATGAGCCGGGGCTAACCGCATCTGCCGCGGTATCCACTGCGATGGGGTCTCCGCCATTGTCAGTAAAGCTCAGGCTTCCGCCGCCCGGCTGGGCGAGAAACTGGAGGTCGAGCCCGGTACAGGAGGCATCAAGCGACACCCACTCTCCCGCGCGCGTGGCGCTGATGCTGATGCCGCCCATGCCGAGTTCGCCGTCGCCGAGCGCAAGAAAGTGCGTGCCCTGGGTCTTCCAGCCAAGCGATTGCCCGTGTTTTGAACCGAAGATTCGGTATCCGGCAAAGGGGTGGCCGGTATAGGCAAACCCGATGCCACCGTCGCCAAACTGCTCCTGAAAGACGCGGCGAGCCTCCCCGGTAAACATGTCGGCCGCGGTATGCGAATCCCCCCATTGCAGCACGCGTACAGTGCTGGTGGGCGCAGCGCCATCTATGCGCGAGTCTTGATACGCGGCAAGATCGGCGAAGAAGCCGTCGAGCGAGGAGGTGAAGGCAATGGCGTGGTTCTCGGGCTGCTTGAGCCGGTCAGTGATCTCATCAACCATCGCCGCACGACGGGCCGGGTCAACGCGCTGCACATAATAGTGAACGCGGGTGCGGCGGTGGTAGCTGCGAGTTTTGGTGCTGTGCGTTGTGGTGGCGTGAAGAGAGTGGGTGACGTGGTTCTTTGAGGATGCTGCGGGGGCGTGCCTTGCTGTTACCCCCGTGTGCTTCTTTGCAGACGGGGAGGTGGCTTGAGCCGGCAGGAACAGGGCAATTGAAAACAGCGCGGCGAGCGCCACAACCGGTTTGAATGATTTGGAAAGACCCGCGCTCACTTTGTACCGGCCTCCTTGCCGCGTTGACGGCTGGCGGCAGGCGCATTGAATGCGACTTTGGCCGTTGCGGGTTTGGGGGCGGGTTTGAGGGCAGGCGCCGCTGGGGCGGCGGGCACCGCGATTCCGTGTTGCATCTTCCACCGATCATAGCGCAGGGAGAGTTGCGTGAGGAAAAGCCCGGCCACAACGGTTGCGCCTTGTGGCGTGGGGTGCAACAGGTCGGCGGTAACCAGGCGCGGCGATGCAGTGTACCAGCGCGCCATGGTGCCGCTCGAGCCCATAGCGTCGTAGGTGTCGAAGAATGCGCAATGCGTCTCGGCCGCAACCTGGCGCTGGATGGCCACAATCTCAGGAATGGTGTCCATGGTTTCGATCTCGTCGAGTCCGGTGCGCTGGCCGCGATCCATGGGGCTCATGATGAGAATTGAGGCATTTGGAGCGAGCTTGCGGATGCGGCCAACAGCCAGGCGCAACTCATTGGCGTACATGGTGTGAACGAACTTGCCAAAGCTGCTCTCGTTAGATCCGTAATTGACGATGATGAGCGAGGGATCGGCGTGGTCGAGTTCCTGCTTCCATATCTGCGGCTGCATCACGCGGGCCAGCACGCTGGTGGTTGCGCCGTTAAGTCCAAGGCTGTCGTAAAGCAGGCCTTGCTGGCCGCGGCGGAAATCGACGCCAAAGAGAATGACCGAACCGGAAGACGGCTGAACGGAGACTTCTTTGGTTGCCGGGGGGAGCAGGACTTCGGAGAATGCCGCAGCCTGCAACTCAGAGTCTGTTGACTGCGCCGCGATCTGTTTCCCGTCGGCGGAGATCGAGAAGGAACCGCCGCCGGGTTGGGCAAGGTACTCGATTTCGACCGCAGATTGCGCCGATTCGGTGATGCGGAACCTGCTCCATGCACCGGGCTTGCCTTCAAAGGCGGCCCCGCCGAGGCCGTAGATGCCTTCGCGAATGAGACCGACGCCTGTACGCATCTTCCAACCTGAACTGGACATTTCGACGCCGCGATGGCCGTACCAGGCCCATGGTTTGGCGACCAGCGTGTATCCGCGGCCGGCATCGCCGAAACGCGTCTGCATCCGGGCGCGAATATCGCCGGTGATGAGATCTGCGGTAGTAGGCGAGTCGCCGTAGTGGAGGACGGTGACTACGCTGCCCTGTCCACGTTCCAGTTTGTAAAGCGCAGCAAAAAACGGGTCGAGGTCGTTGGAGTCGTCGACCAGAACGGGGGAGGCCGGCGGCAGCCTGGAGGCGTCGATCTGCGTCTGAACCGGGACGGGCGGGGGTGGGCGCTGGGGCCAGTGAAGGCTGAAAGCATCGGCGAGAAGGGCGGGATCGAGGCCCTTACCGGGGTCAATTTTGAGCCGCCACCCGGTGAGCAGCGCGGCCACAACGGCCATGGTGAGCGCGGTTTTGAACGGAAAGCGGCTGCCGGGCGGCTTAGGAGCGGGCGCGGGGGAACTGGCCGGACCGGTGTCCGGTTGGTCGGGGCCAGGCGACGGCTCAGAAAGGTTAAAAATTGCCATAGACAAAAGGAGCGGAGCCGCGGCCCGCGAGCGTTTGAATGAGCAGAATGAGTGCCGCCATGGCCAGCCCCTGCACCCAGAAAGGCGTGCGAGCAGCCAGGATCGAGGCTGATTGGAACCAGCGCTCAGGCAGCGAATGCAAGATGGCGGCGAGAACGAGAACGGCGGCCAACGCCGGCGTAACGTTGCCCAGCGACCAAGTGAGCGCACTTAGCCCGCGCAGAATTGCGAGGGCGTTATCGAGGGTGGAAGCGCGGAAGAAAATCCAGGCAAGGCAAACAAAATTGAAGGTGATAAGACCGCCGAGCAGTTTGGTCCAGATGGCCGGGGAGGGGATAGTTCGACGGCGTTTCCAGGCGAAGACTACGCCTAGCGCTAGCCCATGGAGCGCGCCCCAAATAAGGAAGTTCCACGAGATTCCGTGCCACAAGCCGCCGATCATAAATGTGAGCAGGAAGGCGTAGCCGTATGAAGCGACAGGATATTTGCGGCGTTTGGGAAAGAAGTCGAAGAGGTAGTCGCGCAGCCACTCTGAGAAGGTGATGTGCCAGCGACGCCAGAACTCGGCCACGTTGACGGCGAGGTAGGGACGGCGGAAGTTTTCGGGCAACTGGATGCCGAGGAGCATGGCCGCGCCGCGGGCGATGTCGGTGTAGCCCGAGAAGTCAAAGAAGAGCTGTAGCGCGTAGCCGTATACGGCAATCAGGATCTCAGAACTTGAATAGAGGGCGGGGGTGTCGAAGACTCGATTGACGAAGTTGTTGGCCAGAAAATCTGCAATGAGGAGCTTCTTTACCAGGCCGGTGCCAATAAGCAGCAGGGCCTGACCGGCTGCCTCATGGGTGAGGTTGAAAGGCCGGGCGAGCTGCGGCAGCAATGTGCGCATGCGGGGAATGGGCCCGGCGGTGATTGAAGGGAAAAAGAGAGCGCCTGCGATGTAATCGAGCAGACTGCGGGTGGGCTGCATTTCTCCCAGGTAGAGGTCGATGGTGTAGGTAAGCGATTGAAAACAATAGAATGAAAGGCTCAGCGGGAAGAGCCACTGCCAGCGCGATCCGGTGAGGAGCGGGAGAGTTTTGAGGCTGGCAAGGACGCCGACGTTAACCAGAACCGAGAGGCCGACGAGCAGTCTGCGTGCGGCCTTGTGCTTAAAGCGGCCAAGCCCGAGACCGATGACGAAGTCGATGGTCGCGCAGAGCGGAAGGAACAGATAGACGAGGCTGAAGTGGGCCAGAAAGAACAGGTTGGCGAGCGCCAGCAAACTGAGCCGCAGCCGACGTGAGCCGGCCGTGACCCAGTAGAGAAGACACACTGCGGCGAGAAAGACGTAGAACGGAGCAGCGCTGACCTGCATTTGAGGATTCCAGCCTGGAATGCCGGGCCATTGGACGGGAAAAACTGGGCCCGGGGCAAGTGTAAGTTTCCTTGGAACCCACTTTATCACGGACTTGATTGGGGACGTCGAGGTCCCGACCAGGAGAGACCTGCCGAGTAAACAGAGGCTGAGGGCGGGCGCATCCAATAAAGGAGTGAATTGCCGGTTTCTGGAGTGGAGGGGGACCAAAAAGCACCAAAAGAAGTGCAGTATATTCGCCTTATTTTCAATTATTTACTGTTAAGTAGCTTGCAAAATTCCAAGAAAACGAGGGTAGATTTAGTAGAATAGCCGAATGGTTGAACGACAGAAATCGCGTAATCTGAACGGCAAACGATCAGTGTGGTTCTGGTTGACGGGAGCAGCTATATCCCTCAGCGTGGCCGCCGTTTTCTTTGCTGATTCTACGTTGACGGTGCAGGCATATACTCCGCTTGCGCGCCCTGCCGCGACCCTTCCCCCAACCGCACCAAGAGATGTCAACTCCGGGATTGTTTCCGCGCCGGCGAAGAAGCCGGTTAGCGCCTTCAGCGCATTGAAGGGAATCGCCACCTGGTATGGCAAGGCGCTGAATGGGCACCGGACGGCCAGCGGCGAGCGGTTCAACATGATGGCCATGACGTGCGCACACAAGTCGCTGCCTTTCGGCACGCTGGTAAAGGTGGTCGATCTAGACACCGATAAGTCGGTTGTGGTGCGGGTGACCGATCGCGGAGAGTTGCCTGGGAACCACGTGGTGGATCTTTCCTACGCGGCTGCCCGGGAGCTTGGAACACTTAAGACCGGTATCGCGAACGTTAGACTGGAAGTAATCGGGGACCTGAAGTAGAAGCCGCAACGGGCAGAGCTGGCCAATGAGTTAAAAAGCAGCCGGGCGATCGATAAATCGTCCGGCTGCTTTTTTGCGGGCCTGGCTGCGAGCCGAGCCCTTGGTTGGGGATTTGCAGCCCGGGTTGACCGGCAGATGCGCGCGAGGACGCCCGCACTACAGCCGGTCAGGAGGCGGGCGGCAAAAGGGCCGCGGCGAAGAAGTAGATCCCGGCTTATAATTCGGGCTGCCTGTGGATAGGCGGCGTTGCGTGTCGCAGAAGACTATGGAAGCCGGCAAGAGGACCGAAGGATCCCGGATCGTTACGAAGGGCGGGAGCCTGGTTTTGCTGGCGCTCGCCACTTCCGTTACTGTTTGCTGTTCCGGCGGCAGTGCAGCCAGCGTAACTCCTCCTCCGCAAAGCACGGTTATCTTTCCGTTGCCCTGGGTCTACTCGCAGATTTTCTCCAGCGCATCGCCTTTCCACACCACGGTTGCAATACTCAAGGCAAATGGGGCGGTCACGCTTCCCCAGGCAGCTATGAATTCGCTTTGGAGCCAGGGCGTCTCAAACCAGGGCCTTTCTGTCACCAGCTATATGTACCCGGTTTACGTTTCGTCGGACGCGGATCCGGTGAAGACTTTCACCTGCGGGAATCAATCTGCCGCATGCGACGCGAACAATTTGAAGATCCATATTCCCAGCGGCGCCGTTCCGGAGCCGCAGGCCGATGCCCACATCGCGGTCATTGATACCACGCAGAATCTCGAAGTGGACGGATGGGCATGCACGGTGAACGCAACGACGGTTGCGTGCCAATGGGGTGGAGAGCACGCCTTCGGGGGGACGGGGCTTGAGGACGTGGGCTCAACATCGGTGAAGGCCGGTTACGCCGCCGGGCTGTTTGAGATCACCGCCCAGGAACTGCTGAATGGGCAGATCGATCATGCGTTGGGCGTGAACACAAACTGCCTGAACGACCCGACCGTTTATCCAGCAGACCAGGACGCGGGAGGTACGGACGAATCGTGCGGCGGCAATGGGCCGCCTTCGTACGGCGACATGATTCACCTGCTGTGGACTCCAGCGCAGATTGCGGCGAGCCCCTATTCAGCGGAGTGCAAAACGGTGCTTACCGCACTTGCCACGTATGGCGCCTATACCTACGACACCGGGAACTACGGCCTGGCGCTGCTTACCCAGCACCAGTTGAGCTATACGGCGATTGGGCAGACCAGCCCGTGGGCCACCACGATCATCCCCGACCTCGTGGCGGCGGGAGATGGCGATGGAACCGCCTGGCACTCTTGCCTGAATCGATTGAGCGCCTCGGATTTCGAGCTTATTCAAATCCCTTCAGGGAGCTACTGAGAAGTGCTTCGCGAAGCAATCCCTGCCTGGCGATTAGGGCGACGCCTGAGGCAGGTGCGGGCGGGGCGATCTGGCACAACTGATGCGCGCCGCAAAGGCCGCGGTCGATATCAAGAATATGGAAGTAGTGTTGAGCAGCCAGCTTATTGACGGCGAACCGGGTAGGGGGAAATGGTAGCCACCTAGTCCTGGTAATCCTGCTGTGGACTGGTCTGGCGCGAAACAAACGCGCGACACTTCTCAAAAGCATTAGTGCCCTCAAAGTCGATTGATTCAGTAGTTGAGCGAGTAACTTAAATAAAGTAACTATAAGTCTCTTGCCAATTACTGCTAAGTAAGGTATTGTTGTTTTCGTGAAGACCTTCTTCAACTCGTATCTGTCCGAACTGCTCAGCGATTCGCTGACGACGGAGGGGTGCGGCTAAAAAAAGGCTTAATCGGAAGTCCTGGCCAAAGCCCCTCGAGAAATCGAGGGGCTTTTGCTTTATGGGCTCGGCGTAAGCAATTTGGCGAGCAGACATGGGTTGGAAACCTGGTTACTCTACGTGTGCGAATCGACAAGGAGGTTAGTAAGTGGGGATGTGGTGGAATCGGGAGACACACTGGTTTTAGAAACCAGCGCCATTGTGCATGAGAGTTCGACTCTCTCCATCCCCACCAATTGAATTTGAAGGAGACGTGGCCGAGTGGTCTAAGGCACCGCACTGCTAACGCGGAGTGCACTCGAAAGGCACCATCCGTTCGAATCGGATCGTCTCCGCCAGTTTCTTTAGTCGGTAGGATGAGCGGAAGGGTATCGCACCTCGTTGGAGGCGAGGCTCACGTCGTGAGGCGTGTGCAGGTTCAACTCCTGCTCCTACCGCCAAGGACCGGGGATCCCCGGCGACAGGTCTTCGTCGCAGGGGTGGGGTAGCGTTGGGCATTTGGAAAGCCCATCCCGTTCGAAGCGGGACGTACCTTCGGGGCTTGCGCGTTCGACTCGCGCCGCTACCGCCAGGAGCAATGGAGAGGTTCGGCATGTGGCAAGCCGATCCCGTTTGAAGCGGGGGGTGCCTTCGGGACTTGCGCGTTCGACTCGCGCCCTCTCCGCCAGGTGTTGGGTGTGTTGGGGCGACTGGCTTGCCCTGCCGGGCCGTAACCCCGGTGCTCGTTTGGAGCATTGAAGGTTCGAATCCTTCCGCACCCACCAGGGATTGCGTACGCGTGAAGTCAACGCGACAGAAAGTGCAGCCGTAGCTTAATGGCGAGAGCTCTCGATTGTCGATCGAGCAGATGCCGGTTCGAATCCGGTCGGCTGCGCCAACAATTCGTCACGCCGTAGGCTAACGGCCAGGCCAGCGCCCCTTCAAGGCGCGGATGCCAGTTCGACTCTGGTCGGCGTGACCATATTATTTGCAGCCGCAATGATTGTGCCCACTTAGTGTGATTACTACTATCATTACTTAAGAAACAGCAGTTTCGAATTGACTTTCGCCACTAGGCCGGGTTACAGTACAAGCGATGATGATTCGAGCCACAATTCGATTTACCCTCGCGACGACTCAACCGGCGCATTGGGGTAATTCCGTCTGCGGGCCGGGCTCATAGGACTTACTCTATCTGGAGTTTCCTAAGCCCCCGGCCTTCAACAGGTTCGGGGGCTTCGAGTTTTTAGGCCTACATTGCGCGGTATCTCAACAGGTAGAGAACCTGACTGTTAATCAGGGCGATGCAGGTTCGAGCCCTGCCTGCGCAGCCAGATTTGCTGGCGAGTGGTGTAACTGGAAACACGCCGCGCTCTGAACGCGGAGAGTCAAGGTTCGAAGCCTTGCTCGCCAACCAGTTAGTAACTATGTCGGCAGAGTATCTGACATGGATAAGTGACGTGTGTTCGAAGATGAGCGGCTGTAGTCGAGCGGTAAGACGCTGCGTTGCCAGCGCGGAGATCGCCGGTCCAACTCCGGCCAGCCGCTCCAGGCAAATAGGATGGTGAGGCTTTTGAAGCTGGCGTGGCAGAACGGCAATGCGCCTCATCCGTAACGAGGACGA
Source organism: uncultured Occallatibacter sp. (assembly GCA_964528915.1). GTDB lineage: Bacteria > Acidobacteriota > Terriglobia > Terriglobales > Acidobacteriaceae > Telmatobacter. The sequence goes on from CAZGUD010000004.1 coordinate 81,433, forward strand.
TGCCGGTTCGATTCCGGCCGCCAGCTCCATGACGTAAGAGAGGCTATATGACGAGTGCAATGACGATGCCGGTGCTGGTGCTAAACGCGAGCTATGAGCCCGTGAACATTACGCGGGCTCGCCGCGCCATTGTTTTGCTCATCAAGGGCGTTGCTGTCGTTGAAGAGGCTCATGACCGGTTTGTGCATATTGGATTGCGACTGCCCTGTGTCATTCGCCTTCGTCAGTATCGGCGTTTGCCTTCGCGGATCCAAACACTGTCAAGGAAGAACATTCTCATTCGTGACGGATACATATGCCAGTATTGCGGCGAGAAGTTCTTGAGCAGCGAATTGGAACTGGAGCACGTGATTCCGCGCGCCCAGGGCGGACAGAGCACTTGGGAGAACCTGGTAGCTGCGTGCCGCGACTGCAACGCGCGTAAGGCAGATAGGACACCGATGGAAGCTGGTATGAGACTGCTTCGTCAGCCGCGTCGCGTGACGATTCATACCTCTCGTGCTTTGATGCGCCAGACGGGAGTCGACGAAGAGAAGTGGAGGAAATACCTGTACTACTGAAGAACGGCCGGCATAGCTCAAGGGCAGAGCGTCGTCTGGGTATGGCGAAGGATGCGGGTTAGAACCTGGCTGCCGGCTCCACAACAATTGCACCTGTAGCTCAAGTGGCAGAGCGGCTGATTTGTAACCAGCCAGGTGGGTTTTCGAGTAACCCCGGGTGCTGCAACTGTGGCCGTGCCGGCTATGGGAATGTCGGGCATGCCTGTGAAGCATGTTCTTGCGGGTTCAACTCCCGCCGGCCACCCTGGGGCGTTAGCTCATTGAGGAGAGCGCCTGCCTTGCAAGCAGGAGGCGGTCGGGGCAGAACCGACACGCTCCACCAATTTGTGCCAGTCGCGTATGCGCGGTCGATACGCTCCGCTGAAAACGGAGAGAGCAGCGTTCAACTCGCTGGGCTGGCACCATCGGGGAATAGTGTAGTGCGATGCATCCGTGCTTCGGGCGCACGTGGTCTCAGTTCGATTCTGAGTTCCCCGACCAGTATCAGGGTATGGTGTAACTTGCGAACACTCCGCGCTTGGGACGCGGCATCGAAGGTTGAAATCCTTCTACCCTGACCAGATTTGAGCGTCCGTGCCAGAGAGGATTGATGGCCTTCGCTACGAACGAAGTGCACGCAGGTTCGAGTCCTGCCGGACGCTCCAGGCTTTTTGCGAGCAGGTTCAATTGAGAAGTCCCTAGAACTGGCTGCATAAATCCGGCTTTGAAAGGGTACGGCTTTAGCCCCTGAGGGATGTTACAGGGTTCCATCAGGCATATTTATGCAACCAGTTCTCGTTCGTCGCAGCGAACTCGGGATTTCGTCTGCGGGCTCAGACGCCCGCAATGCGGCTCAAGTTAGAATCCTGCCCGACGCTTTGTAAGTTGTGTTATAGTAATAACTCGAAGTTAGTAATCAATTGCCATGATGCTTAGGACCTTCAAACACGAGATAGTAAGAATGACCGGCAAGCGGGTCATTTGGGGAGTCGTGTCTTGAGGGTCTGAGTGCATACGTGCGACGAGCACCAGACCCCGACCCAGGTCGGGGTTTTTTATTGTTCTTTGAAAATGGGGGATTAGGCTAATTGCGCAAACCGCTCGCCTCCAGAGCGAGATTTGAGGGTTCGAATCCTTCATCCCCTGCCAAGGCTGCGAAGCTCATGCGGATGAGCAGGCGTCTCATAAGCGCAAGGTAGTCAGTTCGAATCTGGCCGCAGCCACCAAGCTTTGGAGGTATAGCTGCTATCGGCATGTAGCCCGCGCCTTATAAGCGCGAGTCTCCGGGTTCAACTCCCGGTACCTCCACCAAGGGTCACAAGTGTTGACGGCAATATAGGCGGCATCTAAGGCAAAACCAGAGTTAGAGTGCCTTCTTAACTTCCTTCAGGGTTGCCGCTCCCTGTTGGTCGCGATGACTGAGCTGATGTAACTCCGCGATGCTGCAACTATGGCTTTGCGGCCGCCCGGACGGGATTCGACTTCCCGGAGACCCACCAACTTTGGAGCCGTACTCGAATCGGATGCAGAGACCTGACTTTTAATCAGCGGGAGAAATCCCAATGTGGGTTCAAGTCCCACCGGCTCCACCAAAGAGCGCCAGTGGCCGAGATGGATGAGGCACGGCACTTCTAATGCCGTCACACGCAGGTTCGAGTCCTGCCTGGCGCTCCAGATGATCAACGCCGTCCTAGCTCAAATGCAGAGAGCGCATCGGTCCTAACGATGAAGATGCGGGTTGAAGTCCCGCGGACGGTTCCAGTTATCTTGTCCACGCGCGTGAAGCTCAACGGATTGAGCGTCGGCGTCCGAAGCCGAAGGCTGTGGGTTCGACTCCCATCACGCGCTCTAAATATGTGACGCAAGGGCCGGGTTAGTTCAACGGTAGAACGCTTGTCTTACAAGCAAGCTACGCGGGTTCGACTCCTGCACCCGGCACCAATTCGACCAGCAGGTATCCAGGGATAGCTCAGTTGGGAGAGCGCGCGATCGATAATCGCGAGGCCGTGGGTTCAACTCCCACTCCCTGGACCATTCTCAAGCGGGCGTCGCCAAGCGGTAAGGCACCAGGCTTCCACCCTGGGATTGCGTGGGTTCAAATCCCACCGCCCGCTCCATGATCGTGGGCCTTCGCATCGTCAGCACGCAGGACAGGTACAAGTACACCTGCGGCTGTATGCTTTAAACCGGCCATGAAATTGTGCCGTGCGCCGGGCAAAATGGAATGCCCTACCATGGAGTGAAGTGCATGATTTTCAACAACTTACACTACTTATGCAAATTCCATGGTTTAGCGACTACGCCTGAAATGGGCCATCGGCGGAAGCAAAAACAGGTGTGTTTTTGATAAGTCGGGAGTATGCTGAAAACTGTCTCCGGGCCTCCACCGTTTCATCGCGACAGTTTGCTGGAACTGTCTGGCATCATATCTATTTAATTGACGAGCAGTGGACAACGTGCTTTCATTGGGGTCAGTCTTTCCTGAGTCTTTCCCGACGTAAATGAACTTACATTTAAGACTAAGTATGCCGAGTGACCCACGCTTCCTGCGTATCGTGCGCGCAACGGTAGACGGGTTGGTTGGGAGCTACGGCCTGTCAAGCGAGGAATGCGTCGGAGTTACCCTGGCGATCGATGAGGCCCTGGCCAACGTGATTCGACACGCCTACAAGAATCGTTACGACCAAACGATCGAATTCGAATGCCTGGTGAATGACCGGCAAATGGAGTTCACACTGCTTGACCAGGGAGAGCCACCAGATCCTGCAAGAATATGCGCAGGACCGATGGATGATGTTGCTTTGGGCGGTCGAGGGACGCACCTGATCAGGGCAGTGATGGATGAAGTGACATACAATCAAGTTCCCGGGGGGAATCAACTGAAACTCGTCAAGCGCCTGCATGTTTCAAAGGCACTGGCTGTAGAGGAGTAAATGCAGGCACCGTACTAATCACAAATTGGTTTTGGAAGTTAAGCGCTTCGCATAGCTTCAACGCGCAGTGGAAAGACTCTGGAGCCGGCAAAGGAGACAAATGGAGAGACAACTGAAGTTTTCGGCTCGCAGTGAACTTGCTGCAGTGATTGTGGACGTGGTGGGACAAATTGATATGGGCACGTCGCCGGCATTGCGCAAGGCACTGTTGGAATCGCTAAGCGGCACCGAGCGAATTGCAATCAATCTGACCGAAGTGACTTACATCGACAGCTCAGGTATTGCATCCCTGCTGGAGGTTCTGCAACAGGCCAAGAGATCAAAGAAGCGAGTGATCCTCTTCGGTTTGAATCCTTCAGTTCTTTACGTATTGCAACTCACGCGCCTGACCGGAGTTTTTGAGATCCATGAGACCGAATTGCAGGCATTAGAGGCCTGATACAGAACAGACTGTCAATTCAGTGAATGCTGCTCCTGAGGATGTGGCTGAAGCATCGCTTGAACGGAAGCTTCGCAATGAATATGCCAAGAAGAATCGAGACCATACCAAGTGCGATTGGCGGGTGGGCGATCGATGGCTGCGCCTACGTAGGAGGACTTGCGGCCCTCACCGGCAGATCCGCTTATTTCATCTTCGTAGGCCCATTTCGCGGACAGCGGTTGCGCCCGCAGCGTGCTGTTCACCAGGCATTTGCAGTGGGCGTCGAAGCCATCCCCATCGTTTCGTTGATTCTCTTCTTTGTAGGCCTCATCATGGCACTGCAGAGCGCGTATGAGTTGAGGCGTCTCGGTGCGATGCAGTTCCTGGCCGGCGCCGTAGCTGTCTCAATCCTTCGCGAACTCGGACCCCTGCTTACTGCCATCGTCGTCATTGGGCGATCGGGTTCTGCCTTCGCTGCGGAGATTGGCACCAAGAAAGTGACCGAAGAAGTGGATGCCCTGAGAACCATGGCATTGGATCCGGTCGCATTTCTGGTGGCTCCAAAGTTTCTGGCAATGCTGGTGATGGTGCCATGTCTCACAATCTGGGCAGACATGATGGGAATTGTGGGTGGAGGCATGTTTGGCATCACTAGCGCTGGTTTCACCATCGGTTCCTATCTTCAGGCGACGCGGGATTCAATCGTGATCCGCGACATGTATACGGGCCTCATCAAGAGCGCATTGTTCGGCCTGGTTATTACCGCAGTCGGATGCAAGGAAGGCTTCTCAACTGGCGCGGGCGCCGAGGAGGTAGGGCGCTCTACCACATCGGCAGTCGTCACTTCAATCGCCATGGTTATCCTGGTCGACCTGGTCTTTACAGCACTGTTCTATTTCATCAATCCAACTTAATTCCGGAGTGAATACGAATCCGGAATTCGGGCCATTATTCGGGACTCGCATTGGACCTCAAGACTGCAACGGGTGGGAGTTGCTGAAAATGAATGACGGTGGTTCAGAAGAAGCAGCAATCTCGGTAGTCAACCTTCGCGTAAGTTATGGCGATCGCGAGATCCTGCACGGGATCACGTTTGATGTGCGACGGGGAGAAACCATGGTTATCCTGGGCGGGTCTGGCTCAGGAAAGAGCACGTTGTTAAGGACGCTGGTGGGTTTGGAAAGACCGACCTCGGGAGAAGTCAGGATTGGAGGAGTGAATACCGCAGCTATTTCAGAGCGGGAAATGGATGCGATCCGAAAGAAGATGGGAATGTCGTTTCAAGGCTCTGCACTGTTCGGCTCCTTGACGGTTGGCGAGAACGTTGCGCTACCCCTGCGAGAGCATACCGATCTCCAAGATTCCACTATCCAGATCATGGTGCGCATCAAGCTCGGGCAGGTGGGTTTAGGCAAATTTGAAGATTTCATGCCCTCGGAACTAAGTGGAGGAATGAAGAAACGTGCCGCCGTAGCACGAGCACTTGCCATGGACCCCGAAATCTTGTTTTTCGATGAGCCGTCAGCGGGATTGGATCCGATTATTGCCGCTGGACTTGACGAACTGATTCTGAACCTGAAGAAAGCTTACGCGATGACGATCGTGGTGGTGACCCACGAACTGGCCAGCGCGTTTCTGATAGCGGATCGGATGGTGTATGTGGATCGAGGCCACATTGTGGCTCTGGGAACTAAGGAAGAGTTCGCGGCCAGCACTCACCCACGAGTACGGCAGTTTCTTGACCGGGTGCCAGAGCAGGAAGTTACAGAAGAACTTGACTATCTGCAGATGCTTACGGGGGATGGCAAGAGCGTGAAGAGCTGAGAGCCTGGAGTTACCAGGAATGAGGACGATATGAGCGGCAAACGTGAGGAAGCAGCAGTAGGCGCCTTTGTATTGGTTGCAGCAGTACTGCTGATTGGAGCGGTATTAGCTGTCTCGGGGGCATTTTCCTCGGGAGGCATTGCGCACCACACCTATTTCAAGTCCGCTGGGGGGCTATTGCCCGGAGCGATGGTGAGGTACGGCGGAATGGATGCGGGCAAGGTCAAGTCGGTGCGGGTCGACCCGGGAGACACGACTCGAATTGAAATCGACTTCACCGTAAAGCCGAATATTCCGGTGAAGACCGACAGCGTAGCAACCATAGCCGCTCTCGGCGCCTTGTCAGATAACTTCGTTGAAATAGGAACCGGGACAAAGAATGCTCCACTCGCTGCCCCCGGCAGCGAGATAAAGTCCGCTGAGACGATGGGGCTTGGGGATCTGGGAGATTTGATTGGCGGCCTTGCACCAATCGCGAACCAGGCTCTGCAAAATCTGAATCAAAACCTGATTCTGCTGCAAACCACTGAAAATCGCGTCAACGATCTCTTGAACGACCAGAACCGCGCGGCGGTGGGAGCCAGCCTGGGAAATCTAAGCTCGATGCTCTCCGATAGCCGGCCGAAGGTTTCCGCGAGCCTTGCAAATGTGCAGGCTGCCACGGGCCAACTGGTGCCAATCCTCGACAACCTTAAAACAACTATGAATCAGGCGAACGGCGTCTTGTCGCATATTGATTCGATGTTGGTGGAGAATCACGAGGACATCCGCCAGGTAGTTATTGAATTGCGGGAGACACTCGCCACTGCATCAGTTCTTACGGAGCAACTCAAGAACACCGCAGCCAGCAACTCTGACAATATAGATCAGACGATGGAGAACATTCGGGTGACTACGGAGAATATCAGGCAATTGACGGATTCGCTGAAGAACAACCCAGCCATCCTCATCCGTGGAGAGCGTTTGAAGGATCGCAAACCGGGTGATGCGGAGAATTAGGGTTAATGACTCGGTGCAAGCAGTGGCAAATCTGTGTGTGCAGAGAATTACCTGGAGTCGAAATCGATGCGGCCCCAGATATGCGTTTGAAGTTAGACGAAGGAGTTTTGTTATGAGTCGAGCGAGCGGTTCAGTCGTGTTATCGCTGTTCGCGTTGATGCTATGCGGATGCGGTAGTTCGAAACCCATCCGTTATTACACAGTCCAGTCCTCAACAGCCCCGGCCCTCTCAACCGGCGCTCAATCGGTATCGCTCCTGGTTGCGCGTATCAGCGGTGCCGAATTCCTTCGCGGAACACCTATCGCATACCGCGTGGGGAACAATGAGATTGGCATGTACGAGTACAGCCGTTGGGTTGAGCCGCCAGTCGACATGGTACAGATCAGCTTGATTCACACGCTGAAGTCGACCGGGAATTACCTATCTGTGGACAGCCTTGGGAGTTCGTCGGATGGACAATTTGTGCTCCGGGGCCGGCTCTATGACTTTGAGGAAGTCGACGGTCCAAGTATCGCCGGACTGGTTTCGATGGAGTTTGAACTTTCTGACCGCAAGACCGGCAAGGTTGTATGGTCACATTCGTATTCGCAGTCAGAGCCGGTGCCAAGTAAGGAAATGTCTGCGGTTGTAAGTGCGCTGAATTCCAACCTTGACCGCGGCCTGAAGGAAACTGCCGCTGGGCTGAACGACTATTTTTCGTCAAGAGCCTCGGGAAAATCTTGAGTGTGCGGGCCTGCCCTGCCTCGCTTTTGCGCAGTTTCGAGAACGGCGCAAACTCCTGTCTTTCGTCTGTAGTAGCCATCCGGAGGAATGACACCGTCACTTTCGGCGATTAGCAGGAAACGCCGCTGCGGGTGTACCCTTATTCCGCTTAATAAATCAACAAGCAGATATAAGGACACCATGAAAGTTCCGGTTGTCGCCTCGCGCCGTCGTTTTTTGAGGAATTCCTCCACGTGCCTCGCCGGCTCGCTCCTGCCCGCGGAGTGGGTCCGTTCGGCTTTCGCCGCTGGCGCCTTCAAAGCCAAAGTCAGCGCCCACATCTGGGTGTATGCCAGCGCCCATCCGCCCAATTGGGATGCATACGGCGATATGGAACGCATCTTCAGCGACCTTCATGAGGCCGGCCTCGATGGCGTCGAGATCATGGAGGTCAATCTTCGCCACGACGATGCCGTCGAACGCCTTGGCGCACTCTCAGCGAAGTATAAAGTCCCCGTTACAGGCGCCTCTTATGGCGCGGCCATGTGGGACGCTTCAAAGCACAAGGAGATTCTCGACGATGCCACCGTGGTGGTAACGCGTCTCGGCCAGCTTCATGGCAAGACCCTCGGCATTTCAGTGGGCGACGCGCAACATGTGAAGACCGAGGCTGAGCTCGATGCCCAGGCGGCTCTTCTCAGAAAGATCATGAAGGTCTGCGATGATTCCGGCGTGGTGCTCAACCTGCACAATCACACTTACGAAGTGGGCAACGGCATGCACGACCTGAAGGGAACGCTGGCGCGCATTCCCGACATCAAGCTCGGTCCCGACCTCAACTGGCTGGTCCGGGGCGGGGTCGATCCCGTCACTTTCATCAATACGTACGGCCACCAAGTGGTCTACATGCACATTCGCGACCAGTATGCCGACGGTACGTGGACCGAGTATGTGGGGCAGGGAGTCACCAATTTCGCCGCCATTGCAGAAGCGCTGCGCAGCGTCGACTTTCACGGCCGCGCCGGCATCGAGCTGGCATTCCCAAACAACTTTGTGCCGAAGTACCCGATGGTCGAGGACTGGAAGCGCAGCCTCGATTACGTCCACACTACCTTCGGCTGGTAGCGCGTCACTGAGGGGTTGCGCGGGCACACTACCCGCGCAACTCCACCATCCTCATCATCCGGTCTGTCTCGCGATATGCCTCTTCAACCCACTCCACAATTTTTGAGGGGTCGGGCGAATATTCCAGCTCGATCGAAACCACACCATCGATCTTCAGCTCTTTTATCGCCTGCAGGTACGGCGTGAACTTCACAACGCCTCTGCCCGGCGGCAGATCGCCGTGGACCTTGCCATCACAATCGCTGATGTGCACGTGGATCGCTTTGCCCGCCAGCGTCGCCAGTGTCTCCGGGCCGCTGTCTGAGAGCGCGCAGTGGCTCACATCAATATTTGCCTTCACATGCGGATGCCCGCATTCATCAATGAACTGGGCCATTTTGCTCACGCTGTTCAGCAGGCTCATTCTGAATGGCTCCAACTCCAGCGCGATATCCAACTTCTTCTCTCCTGCGTAGTCGCCCAACATGCGACACGTCTCGATTGCCCATCCCCACTGCGCCTCGGCGGCAATCACCTCGCGCTGCCACAGGTACTCGCCCAGCACCACCAATACATTCTTCGCGCCAAACTCGGCCGCCAGGTCGATGTATCGCTTGCACCGCGTCACGTGGAACTCGCGCACCGGGTCATTGAAATCGATCAGCCCCGTTGCCACCACCGGCAGCGAGACGATTGGCAGATTCGCTTTTTCACACGTCGTCGCAATCTGCAGTTTCTCCTGCACGCCGATGGTCATCGCCTCAGTGAAAATGTCAACGCAGTCGAATCCAATGCGCGCAATGTGATTCAGCCCCGTGGCAGTGTCGACGCCCGCTTGTGCAAACGCGCTGTTGATAATTCCGAGCTTCATCCCTCACCTCTCTCTGGAATACTTCCGTACAATCTCTTCCTGCGTAGCCACCCGGTGCTCAGCCGCGCTCAGCGCTGCGGCCTCAACGAGCGCAATGCTCTTCAAATTGTCCCGCGCGGCAAGGGCCGGCGGCTGGCCCGATTCCAACGCAACGAGCAGTTGCCCCATCGTTCCCGCGAACGCATCCGGGAACCAGCTTGCCTGCGGCGCAAATCTGCGCAACTCCGCATCGCCTTTGCGTCCGTAGCGCATCGTCGACGGCGTCGTAAATGGGTCCTTGCACCAGCCGATGTCGCCAATCGCTATTCCTTCCAGGCCCTCGATCCGCCACTCGATGCGAGGATCTGCGGGACAACCCTCGTGCGCTGGTCCGGTCCACACGTCGTCCACCACCACGCAGCGCAGGCCATTTGCATATTCCAGAATCGTCGTGCAGATCCCATCCGTATGTTCGAACTCTGTCCGCGGATCGGGGCGCGTGCTGCAGTAAACCGTCTCCGGATCGCCGAACCACGCGCGCAGGCAATCCAAATGATGGATCGACATGATTCGGAGTGTTGCCGAGCCCGTTTCAGCCTGCCACGACTGCCAGTGCAAGATTGCCCGCATATCGATCGTCGCAAACACTGGCGTGCCAAAGAATTCCTCGCGCAGCAGGAGACTTGCCGCGAACACCGAGGGATCGTAACGCATGTTCTGATTGACCGAAAGCACGATGCCGGCCCGCTCGCAACAGCGCACCGCCTCTTCCGCGTCCGCGTAGTTCAGCGCGAGCGGCTTCTGCGCCAATATGCCTGCCACTGTTCCTCGCGCACATGCCGCCTGGATCAACTCCAGTTGGCGGTGCGGCGGGACCGCAATGTCCAGCACCTCGATGCTGGCGTCATCCAACAACTCGTCGTAGCTAGCGCACACCTGGGCAATCCCGTGCCGAGCGGCAGTGCGCGCCGCATTCTCCCGGTTCCGCGACGCAATCGCCACCGGATTGAATCCCTGGCGCCGGTAAGCCACAAGGTGGCAATCGTTCACAATGAAACCGCTGCCGAGGACACCTATCCTGAAGTCCTTCCGATGCGGCATCGGTGGCTCATAGCGCAATTCTTTATCAGCCATAGGAATCGCAGCCATTATAGGCCGACGAGGGAGACTTTATGAGGCCGCAGGTTTTAGCGCTCCATAAGAGGTTTTCCGGCAAAGGTTCTCATAGGCGCCTCCGGTTGCCGGTTTTACTACTTTTCAAAATATTCCTCAGAATTTCCAAGAAGAAAACAATGGACTGATATGGGAACGTGGTGATCGGCAAAAATCTCAAGTTGATTTAAATTACTTCGGCTTCAAACGCCCAACTGCTAGCTTAAGCACGATAGTTACCGCGAAATTACGACGCGAATCGTTATGTCATATATCGCGGTGAGTTCAAGTCCGAGGCCATCTGCCGTCGTGATTGCCCGGACTATTTTGTTCGCCCCATGCTGTTTCCAGAGCAGGGCCCTTCGTTTTGTGAACCTGCTTTCCACTGTTGCACAGCTAAAGGTTACCGGAATCGATTGATTTGGATGTGATATGCAAAGACTTTGCCCCGTATTGAGTCGAGTCGTTCTTGTCTTCGAGCTTTTCGCTCTGCTTTGCGCGCTTTCCAAGCCCGCATATGGCTATGTCGATCCTGGATCAGGCCTTTTTGCCGTCCAGATCATCAGTACTACCTTTGTCGGTGCGCTGTTCATGCTTCGTAGGCGCCTCAACGAATTTGCCAGGAAACTAAGGGGAAAGTTGCACGAAAATCCCCGGGAGAAACCACCAAACGGAGCCCAGACCGCCACCAACTCCCCAACGGGTGATCGCCTTGAGTGGTGGAGAATAACCAAGTGAAATCTCGAAATGTATTGGAAGGAATTGGCGCGGCGCTTCTGCTATTTCCTTACTACCTGCCATTCTTCCACCCTCAAAACCATGACATTTACTTTCACGGCCTTCCGGTCACAAATCTGATTGGCGGCCTGCTTGTCGATCTGCTCGGCGTTGCCATCCTTTCGGCTGGATACCTCATTATGGTGCAGTATTTCGCACCGCCAGCCCGCTCAATCTTCGAAGCGATCTTCGCGGGTCTCATGGCATGGAGCATTGTGGATCTAGTATTCCAAGTGCTGCTTGATATGTTGTATCCAGTCACATACTGGGAGCACATATGGGAGCGGAGCGTCCCGGCAATTCCTCTCTTGCTAGGCCTGATGGCCTATTTTCTTCCCCGATTCATTCAACCAGTAGTACGCTCGTTGCGCCTGGCTGTTGCGGCGTTTGCCTTCTCCGCGTTGTGGATTGTTCCGCATCTGATTCACTTGGCATCGGTGCATCCGCCCACGAGAAGTTCCGCGCCTGCTTCGCTTTCCCCTCACATTCAAACCGCTTCCAATAGGCGCATCATCTGGATTCTCTTCGACGAGCTTTCTTACGATCAGACCTTCGAGCACGCTGCCCCGGGCATTGAGCTTCCCAACTTCGACAGCTTGCGCGACACTAGTTTCTCGTTCAGCGATGTGAAGCCGATAGGGTACTCCACCGACCGCATCATCCCCTCTTTATTCTTAGGCCACCGCTTTGATAAGTTTCGCAGCACCATCGATGGATCGCTTTCGTATTGGGATGAATCGCAGCGCCAGTGGGTCGCCTACGATCCCCATGCTACGCTCTTTGCCGAGGCGCAGAGAAACGGTTGGGAGACCGGCGTCAATGGCTGGTTCAATCCTTATTGCGGATTCCTCGTGTCGGTGCTCGATGTTTGCATTCTGGAACACGTTTGGCTTCCGACTGAGGAATTAGGAGCATCGGAAGATAAATCCATAATGGCAAATGCGCTTGCGGTTCCGGCCCTGCCTTTGGCAGCGTTGGAACAGCAAAGAGAAACTCTTGCAGATGAACACATCCAGGCGTATCGCAATCTCATGACGCATAGTCAGGCGCTAATCGACAACGCCCAACATCAATTCCTTTTTATTCATCTCCCAGTTCCCCATCCGCCAGGCATCTACAATCGCCAGCTCCATCTGCTGCGCTCCGGCGGCAACTATCTCGACAATCTTGTGCTGGCTGACGACACACTGGGCACGCTGTTACGAGAAATCAATTCCACTTCAGCCACGAGCCAAACCACCTTGATCGTCACGTCCGATCATTCCTGGCGCGTTCCGCTCTGGAGACCTGTGGAAGACTGGACTAACGAAGAAGAGAGCGTTTCAGGAGGCAAATTCGACACGCGGCCCGTTCTACTGATTCATTTTCCAGGGCAGAAGTCTGGCCGGGAGGTTCATGCATCACTCTCTGAGATGCTGGAACACGAGATGATCGTCGGGATGCTGCGGGGACAAATTGAGAAGCCGGAAGACTTGACGGACTTCCTCCTGCAGCACAATTACTAATGCAACATAGCAGCCACGGCTCTGCCGGGATCGCAGTCAAAGTTTGATAGTCCCGAGGTTAATCTTTCGGCCCGTTAGCCGGCACAATCCGCGTTATGGTTGCAGCTAGTGGCCTTTGTTTGTTCTTGCTTTTGCTTTCACCAGTTGCGATCAGGCGATATTGAGCAGCCAGCAACCGTATAGGCGCCGGCTTTGCAGGTGGATACGTATTCCGTGAACAGATCCAACATACCGATCACTTAGAGTTAAATGCGATATGTTCAATGCGGCGCTTCCTCTGCCGTGTGAGTCAACAAACTAACCATGCAATGCAGTGATTCCTATATTCGAATTTACTGACCCTTCAGGCTACGGAACCGGCAGGACTAGAGCTGCGACGTACTCTCGCTTCAGCAGCCGCCCGGCCCACACGACGGAAATTACAAGCATTGTAGCCAGTAGCAAGGAAGGAATTCGCTCATAGACATAGCTTAGGTTGCCTCGCGGCGCCAAGAGAGCGCGAGTCAAACATTCGGCCCAGATCCCCGAATAAAGCGACCGTTCGCTGAGCCATCCGATAAACAAACGACAACTATAGCCGAACAGAGTCGACCCCAAAAATACGGCCCACAGGCCGCCCGTGATATATAACTCCAGAAGATACATCGATCCTGTTCCCGCTATTGTTCCATTAAATGACAACGAATCATTATGTGTGAGGATGCGAGCTAGTGTCGCGGGCATATTCTTTAGTCCACCTATATCCATAGTGCAAATACCAAGGATGCTATATGGAAACACCTTCGCCGTCAGCGATACAAAAAAAGGTGGACAGTTCTCATCAACGCTGAGGTCGGTATTCTCCTGGTATAGACCCAGAATGTCGTTACCCACAACAATCGTGAGGGTATTGTCCTGGCCGATGACTTCGTCTCCGCGCGTTATCGCCGGCACAAGGATAATCACAAGAGCCAAAGCAGCAATCTGCAGTATGCGCTTGAAAGAAAAACGAACCCAACCACGCGCGACCGCAATAAGCAAGGCTGGGACTATTGCCTGTGCCAGAATGAACCGTGCACCGTGAATGGAGATGACCAGACGTGGCAATGTAACCAAAATCGTCACGATCCACAGACGGCGAAAACCCTGCTTTTGGGGATCAGCGGCTCCAAAATACATGAAGCCAAAAAAGAGGTGCAGATACAGCACTGCTTGAAACACTCTCGGAACGGGGGCACCTGAGCCGTAATCAAGATCAATATGACTGCGTAGTATTTGTACAGCAACAAGCAAAGCGGGCACGAAGATTGCCAATGTGGATCTGTAGGCAAAACCTCCGCAAGCATCCAGCGTTTTACCTTCAATCTGACTCTTCGGACGGCCGAATACTGGAAAAAGATACCCTATAACAAAGAGTGACAGCGCCAGTATGCTGATTGCAATTGTTTCATCGTTCACTGAATCCTTGATGTGGACGACTTCTCGAAGAAGGATGCTTCGCAGCCACCAGAAGAAGAAACAAGAAAGGGAGAATACCCCGAGAAATAGCCATTTCCCTCGAACATTCTTCGGGGATGAAAAGGTGCTGTTCATAGTAAAGATCCTCCCCGATTAATTGTGCTGGTGACCCCGAGAGTCATTTGTTCCGATCGGTCTGTCTTTGCTTGGAAATACCCCCGCGCGGAGAAGTGGTTGGCTGTGCAAAGATAAGCCTCCGCAATGGTGCGCGGCGCATAGTCGGCGAAGGACGCAGTCTTAGGTGTGGTAGCCAGAGCCGCTCGCAGCGCGGACAACACCGACTCGCGGGCGAGCGAGATGGAGAACAGCTGAATTCCGTAGCCTATCATCTGCGGTGCTATCTCCAATCCGCCACCCGATGCCGGCATGGCTACAGCACATCCTTGGCTAAGCGCCTCGATATATGAGATACCGAGAGCCTCTGTGGGTGTACCGGAAATAAACACGCGCGAGTGCCGCAATTGCGCCCGCACCTGGGCCGGGTCCAGCGCTCCCCGAAACTCGATACGCTCGTCCCCGGCAGCCATGCGCTGCAGCTCCTGACGCTGTGGTCCCTCTCCAGCAAAGCACACACGCAGGTCAGGGCTCTCACTTAGTATGTCGCGGATAGCAGGTAAAAGCCGGTGCAGATTCTTAACCGGGTCAATCCGTCCGATGTATGTAATGTAGTGTCGTTCTACATCGGCAATGGGCAGATTCTCAAGAAACAACGGACGCACCGGATTGTGGATGACGGCCTCAATTCTCACGTTGAAGATGGCTTGCAGGTGGGCGGCGACATAGTCGGAAACGGCCACAACTTGAGCTCCCCTGGAGGCATTGGCGATTTTCAATGTGAGGATTACAGCCAGTATTCTCCAAAAGCTCTGCAGGTTGGTTCGAGAAACGCTATGCGACATGCAAATCGCCCTTCGCGCCAACGGCGCGGCGAAGACCGCCGTGGTACTAAGAATCTTCAATACCCGTGGATCGCGCATTTCTCGCCAGCGCAGAAAGATGTGCGCGGGCGATATGATTTCGACGGGGATGCCAAGATCGGCAAAGCCCGTCCGCAACCCCTCAGCAAAGCTGCGGAGACCTCCGATTTCGCGGCCTCCAGTTATCAGGACTTTGCAGGGATATTCGTATTCCACAGTTTGTTTAGCTGCAGGCGAAGTGTCAGGAGCCAATTCTTTCATCCTGCCACCCCATCGCAGTTCACTGGCGCACAAATGGTCATATAGCCACGACGGGCACGAAGGAAGATCGCCATCGCAAAGGGCAGTCCCACTCCCGCAGTGGCGGCAAAATAACTGTCGGCGGCGCCGGCGTTGCCCCATCGGGAGGCGGTCAACGCGGCCAGCGCCAAAGTGAGCGAGGCCACCACGAGCGATTGCATTAGAAAGGGCTCGTTCTTGAAGGCGCGTAACAGCGTGGCCAGACTCTGCACAATGCAATTCGCTCCGGCCGCCAGCATCAATACCGCAAAAAGCTGTGGTGAAACGATGCGCACCGCCAAGCGGGGCGCTAACGCGGGTAACAGGGCGACCAATCCGCAAGCGGCGAGCGCGATCACTGCGAATACGGCCAGCGATTGTCGCAGCGTGCGCAGGAAGAGCCGGTCGAGTTCATGGAACTGGCGCCGCGCGATCAAGCGGCCGAAGGGGGTGGTCTTGGTCGAGCTCCAAGCCAAGGCGAGAATCGTCATGTAGCCGGTAACACTGAGCGCCATGCCGATTTGCCCGGCTTCGACCGCTCCGCGCAGGGCAAAGATGATTGGAATGAAAATTTGCACGGTAAAGTAGGAGCACATCCAGCTGACGGCTATGCGCCATTGGAAGGGCCACACCTCGCGATTCCAATCGATTGCGGCCGATGGCCGATGGAACAGCAGTCCCAGAAGCAGGCGGCGGTTCGTGGCGACATAATGCAGGCCAACAACTATCTGGCCGAGAATGACCAATGCTGGCGAGTAAAGGCCACGATGTAAAAGCATGGGCGCCCAGGCGAAGAGAGCGGCGGCGATTGCCTGGCGAAAACGCATCGCGGCCACTGGCCGAATCTGTCCGCACCCTTCAAGAAACGAGTAGAACGGCATGCACCACAGGCTCAGGGCTGAGATGAGTACCGCTGCGATCCAAGGGCCTTGCCACGCAACATGCGGTTGTCCCGCGGCTCCCTCCCGGGCGAAAAAGACTATCCCGGCCGGAATCAGGATAGTTGCCATCGCCGCCGCGGCCACGGTATACCAGCGCAAGCTGAGTTGTAGCGTGGAGGCTAGACGCGCATGCGCCACCGGGTCGCCACTTACGCTGCCGTCCGGGTGCAATTCGAGGTGAATGCATTCATGCGCGGCCAACTGCTGGATCACAAATGAAAACCCCAATTCGAAAACCATCTGCAGCGAAACCAGACTCAAAAGCGTGTAATAGTAACCCTGCTCGGCCGGGCTCAGAAAGCGCACGATCAGCAAAACCGTTCCGGTGCTGCCGAGAATATTGACTGCGCGCGCCATGAACGTGTATGCGACCGCGCCATCGATTCCCAATGCTCGGCGCAGACTCATTGCCACGCTCCATGGGCGGACTCTTCGAGCGCAGTGATCCATGAGCCGGTGCGGCGGCGCTCGCGGCGCAAAATCGCAATCACCTCGGCGACGACGACTGCGGCGAGAGCCAGCGGTAAAGCGCAAAACAATCCGGCCAGCGCAATCCATAACCGGTAGAGTGAAGTGGGCTTGTCGGGCGGTATGGCCGGCTCCACCACCTGGATCAGCGCTCCCTGGCGCGCCTCGTCGACGCGCGCGCCTTCATATTGCCGCATTAACAAATCCTGAATCGTCTCGCGATACTTGACCTCGCGTAGCGCGTTCTCGTACTCCCGAGCGGCTTCGGTCATCATTCCTTTGGGCGCAATCAAATCTCCTGACTTGCGGTTGGCGTCCGCATCCATCGCCGCCAATTGCCCTTCCATGCCCGAAGCTTCTTCTTCGGCCCGCTTCAGGTCCGGATTGCCATCGGCCGCAAACTGGCGCATCGCCTTGATCTCGATCTGCTTGGCCGCCAGTTCGCCGCGCAACTCTCCTGCCGACGCAATCAGGCCCCGGTCCTGGCCCTCAATATCGATAACGCCGGTGCGCTGCTCGGTCTGCTTCATCGCGTCTTCGGCATGGGCCAGGTCTTCGCCCGCGCCCACCAGCTGCTGCTCGTAGAAAAACCTTCGCTGCGAGGCTTCTGTAATGGCGAGGGTTGCCGTGAAACGCCGGTACTCTTCCACCCACGCATTAGCCATCGTGGCGGCGCGTTGCGGATCGCTGTCGGTAACCTCGAGGCGGATCAGCCCGTCCTTGAGTCCGTTGTCAGCCTTGGCCTCTCTCTCCCAACGCCTGCGCGCGCTTGACACATGCCGCTTGCCGTAAAGCGCCTGCAGATTGAAGCGCGCCACAATAGCTTCTTCCACAATGCGGCTCTTCAGCAATGCAACCTGCTGATCGATGGGATTCTTGATGCTCAGCCCGCCCGTTGCGGCAGCCGCAGCCGACATGCTGCTCAGCTGCGCCATCATGGCCGCGCCCGAAGATCCGCTTTGCTGCGGCGGCAGCAGAACCACGGTCGCGGTATACCGGTCAGGCAACAGGAGTGCCGTCGCAATGCCTAGCGCGACGATTGCGCCTGCGACGGAAAGAAACATCTTCTTCCGTCGCGCCGCGACTCGCAGCCACACCAAATGGGGATAACTGGATGGGGCGGATGCCGGATCAGCCGGTGCGGGTGTTTGTGTCGCCATCATGCTCTCTTGCTTTCTAACTCGAGTCCGTGTCGCGATTGCCCATGGTCGTCACGCCTGCAGGGATTTGCGAACGTACGACTTGAAGCATTTGGGTGTCCCGGCTTCCCGTTCGAAAGATGAGAGTTTTCTTGGAAAACCGGCCGTGCAGTGCGCCCGGGAGTGCATGTCGAAGGGCGGCTGGATGATCCCGCCAAAGGCTCTGACGCCAATGAAGCACTGCCAGCACTTCGGCTGAAAAGCCAAATGTCAATCGCGAACGAACTTCGGAGAATCACTGTGATCCTGGCTACACCCTCGACGCCGAACCGGCTTCATCGCATGTTTCTTGATCCAATCGAATTGATTTGTAATTCTCGCCGCATAGGCGAACAGGCAAGGTTCCTGTTGCTCGCTGGTGCTTTTTGTGGCGTTCTCTTTCCGGCTCGACTGGTCGCGCAATGTCCCAGTGGCGCCGATCCAGATGCCCTGGGCTGCCCGGTCCTTCCCGATAAATCGTCCGACCCCCTGGACTCTCCCGCCGAGGTCAGTATTCAGCAGCTTTCCGCGCCGCCATCGCCCAATCCGGATAACTCCACGCCGGCCTCGGCGGTCGGCAGCCTCTCAGCAGGGGCCAGCCACTCTGAGGTTACCGGCGCCTCGGGCGGATCCGGTTTTGTTTCGGGAACTGCGCTGCCTCCGCTGCCCCAAACTGAGTTTCAGCGCTTTGTGTCCGCTACGCTCGGGCAGGAACTCCGTGTCTTCGGCGCTAACCTCTTCACCTCCATGCCGGCTTCCTTCGGGGTCATGAATTATGGCCCCGCATCTGGAGAGACGATCATCGGCACAGGCGATGAGCTGCGCATCCGCATCTGGGGCCAGGTCAACTTTTCCGCGGATCTTCGGGTCAGCCGCCAAGGTGAAATCTATATCCCAAAGGTGGGTGCGGTGCACGTGGCCGGCCTACCCTTCTCCGCGGTTGCCGCGCACCTGCGTGAGGCCGTCAACCGGGTCTATCGCAACTACGAACTTACGGTCGACATCGGTGCGATTCATTCCATTCCGATTTATGTTACCGGCCACGCGCGCCGTCCCGGCGAGTTCACAGTCAGCGCCCTCAGCACCCTTATCGATGCCATCTTCTCGAGTGGAGGTCCCTCGGCGGACGGCTCCATGCGCCACGTCCAGTTGAAACGCGCGGGAAAGGTGGTTGCCGACTTCGATCTTTACCGGCTGATCGTCTCGGGAGACAAGACAGGGGACATGCAGCTCGAGGCCGGCGACGTTCTTTACATCCCGGTAGTAAGCGCGCAGGTGGCCCTTGCGGGCAGCGTCCGCCAGTCGTCCATCTTTGAACTGCGGGGAATGGCGACGATCGGCAACCTGGTCGAAATTGCGGGAGGCATGACGGCTGTTGCCACCAATGCTCACCTGTCGCTTGAGCGAATCGAGAATCATGCCCGTCGAACTGTCTTCACACTGGCCGCCGACGACGCAGGCCTGGCCACGCCACTTGCCGACGGTGATATCGTGCGCATCGATCCCATTCTTCCCGACTATCGCGAGACCGTGACCCTGCGCGGAGCGGTGGCGAATCCGGGCCGCTTTCGCTGGCACGAAGGCATGCGGCTGAGCGAACTGATGCCCGAACGCGATGCCTTGGTCAAGCGTGACTATTGGTGGCGTCGCGCCCAGCTTGGGCTTCCCGCGCCTGAGTTCGCGTCGCTTGCCAAATCGGAAAATGCCGCTCCCGAAGCCACTTCATTGGTTGCAACATCAGCGTCGGCAAGCTCCCAGGATAGTCCGATTGCAGTCGGAAATGCAGATACCGAAACCAACTGGAACAATGCTGTCGTCGAGCGGCTCGATCCAGCCACCATGACCACGACGCTTCTATCTTTTGGCGTCGGCAAGCTGGTGCTGGAACACGACGTCTCGCAGGATTTGGCATTGATGCCCGGCGATGTGGTCACCATCTTTTCGCAGGCAGACATCCAGTTACCCATCCATGAGCAGACCAAATATGTGACGCTGCAGGGCGAATTCGTGCATCCCGGGGTGTACAGCGTAGGGCCTGACGAGACTTTGCGCTCGGTGGTGGCCCGGGCTGGAGGATTGACGTCGCAAGCCTATTTGTATGCAGCCTCATTTACGCGCCGGAGCACGCAGGCGCTGGAACAACAGCAACTCAGCGAATTTGCGGATCGGTTGGAACGCCAGTTGCTGCGCGGTTCTGTCATGCCGACGGTAGGAATGGGAGTTGCCAGTCGAGAGACCGCGGCTCTCAACCGGGAACTGATTGCCCGCGTTCGCGGCGTGCGCGCCACCGGCAGAATCGTGCTCGATATGAAAAGCGATCGGGCTGGCCATTACGAACTTCCGGATTTGCACCTCGAAAACGGAGATGGGATTGTTGTTCCCTTCACTCCGGAAACGGTGCTGGTGGCGGGCGCGGTATTCAACCCGCATGCATTTCTGTTCGAGAACGATGCGACGGTGGGCAGGTTTTTGCGCCTGGCAGGGGGCCCGAACCGGGACGCGGATCGCAAACGAATTCTTATCTTGCGCGCAGATGGCACGGTGATCAGCCGCGATTTGAATGCTTCGTTTTTTGTCCGCGGACTCGACAGCCTGACCCTTCATCCGGGCGACAGCATCCTGGTGCCCGAGAAAAAACTCAAGCTCTCCCCTATGAACCTGGCCTTGCTGTGGACACAAGCGCTGGCTCAGTCTTCGATGAGTGCGCTTGAAGCAAACGCTCTCACTCGCTAACTGCTTAGGCCGCAGATTTAACAACCACTTGTCAGAGTCCCGCGGATGCAATGGAAAGGCAGAACACAAGTTGGAGCAGACGCTCGGCGTTTTCGGTTCTTGCGAGTTGAATCCTCTTTCTGGCTCGTTTCATCCTTGCGACAGCACAAACGTCTCATCTTTCGAGGCGTGCATCGCAACACCTCCGGCAAGCCAATGGGTGCTATCGCGCTCGCGACGGCTGCTGGACATTGCCATTTCGCTCATCGTCCTTTTGCTGGCCGCGGCGCCCATGCTTCTGCTTGCCGCTTGTGTCCGGCTTACGTCAAGAGGAAATGTGATTTTTCCCCAGGGGCGTGTGGGAGTCGGTGGTCGCCTCTTCAAGGTGTACAAGTTTCGCAGCATGGCGCACACTGCCAGCGAAAAAACCGGTCCCGGCCTTACCAAAGACGGTGACTGCCGTGTGACGCCCATCGGTCGCTTGATGCGCAGGTTCAAGCTCGACGAATTACCTCAGTTTTACAATGTGCTGCGCGGCGATATGAGCGTGGTGGGCCCACGCCCCAAGCTGCCTAAATATGCAGCGCTACTCAATATGCCCTACCGGCCCGGCA
Organism: uncultured Occallatibacter sp.; assembly: GCA_964528915.1. Classification (GTDB taxonomy): domain Bacteria; phylum Acidobacteriota; class Terriglobia; order Terriglobales; family Acidobacteriaceae; genus Telmatobacter. The sequence continues at coordinate 102,846 of CAZGUD010000004.1, forward strand.
TCACCGGCCCCGCCACTCTGGCGTTCCACCGCGAAGAGGAACTGCTGAGCAGCATTGAGACCAGCGAGTTGGAGAGCTTCTATGCACGCGAGATCAAACCCGTGAAGGCAATACTGGACGCATGCTACATGTGCCACGCCACTCCGATCTCGGACGCGCGAATCGTGGGAGCCACCGCTCTTGGCTGTCTGCATCTCGATCTTGCCGTCCTCCGCCTGCCCGCGGCTCTGCTCCAAAAGCGGTCGACGATGAATCAACCCGCGAGGGCGTCCGGCGCAACCCAAGGCGCTTTCGGGATGGTTCCCCAAGCCGCTCACACACGGTCTCCCCATCCTGTGTTCCCCAGCCCGGAACACGTGCGAGCGCAACGAACCGCAGGCGACGCCGCTTCGCTAAGTTCAAATGCACAAGATCGGCTGGGGACTTATCAATGAAGCAAATCATGGTGGCCAGGTACGGGATTGAACCGCCGACACCGGCCTTTTCAGGGCGTTAATTTAGTGAGCCTCCAACTAAATCGCGCGTTGATCAATTAGCGGCAACCAACAGTTTCTGGCGCCAGCCGGATTGCAAGCTGCTTACTGACCAGTCTGGAATCTCACTTCGGCCATGGCTGATTGATATGCGTAGCGCGCGTTGGCGACCGCGATTTCGGCTTGGGTTTGGGCGAGTTGCGCCTGAGTTAAATCGACGATGCCGCTGAGTCCGACCTTGTAACGGGCCTGCGCCAGGTCGAGTGCGGTATTGGCCTGATCGAGCAACTGCTGGGAAACGCCGATACGCTGGAATGCTGCCTGAGCATTCAGCACTGCCGTACGCACGTCGCGTGCAACGCTGTCGCGCAGATTGCGGACCTGTTCGGCTGCGGCTTGCGCGCGCAGGTCAGCTTCTTTGCCCCGAGCAACGTAATCGAAGCCATTGAAGATAGGAATGCTGATGTTGGCTCCGGCAGCACCGTACCACGAGGACTGAATCTCGTCGGCGCGGACGGGTGCGCCACCGGCTGCCGCCAATGCGGAAACGGTGGGACGCAGCAGGTCGTGCTCGGCTGACGCAAACTGCCTGGCTGCGGTGAAACGGTCATTGAGTGCCGCGAGATCTGGCCGCGCCTTGAAGGCCAGTTGCACAAGGTCTTCAATGTCGGCCGGGGGAACAGTTGGGGTTTCATTCGTCTCGTCGACGAGGTCGTACTGGATGTAACTTTCGGAGCCGAGGATGGCGTTCAGATTTGCCATGGCCGCTTGCGAATCATTTTGCGCGTCAAGCACTAATAGCTGCGCTTGAGATATCTGCACATTCGCGAAACTGAGATCGAGGGTTGAACGTAAGTTGTTCTTGGTTAGAGCGCCGATCTGGTCGCCGGTGGCCTGCCGCGTGGCCACCGTCTGCTGCGCGACCCGCAGAATCTCCTGTGCGGTGAGCGCCTGGTAAAAAGCCTGGTCAACGGCCAACGTAATGTCTTCCACTGAGGCGCGTTCGAGGTTGAGCTGCGCGCGGGCGTTGGACTGTGCGTTGCGGATGAGGTTGTGCGTGCGGCCGAAGTCTGTGATGAGCTGGCTGACGGTGAGACCGCCGGCGGCACGGTCATAGACGGTAGGGTTGTTAAGCATGCCCGCGGTGATACGGCTGTTTGGATGCGCGCCAACGGCGGTCAGGTTCCCGGTTGCCAGCGGCAGATCGCCGGAGCGGGCCTCGCGCACGACCTGGGCCTCGGCGAGCTGGAGCAAGTGGGCGACGCTGATGTTGGGATTGTGCGCAAGCGCTGTCCGTTCCGCTTCGGCAAGTGTGAGCCTGGGACCGGGCGGTGGCGTTTGCAATTGTGGTTGCCCGGGCGTGGATTGCGGTGCGGCCTGCGCAACGAGCTGCGCCACCGGTGCGTTGGGCAGCGCCGAATGCTCAAGTTGCTGAGCCGGACTTGAGCAACGCAGAAGCAACAGTACGCATGCGAGTGCGAAAGTTTTCGATATGCGGTGGTTACTCATGCCTGTGCCTCCGTTGCTGCTTCAGATTTCTTTTCCCCGCGACCGTGAATGAGCAGATAGACCGCTGGGACCAGGAAGATGGTAACCGCGACGGAAGCTGCGAGTCCGCCGATGATAGCGCGGGCCAGAGGCGCATACTGCTCGCTGCCGGCTTCAAGCCCGATCGCCATGGGAATCATGCCCAGCAGCGTGGCCAGAGAGGTCATGAGAATCGGCCGCAGGCGAATCTTGCATGAGTGCACCACAGCATCCAGCAGCGGCTGTCCCTGGGTATGCAGGATGCCCGCGAACTCGACGATCAGAATACTGTTCGAAACCACGATGCCGGTCATCATGATCACGCCCATCAGCGACATGATGTTCAGTGTGCTGCCGGTAAGCAGCAGAATCAGCACTACGCCGGCGAGTCCGGGCGGAATTGCCATAAGAATGATGAAGGGATCGACGAAGGATCGGAACTGCGCCATCAGGATGAGATAGACCATAAGGATGGCGACGATTAGCCCGAGGCCGAACTCTTTGAATGCCTGGTTCATGTTCTTGACCGCGCCGCGCATCTGGAGCGTTGTGTTGCGATCGATCTTAGTGCTGGCCAGCAGCTTGTCGATGCGCGCGCCCACGCCCTGCAGCGCTTCGGTGCGCGTGGCCACGTAGATGTCGATGACACGGCGAATCTGGTAGTGATCCACCTCGGTGGGCGTGTTGATCATTTGAATGTCGGCCACGGAACTGAGCGGCGTATAACCGGCAGTATGGTTGCCGCGTTCGAAATCCTCTGGCATATCGGAGGCCGCGCGGCCCTCCTGATCGGGGCTGTAGCCTGCCGGCCGCTCGCCGCGCAAGGGAATACTGCGGAAGTCCTCCATCGACATGTTGTTCAGGAAGCGGTTGGAATACTGCACTGTGACCATGTAGTTGTTACCGCTTTTCGGGTCGATCCAGTAGCTCGGCGCAACCTGGCCATCGGAAGTCATCGCCGTGATGACGTTGTCGACCACGTTTTTGGTAGTGAGCCCGATGAGGCTTGCTCGTTCGCGATCGATGTTCAACTGGATGCCGGGATAGTCGAGGTTCTGGGGGATGAAAACGCTGCTCACGTTGGGCATGGCGCGGATCTGGGCAGCGAGGCCTTGCGCAAGGGTGAAAGCGCCTTCCATGTCATTCGATCCCACCTGGATGTCGATGGGCGCCGGCAATCCCTGGTTGATGACGCCGTCGACCAGGCCGCCGGCCTGAAGGTAGGTGGAAAGCTCCGGCATCTCCTGCGATAGTTTCTGCTGCACCCGGCGCATGTACTCGTAACTGCCGATGCTGTGACCTTCCTTGAGGCTGGCTTGCACGAAAGCTGTATCCATGGACGCGTTGGAGGTGAAGATGGCTGAGAGATCGGGGTAGACGCCGATGTTGGAGACGATCATGTCGAGATCTTTCGGCTTGACCACACTGCGGATGACGTCTTCCACGCGCGCCACGTACTGGTCGCTCACTTCAATGCGCGTGCCGCTGGGCATGCGCACGTTGATGACGAACTGGCCGGGATCGGTGCGCGGAAAGTAGGCGCGGCCGAGGAAGGGAAACAGGCCGAGAAGGATGACTGCCAGGCCTCCGAGCAGAACGGCAGTGGTTATCCCCGGACGTTGCAAGACGCGGAAAGCAAGCTGCTCGTAGCGGTCGAGGAAGTGGTGAAAATGGGTGTTGAAGACAACAAGAATGCGCTGGAATATCGACGGTTTGCGTCCTTCGACGGCATCGATGTCGCCCTCGTCTTCTACGCCATGTGGATCGAGGCGGATGAACCAGGCGCAGAAGAGCGGAACCACGGTCATGGCGAAAAAGTAGGAGGCGAAGATGGAGAGCGCCACTCCGAGTGCGAGGGGGGTAAAGATGTACTTGCTGATTCCGGAAAAGAAGGTCACGGGAAAGAAGACGATCGCGGTGGTGAAGGTGGCGGCCAGCACCGCCATGGCGACCTCCGTTCCGCCTTTCTCCGCGGCCTCTTGCGGAGGCATGCCCGTTTCCATGAAGCGGAAGATGTTCTCGAGTACGATGACGCCGTTATCGATGAGGCGCGAGAAGACCAGGGCCAATCCGCCGAGAAGCATCGTGTTGATTGAGCCGCCCATCAAGTGAGAGATGAGCAGGCAGACCAGCATGGAGAGCGGAACCGCAAGCAGTACGGCGACTGTGGCGCGCGGGCTGCCCAGGAAGATGAGAATCATGATTCCGGTGAGCACCAGGCCGATGGAGGCTTCGCGCGAAACATTGCTGATGGCGAGCTTGACGAAGATCGATTGGTCGAAGACCACGGCGGTTTTGAGCGATTGGGGAATGTCAACGAGATGTTTGATGGCCTGCTTCATGCCGTCGACGATGGTGATGGTATTGCTGTTGCCTGCCTGTTTGAAGATCGGCACGTAGACGGAGCGCTGGCCGTCAATGCGGACAATGTTGTATTGAAGGGCGCCCGCATCCACTGCGTGTCCCACGTCGGCGACGAGAACCGATCCGGTTCCCACGGACTTCAGGGGCATCTCGTTCATCGCCTCTGCCCCTGGGAACTGGCTATTGGCATAGATGTTGTAATCCTTTGAACCGATGCGCACGTCGCCGGCAGGCAGAATCAGGTTGGAATTGTTCACCGCCGTGACTACATCGTTCAGGCTCAGGTTGCGGGCTTCGAGCTTGAGCGGGTCGACGTAGACCTGGATCTGCCGGTAGCTGCCGCCATAGGGCTGCGGTACTGAAGCGCCATCTACGTTCGAGATCTGGTTGCGCACCTGGAACTGCGCCAGGTCCTTCAGTTGGGTCTCATTCAGCCCCTCGCCTTTGAGCGTGATCAGGCAGACAGGTTGCGTTGAAGCCGTAAGCCCCAGCACTACCGGAGGCAATGTGCCGGGCGGAAGGCGGCGCAGGTCGGCCATGGCCAGATTGGCCACGTTGCTTAATGCGGCATTCGGGTCGGTGCCGGGCTTGAAGTAAATCTTGATCAGACTGACGCCGGTGAGCGATCTCGATTCGCTGTGATCCACGTTGGCCGCAAGTGTAAAGAACCGTTCGAAGGTATTGGTGATGTCCGCTTCAATCTGCTGCGGCGGCATGCCACTGTAGAACGTGGCCACGACAACTACGGGCATATCGATATCGGGAAACAGATCCACAGGCATCTGTACGACGCTTACCACCCCGATCAGAGCTACCATCAGGCACAGCATGATGATGAAGAAAGGAAAGCTGAGAGCGAATTTAGGCATCAGTTGGACCCTCCTGTGCCTTGCCCGGCTTTCATGTCGATCATGCCGCCGGTTTGCTGGACCGTTTCGGAAGCGGGCTCGGGCGTAAGCAATGGGTTCACTGCTTCACCTTCCTGGTACTTCTCCTGGCCGCCGATCAGCACACGGTCGCCGGGGCTGATGCCGCTGACGATCTGCGCGAGTTTGGATCCCTGTAAACCCACCTGGACGCTGCGGATGTCGATGCGATTATTGCTGTCGAGCACGTAGAGGTTGTGCTGACCTTGCGCTTTCAGCATCAGGGCTTCGATGGGGACGGTGATGGCATTCTCGACGTGCTCCAGCCGAAGAGCCGTGTTGGCGTACATGCCGGGGGTGATGGAGAGATCGTTATTCTCCACGTCGACCTCGGTTTCCATGGTTCGCGTCTCAAAGCTCACATTGCGCGTAAAGCGCACGATCTTGCCGGTGAAATTACGGTTGATTGCATCCACGCGCACTTGAAGCTGATCGCCGACATGCACATAATGCACATCGTCCTCGGGAACTGGAACACGCAGACGCAGAAGACTGCTTTGCGATAGGCGCACGATCGGTAGTGCCTGATCGTTGGAGCCAGTGCCACCTTGAATGAGCGCCCCTGTATCTGCATACCGCCAGATCACTACACCTGCGATGGGCGCTGTGACATTGGTGTAGTTTTCGAGCGCCTCAACGCTCTGTTCGTCCGCGCTTGCCGCTCCCATGTGCTGTTTGGCTGCGGCCATTGCAGACTTGGCGGCATCCACCTGCGCCTGGGCTGACAAATCCTGCGCCTGCGCATTGTCCAATTCCTGTTGCGCAATGAGTCCGGGGTGGTTGGCGGCGGCCTGTTTCAACCGCTCCGACTGCGCGTGCAAGGCTGAGTAAGTCGCTTCGGCGCGATCGATTTCATGCTGTGCCCGCGTAATCTCTTCTTTGCTTTGCTCCATTGAGAAAGTTGCGGACTGCAACTGAGCCTTCAACTCCGGCACCTGCAGCACGGCCAATGTCTCACCCTGATGGACAACATCGCCGATATCGACATTGATGCGTTCCATATAGCCGCTCACCTTGGGGTGAACGTCGACAACCTGGTACGGCTGGAACTGCCCAGCCATCGTGAGCACGCGCGAAATATCGCCGCGCTGCGCGGCGGCGACACGCGCTGATGGAACGTTGGCGGCGCCGGCATCAGGGTTTGCCCCGCTAGCGTGGCAACCCGAAAAGACAATCGCCGTCGAAAACATCGCGAGAACGGCTGCAAACAGGGAAAGAGATTTGGGCATGAATGTCCGACTCCTGGTTATGGGAGTTTCCTGTGTACGAATCGCTTCTGGTAGCCAGGGAAAAGAGACAGCGAATGCAAGCGACCGTGACGGTGTCCCATTTGATGCCTAACCTGAGATCAGTGTTGCCACCCGAGTCGCAAAGCACGCACGGAAGCCGAGAATTCACTAGATTCAACGGCTCAAGGCAACAAGAGGCACAGATTGTTCAGAGAATTCGCCAATGATGGACTAAAGTGCTGGCGGGGGACGGAAGAAAAGTGCGGGAGAGAAATAGGGGGCGGCAGAAACCGGGACATGATTGAAATCGACGTCGACACCGCGCAGAAAATCGGTGTTCGTCCACGCAATCGACGCTACCGACGCCAGGAAAATGAGAGCGGGCGGAAACGTAATCGGGGGAAGCATGGAAGCGCCATGAGATACCACAGCAGGTAGATCCGCCGGGCGCGCCTTCTGGCTTTGGATATCAGCACTCGGCCCGTGCGCCGGACCGTACCAGGCTGTCTTTGCCTCCAGCGCAAAGAGCACCGCGAGCAGGCACAGACCCAGAGCCAGCGTGTTGCGTCTCATATGCGGGGAAGCACAGAATCGAACCATCGTTCGCAGTTTACCACCTGGATGGTTGAGCACGCGAAGTCGCCTCGGCCCCGATTTGTGCGGATCAAAGATGAATAAGGCCTGCACGAATCAGGGCCAGCGAGGCCGTTGCGATCACGATCCAGAGCAGACCCCCCTGTATAAGAGGCCGATGGCCAACCTGCCGAATAGTCTTCATGGAAAGGCCCGTACCAATCAGATAGAGGGTAACGGTGAGGCCCAGCACACCTACTTCCTTCATCACTGGATAATCCGGTTTAAGAACCAGGAGATATGTGTTTGCAATTGCAGCCAGGCAGAAAAACAAAATGAACTACGACGACGTCCGCGAGAGCAACGAATTGGCTGAATCGGGCGCCCTCCGGAATGCCGTGAATATTCCGCAGGGTGAGCTCCGCGACCGGCTGGGTGAGTTGCCCCGCGATCGCAGGATCCTTGTCTACTGCCACAAGGGCCAGCGCGGCTATCTTGGCGCCTGTGCGCTGAAAGTCAGCGGTTTTGAAGATGTTGTGAATCTCCGCGGTGGCTTGGCGCTGGCCAGGCTCAACGGCTTCTGATTTCTGATCAGCCACGGAGCCGGCCCTCGGCGACTTAATTCAGTCAACCGCCGCAGTCGGTCGTCTCGGTGAGTGATAAAGCCATAGAGATCCCCGAACTTGAAGTTTCGGGGTGAACCGCGGGTGAGCGTATTTCCCTGATTTAGCCCTAAACTGTTCAAACTGGTGGTGGCCAGGGACGGGAGTGAACCGCCGGCGCCGGCCTTTTCAGGGCGTTAATAAGCAGTACTTCCAACCACTTACAAGACTTCGTGGGCTGCCTAAATACGGCGAAATACGTGTAAGACGGGCCAATCACGGGTGAGGGATGACGGGTGGACGTTGGAGCTATACAACCAACGCCAAGCAAGAATTCGCTGCGAAGGACAAGGCTATTGCAGAAGGCGCATTCTGCGCAGAAGGTCCTGGAACCGAGGATCAGGGCGCAAGGGGTCGAATTCGGGGTCGACCCTTAATCGGTCCATACCGCCCGAGTAGGTCTTGAAGCCCTTCTCGAGCAGAGCCAAAGCGTCCTCGTTTTGGCCCAAGGCAGCGCATGCTCTTGCAATCTCCCAGGGTGAGACATAATGTTCTCTCGATTCTTGCTTTAGCTTGTTGAGGATTCTCAGGCCCTCGCTTCGGTTCCCCAACGCTACATAGGCGTGAATACGTCCGGGATGAAAAGCCTCTCGAAACTCCGCGAGCGCCTCTTTTGGCATTCCCTTTTGCAGATAAATGTCGCCGAGCCTGTCGTGGGTCGCCGCGTCATCCGGTTCCAAGTCCAGCGCCTTGCGTGCTTCGATGATGGCGCGGTCGTATTGACGCCCTTCATAGAGAATGAGTGCGACGTTGGCATTAACCCTGACCGAAAGGGGGTCTAGTTTCTGGGCTTTCTGGATCTCGGCGAGGGCCTCTTCGTTCTGGCCCATCTCGGCCAATCGGAAAGCGTACCAGTGGTGGGCGTTCGCATAATTGGCGTTCAACTTAATTGCGGCTTGAAACTCCTTCTGTGCTGCTTGCCAATCCCGGTCATAGTCGAACAACACCATGGCCAGGGAGGTGTGCGCCTCCGCCGAAGCCGGATTAAGTTCGATTGCCCGCTGTGCCGCCAGTTTTGCCTTCCGGTCGACCTCGATACCGGGAACGAGGGAGTTGTTGGCGAACGTGATGTAAGAATCCGCCAGGCCGGAGTAGGCGAGAGCATATGTAGGATCAAGGCCGATGGCCTGCTGAAAATACTCCAGGCTTTTCTTCAGCCCCTCTGCGGTTCGCTTGTTCCACTCGTAGCGGCCCTTGAGATAGAGTTCGTAGGCCTCCGGGTTCACGGTATGCGCGACCGCCAGGTAGGCCTGCTGCCCGGGCGAGACTTTCGTTTTGATCTCGTTGGCGATCGCTTGCGCGACCTCACTCTGCAGCGTCAGCACGTCACGCAGATCCCCTTCATAGCTCTTCGCCCACAGGTGAGTATCGGAGGGGGCATAGATCAGCTGCGCCGTAATACGGACGCGATCACCAGAACGAAGCACCGCGCCTTCGAGGACGCCGTTGACATGCAGTTCGCGAGCGATCTCGGGCAGTGATCTGGTCACACCTCTGAAGCGCATCACCGATGTGCGGGAGATCACTTTAGGCACACCGGCTTCCGATAGCCGGGTAATCAGAGCCTCGGTCATCCCATCGGCGAAGTATTGCTGTTGCGGGTCTCCACCTTCGTTTGTAAATGGGAGCACGGCAATGGAATCGATGCGAGTTGCGTCGCCACCTTGGAGATGCCAGATATTCGCCGCCAGAGCTACAGCGACTGCGGCAACCCCAGCGGCCGTGCATTTCTGCCATCCCGCCGGGCTTTTCCCCGGGGTCTGCGAGGCGGTTGCTGCGTGAGCGGGATCGCGCCGGTCATGCACAGGGGCGACGAAGCTCTCAACGGAAACCATCAATCGATAGCCACGGCGAGGAATCGTTTCGATGTAGTTCGGGCTTTCGGCTGAATCACCCAAGGCATCTCGCAAGCGTTTTACCGCTGCATTCAGTCCGTACTCAAAATCCACATACGTGTCGGAGCGCCACAGGCAACGACGCAACTCATCGCGAGTCACCACTTCTCCGGGATGCCGGACAAGCTCAGTCAGAATGTGGAAAGGCTGCTCGGCCAGCTTCGTGGTGGTTCCGTTGGCGCGCAATTCGGCGCTGTTCAGGTCGAGCTGGAAGGGCCCAAACCGGACGGTTTGCGCGGGAAGTGGCAAGATTTCCTCGCTTGTACGCTGAGAGCATTTTAACGCAGCCCATCACCCGGAGGCGGCACAGATTTTGAGAATTGCTTTACATCCGACCTTCGATCTGCGGACCAGAACGTCCGCACGGTCTGTTAGTTGATTTCCATCCAGATTCCATCGCCTTTCCATTGTCCCGCCGACCGAGTCATACGAAGCTCAATCCGTCTGCGCCGGATTTCGGCGCGGACGAAAGCCGGGAGGGTGAAGCGGCAATCCCGATCCATGCGCGTGCAGGTGGGGTTGCGGTTAGGGGTGCTCAGCGCTCCAGTCGAAGCATCTCCTCTGTTGCCTCCAGAAGGGCGGTTGCCCCGAGGGAGCGCGGCGCCCCCTCCGGTTGCCACGCATCGTTGTTTGAGTTCACGAACATAAAACCAGCAATCTGGAGGCAAATCATGAATCGTATTCGCAAGCTGATATTCACTGTTCTTGTTTGTTCTGCCGTGGCTGCCTGGTCGCAGGCACCAGGAGAGGGAAAGTCCAAAATCGTTGTTTTCGACGTTCAGGGTGCGACCGGCACCATGGCTTACGGGATCGATGCGCTGGGCGAAATCACTGGGACTTATTGGAATGCCGACGGAGTGAACCATGGGTTCCTGCGCGCTACCGACGGGAAAATCGTTACGTTCGACGCACTGAACGCCGTCGCTACCGAACCTTGGTCCATAAACCCGGAGGGTGAAATCACAGGCCAGTATTGGGACGGAACCGGAATGATCCATGGGTTCCTCAGGGAACCCGACGGAAAGTTCACCACATTCGATGCTCCGAGTGAGGGCACCGGGCAAAACCAGGGCACAATGGGTGAGGCCATCGATCCTGCCGGTTGGATCGGTGGAGATTACCTGGATCCGGACAATGTGAGCCACGCGGTGTTGCGTGCCCCTGACGGTCGGTTCACCGAATTCGTGGTCCCCGGCGCAAACGGTTACTGGGGCGCGTGGGTGGATGGGATCTGCGGATTGACACCTTCCGGAATCATTGCGGGATCCTACGTCGAGGCGCCGGGCTGGATGTTTCACGGCTATGTGCGCACCCCAGACGGCAGGATCACCCAGATTGACATCCATGGCGCGGGCGCAGGCCAGTACCAGGGGACCGAAACCGAATGCATCAATTCGGCCGGCACGGTCACGGGGCAATTTGTTGACTCCGCCGGCGTGAACCATGGATACCTCCGAGAACTGGACGGGAGAATCACGAAATTTGATTTCCCGGGCGCGGCCACCGGGTCCAGCCAGGGAACTGTCCCTTCTAGCATCAACTCCGAGGAAGCCGTGGTTGGGAGCTATTTCGACGCGAACTCCGCAGCGCACGGGTTCCAGCGTTCGCGAGATGGACAGTTCAAGTCCTTCGATTGCACAAATGCCGGCGCGGCAACAGGACAAGGCACAATGCCCATGAACAACAGCGCCACGGGAGCGGCGACGGGCTACTGCGTCGATGCAAACGGCCTATATCATGGCTTCCTCTGGAGTGAACTCAACTGATAACAGTCGCTTATCGGTTCTCCGATGCCGCCCAACCGTTGGGCGGCATTTCTTTTGCAAGCGTCTGTTCCGGGTGTATTGTCGGCTACCCGTCAGTGACCTTGTGGTTAATGCCTTCGCGACCCCATAAAGACGCGCAAGGGGGTATGGTGACAGCGTTTTTGACGCCGCCTTCGCAGGTGCCGAAATCGCAATCACGGGTGAGTTGCGGGTGAGCGTATTTCCCTGATTTTGCTCTAAGTTGTTCAAAAGAGTGGTGGCCAGGGACGGGATTGAACCGCCGACGCCGGCCTTTTCAGGGCGTTAATAAGCAGTACTTCCAACCACTTACAAGACTTCGTGGGTTGCCTAATACGGCGAAATACGTGTAAGACGGGCCAATCACGGGTGGGGAATCACGGGTGGAGGTTTTCGGTACACGTTCACCCACCGAGAGCCCTGGCAGCCCCTCACCTAGCGTTGTACAATCCCGGCATTCTTAACGCAGGTGGTACGATCATGCCCGAAAAAGATCACTTGGGATTAACGCGGGAAGAGCTCTATAGCCTAGTCTGGGCAAAACCTATGACGGAAGTCGGACAGGATTTCCATGTATCCGACCGAGCGATGGCGAAAGTCTGCGCCAGGAGACAAGTTCCGGTTCCGCCTCGTGGTTATTGGGCTAAGAAGAACGCGGGCAAGAGCGTACCGAAACTTCCCCTCCCCGAGTTCGTCGTGAAGCCTCCGAAGGAAATGAAAGCCAAAGTCACGCCGGCACAACAGGCGCCAGATAAGCGAAAAGTCAAGAGTGGGTTCGAAGAGCGAAATCAGACAATCAAGAAAGCCCTCAAAGAATTTCGCAAGCCTCTTTCGGAAGCGATCGACTACACCGTGCGTATCGAAAGTTGGAACTGCGACTACAGTTTTGGTCTTGACTCATCCTATGATCCTTTGCACCGGGATGAAGGCCTGGCATTCCTGCATGAATCGCCCTTTTTCGAGGATCGCGATCTGGTTTTGCATGGCGTTCTTCTTGCACCTGCAAAGCTAAAGGACAGGAAATGCGAGGCCCGTCTCGTGCGCCGGGCACATCTTGACGAAAAGGCCATCGAAGAAGACTTGCATCGCTATGAGGAATCGCCGCCAAAACGCGTTGGAGGCTTTTCGAAGCAAGACGATAGCATCTTGGTTATCTTGGCTATTCCCGAAGACGCGTTCGCGCTTGCTCATCAAAATGCGGCGGCTCACAAGATCAATTTCATGACTCTGCAAGGCGAAAAACTGCGGTACGGGAGAGGTGACATCTATCGCTATTCACTTCAGGAAGAGCAAGACGAATGATAACTGTGGCCGCTTAGGCTCTCGGCGATGGATTTCGCCTCTGCCAGAGCCACATCTTCTTATCAAAGTTTCGCATTGCTCGATGTCTCAACCCATTCCCGTCGGGCCCATCACGGGTGATCTAATGCGCGTGGCGAATCTGCGTTATGCGGCCCCTCCTGGAATCGCAATTCCAAGACCTCAACAGCCAAGCCAAACCGCCTCCCGACAAGTGCCACAATTGCCCTCGGTGCTGGTGCGCTGAGTCGCACAATCGCACCGGGCTTGCCGATTAGAATGAGCTTCTTTACCGGACAGCCGTCCTCTATCGCGAGAATGCACTTCAATATGTCCCGTTCAAACTCAGAGTTCGGATTGTGCAGCCCAAAGGCAAACTCTACTGCTGTCCATTCATCCGGAAAATAGAAGTCAAATCTGAACCCGGCCCCCTTACATACAGCCTTCTCGCTGTAGTCGGCCCCAAAGACTTCCTTGGCCAATTGGCGAAGTGAACGCACAAACGCCCCAGTTGCATGGTCTCCCACACCCGGTCCCTTCTTTTCAAAGAAGCCCGACGTCTGCTCTACGATCCCTTGGGCTAGGAGCAGAAGATGGTCAGATTTGATCAAATCCGGCGCAGTATTTGCCACGTCTGTGCCTACTTTCTGATTTTGCTCATGTGTGCTGCCAGATTCTATTGAGAGAAGAGTTGTCATGCAACAAGAGAAACACCGATTGCGGTGCTCTCAATATCCCAATTCCCGATGAAGCGATTCAGAATTGCCTGTTCCTCTTTTAGAATTGGCAGCCTAGAGGCGTCCCTTGGCTTTGGTATGTACCCGAGGGATACCCAGACCTTTCCTGGTTTTTTCTTCGCCCCATCAAGTCTGGCCTTCCGGTAGGCATGGTCCAGATTGAGCTGGGCAGCTCGCTCTGCCTCGCTCACCGGGAGGACGACACACCGGTACTCTGAAGGGCTCTTCACGCATACCAGCACCACGACCTGAGCGACGTAAAAACTGGACACTGAGTTAAACATAGGTTCCCGACGATCAATTTTTGGCTCGCTTGCAAAACCGTAGTTAACCCACCACCCGTTCCCCTCGGTGGCACCCTTAACTTGAATTTGCCAAGTCTTTCCTTCCTTCGCTGCAAGCAGGTCGGCGTTGGCGGAAGTGCCTTCCTTATTTAGGTCGCTTACCCGAAAGCCGCAATATTCAAGTTCGTTTGAAACAATCCGCTCCGCAATGCGGCCAACGTTGTGTTGGTTGATACCTGGCTTACTCATGTGCGCCCTCCGGACAGGATTCTACAGACCGATTTGGGCCTGATGATAATCTTTGCGACTGTCTCATCTCTCTGGGGTTCTCGGGCTGCTAGTATCGGACTGGTACATTCCGATGACCGAAAAAGCCGCGAAGCACAAAAACTCACTCGAAGGTTTACCTTTCCCTCCATTGCAAAGATTGGACACAGATACGCCGGTCACCGAAGAGCAGGTAAGTAGCCTTCTTGACCACTCGCCCAAAGGTGTGTCCGTTTGCGTTAGAAGCGTGACGGGACATCAGAATCGCGGAGGCTACTTCTTCCACTTTAGAGTACTTGCAACCGACCCTCATCGGGTTGAGATTTTGAATTTTGAACGATTGGTGGCAGCTTCAATAGAGCGGGAGAAACTGGCGCGCTTCATCAATCACTGTTCTGGGTTGCAGTTCGACCAGGAGATGTTTGAGGTGTGTCAGAGCGTTATCAACTTTCGTCTTGACCCACTGAAATCGCCTGAGAAGCAGGAAGAGGCTTAAGCGACTGTTTGACAAACGGAACGAGGTATTTCGGTTTCTTGCCTCCCCCAATTGACCTCACCTTTAATAGTGTGGTTTTCCCTCGAGTAACGGATTTAAGCCCCAATTCTGTCCAGGCATATTTTGAGCCGAATATGAATGCCCGCGTCTCTGCATTTTCTTTCAGGACCTGAACGATATCCGTCGCCTTCGCAAGACGCTCTCCGAAAAGGAAAATGAAACCACCGGCCCGCCAGCCAACCTGTTTCGTTCCCAAGAGAACACTTGTTACGAGTTGCTTTCCAAGCTCAGGAAGGATTCGGTTCGCTAAATTATTGAACCCTATTGAGATCACTTCACTCTGGAAAGCCAAGTAATCAGTGACGGTCCTCTCAGCTAAGGTGTTCAGCGTCGGCGCGTATTCAAAATCTGGGGCCCAGAGTCGCATGAGTTTGCCGTAATTGCCCTCTTCTTCGTTAAAATTCCCGTCGTTACAATTCACAGCAAATCGTAAGTCAAAACCCTGCAATCCTTCGCCGGGGTTTCTCGGAGGACTGTTTAACCAGTAACGGTCACGCAAGAGTGCAAGGGTCGCTGCGTGGAACACATATACTTTCTCTATAGAGGGAGCACGGTCCCAAAGAATGGTGGTTGCATCGTGTTTCCACTCCCAAAGGAAGACGACCAAGAAATCGGTTTGAGGGTGAACGTCCTTCCGCAGTGTATCGAAATTCGCACTCTTTTCCTCGGCAACGCTCTGTAGACACTTCACCTCGATCCGTAGTCCACGCTTACCCTGTGAATTTCTCACCTCAAGGTCTGGAAACCTATTAGCCACTACGTAAGACCAGAAAAGTTCCTGCGCCCCAGCTTCGCTGAGTATCTGGGTGGCAATCCGAGCCAGTTCATACTCCACAATCAGACTCACGCGGTTCCGAACATCCGTTAGATTGCGCTCGTTTTCAGGAATTCGTTCCCCGGAATACAACCCTATTCTCCGGCGAACGTCGGGTGAATTCAGGCTCGATTGCACTTCTGGGAGAAACGTCCCCTGAAGCCAATCAAGTGTTTCTATGGGTTCACGCTGTCCGCTGAGAAACTCCCGAACTTCTGTTTGTACTAGGCTCATGGGATCCTTTGGGAGAATGCCGTCGCAACTTCAGACACTGAACGTTTCAGCAGTTGGCCTGCCTCGCTGACGAGACGTTCTGCGTCCGAGCGAAGCAATCTTGCCTCTTCAATTCGCTTCAGGTAGGTGTTCTTTATCGAAAATTGTAATTCCGCCGGAAGCAGCGGAATAGCGACCTGTCGTAGCTCAGTGCTGCTGATGCGGGGACGACCAATGCCTGCGATCAAATGGGTAATCTGTCCGAAGACGAAGTCTGACCGGAGTAACACGCTGAGCAACAACGGGTCCACTCGGGGTGCACCGTCACTTCCCGGCCTGACAACATAAACAGAACATTCTGGCGATACGTAACCGCCCTCATCGAAATCCATGAATGCAACCTTACGGAGGCCTGGCCTCATCTTCGCAAAAATTATGTCCCCGGGTTCATATCGTTTCACACCGCTCTTAAGTGAGTTCGTCGGTGTGGGAATTTGTTCTGCCACTCCTGTGCCAGCCTCAATGTTAGCCAGGCCCGTATATCGGATGATTATGTCTGGGAGTTCTTGCGAAGGGATGAAAGAGATGTTCCTCTCGGCACAAATGTCACCCAGTTTTATTAACGGATACGGGCACATTCCGAGCACTCTCGCGCTCTCCACTCGGGATGGGTGATGATATTGAAAGTCAAGACGGTGGCCATTATCGTTCGCATTCAAATTCTCCGCAACATCTGTGATGTAGATCTTTTCCGAGTCCCCAGTTTTCTCAGCTCGTAAGAAGCCGTTCCAAGCGGAAAGAATCTCCGGGAGGTCGCTCTCTAAGTAACTCTTGCCTTCGCGGTCATAACGTATGTCTTCATCGCCGTTAGGTTTCCGACCTACAGTTTCTGCTTTGGCCAAAAAAACCTTACGATTGCAATCGGTCGATGCAGCTTTCTGCATTACCAGAATCGAGGCGTTAACGCTCGCATATGGCATAAATGCGGTCTCAGGAAGGCTAATAATTGCCCGGATATCAAAGTTCGCTGTAATGAACTGCCGAACATCGACTGCGTGTGAGAGGTTCAGTACTCCTTCATCAATGATGATGGCAAGTAGCCCACCTTCCTTGAGAAGTCGATGACAGCGCTCAATGAAGAGAATTCCCCTTCGGCGAGCCACGCGGTCTCTGCCAAGCTCCATCGTCTGAAGAGACTCATGGTCTGTGAAATCACTTCCGAAAGGAGGATTGGTGATTATAGCGTCGAAGGTATTAAACAGTGGGATGGCCCCGCTTCCCAGGGTTCCTGAGTTTTGAAGCCAGATTGTCTCAATGTTTTGGGCGTCATGTAGGAACATGTTCATGCCAGCCACCCAGGCGAGCCGTTCGTCTATTTCGATTGCTGTCAGGCACTCGTAATTGGCCTTTTGCCGAGCGACGCAAGCGAGAAACCCACCGGTTCCTGCGGCAGGGTCACACACTTTGCCCTTCAGAAAACGTGCACACATGGACACAATAAAATCCACGATGTGGGGGGGCGTAAAGAATTGTTGATGGTCGCCCTTGTCAAACGTGTTCTTGATGACCTCTTCGTAGGCGAGTCCTTTAAAGTCAAACTCAGCGGAGCCGAAGTCGAATGTCCGCAGAAGATCCAAAGCTTGCAAGACCGCTGCATCGGAACACTTTAGCGAGCTAAACCGGTCGGGGATGAATGTGCTGTTCTGCTTTGCGAGCTCTTTGTAGAATCTGCGCACAGCTTCAGGCGAGACATGCTCAGAATGAAATGGCGAGTTCGTTCGTGCTCCCCTGTCAGCAATAACTTTGGCAAATATGAGCTTGGTTATCTCGTCAAATCGCTCGATGATATTGCTGTGGCTGTCCGCATCTCGCAGCACATCGTGAAGGCGACTAACAATCCGTTTCACTGACCGAATGTCAAGTTCGCTGTCGTCTGCCGCCGCTTGTGGCTCAACTTCAAACGGTAATCCGATTTGTTGCTGAAGTCGTGTCAGTTCTGAGAGATGGAACTGCCTATACCCGTTAACTGGGTGGCGGGCCGCTGACAATCTCCCAGACTTATCCCAGTTCCGAAGAGTAGCCTTGCTCACTCCGAGCAGGGTAGCGGCTTCTGCAAGCGTTACAAGCCGGTCGGTCACATTCTCTCCTTGCCAAACCTTATAAAACATTGCTGTCGGAGTGAATTGTACGCCAATTCCGTTGGAGGGGGAGAGGCTTGTTGACAAATTCTTGTGGGAATATCCGTTCCGACAAAGGCGTCAATACTCCTCCGGCAAAAGAATTGTGGTCTTGCTGCGGTCGTCCTCGGTGATGATCCAGATTCTCTGGCCGCTCCTTAGTGCATAGACAGACAACACGCGCAAGCCATTCTCGACTGCGTACTCGTTGGCTTTCCGATCATGTTCATCTAGCTCTCCCCAGTCGCCGTTCGCATGCCGAGAAATGTAGCTGTTCAGGTCTTCATCGAGGGCTCCCGCAAACGCTACGAGAGCCCCCATCGTGCCATAAATCTTTCCCAAGGGCAGCGCCACTACTCCAGTGCCGCCTTCCGGGAGCTTCGCGGTTTCGGGGCGGTATCGGCTACCGGTACGTCGGTGGGGGCGGGAGCGGGCTCCTGAGGCGCGGGAGCAGCGATCTGGGCCGCCTTCTTTGCCTCGCGGGCTTTACGGAGGCCCTCTCCAATTCGCGCCTTGGCCTCCGGTGACATTGGCTTCCGCGTTGTGGCGGGAGCGGCCTTGGTAGCTGGGAGAGGCTTTCCCGATAAGACGGCAACGGCGGTACTGATTGATTGAAGGGCGGTCTGAATGTCCTTCCGCTGGGTGGCGAGTTTCTGTTCCTCGGTGGCAATTGCGGCGAGGGCGGATTCAAGCTCAGCCTGCTGCGCGGTCAGGGATTCAGGGACGGCGATTTGAATTGGTGTCACGTCATTCCTCCTTAGATACCGCGCGAGAAAACGCACGGCTGTTCAGTCTCTACGGAGTTGTTGCCGGAATTAGTTTGCGCCGGAATCCTTGATGCGACAAATGAACACATACTTACCTGAATGAATTGACAATTGACAAGTAACATGGTCTGTGTCATCATTGTCTTGTCGTCGGGCAGAAAAGGGGAAAACATGGGAACCATGAGTCAACAACTTTTGGCCCTCCGCGACCAATACGCCAGCCAGCTGGCTGAGGCCGAAGATGAGGCCAAGAAACTTCAAACAAAGATTGCTGATTGGCGGGGGAAGATTGCCGCTATCGACACACTCACAGGAGCGGAGGTTGATGCCGAAGGCGAAGCAGAGTCAGAGGAGGAAATCTCTGATGAAGACGGAGTCTTTACTCCTGTTCATGCCTATTGGAAACCCATTTTGCAGGTCCTGGTCGAGATGGGGGGACGTGGGAAGCGTGGGCTTGTAGTTGATGCAGTGGGCGTAAAGATGAAGGCGATTCTTACACCCGCCGACTATGGCAAGTTGCCAAAATCCGGCTGGATTCGCTGGCGCAATCGCGTTGCGTGGCAGGCCAGCAATATGCGCGCACAGGGCTTATTCAAGAGCAACTCGCCACGGGGAATTTGGGAAATCTCGGACGCCGGACGCAAGTGGCTCGACGACAACAAGGCATGAGCGGTCGGGCGGGCCGTGACGAGGGGCGGGGCATTTTGCTTCGCCCTTTTCTATTGGGGCTACTGCACAGGCGCGGAAGGCGCAAAAAACGCGGTTAACATTTCGCCCTGCGCGGTCATTCGGGACTCGCTATGGGAATGAGCGTAAATTCCGAGGGTGGTTGCGACGTCTGCGTGGCGGAGCAAGGTTTGAACCGTTTTGGGGTCAGTACCTTGGCCGACTAGGTACGAACACAAGCTATGTCTTAGCGTGTGAAACCCGAATCGGATGTCATCACCGTCCTTGATAACACCCGCCGCTATAGCAGCCGGTCTCAAGTGGTCCTCTACGAGCATGTTTGCGACACGAGGCTGCTTACCCTTCAGCGTGAAACTGGGGAATACCCAGTCCTGCTCGCCGGAGTAGGGTGTGGCACCGTGCCACGCGCTCATGTGACCGGCGAGAACCGGGTGAAGCGGGACTGCCGCCTGCGATGCTTTGCTCTTGGGCAAGCCCACTTTCCCGGCTGTCCAAGTTCGCCGGACTTGAATCAACTGTGCGGCGAAATCAACGTCTCCCCACTGCAAACCCAAACACTCTGAAATCCGCAGCCCGGTTGTTGCCGCCAACAAAGTCAGGGTGCTCTCGGGCTCGGGAAGCCGTGACCAAATTTCCCAGGCTTGCCGGGGAGTGATGGTCTTGGCCTCGTATCCACTCGTTGTCTTGCAGCGAACAAACCGCATTGGGTTATGCTGCTCTCCACGAGGGATGATTCCGAAACGCTGTGCGGATTTGAATACGAGCGACATGATTCGGCGCTGCCGATCCAGCGTTGGGTTTTCAAGGTGCAGTTCGCGCTTCAGTTCTTTAAGCCAGTTCTCTACTTCTAAGGGCTCAATGCTGAGCGCGATTCGCCGCCCCCACTTGGGCAGAATGTGACGTTGCAGATTCCGCTTATAGCCGACAATCGTCGTGTGGCTTTTCGGGTCTACAGCGTCTGTCTGGTCGCCAAGCTCGTGCGCAATGTAGTGTTGCGCCAAGTGGCCGAATGTAACTGGCCCTTTGAATTCCGGTTTGTTGATTTGCTCGTGAAGGCGCAGGCGGTTGACTTCTGCCCAGGCTGCCGATTCACTCGGGAACTCGCTCACCAATCCGACCGCGATTGTGTGCTCTACCCTCCGAGCGTCTTCCGGCCGGGTTGTGTTGTAGCGCAGAACCCACGTTGCGCCCGCTGCCCGTGCTTCCCGCCGCAAACTGCCTTGTTGGTACCTGCCCATGCTATTGACCGTTCTCTGTAAATGGGGACTGCCGACTCCGATTTGTTCTACGGTCTGTTGGCGCAGGGGAGTTAGCTTCGCTGGGCGACAAGGCAGCCTCCAACTCGCTAAGTCGGAATCGCCATTCGCGCCGCCTGCCGGAACTCAAGGGATGGCTGGGAACGGCACCGGCACGCGCCATATCCAAAATCCGGCGCGGTTTGATGGACAAGAATTCTGCGGCGACGACAGCATCGACATACTTTTCAGGGAGCATCGTATTTACCCGAAGAATTGATACTCAGTCGGGGAGAGTCCGGCAGTTATTGCGAACAACCGATAGAACTTAAAAATGGTCTCGTACCTGGGACGTGCCGGAATAGGCGTTGCTGGACGGTCCAAGGTCTCGTAGCTGTTAGAGGCGCTCTTGACAGGCCGCGTTAAAGGGGGCTAACTTCAATGTGACCGCTTGGAGAGGCTGAGCCAGACACCACCGGTCACTGTGATTGGCAATACTGGCGCTCAATCGCCTGGTCGCGAACTCGCCCACCGCCCTCACGAATACTCCCAACTTACATTGACCATCCTACGGCGAATTCATCCGTCTGCCTGGATTCAAGGTCTACGCGGCACAATAACTGCGCCTAACTCCTGACGCCTTGCGTTCAGGGGATAGACATTGTCCGCGCTTATGAACTGTGGCCACGTGCCGAGGCTACTCGGACTTGCGCCCTTCTATGTTCAAAATCGGGCGTAAAGGTCGCCCCATCACCCGAGCCATTGGCTCAATGCTGAAAGGCCGTAAATGATCGCAACCGAAATCAAGACTTCAATCCGCAGCGCAATTGTGTCCTTTATGAACGGCAGGACCGAAGAGGGCTTGCGTCTCTTGCGCGAAATCTGCGCCGACGCTCCGACCGTATGTGCGTCTGACTTCTCCTGTCTGACCGACAGGGCGCTCGCATTCTTGGCGCGCGAAGCAGGCCCTAACACTGCCATCGGCAAGTTGGTCGATGATTCACTTACCGCACGCGGCTTGAATCGCGAGTCCCTGTAGACCGGCTTGTATCTGCCGGTTTCTCTAACCGCGCGGCGCGAAGTTCAGAAAGACTTCGCGCCTTAACTTCCAAAGTGTGAAGGAAAACTAAATGAAATCAACTCGCAATCAAGGAGACCTCGTTAACAAATTCGTTCGGCAGTTGTCATGGGGAATGGTGGCGGATTTGCTCAACACGCGTGGCTCGCACGATTCCGTTGCGCGCGACATCGATCAGCGAATCCCGTGGTTCCGTGCCCACTA
Organism: uncultured Occallatibacter sp.; assembly: GCA_964528915.1. Lineage (GTDB taxonomy): Bacteria > Acidobacteriota > Terriglobia > Terriglobales > Acidobacteriaceae > Telmatobacter. The sequence continues at coordinate 124,597 of CAZGUD010000004.1, forward strand.
TGAAGCCGTGACTGGGAAACCCCTCACTGACGTGGGACTGAGAAACATTATCGCGACTAAGAAGGAGCGTTACCTTGTTTGGCCTTGCTGCCAGCGCGTGCCTCCAGAATGGCATGAAATTCTGCCGCGATTCCTCTATAAGCCGGAAATCTCCGGGCGCGATATTGCTGAAGCCATTGGCAAGTACCCCAAGTTCACTCACGACTGTGCGGAATTCGGCCTTCAGCACGAGTGGTATCCCAAAGCCCCCGCTCTGTTCGCGTGCAAGAAGTGCACCGTAACCAAGCAGGCGGATACAGTAAGTGCCGATTGAAAGGACGCCATGCAACAACTTCTCAACTTCATCACGGAACGGGAGTCTATTCGCCGAAAGCGTGAGGCCGGACTACCGTTTCCCTGGACGGACAATCCGATTCTCCGTGACTACAAGTTCTGCAATATCTCGCGCGAACATGACGCTGTCACTAAGGGCGTTGCCGCACTGTACCGCGAGCCGCACAGGAATGACGCTGACATGTGGTTCGCCCTCGTCGTCGCACGCCGGGCCGTGAATTGGCCCGACACTCTGAAGGAGATTGGCTATCCGGTCCCGTGGAGCCCCGACAAGTTCAAGTCGGTCATTCGGGCTCGGCAGGCTGAAGGCCTCAAGGCATTTGAAGCCCAGGCTTACAAGGTCATGGTTTCTGGGCAGACCGGCGAGCAAGCTGAGTTGATTGTGAGCCGGGTACTCAATCCCATTTGGCAGCGCCGCGACTATTACCGCCCGCGCCCGACCGACACACTTGCGGCGTTTTGCGCAAGGCTGAGCGAAGGCCCTTTCATGGGGGGCTTCTACTCCGGTCAGGTTGTCGCTGACTTGAAATACGCGCAGCTTACTGACGCGCCTGATTGGTGGACGTTCGCCGTTTCAGGGCCGGGGTCTCGTCGTGGCTTAGACCGGGTAATGGGGCGCGCTCCGCGCAAGTATTGGGCGGAGTCGGAGTGGTATGCGGAATTCAGTCGTCTCTACGCCACCATGAAACTACCGATTCGCGCCGCAACGGGCCTTACTCTTCACGCTGCCGATTTTCAGTCGTGCCTTTGCGAATATGACAAATTCTGTCGGCTGCTCAATGGCGAGGGAACCCGAAGCGTGCGCCGGTATGTCTATACCGGGTTGCCGAAGGCCAGCTAACCGTCAATGTGGGGGCTGGCTGATACTTGTTGGCCCCCCAACCTGAACCAAATACCAATTCAAGGAGGAGTGAATGTCTCGCCCTGTGATTGATTTTGATGAAGAGGTCGCCCATTTCAATGACCTTCTCTTGCACCCGCCAGCCGCAGTTCCCATTCCCGTTAAGCCCGGTTCCCAGCTTCTCACTGCCGAATTTCTGGCTGAAATGGGAGCCTTCCTGTGGGAACGGGGAGTTGATAACTACCGCGAAGTTCTGCTTGAGAAGATTGCGTACTGTGGCCGCGCCGCCCGGCAGCCTATCAAGGACCGCCAGAGCTACGTTGAGACCGCTATTCGGCAGTATTGCCGGGGACGGAAGAAGATTCGTGTCTACATGCCTGACCCGGAGGATATTGACGAATAGGGGAAAACAGCGCCGGGGCGGAGTAACGATTCAATCGGCGTCCCGCATATCTCGACGTCAAGGAACGGACTACGGCTCTTCCAGTTAAGCGAGCTACGCAAACCTACTGTTGCGTAAATGTGACCCTCGCTTCTGGAGACACCGTGAACGAGAGCTTCGCCGACCACCTTGACACCATTGAAGGTCTTCTTACCGTGAACCAAATCTGTGACCTTTTCGGCCTTCATCACGACACCGTTTACAGATGGGTTCGCGCAAATGAAATCCCCGTGATACGTATCGGGACAGCAGCAAAGCCGCTTCTACGCTTCGCTCCCAATGAGCTGGCGAACTGGGTCCGTGAAGTTCCGTACTACTTTCACGGCCCGTCTCGCTTCGTCACACACTGGATGGAGATTCAGGTTCTTCAGCGTGGCGGGCCTCGATGCCGGCCACCGCTACTAGCCAAAGTGCTGGCACTAATTGGCTACGACTGGATGGCCACCGCGCGACGCATAGCAGACGACCCGAGCCTATCGTTTTCAGTTTTTCACCTTATGGACGATTTTCAAGAAGCAGTGAAGCAGTTGCCGGTCAGTGAACAGCGCCAGCTTCTTGCGGATATCAGGGAAGGCAAATCGGGCGACCCGACTTTCGTTTGTGAGGACGCGGAATAGGGCATGAAGGAAGCCGAGCAATCATCAACCGTCGCGTTCGGGCGCTCTTGGCCCAAGACCCTCCGACGAATCAATTTAAGGAACAGTGAATCAATGGCCTTCAACGACGTATACGAGGTATTCGAATTTGCGGCCCAGTTGTCTACCGCGCAGGAGACGTTCACGCAAAGCGGCTTCCCTGAACTTCGCTCCAATGACCGCCTCGTATGGGCTGTACTCGCTCATCACAAGAACCACGAGACCGGACTGTGCTGCCCAGGCTACAAGAGGCTCATGAAATACACGGGCTTGGGCAAGACCGCTCTGGCCGAGAGCCTGAAACGTTTGAAGGGCCATTGGATTTCGATTGAACGAAGCGGGCGCGCAAGCAAGTATAGCTGGAAATTCCCTGAATTAGCTGAAGCATTGCCTGACGACGAAGTTCGCAAGACAAACTTCAGTAGTTCGGGAGACGAACTTCAGAGGACCGTTAAACGAATTTCAGAAGTTCGGGAGACGGCCCCTAACCAGGTCCTTAAAACGGAAAGAGAAACTGGATTGATAGATAGCTTGGCTACTGCGGAGCTTGTGTCGGGAGACAAGACATCATCTTCGCCTTCTTCCGTTGATTGTTCTCCTCCGGAGAGATTGGCTCGATTGGTTCTGTATAGCTTGTTAGAACATGACAAGTCGGAAGTTAGTCATCAATCTCCCGTTTACCTTCGTGCTGTGGAAGACGCTCGTCCTTTCCTCCTTACTCATGAAGTTGAGGAAGCCAAGCGATATCTCAAGCTTATCAAGGAGGATGAAAAGCACTGGTGGTTTGATTTCATCAGGGATGCGAACTTTCCGGTTGCGTACTTCGCGAGTTCTTTTCCGAAGATCAAGAAATATTACGACACTAAGGCTCCCGTTTCGAAAGTTCAACCGAAGGCTAAGGCTGCCGAGAAGAAGGAAACTCGTGACACAACCACCAACCCGTTTGCCAAGTGGCAGAAGAAGGAGATCAGCTAGTGAAGCATGCAAATCAGATATGCCTGGGAGTCGCGAAGAACGAACTGAAGTGTGACACCGAAACAGGTAGTAAACTTCGCAATTGGTGGCGCATCATCGTAAATAACGTACCGCTCCATGATCGTCACATTTTCCTCGAGCACCTTGAGCCCAGCGATAAGTCCCGGCTCAAGATTGACCGGCAGCAGGAAGTGATTGAGTACCTGCAGGCCAATCCGGCGCAGAGTTACGCGTTCTTCGGACCTGCCGGCACCAGCAAGACGACGTTCGGTGTGGCTCTCTACGAAAACGCTGTGTGGGAGAGTGTAGTCAGATTCACTGGTGTTCATGTTCCCATCTTTCGTATGTCGGCCAAGTATCTCTTGGATGAGTATGTGGTCAGGGAAATGGATCGCCAGAACGCCCCTGATCCTGCAGTGAGTCGTCCACTTATCCTGAGAATAACGAAGCGCATGAATGGAACCGTCCCCGATGACCAGACCCCCCGGCTGTTCTTAGAGGAAATCGACAAGGTCAAATACACCGAGTTCAAGACTTCATCCTTGTTTGAAGTGATCGATGCTCTCTATGAGGCCAACGGTCAATTCGTCTTCAACAGCAACCTGACCCTAGAAGAGTTTGCCAAGCAGTTCTATCGGCCTTCTGATGCTGAGGCTTTGGTGCGTAGGATTGGAGAAATGGGGAAGGTCTACAACTTCTATGAGGAAGGATGGACCAAGGAAGATGCCTAAGAGTATGCGCGACAAAAAGACGTGAGTTGCGACCCGCACCTCCCCCGGAGGAACGCCCGCAATGGATCTCAAAAGAGGTACTGCGTCCGGTCGCCCGCTGAAATGTCACCCCGAGCCCACAGCTCCTCAACGCATTCCCGGCAAACCATGTCGGCGGGTTCTGAGGCGGCATCTTCACACGGCCATACGGGAATCAAATAACTGTGCTTTTCGCAGACAAGCTTGCAACACTTATCGCAAGGGCGCCAGCTTTCAGCCGTACATGGCCATATTTTCTCTTCTGCGCATTCCGGGATTGCGGGCACCGATTCACCCTTCGCCACTCTCTCACCTTCCGTCATGGGCTTTGTTAGCGATTTCACTGCCGACGCGGTCTGATACCGCCAGACCCCACAACGCAGCGGGTTGGGTGAGTTGAAACGGTCCCACCTTGTTCTGCGATAGCTCCGGGATTCACTTCCCTCAACTTCGCCCGTGCCCCCGCACCTTTTGCATCGCCCCGTTCCAACACACACGTTGCATTGACAGGCCATTGACGACTCTCTTCACTTTCGTGTCTCGGTATTAATGCGCCCAGAAATTGTGGTTGGTTTCTCGCTAGGCAATGGATTCGTCATACTTGGCAGTCTTTTTCCCAGACTTCCTGACATGTTACGCATACTTTGATCGGTGGAAGACTGGTGACGACTGGTGCCCGGTCCCAAGACATCTCTCTACCGCAAAGTGATGGGGTGTCTATACCACCATTTAATTTCTTGCCGACGGAGCTCAATCTACGAATGTGCCAGAGTTCTTCGGAATCGGCTTCGCAATAGCTGTGAATCTCAATCAACGGAGGCTCCACAACCATAAAGTTCCACCACAACCATCCGTAGATGCGTGGAGCCTTGAATGTAAGCAACCGTGGCCGCCAATAACTGAAGAGCTGGCTCGTAGTGCGGGTGGGCTTTTTGATTTCAGCTTTCAGTTTGATCATGCTAGATATCCTTTAAAATCGCTTCCGGTCGCACAGCGAGCAGGTCTATCGCAGCGTTCCGGTGCCCCTGCAAACCCGGCATCACCGCTCGCCGCCGCAAAACGAGCAGGCTGGCTTCGTCTTGTCAACGGTTCCGAATCCCGTGCCCTCTACCTTGCCGGTGCCGTGACAATTTCACGCACTTGCCGGTCCCGCCGCATTTCATGCATTGAGCTGCCATTTTCAGATTCTCCTCTTAACTGTGATTGACTCTACTGTTGCTTTCCCGCCAAACAACTGAAACACCTATAGTGCCCGTCGGTTGATAGCAGAGTGTCTTGCGGCAGGCACATTAGCCGGAGCAATTTCTTCACAACACCCTTCTTCCGCAGAATGCACCTGTCAAGAAACAGCGTGAACTGCTGTGTCTTCGTGTTGAAGTTCCCACGCCCGCGCGGGTGCTCTTCGTAAGCCGAACCCGGTGGCACCTCTCCGCGCTTTTCAAGCTCCTCCCAAAGGGTCACGTGGTCGCCTTCATAAATCTTGAAATCGCCATAGTTGCCCGCTTCGCTGAGGGGCGCTGTGTCAATGATGAGGCGCTTACCGACCAGCCAGAAAATGCCAACTTTGCCGTTATAGTGCGGAGCTTCCATGCGCTCTCCTTGAGCGGGAAATATAAGATTGCCGCCCGCTTTACAGCGAAGGCGATTTCCCTGTAAACGGCGCAATTTCTTCGCCTGTTTTGTTAGGGGTTTTCCGCTCACTCGCTTGCAGCCTCGCACGAACTGTCCCATAGCCGACTTTGAGTTGAGCGGCAACCTGACGCAGGCTCAGCCCTGAGGCTTGCAATTCCCGTATGCGGTCCGAGTCAACATATTGACGGGGCCGTCCGAGGCGCTTGCCATTCGCACGGGCATTACGAATTCCCGCGCTCACCCGCTCGCAAATCAAATCTCGTTCAAGCTGTGCGACGGCAGAGACAATCGTGAAGATAGCCTGCCCCAAGGGAGTTCCCGTCTCAATGTTCTCCTGATAACTAATGAATCCGACGCCGAGGCCACGGAACTCCTCAAGAGCAGCTAAAAGGTGCCTTGTTGACCGTGCGAATCGGTCAAAGCGCCATACCAGGACCGCGTCAAGCTTCCGTTTGCGCACGTCATCCATGAGTTCGTTCAACTGAGGGCGGGAATCTTTGGTGCCAGATTGACCCAAATCAACATACTCGCGAACTATGGCCAATTGACGGGCCGCACAGTATGCGCGCAAATCGCGGAGTTGAAGCTCACAGCTCTGGTCTTTGGTACTGACACGGGCGTAAATTCCGACTCGCATACTACGTTCTACGGCCGAACAGAGGGAGTCAGTTAATAATGCTGTGATTTCCGCTCACGTGCTCGCCGGTTTCTTTGTTGGCAGCAGATTTATGCGCACAGCCGGGGCAAAGACCGAATGACAGCTCAGGACGACATGCTGGCGGCGTCCTTTGCCTCAACCGCAAGGGTCCTGTAGGAATCACAGGGAACCCACACTGCGGTCAGATCACCGGACCGGTGACAGCGGGCAGCTTCAACGCGTCCCGTCGGTCGGTCTTTACCCTGTACCCGGGCTTCTTCGGAACTAGGCTCGGAGCAACCACAGTGCAGTCGGCTCCTAATTGGGTCAGCTGCCAGTAAAGTACGAACCCAGTCGGGCCAGCTTCATAGCAGTGATGATGAAGGTTCAATCTTCATTGCGGCGGATTACCACCATCGCTTACAATTGCCCACTGCCTGTACTCTATAGGTAACCCGCGTCAACGGGTGTGAACTTGATTAAGCCGCTTGCTCTGGCGGATTTGATTGCGACTTCTTTACCCCGCTCGTGGCCGCTCGGTGCTGTGAACACCAAAGCCCCACGCCGTACTCGTAGTGTGTCACCAACTAGGAGGTACGACGATGCCCCGTAAACGCAAGCCACGCGAGTACCGCTTTGAGATTGATGCGTACAGTCCCTCCACCATCCCACTCTCCCGCCTTTCCCAATACTTAAGCGACTTGGCCCGCATGATGGGCGAATCCGCCAATGTGCATTTGTCGCGCGTCGATGAGGGCAGCACTGTTCCAGTCATCGCCGTTGATTGGGAAGCGGAGCCAAAAGTTAGGGAGCGATTGCGAGCCGTGAGATTTAACGACGGCCCACTAGAGGCGCAACGCGCGTATAAGGAAATCAACAAAAGACTAATTGAGGATAATGCCAATGGAGTCTTGATTGATCCTGGCAAATCGAAGGTGATCAAGTTCTCCGGACGTGACGGTGCGAATCAGCCCGAGTTTGGGCCGATTCGCCAATGGGCGAGTTTTCAGGGAGTCCCGATCAAGATAGGTGGAGAAAATGACCCCGTCCCAATCCACCTTGAGGATGGCGATGCCAAGCACATCGTATTGGCTCCCCGTCGCATTGCAAAGCAGCTAGGCAGCCATCTGTTTACCTCGGTGGTTCGGATTGAAGGTAACGGTCGTTTCCTGAGAGATCGCACGGGAGAATGGATATTACTGGACTTTTACGGACAGAGTTTTGAAGTCCTAAGCGAGGGGAATTTAAGAAGCGATATCTCTCGCCTGAGATCGATCCCTGGGGCGTGGAAAGACAGAGATGATCCCATTGGGGAACTAATGGCCCTGCGGGACGGAGATCGACCACAATGACGGTAACTGTCGATGCAGGGATATTAGGTTTACTCCTGCATCCCGATGCGAAGATTCCGAACGACCCTCAGACTGGTAAGCCAGTGGAGCAAGCGAAAGAGCGCATCGAGCAGCTTATCGACGATTTGGATAATGCACGAGAGCGGATAATCATTCCAACCCCGGCCCTCTCCGAGTTCTTGGTATTGGCTGGAGCGGATGCACCGCAATATTTAGGCGAAATCTCTCTTATGTCCCATGTGCGGGTGGAAGCATTCGATCAACTAGCTGCTATCGAGTTGGCTGCCATCGAGGGAGCGGCACACAAGACGGGTAATAAACGCCATCCGCTCGTCGCCTCAGTTCCGTGGCAGAAGGTGAAATTGGATCGCCAAATTGTAGCGGTTGCCAAGTTGCATCAATCGAGAGCCATATACTCCGATGATGCCCACATCCGCTCCATTGCTGAGGATTTGGGTATTCGAGTCGCGTCAAGTTGGGAACTACCCCTCCCGGCAAGTAAGACGCCCCTATTCGACGATAGTGGCCCCCCCTTAGAGCAAAATTAAAAAGGGCCAGCCGATTCTATTCGGGTGACCCTTTTCGGTTATGTGCTCAACCCCGCGTTTTCACTCGGGATAGACGCAACCTCTCGTAAGGTTCTCTCAGACTACATCGAACTCTGAAGATTCGCAAGGGGTTTGCCCCAGGCAGGAATCGAACCCGCGACCATACCTTACGAGGGGTGTGCTCTATCCACTGAGCTACTGGGGCACTCCCAGTATCCGCTAAACCTTTCTTGCCGATCAACATGCATATTCTGGTAATGGCACGACTCTGCAACCAAAATGTTAGGCGTGGCGTCAAATAATTATTGACAATGGCTAACATGGTGTTAGCCTGTTGATCGAGATCAGCCCTTCGTTACGCCCATGATCCAAGTAGGCAGAAATGCCTCGCGTGATGAAGGGTTTCTCATTTTTATGTCAGAACGTGTCGTCATATTGCTAGATGGAGGCTTCGTCAAGAAGAAGCTGGAAGAATTATTGGGGCATTTTCCTACCGTCGCTGAAGTAGTGACCTTTTCTAAAGACCTGATGACGAAAAGCGACCTTGCCTCAAAGGAACTGTTCCGGGTCTTCTGGTATGACGCTCCTCCGTTCTCAGGCAACGTTCGCAACCCGATTAACGGTGCTCAGGTAAATCTCGCCCTTTCCCCGCAAGCGACTCAGAATCTTTCGCTAATTGACTCTCTTGAAATGCAAGAGGATTTCGCTGTTAGGCGTGGGGCGTTGAGCTGTTCTGGATGGAAGTTAGGGATTTCAGCTTTGAAGCGCATTAAGGGTACTAACAACAAAACAATCGCGGCACATGATCTAGTACCGAATATTCAACAAAAAGGCGTGGACATGAGAATCGGTCTGGACATGTCCCTGATCGCTCTAAAGAGGCTTGCCCAAAATTTGGTTCTCGTGACAGGCGATTCGGATTTTGTTCCCGTGATGAAATTCGTCCGCCGCGAGGGAATGCGCGTATATCTTGCCCACATGGGGCATCCGACCCATCAAATTCTTCGCGCCCACGCAGACAGATTAATCTAATCCAGCTGCACACCGCTCAATGTTTTCGGAGCCGCACTATGGGTTATTCAAGGTATTTATTACCCCCGTGTGGTCAATGCCTTCGCGAACCTGTACCGACGCATAGAGACATGGTGACAGCGTTTTTGACGCCGCCTTCGCAAGTGCCGAAATCACAATCACGGGTGAACTGCGGGTGAACGTGTTTCTCTAATTTACCGCTAAATACTTCATTTAAATGGTGGCCAGGGACGGGATTGAACCGCCGACGCCGGCCTTTTCAGGGCCGCGCTCTACCACTGAGCTACCTGGCCTCAGTGCAGACTAGAGTTGTCCGCCGCGGCGGACGTGGAATTCCGGGGTGGGCCGGTGAAGGCGGGTGTATCCACGATCAGTGCGCTGCAACAACCTGAACAGTATACCAAGGGCGGATGTGCGAGGCCAACCCGCGGCGGGCGTCAGACTGGCATTCAAAACGGCGCGAAGATCTGCTCGCCGCCGCACTCAGAGGCGGGCCGGTTGCACTACACTGGTTTGCAATTATGCGCAGCAAGACTGCTTCCTTTCTCTTCCGATCTTCTGTTTGCGTGGCGCTGGTGGCCCTCGGCGGCTGCAATCGCGAGCCCATAGGCGTTCAGGGCCGCGCGACACGGGCCGAGATGCGCACCAACCTCATCTACGAGGCCAATCTGCACCAGGGGCCTGAGGGGCTGCGCGCATTCCTTGCTGACTTTCCCAAGGGCGCAGACCTGCACGTGCACCTCTCGGGCGCGGTGTATGCCGAGTCGTTTATCCGCGACGCGGGTGAGGACGGCTTGTGCGTCGACACCGCTACGCTAAGTTTTGCCAAGGCCCCCTGCCGCGGCAAGCTGGTTCCGGCCAAGGACCTCGAGGGCAACATCACCCCTGCCAACCAGGCCCTCTACGACAAGCTGATCGACTCGTTCTCTCTGCGCAGCTTTGTGCCTGCGCCGGGCTGGAGTGGGCATGACCAGTTCTTTGCCACGTTCGGCAAGTTTGGCGGATTGAGCAAGAGCCACACCGGCGAATGGGTTGATGAAGTGGCGAGCCGGGCGGCGGCGGAGAATCAACAATATCTTGAGCTGATGCAAACGCCGGCCTTCGGCCACGCGGCCCAGATCGCGCATCAGATCGGCTGGAATCCAGGACTCGCGCAGGGCGATCCGCAGGCGTTCGCACTTTTCAGGCAGGCGCTGCTCGACCATGGCTTGCGCGATGAAGTTGCGCCGGACCGCGACGATGCGCACGAGGCCGAGGCCGAACGCAAGAAGCTGGAACACTGCGGGACGGCCGAAGCGACGGCGGCGTGTGAAGTTGAAGTGCGGTACATCTACCAGGTGCTGCGCGCATTTCCGCCGGAGCAGGTGTTTGCGCAGACACTCCTGGGCTTCGAGACGGTGACCGCCAGCATGGATGCCGGCGACAACACCTGGGTCGGCATCAACTTTGTGCAGCCCGAAGACGGCTTGATCAGCATGCGCGATTATTCGCTGCACATGAAGATGGTGGCGTATCTGCATTCGGTGTATCCCAAGGTGCACATCTCGCTGCACGCGGGCGAACTGGCATTGGGAATGGTGCCGCCGGAAGGGCTGCGCTTCCATATACGGCAGGCGGTGGAGATTGCGGGCGCCGAGCGAATCGGTCACGGCGTCGACATTATGTTTGAGGATAATGCGCGCCAACTGCTCCAGGAGATGGCCGACAAGCACATCATGGTTGAGATCAACCTAAGCTCGAACGAGGGGATTCTTGGCGTCGAGGGCGACCAACATCCGTTTCCGATTTACCGCTCGGCGCATGTGCCGGTGGCGCTTTCGACCGACGATGAGGGCGTGAGCCGCATCGACATAACCCACGAGTATGTACGCGCGGCCATCGACTATAACCTGAGCTATCGCGACCTGAAGCAGTTGGCGCGGACCGGCATCGAGCATAGTTTCCTGCCCGGGCCAAGTTTGTGGATCAAGCCGGATGACTACCGGCTGGCAGTGGGCGCGTGCCGCAGCCAGCTTGGCGAGGACCAACCGTCAGGCGAGTGCAAGGCGTTTGTCGACGGCAGCCAGAAGGCCGCCGCGCAGATGGAGCTGGAGCGCCGGTTCAAGGCATTTGAGAACAAGTTCCAAGGCCCGGAATTCGACAGGATGTCGCATGGACAATGAGCGCATTCGCGCGATCTGCATGGCGATGCCCCACGTTTGCGAGACGGTGAATTGGGGACATCACCTGGTGTATTGGGCAGGCGATCGCGATATCGGCGGCAGGATGTTTGCCTCGACCGACCTCGATGGCAGCGGCGAGGGCGTGTTGTCGTTCCACTGCGGGCCTGAGCGGTTCCACGAACTGCTCGAGGTTGACGGCATTCGGCCGACGCCCTACTCAGCCAAGCAGTTTTGGGTGACGCTCGAGCGGTGGGATGCGCTGCGCCCTCGCCAGATTGAGGACGAGCTGAAACGCGGCTATGAGCTGATCTATGCCAAACTGCCGCCGCGGACAAAGAAGCTGCTGGCCCTACCGGAAAAGGAACTTGCGCAAGCGACTCGGGAGCGGAAGAAGGTGCTGAAAGCGAAGGGAAAAGGGCGCTAAAGGGGCAGCTTTGCGAATGGACGAGATAGGACGGCTGCGCGCCTTATCTCGTCCTGGATCTGGTGGCACCGCATTTTACGGTGGCAGATGCGAAGTTCGTTGAAGAAAAACTGCGGGCCCCCATTCGACTCCGATTGTCGGCGGTCGCCAACAATCTTTCGCTCAGGGCAGGCTTTCGACTCCCTCCGCTGCGCTCCGGCCGCTCACGATGACGATCGATCATCAAGCGAGCTTTAGAGGTAAGGCATTAGCGACGCCCGCCGTGGCCTCCGCCTCCACGATAGCCGGGAAGTGCGTGCTCGCCGCCGCCATCGTGTCCGGCATTGCCTACATGTCCCTGCCCATCACGCGCCTCGTTGGCGTGGAAATGATTGAATCGCTGCGCCCCGCGTTCCGGCAGGGGTCCATGGTATCCGTTGCGAGGATCAAAGCGGTTGTCGACGTGACCATAAAAGCCGCGCGGACCGTGGAACCACGGGCCAGCTCCGATAAACACTCCGCCAACCCACCAGTCGGGCCCATAGTAGCCGTAGGGTGCGCAGTCGTAGGGCGGGTAATCGAAATATCCGTAGGGGCAAACGGGCGCCACTCCGACGTCGACGCCGACAGCGACCTGGGTTGACGCCGCGGGTACAAAGCTTAAAACGGCAATTGCGACAACAGAGAGAACAAGCAACTTGGCTTTGAACATGATTTCTCCTTGATTCCTTTGGAGCCCGAAACGCCGTGGATAGTTGTCTTTCGGGTGCACGATTTCAAGACTAATAATCGAGACTAATAATCGAATAGCCGATCGAGGCTGCATTTTGGGGGCCGGGTAGCCGACGGCCGAAGTCCTGATCAGGGAACCCTTTGGAGCTATATTTCGTATGATTATTTTGATACGCCTTTAGAACGTGGCCGCAAGCAAACGCCGGCGACCGGAAGGAGTTGAAAGCAATGGTCAAGTTCCTGTTGTTTTGCATTCTGCTGGTGTTGTGCTGGCCGGTTGCGCTGGTGGCCTTGATCCTGTACCCAATTGTGTGGCTGGTGCTCATCCCGTTCCGGTTGATGGGCATTGCGGTGGGTGGGGTGCTGGCGCTGATCGGCGCCATCTTCATGTTCCCGGCGCGGGTGTTGCGGGCTATCTGAGGGGTCGCCAGAAGGCTGTAGCTCCTAGCCATAGATGTAAGAGCAAGAATCGACGTTGACTTGCGGGATCATATCGACCATACTGGTCATAGTGATTAATATGGTTGGAGGATGTTAATGGTCACCGAAGTCAACGCCGTAACTTTTCGCCAGAATCTGGGTGAAATGCTGAACCAGGTCCAGTATCGGAATGACAGCATTTTGATACATAAGGACGGCAAACCGGTGGCCGCGCTTGTGGATGCGGATCTATTCGCACGCATCCGCAAAATGCGCGAGCGATTCGATGCGTTGAGCAGCCGGATTGCTGAAGCATACGCCGGGGTGCCGGAGGATGAGGGCATGGCGGAGATCGACGCCGCTGTGGCGGCCGAGCGGAAGCGATAGTGCCCGGACTTCGAGTGGTTCTCGACACAAACGTGTTGGTGTCGGGCTTTGCTTATCTGAAGGGAATTCCGGGACGCATTCTTGACGCGTGGCAGCACGGTGCGATCAGCGTAGTGCTGTCCCGGAACATTCTGGATGAATTTGTTCGTGTGCTGCCAAGGCTCAAGCGTGTCACATTGAGCGCGACGGAGATTCGCGATCTCGATGACGGCCTGATGTTGTTGGCTGAGACTGTTGAACCCGACGCCGAGCTGGATGAATCGCTGCGCGACCAGGCCGATCAGGCAATCCTGGGAACCCTGCGCGTAGCAAATGCCGATTATCTCGTGACGGGAGACAAAGATCTGCTCGCACTCGCAGAACAATACGCAATCGTTACGCCCGCGGAGTTTTGGAAGAGGCATGGGGGATGACGCAGGCACGATTTCCTGGGGATTGTGTCCCAGCGCCATTCGTGCAGCTTTCAGTGAAACATCAGCGATTTATTTGCGCATGATGATTCCGGCTGCAAGCAGACCGAGCAGAACAAGCACCATCAGGATTGTCCGGATTCTGAACGCGGGTGAGGTCCAGTTTGTTTCCGAGTCAAATGAATTGTTTTGCTCCGGATGCCGGGGGTTGTAGCGAATCTTGATGGTGTCGCCTTTCTCCACTTCGACAGGTGACACTGCATCGGCCTGGTAGCTCTCGCCGTCGACTTCGTAAGAAAGAGCAACCGCGTAGCCCCCGAAGCCATCGATCACTTGCATAGCGGCGCAGTTCTCGATCCGGGCATCGGTCTGCTTCCAACCGCGACGAGAGAAGCTGCAGACCAGGTCTCCGAGTTTCTCACGCAACCTGGTTAAGCGTGACTTCCCGAAGGTTTCAATGTCGATGTCCCGCACGTCGCCCATCGGTGCAGCTTCCTATTTTGAATGCTTGAATATGCTGAAAATATAGGCGCCCGGGTTCTAATGCGCAATGAATTCGGACCGGTCAGTGGCGCAGGACTTCGAATCCCCGCAATCAGCTTGCTTTCTCGACACCTCTGCTCGTAATGCTTTAGCGTGGCGCTATGGCTGTTTCTCTCTCATTAGAAGGCAAGACCGCGCTGATCACGGGCGGTTCGCGGGGGATTGGCGCAGAGACGGTTCGGCTGTTTATCGAGGCCGGGGCGCGGGTTGCCTTCAACTATCGGGCTGCACGGGAGCAGGCCCAGACTCTGGCGGCTGCGTGCGGAGGCGCGGGCCGGTGCGTGGCGATTGAGCAGGAATTGGGTTCCGCTGAAGATGGGCGGGCGCTGGTACGGAAGGCCGTGGCGGCGCTGGGAAGGCTCGATATCCTGGTGGCGAATCACGGAATTTGGGAGCCGGAAGATGCGCCGATTGACCGGATGAGTGAGGCGCAGTGGCGGCGGACATTGAGCGTGAACCTGGATGCCGTTTTTGGATTGGTGCAGGAGGCGGTGGGGGAGATGCTGGTGCGGACGGAGCTCGCTGCGCCGTGTACGGGTCTGGAGACCCGTACGACAACCGGGCTGGAGCCCGGCGCTACTACTGCATCCGGCGCTACTGGTTTCGGCGCTGCTCAGGGACATATTGTTCTGATCAGCTCGACGGCGGGGCAGCGGGGCGAGGCTTACCATGCCGATTACGCAGTGACCAAGGGAGCGGTGATCAGTCTCACCAAGAGCCTGTCGACGGAGCTTGCGCCGAAGGGGATCATGGTGAACTGCGTGGCTCCGGGATGGGTGCGCACCGACATGTCGGCCGCGACGCTGGCCGATGCTGGGCTGGGACCGAAGATCGCGGCGGGGATTCCGGTGGGGCGCGTTGCCACTCCGCGAGAAATTGCCGGGCCGGTGTTGTTTTTATGCACGCCGCTGGCGGGGTTTATCAGCGGGGAGATACTGAATGTGAATGGCGGGGCGGTGCTGGTTGGGTGAAGGAGCGCTGGGCGCTCCTTCAGCCAACCAGGGGCTAGGGACTAGGGTGGTGTTTCAGGAATTCGTTGACAGATGTGAACATCCCAAAATGCAGGTCCCTCGACTCCGTTTGCCGCAAAGAGCGCGGCAATCTCCGCTCAGGATGACAGGTCGTTGTGTAGCCATTTAAGAAACACGGCACTGGCAGGCTGCGGAAAAACTCGTTGAGCCAGGCGGGACTTCAGAAGAACATCCCCCAGGGGTTAAAACCCCGGCTCATTTTAGGCGGCTTACTGGCACGGATAAATCCGTGCCCTTTCAAAACTTTGGCTTTTTGGGTGTTTTTCCGCAGCCTGCCAGGGACTAGAGAATAGGGAGCAGGGTTTGCGTCTAATGCAATGAGGTGTGAATGCGGGTGAGCGGCTCGAGAGGGATTCTGGCGGTAGTGGCGGGGCTGGCGATAGCGGCGTGGCCGGCGGCGGGCTGGGCGCAGGCGCCGAATGCGACCCAGCGGGCCAACGACGAGGCGGCAAAGAACGCGCAGCAGGCGCGGACGGCCCTGGATGCGATGGTGCAGGCCATGGGCGGGCAGGCCTGGCTCGACATGAAGAACAAGGAGATCGAAGGTCACGTGGCCGCGTTCTTCCATGGCAATCCCGACCTGGGGACGACGCTGACCTACGAGTACCACCAGTGGCCCGATCACGACCGTATCGAGGTGACCAAGCACCGCGACGTGGTGGATTTTTTTATTGGGCGAGAGGGGTGGGAGGTGACCTATCGCGGCAAGAAGGCGATAGACAGTGATCAGACTGGGAAGGAGATGCTGGACGACTACCTGCGGCGGCGCGACCACTCGATTGAGATGGTGGTGAAGGAGTGGCTGAAAGACCCGAATACGATTCTGCTATATGAGGGTTCGCACATGGTGGAGCGGCGCGAGGCCGTGCAGGTGACCGTAATCTCGCCCCGGAACGAGGCGGTTACGATATTGATGGATGTGTCGACGCATCTGCCGCTGAGGCGCGAGTTTGAGTGGCGCGACCCTCTCTACCACGACAAGAACATCGACGCCGAGGAGTACGACGACTACCACACCATCCAGGGCTTTCCCACGGCGTTTACGATTACACGGTTCAAGAATGGCGACATGGTGCGGCAGTACTTTGTAACCGGGGCCAGCTACAACCTGACGCTGCCCGCCGACTTTTGGGATGTGGACGCGGCCGACGCGAGAATCAAGAAAGTGAAGTAGGGCGAGGAACGAGCCGGTAGCCAATAGTGCGTGGTCTAAGGCCCCCGGTTCCGGCTGCAAGCTATGAGCAATTGGTCTCTGCTATTGGCTACTGGCTATTTGGCTATTGGCTCGTATTTGTCCACCGTCCACCGTTCACCGTTCACTTGTTTATAATCCTGAGGAGCGTGAAACGGCTCCGTTTGCGCGCTTGTCTGGAGCTGCAGCATGACCTTTTCCATCCAGGAAATCATGGATTTCCTGCCTCACCGTTACCCGTTTCTGCTGATTGACCGGGTGTTGGAGTTTGAGCCGGCCAAGCGGCTGGTGGCGATCAAGAACGTGACCATGAACGAGCCTTTTTTTCAGGGTCACTTTCCCGGCTATCCGATCATGCCGGGTGTGCTGGTAGTGGAAGCGATGGCGCAGGCCGGGGCGCTGATCATGTTGGCAGCGATTGAGGACCCGAAAACGAAACTGGCGGTCTTTACGGGGATCGAAAAGGCGAAGTTCCGCAAGCCGATTACACCGGGGGACCAGTTGCGCATCGAGGTGGATGTGCTGGCCATGCGGTCGCGGGCGGGTCGCATAGCGGGGCGCGCGCTGGTTGACGGCAAGCTGGCCTGCGAGGCCACGCTCACCTGTGCCGTGGTGCCGCGCGAGCGCGAACAGAAGGCGCAAGGCGACAAGCCGGCCGGGGCAGGCGACGCGCAGTCAAGCGAGGCAGGCGCGCAGTGAGCATTCATGCAACTGCCATTGTTGCCGCGGGCGCGGTGATCCCCGAATCATGTACGGTAGGGCCGTTCTGTACCATCGGGCCTGAGGTGGTGCTGGGCGAGGAGTGCAACCTCATCTCGCATGTGGTGGTTGACGGGCGCACCAGGATCGGCGCCGGGAACACTATTTATCCATTTACTTCAATCGGCGTGGCTCCGCAGGATCTGAAGTACAAGGGCGAGCCGACTGAGACGGTAGTCGGCGATGGAAACTCGATTCGCGAATGCGTGACCATAAGCCGCGGAACGGTGGGCGGCGGGGGAATAACGCGCGTGGGCTCGGGCAACCTGCTGATGTGTTACGTGCACATCGGGCACGACAGCCAGGTGGGCAGCAATTGCATTCTGGCCAACAACGCAACGCTGGCCGGCCACGTAACCATAGAGGATCACGTGACGCTGGGCGCGTTTTGCCCGGTGCATCAACATTGCATTGTGGGCGCGTATTCGTTTGTGGGCGGCGGAACTATTGTGACGCAGGACGTGCTGCCTTTTTCAAAGACGAGTGCGCGGCGCGAAAACAAGGCATTCGGCGTTAATGGCGTGGGGCTGGAACGCCGCGGCTTTACTCCGGAGCGGATCAAGCTGCTGCAAAAAGCTTTCAGGCTGCTGCTGGTAAGCAAGCTGAACACCACGCAGGCACTCGAGAAGATGCGGGAGTTGGAGGGCGAGGATGTGGCGACGGTGGTCAGGTTCATCGAGCAGAGCGAGCGCGGGGTAATCAAGTAGGCGTTTCTGGAAAGTGTGGTGTGTATGCGCGTTGGCAAGGCCGTTTTATTGGCCCTGACAATTCCGGCCTTGGTTGTTCTCGTCCACGCCCAGACCGCCATTACTGTCGATGAGCAGACTCTAAGGCAGCATGTGGACCATCGGGTTGCTCCCCTGTATCCCCCCATCGCAAAGGCTGCGCTCATTGAGGGCACTGTGGTTTTTGACATCGGGATTGGGACTACGGGAAAGATCGAGTCAATGAAGGTGGTAAGCGGTCCGGCAATGCTGCGGCAGGCTGCCATGGACGGCCTGAAGCAGTGGACGTTTAAGCCCTTCGTCAAGGATGGCTCACCGTCTGTAGCGACTGGGCGTTTGTCCATCATTTTTGATTTGGGCAACGATCATCCGACCGCACAAGAGGATGAGATTGCTTCCCGCTATTTCCCCGTCCAACAGAAGTGCCAGACTGCTCTGGGGGCCCGCGATAATTCGTCGTTCGCGGCCGTTACTTGCAAACAAGCGGCACTCATCGCGGAGGAGTTTGGCCCCGAGGTTCGCTTTATTGAAAAACGATCAGCCTATGTTTCGGCAGCGTGGGCGCTTGCGAACAATGGGCGATTTACCGAGGCACTCACATTCGCGCAAGATGCTGTCGACGTTGTCAAGTTAGGACACGACGATAACTCCGGCAGCAGTGCCGCCTATTTTGTGCTTGCGGTTGTTGAAGGCGAATTAAGCGACTTCAAAGGCGCGGACCGCGATCTGACAACCGCTGAAGACTTCGGACGCAAGGGGATTGCATGGGCGGAGAGCGTAAAGTTTGAGCACATGGAATCGTACAAATGGTCGTTGGCCCAGGAGCTCCAGTTGCACGCAACGCTGCTGAAAACGCTTAACCGGCCGGCCGACGCGCAGGAAAAACTGGATGAGGCGGCGGGCCTGAAATGATTCGGAACTTCATCGCGGCGCGGACCCGAGAACGGGCGACGAGGTTGGGTCAATGATCCTCGGCCTCATTGCCGGCAACGGCCGCTTTCCCTTTCTGCTGCTGGATGCGGCGCGGGCACAGGGATTCTCAGTTGTGGTTGCGGCCATTCGCGAAGAGACCGATCCCGAGATCAATCATCGTGCTGCAGTCGACGAAAGAATCACCGTCCACTGGCTTTCGCTGGGCGAGCTGTCAAAGCTGATCGAAGTCTTCCAGAAGGAAGATGTGAAGATGGCCGTGATGGCCGGCCAGGTGAAGCATAAACAAATCTTCTCGAGCATCCGGCCTGACTGGCGCCTGGCCAAGCTGCTGCTGAACCTGGGCACGCGATCGACCGACACGCTGCTGTCTGCGGTGGCCAAGGTGCTGGGCGATGAGGGCATTGAACTGTTGAGTTCCACCGCGTTTCTCGAACCGCTGCTGGCCGCGGAAGGTGTGTTGACCGATCGCTCGCCTAGTGACGATGAGCGGAAGAATATTGAGTACGGGCTGGGCGTGGCGGCGGCCGTGGCCGGGTTCGACATTGGGCAAACGGTTGTTGTGGCGGCGCAGGCCTGCGTGGCTGTTGAGGCGATGGAGGGCACCGATGCGACCATTGAGCGCGCCGGCCGGCTGATGGAGTCGCTGGTGGGGGATGCGTCGACACTTGATCGCCGCCTGACCGTGGTGAAAGTCGCGAAGCCCAACCAGGACATGCGCTTCGATGTACCGGTGATCGGCGTGGTGACGATTGAGGCGATGGTCAAGGCCGGGGCGAGCTGCCTTTCAGTCGAGGCCGGCCGCACATTGCTGTTCGATCGCGACGAATTTGTGACTCGAGCCAACCTGTCCGGGATTGCAATTGTTGCGGCGCGGCGCTGATACTGGGTTCGTGGTTCGTCAGTGGTTCGTGAGTCGCGGAATGTTTCCCAGCGTTCCGCATCCCAATTCCCCAATCCAGGAGGTTCACCGTGAGTAAGAGGTCTTTGTTCATGAGTCTGGCGTCGGTCCTGGTGGCCGTATTCGCCATTGTGTCTTTACATGCGGCTGACGATGCGATGCCCGCCGCCGGGCAGGCCGCGCCAGCCTTCACCCTGCCATCGCAGGATGGCTCGCCTATCTCGCTCAGCCAGTACAAGGGCAAGTGGGTGGTGCTTTACTTCTATCCGAGAGACATGACCCCCGGCTGCACCATCGAGGCGCACAAGTTCCAGGATGCGCTGAGCCAGTTCGAGGCCAAGAACGCGGTGATTCTGGGCGTGAGCGTGGACTCGAGCGACAGCCACAAGCAGTTCTGCGCCAAGGATGGGCTCACCTTCCATTTGTTGAGCGACACCAGCCACAACGTGGTGAGCGCGTACGGTTCGCTAGGCAGCTTTGGCAACGTCGTCATCGCCAATCGCAACACATTCCTCATCGATCCCAACGGGAACATCAAGCAGGTTTGGGTGAAGGTGAATCCGTCAGAATCGGCGAGCGAGGTGCTGGCGGCGATCCCGTAGGACGAGCGGGGTTGCCGGAGTTAGCGATTAACTGCCCAGACCCCATTTGCGTGGGACCTTAGCCAACCATTTTTTGTTTTTGCTCGGCGGTCGTGTTCCGCGAGCGCCCACAATGCCGGTTTGACGATCCCACCCCCGTCGCACCTATAATTCGTCTAGTTCCTTGCGATGTATCCGTGTGCCCTGTCACCGCGCGTCGCAACGCTTTTTGCGAGCCTAAAGGAAACAATCACGCAGCCGGTGAGAGTTTGATGCGCTGAAACGCTCAAACGCAATTGGTTAGCGTGACGGCGGTGGAACCCCGATCAACATAAAGGGGCAAGAGCCGCCATCAGAATTGAAGGAGTCGTTCAACCCGCATGAAGTATCTGCCGTTTTCTGTTGCTTCAATCCTCCTGGGAACTGCCCTCGCCGCTGCACAAGCTCCCGCCACCCATACACCCGCAGCCACAACACCGGCAGCAACCGCTCCGGTTCCGGCCAAGGTTGCCGTCGTCGTTTTTCGCGCGGCGGTGAGCCAGACCAACGAATTCCAGCGCGACTTTGCCGACCTGCAGAAGAAGTACGATCCGAAGCGCCAGCAGCTCCAGGCACTGAACGAGCAGATCGATACGCTGACCAAGCAACTGCAGGCGCAGGGAGCCACGTTGAGCGACACCGAGCGCGCAGCCAAGGCCCGCACCCTCGATGAAAAGAAGAAGCAGCTTGATCGCGACTCGCAGGATGCGCAGAGCGATTTCCAGACCGACATGCAGGAACTGGTGAATCGCATTGCCTCAAAAGTGGGCGACGTGATGTCTGATTACGCAGCCAAGCACGGCTACACACTGGTGCTCGATGCGAGCCAGTCGCAGGACAGCCCGACGGTGCTTTACGCAGTGCAGTCGATCGACATCACCAAGGCCGTAATCGATGCGTATAACGAGAAGAGCGGCGTTCCTGCTCCTCCGGCAGCGGCTCCTGAAGCGCCCGCCCCGCAGTCATCACCCAAGCCGGCGACCGCGCCCCACAACTAGATAGACGGTTATCGCCACGCATTCAGGCCCCGCTCCGGCGGGGCCTTTGCTTTTGCGTGATCAGAAGCGCGGCCCGCGTCAACCCATGGACTGCGCTTTCCCAAGTCCCCGGGCGTAAGGGAGCTGGAGTACCCGGGCCGAGTTTCTGAGAGCTCTATTTGAAAGGCCTCAAGGCCTTTGAATCCTTCTGTTCGCGTATGAATTCAAGGTCCTTGCCGTATAATCCTCATTAGTTCCTGCTGATGTCTCCGGCCGCATCTTTTTTCGCCTCCTGCCCGTCCGGGCTTGAGATTTTCCGTAAAAAAAGATCGTGAGGTTTCACAGGAGGCACAGGCTCGCTTGCGTCTAATCAGTGAGCCATACAGGAATTTCGAAGGAGTTTCAGATTCAAATGAAGCGTTCGCTTGCAATCATCGTTATGCTGGCCTCAGGCATGGTCCTGTGCGCAGCCGCCCAAACGCCCGCCGCTCCAGCAGCCACGCCGCCCGCCACCGCACAACCCAGCAAGATCGCAGTCATCGCATTCCAGATTGCTGTCGCCCAGACCAACGAGGGTCAGCGGGACTTTGCAGACCTGGAAAAGAAATTCCAGCCCCGGCAAGACCAGCTGAAAGCGTTGAGTGACCAGGTGGACACCCTGACCAAGCAGTTACAGGCACAGGGAGCCACGCTGAGCGACGCCCAGCGCAAAGAGAAGGCGACCGCGATCGACACCAAGAAGAAGCAGCTCGACCGTGACGCCGAGGATGCGCGAACCGACTTTCAGCAGCAGATGAACGATATTTATCAGGGACTGGCGTCGAAGGTTTACGACTCGATGCAGGCCTATGCCGAGGCGCAGGGGTACACTCTGATTCTTGACATTTCAGAGCAGCAGTCTCCGGTCCTGTTCGCCACACAGAGCACGAATATCACCAAGGCGGTGATTGACGCTTACAACGTGAAGTCAGGTGTTCCGGCGCCTCCGCCGCAGCCCGCCGCAGCGCCCGGAGCACAAGCCCCGGCGCCCAAGCTGGCACCGAAGCCGACGACAGGCAGCCACTAATCCTGGTTTAGCTGTAACGCAAAAGCCCCGCTCCGCGGGGCTTTTGCATTTTGGTGGTGGGGCATAAGGTTCGTGACTATCCCACGTCTCCAAGCGCTAGGGCCGCCACGGACAATGACCTGTACGCGGGTACCGCGACCTGGGGCGCCCATTATCGTGCTGGGTTGAGACCTGCCGGCCGGCGTGTATGAGATGAGGCCAAAAGCAATTGGATTTCCACGTCCCGGCCTGTGGAAAAATTTGTGGAAGACTGTCTGGATCGCCCCAAAAAATATTCAAATTCTTCTCTTGCCAACTGTTAATCGCTTTTGGTACACAGGGCAAACCCTTATTTTTCAACTACAAGTGCGCCCCAATCGCCCTGCAGAACTCGCTCAATCCTGGTGAGCCCAATCACCCCGGATTCTGAAAGGTTTCCACAATCGCGTGTGAACGTGAAGTAACAAAAGAACTTTTTGCATTTCCTGGGGCTGGTTATTTCTGTTGATCTTCGCCCACGCGCAGCACGGCCAGAAAAGCCTCCTGCGGAATGTCCACTTTCCCAATGCGTTTCATCCGCTTCTTGCCCTCTTTTTGCTTCTCAAGCAGCTTGCGCTTGCGGGTAATATCGCCTCCATAGCACTTGGCGAGAACGTTCTTTCGCAGCGGGCTCACGGTTTCGCGGGCAACGATTTTGGCGCCTATCGCTGCCTGGATTGCCACTTCAAATTGCTGGCGCGGGATGAGCTCGCGCATCTTTGAGACCAGGGCCCGGCCGCGCTCGTAAGCGTGGTCGCGATGCACGATGATGGAGAGCGCATCGACAGGCTCGCCTGAGACCAGCACATCGAGCTTGACCATGGGCGACTCCCACTCGCCGGCGAGCTGGTAGTCAAGCGACGCGTAGCCGCGGGAGATGGATTTGAGCCGGTCGTAAAAGTCGAGCACAATTTCGTTGAGCGGCAGCTCGTATGTGATCATCACGCGTGTCGGCGTGACATATTCAAAGTTGACCTGGCGGCCGCGCTTTTCTTCCACCAGCTTCAGGATTCCACCTACGTACTCTTCGTTGGTGAGAATCTTGGCGGTGATCACGGGCTCGCGGATGGACTCGATGTTGGTGGTGTCGGGCCAGCGCGATGGGTTATCGACTTCGAGCACCGAACCGTCAGTGAGCGTGATGTGGTAACGCACGCCGGGAGCAGTGGTGATGAGGTCGAGCTGGTACTCGCGCTCCAGCCGCTCCTGAATAATCTCCATGTGCAACAGGCCGAGAAATCCGCAGCGGAAGCCAAATCCGAGTGCGACCGAGCTTTCAGGCTCGAAGAAGAACGATGAGTCGTTGAGGCGGAGTTTCTCAAGCGCGTCGCGCAGCAGGGTGTGCTCGTGCGAGTCGACAGTGTAGAGGCCCGCGAAGACCATCGGCTTGATGTCTTCAAAGCCGGGTAGGGCGGTGGCAGCCGGGCGCCCATCGTGGGTAACGGTATCGCCGATGCGGGTGTCGGCAACATTTTTGATGGTGGCGGCAAAAAAGCCCACTTCGCCGGCCGAAAGCTCGCCGATCTCGACCGGCTTGGGGCAGAGCACGCCCATCGATTCGACATCGTACGTCGTGCCGTTCCACATGAACCGGATGCGCTGGCCCTTGCGCAGGGTGCCCTGCATGATACGAACGAGCACAATGACGCCGCGGTAGGCGTCGAACCAGGAGTCAAAGATGAGTGCCTGCAGCGGCGCGTCAGGGTCGCCAGTGGGGGCCGGAAGGCGGTTAACCACTGCCTCAAGGACTTCCTCAACGCCCTGGCCGGTTTTGGCGGAGACCGGGATGGCGTCGGTGGCGTCGAGGCCGACAGCCTGCTCAATGGCCTCCTGGGTGCGGAGAATGTCGGCCGAGGGTAGATCGATTTTGTTGATGACCGGGATGGTCTCGAGACCGTGATTGATGGCCAGATAAGCGTTGGCCAGGGTTTGAGCCTCGACTCCCTGGCTGGCGTCGACCACCAGTAGAGCGCCCTCGCAGGAGGCTAGTGAGCGCGAGACCTCATAGCTGAAGTCAACATGGCCGGGTGTATCGATAAGGTTGAGCTGGTAGGTGTTGCCGTCCTTTGCCTTGTACGCCATGCGGACGGCGTGGGCCTTGATAGTGATGCCGCGCTCGCGTTCCAGGTCCATGGCGTCGAGGACCTGGGCATGCATCTCGCGCTCGGTCACTGAGCCGGTGAGCTCGAGCAGACGGTCGCTCAACGTCGACTTGCCGTGGTCGATGTGGGCAATGATGGCGAAGTTGCGTATGAAACGTGCTTCCATAAACGTTCAAAAATAAAGGGCTTTGGGCCGCGCTGCGCGCTTCGCCTCCATGGCATAGCTTATCATCGGAAGAGTGCCCTCCGAGCGGTGATGCCAGCCTGGGAGCCGCGTCTTTACCTGCATATGAGTTGGATTCGCAAGTTGCCCACAGGTCGTGCGCTGTTTGTTCTGCCTCTGCTGGCGATAGCATTTGCAGGATGCGGGCCTGAGCAACCAGTTAGCGCGTCCAACCCACAGCTTTCCCAGGCCACGGCACCCGCGATTCCAGTGCCGGTTGCGGCGCCCCAGCCAACCCAGCCTGCCGCACCACCACAACCCTCGAGCCGCGAGCAACAACGCGTCCACGATTTGATTGAGCAGGTCGAGGCAGCCTACGCCCGCGGCGATGCAGACTACCGCAAGGGCATGCTGGCCGAGGCCAAGGCGGAGTTTGATCGCGCGGTTGACCTCATGCTCTCGAGCGGCATCGACATCCGCGGCAACCAGCAGCTCAGCGACGAATTCGACCACATTGTCGACCAGGTAAACGGCCTGGAGATGGAGGCGCTGAAGCAGGGCAACGGGTTTGTGCCGAAAGAAGAGATCACGCCGGCCGAGGCTGCCAGCGACATCACGTTCGCGGTGGATCCAAACCTGGTAGCCAAGGCGCGAGCAGACCTGGCCACAACCAAGTCTGACCTTCCCCTGATGATGAATGAGTACGTGGCGGCGTACATCAATTTTTTCGCCTACACGCAGAAGGGCCACAACACGCTGTTGCACTCGTTCCAGCGGGGCGGCCGCTATCGCGCCATGATTCAGCGCGTCCTGGCCGAGGAAGGCGTGCCGCAGGATCTTATCTACCTTGCCGTGGCCGAGTCCGGATTCAATCCCCGCGCCGTCAATCCCCGTTCGCGCGCCGGCGGCATGTGGCAATTTATGCCCCGGGGCAATTACGGGCTGGAACGGAATCCGTATGTTGACGAGCGCTTCGATCCTGAGAAATCGACGCGCGCCTATGCCCGGTACATGAAGTACATTTACGACCAGCTTGGCGACTGGTACCTGGCCATGGCGGCCTACGACCACGGCACGGGCAACATTCAGCGCGAGGTGCAGAGAACGGGGTACGCCGACTTCTGGGAGCTCTACAAGCGTCATCAGCTTCCCGGCGAGACGGCCAATTACGTGCCTGAGATCCTGGCGGCCATCATCATTGCCAACCACCCCACGCAATACGGGTTTGACGAGGTCACACTCGATCCGCCTGTGCTGACAGATACGGTGACGGTGAATTATTCGGTCGATTTGCGCCTGGTATCGGACCTGGTGGGAGCGCCGGTGGATGAACTGGAGGCGCTGAATCCGAGCCTGCTGCGCATGGTCACACCGCCGGACGCACCCTTTGACCTGCACCTGCCGGCCGGAACCGCCGATCTGTTCAACCAGCGGGTCGAGCTGATCCCGGAGGCGCATCGCAATTCGTGGCGATACCACGTTGTGGTAGCCGGCGATACGGTGGCCTCGGTGGCGAACGAATATCGCGTGAGACCTGCAGAGCTGGCCGGCGCCAACGAAGTTGCAGAGACCGGCAGCCTGGAGGGCAAGGATGCATTGATTGTACCGGTGGCCCCGGAGCTGGCTCCGTCGACCCGGACGGCTTATTACACCACCCGGCGCGGCGATACGCTGGTGACCATTGCCGACCGTTTTGGGGTCTCGCTGAGCCAGTTGCGGCACTGGAACGACCTGACCGGCACAACCGGCATAAAGGTTGAGGCGGGGCGCAGGCTGCATGTGGCCGAGCCCGTGGTGCAGGCGCATGGCACTTCAAAACGGCGCCATGGGAGCGCATCGGGGTCGAATGCAAGCGGGACAATCAAGAGCGCGGGCAAGAGCACCGCTGCCCAACCAAAGAGGGCAAGTGAGAAGACAACAAGTGTGCCGGCCGCGAAGAGCACACATAAGAAAACCGCCCCCAGCGCAGCGCACAAGCACGCCCAGCCCGCATCGAACGCATCGCAAAAATAGAAAAATCGCGAGCCGACGAAGTACACTCTTGTCTTTTGCATTTGTAGAGTGCAAGATTGTTCATACTTCCGCACGCGGAATTTTTTTCTTCGGCAATGCGGACAAACGAATAAAAATGGCAGCGGCATGCCGCTGGAGGCAATCGGATGGATGACGTGTACAAGATGTACGCAATGAGTGCAGGCGAACCAACCGGGGAGCCGGCTGAAGTTGACCCCGACAAGGGTGAATTGGATGAGGATGACGAAGTGGAAGTGGTAACAGTTGTCACTTCGTCCGACGATGACGAGCCAGTAGCCGAGGCGCCAGCTCCGGCACCGCCCAAGCCTGCCGCCAAGAAGGCTGCAAAGAAAGCGCCGGCCAAGAAGGCGGCTGCAAAGAAGGCTCCCGCAAAGAAGGCTGCGAAAAAGACTCCGGCCAAAAAAGCGGCCAAGAAAGCGGCCAAGAAAGCACCGGCAAAGAAGGCTGCGAAGAAAGCAGCCAAGAAGGCCCCTGCGAAGAAAGCCGGGAAAAAGGCAACCAAGGTTGTGAAGAAGGCTGTCAAGAAGGCTGGGAAAAAGGCCGGAAAAAAGGCCGGAAAGAAAGCCAAAAAGGGCGGCAAGAAGAGCAAGAAGAAGTAGCACGAAACCGCGCCGCTGAAGCCCTCGCCATGATGGCGATTGGAGGCAGAAGCGGAGGGTTCAACGAACGGCGTTCCGGTTACCGGAGCGCCGTTTTTGCGTGGGGAAGAAGAGTAGGTGCTTTAGCGACGGCCAGCTCCGCCGCCACTGCTGACGCTGGGCGCGCTGGATACGCTGCTCCCTCCGCCTCCGCTGGAGCTGCCTCCGCTGTAACTTCCTCCGGAACTGCGTGAGCCGCCACTGCTGGATCCGCCGCCGTAGCTTCCGCCGCCACGAGAGCCGCCCCCACCACTGCCACCGTAGCTTCCGCCGCGCGCGCCACTACCGCTGCTGCCGGTAGATCTACCCGAGCCTCCAGAGTAAGAGCGCGAACTGTAGTTGCCGTGCGCGTCCATACCCTCTACCCGCGCCTGCAGAGTGCCTCGTACCCCGCCGAATGGCTCCCTCTCTGTTGTCATTTTGCTGCCCTGCGTCACCTGACGCTCCATGAGGAAGCTCTGCGATTTGCGATCGAAGACGAGCACCGGGCCCAGACCTTTGCCGGCCACGGGCGTCTCATACAGCTTGTGTACTTCCACGCGCGGGTCGCCGGCCTTTGCCAATGGCTCAAAGAACGGTTTCGCGAATTCCTTCGGTGCGGCATCCAACACTCTCGTCTCGCGTTTTGGATTGAGCGTTACGGGTCCCACCGTTTTCCCACCGTCCTTCACTTGAAAGGCGCGCTCCCGCAGGTTCAGCGGCGGCTTGCCCTTTACGTCGCGTGGATGCAGCGGCACAAATGCAATGACTCTGCCCTGCTTGACCCAGTGAATGGGAGGATGGTGGTGCCGCTTGTGGCCCACTACCCACACGTAACGGTGGCCGCGGGGAATCCAGAAGCCTGCGTGACACACGGCAAAGCCGTACCGATCAATATGCGGGCGGCGGACCTGCTGTTTAGTTTCCTCAGTCCGAACCACTCGCTCTTTACCCGTTACGCGGTCGCGCTCAACCCTCTCATAGAGGATATCGAGATAGCAGCCGTCCTCGCTGGCTGTCAAACGATTAATCAGGTCGATTGGGTGCCCTCCAGTCGCCATCGAGGCGTTGGGAGCGATTGCGGGGGCTCCGGATGATGATACCGGTGCAGTAATTGCCGCCTGTGACTGCGCGCCCTCAGCCACGACGTGAGTCTGCCCGTTCGGCGCCACTTCCGCTTGCTTGGCATCGATCGCGCTGTCTGGTTCGTCCTCGCTTGCATCGTTCGGCTCCCAGCACGTGCCGTAGGGCGCGCAGTCGAAGAACCTGCCCTGGCCCTGCATGTCCGCCAGCCCTGGAATTGGCTCGGTCAGCCCCGAGGCCTTCATCATGGCAGCTTCGGCCTGCGCCCGTGTTGTAACGCGCCCATCCACCCACGCATCCCACGCCGCGGTCGAATCAGTTGTCTTGGGCTCAATCCGTTTCACCCACCCATTGCCGCCATCCACCCACGTGTCGCCTTTAGAGAAATCCATCATCTGTGGCGGCGGCCCCGCAAAGTTGACCGTCATATCCTTTAGAAAGGTCAGCTTCGATCCATCGACGAAGCTGGTCAGGCGAACGTACGCCTGTTGAGGATACCGCGATCTGACCGAGCCGGTAGGAGTGACCACGGTGAAGGACTCGCCGGCAGACATGGGACGCAGGTGCAGCGTCGCCGTGCCTGAAAGAAGCGCGATGTTCGTGTAAGGATTTCCGCTGGTGGTGTGAAGATCGTTGAAGGCGAGCACGGAATTCTCTGCAAGATAGACCGTCGAGGCGTCTTCAAACTCGATCTCTGCGCGGCCTTGGCCGGTCACCAGGCTGTATCCAGTTGCGAGCGGCAAATCGGCAACGGCCGTTTCCCAGGTTGAGCCACTCGCCTTCACGCCCTCCTTGCCGCGCGACACACGCACATCGCCCTCCAGGTAACGGATGCGCACGATCTGCGGGTAAGTCGCATTGGAGGGCGGTTGGGACTGCGCAGCGATGGGAGGAGCTGCGGCCTTGTTCTGCGCAGATGCGTGAGTTGAGATGAACTGGGTGAGACAGCTCGAAAGGATGAGAACTACCAGACGCCTGCAGCGAATCATACTTCGTACCCCGCTGGGCCCGTACTCCGGCTGACCGGCATAGATGCCGAGCTTCGAAATGTGGTTGTCTAAGAAGTGGAGAAACCGGCCGCTTCGTGATTCGTTTGCGCCCCCCGAGCATCAGATCGGTATGACAGTTCCGCTTTTTTCTTCCTTCAAACTTCGCTCAGTGGAGTTTGCCAATCGCATCGGCGTTTCGCCCATGTGCCAGTACTCGAGCGTTGACGGGTTTGCTAATGACTGGCACCTCGTTCACCTGGGCAGCCGTGCACAAGGCGGGGCGGCGCTCGTAATTCTTGAGGCCGCGGCCGTCACTCCCGAGGGCCGCATTTCGCCTGACGATCTGGGTGTGTGGAAGGACGAGCACATCTCAAATCTGGGCCGCATTGCGGAGTTTGTGCATAGCCAGGGAGCGCGCGCGGGCATGCAACTGGCGCACGCGGGGCGCAAAGCGAGCACATCGTCAGGATTTAAACCGGGGCCGACGCTGGTGCCGCCCTCCGCCGGTGGATGGCAACCAATCGGGCCGAGCGCCATCGCCTTCTCACCCGACTATGCAGTGCCGACTGCGCTCGATGTGGCCGGCATCAAGACAGTGGTTGCGGCGTTTGGCCAGGCTGCACGCCGCGCCCGCGAGGCGGGCTTCGATCTCGTCGAGATTCATGCGGCTCACGGCTACCTTCTGCACCAATTCCTTTCTCCGCTTGCCAATCAGCGCACTGATGATTACGGGGGCAGCTTTGAAAACCGCGCCCGTCTTACGCTCGAGGTCGTGGATGAGGTGCGCCGCGGTTGGCCCGAGCACTTGCCCCTTTTCGTCCGCATATCGGCGACCGATTGGGCTGAGGGCGGATGGAACCCGGACGATTCGGTCGAACTCGCAAAGCTGATGCGCGAGCACGGGGTCGACTTGGTCGATGTCTCATCGGGCGGTATGGTTCCCGGGGTGAAGATCCCCATTGAGCCGGGTTACCAGGTGAGCTTTGCAGGCAGAATCCGCAGGGAGGCGGGAGTGGCGACTGCCGCGGTGGGTCTGATTACCGACGCGGAGCAGGCCAATGTGATCGTAGCGGAAGGCGAGGCCGACCTGGTGCTGCTGGCACGCGCCGAGTTGCGCGATCCGTATTGGCCGCTGCACGCCGCGGCGGCTCTTGGGCAAACAGCAAGCTGGCCCGTGCAGTATTTGCGCGCATCGCCGCAGGGGTCGCCGAAACGCCTGACTGTGGAGCGCCCATAGTTGCGATGATTGATCTTGTGGCACTGGCTTAGGCGCCTAGCCCGCATTTCTCACACGTCTGCCTTGGAAGCAGCTTTATTGCCCGCCAATTGCATTGAATTACGCGCAATGCGCGCAGTATTTAAACATGCATACCGCAGAAGACACCCTGCCGCTGGATTCCACTTCTTTTGAGGCTGCAGACGGCGTGCGCCCGTCCATTTGCAAGCTGAAAAACCGGGGGCAGAAAACATGTATTGAAGCCGCAAACAGTGAGGCCGCCTGGTGGGACGGCCTTCGTTATTCAATTCAATCGGCGCTTGGAACGTACCGCGCTTAGAACGTGGTGGAGATGGTGAAGCGGAAAGTCTTGCGGGGTTCGCGGAACACATAGCGCGAGCCGTAGGCCTGGATCGCTTCGTCATAGCTATAGTCGCCGGCGCCACCGGGCGGGAACATGGAACGCTTGATGAGCTCGGCCGAGCAACTGCCCTGGTGCCCGCCGACCAGCACGTCGTTGCAGTACGGGGTCTCATACAACCGCAGCGGGTTATAGGCGTAGTAAATGCGGAATGGTGCGTTGATGATGGGCATGAACACGCCGAGTTCCGCACCGGTTGACATGCGCGGGACAAAGTTGGTGCCGCTGATAGGCCGGATATTCTGCTTGAACCCGACCTCAGAACCTGGAATTCCGCCCTGGCAGGAGCCGTTGTTATAGACCGGGCAGCCATAGAGCGGCGCGGTGAGAGAGGCGAATCCCTCGGGGCTCTGCTTCAACTGATCGTGATTCACGGCGCTGTCGATGCCGAAATCGTCGAATAACGAGAAGGTGAACGGCCCGACTACCGGGATGCGGTACTCAGCGTTGGCGGTGAGGTTGGAATCGCCGCCGATCGACGCCACACCGTAGATAGGCAGAGGCACCTGGATGCACTGGTTGTCTTCAGGGTTGGTGGGATCGCGCGGAACGCACTGGCCGTCAGGATTGGTGAGCTGGAAGTTGACGCGCGTAGGCACATAGCCATAGGGCGTAGCGGCGCGCACATCGAATCCGCGCATCTCCATTTCGCCGCCGGCATAGAAGCGGTTGTTGGGAGGAGCCACATCGCCGCCGAATCCCTGCACATAACCTAACTGCGCGCGTATGCCCAGCGTGTTGCGCCCCGCCTGGCTGGGAATGAGATAGTGCATGGGGATGTAGCGCTTGTAGGCCACGATCGGCTCAATGTAGCGCACATTGCCCCACAGACCCGAGGTCTGGAATGCCAGTGAAATCTCTTTGCCCCCATGCGGTCGGATGGGGTTGTTGACCGTGTTGTAGATGTAGCTAAGCGAAATGTAGCTGTTGATGATGCCGGACAGCGGATTCGACGACTGAACACCGGACCGGAACGAGATGGTCTGAAAGAAAGTCTGTGAGGCATTGCTGAAGGCCGTAATGTTCGAGCTCGTCCACGAATAAGTGACGCCCAGACGCTGAAAGGCGTGCCGCTTGAGCGGATAGCTGATCGAGACGTTCATACCCTTTGAATCCTGGTTGTAATTCTGGGTAAGAGACTTCTGAGCAGCAGTCAGGTTGGCCGACAGGCCGGCCGAGGTCTGGTAGTTCTTTGAAGCGTTAAAGTCCTGCTTCTGGTTGAAGACCTGGAAACCCATATTGATGGGCCGGTTGCGGAAGTAGGGCTCAGTGAAGCCGAAGAGGAACTGGCGGCTGATGGAGCCCAGGTTGGCCTGCAGGCTCAGCGTTTCTCCCAGTCCGAGGAAGTTGTTGGTCTGGTAGTTGAGGCCGATGAAGGCGCCGGATAGACCGCTGATACCGCCGTTCATGCCGATCGAGTTCTTGCCCTTTTCGTGCACCTTGAGCAACAGTTCGACGGTGTGGGCATCGGGGTCCTGATGCGCCTCGGAGTCCTGATCGACCCTGAGCGGGTCAAAGTACTCAAGCTGGTTCAGGCGCAGGAGGCTGTACTCCCACAACTGGGAGTTGTAGACCGAGCCCTCGTCCAGCATGAGCTCGCGGCGGATGACCTTGTCGCGGGTAATAGAGTTGCCCTGGAACTCAATGCGCGAGACGTAGAAGGGATAGCCCTCGTCGATGTCGACGTTGATTGAGACGGTCTTCTTCTGGTCGTCGTAATGGACCTGGGGAATGGCGCCGAAGTTGATGTACCCGAGCCCGCCGTAGGCCTTCTTCAGGTTGTCAAGACCCTTCTGAATATCGGTAGCGTTGAACCAGTCGCCGTCCTTGAGGGGGAAGGTGGCGCGCAGACCCTTCATGTTCTTCACCGCCTTGTTGCCGGTGAAGGTGATATCGGAAAGGCGATAGCGGCCGCCTTCTTCAATGGGCAGAAGAATATCGATGCGCTTGCCCTTGCTGGGGCGGAAGGTGAACCAGTTGAGGCCGGCTTCGTCGCGGATCTGTGTCTTGGGTTCCTCGACTGCGGCATTGGCGTAGCCCTTGTCGCGGTAGGCCTGGCGAACGCGCTCGGTGTCTTCTTCGAGCTTCGACGCATCGTAGGTCTGGGAGAAAATGTCTTCGAAGATGATGGAGTAGGGGATGCCGATTGGCTTCAGGTTCTTCATCGACCGGCGCAGGTAGAGCGAGCCGATATGGGTATTGCCGACAAATTTGATTTTGCCGACCTTCACCACCGGGCCTTCCTTGACGTTGAAGTTGATCTGCACCGCGGCCGGCGGCACCGTCTTCACGTCGGTCTTGATGGTGGCGAACTGGTGGCCGTGTTCGGCCTCCATCTCCTTGATAACCGTTTCAGCCAGCTTCACCTTGGTCGGATCGTACTGGCCATCCTCAGACAACCCAACCTTCTCCTTCTTAAAGCGATCGAGGATATCGGACTGGGAGATGGAGCTGAGGCCGTTGTATTTGATTTCGCGAATATTGGGTTTTTCGCGAACGAAGATGTTGAGGACGATGCCCTTTTCAGTGTCCTCCCGCTCTACGCGCAGATTCTCAAAGTAGGAGGTGTTCCAGAGCGACTGGAAGCTGGCCTCGATGGAATTGATGTCGTAGGTGTCGCCGGGATGGATAAAGAGACGGGCGAGAATGGTCTCTTTGGGGATGCGGCGGTTGCCGATCACGCGAATGCTGTCGATGGTCTCGGAGGTCTGCGCCAGCGCCGAAACGGCGGTGAATGCGAGCAGAGCCACCAGCATTACACGAACGGCGCGACCGGCCTGTCCCACGTAGCGGCCCACGAAGCGGGATATAAAAGTGTGCTTGAACTTCACCGGGCAGCGGCCCTGCGGCGAGCACAAAAAATACTGGTGCGGTCCATGGTTCGGCTTCACGGGAAGAATATGCACACCCTCATTGCTCAAAATCGTATCCTGCATCGAGGAAAGACTGATTATATTTGACCGAACCGACCCGACCCAAACGGCTGGATCTGATAACCGGCGCGGAAAAATCCCTTTCCACTTAATTTCCCTGCCGCGCTTGCCGCCTTCGGACCCAGGGCCGGGCTCCCGTTTAAGGTGCATCGGTCAGCAATTCGCTGCTGCCGTTGCGCCAGACTGTTCGCCAACTCATTCCGCTTGGGCGAAATGCGACGAAGTCCGGCTGCATGGGTGCCCATCCCACAGTCTACCGGAACGAGGCGGGTTTCGACGCCTGTGCATCCTGTCTGCACGTGGCAGAATGCTGTTTAGACGCAAAGAACAAGGAATAGGGAGTCGGGAACAGGGAGTCGGGGGCGAGCCAGCAGCCTGTAGCCCGTTGAGGGCGGCCTTTGGCGCCGGGGTTGTTGTCTACTATTGGCTACTGGCTGTTTTTCTATTGGCTGCCTCTTCCAATTCGGTTTATTCATTCAGCGCCGAGCTGCTGAATGGCCGCAACCTCCCGCTCGACGAGTTCAGGGGCAAGGTGCTGCTGATTGTGAATACTGCCAGCAAATGCGGGTTTACGCCGCAATACGCCGGTCTTGAAGCGCTTTATCGCGAATACCGTGACCGTGGGCTGGTGGTACTGGGATTTCCCTGCAACCAGTTTGGCGGGCAAGAACCGGGTACGGCCGGCGAGATTGCCTCATTTTGCGAGCGCAATTACGGCGTCAGCTTTCCCATGTTTGCCAAAATCGATGTGAACGGAAAAAATGCCCATCCGCTTTACCGTTTCCTGAACCAAGAAAGACCGGCTCGGTTCCGTTTTCTGCTGGGAAACGGGATCCGGTGGAATTTCACCAAATTCCTGGTCGCGCGCAGCGGCCGGGTCGCCGCACGCTTCGGTCCGAAGGCCAAACCGGCGGGGCTGGCGGCCGGCATTGAAGAGCTGCTGGGCGCCCCTGATTAGGGCCTGAGTCAGGTTACGCCGGATCCACCGGCTCACATGGCGATATGCGAACCTTCTGAATTTGCATCCGTCCGGAGCAGGGGACCGTCCTATGTGGGTACGACCAACGTTTTGGGTACGGCAATACGGCCTTTTTCTGAAAGCCAGCATCATAATCAGAGACGATCCAGCGCAACCTGTTCGGGGGCTTCAAATTCTTCAGGAGCGCGGCCTCAAGACCGTGGACGAGCACTGGTGTTGCGTGTCCCAGGACACCGAATCCCGGGTGCCTCGTCCGTTCGACTAGCATAGTAGATTCAACTGCGATTACGCCGGAGAGTGGCGGCTTGCACTCCGGCCGATTAACCCGATGAGCCGGTGCGAGCGGCCAGGATGCTGCTGATAAAATCTCTCGCGTCAATTTCAGTGGCATTCAGGCAGCCGGAAACAGCACGACAATGACGCCGGCCAAGGAGCGAATACCAGCCTTATGATGTGGATTGTCCGGCTGGCGCTGAGACGACCCTATACTTTCGTCGTCTTTGCGCTTCTGATCCTGATCCTTGGCGTCTACAGCATCGAGTCGATGCCGACGGACATCTTTCCCAACATCGATATCCCGGTGGTCACGGTGGTGTGGAACTACCAGGGTCTTTCCGCCGACCAGATCGCCAACCGCATCGTGACCAATGCCGAACGCGGCATGACCACCACGGTCAACGACATCGACCACATCGAGTCGCAGTCGCTGGTGGGCGTGGGCCTGATCAAAATCTTCTTCAAGCCCCACGTGAACATTGCGCAGGCCGTAGCGCAGGTGACCTCAATCAGCCAGGTGCAGTTGCGCTCGTTGCCGCCGGGCACGACGCCTCCGTTCATCATCCAGTACAACGCCTCAAGCGTACCCATCATGCAACTGGGGCTGTCAGGGCAGGGATTGAGCGAAACCCAGTTGAATGACGTCGCCACCACTACCATCCGCGTCCAGATGGCCACGGTGGAGGGCGCGCAGATGCCGTTCCCGTACGGCGGCAAACAGCGGCAGATCCTGGTGGATCTTGACCCAGAGGCTCTCCAGGCGCGGGGGATGTCACCGGCCGACGTAGTTACGGCCATCACCAATCAAAACGTGATTGCTCCGGCTGGCACGGTGAAGTTCGACAAATTCGAGTACCAGGTGGAAACCAACTCCGCGCCGTCGCTGATTGAAGGGCTCAACAACATGCCCATCAAGGCAGTAAATGGCACCGTGGTCTACATTCGGGACGTGGCGCACGTGCGCGACGGCAACCCGCCGCAGACCAATATTGTGCGCGTAAATGGCCGGCGCGGCGTGATTATGAACCTGCTGAAAGTCGGCTCGGCGTCAACGCTGGACATTATCAAAAACGTCCGTGCCATTCTTGACGATCCCAGCTTCAAGGGCCAGTTACCTCCCACCATGCGCATCGACGCGCTGGTCGACCAGTCAATCTTTGTGCGGGCAGCAATCAGCGGCGTGGTTCGCGAAGCCATCATTGCCGCGTGCCTGACGGCCGTGATGATCCTGGTCTTTCTCGGCAGCTGGCGATCGACCCTCATCATCGCGGTTTCGATTCCGCTCTCGATTCTATGTTCGCTGATTCTGCTTTACGCGCTGCATGAAACCGTCAATATCATGACGTTGGGCGGCATGGCGCTCGCTGTAGGCATCCTGGTTGACGACGCCACCGTCGAAATCGAGAACATCAATCGCAACCTGGAACAAGGCAAGGAGATTGAGCAGGCGATTCTTGACGGCGCCGCGCAAATTGCCACGCCGGCTCTGGTTTCGACCCTCTCAATCTGCATCGTGTTTGTGCCCATGTTCCTGCTGAGCGGCGTGGCGCGCTACCTGTTTGTGCCTTTGGCCGAGGCGGTGGTGTTTGCCATGCTGGCAAGTTACCTGCTCTCGCGCACTGTGGTTCCCACCATGGCCCGCTATCTGCTCAAGGAGCACGACGACGCGGAAGTGGAACGCAAGCACAAAAGCCGCAATCCATTCATCCAATTCCAGCTCGCGTTCGAGCGCAGTTTTGAGAAGCTGCGCCATTTTTACGTTCGCGTGCTCACGTTGTGCGTCGACTACGCCGCCGTGTTTATGATTTTGTTTTTTGTCTTCGCGCTGGGATCGCTGTGCCTCACCCCCGAACTGGGCCAGGACTTTTTCCCGTCGGTGGATTCGGGCGAGTTTATCTTGCATGTTCGCGCCCATACCGGAACGCGCATTGAGGAGACGGCTGCGCTGTGCGATCACGTGGAACAGACCATACGGGATGTGATTCCCGCCGATGAGCTGACCACCATCACCGACAATATCGGCCTGCCCTATTCGTCGCTGAACCTTTCTTACTCGACCTCGGCCCCAGTGGGCCCGTCAGACGCCGACATCCAGGTGACGATGGCCCACAAGCACCACCCGACTGACGCATATCTGAACCGGCTGCGCCAGGAGCTGGCCCGTCAATACCCGGGAGTGACGTTTTATTCAGTGCCATCGGATATCGTGACGCAGATTCTGAATTTCGGACTGTCTTCGCCCATCGACATACAGATTGTCGGTCCCGACTTGTATTCCAACCGCGCAATCGCGGAAAGAATTCTCAACGAAGTGAGGTATGTGCCGGGCGCGGTGGACTCGCGCATTCAACAGCCGTTCAACTATCCGAATTTCACCGTCAACGTAGACCGGACGCGCGCAGCGACGGTAGGACTAACCCAGGCCAACGTGGCGCAAAGCCTGCTGGTAACGCTGAGCGGAAGCTTTCAAACCAGTCCCAATTTCTATCTCGATCCGCGTAACGGCGTTTCGTACAACGTGGCGATTCAGGCTCCGCA
The DNA here is from genome assembly GCA_964528915.1 of uncultured Occallatibacter sp. GTDB lineage: Bacteria > Acidobacteriota > Terriglobia > Terriglobales > Acidobacteriaceae > Telmatobacter. The sequence goes on from CAZGUD010000004.1 coordinate 162,400, forward strand.
GTACAGGGTGCAAACGATGGCCGCGCTCCAGAGCCTGCCCGTAACCGGAGGCGCAACCATTGCGGAGCCGGCCAGCAACGCATCGACTCTGGCGCCGGGAGCCTCAGCTTCGTTTGCGCCGGGCTCTCCGTTCACTGCCGCCCCGGGTGCTGCATCAAAACCCATCGAAGTGCTGGGAAATCTTGCCACCATCGTGCCGGGAGACGAGCAGGGACTGGTGAGCCATTACGATGTGCAGCCCGTGATCGATATCTACACCAATGTTTCCGGAACCGACCTGGGCAGCGTGACGCGGCAAATTGAGCAGATTGTCGGCCGCTACCAGAAGCAACTGCCCCGCGGCTCGCACTTTATTCTGCGCGGACAGAGCGAAACCATGAAGACCTCTTATTTTGGCCTGCTCACCGGTTTGGCGTTCTCAATCCTGCTGGTTTACCTGCTCATCGTGGTGAACTTTCAATCCTGGCTCGATCCTTTTTTGATTATTGCGGCGTTGCCCGCCGCGCTGGCCGGCATCGTGTGGTTCCTTTTTCTGACGCACACGCGTTTGAGCGTACCGGCGTTGACGGGGTCTATCATGTGCATGGGCGTGGCCACGGCCAATTCCATCCTGGTGGTAAGTTTTGCGCGCGAGCAGCTTGAGGTTCTGGTGGGCGATGCGCGGCGTGCGGCGCTGAACGCCGGATTTGTCCGCCTGCGGCCGGTGGTTATGACCGCGCTGGCCATGATTATCGGCATGGTGCCCATGGCGCTGGGACTGGGTGACGGCGGCGAGCAGAATGCGCCGCTGGGACGCGCCGTAATTGGCGGACTGCTGGTGGCTACAGTTGCGACGCTCTTTTTTGTGCCGGTCTTTTTCTCAGTGGTTCACGGCTGGCTTGAGCGCCGTAAGCAGTCACGTGGCGACAGAAAAGCGACAGAGTCTGACGATTTTTGGGGAGACACGGGAGCGATCGAAAATGACTGACGTATCGGGAACAAACAAAGCAAGACCTCAGCACGACGAGAGCCACGCGCCTGAGCAGGAGAAGATCGCTCCGCACAAGGCGGCTATGGCTATGGTGGTGGCGGCGATAGCGCTTGTAGTGCTGGCGGTGGTCGGCTACCTGGACCGCAGACACGACGACAAGGTGCTGGCCGCAGACACGGTGAAGTACGCCGCGCCCACGGTCGAGGTGGCGCGGGCCAAGCAGGCCCCGCCGGTGGATAACTTTGTGTTGCCGGGCAACGTAACGGCCTACATCGACTCACCCATTTACGCGCGCACCGACGGCTACCTCACTCACTGGTACTTCGACATTGGCGCCAGGGTAAAGAAGGGCGATCTGCTGGCCGAGATTGCGACCCCTGAACTCGACCAGCAACTGGCGCAGGCCGAGGCAGATTTAACGACCGCCGAGACCAACGCGGGCAATGCCAAAGCGCAGGCCGAGCGTTACAAGGGACTGGTACAGTCCGATGCAGTATCGAAGTTCGATACCGACACGTTTGTGACGCAGGCGGCTTCGACGTCGTCGGCAGTCAAGTCGGCACAAGCGAATGTGCAACGCCTCAAGGAACTGCAGTCGTTTGAAAAAATCTACGCGCCCTTCGATGGCGCGGTAACTGCGCGCAATGTGGACACGGGCCAGTTGATCAGCCAGGGCGGGGCCGCTGAACTGTTCCACCTGCAGGCACTGGGCACGCTGCGCGTTTATACCAATGTTCCGCAGATTTATTCGGCGGCGATGAAGCGCGGCACGAAGATCCCATTGACTTTTCCCGAATATCCAGGAAAGACATTCGTGGGCACGTTGGTGCGGACCGCGGATGCCATTGATCCGGCGAGCCGGACGTTGCTGGTTGAGGTGGACGTGGACAACAGAGGCGGCCAGTTGATGCCAGGTTCGCTGGCGCAGGTGCACTTCAAAACCTCGCAGAGTGTTTCCACGTTCATTGTGCCCACGTCCGCGCTCATCTTCCGGCGCGAGGGATTGCAGATTGGCACGGTGGTAGAGAGCAAAGACGGCGCCGTGGCGCACCTTGCGTCTATCACGATTGGAGAAGACGACGGTGCAACGGCGGAGGTGATCAGCGGGCTGACGGCAAACGATCAGGTAATTCAGGATCCGCCAGATTCGATTATCGAGGGCGAGAAGGTGACGGTGGTGAAACCGGGCTCCAGCGGCGCAGCAAATACGGGAGGCAAGTAGGATGGCGGCATTGAGGCCAACCGGAAATCCGGGTGGCCCCGGTCCCTCGCTTTTGGGGACCGGGGAGATTGGGCGCGCAGCGCTCATCGCCTTCTGTGCGCTGCTCATTCTTTCCGGCTGCAAGCCCGTCGGCCCCAACTACAATCGGCCCGGCTACACTGCGCCTGCGGGGTACAAAGAAACCGGCGCGGCCTCGGTGGTGCCGCCGCAGAATCCCGCGGGCGGCGCATGGCAGCCTGCAAACCCATCCGATGGAATGCTCAAGGGCAAGTGGTGGGAGATTTACCAGGACCCTCAACTGAATGACCTTGAAGCCCGTGTGGATTCAACCAACGTGCAACTGAAGCAGGCTCTCGAAACTTACCAGGCAGCGCGCGACCAGGTGGCGGCAGCGCGCGCCAATCTCTTTCCCACGGTTAGCGGCGACATCGGCGCAACGCCCCAGAAGTACTCAAAGAACCAGCCGCTATTTAACAAGGCCGACGCAACCGTCTATAACGACTTGACGCTGGGCGCGCAGGCCAGTTGGGAGCCGGACTTTTGGGGTCGCGTGCGACGCACCGTGGAGCAGGCGCGCGCCAATGCGCAGGCCAGCGCGGCCGATGCGGCAAATGTTGCACTCATGCTGCACGCCGAGCTTGCGGCCGACTACTTTGCGCTGCGCGGGCTTGACTCGCAAAAGCAATTGCTGACCGACACGGTTACCGATCTTCAGAAGCAACTCGACTTGACTGAGAATCGGCTCAAGGGCGGCGTGGCCACCGAGGTTGACGTGGACCAGGCGCGCACGCAACTCGAAACAGTTCGCGCGCAGCTTGTGGATGTGGGCGTGGCGCGGGCGCAGTATGAGCATGCGATCGGGACTATCGCCAACTACGATCTTTCGCAGTTCTCGATTCCGCCGTCACCGCTTAGTGGCGAGCTGCCGAAGATACCCCTCGGCGTGCCCTCGCAATTGCTCGAGCGGCGGCCTGACATTGCCGCGGCCGAGCGGCGGAGCGCTGCTGCCAATGCGCAGATCGGCATAGCCGTGAGCGCGTTTTACCCCAACATCCCGCTCAGCGGAACAGCGGGGTTCCAGAGCGCTAATTTCGGTACCTGGATCCAGGGGCCAAGCACGTTTTGGACACTGGGCGCGCAAGCTACTGAGTTGCTGTTTGACGCCGGCCAGCGCCATGCAGTCACCGACCAGGCCCGGCATGCCTACGAAGCGCAGGCCGATGCCTACCGCAACACCGTCTTTCAGGCATTCCAAGACGTGGAAGACCAGTTGGCCGCACTGCACATTCTGGAGCAGGAGTCGGCAGTCGAACAAGATGCAGTTGCCTCAGCGCGGCGATCGTTCGACATATCGAATTCGCGCTACAAGGGCGGCGTGACCAGCTACCTTGAAGTGCTGACCGCCGAGCAGACACTGCTGCAGAACCAGGTAACCGCCATCAACATCGAGAACCGGCAGTACGCGGCCAGCGTGGGTTTGGTGCGGGCGCTGGGCGGGGGATGGGACGTGACGCAGTTGCCGAAGTAGCAGGGATCGGTGGTCGGTGGTCGGTGGTCGGTGGTCGGTGGTCGGTGGTCGGTGGAAACACTACGCTCCTTGCTCTATCCCTTTCAGTTTTCATTTTGAAATGAGTTGCAGGCCTGCAGACCTGTCAATGAAACCCCAGATCCCCCGGCTTCGCACGGGATGACACGTCTTTAGGATGACAGCGTCTTCATTTGGCGTCGTGCGAATACGCACTTGCCGGCACATCGACCAGTGCGCCTCCAGGCGCTTGCCACATCAACCGCGGGGCCTGGTTCGAAACCGAGTGCAGCCCTTCAATGCGGATGGCGTGCTTGCCTGCCCGCAAGCCAAGCGAACCCACCGCATAGCGCATTGCGTTCCCCGGCGAACCGCATACCTGCGCAAAGGGAGGGCCGGTCTTCGCCACTTCCCGGCCGTCGATAACAAACCGCGCGCCATCGGGATCAAGAAGGTAGAAGCTGTAGCCGCCTTCAGCTTGAACATCGATGAATCCATCCCACGCGACGGCATAGCGCGTAAATCCCTGTGCGTTTGCATCGAGACCAATCGACTGCCCGCTCTCGACCGACTTGAGCGCCGAGAGATCGGGCAGTTCCGACCACTCTCCGGGATAGATGCCGTAGTCGAGGCCTGGCTGCGTGGCGGCGTTGATTGCTGAAGGCTCCAGGCGGTCAGCAACAACAACATCCTGCTCGGCCCAGTCCTGGTGGCCTGCTTTGTCCTCAACATGGAGCAGAACGCGATAGCGGCCGGCGCCATTCGATCCATCGAGCTGGGTGCCAAGAGTATCGGCAAAGCGATGGCGGACACGGCGGCCATGGGCCAGGGTTCCATCGCCGAACAGCCAGGTATAGCGCGCGTTGGGCGTGAACTGCGCCGTGAATTCGAGGAGCTTATGCGGCGGGGCCGTGCCCGGCGCAACGGTGAATGCGGCGGTTGGCGTGTGGGTTGCGATGAACCGCGGTTGCGGCGCGCCCCCCGAAACGGTGAGCGGCAGAGCGGCGTCTGAGCCAACTCGCGTCTGGCCGTACTTCACGTTGTCGAAGACCACTCCCGACGCGTCGCCAGTGATGGTTGAAGTTGCAAGCGGCGGCTGGCCCAGCGCCCAAATGTTGCGAAACACGAAGTTCCGCAACGAAGGCTGCTCCTGCTCGAGTTGCGCGAGCGAGTACCAGTTGTCGAGAAAAAGATTTTCAAATGTGTAGCCCTGGTGTGTGCCTTGTGCGTCTTTCGCGCCCCAGAAACCGATGAGCGCAAAAGTTTGGCCGCATGCGCCGATGCCGGCATGAAGAATGTCGGAGTTGCGCAATGTGAAGTTGGATGAGTTGAAGATCTTTTGCGGCCAGCCGGCGCGCACGATATTTGAGATGGAGGTGGAAAGCTCTGTGTCTTCGACCAGAATGTTGCGCACGTCGTGGCCCGGGCGCAACAGATCGGCATCGGTGTAGCCATCCCAGTTGCCCTGCATGGCAAGGTCGTCGTCAGAGGCACGGAAGAATGAATTGCGCACGGTGGCATCGCCGCCGCCAAGCCAATCCATACCGTCCTGATTAGCATTGCCAGGGGTGCCCCCCACAACGCGCAGGTCTTCGTAAGTGAATCCGGTCGAGTCCTTCATCTGGATTGACCAGGTTCTCGAACGGATGACACAGGTGAGGCCGTGGATCTCGACATTGCGCGATTGGTAAGCACCAATGCAGTGCCAGTCGGGCTTCTGCATCCAGCCCTCGTCGGCACCGGGATCCTGGGGGCCGTCATAAACAATGGTCCCGCGACCCAGTACCTTCACGTTCTCGACGTTCCAGAGGTTGAGGCTACCGTAGACGAATGCGCCGGGCGCGAGATAAATGATGTCACCGGATTTGGGGTTAAGGCTTTGACGATGCGGACCGGCGGGAACCACAGTGACGTTGGGGCCGGAAGGTGGAGGCGGAGGCGGCGAGCCGGCAAAGAGAAACAGCATGTGGGCGCGATTGAGAAAATCGTTGGGCCGCGAGATGGCGAGCTTGACTGGCCCGTTGATGCGGAAGCGAATAGTTTGGCCGTTGCGTGTGGCGTGCAAGCCGAGGCGCCAGGGCTGAATGTCGACGCCATGATCCCAGAAGCCGGTCTCGGCAGCGGTGATGGTGATTTCAGAGGGGCCGGTGACGTCGAAGCTGGCGAACTCAAAGTTGGCGGCGGCGTGAGCCACGTCGACGCGCTGGCCGTTGACGGTGATGGCGAAGAAGTACGAGCGCATTTCTTCGGGGACTGCCGCAGCTTCAAGGCGAGTGGCGGCATGAAGCGACGGAGAAATGGCGACCAGCGCAGCGAGCGAGGCAAAGAGCAGATGAGGCAAGACGCGAAAACCCGGCAACCGGCAAAACTCCGGCAAGAGAATTATGAAAGATAAGTGTAGCGCCGGGTGACGCGGGGCGTGCGGCGGCCAGGCGATATTGAGGCGGGCAATCGCGGCAAGGCATAATACGATTAATGAACGTTCGATCGGGAACCATCGCTCTATTCTTTTTTGTATGCGGATTGAGTCTCTATGCTGCGCCCTGCGAGATGAACCCAAGCGGGCCGGCGCAATATGTCTTTGCGCAGGTCAATGCGCATCAGTCCTGGACGGAATTCTCAACTATTGAGTCTGTACCAAAATTGACTCCGGGTGAAGGCGTCATGGCCGAGGTTTGGAAGGCGCCGAACGGTTCCCTGCTGGTGAAGACCAGTGCACCGGCCACGGACATGGAGGCCTACACCGAGTACTGCTATTCGAAGGCGGGATACCTCGATTCGATACAGTTCGAGTTGCGCACGGACTGGGGATGGTATTACACGGCCGAGGGTCCGTTTGTGATGAACCGATTTCACCGATCGACGGAGCAGTTCTTCGATGCGAAGAGCAATCAGCCGTTGGTCGTGCGGCCACAGCAACCCGACGATTTTCCCAACATGCTGATGCCGGTGCTCTACAAGCGAGTCAAGCTGCTGCCGTTTGCTGACTTGCTTGAAAAGCGGCCGTAGAGGCAGAGCGGGATGCCAGCTTCGCAGGGAGGTGGACTCAAAGGGAGTTCAGCGCATCAACCTCCGCTTCCATGGCTCGTTCCGCACGATGACCGCCAAAAGCATGGATGGTCCTTGTCCCTGCCTCAACCTCGCCGGCAGTTGCAACTCCTTTCGGGATGACGTATTCGTCTCCCGCCCGAAGCGGAATTCGGTTGCCGGCAATGAGCAGCGTGAAGCAACCCTGAACGACGATCATGTATTCGTCGAAATCGTGTACTCGCTCCGCCGAGCACGCACTTTCAGGGCAGGTCCAGAACGCCATTTGACTGCCGTCGACTCCATCGAACACATAACCCTCTACACCCTGTGTCGCCTGGTTGGAGCGGGCAATCCGGTTGGCATGGTTTTTCATGAACTGAGGAAACTCTTTCATAATGCCAGCCATTTTCGCACCAGGGCGGCATGTCGTGCTCCGCGGTTTTGCCAATCGGCTCCGATGGGAGCATACTGCATTCACGGTTGAGATGGCCGTTTTTCCCTATCCTGCGCGTCCAAAAAAACTCCGGTTGAAGCACAAGCAGCCGGCCGCACTCGAATAACCAGGAGCCCCGATGCCTGCAGCACACACGCTTCCCCATACTCTGGGGGAACTTAAGAAGAGTTCCCTCTTTAACGAAGCGCGCGTTAAGACCCGCAGCGTGAAAGACGAGATGAGGGCCAGTTTGATGGCCCGCATCAGGACCCGTGACACCATCTTTCCCGGCATTGTGGGCTATGAAGATACGGTGGTGCCGCAAATCGTGAATGCGGTGCTGTCGAAGCAGAACTTCATTTTGCTGGGGTTGCGCGGCCAGGCCAAAAGCCGCATTTTGCGCGCGCTGACGGCGCTGCTCGACGACCATACGCCGTACGTGGCCGGGTGCGAGATTCGCGACAATCCTTATGCGCCGCTGTGCCGGCGTTGCCGTGACCTGATCGCCGAGAAGGGCGATGCAACGCCGATTGCGTACATGAGCCGCGAAGAGCGCTATGTTGAAAAGCTGGCCACGCCCGACGTAACTGTGGCCGACCTGGTGGGCGACCTTGACCCCATCAAAGCTGCGCGCGGGGGACAACATCTGGCCAGCGAACTCACCATGCATTATGGGCTGCTGCCGAGGGCCAATCGCGGCATCTTCGCCATCAACGAGCTGCCCGACCTGGCTGGCAAGATCCAGGTGGCGCTGTTCAACATCATGCAGGAAGGCGATGTGCAGATTAAGGGTTACCCGGTGCGGCTGATGCTGGATGTGGCGCTGGTATTCAGCGCCAACCCCGAGGACTATACGGCGCGCGGCAAGATTATTACGCCCCTGAAAGACCGCATTGGATCGGAGATTCGCACGCACTACCCCGAGACGCTCGAAGAAGGGATTGCCATTACCGCGCAGGAAGCGTGGGCCGAGCGCGGTGCTGGGCAGATTGAGATTCCGCAATATGTGCGCGAAATCGTGGAACAGGTGGCCTTCAGCGCGCGCGAAGACAAGAAGGTTGACAAGCGCAGTGGAGTAAGCCAGCGATTGCCGATTTCGACCATGGAGCTGGTAATTTCAAATGCGGAGCGGCGCGCGCTGATTGCGGGCGAGAGCGTGGTGCTGCCGCGCGTGAGCGATATCTACGCGGCGCTGCCGGGCATCACGGGCAAGCTTGAGCTGGAGTACGAAGGCGAGATGAAGGGCGCCGACACGGTGGTTCAGGAGCTGATCCGCGTAGCCGTGGCAAAAATTTACGACTGTTACTTTGAAGGTGAAGATACGGGCCAGATTGAGGAGTGGTTCAACCTGGGCGGCACGTTCAAGCTGGATGACAATCAGCCGGCAGCGGATGCGCTCAAAGATCTGAAGCAGATTCAGGGATTGATGGAGAGGCTGAGGCCGCTGACGGTGAAGGCCTCGGATCCGGCGCCACGCGTAGTGGCAGCGGCAGAGTTTCTGCTGGAGGGAATGGCGGCGCATCGCAAGCTGAGCCGCAGCTCGGAACACGGCTTTACCGCACAGGAAAAGCAGCGCCGGCGCGAGCGCGACGAGTTTGCCCCGCAGCGCGAAGAAATGGAGATGGATTTCGAGGACTGGCAGAAGACGAGAAAGACGAGAAGAGGCGGCCTGAATTAAGGCAGGAAAAAGGGAACACGGAGTAGAGATGAAGCGGGTTCGGTACACGAGATATACAGGCGACCTGGCGTCGGAGATCGACCTTGAGGAATTGCTCAAAGGGCTCTCAGACTATTTGCTCGACTCCGGTTACTACAATCCGTGGGGCGATTTTCAAGACCTGCAGCACAACATTGACGACCTGCGCGAGGCGCTGCGCCGCTTGCTGCTAAAAGGGGATTTTCTTGACCAGGAGATGCGCGACCGGCTGCAGCAGATGGAGGCCGAGGGCACACTCGATGAGTTGCTCGACCGGCTGATGGAGCGCATGGAGCAGGAGAGCTACATCAATTCGCAGCCCATGAACGGGCCCACGCGCGCATCGACCGTGGATGGTCGAGTAGGCGAGGTTGAGGGCCGGGTCCGGTTTGAAGTGACCGACAAGAGCATGGACTTTCTGGGCTTCAAGACGCTCCGCGATTTGATGGGGACGCTGGGCAAGTCAAGCTACGGCCGGCACGATACGCGGCATTGGGCCACGGGAATCGAGACGAGCGGCGGATCGCGACGCTACGAATTTGGCGACACGCTGAATCTGGATGCGACGGCGACACTGAGCTCTGCCATTGCGCGCGAAGGCATCGGGCTGCCTTTGAATATGGAGTACGAGGATCTGCAGGTGCACCAGTGCGAGTATCAAAGCTCCTGCGCGACGGTGGTGATGCTGGACTGCTCGCACTCGATGATTCTGTACGGCGAGGATCGGTTCACTCCGGCCAAGCGCGTGGCCATGGCGCTCTCGCATTTGATTCGCACGCAATATCCCGGCGATTCGCTCTCTCTGGTGCTGTTTCACGACTCGGCAGAAGAGTTGCCTGTCTCGCAACTTGCGCGGGTGAAGGTGGGGCCGTGGCACACCAACACTCGCGAGGGGCTGCGCGTGGCGCAGCGCATCCTGGCGCGGCAACGCAAAGACATGAAGCAGATTGTGATGATCACCGACGGCAAGCCGAGCGCGCTAACGCTGCCCGACGGGCGGATTTACAAGAACCCGTACGGGCTCGATCCGCTGGTGGTTAGCGAGACGCTTGAAGAAGTGGCGCGATGCAAGCGATCGAATGTAATGATCAACACATTCATGCTGGCACAGGATTTTGGGCTGGTGCAGTTTGTGCACAAGGTGAGCGAGATGTGCCGCGGCAAGGCGTACTTCACTACGCCCGACACGCTGGGACAGTATCTGTTGCGCGATTACATGCAGCGCAAGTCGAAGATGATCCACTGAAGCGAGTCAGCAGGTCAGCCGCGAAGTTTCCCAGGTCCCAGAATCGGGACCTGGGGCACCCGGCTGTTACTTGCGCACGAATTCAACGCGGCGGTTGTTTGCCTTGCCTTCGTCGGTGGAATTGTCGGCGATGGGCTTGGTATCGCCGAAGCCTTTGGTGGTGAGACGCGACGCGTCAATTCCCATGGAAACAAGCTGTGCCTTGACAGCGTCGGCGCGTTGCTGCGAAAGGGTGAGATTGTGGGTGGGCGTGCCGGTGTTATCGGTGTGCCCGTCAACCTCAAATTTCAGGTCGGGGTTCTGCGTGAGAATGCGCTTGATCTGGTTCAGTGTGCCCATGCTCTCGGGCTTGATGGTTGCTTTATCCACGTCGAAGAGGATGCCGTGGGTGACGATCTTGGCGTCAGTAAACTTCTGGCCGATCATGTTCATGCCGCCGCCTGAGGCCAGGCGCACGTTGGTGAAGACCAGGGGACTATCCTGACCGGCAATGCCGCCGAATTGGAGGGAAGCCGGTTTCATCCCCATGTCGGGAACCACCATAACCCGGTCCTGCTCGACATAGATCTTCATTTGCGTTCCCTTGACGGCAAGGGCCACGTGATGCCAGGCGCCCATAAACGAATCGGTATTGAGGTCAGCCGGCATGTAGATATTAACGTACGGCTTATCGTTCGGGCCGTGGAATTCCATCGCATCCTTGCCGATCGAAAGGTAACCCTCGCCGTCCGCGGACTCCAAAAAGAGAAGGATCGGGTAAGAACCGGGTACCGGGTACCAATCGAATTCGAAGGTGTATTGATCGCCGAGGTAGGTCTTGGTCTTCATCCGCGGCGCGACGCGGGCGTAGTTGCCGTCAGTAAGGTAGAAGGCCGACTTGCCCTTATTGGAATTCGCCACGCCCTGGCCGTTGACCAATTGCCAGCGGTCGGGAAATTCACCATCCTGCGTCGAAGTAAAGTCGTCGGAAAAGATAATGGTGTCGCCGGGCGTGAAGTCGTAGTTCTGGTAGACCTTGAAAGCGGCGGGGCTCGCGGCGGTATCTGCGGAGGCCTGGGCTGCGGAGACGGCAGGCGAAAGCAACGCGGCGAGGGCGAAGAGGGTTACGGCGAACAGGGGAACCGAGTCCCGTGAAACTTGTTCCCTGCAGATACGGATCATGCGGTTGGTCATGGCGTTGATCAGCTCCTAGAGGAGATTTAATGTTTTGCCGAACACTATTACCGGGACTTGAGCGGCCCGCAGCAAAGTCCGCCGGCACGCTGGTGTGGCCGGTTACTGCGATTGCTGCTGCACCTTTACCTGGACGGAATTGTTCGAAGAGCCGTCTCCGGTGTTGGATTTAATCTGCGGCGAGAGCAGCGCATCAACCGGGCTCGCGGAGCCGTTGGTCCAGTTAACGCGGAGAGTGGCCGGCGAATAATTGACCCCACCGGAAAGAATGTCGGTGGCGGCGGCGCTTCCCTGAACCTTTTGCATCACCTGGGCCTGCATCTGCTGCAAAGCCTGCTGTCCCTCGGCGGTGAGGAACCACGATGGATCGCCTTTGTGCGCCTGTACCACCTTGGTCGGATCAGGTTGCGCCGGCCCGCTGTTGGATGGCAAGCCGTAGCTGCTTGAAGTGTTGACGGTGGCGTTCTTCCCCTGCTTGCCGTAGAGATCCAGCGTGGGCGTGGCGAGAGCGACGCCGAAGGGTTCCGCTATCAAGCCGGCTTTGCTGGTCTTGCCCATGGCTTGCACCTCCTCAAAAGGCGGAGTGTCTTTAAACCGGATTACAAATATGGGATTCGGATCGCACATCGTCAAAACAAGCTTGTCCACCGCAAGCGAAAAACTGCGCGGGGAGACGAGAGTGACATTGGGCACCGAGTAGTTGGTGACGGTGGCCTGAAAGGGGCCGTCCATGACGGGCGTGTAGCAGGCCTTCTGCTCATTGAGGTCGATGTGGAATTTGCCGGTGGCTTGCCAGGCCACGTTGGTGGTCCCACCCTTGGCCGTGTTATTGCCTTTCACGCTGAGCGTGACCTGGAAGTGAAGAAACTGGCGCATTTTGGCGACGGTCTGCTGGATCTGCTCGAGCTGGCTGGCGCTGGTTTGCTCTCCCACTAACTGAAGAGCCGTGAAATTGCTCATATAGGTCGGACACAAGTTGTATTTGTGCTGGTTGAAAACCTCGTCTTTCAGATGGCTGGCGACCGAGTCAAGCCATTGGCGCTGGAGGCTTTCATAGTCCGAGGGGGGGCCGTCGACAGGCTCCGTGCAGCTCTTCATGTTGGCGTACACTCCTTTGCAGAATGCCACCTGGTACGTCTTGCCGACCTGGTTGATAAATGTAACGCCACCGTATGCGCGCTTGTATTCGCTGGAGTGGACTTTCGTCATGTCCTGCGCCTTCTTCCATTGCCGGAGCAGAAGTTTGTCTGTGGCATCCTGGATGGATTCAAAAGTGGGCATATTCGACAGGCATTTCTGGTTTGCCTTGGTGAGATCGTCGGAGCCGACCACTGCGTCGTAATCTCTCTCTATCTTCAGGAGCTGAGCGATCATCGTGCTCTCAGGTTTGAGACTGTCGTCGATCCAGTTCTGCACCTCAGGCGGAGTGGGTGGCTTTCCATTGGCTTCATCGCAGGATTGGCAGGGAGGATCGAACTCGGGTGGCTCTGGAATGTCGGGGTCCTGTTTCGATTTGGAGGCGGCAACAATCTGACTCATGCTGGCGACGTCGGCAGTACAATCCTTCGCAAAATTCTGATTGAATGACTGCACCTTTTGGTTCACGCAGGCTTGATCGCAGTCCTTGGTCGGCGTGGTCTTCTGGATCTGGGCGGAGGCAGTCTGGGCAGCGGCGGCAAAGAGTGTGAGGGCGAAGAGAAGAACCGAGGCCCATGTGGCTTTGTTTTCGCAAACACAACACATGCGGTTGGTCATGGCGATGATCAACTCCCGGCGGGATTTAATCTAGGGGCCCAATAAGGGGAGGGAAAAGTCCGATGAGAAGAGGAAGACGTGGCGATTGTACAACGGCCTCTAAAGGATTGGGAACATGATTTACAAGGCGTTAACCCCCTGGGCAACGTGATGGGGTCAGAACAGCTCAGGGATGCTGTGGAAGGCGATGCGGGTGGGAGCGGCTTTGAATGCGGTGAGCATGGAGGCTGGCGCCAGGGTGCTCATGCCGTACTTCGAGTTCAGCTCATCCATGGTTTCAAGCAGGCGGGCGCGGCTTTGCTCGCCGTCGAGGGCGTCGAAGAGGTTGAGCGAGTGCAGACGATCGGGAACCAGGCCGTTAAGGTTCACGCCGATGAAATACGGGTGGTTGTATTCCTGGCCTGAGGGGCGTGACTCCCACAGGCGGCGCAGCGCGGCGATAAGCATGGCATTGTCCTGGCACTCGCTGAGCTTGATCTCGCTCTTCCATCCGCGCGCCGGGACGCCGAAGCTGGATACGGGTTTAGGGGCGGAGGTTGAATCGCCACGGCGCACCGCAAAGCCGATAGCGAGGCCGATGCCGCCGGCCCAGAGCTTGTGCTGCCGCAGGCGCATGGCCGCTTTGTGGAGCAACTTGTGGGCAACGGCCCAGGCCTTTTCGGCAGTACGCATTTCGGGCGCCAGCACGTGCGAATGGCTGATGGACTTCAGGTGCTCGGTCTCAGCCATCTCGAAATCCTCGCCGCGCAGCCAGTGCCAGAGCCGCTCGCCCCACACGGATCCCCAGAGTTCACCCGCCTTCTCGCAATCGAGAGCCAACACGTCGTCCATGGTGTTCAGGCCCTGGGCGTTCAGGCGCTTTTCAGTCCGGGCCCCGATGCCGGGCAGATCGCGAAGGTTGAGCTGGCGCAATGCGTAGGGCAGGATGTCGAGAGGCAGGGCCACGATGCCGTCAGGCTTTTCCATGTCGCTGGCCACCTTGGCCAGGTAGCGGTTGGTAGCCAGGCCCACTGAGCTGCGCAGCATTTCGCCGGCGTGTTCGCGAATTCTCTGTTTGACGCGGGCGCCAAGATCGAGAGCCGCCCGCAAAGGCCGTTCGCGTCCCATCAGACGGCAAGCCATTTCATCGATGGAGCAGACGGCCGTGACGGGGACGCAGCTTTCGACGGCTTCGACCACGCGGTGATGGTATTCAACATAAATCTCGTGGCGGGCCTCGACGAGGATGAGATCGGGGCACATGCGTTTTGCTTCGGCGACGACTGTGCCGGTGCGTACACCGAATGCCTTCGCTTCGTAGCTGGCGGCGATGCAGACGGTGGTATCGGCCATCATGGGGACGACGGCAACCGGCTTGCCGCGCAACTCGGGACGCACCTGCTGCTCGACCGAGGCAAAATAGGAGTTGAGATCGACAAAAAGCCAGTTAACATGCGGAACTGCAAGAGGTTGCTGGCGAGCGTCAGAGGGGGATTCCGGGAAGTGCGCAAGCTCGGCCAACCACGGTTCAACCGCGGGAATCTCAACCGGTATGGGTGCACTGCTCATGGCAAACAATGTGACCGAATTGCCCGTGCCGCCGGCCCGCAGACTTCGCCGGTTCCCATTTCGGGAAACTTTGCGCCTCGTTGTGACTATCTTCGCTTTTTATTCTCTATTTGGCAAGAACTTTCTTCTGCAGTTTTTCGGTTTTGATGCACAATATTGTTGTGCTCGGCCAGTTGTGTATTCAATGCGATAGTATTGGATTCCACAACAGGTTCAGAATTGAACAAGGGGCGAGATAGCGCGACAGTCTTGATAGTTGCGCGTCTGCAGTGGTGATATGCACAGTTTGCTGGCATGGCTCGGGATGAATGCGACGGTGCTCGCCGTTCTGGTGACGGTGGGAGTGGCTGTGCTGATTTTCTGCTGCCTCGAGTGCTCGAAATGCGGATGCCGCGACAAGGACGAACTCTTCAAGCGGCACGAAGTGTAAGCAGCGTTAGCGAAATGACGGAAAAGATGCGGGCCTGAAGGCCCGTTTTTTTGTGCGATCTTCAGAAGCCTGAAGGCCCCTGCTCCCCCCAAACCGGTAGCGCCAACTCTAGCTGTCAGTTCCCTGCTGCCGGCTTTAGGTAGGTTTCAAACTGCGCCAGGATGCGGTTGAAGAGTTCGGTGCGCGCCTCTTTTCCGGCGATGGAATGGGTCTTGCGGGGAAAGATTTGCAGATCGTAAGGAACGCCGGCGTCGATGAGCTTTTGAACGTACTGCACAGTGTTCTCGATATGCACGTTGTCGTCGCCCGTGCCATGGGCGATCAGCAGCCTTCCCTTGAGTTGCGAGGCTGAATTCACCACCGACTGGTCGCGATAGAGATCGGCGCTCTGAGATGGCAGGCCCATATAGCGCTCGGTGTAGATGGAATCGTAATTGCGCCAGTCAGTAACCGGCGCCACCGAGACACCAGCGCGGAAGCGATCTGTGTGCGAGAGAGCATAGAGCGTGAAAGTGCCGCCCCAGCTCCATCCCCACCAGCCCAGGCGTTTGGGATCAAGCTGCGCGTACTGGCTTAGAACAGCATCGACCACGGTCATCTGGTCTTCAAATTGAACCGGGCCGAAGTTGTGATAGCAGGCTTGAGCAAAGTCGCGCCCCCGCGCTCCCATGCCGCGATTGTCTGCGTGGAGAACGGCAAAGCCGTGCTCGGCGAGCAACTCATCGAAAAAGATCTCATCGCTCCAGCGATTCTGCACGGTCTGCGGGCCGGGACCTCCGTAGGGATTAACGATCAGTGGTACGGATGCGGGCGAGGTTGCGCCTTCAGGCAGCAGCAATGTTGCATGCAGCGGAGTGCCGTCGTGGGCCTTGACGGTGAGGTTGATGGGCGGCTGGAGGCGGTACTCAACAAGCGACGCCGGCGGAACGATGACGCTGCATTTGCCCGGAGCCTGGCAGAGTTCGACGCTGGCGGGGTTCATTTGCGTGGAATGACGGTCAACAAATGCGGAACCCGCGGGTGAAAATGAGCCGGCGTGGAAGCCGGGAGCCGTGGTGAGCGGCACGCGCTTGCCGTCGAATGTGACCTGCCAAAGCTGCTGCTCATCGACATTGCTTTCGTTTGAGGCAAAGTCGACAAACTTTTCTTTGAAGTCGACGCGAGAGACGTCGCCGACTTCGAAGTCGCCTTGCGTGAGCTGTTTTTCAAGCGCGGCCGGAGCATCGAGAGGACGGCGTTGGTTGTAGCCATAGAGGTAGAGATGGTTGTGGCCATCGGTCCAGTTGGTAAGGACGATGTGGCCCTCGCCAAGATCTACTTCGTAGTTTTCGTCGAGGTACTTGTCGTCTTTGATCTCGAGTACCTGGCGAACAAGACCCTTGCCGGGATCGGCAAAATAGATGTCGCGATGCTTATGGTCGCGAGTGACGGTCTCGATCCACACGGTTTTGTCGTCGACCCAGCCGAATCGCGGGATGTAATCCTGGCCGGATTCGATGGGGAGCCTGATCCAGGTGACGTGTCCGCCGTTGACGCCGACCACGCCGACACGAACGCCGGGATTGGGGTCGCCGGGCTGCGGATAGTGCTGGTCGTCAACCGTGGCGTGCGTGGGAATCCAGTCGGTGATTGGGTATTTCGGCACCTGCGTCTCATCCATTTCCAGAAAGGCAATGGATTTTGAGTTGGGCGACCAGAAGTAGTTACTGCGTACATCGAGCTCTTCGAGATAGACCCAGTCAACCTCGCCTTCAAGGGTCTCAGAACCGGGCGCAGGCACCACTTTTATGGTCGGTTCGCCGGTCAAGTAGAGGCGAATGACCTCGAGACCGTGATTGTGAAGGAAGGAGATTTCGCGGCCATCGGGAGAGAACTTCGGGTCGTCGCCCGACGCGGAGCCGGAGTTACCTACCTGCACGCCGGTGCTGTTCTTGAGGTCGTAGAGCCAGAGGTAGCCATCGGCGTCGAATAGCAGGTGCTGCGAGTCGGGCGCCCAGAAGTAGTTTGCCTCGGAGTAGCGGGCGCGATGGTCCTGGTCCTGCTCAGTGCCGCCACCCTTGATCAGCGGCGCAAGCTTTTCACGGTTGATGAACACCTCTCGCTTGCCGGTAGCAGGATTCAGGTCCATGAGCTGACCATCTTCAAGGTAAGTGAGGTGGTGACCGTCGGGCGACCAGGAGAGGTCTTGTGGAGGACTTCCGGCGAGCGAGCCATGACTGAAGATCGCCTCGACTGTGAGCGGCTTGTATGCCGGCTGTTGACCGGAGGCCTGCGCGGCAACCACGGTGGCGGAAAAGGAAAAGGCAAGACTGACGGAAACGAGAGCGGCGGCGGGGCGTGTCAGGGCGGGACGTGACAATAGGAAACTCCTGCTCAGGCGTAGTGGAGGAAGGCAGACCGCGGGCTTGGGATCATTGCGGCCTGTCCCGAGTGTAAATGACGGTGAATACAACTGTTGCACAACCGGGAAGAAGAGTTTATCGTCCGGGACATGCAGTGGACAAGCGCGCAGGAGAGACGCAAATTCGGACAGATGCGGCGCAGGCAGATCGGCCGCCAGCAACACGATCAACTTCACCCCCGGCTGCGGCCAGCCCGGGCGCTGGAACTGCTGGATCGCTCAATGCGCGGCCGCGTACCGGCACTGGCAAAGCTGAAGTATGAGTTGATGGCTACGTCGCCGTTTGCTTACTTTCGCGGGGCCGTGCCGGTGATGGCGGCGGACCTGGCGATGACTCCGAATACGGGCATCGTGAGCCAGCTATGCGGCGATGCGCACGTGCGCAACCTGGGCGCCTTTGCCGCGCCGGACGGGCGGCTGGTTTTTGACATTAATGACTTTGATGAGACCATTCGCGGCCCCTTCGAGTGGGACCTGAAGCGCATGGCGGCATCGCTGGTGCTCGCAGGCCGCGCCTGCGGGCACAAGGATGGGGCCGCGCGCAAAGCTGTGGAGGCGTGCATTGAACGCTATGCCGCGCAGATGCGCGTGTTCGCCAAAATGCCGATGCTTGAGGTGGGGAGATTCCAGGTGCATAGAATGGGCTTGGCAAAGCCGGTGCACCTGGCGCTGATCAAGGCGGAACGAGCCACTCCTCTGCATACGCTGGAACAGTTGACGGAGCCGGAAGGCGGAGTGGAGGGTGCGCCAAGACACTTCAAGGAGATAAAGCCGGTGCTGACGCGGGTTTCCGCGGCGACGGCTTCGGCGGTTCTGGCTTCTCTGGTTCCCTACCGCGCCATGCTGGAGCCGCAGCGCCAGCACTTGCTCTCGATGTACCGGCCAATCGACGTGGCCTTTAAGGTGGTCGGGACCGGCTCGGTGGGTCTCCGCGATTATTGCGTTTATCTTGAGGGGAACGGCCCCGGTGATCCACTGTTTTTGCAAATCAAGGAAGAGACTGCTTCGGCCTATGCTTCGTATTTGCCGGATGCGCAACCGCCGCACCACAACGGGCAACGCACAGCAGAGGGGCAGCGGGCTATGCAGTTGCAAACCGATCCGTTCCTGGGCTGGACGCACATTGGAACGCGCACTTACCTGGTGCGCCAGCTAAACGATCACAAGGGATCGATTGAGATTGAAGACCTGGCCGGAGAAGGCCTGAAGGCGTATGCCGAGGTATGCGGCGAATTGCTGGCGCGCGGACATGGGCGCTCGAGCGATCCGCTGGTGATTGCCGGCTACCTTGGCTCAGGCGACGGATTTGCGGAGTGCCTGGCGCGATTCGGCGTGATGTATGCCGACCAGACTGAGAAAGACTGGGGAGAGCTGAAGCGGTCGCGGAAGGTGGAGAAGAAAAGCTAGAGCTTGTTACGGGCGCATATCGCCTGACCGTTCGAGCACTTGAATCAGATCGCTCGCGATAAGACGCGTGTAGCTTGCAAGCACCGCATCGGGAATATCGACATGGGCGATGAAGTTCCGGCCGCGCGGCCCGTAGCCGTTCTTGTCGTCGCGCAGGCGGCGAATCTCGCCGAGAAGCAGCGAGGCAAGGCGCGTGAATGACCAGCTTCCCGAGGCTTGATCGGGCCGGATGCGAAGTGTGCCGTCTGATGCGGCTTCAACACAAGGGACGAAAGCAGAGTGGCTGAACACTCGTCCTTTGATGCCGGCCAAGTCGGCCTGTCGTTGCCAGGTAAGAAACGAGCGGCGCTGCATTGTGGGGTCCTGGAGAAGCAGGACTGTCTCTCCACTCAGGCCAGCGTATTTGAGGGTACGAATGCTGAATCGTGCGTTTTCTCCTCCGTTCGCCGATCGATCTTCAACCAGAATGCGATGAGCTGAAATGGAGAAGACTCTTTGCGCAACCGCGGAGTACATTTCGGCTTCAGAGCTCTCGGCAGAGAGAGCACATCGAGTTGCGACATGCGGGTCTGCGCAGAGGTTTTCATGCAGCAGGCGCGTGGAGTGGCCGAGGCCTCCAGAAAAAAGCAGGGTGGTTTGCGGCGCCAATTGCGCCAGCGTGCAGGCTCGGGTGAGAGTGGCCACCACCTGGTTGCCAAAGAGCACGATGACGCCTGATGAGCGCAAATTTTCAAGGGTTGATGGCGCGCCGCCGAAGTCGTCGAAGGCGAGGTAGCGTGCCAGAACGTTTAGGTCTTCAGCGATCCGGGCGTTGCTGGTTGACATGGTGTGCACTTGCATTTGGCGCCGAAGTTCAAGCCAGCGGAACTGAGCACTCAAAAGCGCTTGTAGATATCGTATCCGCCAAGATGCGCAGTCGGAGTGAATTCGCCGAGCAACATTTCCAGGGTTGCCGCACGGTTGGGCGCCACGTCTTCCTTAATCTGCAAATTGTGCTTGATAACCAGCCAACGAATGTTGCGGTCACGAATCAGCGCGGCGGTCTCTTCGGGCGAGTAGGGGTCGGTTGATCTGTCGAATAGAAGCACGGGGAATTGCGGTGTGCGGCCGGTGGCAAAGTAAAACGGGTCTTCGCCGGGAAGTAAAATGATGCCGTCGTTCTGAGGAATGTTGGCGGCGGCGTAGCGCAGGAATTCGTCAAGCTGGGGCAGGTAGGGTCCGGGCGTAGATGCACCGGCGAGTTGCGGGAAGGCCGAGTGCTCGACGCGGCCGTCGGGAAGGTTGACGTAGGATAGCCGCTCTTCGCTGATTGTGTAGAATGCGCCGCAAACCAGAAGAGTAACGGAGACAAGGCTTGCCAGCGAGGGAAGGAACCATCGATGCGCGGTCTGGAACGAAGGACGGCCTGCGAGAAAGACCAGCAGATCGGCAATGAGGATGGCGAGAAGAGGCCAGATGGCATAAGTGGAGCCCCAGAGTTGCTGCGAGAGCATGGTGCCGTGGATGGCGGCCAGCAGAATGAGCGGCAGAAGCGAGCGCAGTGTGAGATTGCGGAAGCGAATGAGGCTGCGGATGGCGAGCGCTGCGGTCAGAAGCATGAGAAACGGCCAGAGCGTGATCAGCGTGTCGCCGAATGAATCGGGATCGTCGTAGTAAAGCCAGACAGCACTGAGCACGAAGAAGAAAGGAGATGCGAGGAGGAGAAATGCCGCTATGGAGAACAGGCTGCCGGCTTTGACCGAAGTCAGTTGAGGTAGGCGCCAGGCAAGCAGAATGAGAGCTGCAAGAGCGGCCGGAAGCGTCCAGCGCAAGGTGGGATCGGAGTAGATGGCGGCCATCACCGGCAGGCCGGGCAGACGGCGCTGGGCTGCGAAGCGAATGGTCCAGTGGATGTAGTTGCCGACGCCCGCCGTGAAGTGAAGAATGAGCAGCGCAGCGCAGATGGTTGCGATGACGCCGGCAAGTACGGCGAGCAGCGTGGGGGCTGGGGCCTGATGGGACTCGCATTTCTCGCGTCGAAACGGATTGACGCCAAGCAGAAGCGCAACCGAAGCCATTGCCGCGACCAAAAACGGCAGCCCCATATTTTGCTTGATGAAGAGCGGCAGGCAGATCGCACAGCCTGCAGTGAATCCCCGCCAGTACGCGCCTGGGGGGCCTGAATCGAGCCGCTGCAGGCACCAGACGGCGACGAGAATGGCCAGAGCGCAATCGCCGTCGTAAGACGGAAACGGCAGAATAGAGTAAACGCCCAGAAAAGTGAGCGGCGCGGCCAGCAGGAGTGCAATGGCCCACGCGTACTGAACACGCGGGCTAAGCGAGCGGAGCACGATGCGCCACGCGAGGACAGTGCCGAGGCTGCACATGACGGCTGCGTAGAGAACGTGGTGAAAGAAGACGCGGCCGGTGAGGCGGATGATGGCGGCCTGTATAAGAAACGTGAGCGGCGCATGGACGAATGGAAAATCGCGATACGGCATTTGACCCAGGGCGATGCGCGCAGCACTGTCGAGCGTGTAGCTCGCGTCCCAGAGCGCAGCCACGTGCGCGTTTTGCCAGAGCACGACGGATGCGGTTGCGATGAAGAGACCTGCGGCTGCGGCAAAGTCGCGTAATTGCCATCGCTCGCCGTGCGGGGGCGGGGGCTGCGGCAATGGTATCTCTGACGGCGTCACAATGGCGGTCACGGAACTCGAATCAAAGTTATCAAAGTTGGCATCAAGGTGATGCGGAATCGAATTCGCGGTAGAATAAGAAACGTAGTGGTTCTCTTCGAGCCCATCTCGGCCCTCCTCTAGCGGCTCCCGCCGCAAACCCTTGCAGTGTGCCAATTCCCCTTTCGATCTCAGGATTCATTGAACCGGCTGTGCGCAGCCGCGCCGGAGGAGCAATATGATTGACCGACTTGAACAGATGGAACGCCGCTACGACGAACTGCAGGCGCAGTTCGCGCTGCCCGAAGTGTTGAACGATCACGAGAAATATCAGAAGACCGCCAAGGCCGTGCGCGAAATTGAGACTCCGGTGGAGAGGTATCGCGAATTGAAGGTAGTGCGGCAGGGCCTGGCAGATGCGCGCGCGATGCTGAGTGAAAGCGATGCCGGCATTCGCGCGATGGCCGAGGAGGAGATCGCCGCACTCGAGCCGCGGGTGTCCGCGATTGAAGAAGAGCTGAAGCTGCTGCTCCTGCCCAAGGATCCCAACGACGAGAAGAACGTGATTCTTGAGATTCGCGCCGGCACGGGAGGCGACGAGGCATCGCTCTTTGCCGCCGAGATTTTCCGCATGTACACGCGCTTTGCCGAGCAGCATCGCTGGAAGGTTGAGGTCATGTCGATTTCAGAGAGCGGCGTGGGCGGATACAAGGAAGTGATTGCCAT
This sequence comes from uncultured Occallatibacter sp., assembly GCA_964528915.1. Classification (GTDB taxonomy): domain Bacteria; phylum Acidobacteriota; class Terriglobia; order Terriglobales; family Acidobacteriaceae; genus Telmatobacter. The sequence goes on from CAZGUD010000004.1 coordinate 184,616, forward strand.
CATCGAAGGCGAACGCGTGTATTCGCAGCTCAAGTGGGAGAGCGGCGTGCATCGTGTGCAGCGCGTTCCCGAGACCGAGACGCAGGGGCGGGTGCACACTTCGGCGGTTACTGTAGCGGTGCTGCCTGAGGCTGAAGAGGTCGATATCAAGATTGAAGCCAAGGACCTGCGCATCGATACGTTCTGCTCGTCGGGACCGGGCGGCCAGTCAGTGAATACCACTTACTCCGCGGTGCGTATAACGCACCTGCCGACAGGTACGGTGGTAAGTTGCCAGGACGAAAAGTCGCAGATCAAGAATCGCGAGAAGGGCATGCGCGTGCTGCGCTCGCGGCTCTACGAAGTGGAGATGGAGAAGCAGAATGCGGAGCTGGCCGCAGCGCGGAAGTCGCAAGTGGGCTCGGGTGATCGCAGCGAGAAGATCCGCACCTACAACTTTCCGCAGAACCGGCTCACCGATCACCGCATCGGGCTCACGCTGCACCAGCTCGACCTGATCATGGAGGGCCGGCTGCAGCCGGTCGTGGACGCGCTGATTGCTCACTACCAGGCGGAGCAGCTTAAGGCGGAGACAACTCAGTCGGCGTAAGAACGCGATGCCTTCTTTTTCAAGCTACGTGGTGGACGGAGCGATGCGGTTGCACCTGGGACCGCATCGTGACCGCGCCCGTCGTGACGCGGAGACGATGCTGCTGCATCTGCTGGGCAAAAATCGTGCGTGGATGCTGGCGCACATGGATGACGAGCTTGGATACGAATGCGCAGAGCAATACATCGCGCTGCTCGAACGGCGATTTGCGGGCGAGCCGATGCAATACATCTTTGGCGAAACGGAATTCTATAGGCTGCCGTTCAGGGTCACACGCGACGTTCTGATTCCGCGGCCTGAGACGGAGCATGTGGTTGAGAAAGTGCTGGAATTGGCGGCGAAGTTCTCTAATCCGCGCATTGTGGATGTGGGGACGGGTTCGGGCGCAATTGCGGTTGCATTGGCGCACGAGTTGCCTGAGGCAGAGGTCACGGCAACCGATATTTCCGCGGCTGCGTTGAACGTGGCGCGAGAGAATGCATTACGCAACAATGTGGCGGAGCACGTTAGATTTGTCGAGGGCGATCTGCTCGATCCGGTAGCAGGCGAGCAATTCGACGTCGTGGTTTCGAATCCGCCTTACGTATCTTGGGGCGATCGCGCATCGCTGGCGGCCGAAGTTCGGGACTACGAGCCAGGCCAGGCTCTGTTTGCCGGCGCGGATGGCTTGGACGTTTATCGGCGGCTCATTCCCCAGGCCTTTGCAGCGCTCGCTCAAGACGGGTACGTGGTTCTCGAGATCGGTTACGGGCAGGAGCCGCCGGTTGGCGCGCTGCTGGGTGAGGCAGGCTTCGAGAACATCGAGTTCATTCCCGATTTGCAGGGAATTCCGCGCGTGGCGGCGGCGCGGAAGATGTAGCGCCGGTGTCCCGACCTCAGGTTCCTCGCTATTCCGCGCGGCCGGTTTTGCTCAGCTCTTTGTAGAAACCGAGATCCCGGCTGGTGAGGCTCTTGGTGATGTAAACGATTTGGCCATGGTGCAGGCCGAAGTGTTCTACAACCTGATAAACAGCATCGAGCCCGTGCACGTGATAGCCCTGGATTTCGTACGGCGCCAGTAGCTCTTCGACCGTGAGGCGATCGAGCACCTCTGCGGCGCGCTCCACCGTAGCGCCGAGTTTTGCCAGCAATTCCGCTGCGGTCAATCCGCCTTCTGCAGCAAACTCCGCGGGACGGTTGCGCTTGTCTTCGTCGTGATTGAACGAGTCGACAAGCCACTGTGTGACGTTGCCATTCAAATGCAGAATGAGATTGCCGATGCTGTTGCTGGCCGGGTTGGGCCGCCACCACACCTGCTCGTCGGTAAGCGATTCAACGCTCTGACGCAGGCGCGGCCAGTATTGGCCGACAAGCTTTTGCCGCGAGAACTCGAGAAAGCGCGATGCAAGTTTGGAGTCAATGGCCGACATTGTGAACCTCCTACGGAAAGAACGCTATGGGGTGATCGATGCCTCGCCGGTTTTGGCATCGAACTGCCAGGGATGCGGCGGAGGCAGCTTCATCTCATCGCCGCTGATTTCGAGCGGCATCCAAAAGTAGCGCGAATCCCACAACGCGCTGGGCTTCCATATGTCGCCCATAAAAATGGTTGTGGTTTTCTTTGTGCCTGCCACTTTCACCAGCATGGTTGATTGCGACTGGTAGTTGTTGACTTCGGGTGGGGCGAGGTTCTTGATTTCAGTCCACGGGCCGGTCAGCGATGGCGCGGTCGCGTACACATTTGGGTTCGGGCGCCAGCCGGTCATGTGCGAACCGACGACATAATAGAGATTGCCCACATGCACCAGCGCGCCTCCCTCGAGCGGAGCGGGGATGAATGCTGTCTTCTCGACGTTCATGTAGTCGCCGGTCAACCGGGCAATGAAAAAGCCTTTAGTGGGACGCGACTCGAAGATGAGATAGGCCGAACCGTCATCGTCAATAAATTGGCCGATGTCGCGGCTCTCCTGATCGAGCGGACGAAAGCTTTTCACGTAATGATAATCGCCGTCGATGCGATTGCTGACGGCGACCATCACTCGCGCAACTTTGTAGCGTGCGTCGTCAAGGTGCGCGTAGAGGACGAATTGATGCGTGCTTCGATTGGGATAGACCTTCGGCCGTTCCAGCACCCAGTGCAGGCCCAGGTGTTCGGGGTCGGCAATCGCAAGCACTTGGCGGCGGAACTTCCAGTGAACGAGGTCGCGCGAAGAGTAACAGGCAACATAGCGCTTGTCAGCATCGTTTGCGGGCGTGCGGTCTTCGCCGAACCAGTAGTAAGTGCCGTTCCAAAGCGTAATTCCGCCGCCGTGCGCCCGAATGCGCTGCCCGCGGTTGTCAACCCAGGGATCGCCGGGCTTGACGACGCCCGACGCCGCGCAGAAAGGAGCGGCCGCCAGCGAAACAATCAGCAAAGCGGCCGAAATCGAAGCTCTTTTCATGATGCGCCTTTGAGTAGTCACAGCAGGCGGCCGGTCGCGATTACACCAGTTCGTAACCGGCGAACCAGTAGCCGATTTCGAAGGCCGCGGTCTCTTCACCGTCGGAACCGTGGATGGCGTTCTCCTGAATGGAGCCGGCGAACTTCTTGCGTATGGTTCCCTCTTCGGCGTTGGCAGGATTGGTGGCGCCCATCAGCTTACGCAGGTCGGCGATGGCATTGTCTTTCTCAAGAACCATGAGAAAGAGGGGGCCTGAGGCCATGAATGCGCAGAGGTCGTTGAAAAAGGGCCGGGCCGCGTGGACGGCGTAAAAGCCCTCCGCCTGCTTGACCGAGATGGACTGCTTCTTGATGGAAACGAGGCGGAAGCCGGCTTTTTCAATCTCGGCCAGAATGGCGCCGGCATAGCCGTTGCGAACCGCGTCGGGCTTGATGATGCTGAAAGTACGTTGCGACACTAAAAGTTGCTCCTGATTGGGGATATCTCCCTCCGTAATTGTAACGGCCATGCGTAAAGGTTCGAGGGTGAACGGGAAGGCCGGCCACGGGCAAATCTGGTAGAGTTTCGGCATGAAATGCTTTGCTTCCACCGCCCGCTTTTCGGCCTTGCTCGCTTTGGTGGTTACGCTTGCCGGCGCTCCTTCGTTTTGTCAAAATGCTGCCCCGGCAAAGGGGTCGAGCCCGGCTGCCGCACCGGAGCTGCGCGTCTTCGATCCCTCGCTGATCGATACCTCTATCAATCCGTGCCAGAACTTTTATCGCTTCAGTTGCAATAAGTGGTTCCAGCGCAACCCGCTGCCCGCCGATCATGCCAGCTATGGGCGATTCACGGAGCTCTACGAATTGAATCTCCTGCACCTCAAAAACATCCTTGAGGCCGCGGCGGTTCCCTCGCCCACTCGCTCTGTAAATGAGCAGAAAATCGGCGACGAATACGCAAGCTGCATGGATGTGGCCGCGATAAACAAGCGGGGATTGAAGCCGCTCGAGCCGGAGTTGAAGCGGATCGCCAAGCTGAAGTCAACCAACAACTTGCCGGCCCTGTTGGCGCATCTGCAGTCGATTGGCGTAAACGCGTTCTTTGGATACGGCTCAGGGCAGGACTACGCAAATGCGACACAGGTGATCAATGTCTTTGGTTCCGGTGGGCTGGGGCTGCCCGAGCGCGATTACTACACTCGCACCGACGCTGACAGCGTGAAATTGCGCGAGCAGTATGTTGACCATGTGCACAAAATGTTTGTGCTCGCCGGGGAGAGCGATACGCAGGCCACGCAGGATGCGAATACGGTGCTGGCGATTGAGACCCGGCTGGCCAAGGCAACCTTGACCATGACCGAGCAGCGCGATCCCCAGAACCTGAACCATCCAACCGATGTGGCGGGGATGGAAAGTATGCTGACGCATTTCTCGCTGGCCCAATACCTGGCTACCGCGGCCGGCCCCGCGGCAGGTAAAGCGAATGACAATGAGCCCAAGTTCTTTGCCGAATTCAATGCGATTATTGCGGACACTCCGATCGACCAGATTCGCGCCTACCTGCGTTGGCATTTGCTTACGGCTTACGCGGGCACAATGCTGCCGGAGAGCTTTGACCATGAGAACTGGGACTTCTATTCGCATATTTTGAACGGCGCAGAAAAACAGCAGGACCGGTGGAAGCGCTGCACCAGCCGCGTGGATGAGGAGTTGGGCGAGGCGCTGGGGCAGGTATACGTGGCAAAATACTTTCCTCCTGAAGAGAAACAGCGCACGCTGGAGATGACCTTGGCCATTGAGGCGGCGATGGACAAGGACATTGACGGGCTGGACTGGATGAGCGCGGCCACCAAGGTGAAGGCCAAAGAAAAGCTGCACGCGGTAATGAACAAGATCGGCTATCCCGACAAGTGGCGCGACTACTCGAAGCTCGCAATTGTGCGCGGCGACGACCTGGGCAACTCAATGCGGTCGCACCAATTTGAGTTTGCGCGCGACCTGAGCAAGATCGGCAAGCCAGTGGACAAGACCGAGTGGATGATGACGCCGCCGACGGTGAATGCCTATTACGATCCGCAGATGAACAACGTGAATTTTCCAGCCGGGTACCTGCAACCACCGTTCTTCAGCGGCAAAGAAGACGATGCAGCGAATTACGGCGACATGGGATCGACGATTGGCCACGAACTGACCCACGGCTTCGACGACCAGGGACGGCAATTCGACAAGGACGGCAACCTGGCGAACTGGTGGATCAAAAGCGACGAGCAGGGCTTCACTGACCGCGCCGATTGCATGGTGAAGCAGTATGACGCGATCGAAGCTGTGCCCGGCGTGCACCTGAATGGCAAGCTGACGGAGGGCGAGAACCTGGCCGACCTGGGCGGGCTTTGGCTGGCGTGGCTGGCGTGGCTCGATAAGGCGCAGGCGGCACACGTTGACATGAACGCGACGATGGATGGTTACACGCCCGATCAGCGCTTCTGGATTGCGTATGCGCAGCAGTGGTGCACGCAAACTCGGCCAGAGCAATTGCGCACCCAGGCGCAGAGCGATCCGCACGCGCCCGACGAGTATCGGACAAACTCGATCTTGCAGGACTTGCCGGAGTTTGCGAAGAGCTTCCAGTGCAAGAAGACCGACAAGATGGTGAGCGAGAAGCCGTGCCGGGTGTGGTGAAAAAGCAGCTTCTAGCTACTAGCTGCTCTTACGCTTTTCCGATCACCTGAGCCAGCGTAGCGCCAATCTCTGCCGGCGAAACTACAACGTGAATCCCGGCTTCGCGCATGGCCTTCATCTTGTCGGCGGCAGTTCCCTGGCCTCCGCTGATGATAGCGCCGGCGTGGCCCATGCGACGGCCGGGAGGCGCGGTCTGGCCGGCAATAAATCCAACGACGGGCTTCTTGACGTGTTCCTTAACGAAAGCTGCCGCGGCCTCTTCGGCTGAGCCGCCGATTTCGCCGATCATGATGATGGCTTCAGTATCGGGATCGTCGTTCAACAGGCGCAGCGCGTCGATGTGCGTGGTGCCGATGATGGGATCGCCGCCAATTCCAATTGCTGTGGATTGCCCGATGCCGCGCTGGGTAAGTTGATGCACAGCTTCATACGTCAGAGTTCCCGAGCGCGAAACGATGCCGACGGAACCCTCTTTGTGAATGCGGCCGGGCATGATACCGATCTTCGCCTTGCCGGGCGAGATGACTCCCGGGCAGTTTGGGCCGATGAGCCGCGACTTTGAATTCTTTAGCTTGGCCCACACTTTGACCATGTCGAGCGTGGGAATGCCTTCAGTGATGCACACGATGAGCGGAATGCCTGCGTCTTCGGCTTCGAGAATGGCGTCGGCCGCAAACGGCGGTGGCACAAAGATCATGGTCGCGTTTGCGCCGGTCTCGTTGACGGCGTCGGCGACGGTATTGAAGACGGGCCAGCCCTCGTGAGTCGTACCACCCTTGCCGGGCGTCACGCCGCCAACCACGTTGGTGCCGTATTCTGCGCATCCCTTGGCGTGGAAGGTGCCTTCCTTGCCGGTGAGACCCTGAACGATGAGGCGCGTGTTGTTGTCGACTAATACCGCCATGTTATGCACCCGCCTTTGCTGCCGCGACTACGAGTTCCGCGGCCTCTTTCATAGTTGCGCCCACCTGGAAGTTCAGGCCCGACTCCTTCAGAATCTGGCGGCCCTCTTCGACATTTGTGCCTTCGAGCCGCAACACAATGGGTACCTTCACGTTCAGCTTATTGGCAGCCGCCACAACGCCGGTCGCGAGCCGGTCGACGCGGAGAATGCCACCAAAAATATTGATGAAGATGGCCTTGACATGTGCGTCGCTGAGCAGGATCTCAAAGGCGTGCTCGATCTGCTCCTGGGTAGCGCCACCGCCCACGTCGAGGAAGTTAGCCGGGCTGCCGCCTGCGTACTGAATGATGTCCATGGTAGCCATGGCCAGGCCCGCGCCGTTCACCATGCAGGCGATGGAGCCATCGAGCTTGATGTAGTTGAGCGCGTATTTGCTGGCTTCTACCTCGAGTGGGTCCTCTTCTGCAATGTCGCGTAGCGCCTTGATCTCGGCGTGGCGGAAAAGCGCATTATCGTCGAAGGTGATTTTGGCGTCGAGCGCGAAGAGCTTGTCGTCCTTCGTTGTAATAAATGGGTTGATCTCAATCAGCGAAGCGTCGGTCTCAATAAACGCCTTGTAGAGGCTTTGGAAGAACGCGACCGCCTGGTTGATCTGCGTGGGCTTGAGGCCGAGCGCGAAGGCCAGCTTGCGCGCCTGCCATGCGCCGAAACCAACGGCGGGGTCGATGGTCTCTTTGAAGATGGCTTCAGGAGTTTTGGCCGCGACCTCCTCAATTTCCATGCCGCCGGCCCGTGAGGCCATAAACACCAGTTTGCCCGTGGCGCGATCGAGCACAATGCCGAGATAGAGCTCGCGATCGATGGCTGCCGTCTCTTCAATGAGCAAGCGCTGCACCCTCTGGCCCTGGGGGCCGGTCTGATGCGTGATGAGCTGCATGCCCAGAATGTTCTTGGCGTGCTGTTCGGCGTCTTCGCGCGACCTGGCAACCTTTACTCCGCCGCCTTTGCCGCGGCCACCGGCGTGAATCTGCGCTTTGACCACTACGCCCGACGCGCCGTCTGCAAACAGTTTGCGGGCCACATCATTGGCCTCTTCAAGCGTGTTTGCCATTTCGCCTTTCGGCACGGCAACACCATATTTTGCAAGGATTTCCTTCGCCTGATACTCGTGAATCTTCATTGGATTGGGTTCGCCCCGGCCGCTGTTGATGGGTATTCTGCGATCGCGCGGTTTGTGCCGGCACGGTCTTGCAGCGGTAATCAAATAGTATCTTGGCGGACTTTGGGCGGGCAATTGGCCGGGTTGCAAGCGTCTCACCGTTACCATGGATACATGGGCTTGCTGAAGGATTTGTTGAAGCTGATGGCCGAGGATGGGCGGGCGATGACGCGCGAGCAGGCGTCGGCGGTGCTTGAGAACATTCTCGCGGGCGACGTGCCAGAGGTAGAAACGGCCGCGCTGCTGGCGGTGATGGCAACCCGCGGCGAACAGGCGCCGGAGCTCTCAGGCTTTGTTGACGTGATGCGCGCACGGGTGACCCCGATGCCGCTGAGCGATGACGAACGCGCCGAACTGGTGGACGTGGTGGGTACCGGCGGCGGTGGGCCGCTGACGTTCAATATTTCTTCGGGTGCGGCGCTGGTTGCCGCGGCAGCCGGAGCCAAGGTTGCAAAGCACGGCAATCGCGCGGTGACCTCGCGCTGCGGGGCGGCCGACGTGCTTGAGGCTCTGGGCGTTCCCATCGATCTTAAGCCGGATTTGGCGGTGGAGTGCCTGCGCGAAACGGGCTTCATGTTTTTGTTTGCGCCGCTCTATCATCCCGCGATGAAGACGCTGGGGGCGCTGCGCCGGGCGCTGGGGTTCCGGACGATTTTGAATTTGTGCGGACCGTTGACCAATCCCGCGGGTGCGCGAACGCAGGTGATTGGCGTGCTGGCGCCGAGCAAGGTTTTGCTGGTGGGGCGTGCGCTGGCGGCGCTGGGCGCCAAACGCGCATTCGTTGTGCACGGGTCCGATGGAATTGACGAACTGACCACGACTGGCGAGTCAGTGGTAGCGCGGGTCGAGGAGTCGGAGACGGGTGAGTCCACGCTTAAAGCTGCGCGGGTGACGCCGGAGATGGCGGGGCTGCCGCGAACGACGCTTGAGCAGTTTGTCGGGGGCGACGTGGCGACCAACTCGTCGCTGCTTTACGACGTGCTTACGGGGATTCCCGGTGCGCGGCGCGATATTGTGCTGCTGAATGCGGCCGCGGCGCTGGTGGCGGGAGGATTGGCCGGCGATTTGAAGGAAGGCGCGGCCATGGGCGCGGAGGCTATCGACTCCGGGCAGGCGGCGGCAACGCTTGAGAAGCTGAGGCGGTTTGGGGCGAAGTTTGCGGGGAAGCCGAATTGAGGCTTGTGGTCTGATTTCAGCTCCCACGTTGTAATTCTCAATGCAAGCTCCTATGATTCCTGCGTTCCAAGATCAAAGGAGCGAAGGAATGTTCTTCAGACTTGGAGTTGCGTGCATCGCCATACTGACCACGTGTGGAGTTTCTGCCGCTCAGCAGCCTAGCGATCTAAAGCTCAACATCGACTCCACAAACCGCACCATTGCCGTGAGCGCCGAAGGGCGGGTGACGGTCGATCCTGACATTGCGGTTCTCCATGTTGGCTTTGAGACGAAGCCGGAGGACTCGAAGACGGCTTATAGCGACGGAGCGAATACTTCGAACGCTATCGTTGCGGCGATCAGGGGAGCCGGAATCCCGGAAGCATCGATTCGAAGCGAGTATCAGCGGCTTGAGCCTTTCGACGTGAAGAATCACAGATTCAAGCTGACACAAGAATGGACGGTGAAGGTTCCACCGGCGCGGGCAGGGGAGATTCTTGACCTGGCGGTAAGCGCCGGCGCTACCGACAGCGGCCAGATTGAGTGGACCGTGGAGGATGTTCATGCCCTTGAGGATCAAGCGCTGAAACAAGCCGCTGAACGGGCACGATCCGATGCGACGGTAATGGCGAGTGCAACGGGTGCTCACCTGGGATCGCTGCTTTTTGCCACCAACCAGATTGCCGAGGTAAGAAACAGGTTTGAGGTCAATGAGAATGATGCTGTCGCCGGATTCGCTCCATCGACACGGCAGGCTCCGCCGCTGGCGATCGAACCCCGGAAAGTGGTGCGACAGGCGACGGTGTACCTGGTGTTCGCGATTGAGTGAGTCCGCGGAGCGTGTTGCGGCATCGAATGGTTGTTTGAACAGGTAATTTCCGACGGTGCCCTGCGGCTGCGCCGGAAACGACAGGAGAACAACCATGACCGCAAGCTCCAAACGGCAGCCGGCAATCTTTATTCCCCACGGTGGGGGCCCATGCTTCTTTATGGATTGGACCTGGGGTCCGGCCGACACCTGGACGGCGACCCAGACTTTTCTCGAGGGGTTGGCGGCGACATTGCCGGAAAAGCCCCAGGCCTTGCTGGTGGTGAGCGGTCACTGGGAAGAGGCGGCGTTCACGGCCGGGTCCGGCGCGCGGCCGGGATTGATCTTCGATTACACCGGATTCCCCGACCACACTTATAAGTTGACGTGGCCCGCGCCGGGTTCGCCCGAGTTGGCGGCTCGCGTCAAGGCTTTGCTTGCTGAGGCTGGCCTGGCCGCGGCAACGGACCCAAATCGCGGTTACGATCACGGCGTTTTTGTGCCGCTCAAGGTGGCGTTTCCCGCGGCCGAGATTCCGGTTGTCACGTTGTCGTTGGCCAGTTCGCTCGATCCGTCGCTGCACCTGGCGGCAGGCAGAGCCCTGGCCCAGCTACGCGACGAAGGCGTGCTGATCGTAGCCAGCGGTATGAGCTTTCACAATCTGCGCGCATACTTCGGACCACAGACTGCGGAGCGTGCTCGGGCCTTTGACGCATGGCTCACGCAAGCCGTGGAGTCACCCGCTGCCGAACGCGATGAGCTGCTGAAGAATTGGCGCAATGCTCCGTTTGCAGCCTACTCGCATCCTCGCGAGGAGCATCTGATTCCGCTCTTCGTGGCTGCGGGCGCGGGCGGAGAGGCACCTGGCAAGCGCGTCTTTGGCGACGAGCCGATGGGCGCGGCTATCAGCGCGTACCGGTTTGACGGATGAAGTGCATTCTCGCGACAGAACGCGCTTAATCGAGCGAGGAATATAATCGGACCCATGACGCTGGACGTGAAGCCGCAAATCTCAGTGCCGCAGATTGCCGCGGTTAACGGCGAAATACAAGCCGGGACCACCGCGAAGCTACGCACGCTTGAAGAGCGGTTGCGCGAACTGGGCAGCGTGATGGTTGCCTACTCGGGGGGCGTGGATTCCGCGTTCCTGGCCGGGACGGCGCACCGCGTGCTCGGCGATAAGATGCTGGCCGTCCTCGCCGATTCGGCTTCGCTGGCGCGGCGCGACATGGAGCAGGCGATTGCGTTTGCGGGCAAAATCGGGATGCCGTTGAAGGTGGTGCAGACCGAGGAGATCGATCGGCCAGAGTACGCGCGCAATGATTCGAACCGGTGCTTCCACTGCAAGGACGAGCTATTTAATACGATGAAGCCGTTGGCCGGAGAGTTGGGATTCACGCGCATTGCGTACGGCATGAATGCCGACGACACGCGCGACTACCGGCCCGGACAGCGCGCCGCCGAGCAGCATGAGGTGCTGGCTCCGCTGGCCGACGCGGGATTGACCAAGCTTGAGGTCAGGGCGCTAGCCAAAGCAGCAGGTTATCCGGTGTGGGACCGGCCGGCTGCGCCGTGCCTCTCATCGCGTGTGGAATACGGGCGCACGGTGACGCGAGAGGTTCTTGAACAGATCGAGAAGAGCGAAGAGAGTCTGCGGGAATTGGGCTTCAGCGAGCTGCGGGTGCGGCATCATGGCGAGCTGGCGCGGGTTGAGATTGCGCGCGGCGAGTTGCAGCGCGCGTTGACCCTGGAGATGATGGACGCGATTACCGCCGCGCTCAAACGGGTCGGTTATCAATATGTGACGCTTGACTGCACGGGCTTCCGGTCCGGCTCGATGAATGCCCTTCTGCCTGCCGAAGTGCTCCAACGTCGCGGCGCGTGACGATTTCCCTTCCCTCTCTCAGCCATTTAGAATCACAACGCGATGCGAGTTGCTTACCTTGAGTGCTTTTCCGGCATCAGCGGCGACATGCTGCTTGGCGCCCTTGTGGATGCGGGAGTTCCCTTTGAGTTGCTGGCGAAGACTGCAGCGGCGCTGAAAGTAGGCGCGCGGCTCGAGAAGCGCACGGTGATGCGCGGCGGTCTAACGGGAACCAAGGTGGGCGTGATCGAAGATCAGGACCCAAGAGAACAAGGGAACAAGGGAGCAAGTACTGCGCACAGCCATGACCATGGCGAGCACGATCACGGGCACGAGGGCCATGCGCATCTCGATCACGACCATCATGAGCAAAAGGCCCACGAATATCGGGGCGAGCACAGCCACGAGCACCGCTCGCTGAGCGCGATTCTCGGAATCATTGAGGCTGCGCCGCTTAGCGAGAGTGTAAAAGCCCGCGCGAGCCGCGCATTCCAATTGCTGGGCGAGGCTGAAGCTGCAATCCACTCCATTCCCATTGAGAAGGTGCACTTCCATGAAGTGGGCGCTGCAGACACGATTGTGGACATTGTGTGCGCGGCCGCGGGTTGCGAGGCGCTGCTCGTGGACAAGTGGATGGCATCGCCGTTGAATGTGGGCAGCGGTACGGTGAAGTGCGCCCATGGAACGCTGCCGGTGCCTGCCCCCGCAACGCTGGCGCTGCTGGGCGATGCACCGGTGTATTCGGCCGGGTATCCGATGGAACGCGTGACGCCGACGGGCGCTGCGCTGCTGCGGATGTTAGATGTGACATACGGGCCGCTGCCGGGAATGCGCGTGGAGGCGCGCGGGTACGGCGCGGGTGGGCGCGACACGCCGGGAGAGCCGAACCTGCTGCGGCTGCTGGTGGGCGAAGAGACTTCTGAAGCGAGTACGGAGCCGGGCACAGAGTCGATTGCGGTGATGGAGACGGTGATCGATGACGCCAATCCGCAGTTGCTGGCCTACGTGAGTGAGTTGCTGCTCGAGGCCGGCGCGTGGGATGTGTATCGCACCGCGGTGCAGATGAAGAAGGGCAGGACGGGAATCCAGGTGACGGTGCTTTCGAGCCCGGAGCGCGTGCCTGTGCTGCGCGAGATCCTGTTCCGCGAGACAACCACCATCGGGCTGCGCTGGCGGATTGAGAACAAGATGGCCCTGGCGCGCGAGTTTGCCGATGTCGAAACCGAATGGGGCAAGGTGCGGATGAAGGTTGCGCGGTTGGCTTCGGGAGAGATTGCCAATGCGTCGCCGGAGTATGAGCATTGCCGGACGATCGCACGCCAGCATGGAGTGCCGCTGAAGAAGGTGATGCAGGCGGCGATGCGAGCCTGGGGGATGAGCGCGGCGGACGCGAAGAAGGTGGGAGACTGATGGATCCGGGACAGATTGAAGCGCTGTTGAACGAAGTGCGCGAAGGCAAGACCGGCGTGGATGAGGCGCTGACGCGGCTGCGCCACTTGCCCTTCGAGGACATGGGATTTGCCAAGCTCGATCATCATCGGGCGCTGCGGACGGGCAATCCCGAGGTGATTTTTGCTGAGGGGAAGACTACCGCGCAGGTGGCAGCGATCTTCAAGCGCATGGCTGAGGCGGGCGGCAATGTGCTGGCCACGCGCGCGTCGAAAGCTGTTTATGAAGCCGTGGTTCGAGCGGAACCGCGCGCGGAATATCACGAGATTGCGCGGGCAGTGACGCTGACGCAGACGCCGGCTCCTGCCGGTAAAGGCACTATCGGCGTGGTGTGCGCGGGCACCAGCGATTTGCCGGTAGCGGAAGAGGCCGTGGTAACTGCGCAGATGATGGGTAACACGGTGGAGTTGGTGGCCGATGTGGGAGTGGCCGGGATTCACCGATTGCTGGCGCAGCAGAACACGCTTAAGCAAGCGCGCGTGCTGATTGTTTGCGCAGGCATGGAGGGCGCGCTGCCGACGGTTGTGGGCGGACTGGTGAATGCGCCGGTGATTGGGGTGCCCACCAGCGTGGGTTATGGGGCGTCACTGGGCGGCATTGCCGCGCTGCTGGGTATGCTGAATACGTGCTCGCCGAATGTGAGCGTGGTGAACATCGATAACGGATTCGGCGCGGCATGCATTGCATCGCTCATCAACCATCTGTAGGACCGTGACCATAGATTGCCTGCAAGAATATGCCGCATTGCCCAATGAAATTCCGGTTTGTTCGCGGCAGGCTCGAACCCGGAGCACGGATTCTGGATATCGGGTGCGGAAACAAATCGCCAACAATTACGAAGAAGTGGTTTCCGGACTGCGATTATGCAGGCGCCGACATACAGCGCTACAACAACAGCGACGCCGATGTTGCGGCAATGGACGAGTTCTTTCTGCTGGGCGCGGACGGGACAGGTTACGACGCGATTCCCCAGGCTAGCTACGACTTCGTAATTCTGAACCATGTGATTGAGCATATGGTCGATCCCGAGCCGATTGTTGCTAAGCTCTGCCACAAACTGCGGCCGGGCGGATATATGTGGATCGCGTTTCCATCGAAGCGGAGCTTGACGCTGCCGCATTCAGTGGATGAAACGCTGAATTTTTACGACGACCCGACGCATGTGCAGGTGCCCGATCCCGATGCGATTGCAAAGACGCTTGAAGCGAACGGCGTTGAAGTGATTCACTCGGGCCGATCGCGCGAGGGATTTCTCACTTCCGTCGCTGATATTTTCAAACTGTGCAAGCGGCTGCTGGTGAAGGCAGCGACGGGCCGGTTTTCAGGCCGAGGAATGTGGTACATCCTCGGCTTTGAGGATCACGTCTTTGGGCGGCGAAAAGCTTAGGGTGCATCGACTTCGAGAGGCGCGTGCGTTTCGCGCGGAGATCCAGATGAAATTCCCGAGTTTTGAAGATGTTGCCGAACTTGTCAGACCGCCTGACCTTGTGTTTTTCCAGGTCTCAAAATCGAGACCTGGGGCACCCAAGTTTTGTGGCTTGAATTGCGAAGTGCGAAGAGACGCCATTAATCCGTCGGCCGGTCGTAGAAGCGGAAGAACAGCGACGGCTTGGAGCAGGCCTCTGCTTTGGCGACGAGCTCTGCGGTCTGCTTTTCGTTGAGTGGAGTGAATTCGCGAGCGAGATGCACATTCTCTTCGAGCTGGGCGATCGAGTCGCAACCAATAATTACGGTGCTTACGGGGCGCGAGAGCGTGTAGTACATGGCTTCGCGCATGGTCAGCGTGCCGGGCTTATCGGTCTGGATGGCCATGCCTTCCCATGAGTGCTTCTGCGCGTCGATCGATGGCGGAGTCCATGAAGAAAGAATGCGGCCGCGCCCGGGAATCTTCATGCCGATGATGCCCATCTGGCGTTCGACGGCGAGCGGCAGCAATTCCTCGTTGAAGCTGTAGTGGTGGGGATCGGCGGCATTCATGGCCATCAGGATGGTGTCGAAGGGGTAACGGTTGATGGCTTCAATGAGCACGTCGGGGCGGTAGTGGCCGGTAATGCCGAGGTTGCGAACGACCTTCTGATCCTTCATCTCGAGCAGCGCTTCAAATGCACCGCCTTTGCCGAAGATGTCGTCGATGTTCTTCTGGATGCCGAGGTCGTGCAACTGCCAGAGGTCGACGTGGTCGGTCTGGAGCAGTTGGAGCGACTTCTCGATCATGCGCATGGAACCATCGCGGGTGCGCTCCTTGGTCTTGGTGGCGAGGAAGGCCTGGTTGCGGCGGTGGGCCATCACTTTGCCAACGTATTGCTCGCTCCAGCGATCGGGGCCGCCGTAGATAGACGATGTGTCGATGTAGTTGACGCCCAGGTCGAGCGCGCGCTCGATGATGGGGACGGCGACATCGAAGTTGTTTGGCCTTTCAAGCGCGGCCTGGCCGCCAAGCGAGAAGATGCCGACCTTGTAACCGGTTTTGCCCAGGTTGCGCGTGGGCATGGAGTCGAATGTAACCGGGTTGGAAGGAAGCGCGGGCAGCGATTTTTGCGTGTCGGCCATGACCGAAGGCGCGAACAATGCTGCGGTAACGACGCCTCCGGCTTTCAGAAATTCGCGGCGGCCGGTGCTGCGGGATTCATTCTGCTTGCTCATCAAGGCTTCCTCCAAACGATGACCCATGATAAACCCGGGCGGTGTGAGCCGAGGTGTTTCATATTTTCCATTCCTGTTCAGGAGCGCCGTCCCTACGGGACTCAGCGCTCTTTTTATTCGCCTTCCCAGCACTGAAGTGCTGGGCTAACTTCCTTTGCGCCTACGGCGCGTTCTGAGTTACGGCTCAGTTGGCGATCGGACATGGATTGGCAGGTGCGTCGGCGTGGGTCCATGTCTCGGAGCCGCTGAGAAACGCGACGCCATAGTAGCCGTGGACGATGAGATTGCCGTCATTGACGGCCAGCCTTGAGTGGTAGGTGCGGCCGGTCTTGGGGTCGTAGAGCAGTCCGCCTGAGGCGGTGGTTGGGCTGTTCAGGGTGAATCCGCTGCCTATCTTCATGCCGCAGAGTGGGTGGTCGTGCAGCGAGGAGTCGGGATTGTGAATGTCCTTTTGGGAGGGAGCGGAGGGGCTGACAGAGAGAATCCAGGCGCAGATTTGCTGGCCGCAGCGATCGAAGTGAATTGTGGAGCCGAGCGGCGTCTTCCAATTGCCGATGACACCGGCGCCCTGGGAGTTAGAGGCAATGGCAGCAGCGAGGAACAGCATTGTGAACGCGAAACAGCGTCTCATTGGCAGGAACCTCCGAATGCGTGGATGCCGAAACTCTATCGGGCGGGTGGTTGAATGCGCAAACTGCCTCGGGCCTGCGTGAGCGATGGGGGTATCCCCGGGTGGTTTCCATATATAAGCCGTTTGGATGCAGCCGTTTGCGAAAGGCATTTTTTGCCAACGTATAACAAAACAAAGCGTTTGTCATTAACGATTTTAGAATCAATGGGTTAAGGATAGCATTGGAGATTGATTGCCGGGCGGCGCAGAATGGCGGCGTCGGGCAAGACAACACATGTAGCCAGATACATTATGGCTCGCCGGCAGTTAATTCCCGGCAAAGGGATGGAAGTTTTGCGCTGCCTGATCGGATCCCAGGAAAGTGCACGATGGTCGCGACTGCCGACGGGCGGGACGTGGACTGAGCAAAGCTGGAGGTGATCCCGAAGTATATGGCCGGAGGGGTAGAGATGACGATGCCCGATAAGGCTGGGGGACTTCTCCGACTTCGTGCTCCGGTTGCGATCCAGGAACACTAGTGGAGCACCAGCTCAGTTATTGCGGCGTTGCAGAACGAGTTTCTCAGCTGTGGCCAGCGCATCTGACGCCGGCACTTTCACGTCGGGTGCGACGCCAATGAGTTCCCAGTCCGGCTTTCCGTAGGGATTGGCGATCGGAGTTTCCGGAATTCCCATGCCGAAGTGGTCGTCGATGCGATGGAAGACTCCCAGTTCAGCGCTCCCGCCAGTGTTCTCGCCGACGATGGTCGCCCGTTTCAGCATTTTGAGATTGTAGGTAAACTGCTCAGCGCCGGAACGGGTGAGCGTGGAAGTGAGAATATAGACCGGCTTTTTGGCCAGGCTGCTTCCGGCTGGAGAAAGCATGATTGCGCTGGGATTTGCGCGCGGGTTAAACCAGGGCACTGGGTGGTCGAAGAGCGACGCGGAAATCTGGGCCACCATGTCGGGCTGACCGCCTCCGTTATTGCGCAGGTCGAAGATGATGGCATCGGCCTGGTTGAGTTGCTGCATGGCTGCGCGCGCTGCAGCGCCGCATACGTCTGGATCAGGAAAGGAATTGAGTTTGAAGTATCCGATTTTGCCGGGAAGAATTTCGACCTTTTCAAAGGCGCAGTTCTGTTGCTTCATGGCCTGACGATATTGCTCGAGGAGTGCGGGCGAGAGAGCAGCCGAGGGCGCGCCGGGCTGAGCAGGGAGAGGGCGGCTGCTGTAGTCAACTATGAGATGAACGTCCTGGGTCGAATTGCGAAGATCCGCGGTGAGCCGCGCTGCCAGGTCAGGCCCATCGACGATGGCAACGTATGCTCCGCGATGTTCGAGGGCCAGAAGCGCGGCTGAAGCGTGCTGGGCCTGGTCATGGTTGAAATAGTGGGCTTGCATGTTTCTTGCTACTGACTGGATGACACGGTCCCGCTCAGCAGCATCGATTTGTTGCGGGGATTCGATTCGGACGGCAACGGCACCGCTGCGAGAGGGTTGCGACGGCGGGGCGCCGGACGAGGCAGACGCGTAGCCAGCCGTGCCAGCACCCTCCGACACTGGGCCGTCCGATGCTGGAGATGGGGTGCGATTCAGCCGTTCGAGCACCGATTCGATGGGGAACATTTTTCCGCCTGAAGCAGGGAGCGGACGAAACGGAGCCGGAAGGCTTATGAGGAAACCAAACGCAAACAGTGCAAGGACTGAGAGCGTGCCGCCGATCGCAATGGACTCCGGGCGTAGTTTCTCTTTCTCGAGCAGGCGGAAAGACGGCGTTGCTTCAACATTTGGCGCGAACGATGGCGCGGGATTCTCAGCATAGGAGTTACGCCATGCCTGCGGCAGACCTGATGCGGCATCGACGAGCATGTCGAGGTACAGGCGCGCACGCAGAAAGGCGCCGCTCTCATCGCGCAGGCGGTCGCGGTAGAGTTGCACTGCTTCATCGCGGTACTTCTCTCTGAAGGCGGCCGGATAAAGACGGAGCAGGAAGGCGAATATCTCCTCAGACATATTCCCCCTTAAGAAACTTCTTGGCGCGAGCGACGCGAAGCAGGTCAGCGAGCCGCTCGGCTTCAGAGTGCGCCAGCTTTCTGCCGGACGAGGTGAGCCGGTAATAGCGACGGCGCTCCTGGCCTTTGGCCGCAGTGGAACGGCGGTCGACCTCTTCGATCAGGCCCTCTTCAACGAGCGCCTGCAGCGAACTATAGAGCGTACCCGGCCCCAGCCGAATGGTAGCGTTGGTCTGCTCCTCGACCTGGCGCATAATTCCATAGCCGTGAAGCTCGCCGTCTGCCAGTGAAAGCAGGATGTGAAAAGCAGCGGAAGGCAAGGGATCGAGTTTACGTTTCGGCATAGTCGATGATCGATATAACGATGATCGACTGTACGCCGGTCCAAGACGGGTGTCAAGTGGGTTTTGGGGGTGAAGATTCTGTTCGATTGATGGTGGGGCCGAAATTCCGGATCTGAAGGATGGTGCAATCCCAGGTCTCAAGAGCGAGACCTGGGGTAACCGGCGGACACCCATACTTGTGCTTCACGTTAAACTTGAAAGCATGTCTGCCTGGGGCTGGAAGCTCTCGCTGCTTGTCTCAGGGGCCTTGGTCGCAACTGCACTCGCGCAAGCTCCGGGTAGTGACCAGGTAAAGGCTCCGCTGACGACACGCGAGTATCTCGCACACGAAAACTGGTGGCCGACCAAGCAGTTTGCCGACCAGTCGCAATTCGCGGGCACGCAAGCATGCGCTGCGTGCCACGAAGGCATTGTGCGCTCGCAGAGCACGACGCAGATGGCGCTCACTATGACGCCCGCGGCGAATTCGCGGATTCTGGCGAGCCACACCGGCGAAATTTTTACCTCCGGCAACTATCGCTATGCGATTGAAAAAAGCGGCAATTCGTTTTTGCAAACGGTGAGCGACGGGTCCGCGAAGCGGACTGATATTTTGCAGTGGGCGTTCGGCTCAGGCTTTACGGCACAAGCTTATTTTTGGTGGCATAACGGCCAGCCCTACGAAAGCCGGTATAACTACTTCCCCACCGCAGGCCAATTCGACCGTACACCGGGACGATTGCAGGGCGCACCAGTCTCACTGGATATGGCGGAAGGGCGGCTGGTTGCGGAGTTTGAGGCGCGAAGATGCCTTGCATGCCACGCGACAGCGCTGACCACTGCTGAACCGCTGACGGCGGCTCAATTTCATCCGGGAGTGAGTTGCGAAGCCTGTCACGGCCCGGGGCTGGCGCACGTTGAGGCGATGAAGTCGAAAACATCAACGGATTTGCAGATTGTGAGCCCGGCGAGATTGAAACCGGCGCAGGCAGTGGATTTTTGCGGGGCGTGTCACGGAGCTCCACGGGATGTCGTGCTGGCGGGAACGGTGGGGAAGATAACAGTGCGTTTTCCCGCGTACCGGCTGGTAAAGAGCCGCTGCTGGGGCACGAACGGCGATGCGCGCCTGACGTGCTTCGCCTGCCACGATCCGCACAAGCCGCTGGAACACGATTCTGCGGCATACGATGTTGCGTGTTTGCGCTGCCATGCCAACGGCGGGACAGGCAGCGAGAACGTGCGAGCACACCAGGCAGCTTGTCCGGTGGCCAAGTCCCGATGCACGTCGTGCCACATGCCCAAAGTGAATGTGGCAGAGATGCATTATGACGTTACCGATCACGACATACGCATTGTGAAAGCGAATGCGCCGTTTCCGAATTGAGAGAATGAACGCGCCGAACTGCTCGAACCTGAAACTCGCGAAGTGGCTGCTGGTTGTGCCGGTGCTGTTTTGCGCCAGGCCTGGTGCGGCACAGCAGCAGACGCAGAGTGCAAGCCCGGATGCTGAGGTGTTTGGAGCGCAGATCAATTCTCTTCTTGCCGCACAGCAGGACGCGCTCAGTTCCGGTGACCCCAATCAGATTCTCAAGACCAGTAGTTCAGTCGCAGTAGCTTCGCTGGCGCTGCTTGAGCATCTGGATGCACAAGACCAGGAGAACCGAAAAGCTGTGGAGGCTCTGCGCTATGCGCAGGGGCTTCTTGCCGATCTCCCCACGGAGTTGTCCCTGCTGGGAATGGAGGTGGGCCTTGGAGAGACATCGCCGGCCGCGGAGCTGGAAAAACATATCCTGGGCTCGAATCCCGATTCTGCGGAATTGCATCTGCAACTGGCGCAGGCGTTTGCAAAAGGCTCGCAGCCGGATGAGGCCGTTCGTGAAGCCCAGCGTGCCGTGGCGCTGGATCCGACATCGCTCAATGCGCAGATTGCGCTGGGCCTGGCTTACTGGAAGCTGAACGGATCGGGATACAACGATGAAACGCTGAGCGCATTCTCCGCGGCTCATCAACTGGATCCCGAAGGATACACAGCGAACCTGCTGCTTGGGTCGATTGAGTCGCAGTACCAGCGCTTCGATGACGCTAGCGAGCATCTGCACGCGGCTGCAATTGCCGATCAAGGCGCACCCGAGCCGTGGTATCAACTGGGCATGAATGCGTACGAGCAGTCACGGTTTGGTGAAGCTGGCGAATTGCTTGGGCACTACCTTTCTCTGTATGAGGCGAGTGGCAAGGAAAATCCAGCCCAGAAGCGGATCGCCTTGCTTACGCTGGATCAGATTGCGGTGGATCAAGGGAAAACACCAGACAGCGCTCATGCCGCGGAAGAAGACGCGCTGAAGGAGCGTTTGCTGGCGGGCAGGGATGAGAAAGATCTGGGGACGGCTTCAGGAGCCCCTGCGATGGGAGTGTCGGGTGCCGGAGTGCCTGCCATGGGGGCTACCGGATCGGGCGACAGGCTTGCTCCGGAAAAGGCCGGCAGCAAGAGCGCCGATAGTGCAGCGCTGGCGCAGTTGCGTGAATTGGCAGCCAACGCACTGGGCAATATTGGCACGGTGCTGGCGCGGAAGCAGGATTTGGCCGGCGCAGTTATTCCGTTCAAGTACGCGGTGGCAGAAGATCCGTCGCTGGAGCCGGTGGTGCGCAATCTCGGGCTCGCGGCTTGTATCAGCGGCTTATATGAAGACGGAGCGCAAGCGCTGAAACAGGTGGTTGCGGCTCACCCTGAAGATGCTACGGCGCGCGGATGCCTGGGCATGGCGGATTTCGAAACCGGAGATTATGCCGGCGCGGTTGCGAATTTTGATTCTCTGGGCGATGCGTTGTCGAGGGAGCCGCTGTTTAGTGCGACGGCGGCAGCGGCATTGGCGCGGACCGGCGACAAGAGCCGCGCGGAGAAGGTGCTCGCGGGATTGAGCGCTTCAAATCAGGGTCCGCAGTTGCAGGCAAGAGAAGCTGCCGCGTATCTCGACCTGGGTGAAGTGGAAAAAGCGCGCAACCTGAGCGAAGCCGTGCTGGAGGCAAGCTCGCAGGCACCCGCGGAGGCGTATCGGGTGCTGGGCCTGCTGGCCCTGGAACAGGGCGACGCGGCGAAGGCTGTGGCCGAATTCCTAAGCGAGAGCAAAGCGGAACACGAAGGGACTGAAAGGCAGCTCGAGGCACAGGCGCGATTGGCTGGGGCCTTGATTGAGAGCGGCAAGACGGCTGAAGGGGAAAACCTGAGGGCAAAGCTGATGCGCGCAGACCCCGATCTGGCTAAGACCTTTCTCCGGCAGGGCGAGGCGCTGCTGAAGGTTGGCGATGCGCAGGCTGGATTTGAGAAGTTGGCTGCAGCGGCGGGATTATCCCCGCGTGAAAAAGAGATTCGAGCGGGATTTGAGTCGGCGAAGCAGGCGGTCAGGGAAGCAAACCCGTAGCAGCTACCGGGCAGTTTCCTCATAAATAGAAATTAATCAAACACTTAAATAGCAGACCCTGCGCGATTAAAAAGGTCGGTAGAAACTACTTGACACCATACACTGTGTATAATACAGTATGTTTCGTACAGTGTACGAGGTACAGCATGACAGTTGCTGAGAACCAATTCGAAAACCTGAGGCTGGAGTTGCGGCGCGGCTGCCTGACGCTGGCGGTACTGGGCCAGTTGAAGCAGGAGCACTACGGCTACACGCTGCGCAAAGCGCTGGCCAGCCGTGGCCTGGAGATTGACGAAAGCACGCTTTACCCACTGCTGCGGAGGCTTGAGACTCAGGGCTTGCTGACCAGCGAGTGGCGTGAAGAAGAGAAGCGCAACAAGCGCTTTTACCGGCTGTCAGCCGACGGCGAAGCGATTTTTGCCCGGCTGCTGGACGAGTGGAACGCCATCAACGCAGCTATTGGGAACATTTTGTGAGCCTGCTTTGAGTTTGGGCGGAGAAAAAGACTGGCGGGCGATTGGGCGCCGACGAACGGGAAGATTTTGAGGAACGAGGTATTAAGGCGATGGAACTACTTGACAGGTATCTTGAAGCGGTAAGAAAGCAGTTGCCGTGGGAACGGCAGGACGACATTATCGCCGAGCTGAGGGCGAATCTTGAGTCGCAGCTTGAAGACAGGCAGGAAGAGGTTGGCCACCCGCTGACCCCTGATGAGGCCAAGGCGTGGGTTGGGCAGTTGCCGGCTCCGCGCATGATGGCGGCGCGGTACCGGCCTCAGCAGGCGCTGATTGGACCGGCGCTCTTCCCTACGTATTGGTTTATTGTGCGAATGGTTGCGATGTGGGTGTTTGTATTGGCCGTGATTGAGAATGCGGTGAGGCTGGGCACCCATGCATGGAGCGCGGCCGCCATTCCCGTAGCGATCATCAGCGTGATTGGAATTGTGCTGGCGAATGTCGCGGCGGTCACGCTGGTGTTTGCGGTAATTGAGTATGCGGGTGTGCATTACCCGGGGCGGTTTCCGCAGATCGCGAAGATTACCGGCAATTGGGACCTGAACGACCTGCCCAGGATTGAACCGGTGAAGGGCGAGCACAAGCGGACGTTTGGGCTCGCGGTGACCGACGCAATCATTCACGCGTTGCTGCTGGTGTGGATACTGCTGCTGCCGCGGTATCCGGTGCTGATTCTGGGGCCTGGCTTGTTTGCGATCGACGCACTGCCGTACACGTACGCGCCCATCCTGGCGGACTTTTACTGGGCGGTGGTTATATTCAGCGTGGTGCACCTGGTGTGGAAGCTGGTGGATCTTTATACCGGCGCGTGGATGGGCGAGCGAAGACTGCAGCACTTCACGGTCAAACTGCTGGGGATGATTCCGCTGGCGATTGCGCTGCGTGCGCCGGGACACTTGTGGATCGTGCTGAAGGATCCGGCGGCGGAGTTTGCGAAGTACGGAACGCAGCTTGCTCAGATCAACGAGGCCATTTACCTGGGATTACGGATGGTGCTGGCGATTGTGGTGATCACATTTGTGCTGGAGTTGGGCAAATTGTGGCTGGTGAGCTTTCGGCGGCGGGTGGTAAGAGCGCATTAGGTGCAGGCTGATCTAGACTCGATGCATTGCATCGGGGACGGAGGCGGTAGAGTGGCTTTCGGTTCAAAGTCAGGGAAAGCAAAGGCAAGGCTGGGCGAGGGCGAGCTTTACGACTACGCGGTGAAGGCGCTGGGGCGGCACATGCGTACCGAGGTGGAACTGCGGCGACTGATGCAGCAGCGCGCGGAGTTTGGCGAGCGCGGTGAGGCAGCGATTGCCGCAGTGGTAAAGCGGCTGAAGCAGTACGGGTTTTTGAACGATGCGGCTTATGCCGAGACCTATGCGCGGCTGCGGCAGCAAAATGACAAGCTGGGTGCGCGGAGGGTTCGGAACGACCTGGCCCAGAAGGGGCTGAAGGCCGACCTGATTGAAACAACGGTGGACGCGCGTTACGGCGAGACCGACGAGGAGACGCTGGCACGGCAGCACCTGGAACGGAAGCGAATCAAGAAGCCAGAGAACGAGCGCGAGACGGCGCGGGTGGTGCGGCGGCTGGCGACAGCGGGGTTTTCGACGGGTGTGATCTACAAGATCTTGCGGCAGTGGGACGTGCCGGAGGAGACATTGACGGCGGTTGAAAGCATGGATGCCGAGCGCGGCGAAGAGTAGCGGAGGGATTTCGGCGCAACGCCGCCGCCCATTACACTGAAATAGATATGCAATATCGTTCGGGAAACGAGATACGCGAGCTTTTTCTGCGCTTTTTTGAGACGAAGGGGCACCGGAGGGTGCACTCGTCGTCACTGGTGCCTGCCAACGATCCTACCCTGCTGTTTACCAACGCGGGGATGAACCAGTTCAAAGACCTTTTTCTGGGGGCCGAGAAGCGGGAGTACTCGCGGGCGACCACATCGCAGAAGTGCGTGCGGGCGGGCGGCAAGCACAACGACCTCGAAAATGTGGGCTTTACGCGCCGGCATCACACCTTCTTTGAGATGCTGGGCAATTTCTCGTTCGGCGACTACTTCAAGCGCGACGCGATCGCCTACGCGTGGGAGTTGGTGACCAGCGAAGAGTGGATGGGGATTCCGAAGGACCGGCTCTACGTGACGGTTTTCGAAGGCGCTGACGGGGTGGGGCGGGACGACGAGGCCGAGCAGTTCTGGATTGAGACAGGCGTGCCCAGGGAGCGGATTTTTCAGTACGGATTGAAAGACAACTTCTGGCAGATGGGCGAGACCGGGCCGTGCGGGCCGTGCAGCGAGATTTTTTACGACATGGGGATTGAGGCCGCCGAGACGCCGGGCGTGGATCTGCCGTTCGGTAAGGACGAGGCGCGCTATGTGGAGATCTGGAACCTGGTCTTCATGCAGTTCGATCGGTCGGCGGTGACGGATGCTTCGGGTAAGACGGCGTATAAGTTAACGCCGCTGCCGAAGCCGTCGATTGATACGGGGATGGGTTTGGAGCGGGTGGCGGCGGTGCTGCAGGGGGTGGTGTCTAACTTCGAAACGGATTTATTTGTACCACTTATTGAAGCCGCTGTGACTCTTGTAAATCGGGCATCCGGCGGTCAACAAATAATCGAATCCACTGACTCAAAGTCTGCGGCATCTTTTAGAGTCATCGCGGACCATGCAAGGGCGGCAGTTTTTCTCATTAACGATGGCGTAATCCCTAGCAACGAGGGGCGCGGTTACGTTCTTCGCAAGATCATGCGGCGCGCTATATGGCACACATACATCAAC
The DNA here is from genome assembly GCA_964528915.1 of uncultured Occallatibacter sp. Taxonomy (GTDB): domain Bacteria; phylum Acidobacteriota; class Terriglobia; order Terriglobales; family Acidobacteriaceae; genus Telmatobacter. The sequence continues at coordinate 209,969 of CAZGUD010000004.1, forward strand.
GGCGCGAAGAGCCCCATTTTCCATTACATGACAAATGCCGTTGTGCCGTTAATGTCGGGAGCCTATCCAGAGCTAATCGACGCGAAGGGTCGCATTGAGGCCGTCATCGAGCGAGAAGAGCAGCGCTTCTTCAGGATATTGGAGGTCGGCTCGAAGCAGTTCACAGATGCGCTTGACGCAAGCTTGGAGCGGGCGCTGCCAGGAATCATGACGACAGCGCCAATTAAATTCGATAATGAACTCGCTAGCTCACCCGATACGATGGCCCGCCTGAATCGTTCATCTGCAATCAGCGGTTTACGCAAGCTCGGTCACCCCGTTGTCTTCCCAGGGGCGACGGCATTCCACCTATACGAGACGTTCGGCTTGCCGCTTGATTTCATGGTGTCCGCAGCTCACGATCTGGACGTTGATTTTGATCTTGCTGGATTCGACGAGGCAAAGAGGGAGGAGCAGGCACGCGCGCGCGCCTCGTGGAAAGGCGGCTCGCAAAAGTCCGCCAGCCCCGCATTCCGCGATTTGCCGAAGACTATCTTCGAAGGCTACCGGCAGCTCAACTCCGCCAACTGCGAAGTGCTGGCGATTGTGAAAGACGGCATTGGCGTTCCGGCGGCCAGTGCGGGCGATGCGGTTGAAGTCGTGCTCGATCATACGAGTTTCTATGGCGACTCGGGCGGGCAGGTTGGTGACAATGGGGTCTTTCTTTCGCCTGATGGAAATTCGACTGTGGCGGAGATTATCGGTTGCGTGCTGCCGGTGCAGGGCGTGCGGGCACACAAAGCTGTCCTGAAGCAAAGCCTTGCCGTGGGCGATCACGTCAACACTGTTGTCGACGGCGACCGGCGCGACTCCATCCGGCGCAATCATACCGGCACTCATCTGCTGCATGCGGCACTGCGGCAGGTGCTGGGCACGCATGTGAAGCAGGCTGGTTCGGCGGTGCATCCCGACCGGCTGCGCTTCGACTTCTCGCACTTTGCGCAGGTGGCCGATGAGGAACTGGCCGAGGTTGAGACGATTGTGAACCGCGAGGTGCTGAAGAACGCGCGGGTTGAAACGCTTGAAGATGTTCCGATCGATGTGGCCGTGAATGAGTACCACGCGATGGCGCTGTTCGGTGAGAAGTATGGCGACAAGGTGCGCGTGGTGAAGCTCGACGACGGATTTTCGACGGAGCTTTGCGGCGGAACGCATACCAAAGCGACGGGCGAGATCGGCCTGTTCAAGCTGACCGGCGAGACTTCGGTTTCATCGGGCGTGCGCAGGATCGAAGCGATCAGCGGATTGGGGTCGCTCGACACGTTCAGGCGCGACTTTGATGTGGCGGCGACAGCGGCGCAATACACGCCTTCGGCCGAAGGCGACCTTGCCGAATCGCTGCGGCTGGCGATGGCGAGCAAAGATGATGAGCTGAAGAAGCTGCGGCGCGAGCTCGAAGAGATGCGAATGAAGAGCGCCGCGGGTGGGCTTGACGAAGCGATTACGGGCGCCGTTGAAGTAAAGGGCGTGAAGGTGGTGACGCATCGCGCCGACAACCTTGATCGCGGACAGTTGCGCACGCTGGTAGACAACCTGAAGCAGAAGGTTGGCGAGGGCGTGGTGGTGCTGGCATCGGCGCAGCCCGAGGGCAAGGTGGCGATTATCGCCGGCGTGACTCCCGGGCTGGTGAAGCGCGTTCAGGCCGGCAAGCTGGTGGGCGCGGTGGCGAAGCTGGTAGGCGGATCGGGCGGCGGCAGGCCGGATATGGCCGAGGCCGGCGGCAAAGATCCCTCGCAGATTGATGCGGCGCTGAGGGCTGCGCCGGGAATTGTGGGCGAGCTGCTGGGATGATTGGGTGGGCACCGCTCCCACCCTGGCGACAAGGACAAAGACGTCGCAAGGATGGGGCACCCGATGGGTTCGTGTTATCCCACCCATTTCGCAGACAAAATCAAGAAGCAGATCCTTCGACTCCGCTCCGCTTCGCTCAGGAGGATGGGGCACAGAGATTGAAACAAGGGGCCGGCGCAAATGCAGGTTCTTCGACTCGCTCCACTCGCTCAGAATGACATCCGTGAATACCCGCCCAGGATGACCCGTGGCGCCGTTACCGGATCTTGAAGTTGTAGCCGATGCCGATGGAGAAAATTGGATAGACTTTGAGCGGGTTCAGGTCGTTCTGGTACTTCGCGATTTGAGTCTGCAAACTGGATTGCACGGCCTGGTCGGTAGCAACGTCCTGACAGTTCGCGGTGCCTTGCGGATTGGAGCAGACCTGGCCTGAAGTAAGAGCGAGGTTCAGGTTGGGCGTGCCGACGAAGGCGGCGCCAATTTCAAAAGGAATCGAGAAATGGCCGCCACGGCGTGAGATTAGATTGCCCCATCCCGCAGTCATGGTGAAGGCGGGATTTTGCTTGTTGAGGCCGAGCGTGCCGGAGCCTTGCACCGGGGCAGCAGACGACGAGTAATATTCGACGCCGTCGAGCTTGAAAGAAGTTCCGCCGCTGACAGTAACCGTTGCGTTGGCCGAGTTCTGGTTATAGAAGAGGACGCCGGGACTGAAGCGCAGGCCGTGGTATGGAAAAGGATAGAGGTCGACGGAGACGCCGGCGCTGGCAAGGTTGAGCTTGCCGTTAAGTGTCATTCCATTGGTGTTGACGTTGCTGACGGTGTAGTTGAAGACATTTCCCACGCCGCGGAGATTCATGTACTTATTCAGATTGGTGGCAGCCTGCAGATTGATGCCGCCGGCGCCAATGCCCGCGCTCAGGCCAAGGCGGGAAAGCGGAGCCGGAGTGGCGTCGTTTGTGGGTGCGGCGACAGGCGGCTTAGCGGAAGCTGGATTCCCCACCGCGCCAGAGCTCGACGAAGCGGAACTGGATGAAGAGGGATCGGTAGCGGGATTGGTGAGAGCAAACGCGGCTGTTGAAGCGGCCACAAAAACAAGAACGAGGCAGAGAGTCTTTCGCATCGGTCGATCTCCTGAAAGGATAGGCAAATCACGTTATGGGCGCGGAAAGTTCGGTCGGGCGCCCCGGTTGCTGTCAAACGAATGTGCAAGGCGGCAACAAAGTTTGCCGATTGCGATAGGCCCTTGTTCACCGGGAATTAAGCCGACGCTAGCATCGATGCAGAAGTTAATCAAGCTGAAACAGCAGCCGAATTGCGCGAAGGTTCCGCAAAATGAACAAGAATGGGGTGCAGTTCGGCAATGGGCGGCAGGCGCGCGCCTGCGGTCGAATGCCGTAAGCTGGGCGCATGGCGAGGCGCGAGCGAGATTCATTCAAACGAAGCCCTTTTAGGTTTGAGCGGCTGCGCAAACGGCTGCTGAAGTGGTACGACGAGAACAAGCGCGACCTGCCATGGCGCGGGAGCCGCGATCCGTATGCCATCTGGGTGTCAGAGATCATGCTGCAACAAACGCGGGTTGCAGTGGTGGTAGAGCGATACCAGTCCTTTCTGAAGAGATTTCCGTCGCTGATGTCGCTGGCGCTGGCCAAAGAAGAAGAGGTGCTTGCGCTGTGGAGCGGACTGGGATACTACCGGCGGGCGCGCATGTTGCACAAGGCGGCGCAGTATGTGGCCCAGAACTACTACGGCAGCCTGCCAAGAAAGTCAGATGAGCTGCGGGAGCTGCCGGGGATTGGCGAGTACACCGCGGCGGCGATATCGAGTATCGCTCATGGCGAAGCCGTGGCCGTGGTGGATGGCAACGTGGAGAGGGTGCTGTGCCGGCTGGAGGGATGGGAAGAGGGCGCCAACCTGCGTCGAAAGGTTGGCGAGCTTGCGGCCCGGATGGTTGATGCCGAGCGGCCCGGAGATTTTAACCAGGCGATGATGGAGCTGGGGGCAGTGGTATGCCTGCCGCGCTCGCCGCGATGCACCAAGTGCCCGCTGACGGGGGACTGCAGTACGCGCGGGGAGCACAAGACCGAAAAACGCACGCCGATGAAGAGCGTGGAGATTGCGCACGCGCTCTCAGTGCGCTCATCGGCGAGGAAGACGGCGCACGATCGCGGAGGGCGCGAGGTGCTGCTGGAGCGGCGGCCCGCAACCGTGAGCGTGATGCCGGGAATGTGGGAGCTGCCGCAGATGAACGAGGCCGAGGTCCCGCGGGAGGAACTTCGGATGACGGTTCGTCATGCGATTATGCAGATCAACTACTACGTGCGCATACGCACGGTGTTTGAGGACGACGTGGAAAGACTGACGTTGACGCACGGCGAGCGGCGCTGGGTTCCGCTTGTCGAGGCCGCAGAGATGGCGCTGACGGGCCTGGCGCGGAAAGTACTCACTCGGGCGCATCTGCTGCCAACTGCGCCGCTCGACATCATTGCGCGGACGCAGGATGCGGACATAGTCTGAAGAGACAGTCGAATCAAATTCTCGGTTGAGCGCGCTAGTCGCTTATTCCTGTCTTAAAAGAGAGATCCAATGAAACGCACTTTTGTTGCTATGACACTTTCAGTGCTGGTGGTCGCACTTACCCCGCTCCATGCCCAGCAAGCCGCGAAAAGTACTGTTCCGGGTGGCACGGTACCTGAGATTCAGGGGCTGCCTGAGGAAGCGCGCGCGGCGGCTGACTCGATCGATGGCGAGAAGATTCGCGCACATGTGCGGTTTTTATCGCTCGATTTGCTGGAGGGCCGCGGACCCGGCACGCGCGGTGGCGAGCTGGCGGCCGAGTACATCGCCACGCAATTTGCGCTTGACGGGCTTGAGCCGGCCGGCGATGACGGAACCTACTTCCAGCATGTGCCGCTTTACGCGGTGCACACGATTGAAGACAAGACGCAGGCGAGCTTTGAAGTGACGAATGCCAAGGGCGGGAATGGCACGGGCACAATTCCGCTCGCGTATGGATCGGACATTGTGCTGAAGGATCAGACGGGCCAGGCGAGCGCCGACATCGATGCTCCGATTGTGTATGTGGGTTACGGCATCGACGCACCCGAATACAACTGGAACGATTATGCGGGCGCTGACGGAAAAGACATCGACTTGAAGGGCAAGGTTGCGCTGGTAATTGTGAACGAGCCGCCATCGAACGACCCGAAGTTCTTCAAGGGTGCGGCCCTCACTTACTACGGGCGGTGGACTTACAAGTATGAGGAGGCAGCGCGGCGTGGAGCCGTGGGGGTGTTGATTATTCACCGCACTGATTTGGCCAGTTACTCGTGGGCCGTAGTGCGAAATTCGCAGGCGGTAGAAAAGAGCTATCTGGAGGGTGATCCGTTGGCGACACTGCGCGCAGCGGCGTGGATCCAGCACGACATTGCGCAGAAACTGATTGCGACTGTGCCGGAGTTAGGCGATGTGGATCACGCCATCGACCTTGCGGGACAACGCGGGTTTCATTCGATTGAGCTTCCGGTAAGGTTCCATGCACATATCGAGAGCCGGGTGCGGCGCTACGTGAGTGCGAACGTGGTGGGGCGTGTGCGCGGAGCGGAGCCGGGCGGCAACTCAGTGTTGTACACGGCACACTACGATCACCTGGGAATCGACCCCAATGTGAAGGGCGACAACATATATAACGGCGCTGCTGATAACGGCACGGGATGCGGAATCATACTTGAGATGGCGCGGGCGTTTGCACAATCGAAGATGAGGCCGCCGCACGATATGTATTTTGCTTTGGTTACTGCGGAAGAACAGGGCCTGCTGGGCTCGCAGTATCTGGGCATGCATCCGCCGATACCGGCAAAGAACCTGACGCTTGATCTGAATTACGACATGCTGCTGCCCATCGGAGTTCCGCTCTCGGCGAGCCTGGGTGGAGCTGAGCGAATCAGCTTTTGGCCAACGGTTGAGAGCGTGGGCAAGAAGTTCGACCTGCAGTTGCTGCCCGATCCGACACCCTCGGCGGGGCACTACTATCGCTCCGACCATTTTTCGCTGGCGCGGGTGGGGATACCGGCGTTTTCAATCGACCAGGGCACGCTGTTTGAGGGCCACGACGAGGCGTGGGGCCGGGCTGAATACGAAGACTACGTGGCGCACCACTACCACCAGCCGTCGGATGAATTCAAAGCGGATTGGGATTTTCGCGGCAATGCCAAGATGGCGCGATTTGGCTTTGTGCTGGGCTGGCTGGCCAGCGAACAGGCCAAGCCGATTGAGTGGAAGCCCGGCGACGAGTTTGAGGCGCCGAGGAAGGCGAGTGAAGCGCAGTAGAGACGGTTCGAGGTGAGCAAGGTCTCAGAATCGGGACCCGGGGCACCTGAATTCAATGGCTGTACAAGTTGCATCTATTTTGTATCGACGCGCTTAAATCGCAGGTCCCACATGCGCGAATCGCTGAGGCTGATTTCAGCAACATGGCCTTTCGCGTCGCGCAGAAAACGAAGGCTGCCCAGTTCGCACTCAAAGCCGTCGGTGTAGGTCGGTTTGAGCATGAAAACCTTATCGGGACGCTGATGTATTTCAAGCCCCTTGGGCGTTAGCACTACTTTGAGCGTGGTCTCGGCCTCATCGCTCACGTAGTCGCCGACCATCGCCTGCATCTCGGCCTGGGTGGGCCTGGCCCGCTCCACCTTATCGAAGATGTCGGACTCATATCCCATCGACATGGCGCGCATGGCGTTCACTTTGCCTGCAGCATCGGTTCCCAGCTCATAAGTGGTGCCTTCAGGAAAGAGGCTGAACGACGTGGCCGAGAGAACCATGATGGGATAGTGCCCACGCGCAATGAGCTTGCCGTCTTTGCGTTCGATGGCGAAGTCGACGTGGTTGCGGCGACTCACGTAGAGTCCCACGGCATCGGGAACAAGAGCAATACTTGCCATGCCTGCTGCGGCAGCCCGATCTGCGGCAGATGGCGGGAGATACACATCGACTACCTTGTGCCCAAGCAGCGTTGCGTTTGTATCAGCCTCGTTGCACAGCACGGCCACTGAAAGCTGGTGGCTGGGATAGTAACCGAGCCATGTGCTATAGCCTGCGGTGGCGCCAGAGTGGCTGATCTCACGCGCTCCATTGTGCGCGGTGATGAATAGGCCAGCCGAGTAGAAGAGCGAGCGGCCGTCATTGAGGCGCCCCGGCTCGAGCTCGCTTTTGATGAACGTTGCGTCGCCGATTTTTGAACCGCCAAAGCGCGCGTTCCAAATTAAAAGGTCGTCTACAGTTGTGAGGAGGCCGCCGTTGCCGTAGGCATTTTCAAAGGGCATGAGATGGTACTGCACGCCGTCTGTCTCCTCATAGGCGATTGCGCGATTGGGCACGATGCGCTGAAAGTTGTCGCGCCAGCTGGTGTGGGTCATGCCGAGTGGAATAAAGATGTTGTCACGCGTGAAGTCGGCGAGTGACTTACCCGATACGCGCTGGACCAGGATTGCGAGCAGGTTATATCCGGTGTTGGTGTACGACCACTCGTCGCCGGGCTTGTAGTTGAGGGACTTTTGATGCGCGGCGATGTCGAGCACCCAGGCGTTGGAGTACTCGCGCGTGGCGCGCGGCCATCCCGCAACTTCTTCAACTGAGCCCCAATCGCGCAGGCCGCTGGTGTGGTGCAGCAGGTGATCGATGGTGATGGGCGTGCCGTAGTTGGGCAATTCAGGAAAGTACTTGCTGATGGGGTCGGAGAGCGAGAGCTTGCCCTGTTCCGCGAGCAGCAACACGGCCGCAGCGGTGAACTGTTTTGAAACCGAGCCAGCCTCAAAGATCGAGTCGGGAGCTAGCGCGACACGGTGCTCGAGGTCGGCCATGCCGTATGCCGCATGCAAGACCTCGCTGCCGGCCAGGGAAACGCCGACGGCGCATCCCGGGGTATCAGTATGGTTGAAGGTGGCCAAGATCTTGCCGACCTGTTCAGGCGCGTCTTTAGGTATGGCAATCGGCGGAGCGGCAATCGGGGCCGCGGGCTGGGCAGCCGCGGAAGCCGCAACGGCAACCAAAAGGGTGAGAACACGGACGTACATAGAAAAATCCTTGATGCCAAGCCGCCCGGAGGACGGGGCCGCGGAATGGAATTCTGCGCAAGGCGATGCAATCAATAGTAATCGGCGCAACTGAGGTAATAGCCGCAGTTGGTGCAGACCAGCTTGCAGCGGTGGCCGGTGAGGCGATGTGAGCAGGTGGGGCAAAGCTGGCAGTGGTGCCCGATGGGGCGCGAGTCCTCGATGGGCTGCGCCTGCTGCAAGGCGCAGTCGGTCCCGGAAGATGAATTGCCGGCAGCAAAATCGGCGGCAGAATTAGCGTTGAAGGCCTGGGGAAGATGCGGCAGCATGCCCGACAGATTAGCATGGATATAAGGCGACCTGCCTGCGGAAAGTTGGCAGGCGCCAGAAGCATTACTATGGGCTGGGCTTCCCCCCGCCGGCTTACCGTGGCAATGGAGCCGCGGGCCCGGCAAGTGAATATTGGCAACCAGCCGGCAAACAGAAACCACAAGAACTGAGGAAAATCTAACCCCCCAAGGAGGGAACATGGCAAGCAAGGCAAGTGCGGTTTGGTACGGATCACTGAAGGAAGGCAAGGGCACGATTTCAACGGCAACGGGCGTGCTGAACAATGCTAACTACTCTTTTGCGACGCGGTTTGAGGGTGCGGAGTCGGGCACCACGCCCGAGGAGCTGATTGCTGCGGCGCATGCGAGTTGCTACTCAATGGCGCTGGGCGCGACGTTGGGCGGATCGGGCCTGACGCCGGAATCGATTGAGACCCACGCGGCGGTTACTCTGGCCAAGGTGGATGGCGGATTTGCGGTCACCAAGATCGCGCTGACCACAACAGCCAAGGTTCCGGGCGCAACCAAGGAAGCGTTTGACACGGCAGCTCAGGGCGCCAAGGCCGGTTGCCCAATTTCAAAGCTGTTTGCAAACAACACCGAAATTACGCTGGATGCGAAGCTGGTTTAAGCAGGCTCGCAGGGCTACAAAAGTACTTCATAGCATTTCCGCGGCCGGTGAAACTCATTACCGGCCGCATTTCAGTTTTTTTCCGCAGTCTACTCTCGGCAGTTCCTTCAGTTGATTTTTCTCTTTCAGTCCCCATTAAAAGCGCTATTCTTCAATCCTCTTCGTTTCCGCTCGGAAAGTGAGGATTACTGTGCGACTGGCACTGAAGCTCGCCTGCCTTTTGAGTTGCTCTTTGCTGGCGCAGCAACCGCCCAAAACGATGACAAAGATGGTGGTGCAACTGCAAGGCTCAGATGTGCCCGATGATAGTTTTGCCGCCAAACCCAAAACCATTTTCCGCGCGGGAAACAAATACTGCAGGATCGAGGAAAAGCCGGACCCCGAGCACGGAATTCACGGCGTGATTATTGTGAATGAACCGGAGACATGGATGGTGAATCTGGCGGATGGCACCGCGAAGCATATGACCGATCCGGGACCGACCTTCAATTGCCGACTGCCAATTTTTGCCGGCTGGCTGTCAGAGCTTCCTGGGGATGCAGCCAAGCAGATCGGTGGGTTGGAGTTCGGCCACGAGATGGAGTTCTTTACCGCAGGCGGCGCAAAGCCCGATAAGGGCCCGGAACTGCAGTCGCAACAGACGAACACCTACATGTTGAGCTTTGGCGACATTTCATTGGCGCTGTTTACCTATGGCACGCCGGAGCGGCCTCTCGCCGTCGCATTAAGGCGCGGCAACAAGCACCAGATTCTCTGGTATAGCGGCTATGGGGAAATCGAATTTGATGCAAAGCTTTTTGACAAGCCCAGCGGGGTAAAGATTGAAGAGATGAAACAGTGAAATGCCGCTGAGACGAAATTGAATAGGTGCTTCGATGAAAAAATATAAGTTCAAAGCAACGATTGAGGGCGGGCCCGGCGGAGGTGCGGGAGTACCGTTCCCCTACGACGTTGAGAAGGAGTTCGGCACCAAGGCGAATGTGCCGGTAACCGCAACTCTCGACGGTATGCCATACACCGGATCGCTGATGAACTGCGGAATGCCGCAGCGCATGCTTGGAGTTTTGAAGGACGTTCGAAAAACGATAGGGAAAGATGTCGGCGATACCATCGAAGTTGTGGTTTGGAAGGACGCAGCAGAGCGCACTGTTCAGACTCCCAAAGATTTGAAGGCTCTGCTCAAAAATGAAGAACTTCTGGCCCGATTTGAAAAGCTGAGTTATACCCATCGCAAGGAATACATCCGCTGGATTGAAGAGGCAAAGAAGGAAGAGACGCGGCAGCGGCGACTGGCGAAGTGCGTTGAGATGTTGAAAGCAGGGATCAAAACGCCGGGATAGAGCGGATCGAAACCGCCCCGGCCGTCGCGGATTTGAACGGTTTCGATTCCGGATTTTCGTGGGGTTTTGAGGGCTTTGCAAGTCGGCCGTGAATTTGACACCGCGGGCCGCATTTGCGAGACTCAAAGTTGCTGCCCGTTCAGCGCATCCGTGCTGAGCGACTCTCTTGTGCCGAAGTGGCGGAATTGGCAGACGCGCGTGGTTCAGGTCCACGTACTCGCAAGGGTGTGGGGGTTCGAGTCCCTTCTTCGGCACCAATGTCGGTCGTAAATCACTGAAAATAGATTAAATTGGCAATAACCCCCGGGCTTGCCGATTTTAACTGCGGGGCATCAGTCTGGCCGGCCCGTGTAATGCTGCACGTGATGCACCTCGGAATGATCTTCAAGAGATTCCAAATGGGTGGTGACCTCGGCCGGCGTTTCCATACCCATTGTGAGGCGCTCTTCAAGCATTGTCGCCATCCGGTGCGCCTCGCCGACTGCCATGGAATGAGGAAACAGAAGGTGAACCTCGATGATCTGTCGATAGCCTGTAGTGCGGAAACGTACACCGTGATACTGCACTCCCAAGTCTTCGCAGATGACGTCGAGCCGATTGCGAAGCTCATGGCCGATTTGGGGATCGGAGTAATCGAGCAATCCTTTCATGGAATGCCACATGAGCCTGCCGCCGGACCACAAAATGTTTGCCGCCACGGCATAGGCAACAAGGGGATCGAAAGGCTTCCAGCCGGTCGCCATTACTAATGCCAGGCCCGCAACTACGCCAAAGCTGGTTAAGCTGTCAGTCAGGACATGCTTTCCGTCCGCCTCGAGGATCAAAGAATGATTTCTTTTACTCAACCGCAACAGGTACCAACCCAGCCAGGCGTTCAGCACTCCCGCGGCGAAGACCAGAACCACCCCGTTGCCAAGGTGATCCAGCGTCAGACCATGTCTCCACTTTTGCGTGGTTGTAACGATGATGCTTCCGGCGGCGAGGACGATCATTGCGCCTTCAAAACCGGCGGAAAAGAAAGTGATCCGCTCGAATCCATAATGGAATTCCGGGACGGCGGGCCGTGTGCTCAACCATAGGCTGAAGACAGCGAAGGCAACCGCGACTACGTGTACAACTGATTCCGCCGCGTCGGAAAAAATGGCAGAAGACCCTGTAAATAAGTAAGCTGCCACTTTGCCAACCAGCATCATGACGCCAACAGCCAATGACAGCCGCATGGCAAACCGAGCATCTCGATTTTGCAATTCGATTTTGCCCAACGAAACTTTTGATGGCGAAGCCATTACGCCCCACCCTTCCCCCGACAGAGTAAACCGAAGTTTGACGCCCGTCTACGCTTGCCCCATTGCTCCGTACGGTGGCGTTGGGCCTGGTTTGCCCCCATCTGATGGCCAAGCGAGTGAAGTGTCCGGTTCAATAAATCAGCCTGTAAACGCAGATCTGGTGGGAAGGTGCGAATCTCGCGCTGTTTGCGGGTTCCGCCAGCGTGCGGGCAAGTCGCATTCTTGACTTTTCCATCATGCTTCCATTCCACTGCCTCGATTTTTTATTAGCGGTGTCAAGCGTTTGCACCGCGGTTGCGAAGCTATGGGTGGAAACAGGATAACGATAATGGAATGAAGGGGAAAAGGGACATAAATATCCTCCCGCGGCTCGACAGAGACCTTCGTTGAGGGCTGTCAAGAAACCCGCTAAATCTTACCTGCATCTCTATCTATTGCAGCATTATCCTGGCGAATTCCAGATCACGTCCAGCTCACGAAATGGTCCACCCACCCCAGCAGAGTGAAACGCCAGGCGCCAATCATGTCAACGCGAAACGCTTCGCTCCAACGGGCCGACCTGAAGAAACGCAGCGCAAAGCCGCCTTACCGTTAGTGCAGTGAGAGCGGCCGGAGCCGCTAATCCGGAAAAGCTGCTGAACATCGGTGCGAATGCTACAGTACAGGACATTCCACTGGCGCTTCTTTCCCGCGCGGCGCTGGTGCGAGAGGCCTCGCGGCGTGCGCGTAGTAACGACGCCACGCGACTTCCACGATATGTCGATTAAGGTTGTCTGGAGAAGTAGCCCGTGAAGAAGATCGCCAGCACGCTGGATCCCCTCTGGTACAAAGATGCGATTATCTATGAACTGCACGTTCGCGCATTTGCCGATTCCAACAGCGACGGCATCGGCGATTTTCCCGGATTGCTGACAAAGCTCGACTATCTGAAAGACCTGGGTATCACCTGTATCTGGCTACTGCCATTTTTCCCTTCACCGCTACGGGACGACGGTTACGATATTTCGAACTACACCGACGTCAATCCCTCCTATGGAACGCTGAATGACTTCAAAGCATTCCTTGATGCCGCGCATCAACGCGGGATTCAGGTAATGATCGAACTGGTGGTGAACCACACCAGCGACGAGCATCCCTGGTTTAAAGCTGCGCGTTTGGCCGCCCCCGGAACCGCCGAGCGCGACATGTACGTGTGGTCGGAGACCGGAGAGAAGTACAAAGACGCACGAATTATTTTTACCGATACCGAGAAGTCGAACTGGACCTGGGATGAGACCGCCAAGGCTTATTACTGGCACCGGTTCTTTTCTCATCAGCCGGATCTGAACTACGCCAGCCCGCTGGTGATGAATGAGGTGGTGAAGGCGATGCGCTTCTGGCTCGACATGGGCGTGGATGCGCTGCGCATCGATGCAATTCCGTATTTGTGCGAGCGTGACGGAACCTCGTGCGAAAACCTGCCGGAAACGCACGTTGTGGTGAAGACACTTCGTGCGGCGATCGATGCGGACTACGCAAATCGGCTGATTCTGGCCGAGGCCAATCAATGGCCGGCAGACGTGCGGCCCTACTTTGGCGACGGAGATGAGTGCCAGATGGCCTTCCATTTTCCGCTGATGCCGCGTATTTACATGGCTCTTCGCCAGGAAGACCGCTTGCCGATCACCGACATCATGGCGCAAACTCCGCCGATTCCCGACAACTGCCAGTGGGGCTTGTTCCTGCGCAATCACGACGAGTTGACGCTGGAGATGGTAACCGACGACGAACGGGACTACATGTACTTCGCCTACTCGGCCGACCCGAGGATGCGCGTTAACGTCGGAATCCGCCGCAGGCTCGCTCCGCTTGTCGACAACAATCGCCGCCGCATCGAACTGTTGAACTCGCTGCTGCTCAGCTTTCCCGGTACACCCATTCTTTACTACGGCGACGAAATCGGCATGGGTGACAACATCTATCTGGGCGATCGGAACGGAGTGCGCACACCGATGCAGTGGACATCGGATCGTAACGCGGGCTTTTCAAAGTGCGATCCAGCGCGGCTCTACTTTCCGGTCGTCATGGATCCCGTTTACGGCTACCAGGTAGTAAATGTCGAGGCGCAATTGAGCGATCAGTCAAGCTTGCTGCACTGGACGCGCAATATGATCGCATTGAGAAAGCTGTTTCAGGTCTTTGGCCGTGGAACATTGAAGTTTCTCAATCCCACGAACCGCAGAATCCTTGCCTATCTTCGCGAACTCGATCAGCACGATGGATTCCGCGAGACCGTGCTTTGTGTTGCCAATTTAAGCCGTTTCGCGCAACCAGTCACACTTGATCTCTCAAGCTACACGGGCTATCAGCCGGTGGAGATGCTCGGCTACGTTTCATTTCCTCCCATTACGGGCGAACCGTACCCGCTCACCCTGGCTCCCTATTCATTTCTCTGGCTGGAATTGCAGGCCGTGGGCCCGGTCGATGAGTTGACTACGGAACTGCCGAGCCAAACACCGCAAATGCCCATCCACGGAGAAACCCTTGTGGCGCCGGTGATGACTAAAAGCTGGACCGAGTTTCTAACCAGTGCAGGCGATTCGATTCTGGAACCCGCTCTGCGTGACTGGCTACCCCGAAAGCCCTGGTTTGGCGCCAAAGTACACACCATTGAATCGATTCGAATGCGGAGTTGGGTCGAGCTTTCGTCCAATCCCGATAGCTTCATGCCGGTTAGTGAAGCGCCGGCCTCGCCAATTCAGCCCGCGCTCTTCTTCTTCGACGTTCACTATTCCGAGGGCGCTCCGGATGTTTACCAGATTCCATTGGCTATCAGTGCCGGGGCGGTCCTGGAGGAGGTTGCCGCAAAAAATCCTGAGAGCATCGTAGCGAGGTTTTCCTCGGCGGCCGGTCCGGTCATTCTTCATGATGCTGTTTCCCGCGAAGACTTTCACCATTTATTGCTCGAATTGATTGCCGCCAACGCGACGCTACCGGTCTCGCACCACGGCATCGCATCCTCCGGATCAGAAGCGGAATTGGAATCGGCACAGAATGACAGTCCGATTAAGCCTTCAGAAATCCCGGTCACTGTTTCGCCGGTGCCGCTCAACGCTCAACCGGGCGAGGCGGCTGCGCCGCCACGTACCGAAGCACCGGCGACCCAATCTTCCGGCGCTCGCCGATTGCAGCCACGCGAGTCTCCTTCCGCAGGCGATTCGGTGCCAGGGTCAGATCGGCTGGATGCGCGCGCTTCCGCTAGCTTTTCGCCGGCGCTGGTGACACAACACGTTTCTTCGGTGGTTGGGTCAGCCGGGCAATCCAATACCTCGATCCTGTTTGGAACGCAGCTTTTCCTCAAGCTCTACCGGCGTTTGCAGCAGGAAGAGAATCCTGACGTGGAGCTGAGTAGGTTTCTCACTGAAGTTGCGCACTTTACCAGGATTCCATCTTTCCTTGGAGAAATCTCCATCAGCTCGGGCAGTGGGGGAAAAACGACTGTGGCCATGCTGCAGAAATTCGTCGCGAATGACGGCGACGGCTGGCAATGGTTTCTTGAAAGACTCGCGACTTGGCTGCCCGGCGCTGGAAACGGTCCGGTGCCGCATTCATCGGCTCCCCGTTGGCTCAGTGATTCCGCGCCGGTTCCGGAGTCGCTCAAGCCTGTTCAGGAGACTCTCAATGCCGCTGCTCTTCTCGGCCAGCGCACAGCGGAGCTGCACCTCGCGCTTTCAGGAAATACGAGTCTTCCGTTGTTTGCTCCGGAACAGCTCACGCACGAATATCTGGAGCAGGATGCGCGGCGCATTGAAACGCAGATCAAGAACTCGATTGAAGCACTTAAATTGAAGCTTCCCAAGCTCGACGATATCGCTTCCGATGGCGCTGCCTTGTTTCTTTCTCGCCGGGCCGAGATCATTCAGCGCGTGCGTTCCATTACGACCGTCAATTCTGCCGGGCAAGGTATCCGCATCCACGGTGACTACCACCTGGGACAGACATTGCACGTCCCGGCCCCGGCGAACGACGCTGAGGAGTCAGGATCGGCCATTGGCGATTTCGTTCTTATCGACTTCGAAGGTGAGCCCGCACGGCCGATTGAAGAGCGGCGCAGAAAACAGTCTCCTCTGAAAGATGTTGCAGGCATGTTGCGTTCTTTCTCAGGCGTCGCGTTTGCAGCGATCGACCGCTCGCTTGGCGCTGCCGGCAATGAACCTTCAGCCGATCACGCCGTCCTGGCAGAGTGGGCAATGTTGTGGCAGAAGGCTGCATCCTCTGCGTTTCTTTCGTCTTACCGGAAGAACATAGGGGTCAATGAGTCGCTGTTGCCGCAATCCGCTGTCACCCAGACTTTGCTGGATGTGTATCTGCTTGAAAAGGCGCTATATGAGTTGCTATACGAACTGGAAAATCGGCCGACCTGGGTCCACATTCCAATCAACAGCATCCTAACGTTATAGGCATCTCTGGCTTCATTCTGCTTTTTCGGCAAGGGGCCGGGTAACTGGGTTTATCGGAGAAATATGGCGACCGCAAATCCTATATCTGACGATACTTCAGTTGCCGATCGCGCGACCGCGGACCTTGTTGTTTTTGTCACTGCCATGCCGGCCGAGCAGTTCAAAGGGGTCCTGGTCAACCTGGAGGCGACCTTCTCCTCCGAGAATACGATCGTGGCGACTCAAAACGAAGTGCCGGCGGATACCCCGACACGTCTGCGCATCATCCTGGTGCCCCAAGCGAATCCACTTTGGATGTTAAGGCCGGGCGATTTCATCGCTGCGATGCAGTGCGGAGCCGAACATTCGGCAAAGGCGATTCTGATTCTCGGACCCGGCGCCGACTCTCTGAGTTCACTCGCACTTCACAGCCTCGCCGATGCCGTATTGACCGCATCGATTGATTTGGCAGTGCCACACTATTCGCTGCCGCCGCACGCTGGATTAATCAACTCCGCCATTCTTTATCCACTCACGCGGGCTGTCTTCGCGTCCCGTATTCGATTTCCGCTCTCGATCGATCTCGGCCTCTCGCCGCGCATGGCAGAGCGGCTTGCAGGTGCGGCGCAACTTATCGCCGCGCCTAACCAGGCTGATGGACTTTTGTGGCCGGTGAACGAGGCGGTCGCTGCGGGATTCGCAATTGACGAAGTCGATGCCGGCGCCCGCACAGTGCCTCAGCCTTCAGATCCGGACATCAATTCGATTCTGGCTTTGGTCACCGGTTCGCTTTTCGCCGATATTGAATCAAAAGCAGCTCTGTGGCAGCGTCCCAGGCGGACACCCCCGATTCGCCGAACCGTGGCGGAAATCGCGCTTTCAGATGGGACCGCCGATGTGGCGCGCATGGTTGCGGCGTTTCGCCTGGCCACTGCCAATCTTCAGGAGATCTGGTCGCTCGTCTTGCCGCCTAATTCACTGCTAATGCTGAAGAGGTGTTCTGTTCTCGAGCCACCCGAATTTCGCATGCCCGACAATCTTTGGGCGCGCATTGTGTTCGACTTCCTGATTGCCTATCGACTCCGCACCATCAACCGCGGACACCTTCTGGGAGCGCTGATCCCACTCTATTTGGCGTGGGTCGCCGGCCACATTAATGTGGTCGCGTCCGGAACCCCGGCAGAGCGCCATATTGAAGCCGTTGCCGCGGCTTTTGAAGCGGATAAACCTTACCTGGTCGCACGCTGGCGTTGGCCTGACCGGTTCAACTCGTGATCGCAGTTTCGCCAATTGAATAGGCGCTGATTCGGCGTATGGGTGAGAGGAGATTTTGATGCAGATCCTGGACGCTACTACCGTGCAGCAGGCAACTCAGAATATAACGACGTTTCCTGCATATTCTGAAGACGGCACTATCTGGCACCATATGTCGGAAGCGTTGCACCAATCGCTTTACCGCGTCCTCACGTTGCTGATTGGGGTACTGCCAGGAATCCTTGCGTTTTTTGTCGCGCTGGTGATCTTCGCAGTGGCAGGCGTGGCTATCTCCTGGATGCTGCGCCGCTGCCTCACCTGGGCCAAATTCGATTTGCGCATGGCTCGCAGAAATGGGGCAGAATGGACGCCGGCTACTTCGCCCACCGAGATCATCGCCCGCGTCTCGTTCTGGGTCTGCGTATTGCTTGGCCTGGTTATCGGCGTTTCGGCTTTCGATGCGTCCTACGCAACCGGAGCAGCACTGCCCATCTCTTTGCTTCCCTATTTCACTCGTGCGGTGGGAGCGGCATTATTGTTGATTGCAGGCGTTCTGATCGCCCGTTTCCTTGCGCGTTCGGTGCTCATCAGCGCCGTGAACGCACAACTGCAATATGCCAGGTTTCTTTCGCTTGGCGTTAAGTGGCTGGTGCTTGTGCTGACTGCGGCGATGGTGCTCGATCATCTGGAGGTGGGTGGAAACATCGTTGAGCTGGCTTTCGGAATTCTCTTCGGCGGAATTGTTCTAACGCTCTCACTCGCCGTGGGGCTGGGTTCGCGCGACCTCGTCAGCCGCTCTCTCGAAAGCCGCGTGGAACACACCCCCGAACGAACGCATATCCCGGAAGATATCGCCAGTACCGGAAGTTCGATCAGGCATTTTTAACGACCCGGAAGGAAGCCAGTGGACATTCCAAGCTCGAGCGGGTACCTTTGCCGAGTGGGTGAGAAAGTGCGTCCGAAGCAGTCTATAAAAACCAGGAGCATCATTCTTTGCGGCGCGTGTCTGGTCGCTCTCGCATTTGTTTGCTTTAGTTCGCGAATGTGCGCAGCAGCGCCAGCGCGCGGACCGGTAATTGTCGCCTATGTGTTTCCCCGCGACGCTCCGATTCTGCCGGGAGCAATCGCGGCACAGAAATTGACCCGCATCAACTACGCCTTCGCCAACATCGAGGATGGCCGCATCGTGAACGGCTACAGCCACGACGATCAGAATCTGGCCACGCTGGTCGCATTGAAGCAGGAAACCCCTTCCCTGACGGTGCTGGTCAGTGTCGGCGGGTGGCTTTGGTCGGGTGGATTTTCTGACATGGCGCTCACTAGAGAGAGTCGGGCCATCTTTATCTCGAGCGTGGCCGATTATGTGGCCAGGCACCAACTCGATGGGCTGGATATCGATTGGGAATTTCCGGGAATGCAGGGCGTAACAAATCATTTCCGCGCCGAAGACAAACAGAATTACACGCTTCTGGTGAAAGAATTGCGCTCGCGCTTCGACAAGCTTGAAAAGGAAGTACACCGTCCGTTGTACCTCACCGTGGCGGCCGGCGCCGGGTCTGATTGGCTCGCGCATACCGAGATGGATAAAGTTGCGAAGTATGTGGATACGATCAACCTGATGGCCTACGATTACTACGAGCCGGACGTGGATGCGTCGACTGGCAATCATGCGCCTCTCTACACCGATCCCGCCGACCCCAAAAAGGGCTCGGCTGACGAATCCGTTCAGGAGTATGAAAAGGCCGGTGTTCCAGCGGCAAAGATCGTGCTCGGCGTTCCCTTTTATGGGCATGTCTGGGGCCAGGTGCCCGCCGCGAATCACGGACTGTTTCAACCCGGGAAAGAAATTCCGCATGGTGACGTCGCATACAGCGATGGGCCGCAGGCCATGCTGAAAAACGGCTTCATCCGCTACTGGGACCCGGTCGCAGCGGCTCCCTATCTTTACAATGCTGAAAAGCAAATCTTCGTTACATACGACGACCCGGAATCGCTTGCGTTGAAATGCAAATATGTAATTGCGCACAAACTCAGGGGCATCATGTTCTGGAGCTATGAGAGCGATCCCACCGGAACGCTGCTTAACGCAGTGAATGACGGGCTCAATAAGAACCTCAGCTCGCAAGGGGAAATCAAATGACCACGACGGCAACCGCGACCACCGTCGCCCGACAGCCGACAACTGCACGGCTGGCATCGATCGACATTTTCCGCGGCCTCACCATGACATTGATGATCTACGTCAATGAACAGTCCGAGGTGAAAGGTTTGCCATGGTGGAACTACCACATGAAAGCGCAAGTCGACGCCATGACCTACGTCGATATGGTCTTTCCCTTTTTCCTGTTCATTGTCGGCCTGTCATTGCCAATCGCGATCGCGGGCCGGCTTAAGCGGAATCCGTCGTTTCCTGCGCTGTGGATGCACGTCGCGCTTCGAACCGCGAGCCTGATGACGCTCGGACTTATCCTGGCCAATGCCGACGATGGCGACGCTTCGCGAATGATTATCCGCCCCGCTGTGTGGGCAATCCTCGCCCTCACCGGCGCGGCTCTCTTCTTGAACGAGTACGACAAATCCAGCCACCATGCCAGGCTGTTCAACTGGCTCCGCATCTTTGGCGTTGTACTGGTCATCGCGATGTTCGCGATCTTCCGCCACACGCCAATTGACGGACGCGCTACGTGGATTCAAATCTCTTACCCTGAAATACTCGGCCTCATCGGCTATACATATCTTGCCGTCGCCATCCTCTACATTCCGACGCGCCGGTGGCTCTGGGCTCCGCTGGTGTGGTTCGTTGCGTTGATGGCGCTCAATGCCCTGACGGCAGCGCGATGGATTACCTTCACGGGACGTTTTCCTTACTGGTTCTTCCCATGGGATAACGGAGCCATGGCCGGAATCGTCTTCGCCGGCATCGTCACGTCAGTGATCTTTCTCGGGGCTCATCGATGGCAGACACTTGAACAGAAAACTTTTCTCGGCCTGTCGTTTGGCATCTTGTCGCTGATCGCGGGTTATCTTCTCACTCCGCTCGGCATCTCGAAGATCAGGGCGACACCTACCTGGAGCCTCTATAGCATTGGCGCCGCGGTACTGGTTTTCACCGCGCTCTATTGGATATGCGACATCAAAAAGAAAACCGGATGGGCCTTTTTTGCGCGCCCCGCAGGGGCCAATACGTTAACCACCTATCTGCTCCCGGACTTCTGGTACTACATCCTCGCTGCGGCGGGTATCCGCTATTTCGACTTGCATTTCAATTACGGCTGGCACGGAGTTGTACGGTGCTTCATTTTTACGGCTTTTATTCTCGCCGTCGCCAATGTGTTAACTCGCTGGCAGGTCAGACTGCGTCTCTGAAGCTGGCAGAGTAAATGGTTTTGTGAAACGGCACGACTGGCAGGTCGGGGCTTCAGCCCTGACTGCCGCAAGAGTCCCATAAACGTTGGGTCTTTAGCCCCTGAGGGAAACATTGCGACGAACCTTCCGGGTTTTCTGCCACCGGCTCTAAGAGGCGATGCGCGAAATCATTTGCAGTCATTGATCTGGAGTAACTGTCAGGGACGTTGCGGAACCACGTAGAAGAGGATGGCAAAATAGTGGGCCACGCTACCCGCCAGGACGAAGACATGCCAGGTGGCGTGGAAGTAGCGCAGGCGGTCCAAAGCAAAGAAAACGATGCCCAAGGTGTAAGCCAATCCCCCCGCGGCCAGCCACATGACTCCGTGTGAACCGATGGCCCGGAGCAATGGAAGGGCGGCGAAGACCACCACCCAGCCCTGGAACAGGTAGACCAGCACCGAAGCGACAGCAAATTTTCCGATGGCCAGGCTCTTGAAGATCACTCCGGCGACGGCAAGCAACCAGACAACACCAAAAAGCACCCAGCCGACAGGCCCGCGCAGCGAAACCAGGGTAAAGGGCGTGTAGGTGCCGGCGATCAGCAGGTAAATTGCCGAATGGTCGAGAACCTGAAAGACATGCCTTGCCCGGGTGCGCACCAGCGAGTGATAAAGCGTGGAGCATAGGTAAACGAGGACCAGTGTCAGCGAGAAGACAGCGCAACTGACGATGAGCCAGGCAGTTCCCCGAGTTGAGATGGCGATAAGGTATACAGCGCCGGCCACCGCAAGAACGGCTCCGATGCCATGCGTGATTGCGTTGGCAAGAATGTCGCCCAGTCTGGCTTGGGTTTGCACAAGTTGATGATAGTCCGCGACAGACCCCGGCCCGGGCCACTAGTGTGTCCCCCACGCCCTTGACCGTAGATAATGGCTAGTGCTCTCGAAATCGAAGGGGAGGAACGATGAAAGACGCTTGTAAATTGACGCGGCGCGAAGCCGTGCAGGGAATTGCAGGGTTGGCGGCAGCGGCGATGTTGCCTGTCGGGGCCGCAGCCGAAAGCGTGCAGAAGAGCGGGCTCGCATGGCCGCTGCCGGCGAAATTAAAGCAGAGGCAGCAATTCAATAATGACTGGCGCTTTCATCGCGGAGATGCGCCTGGGGCCGAAGCAGCGGGCTTTGACGATTCTGCGTGGCGTGTTCTGGACGTTCCTCACGACTGGAGCATAGAAGACAGGGCCGACGCGATGAACGACGGCGCGGGCTCGGAGTGGGGCACAGTGACCAGCCCGACGCGCGTGGGGCCATTCGATATGTATGCCAGTGAGGGGAACTGGGCAACAGGATGGACGGTTGGCGGCGTGGGCTGGTATCGCAAAACTTTCATCAAGCCGCAGTTGACGCCAAACGGCATAGCTGAGCTTCGATTCGAAGGCGTGTACATGAACTGCGATGTGTGGCTCAACGGCACCCATCTGGGCAACCATCCCTACGGATATACCGAGTTTGCCTATGACATTACTTCGGCGCTTAAGGACGGCAAGAATGCGCTCGCGGTGCGTATCAACAACTTTGGGCGCAACAGCCGCTGGTATTCAGGCTCAGGTATCTTCCGTAAAGTTTGGCTCAGCACAGCGGGTGAGTTGCGGATTCCGGCGCATGGCGTGTATGTGACGACGCCCGAAGTGAGCAAGGAATCGGCTACTGTGACCCTTGAAATTACGGTTGAGAACGGCTCGACGACAGCGAAGCGCGCGAACGTTCATGTGCGACTGATTGACCTAAACGATTCGGTCGCTGGAGAAACGCAAGCTGCAATCGCCGTGCCCGCGGGAGACGCCGCGAAGACAACTTGCGAGTTGAGAATTGCGAATTCACATTTGTGGTCTCCGGCCGACCCGCATTTGTACCGCGCGGAAGTGGCGATTGAAGCGGATGGCCAAATCGCGGATGGAACAGCGATGAAGATTGGCGTGCGCAAGGTGGAGATCGATGCGGCGCAGGGTTTGCGTGTGAACGGCGAAAGCGTGAAAATGCGCGGCGGTTGCGTGCACCACGATAACGGCCCCCTGGGTTCGGCGTGCATACCGCGCGCGGAAGAGCGTCGCGTTGAGATTCTGAAGGCGAATGGTTACAACGCGATTCGCACCAGCCACAATCCAACATCGCCGGATTTTCTGGATGCCTGCGACCGGCTGGGAATGCTGGTGATCGATGAGGCCTTCGATTGCTGGGAGGGAGAAGGCAAGAACCCGCAGGACTACCATCTCTACTTCAAAGACTGGTGGCAGCGCGATCTTGAAAGCATGGTCATGCGCGATCGCAATCATCCGTGCGTGGTTCTGTGGAGCATCGGGAACGAGATTCCGGAACGCGCCGAGCCGCAGGGAGTCGAGATCGGCAAGGAGCTGGCTGCTTTGGTGCACAAGCTCGACCCAACCCGCAAAGTTACAGCGGCGATTCCCGCTCCCTTCGATCACCCGAAACAGACTTGGCAGGACATGCAGCCCGCATTCACCTATCTCGATGTAGGTGGCTACAACTACGGGTGGGAGCACTACGCGAACGACCATGCCACTTATCCTGAACGGGTGATGGCGGGTACGGAGTCATTTCCGAACCAGGCGTTCCAGAACTGGCAGGCCGTTGAAAGCAACAGTTGGGTGATCGGCGATTTTGTGTGGACTGCGATCGACTACCTGGGTGAATCGGGAATTGGTCACGCAAGCATTCACAACGGGCCTGAGGCTTACTCATTTTCACAGCCGTACCCGTGGTTTAATTCCTATTGCGGCGACATCGATCTGATCGGAAATAAGAAGCCGCAATCGTATTTCCGCGACGTGGTGTGGAGGCGCAGCCCGATTGAGATCGCGGTGCAGCGGCCAGTGCCTGATGGATGGAAGGAATCGGTCAGCATGTGGGGCTGGAGCGAAGAACTGCGCAGTTGGACGTGGCCAGGTTTCGAAGGCACTACGATGAATGTGCGCGTGTACAGCCGTGGAAGCCAGGTGAAGCTGCTGCTGAATGGCAAAGAGGTTGGATCGAAGAACCTGACCAGGGACGATGCTCTCAAGGCCGAATTCGCAGTGACTTACAGCCCGGGCGAGCTGAAAGCGGTAGTTTACGAAATCGGCAGCGAAACAGGTTCGGTTGTTCTTGCGACCGCGGGCAAGGCTCGCAAGCTCATTTTGACGCCGGATCGGCCGAAGCTGAAGGCCAGCCGCGACGACCTGAGCTACGTGATCGTTTCGGTGGTTGACGAAGAGGGCCGGCTGGTACCGGACTCGGTGGTTCCGGTGTCGTTTACCATCAGCGGCGCCGCTGAGATTGCCGCTGTGGGCAACGCGAATCCCAAGGATGTGGCGAGCTTCCGCCAGCCGCACAGGAAGACGTTTCACGGTGTGTGCCTGGTGGTGGTAAGGCCGACGGGAGGGTCGGGGCAGATTGAACTGCGGGCGGATTCACCGGGACTGGAAGGCGCGGCGGTGCAACTGCAGACGGCTTAGCTGAGATTCGAACGGGACCACGGTTTGGAGCATTTCCCTTTTAGTCCGCCGCCGGTGTATACGACCCGGGGGAGATCGAACTGTGCCCCATCCGTCGGGCGGTTTTTGCTCGATGGATGGGAGACCACAAAGGCCAATCATCGGCAAATCACCGTCTTGTCTTTTTCTAGCTTTAGAGCGATCCCACCCTCGCCGCAAAAACAAAGAGCGGCGAGGATGGGCACCCAGTTTCACACCTTCAGGAGAGATGCGGTGGCGACTTATCTTCCGTTGAGCGGAGTCAAAGATTTTGCAGCGACTGCTTGTTTCAGCTTGGGAATGCCGTGCTGGTGACAGTCAGTGCATTTTACCCAATGGATGTTGTGCGCGCTTTTGGCGTTGGCGAAGGTCGTATCCATCTTCTCAACGTCAATGCCGCAATGCGACATCTGTGGGTGACAGGTTTTGCATGAGGCGCGCGCGTTTTCGTTGTGCCCGTTGTGGCAACTGAAGCAGCTCAGGCCCTCGTGTACGCCCATCGCGGTGCGATCGTCGCCCGAACCTGCCTGCATTTCCCATCCATGGGCGGCGGTGGCGGATCCTGGTTCAGGCATGCGCGGCGCGTGGCACTGGTAGCAGACGGTCTGTCGCTGATCCTGGCTGACATGAAGGGGACGGGCGCCATCGTAGAGCTGAGGGATGGCGAGGTTGGCGGCGGCAAAGTGCATGGTCTCACGGCGATCGTAAAATGCAAGCGAGACGGGCACATCCGACCCTGCAACGGAGACGCGTTCGGCGGGCTTCGACTCAGGTTCGCCTTCACGATGAATCGAGTGGCAGGTTCCGCAGGGCATGGCAGGCTGATCGGCAAGATGCGCATTCACGATGTGCCACGGTCCGACCGTGTTCTGAGGCTGCACGAGATCGCGAATCGATCCCGGGTAGTACATGCCGTGGCAGCGAAGGCAGTCTTCCATCATACGGCGTTGGGAGTTGTGAGTAGAACTCGTAAATATTTGAGCGTAAGTGGCGCTGTGCGGACCGGCTGACCACGATGCATACTCGTGCCGATGGCAACGCTGGCAGCTCGTGTTCATGGCCAGAACGTCAACCTGGCGGAGCCGAATGGACTCAGGCCAGCGATGGGTGAGATGCACCCAGGTGTGGCGTAGCTTGGTACCGAGGCCGGCCTCGTGGCACTCCATGCAGTTCATTGAGCGGTGCGGGGAGCCATGCACGTAGCTCACATAGGAGCTCATCTCGTGGCAGCTTGCGCAGCCCTGACCGCGTTCTGAAGAGTAGTACGCCGACGCGCCAAATACGCCGGCAAAACCGAGCACCACCAGCAGGCTCGCGGCGACTGCGGCCAGCTTGAGCAAGCGCTTCATGACTTGAGACCCGTACCTTTCCAATTGCGGACCAGCGACTCAGAGGCCATATACGCAATGGCCATGATGGTGAGTACCGGATTGAAGCCGCCGTTATTCACGTGCACGCTGCCGTCGATGACGAAGACGTTGTCGACATCGTGAATGCGGCAACCGGGATCGACGACGGAGCCTTTGGGATCGTTGCCCATGCGGCAGGTGCCGGCCTGATGCTGACTGGCCGAGACGCTCGGAGGCCTGCTTGAGAGCTTGATGGTGCTGATAGCGCCAGCCTCTTTGAGCCACGCTTCGGCACGCTGCGCCTGCACTTCGCCAATGTCAAAGGTGTGGGGATGAACGTTGCCGGAGATGCGAGCTACCGGCAATCCCCATTTGTCGCGGACAGTTGGATCGAGCGTGACGCGAGCGTTGGCGGTGGGAATCTGCTGT
Source organism: uncultured Occallatibacter sp. (assembly GCA_964528915.1). Taxonomy (GTDB): domain Bacteria; phylum Acidobacteriota; class Terriglobia; order Terriglobales; family Acidobacteriaceae; genus Telmatobacter. The sequence goes on from CAZGUD010000004.1 coordinate 235,756, forward strand.
GTAGGCCCGAAGACCTGGACGTTGCGCTTGTAAGCAGCACGCATTGCCTGTTTGTGGCCAAGGCCCCAACGGGGTGAGGCCGCAGGCAGGCGATCGATCATGTGGATCGGCAGGCGGATGAACTCGTTGGCCAGCATGCCGCCGCCACATAGGCCGGGAGTGCCGTGATTGTAATCGGTGATGGCGATGCTGCCGCCGGGGCCGACGTCGTCGTATGTGTCGTAATCGAAGAAGCCCACGGCGCCGGTGTAGTGGTGGCCCTGCAAATTGCGACCGACCTGATCATAACGATTGCCGATGCCGTTGGGATAAAGCCTGCTCTTTGAGTTCAACAGCAGTCGCGCCGACTCAATGGCGCAAGCCGAGACGACGACCAGATCGCAGGACTGTTCCTGCAAGTGACCGTCGGAGTCAAAATAGGCCACACCGCGAGCCCGGCCGCGATCGTCTGTGAGCACCTCTTTGGCCATGCACTCAGTGCGCAGTTCGCAGTTGCCGCTGGCCAGCGCGGTGGGAATCACCGTGTTTTGCGAGCCGTTTTTAGCGTCCACTTCGCAGGCAAAACCGACGCACCAGCGGCAGCGCATGCAGGGTCCGCGACCGTTGTAGGGAACGCTGTTGCGGGTCATGGGCAGATGAAACGGATGCAGGCCGAGGCGTTTGGCAGCGGGCTCGAGAATAGAGAATTCGCGATTGGGCGGCAGCGGCGGCATGGGCAGCGGGTTGCGGCGAGGACCTTTGAAAGGAGTGCCGGAGTAGTCTCCTGAAACGCCGATCTCATATTCAGCTTTTTCGTAAAACGGCTCGAGATCGTCGTAGGAGAAGGGCCAGTCCTCGAGCGAACTTCCCTCGGGTGCTCCGTACGTGGAACGCATGCGGAAGTCCTGCGGCATATAGCGCCAGGCCTGGCCTCCATAACTGAGCGTCCCTCCACCCACACAGGCGGCGTTGTTCTGGTAGCCTCCCTCGCTGGGCAGCCAGGTATGGATTGCGCCCGAGGCGTCGACCGACGTGCGCGGATTGCCTTCATCCTCGGGCCCAAAGGCAGCGCCGAGTACGGTGGTGCGCTGGTTGCGGAGATCGTCTTTGCGGCAGTCGCTGGCCGTGTACCAGGGTCCGCGCTCGAGCAGTACAACACTCAGGCCGGCAACCGCGAGCTCTTTGGCCACGATGCCGCCTGCTGCGCCCGCGCCTATAACCACTGCATTTACATGTTTCATGAGGGCGAGCCTTTCCGCAGGTCGTATTGCGCGCGGCCGCGCAATAGCGGCTCATCCAGGCCGAGCATGCGCCAACTGACGGCATCGCGATTGCCACCATGGCGAGGGGATCCGTAAAAACCCTCGAGAGTGTGTTCCCTGACAAGGTTGAAGAACTCAGAGTTTTGAGATTCAAGCACCGTGACTGCTGCCAGTTGCTGCTGCGGCGAGGCGGTCTCGAGCGCGGTGCCGAAGCGCTCCCGGCTGATACGGTTGGCCTGCTCCAGGCCGGAAAGATAGGCCTTCCGGTGACGGCGGTAATGCCGCGTAAGTTGCCGGTCAATGTAGGTGAGAACGCCGGCCTGAGAGGCCGATGGAAATTCGTCGGCGGGAATGATCTGGTCGCAGACGGCTTTCAGAGTGGCGGCGTGAGCGTCGGTCAGAAACTCCCAGCCGCTGTTATGCGACGAAAAACAGCCGGAAAGGACTGCCGTACCGGCCGCAGCGGTCGCGATCATGAAATCGCGGCGCGCGAGGGTTCCCTTCTTTGCTTTCATGCGGTTCCCGCGCTCCTCTGGGATGGAAATGTCAGACCTGCGCAGGGTAGCATTCCGAAACATCGGCTCGATGTGATTTGGAGCACTGGGTGCTGGAGGGCTCGATTCAGATCGCAATGGCGGCTCTCATCAGGCCGGCCCACTTGCCGGTCGGATGTCCCCCGGGGTCAGATCACTTCCGCATCATGATTTACGCCAAGCAAATCGGCGATCGCGTTCACCTCAACGCTGCTGGAGCTTACGTCCTTGCGCACGAGTTGGAGCCGCACCTCGCGAGTAACGCCGGCCAGAAGGTGCAGCGGCATCAATTCGCCGCTCTCTAACTCCGTCCTTATCCGGTACATTGGCAACCAGCCAAAGCAAAGGCCGCTTCGTACAGCATCGATCGCGGCCTCAATCGATCGCACCGGCATAACGCGTTGCGCGGGAACGCGGGGCTGATGCTTCGGCGATCCCGATGCGGTGCCTTCAATGCTGACCAGTGTGTGCTGCATCATGTCGGCGCGGGTGAGTTCGCGCTTTATTTGATGAAGCGGATGATCGCATGCAGCAACCGCCATCATGCGGATGACGAGGATTGGCCATGCAAAGAACTCGCGTGAAACCAGTCCGGTAATGCAGAGCTGAACATTGTGCATCGAAAACTCGGAGTCGGCATTGAGGAAGGTGCCTTGCCTGAGCCTCGGTTGAACGTGGGGAAAGCGCGCAGTGAATGCCGCAAGAGCGGCAAACAGCCGGTCGTTGGGAAAGATGCTGTCAACTGACAACCTGACTTCCGACTCTCCGCCCGAGGCGAGCGATTCGGCTCGTTGTTCCAGTTGATGGAAGCCCGCCAGATGCGGTTCGGCGTCAGCCAGCAGCACCCGCCCCAACTCAGTCAACTGCGCTCTTCTGCCCTTAATCTCGAAGAGCTTGATGCCGAGCTGATCCTGCAGACGGGCAATGGCATAGCTGATAGTGGATTGCGATCGATTGAGCTGCTTTGCGGCGGGAGCAAACCCGCCCAGCTGGACCACGGCCTGCAAGATTTCCCATTCATCGAGGGTGGTGCGCATACTGGCTAAATATATCGAATAAATCGATCTACCTGCGCGAAATTTGAGACTTTCCCTTCGATAATCCTTGAGAGTAGTATGCGCATGGCCAATTTATCACCTCTGGGCGCGTCGAGATTCCGCACCCGCCCAGGGATGTGGCACATAAGCCCGACGGAGAAATACCATGAAGCTGATTGGACTGGCGATGTTGCTGGTTGCAAGCCTCTGTTACGCGCAGGAAAGCGGCGACTTCCGGCCTGCCACCACCAATGTTCTCGATGCGCCGTACCCACGCGTCGACGGCGCCGGGCGGGCTGAGTTCCGGTTCAAAGCCCCCGATGCAACGGCAGTCAGGCTCAACTTCTGGAGCGGGCCCAAGCTCGACATGGCCAAGCAGGCCGATGGATTCTGGACGGTCACCACGACGCCGCTGGTTCCGGGGCTTCACTACTACACCATCATTGTGGACGGCGCGGAAGTGAGCGACCCCAGCAGCCACACCTATTACGGCGGCAGCAAAGATGCGAGTGCCATTGAAATTCCCGAGGCCGGTTCAACCTATTATTTACCCGAAGACGTGCCCCACGGCCAGGTTCGCGAGGTCTGGTACCACTCCGACGTGACCGGGACCTGGCGCCACGCGCTGGTGTACACGCCGCCAGGCTACGATGAGCAGACCAAAGTGCGCTATCCGGTGCTCTACCTGCAGCACGGCGGCGGCGAAGATGAAACCGGCTGGATCAAGCAGGGCCACGCCAACTTCATCCTCGATAATCTCATCGCGGCCGGAACCGCAAAGCCAATGATCGTAGTGATGGCAAACGGCTACGCTCGTCGCGCCGGCGCAGAGCCGCCACCACCCGGCGCCAGGTTCGGATCGCCTGAGATGATGAAGGCCATGCAGGAAATGATGACGGCCTTTGAAGACGATATGACAAAGGCGCTCATCCCGTTCATCGATTCACACTTCAGAACCATTCCCGATCGAGAACATCGCGCCATGGCCGGCCTTTCCATGGGCGGCATGCAGACGTTCACCGTCACCTTCGACCGGCTTGATCTTTTCTCCTACATTGGCGGGTTCAGCGGCGCGGCGATGGCATTCGGCGGACAGCAATTCGACGCCAAAACATCGCTGCACGGAGAACTGGCCGATCCGGCGGCCTTCGCCATGAAAGTACATCTGTTGTGGATCGGCGTGGGAACCGACGAGCCGGCCATGATGCACGCCGGCATTATGAATCTGCACAATTCGCTCACCGAGGCGCACGTGCAGCACATCTTCTACGAGTCGCCGGGTACGTCGCACGAATGGCAAACCTGGCGCCGCGATTTGAAGGACTTTGCGCCACGGCTGTTTCAGTAGTTGATTCGCAGGTCGCGATTAATGGGGGATTGGACGATGACGAAACAATTGTTTCTGGCTGCGGTATTAGCGGTGACCGCTGCCTCAACGACGGCGGTGGCGCAGGTTGAGACCATCGTGCCGGCGGTGGAACCTAGCGCGAAGCCGGACACGGTGGAACACATCAAGGTTCACGGCAAGTCGCTGGAGGGCAACCTTGAAGGCGATGCAGTTGACCGCGACGCGATCGTTTTTCTGCCGCCCAGCTATGCCAAAGACAAGCATCGCCGTTATCCGGTTGTCTACGCGCTGCATGGATATTCGATCGGCGCCGAGCAGTGGACGCACGAGATTCACGTGCCGCAGACGATCGAGGGCGCCTTCGCGCTGGGCTCGAAAGAGATGATCGTGGTGCTGCCCGACTCAAAGACGATCTACAACGGATCGATGTACTCGAGCTCGGTAACCACCGGAGACTTTGAAAACTTCATTGCGCACGACCTGGTGGAGTACATCGACGCGCATTACCGGACCATCCCCGAGCGAAGCAGCCGTGGTCTCGCCGGCCATTCGATGGGAGGGTATGGCGCGAGCCGCATCGGCATGAGGCACCCTGACGTATTTGGCGCGCTGTATATTATGAGTCCCTGCTGCATGTCGCCGATGGGCGGCGGCGGGCCGGGTCCCAGCGATCAGATGAAGGAGCGGGCGATCGCCAATGAAAAGAAGGTTGCGGCGGCCAAGTCTCCAGCCGATCTGGCAGCACAGTCGCCCGGCTTTGGCTCCGCCCAGTATGCAACGGCCGCAGCGTGGGCTCCCGACCCGAAGAACCCCCCGCTTTACTTCGACCTGCCAACCAAAGACGGCGTTCCGCAGCCGGATATTGTGGCGAAATTCACGGCCAACTCGCCGCTGGCGTTTGTCGATCAGTATATCGGCAATTTGAAGCTATACCGGGCCATCTCAATGGACGTGGGCGACCAGGACGGCCTGCGCTTTGACGCCATCAAACTGCATAACATTCTGGACAACTACGGAATCGCAAACGGCTTTGAGATCTACAAAGGCACGCACACCAGCGCGGTTGCCGACCGGTTCCAGAATCACGTGATGCCGTTCTTCAGCCGGAACCTATGCTTTACCGCCGGCTGCAAGTAGGCGGTCAAGGCGTGCACCGATGCTTGGCTAAGCGAGTCGAGCGGTGAATTCTTAAGGGATCAAAACGCACTCAGTACGAGTGAGACCGGCGTTTTGCTCCCAATTAGTTTCGCCGATTCAAAGGGGAAGAGCAGATGAACACGACAAAGATTCGGATTGCAATTCTCGCAGGCGCGGCATTCTGCCTTGGATGCGCGGCGGCAGCGGCTCAGAACCCAACGCCGCCGGCTCCCGAGCCGATTGTGGCCAACGTCGACGCGCAGCGGACTGCGCCTGCGGTTTCTAAATACGAGTATGGAATGTTTATCGAGCACATCGGGCAGACGATGTACGGAAGTCTCTGGGCCGAGATGCTCGATGACCGCAAATTCTATTTCCCCATCAAATCGGAGGAGGCCGCGCCGCCGGCGCGTCGGGGCGGCTTTCCCGGCATGCAGCTTCGCAAATGGCATCCGGTCGGTCCCGACGAAGTGGTGGTAATGGACAAGGACCATCCGTTCGTTGGCGAGCAGAGCCCGCGCATCGCACTCGACGCGGCTTCACCCCACGGCATTCGACAGTCGGGCCTCTGGCTGGTAAAAGGAAAGCAGTACACGGGCCGAATCTATTTGCGCGGCAGCGCCGGTGCAAGAATGAAGGTCTCGCTCGTCTGGGGCGCGGGCGCAGGAGACCGGCAGGCCGTTGCTATTGGATCTCTCACAAACGAGTATAAGAAGTTCCCGCTGAGCTTCACAGCGAAAGCAGACACACAGAATGCGGCAATCGAGATCACGGGCATCGGATCAGGGAACTTTCATATCGGCGCCATTTCGCTCATGCCCGCTGACAACATCGACGGCTTCAGGGCCGACACAATTCCGTTAATCCGGCAGATCAATTCGGGCTTCTGGCGCTACGGCGGCAACTACACTTCGGGTCTCATCTGGTACCACATCGTTGGCGATCGCGATAAGCGTCCGCCGGATTGGGACTATGCATGGAGCGCAATGCAGGTCAACGACCTGGGGCTGGACGAGTTTATGGAACTGTGCAAACTGATTGGTGTAGAGCCGTACATCAGCGTGAACGCGGGCTTTGGCGACTCGCACTCCGCCGCGCAGGAAGTGGAATACATGAATGGCGCAGTCACCACGCCAATGGGCGCTTGGCGCGCGAAGAACGGTCACCCTGCGCCTTATCACGTGAAGTTCTGGAACATCGGCAACGAGCCGTGGGGCTCATGGCAGCTTGGCCGCACCGATCTGAAGTACTTCGAGATCAAACACAACGAATTTGCGAAGGCCATGCGCGCAGTCGACCCGACAATTACGCTGATTGCATCCGGCGATATGCTGCAGGACGATAATCTTCCCGGTAATCTGCGCGCCAAGTATGTGGGGAACCTGAAAGAACTTTACGGCGGCGACTACGACTGGACCGGCGGTTTTCTTGCCAAGTGCTGGGGAACCTTTGATGGCATCTCAGAGCACTGGTACGCGCAGGGCAACCGGCACTGGAATATCGAGAAGGCCAGGAATCTTGGCCCCGATGCGCCATCAGACAACGCATTCGACAAAGTCGACCAGACGACGCTGGAGTGGGCGCGCTACCCCGCTGACATTGTGGAGATGAAGACAGAAGAGTGGAAGGGATACCAGCAGCGCTTCCCGGCGATGGTGGATAAGAAGACCTTTCTTTCGATCGATGAGTACGCGTACTTCGGCGGCGGCTTTGGCCGCAGTGTAAATATGAAACAGGCTCTCGCTTATGGAATGATTTTCAACGAGATGTTGCGGCATACCGACATACTAACCATGGCGGCGCATACCACGGGCGTCTCCACCATCGACTTCAACCGTACGTCATCGACGCTCAATACGCTGGGACTGCTCTTCAAGCTCTACAGCAATCACTTTGTGGGAACAATTCCGGTAGCTGTAAGCGGTAACTCACCGCAGCCGGGACCGGAATTTCCGGTGGGCGGCGAAGACCAGCCCGCGACGAGTTCCGGTAGTTCGACCTATCCGCTCGATGTAGTCGCCACGCTAACTGCGGATCATAAGTATCTGACTGTTGCTATAGTTAACGCGACCGACTCAACGCAAAAGCTCGACCTGAACGTAACTGGCGTGCATCTTGCGGCGCCGTCGACTCTATGGCAGTTGACCGGGAGCAGCCTGGAAGCGGCCAATCATGTAGGTCAGCCGCCTCAGGTGGGAGTTAAAGAGACGGCGATCGGTGACGCTCCTAACTCGCTGGCAGTTGCGCCCAACAGCGTGAATGTCTATCGTTTTCCGGTAGCACAATAAACTCAGTGTCCGGGCTCGCAGATTGGCTCGCGAGATTCTGCCGGCAATCGGCGCCACGGACCAACATCGGGTTCCATACAAGACAGGTTGGCGAGATGATTTCGAATCAGGAATTGCGGCGTTTCACCCTGCTTTTGTTCTTCTCAATTGCACTGGCTGCCGCGTTGCAAGTTACAACTCATTCACAGCAACCCGCTCCGCGCGTGATTGTTGCTGACGTTTCGCAGCCGAGTGGCCCGGTCGACCGCTTCTTCAATCTGTCGGTAGGGTCGGACTTCCCGGGCACTTTGATCCGAGACGACAGCCAGGCACAACTGAAGGTCGCCGTGGATGAGCTGGGATTCCGCTACATTCGCTTCCATGCCATCTTTCACGACGTGCTGGGAACGGTGCGCAAAGAGAACGGCAAGACTATTTACGACTGGAGGAAGATCGACCAGCTTTACGACGATCTGCTGGTGCGTCACATCAAGCCGTTTGTGGAGCTCGGATTTACGCCGGAGGCGCTGGCTACGTCGCAAAACAGCATTTTCTATTGGCACGGAAATACTTCGCATCCCGACCCAGACGGCTGGCGCGATCTTGTGGCCGCGTTCATTCATCACATTGAACAGCGGTACGGCGAGAACGAAGTGCGTACGTGGTTTTTTGAAGTGTGGAACGAACCCAACCTCGCAGGATTCTGGGAAGGCGGCGATCAGAAAGCCTACTTCGCGCTCTACGATCTGACCTCAAAAACGATCAAGTCGATCGATCCCGTACTGCGCGTTGGAGGCCCGTCGACAGCCGGCGCGGCATGGGTGCCTGAGTTCCTGTCACATGTGAAGCAGAGCGGCGCCGCAGTCGACTTTGTAACCACGCACACCTACGGGGTGGACGGCGGATTCCTCGACGAAGAGGGAAAGAGCGACACTAAACTCTCGCCATCGCCCGATGCTATCAGCGGAGATATTCATCGCGTGCGTCGCGAGATTGCCGCTTCGGCATTTCCCAACTTACCGCTTTACTTTACCGAGTGGAGCACGAGTTACACGCCGCGCGATCCGGTGCACGATAGTTACATCAGTGCCGCTTACATTCTGAGCAAGATCAAAGCCAGCCAAGGACAGTTACAGGGAATGAGTTACTGGACTTACTCTGACTTATTCGAAGAGTCGGGTCCGCCGCCGACGCCGTTTCATGGCGGCTTCGGATTGTTGAACCGGGAGGGCATTCGCAAGCCCGCCTTCTTTGCTTACAAATATCTGAACGCGCTCGAGGGTCAGTCGATTCCGTCTTCGGATGCGCAGTCGATGCTGGCTGAGGATCACGGAAACGTAACCGCCGTGATCTGGGACTTTGAGCAGCCCGAGCAGAAGCTGAGCGACCGGCCTTTTTATACGAGGGTCATCCCTTCGCATCCGGCAGCGCCGGTGGCGATGAAATTCACGCACCTTGCTCCGCGCGCTGCGTACACGCTTGAAATTCATCGGACCGGTTTCCGCGCCAACGACGCGTACACTGCGTATCTCGAAATGAGCCGGCCAAAGGAGCTGACTGCCGCTCAAATTGCGCAGTTGAACAATCTGACTCGCGACCTGCCGGAGAAAGATCAGCTTGTCGGCGCAAGCAAAGACGGCACGCTTGAGGTAACGCTGCCCATGAATAGCAACGACATTGTGCTGGTGAAGCTGGTGCGGAAGTGACCGGCGAGCGCGCCTTGACAGGTTCCGCTATAGTCTGATGGGATTATGGGCGTGACGAGAACGGCGCGAAACCCATTGAAACAATCGATTGTCGAGAAACAGGCTGATCTTTTCGATTGAATCGCCAAGCGCGCCGCCTCGCCGAGGAGCGTAATGATTCCGCAGAGATTCTCCGCTTTGATTGCCGTCGTATTCCTATCCATCCCACTCGCAGCCCAGGCCCAGTCGATTCCCGATGTCCACGTGTGGCTCTCGACTCCCGACCGCTCTTCTGCGTTTCAAGAGCAGCCGCAGGCGCTGCACTTTTCGCAGGCTGCCGGCGATGCTCCCTCCGTCACCGTGAACGATATGCAGCAGTTCCAACCGATTGAAGGATTCGGATTCGCGGTCACGGGCGGCAGCGCGCAGTTACTGATGAAGATGAGCGGAGCCAAAAGGTCGGAGTTGCTGAAGCTAATCTTTTCGCCGGAGGGAGACGGCATAGGCGCGAGCTACATCCGGTTGTCGATCGGCTCGAGTGACATGAACGATCACGTGTACAGCTACGACGATATGCCCGCGGGACAAACCGATCCAGCGCTGGCAAAGTTCAGCCTGGCGCCGGATGAGGCTGACGTGATTCCGGTAGTAAAAGAGATTCTCGCCATCGATCCGCAGATCAAAATACTGGGGTCGCCATGGTCGGCGCCGGCATGGATGAAAACCAATGACGATGTAAGAGACGGGCACCTGAAGCCAGAGTTCTATGCAGCGTACGCGCAGTATCTGACAAAGTATGTTGAGGGCATGAAAGCCCTGGGAATCCCGATTACCGCGATCACGGTTGAGAACGAGCCGCTGAATCCGAAGAACACGCCGAGCATGGCGGTGTTTGCCGATGAAGAGGATGCGTTTGTCGGCAAATATCTTGGGCCGGCGTTCGAAGCGGCCGGAGTCAAGACTGAGATTCAGCTCTACGATCACAACCCCGATGTCCTTTCGTATCCGCTATCGATTCTGGCTGACCCGGTTGCAGGCAAATATGTGATCGGAACCGCGTTTCACCTGTATGGCGGCGACGCATCGACGTTCGCTGCCGTGCACGATGCGTACCCCAACAAGAATCTCTACATGACCGAGCAATCGGTCACGCAGTGGCCGGGCTCAAAGGGGCTGGATATTGCCGAGCCGGTTGAAAGAGTGATGATTGGCGCCACACGCAACTGGTCACGCAACGCGTTGCTGTGGAACCTGGACGCCGATCCGCATGCGGGCCCGCACACCAACAACGGCGGGTGTGGAGGCTGCTACGGCGCGATTACTCTCGACGGCGACAAAGCGACATTCAATGTGGCCTACTATGTGGCCGCGCACTTCTCAAAGTTCGTGCGGCCGGGATCGGTGCGCATCGGCTCAAGCGAGATGGATCAATTGTCGACGGCGGCATTCCTGACTCCTGATGGCAAAATCGTGCTCGTGGCGGACAACACCGGGAACTTTCCCAAGACATTTCGCATTGTCTATCACGAGCAGAGCGTGACTACGACGCTGCCGTCGGAATCGGTTGCGACTTACGTATGGTAGACGGCCAACGCGGCGGGAAGTCCTGTTGTTACGCGCGAGGCTGTGTATTCATCTTGCGAAGTAATGCCAGCACGGGCAGCCCGCAGAGGATCAATGCCGTCCCGAGCAGGGAGCCCTTCAGATTGCCGGCGTAGCTTGCCACCAGCACGCCAGCGGCGCAAAGAGCGAAGACCGCTGGCAGCACTGGATATCCCCACACCTTATAAGGGCGCGGCTGGTCGGGGCGTTTGCGCCGGTAGTAGAAAACTGTAGTTGCGGTAAGCAGGTAGAAGAGCCACTCGGCGAAGATGGCCAAGTCAAAATTCTCCTGAAAAGAGCTTAAGAAAAGCAGTAGCACCGTGGAGAGCAGTCCCTGTACCAGCAACGATGTCGATGGAGTTTTGAAGCGGGGATGGATGTGTGCGAATTGGCGGAAGAAGAGGCCATCGCGGGCCGCGGCAAAAGGTACGCGCGCGCCAGACATGATAGTGCCGTTTAATGCCACGAAGATGCTGAGCGCCATGGCGATGGCGACAAATTCCGCCCCGCGCGTGCCGGCAATCGTCTTGAGCGCGGCAACCGCCGGGTACTCTGACGCGGCAATCTGGCTGGCCGGCATCATGTATTGAATGGCGGCGTTGGTGGCCATGTAAAGCACGCCGACGGCCAGCACGCCGCCGATCAGCGCGATGGGCAGGCTGCGCTCGGGGCGGCGAACTTCTCCGGCAACCATGGTCAGGTCGTTCCAGCCGTCGTATGCCCAGAGCGTTGCAATCAGCGCCAGCATGAATCCGCTGAATCCGCCGGCAGCCTGTGGCAGCGAAGTGGAGAAGTTGCCAAACGAGCCCAACGGCGAAGAGAAACAGAGCACAACGACAAGAAGAATCAGTGCGCCCTTAAGCAACGTGAACACGAGCTGAAAGTTGCCCGCGTGGCGCGTGCCGGTGTAGTTAAGGCCGGTGATGAACCAGGTTACGGCGATGGCGACGAGCTGAGACCACTTCAGGGTGAAGGGCCCGCTGATTGCCGTCTGCGTGAGCCAGTACAGCGAAGGCAGAAACTCAAGCGTCCTTACGAAGCCGACGGACATGGCCGCAATGGAGGCCGGCTTGGCGACGGCGAACCAGGTCCACATATAGAGGTAGGCGGTAGTGTTGCCGTAAGCGCCGCGCAAATAAACATACTCGCCGCCGGCGAATGGAAACATAGTGCCCAGCTCTGCATAAGTCATGACGCCGAAAAGCGACAGCAGGCCGCCGACGATCCACGCGAGATACACCAGCGAAGAGGAACCGGCGTCGCGCATCATCTCGCTGGGCACAAGAAAAATGCCGCTGCCGATAATGGTGCCGACCACGATGGCCGTGGCCTGGCTTGCGCCCAGTACGCGGGGCAGCGAGGTAGTCGAAGAGATTTGATCGGCAGTGGAAACGGGTTCGGTCATTGCATGTGATTCGATTGAATGGATTTTATCGAGGCACGTGGCGCCCGGGAAAGTTTCAGGAGCAACGCGACGTGCTGGCAGAGTATCACGCGGGAGCGGCATTGGACCGGGTGGGAGATATCGTGGAGCAGTGATGCGCAGCAGGTGGGTGCTTGAAGAAGGACCCAGCGCGCAACCGCTAACTGGCCGCGGTGCTCGCGCTGAAGGCAAGCCGGGATAAGCCCCTGGCAGTGGCGGGGTAAAGCGACATTTAGTTTGAGATCAAGGGAATGCGGCCCCGGTCCTTCGCGCGTCGACGCTGCGCGAAGGATGGGGCTAAGGCAAAAGGCGAGCAGGATGTACTAACGGACGTTAGTCGAACTGGGTCTGCTCCGCCGGAGGGCCAATGGCGACATCGTCCTTGGCCGGCTCTTCGGGCTTGGCAGGCTCAGCCGGCTTCTCGTGCTCGGGCGCTTTCTTTTCTTCGGGCTCATCGCCCTGCACCTTCACCTTGAGACGAGCAGTAACCTCGCGATGCAGACGAACCGGAACGGTGAATTCGCCGACAGTCTTGAGGGGGTCGCCAAGCTGAATCTTGCGGCGGTCCACTTCAATGCCCTGAGTGGCAAGCTCGGCGGCAATGTCGGCTGAAGTTACTGAGCCAAACAGGTGGCCGGCTTCGCCAACCTTGCGGGTAAAGGTGAGCGCGACAGCATCGAGCTTGACGGCAAACTCCTCTGCCTTTGACTTTTCGCTGGCGGAGCGACGAGCCGCGGCGGCCTTCATCTGCTCGATGACGGCCTTGTTGGTGTCAGTGGCCTGCATGGCCAGCTTGCGAGGCAGCAGGAAATTGCGCGCATAGCCGTCGGCGACCTTCACGATATCGCCGCGAAAGCCTAAGTTGGCTACGTCTTCCTTCAAAATCACTTCCATTTCAAAATCTCCACAACCGCCGGCGCGGCTCAATTGCGCGAGCAACGACCTGGCGGCAAATCCAGATTAGTGCTTGGTGGCAAATGGCAGCAGGGCGATGTTGCGAGCCTGCTTGATGGCGCGGGTGAGGCGCCGCTGGTGGGTGGTGCAAACGCCGGTCAGACGCCGGGGAACAATCTTGCCGCGCTCGGCCACAAACCCCTGCAGAAGACGAACGTCGCGATATGGAATGGCGTCGATCTTCTCGGTGCAGAACTTGCAGACCTTCTTGCGGCGGAAGAATTTGCCGCGGTTTCCCGGTCCGCCACCAGGGCGGCGGTCCCCACGCGGACCTGCTCCCGGCCCTGCTGGTTGACCGGATGGTGCGCCACCCTCGGGCGCTCTTACTTGAGTTTCTTCAGACATAGTATTTCCTCTTCAATCGACTTAGTTCCGGCACGGCCGGAGGATGTTATTAAGGGGGCAGGTTTCAGATATCTGCCTTCAACCTTGTCCCCTTGTTCCCTGACTTTACGCGTTCGCCTGCGCGGGCTCAGCTTCAGCAGGCGCGGGTGCCGCGACCGGTGCAGGTGCAGGCGTCGGCGCGGGCGCAGGCTCAGCGCTCATCTTGCGATGTGCATTGCGCAGCGCCTTCACCTTGGCCAGGCGCTTCTCTTCCTCGTCCATGCGGACGGTGATGAACTTGATCACAGGCTCGGTGACACGCAGACGGCGCTCGAGCTCGAGCACCACCGCGCCGTTGGCTTCAATGGTGAGCAGCACGTAGTTGCCATCGGCAAACTTGCGCACGGTGTAAGCCAGCTTGCGGCGACCCATTTTCTCAGCCGTCTTAACTGCCCCGCCGCCATTGGTGACGGTGGCGGTAAAGCCGGCAATCAGCTTGTCAGTGTCCTCATCAGACACATCGGGCCGAACGATAAACATTACTTCATACAAACGCGACATCAGCATTCCTTTTCCGCGGAAACCCCTTGCCTCCGCATGCAACTTTCATCTCTCAGCGACCAGTCCCTAGTCCCTGTCCTTCTCGTCTTTCCGGTTGAACTCGTTCATTGCGGGTCCCGGTCCTTGCGCTACAATCTGCCGCGTAGCCTTGGCTACCTTGTCCAGAACCTCGTCAAGAGTCGCGAGGTCTGCTTTCCGCATCGGCGAAAGCAGATAATCCCTGCCTGGCCGCTTGCCTGCTCCGGCGGCCAAAGCCTCCGGTGGCAGGTTGAGTCCAACCCCTATCCGCAGCCTCAACCACTCCTGGCTGCCCAAAGCATCGGTCACACTGCGGGCTCCGTTGTGACCAGCAGGCGAACCGCGTTCCTTGATTTTGAAGGTCCCCAGAACCAGATCAAGCTCGTCGTAGATCACGAGCAGATCCTTTTGCGGGTCCGCCTCAAACTCTCGAACCAAGGCAGCAACTGCGAGGCCGCCCAGGTTCATGTATGTCTCCGGCTTGGCCAGGACCACTTCGCGGCCTGCCAAGCGGCAGGTCGCGGTAACAGCCCGGCAGCGCCGGTTTTGGACCACAACGCCCTCTTGCTCGGCGATGCGGTCGATTGCCATGAACCCTGCATTGTGCGGGGTCCAGAAATAGTCCGGCCCGGGATTGCCGAGACCCACTACCAGAAACGGGCCGCGCCGGGCTCCCGTGCCTTGATCCCCGGCCGGCAATTGCTGAAGGCCGGGGCCAATGGACTCGCTTGCTTGAGACAAGGCTTACTTTTTCGCCTCAGGCTTCTTGGCCGCGGCGGGTTCAGCCGCTGCATCAGTCTTGCCCTTCTTGGCCACTTCAGGCTCAGCCGGCGCCGCAGCAGCGTCAGTCGCTGCAACAGCAGCCTCACCCTCGGCAGGCGCCACCACTTCTTCACGAATCGTCACCACGTGCGCAACTGTCGCATCGGGGGGATTCAGGTACTTGATCTTGTCAGACTGCGGCAGGCCGCTCACGCGCAAAACCTGGTGCAGCGCCAGCTCGCTCACATCTACATCGATGTGGCCGGGAATATCGGCAGGCAGGCACTCGATTTCAACTTCGCGCATCACCTGGTCGAGAATGCCGCCCTCTGCCTTCACTCCCACGGGAATGCCCAGCAGCTTGACGCGCACGCTCACGCGCAATACCTTGTCGAGCGCGATGCGCTTCATGTCGATGTGAATCAGCTTGTCCTTGATGGGCTCGCGCTGCAAATCGACGATCATGGCCTTGGCAGCAGGCGAACCCGCGACTTCGACATCGAAGATGGTGTTTTGACCGCTGTCGGAATAGAGGATCCGGGTAATCTGTTTGGGATCGACTTCGACAGCGACCGGATCGTGTCCGACGCCATAAAGAACTGCAGGAATCTTGCCCGCGACACGCACACGCCGCGCGGCATTCTTGTTGAATTTGCCCTCACGGGGCTTTGCTACGACAACTTCAGACATTTCAATCTCTCGTTTCCTTCGGGCACGGAAGACCAGCTTCTAGCTTCTAGCTGCATGTTGCTGATTCGAACTGAATCGCCCGCTCCCTTTGTAAGGGCAGCTTCTAGCTAATAGCCTCTAGCTGCATGTTCCTGTTGCGTTCCGAACCAACTGCATTACGATCCGGTACATTCATTTACCCTTCGCTCAAATGCGAAGGCCAATCTCTCACTTCACCAGCTAGCAGCTTGAAGCTAGTAGCTGCTTTTAGTTAAACAGCGTACTCACGCTGGTTTCCATGTGGATGCTCTCAATGGCCGCGCCCAGCAGGCCGGCAACGGAGAGCACCTTGATCTTGGCTAACTTCTGCGCCTGTTCGCGCAGAGGAATTGTGTCGGTCACCACCAGTTGCTCAAGTCGCGAGCCTGCGATGCGATCGATGGCAGGGCCGGAAAGCACTGCATGACTCGCGCATGCGTGTACCGCGGTTGCCCCGGCCTGCAGAAGCGCGTCAACCGTCTTCACCAGGGTGCCGGCAGTGTCGACAATGTCGTCGATGATGAGGCAGGTTTTGCCCGCCACATCTCCGACCACGTTCATCACTTCGGCCACGTTCATGTCGGTGCGGCGTTTGTCTACAATGGCCAGCGGCGCTCCCACCTTTTGCGCGAAGAAACGCGCCCGCTCCACGCCGCCAGGATCGGGCGAGATCACCATCAGATTGGGCAGGTTCAGCTCGCGGAAGTAACTCACCAGCACCGGGCTGGCGTAAAGATGATCGACGGGGATGTTGAAGAAGCCCTGAATCTGGGCTGCGTGCAGATCGACGAACAGCGCGCGATTGGCGCCCGCTGTGGTGAGCAGGTCGGCAATGAGCTTTGCACTGATAGCCACACGCGGACGGTCCTTGCGATCCTGGCGGGCGTAGCCGTAATACGGCATCACCACCGTGATCCTGGCCGCTGAGGCCCGCTTGAGCGCATCGATCATTACCAATAACTCCACCAGGTGCTGGTCCACCGGATAACAGGTGGGCTGCACCACGAATACATCTACGCCGCGCACGTTCTCGAGCAGTTGGAAGAAGACCTCGCCGTCAGCAAAGCGCTGCAGCTTGGTGTCGCCGACTTTGACGCCAATATGCTCGCCTATCTTGCGGGCCAGCTCAGGATTCGCCGTGCCGGAGAACAGCCTGAACCGCCTGTCGTCAGCCAGGGTGCGCGTCTTTTTGCGCTCAGGTACCGGAGCTTTTTGAGCGTCCTTCCCTTTTGCGCCGTCACCCGATCCAGCTTTAGGTAACTCTTTGCCGCCCTCGGCCTTATCGGGACCCGGTTCGTCTGCCCTGTTGTCTTCCAATGCCGTCAACGTTCCTATCGCCATTTTTGAAAAGCACCTCCAAGCTGGTTTGCTTTGGCTGCGTTTTTTTGAATGCAAGCATTTAGCTTCTAGCCACTAGCTTCTAGCTCTTCCTTGATGGAGCCAACGTTGCCCGCTCCACCTCAGAAAAAGCTAGCAGCTAGAAGCTCGAGGCTAGTAGCTGTACTTCTGGCTGGGCGACCAGGATTCGAACCTGGATAAATGCCTCCAAAGGGCATTGTCCTACCATTGAACGATCGCCCAATCATTGACGCCCGCTCTCGAAAAAGTCCCCCTGCGAACGCCCAACCGTTTTTGGCCTTCCCCTCATCGGCGAAAGACCGCTTCCTACAGCCGTTGGCGAGTTTCTACTGCGCGATGAACGACTGTCAATGCACAACTTTGCCGATCATATCCCGCCAGTAATCGGCGCGCGGCAAGGTGCGGGTCAACTCACTCCGCACACCCATTTTGCTCAAACGCAGGCAGGCTGCCTCAGCATGCTCCCGGGTCAGGTACAACCCGTAAAGCGCCGAACCGGACCCCGACAATGAAGCGTAAAGAGCTGCCTCCGGTGTTCCGCTGCCCGCGAGAGTGCGCTTGATTTCGCTAAGGGAGGGATGCTGGGGAAAGACCACACGTTCGAAGTCGTTCTCGATCCAGCTCGTGATCCCGGTGCGGACAAGCGCGGACCCAGACGGTCCGGCGAGGTCATCTCGGCGCAATTCTTTCTTTTTGGAGATGACACCGGAGGAGCCCGTCTTCGCTCCACCTTCCGGAATTGCTTCCGAAAAGGCGTTGGCGTAGGCGCGGCTCAACTTATCTAGTTTATCGGTACTTGCCTCGGGGGTCAAACCTTCGGCCGCGCAGAGCGCGTCCCAGTCGCGGAAGGCCTGCGCGGTGGAGACGCCCTCGTCAGGAATCGCAACGACGCACCAGGTCGGTTCGAGGTCTGGCAGCGGGCGAACCTGCTGGCCGCGATCGAGGCCAAGCACGGTGCCACCCACGAGGAACAGCGGCACGTCGGAGCCGACCAGGGCGGCGATTTCAAGCCGTTTTTCGGGCCAGCCGGAAACCGCCTGCTGACTTTCCTCCGCGCTGACATGATGACTCGCTATCCCCAGTTCGTTCTCCAACCCGACCAGCGCTGCAACTGCATTGGCCGAGCCGGCGCCAAGCCCGCCTTGAATCGGCAGCCGTTTCTCGATATGAATTGAAACTTCAGCACTTAACGTGAGCCCCTCCAGAGCTAGAGAAATCATCTTCCACGCGGTATTCCGCTCGTCCGTCGGCACCCTGGCGTCGTTCGAAGTCAGCCGAATGCTGGTTTCCGCAGCCGGCCTTGCCATAACCGTCACCAAATCATGCATTTCCAGCGTCTGGTACACCGTCGCCAGCGCGTGGAAACCGTCAGCGCGAGGCGCTCCGATATAGAGACCTAGATTGATCTTGGCGTGAGATCGAACGGTGGTGGACATACAGCTTTATTGTAGGGCGAGGGCGGCGGCCCAATTGTTTGCGATTTAGCAGTCTGAGGCTTTTCGGCGACCCTAATTCGGCGGGGACGGATTCCAGTTATTGCACGACCAGATTCTCGTCACATGTTTTAGTCGAACTCGTTGGTGTTCCGTCATATCTGCGATTGTCAATACGCCTCGAAGCGTTGAAGGGCCCAAGACTCCGCCGATCTCCACGGAGTGTTCCTCCGCGATTTCCCTCTTTGAGGAACCTTCGAGAAGATGCTCCACCCAGGTCCCATGGAGGCTCAGACGGTTTTTGGCAATTCGCACCGTGAGGGGTATGCCGTGGCCGCTTTCTCCTCCCTCGAACACGTAGAGCAGAGCATCCACGCCTGAGTTGCCGTCGTGCTTAATGGCCAACTCATATCCCAGAAGATCCCCGGTTTCTTCGTTAACCAAGACGCTGGAATAGACTTGCATCCCGGCGGTTCTCGCACATTCATCCACTGCAGCCGGCTTTTGAGCAAAAAGCATGCATGGGAGCCCCGCGGTTACCACTATAAGAGTCAAACGAGCGGTTATCGCCATATCAGTTCTTTCGCTTTCGAGCCAACAGAATCCAGCATCATGAAATCTCGGGCAACTATTCCGGCAATCCCTGCTATGTTTACTCGCGTAGTACCGAGATTAGCTTGAAATACGGTATTCCGGGTTGCGCAAAACAATTTTCCGACGCGGACCAAGCTCATCGGCTACAAATGGATGCATGAGCCCGCGCCATTCTCTGCTTACAGTATTCGCCGTGCTGCTCGCTGTTTTGTCCGCCTGCGCTCTGTCCGCCACCGACGACGACGCCCACACCAGGGTTGGGGACAAAATGCCGGCGTTTAGCGTCGATGCGGCTTCCGGTGGATCCTTTTCGATGGCGGCCCAGGCAGGCAAAGTGGTGGTCGTAAACTTCTGGGCCACGTGGTGCGAGCCCTGCATGGTCGAGATGCCCGAACTCGAGAGCCAGATCTGGCAGAAATACAAATCGTCGCCCGACTTCGCCTTCATCGCCATCGCCCGCGAGCAGGATAAGGAAACCGTGCTCTACTTCCATAAGCTGCACAAGAACTTTACCTTCCCCCTGGCATGGGACCCCAACCGGGCCGTGTACGCGCAGATGGCTACGGGCGGCATCCCCCGCACCTATGTTGTCGACCGCAACGGCATCATCGTGTATCAGGGCGTCGGCTACGGATTCGGCTCCGTCGGCGAGATCGATCGCGCAGTCAAAAAGGCGCTCGCACAAAAATAGCTGCCGCACTCATCTTTGACTGACCGGCGAATCGGTCTGCGGTGTCTAATCTCAATATGATCAGGCCAGATCGTTGGATTATGAGGGCGTCCGTCCTTCTGCTTTCGTATTCTTCGGTTGCTACGCAGGGCACGTGTGGGCAGGCTCCAGCAATCTCAGCCACAACTCCGGAACTGTATTTTCGGGCTGCTCCCTCAACGCAGCTCTTCTCGCTGGGCGATACCGTAGTGATAGGCCTCCAGCTTTATAGTCGTAACGATCAACCGATTCTGGTCAGCCGCCTGCAAGGCGATGAGTTTGTGAGTTTCAAAGTAATTGGTCCTGACGGCAACGAAGTACCGTGGCGGGCCAAGGCGCGAGCCGGCGCCAGGGCATACTCGCCCTCGGATTTCATGGTGCTGGGGCAATATAAGCAAATCTCCGCGAACAGGATCATTTCGGTGAGCGACGGAGAAGGATTTGCCTTCGACAAGCCTGGCGAATACACGCTCACGGCCGAATTCTCAATGGGTCCCCCGGAGAACTTCGCTGCTTTTGCCGGGCAGGCGAAGCCTGCAATGGGCTCCTTGGATTCGAGCGAGGTGCGATTTTGCATTGAAGCATGCATCCTGGAACCTTTTCCGGTGCGCAACAATGCTCTGCGATCGGCTCTTGACGCTGTGAGCGTGTTCTACACCTACATCGTCAGATACCATCAGCTCGGCATTCCTCACGGACAAGCGAGAAAGGCGCTCTGGCCGCTCATGAGCAAACGACTCGCCCAGGAACTCGACAGCTTTCAGGCGTGCGACGACGATTATTACCGGCGCTTCGGCGAGATTCTTCGCGCCCAGACATACAAGCCTGCGACACCATGGCTTGAAGACGGTTTGTTCACGGGTCCAGAAGACGCTGCAACCCCGCGCAAATTCTCAATTCTGGGCAGTCGATCGGTCGGGGACAATCGGGTCGATGTTCACCTCAGGTTCCCCGAGCCGGAGAACTGCTGCAGCAAGCCCACCTCGTACTTCTACACGGAGGGCGAAGTAACCGTGATTCTGGAGAATGGGAGGTGGGTCGTCGATGATTACATCGCGATGTACGAAAACGACGAACTGCGGCGTCTATCGGTTGGTTTTGGGGCGTGCAAAGGCGGCCAGTGGGTGGGACCAATACCAAGCTGAAGGATCGCTCGCAGCTTTAAGAATCGTTTCAACTCTTCACTCCAGGCGAGTCAGCGGCGTCCCCAAACAGAATTTTCACGCGTCCGATTTTTCCTGTGGCATTGCCACAGGAATTATGTTACTCTCAGTCGCACTACGAGATTTGGAGCCAGATCCCCATGTCCCCCTCCAAGCTTGACCTTCTGCAAGGCACCCTCGACCTCATGGTTTTGAAGACGCTCAGCGCCATGGGCGCAATGCACGGCTACGGCATTGCGCGCCGCATTGAGCAGGTGAGCGGCAACCAGGTGCTGCTCAACCAGGGCACCATCTACGCCTCGCTCGTAAGACTTGAGCAGCGCGGCTGGATCGCGTCGAGTTGGGGCGTGAGCGGCAACAATCGCAAGGCGAAGTTCTATGCCATTACCGCGGCGGGACGCCAGCAGTTTGAAGAAGACAGCCTTTACTGGCGGCGGCTTACCGGCGTAATGGATCGCGTGCTGGGGTTGAATCACGAACCCGAAGATCTGCCTGGCGCCGGGGGAGAAACGGCATGATGCGCAGAGGTCTGGCAAGAGTCAGCGCATTCTTCGGCAAGTCGCGACGCGACGCGGAGCTGGAGCGGGAGTTCGCTGCCCATCTCGATTTCGCAATCGAAGAGAATCTTGCCCGCGGCCTTTCCCCAATGGAAGCCCGCCGCGAGGCACTCGTAAAAATCGGCGGCCTGCAGCAGGCCCGCGAGAAACACCGTGAAGCGAGAGGTCTTATGAAACTCGACATCCTTTTGCACGACCTCAGGTATACCTTCCGCACGCTTGGCCGCGATCCCGGCTTTACCATCGCCGCGGTTCTTATCCTGGCGCTGGGCATCGGCGCCAACGTGGCGGTCTTCAGCGTGGTCAACACCCTGCTGCTGCGGCCGCTGCCGTTCCCAAACGCGCATGAGCTGGTGTGGATTGCGCCGCCGCCCACCAAGTGCGGCCTCTCCTGCGCCACCTACTCTACCGATGCATACGACGAGTTTCGAACCGGCTCGCGTTCCTATCAGGATGTGACCGGCTACTTCGCGTTCTCAAGCCCCGACAACCTCACCCTGACTCGAAACGGCGAATTGATTCCGGCCACCAGCATTGACGTCATCGCCAACTTCTTCCAGGTGCTCGGCGTCCATCCGGCCATGGGCAGGCTGCTCGCGCCCCGAGACGGCATCGACGGCGCGCCTCCCGTGATCGTTCTTTCCGATGCATGGTGGCGCCGCCAGTTCAATGCCGATCCCAAAATCGTTGGCAAAACCCTCGACATTAACCATCAAACGGTGACGGTTATCGGCGTTTTGCCGCCCAGCTTCGATTTTGGCGCCGTTTTTGCGCCGGGCACAAAGGTCGATGCCATCACTCCGCTGACGCTTTATGGCCCTCCCCGCGACTGGGGCAACATCATCACCATGATCGGCCGCATGAAGCCCGGCGTTTCACTCCCCCAGGCGCAGCAGGATGCCGTTGCCGTCGCGCCCCGCATGTGCTGGAACAATAAGAATCCGCAAACATGCGGCCAGTATAAGGATGGGGTTGTCCCCGTCCAGCTCAAGGATTATGTCAGCGGCCGCCTGCACCGTTCGCTCATCCTATTGTGGTGCGCCGTGGGCATGATCCTGCTGATTGCCTGCGTCAATCTTTCCAATCTGCTGCTGGCTCGCGCGATGGCCCGCACCAAGGAATACGCCATGCGCGCGGCCCTCGGCGCCGGCCGCATGCGCATCGTTGGACAACTGCTGACCGAGAGCCTCGTGCTCTCCTTCATGGGCGCCGTCGCCGGTCTCGGCCTGGCATGGATGCTTCTGTACTGGCTCGCCCACCAGGGATCGGTTGCGCTGCCATTGCTGAACACGCTGCGCATCGACGGCGCGGCGCTGGGGTGGACCGTGCTTGTGGCCGTGGCTGCCGCCGTTTTCTTCGGTCTCGCGCCAGGACTGCGAACAGCAGCCGGCAACCTGCAGGAGTCGCTCAAGGATTCGGGCGCGGGCAGCGGCCTGGGGCGAAGGCATGAGCGCCTGCGCTCGGTGCTGGTGATTGCTGAAGTCGCACTGGCCTCGGTTCTGCTGGTCAGCGCCGGATTGCTGTTGCGCAGCTTTCTGCGTGTGCTCGATGTCGACCTTGGCTTTGAGCCGGCCCGCGCCGCGGCCATCAATGCGCTCTACGACGACAATGTTCCGGGAGACAAGAACGGCGATCTGGGCGCGCAGAAGCGCGGAGTCATCTTCCAGCAGATGATTGCCCGCGTCGAATCCATTCCGGGCGTTCAGGCTGCGGGAGTCTCCGACTATCTGCCCTTCGGCGGAAACCGCTCCTGGGGACTTCCGCTCCCCAAGGGCATCAAAGCGCCAAAAGGACTCGACGGTCCACTCGTCTATGTCATCTCGCCGGGCTACCTGCGCGCCGTGGGCACAAGCATCCGCGGCCGCGACATCACCTGGGATGACGGGCCGCACAGCCAGAACGTCGTCATCATCAACCAGTCGTACGCGCGCTTTATCGCCGGGCTCGCCAAGTGGCCCAGCGGCGACGCGGTCGGCCATGTGCTCGACGACGGCTCGCCGGGCGGCCTGCTGGTTGTGGGAATTGCCGGCGACGTCCACGAAGAAAATACTGAGAGCAACACCGGATGGCAGATCTACTATCCGGCAACGCAGAGCAATCCCACAGGCGCGCAACTGGTCATTCGGACCTCGCTGCCGCCGGCCACGCTCGCCAACAGCGTGCTCACTGCGCTGCGCTCGCTCAATCCCAAACAGCCCGCATCGGAGTTCCGGCCCCTCACTACTTACGTTGACCGCGCCAACTCGCCGCGCCGGTTCTTCATGCTGATGGTGGCTTCGTTCGCCGGGCTGGGATTGCTGCTGGCTGCAATCGGTATTTACGGTGTCATCTCCTACACGGTGACGAGGCAAACCCAGGAGATCGGGATACGCATGGCTCTTGGCGCCACCATGGGTCGAGTGCAGCGACAGGTGCTGGGCAGCACGTTGCGGCTTGCAATCATCGGTATAGCGCTGGGCGCTGTTGTCTCGCTCGCGGCGGCCAAATTGATCTCGTCGTTGCTGTTCGCTACCTCGCCGTGGGATGGGGTCACTTATGCTGCAGTGGCGCTGGCATTGCTCGCGGTGGCCGTGGTTGCAGGCTATCTGCCTGCGCGGCGCGCCTCGCGCATCGATCCCATGTTGGCGCTGCGGGCGAACTGACTTGAATTCGCTAAAACCCCTGCCTTTGCATGCAATTCTCCCCTTCGGTCACTTCAGCGGGAGCGCTTCCGCTTTCAAACGCCGCCCGATTTTATCGAGATCGCACAAAAATGCGTCAGTGCGCCACAGCCGCCAGCGGATTCTCCCAATTGAACGAGTTCGGATCGAGTCCCTTCGGCGACCAGCGCGTCACAATTGCCTGCGCCAGCTTGGCCAGCGTCTGTTCGCCTTCGTTGTCGCCCGTCCAGCGCTGGTCCGCGTTGTCCCACGTAAACCCGGCAATCACGATCGGGCCATTCACTGAGGCAATCAGCGCAACGTCGTTGCGAACCTGGTCGAGCGCTCCGGTCTTGTTGCCGATCGCCGACCCCTTCTCGCTCGTATCCAGCGACTCAAGATAACGCGGAAGGCTGTCTCTATCCTGCTGTTCACGAAGCGAATGCAGAACAACGCCGCAAATCGCACCGTCGCTCGGCAGAGGCGCAGTACCGTCCAGCGACAGACGGCACTCGGCAAAGCGTTCCATGATCGAAGCCATCTCGCGCGCGGTGGTTTTGCCAAGACCAAACTGCGGCTGGTCGGCGGGCATTGGGGCCGTTGAAGGCTTGTAGACCTTCTTGTAGAGATACGTGTGCTTCAATCCTGCGGCTTCGAGCGTGGCATTGATGTGCGCCAGTCCGAGACGGTCAATAGCCACATTGGTTGCGGTGTTATCGCTCAGCACAACCATCAGATGGAGCACGTCGCGCAGGGGGAGTGTAAGCGGCGCGGTGAGCTGGCCAAGAATGCCCGAGCCTGGAACCTGATTGTCTTTGGTTAACACAAGCTTGTCGTCGAATGTGGCTGTTCCACCGCGAATCTGTTCGGCGGCGTCAAGCAGAATTCCCATTTTGATGACCGAAGCAGTCTTGACTGGCTCATCGGCGTTGAGCTCTGCACTCTGACCGGTGCGCAGATTGTGAGCGTAGAGGGCGACCTTGCCGTGGTGAGCAGAGGCGATCGACTGCAGTTGAACATCGAGCTGGGAATCGTTAACGAGAGGCGTATGCTGCGCCCAGAGTGAGATAGCAGCGAGAAGTACCAGGCTCGAACTTGTAAGTGCGACGGTGCGGCTCAAATTCATTCTTCGAGAGTAATACCTGGGCGCGCGCTTTTGTATCAGGCTTTTTCGTCGGCGCGCGTAAAGGTGAGCGACGCCGAGTTGATGCAATAGCGAAGACCAGTGGGGCGGGGGCCGTCGGGGAAGACGTGGCCGAGGTGGCCGCCGCAGCGTGCGCAGGTCACTTCAATGCGCCGCATCCCGAAGCTACGGTCCTCGTGCTCTTCAACTGCCTTGGAATCAGCCGGAAGCATGAAGCTCGGCCATCCGCAGCCGGAGTCGAACTTTGCGCCGCTCAGAAACAGCATCGCGCCGCAGCCCGCGCAATGATAGTTTCCGGTCTCGTGATTCTCAGTGAGTGCTCCGGTGAACGCGCGTTCCGTTCCCTTCTCGCGCAGTACGTGATACTGCATGGGCGTTAGAGACTCACGCCACTCGGCCTCGCTCCGCTCGACCTTTTCGTCGCTATCGCTCACTCTGCCTCCTGGCAGGCTTTCACTCCGGATTAGATGCGCGGAGCGAACGGCCGTTTCAAACGCGAGCTTGATCAAACCTCAGCGATAAGCTCGATTTCCACGAGAACATCTTTCGGCAGCCGCGACACCTCAACCGTGGTGCGGGCCGGCGCATGGCGGCCCTTGCCGCCCAGATATGTCTCGTAGGCCACATTCATGAGTGCAAAGTCGTTGAAGTCTTTAAGAAAGACCGTCGCCTTTACTGCGCGGTCAAGACTGCTGCCCGCGGCTTCAAGAATGGCTTTCAGATTTTCAAGAACTCGAGCCGTCTGTTCTGAGATTCCGCCCGGAACGACGATGCCTGTTGCCGGATCAAGAGCAATCTGGCCGGCGGTGAAGATGAGATGGCCCGAGCGGATGCCCTGCGAGTAGGGGCCGATGGCCGTGGGTGCGGCCGAGGTGGTAATCGGGTGCTTGGTCATAGACCAATTTTAATCCGAACCAAAACACCCCGGCTGCTCATTTTGGGAAGGCGGGCAGCCCGGGGTGCTGAGGATCCGGGTTCAGCCAACGTTGAGATTGGCCAGGATGCCGCCGCCAATCATCATTGCCATCAGCCAGTAAGCGGCATTGATTGCGAAGAGTTTGGCAGGCCGTCTTTCAAAAATGCTCTCAGTGATCATCACTGGCGCCACAAAACCGGCCCAGCAGATGGCGCCGACGTAGAGACCGCGTGGCAGTGCGACAGCGCCGCTCCATTTAACAAGGTGCGCCAGCACCAGGGAGAGAACCAGGTCGGCAACAAACGAGGCGACCATAGGGAACCAGGCGTTTTTGGGTTTCTCGCCCTCCGGAATCCCGACCAGTGCTTTCCAACGAGCCTTGAAAACAAAGCCATACCATAGCGCGCCCAGCAGCCACTGCGCGATTGCCGAGTAGAAGACTGCCAGGGGGCTGACGTGGAAAATCTGCATGCGGTAGAACCTCCCATTTCGTATTTTGTGTTCGGCTCCCTGAGACGGATGATCCAGGGGTAGTGACGCCAACGCGTGCCAATCTAAAAAGGAGTCGCGTGACCAATTTGATTGAGCGTGAAGCCGAAAGTCAAGGCAAATCGCAATGAATGTGCCGATTTTGGAATCGGCACTTGCGCGTGTGATGGATTCTTGAATCAACGCTTTTTCAGTGCTTCAAGTTCTTCGAGCGTGCGGGGCCAATCGGAACCGAGCAGACGCGAGAGACTGCGGTCGGCCAGCACCTTTCCACCGGTCTGGCACTGCGCACAATAATTGGTTTCGTTGTCGGCGTAGCGAATGCGCTGTACCGTTCGGCCGCAGCGCGGGCAGGGCTGCCCGAAGCGGCCGTGCACAGCCATTTCGGGGCGGAACGCGGTTACGCCCTCAGGGAAAGCTTCCCTGGCCTCCGACGAAAGCCGTGCGATCCAGGTGTCCAGCGTTTCGCGCGTCGCAGCATAGAGACGCTTCCACTCTTCATCTTTGAGCTTGTGAGTGAGGGCGATGGGCGAGAGTTGCGCAGTGTGCAATATCTCATCGGAATAGGCATTGCCAATTCCGCTCACGATGCGGGGATCGGTGAGGGCCCGCTTGAGGGTACGGTTCTCCTGGGTGAGAGCCGCTCGAAATCCGGCGAGGTCGATTGAGAATATCTCAACGCCGCCGGGATCGAGTGACTGCAGCCCCTCTTCCCCGCGGACGACATGCAACGATGCGCGGCGCTTGCTGCCAGCTTCAGTCAGCGTTAAGGTGCCATTCGAAAAGTAAAAGCCCGCCAGGGCCTGGCGTCCGGCGAGTTTGACGTTGGGCGCCTTCCAGTGCAGGCGCCCGGCAATCATGAGGTGCAAAACGAGCCACAAGTCTCCTTCGACGCCCATGGCAATGCGCTTGCCAATGCGTCGAAGCGCGGTCACCGTGCGGCCTTCAGTGCTTGAAAGCGGGGGATCGAAGGTGCGCAGCAAAAATGGGCTGGTGACAACAACACGTTCAAGCACCTGGCCGGTAAGTCGAGCATCGAGCGCGGTGATGTACGCCGTAATGTCAGGCAGCTCAGGCATCGATTTAAGCTCAAAGTAGCACACGCACCATAGCCGCAGTGAGACTGGAGATCGGCAATGTCCTGTATATTTGTCGCAAGTTCTCTTCCCCGATAACACAAAATTCAGGAGCCCGCACGATGAGGAAATTGTTTCCACTTTCTCTTGCTGTTGCCGCCGTCTTCACCGCCGCTTTGAGTGCTCAGAGCCCGCCGGTTGCAGACGCTACGGCAAGAATGGCCATCCCGGCATCGCCCGGAAAGACATTCGATCTGGCCTGGGTGGGCAAGATTGTGCGCGTCAGCGATCCTGAGCTTTCGCCCGACGGCAAGGTTCTGGTTGCCGTGGTGACCAGGAACGACTATGAAAACGACCTCAACGACTCAGAGCTTGCCCTCGTTGACGTTGCCACCGGTAAGACTCGCTCGCTCACGCACGATCGCAAGAAGGCCGGCTTTCCTCGCTGGTCGCCCGCGGGTGACAAAATCGCGTTTCTTGCCCCCGACGACAAGGAGCATAACCAGATATTTGTGCTGGATATGGCGGGCGGCGATGCGCTGCAGGTGACGAAGAGTCCAACCTCGATTCAGCAGTTTGCCTGGAAGCCGGATGGGAGTGCCTTTGCATACGCGGCGATCGATGACGCCCCCAAGAAGACCGGCGCGGAGAAGTTCGATGACGCGTTTGAGGTAGAAGACAACAGCTTTCTCGATCGCGACAAGCCGCTGCCCACGCACCTTTGGCTTATTCCGGTCGATGGCGGCGAAGCAAAACGGCTGACGTCAGGCACCTGGTCGCTGCCGGTGGCTTTTCCGCCCGGACCTCCGGCTTCGCCCATCGCGTTTACGCCCGATGGCGCCAGGATCGTATACGTGCGCATCGAGAATACATACTCCGGGGACCGGCGCTACAGTTCGCCGCAGATGCTTGATCTCGCGAGTGGGAAATCGGAGCCAGTTACAACGCACACTCAGTTGGCTTCGTTCCCGGTGCCATCACCTGATGGGTCGAAGGTGGCTTACATTTACCCGCGCGATGGCGTGGAGCGGAATTTCAACGACATCTACGTGGTGGATGGCCTGAAGGGCGACGGCGAAAATGCGACCCGTGCCATCGATCGCAACTTCTTTCGTGCGTTGTGGACTCCCGACAGCAAAGCAGTGATAAGCGGAGCCAACGATGGGGCCGGGGTTGGGCTTTGGATCAAACCGCTTTCAGGGCCGGCCAGGAAACTCGACCTTGGAGATGTGACCGTTTCCACCGGCTACTGGCTTGATGCAACTGTGGGCGCGCAGGGACAGATCGTATTTGCCGGCGCCGAGCCGCATCACCCGGGCGAGATCTACATACTCGATACGCCGGACTCAAAGCCGCGCAGGCTTACATCGTTCAACGCGGCCTTTGACCAGTTGAACCTGGGCAAGAGCGAAGTGGTGACGTGGCAGAGCCCTGACAAGGCTCCGAAGAACTGGACTGAGAACGGGATTCTGACATATCCACCCGATTACACGCCGGGCAAGAAACTGCCGCTGGTGCTCTACATTCATGGCGGGCCGGTGTCGGCGTCGAAGGACACGTTCAACGTGTTCGCGCAGATCATTGCGGCACAGGGATGGCTGGTGTTTGAGCCGAATTACCGCGGCAGCGACAACCTGGGCAATGACTTCATGTATGCAATCATCGACGACTCCGGCGATGGACCGGGCCGTGACGTGCTGGCCGGCCTTGAGATGCTGAAGAAGCGCGGCATTGTGGATGAATCAAACATTGCAGTCACAGGGTGGAGCTACGGCGGCTACATGACCAGTTGGCTGATCGGCCACGCGCAATTTTGGAAGTGCGCCATTGCCGGGGCGCCCGTAACCAATCTGATTGACCAGTACAACCTTTCTGACTCGAACGTTTCGCGCGCGGCTGCTATTGGCGGCTCGCCCTACACCGGCGACTGGATGAAGCATTGGGTGGAGCAGTCGCCGATGACGTATTACGACAAAATGGTGACGCCGACGATGGTGTTGCAGGACGTTGGCGACTATCGTGTCACCATCACGCAGGGGTACGAGCTATACCACTCGCTGAAGGATCGCGGCATCAAAACAGTGTTTTATGCCTATCCGATCGGCGGGCACAGTCCGGCCGATCCGGTGCGCATTCGCGATGTGTACCGGCGCTGGATCGAGTGGCTGGGTCAGTTTTTGCCGAAACAAAACTAACCGAGGATCGTATTGTCAATAAGCCGCGTTGAGCCGACGTACGCAGCGACAGCGAAGAGCGCGCCGGGAGCGGCGGTTTCGAGAGGCTGGAGCGTTGACCAGTCGACCAGTTCGATGTAGTCGATGCGGACCGGTGGATCGGCGGCGAAGGTTTCTCGCGCGGCGGCAATCAATGTGGCGGAGTCGCGTTCTCCGGCTGCGAAGAGCAACTCGACATTGTGGATTGCGCGGCTCAGGACAAGGGCCTGCGCGCGTTCCTCTGGGCTGAGATATGCGTTACGCGAGCTGAGGGCAAGGCAATCGGGCTCACGAACGATAGGGCAGACGACGATCTCTGTTCCGATTCGCAAGTCGGTAACCATGCGGCGAATGACTGAGACCTGCGCCGCGTCTTTCTGGCCGAAGAAGGTTCGGTCGGCTTCAGCGGCGATCAATAGCTTGGTGACGACCGTGGCGACGCCGCGGAAGTGCCCGGGGCGGGAAAGGCCATCGAGACGATTGCTCAGGCCTTCGACCTCGACAAATGTGGCCGCGCCTTTCGGATAGAGTTCCTCAACAGCAGGAGCGAAGATGACGTGCGCGCCGTTGGCTGAAGCGAGTGCGCAGTCGGCATCGAATGTGCGTGGATAGCGGTTGTAGTCTTCGTTCGGCCCGAACTGTGTGGGGTTGACGAAGATTGAAACTGCGACTGAGTCGCATGATGCGGCTGCTGCGCGGATGAGCGATGCATGTCCGGCGTGCAGCGCGCCCATCGTGGGAACGAGTCCAACGGTCTTGCCGTTTTTGCGTTCTTTTCGCGACCAGTTGCGAAGCTCGGTTGCCGTGCTCAGGATTTGCATCGGGCGCGTCTCAGTTGGTCCAGTCCGGTAGAGAGTCCCGATTGACGATTTCGTCGGCGGAATCGAATTCGGACCCAGGAACAGGGAGCGGTGCGAGTGCCTGCCGCGCAGCCTCGCCGAGGTGGTAGCTTTCTTCGTCGGAGGGAAAGGCGCGGTGCTCCACGTCTTCGCGATAGTGCTCGACAGCGGAGCGGATGGCAGTGCCCAGATCGGCGTATCGGCGAACGAATTTGGCCGCGGGCGCGAAAGTGAGGCCCACCAGATCGTGGAAGACAAGGATCTGGCCGTCGCAGCCGGGACCGGCGCCAATGCCGATGGTGGGAATGGCGATCTCAGCAGTGATCGCCTCGGCTGCTTCGCGCGGCACGCCTTCAAGCACAATGGCTCCTGCTCCGGCTTCAGCCAGGGCGCGGGCGTCGGACTGCAACCGGCGAACGGCTTCGGCCGTGCGGGCCTGCACGCGGTATCCTCCCATGCGATGCACGCTCTGTGGCGTTAGTCCAAGATGGCCGATGACGGGCACTTCGGCTTCGGTCAATGCGCGAACGAGTTCCACCCTCGTGCCCTCAATCTTGACTGCTTCAGCGCCGGCTTCCTTGATGAAGCGAACGGCGTTGGCCACACCCTCAGCGACCGATCCGTGATAGCTGCCGTAGGGCATGTCGGCCACCACCAGCGCGCGATGCACGGCACGGCGCACGGCTCGCGTGTGGTGCAACATCTCGTCCACGGTGACGGCGAGCGTGTTTTCGTGGCCCAGTACAACCATGGCCAGCGAGTCGCCGACGAGCACCAGATCGATGCCCGCTTCATCCACCAGGCGCGCGGTTGCGTAGTCGTATGCAGTGAGCGCGGAGATGGTCTTTCGCTGGCGCTTCATCTCGGCCAGTGCGGGTACGGTGACTTTTGGGAAGGGAAGGCTGCCCGGCGCGGGGCGCGAGCCAGCGGGGAACTCGGTGAGACTCATGATCGACTCCAGTGCCGCTCCGAAAACCCAGGATGCAGCCCGAACAAGATGAGTATACGCCGATGCGGCGGAGTAGATGTGCGTGGGGGTTGAGAGCGCACACCGCTCAAGCAAAGCTTGAACGGGGCACCCGCGACGGCGCAAACTGGATGAAGTATGCTTTCTCCTCTGGCTACAGGGATTTGCGCCGGGCTGGGCGCGGCCGGCGCAGCAGGATTGGCGGCAGGCGGATTCGCCTACGCGTCGCTATGGCCGAGTTCGCGTATCTTCGGCACGGCGATTACCGCACCGCGACGTCCGGGCGAGATTGCGCTCACCTTCGACGACGGGCCGAATCCCGAATGGACGCCGAGGTTGCTGAACATCCTGGCGAAGCACGATGTGAAGGCGACGTTCTTTATGTTGGGCAAGTTTGCTGAGGCACAGCCGGAACTGGTGCGGCGGGTTGCGGCCGAGGGGCACCTGGTGGGCGATCACTCGTGGAGCCATCCAAAGCTGTCACATTGCCCGGCGAAACGAATTGAAGATGAACTGAAGCGGACCAGGGATACGCTCGAGCAGATGATTGGGTCGCCAGTGAAGTTCTTCAGGCCTCCATTTGGGGCGCGGCGGCCGGCGGTCTTTCGCATTGCACGTGAGCTCGGCCTTGATCCGGTGCTATGGAATGCGATGACGAATGACTGGAACGAGCCCTCATCGGAGAGAATTGCGGCGTCACTTTCGAAGAGGGTTGATGCGCTCACGCGGAGAGGGAACGCAGCGAACATTGTGCTGCACGATGGCAACCATCGCGAAACGGTGGGCAGGCGCGGGCCGTCAGTAGCTGCGGCGGAGATGATTGTTGAACGGTTCAAGGCGACGCATAAGTTTGTGACGCTGAATGCGTGGGCTAGCCTGCTGCCAGCACAGCCGTGAAGGCTTCATGGGCAGCAGCGAGGGTTGCGGCGATTTCGGCGTCGGCGTGCGCGGCGGAAATGAAGGCGGCCTCGAATTGCGAGGGTGGCAGCCAAACGCCATGGTCGAGCATGGCGCGGTGGAAGCGGCCAAACGCAGCGGTATCGGACTTCGCGGCCTGGTCATAGTCGGTGACCGGGCCTGCATTAAAGAACCACGTCCACATTGAGCCTACTCGATTGAATGTGAGCGGAATGCCGGCTGCGTGAGCTTCGACGGCGACGCCTTCAGCGAGCATTCGGGTGTTGGCATCGAGTTGCGGATAGATTTCACTTGCGTGGTTCTTGAGATGGCTGACGGTGGCTATGCCTGCGGCCATGGCCAGGGGGTTGCCGCTGAGCGTTCCGGCCTGGTAAACCGGGCCGAGCGGGGCCAGCATATCCATTAAGTGGAGTTTGCCGCCGAAGACGCCGACAGGCAAGCCTCCGCCAACAATTTTGCCCAGCGTGACGAGGTCGGGGTCGAGCGAATAGAGCTCGCATGCGCCGCCCAATGCGACGCGGAAGCCGGTCATGACCTCATCCACAATCAGCAGCGCACCGTGGTTGCGGGTGAGTGCGCGCAGGCCTTCGAGGTATCCCTCTGCGGGAACTATGCAGCCCGCGTTGCCCACGATCGGTTCGACGATGATGGCGGCGATTGCATCGGGGTGCGCGGCAAAGGCAGCTTCAACCACGGCCAGATTGTTGTAGGGCAGGGCGAGGGTGAGGTGCGCGATTTCTTCAGGCACGCCGGCCGAGCCTGGAATTCCAAATGTCGCGATGCCGGAGCCGGCTTTAACCAGCAATCCGTCGGCGTGGCCGTGATAGCAGCCCTCGAACTTGACGATGATTTTGCGTCCGGTGGCGGCGCGGGCCAGGCGAATGGCCGACATGGTGGCTTCGGTTCCGGAGCTGACGA